>NZ_CP022463.1:0-92275 GCF_002224485.1 Sinomonas sp. R1AF57
CCGGCACGGGCTGGTCAGCGGACGGTTCGACCCGACTTCGGTGGCGGCCCACGTCCCCTCGGCCCGGGCCTTGGCGAGGACCTTGTAGAACCAGGCCCGTGAGACACCGTGCCTGCGGCAGAACTGCGCCACCGCTCCGCGCGGGGCGTCATCGGGCCACTGGGCCACACGCATACGGACCTTCAGATCAGGCTCATGGATGCTCATGCCGTGATCTGAGCGGTGAAGTGTCCACACACTCGTGAGACACACCGTCCACGATCTCCTGAGACAGAAGTGTCCATTCAGTCCCGAGACTTCACACCCGCCGGAGGGCGTTTCGGGTACGCAAGGTCCCCTCGCCAGGCGTCTCGGGTACGCCAGATCCCCGTCCGCCCGGGCACCCGGTGGCGAGACGTCTTGTCGCAGGGAAGGCGCCTTGAGGTCATCTCCACGGCGACAAGGCGTCTCACACCCCGCCCCAAGGCGTCTCAGCTGCCAGAAGCCGTCCCCTCGAGCGTGCCCGGCTCGCCGGCCCAGCCGACGCGCCGCGCATCGGCGACCGGTCGTCGTGCGCTCGCCCCGGGGCACGGCAGAGGCCGCCGGCGCTAGCGGCCCTGAGCGGCGAGAGCGTCGAGCTGCAGGACCAGCCAGGGGCTGAAGGCGTAGGGGGCGGCGGCGACGGCGGCGCGGAAGTCGTCCGGGTCGGTCCAGGCCCACTCGGCGACCTCGTCGTCGGCGGGCGCCGGGTCCGAGGCGGCGACGGCCCGGTAGACGGGGCACACCTCGTGCTCGACGATCCCGGATGCGTCCACGGCCCGGTACCGGAAGTCGGGCAGCACCGGCTCGATGGACTCGACGTCCAGCCCGAGCTCCCGCTGCGCGCGCCGCCGGATGGCCTCCTCGAAGGCCTCACCCGGCGCGGGGTGGCCGCAGAAGGCGTTGCTCCAGACCCCGGGCCACGTCTTCTTGCCGAGCGCCCGCCGGGTCACGAGCACCCGCCCGTCCGGGCTGTACACGTGGCACGAGAAGGCGAGGTGCAGCGGCGTGTCCGTGGTGTGGACGGTCGCCTTGGGCGCGGTGCCGAGGGGCGTCCCGTCCTCGTCCACGAGCTGCACGAGCTCGTGGGTGCTGCTTCCCTCAAAGGTCTCCGCGCTGGCCATCTGCCCATTGTCCCAGCTCGCGCACGACGCCGCGTGCCCGCCCGGGGTGCGCCGCGCGCCGTCGTGCGCGGCTGCTCCGGGAGGAGGCGGTCAGCCGGCGCGGCGGGCGGGCTCGACGGCGTCGTCGGTTGCGGTCCCGCGCCACCGCGCGAGCGCGGTCATGCCGTGGAACACGACGAGCGCCGCCGCGGAGCCGAGCGCAATCCCGGCGAACGCGAGCTCGCCGACCTTCCACGTGTAGTCCGCGATGCCGACGATGAGGGCCACCGCGGCCGTGGTGAGGTTGACCGGGTTGGAGAAGTTGACCCGGTTCTGCACCCAGATCTTCACGCCGAGCACGCCGATCATCCCGTACAGCATCGTCGCCGCGCCGCCGAGCACGCCGGCCGGCACGGTCGCGATGAGCTCGCCGAACTTGGGGGAGAAGCTCAGCAGGAGCGCCGTGACGCCCGCGACCCAGTACGCCGCGGTCGAGTACACCTTGGTTGCGGCCATGACGCCGATGTTCTCGGCGTATGTCGTGGTGCCGGAGCCCCCGCCGAGGCCTGCGAGGACGGTCGCGGCGCCGTCGGCCATGAGCGCCCGCCCGGCCATGTCGTCGAGGTCCTGCCCCGTCATCGCGGCCACGCTCTTGACGTGCCCCACGTTCTCGGCGACCAGCACGAGCACCACCGGCACGAACAGCCCGAGCACGCCGAGGTGGAACTGCGGCGTCTGGAACGTGGGCAGGCCGACCCAGGCGGCGGCGTCGATCTTCGAGAAGTCCACCTCGCCCCGCCACACCGCCACGAGGTACCCCACGACGACGCCCACGAGGATGCTCAGCCGCCCGAGGATGCCGCGGAACAGCACGGAGACGAGGATGATCGCGAGCAGCGTGATGAGCGCGGTGGCGGGTGCGGCGTCGAAGTTCTGCTTCGCCGCAGGCGCGAGGTTGAGGCCGATGAGCGCCACGATCGTCCCGGTCACCACCGGCGGCATGACGACGTTGATCCAGTGCGCCCCGAACGCCTGCACCACGCCGCCCACGGCCGCGAGCACGACGCCGGCCACCACCACGCCGCCCAGCGCCCCCGCGACGCCGAACTGCTGCTGCGAGGCGAGGATCGGGGCAATGAACGCGAACGAGGAGCCCAGGTAGCTCGGCACCCGACCACGGGTGATCACGAGGAAGAGCATCGTGCCGATGCCCGAGAAGAAGAGCGTCGTGGCGGGCGGCATGTGGGTGAGGATCGGCACGAGGAAGGTCGCGCCGAACATCGCCACGACGTGCTGGAGCCCAACCCCCACGGTGATCGGCCACCCAAGCCTCTCCTGCGGAGCGACGACCTCCCCCGGGCGGACGGAGCGCCCGTCTCCGTGCAGAGTCCAACGGGTTCCGAGCAGGCTCATCGGGCGCCTTCCAAGCGGGGGGAGTGGGGTATCGGGGACATCCTACTCGCCGGCGTGTGGGGCCTGCCCGCGTGGCCAACGTCACCCCCCGTCACGGGATGCCGCGCGCACGACGGCGGGTTGTCACCATGGGAGGGCGGCCGTCCGTGCCGCCGAGAGGAGACCCATGAGCATCGCGCACGAAGAATCCATCCTCGGCACCGAGGCCGTCGACGCCCTGTTCGCGCAGGCGCGCACGGCGAACGCCTTCACGGGCGAGGTCACCGACGCCCAGGCGGAGGCGATCTACGAGCTCGCGAAGTTCGGCCCGACTGCCTTCAACTCGCAGCCCCTGCGTGTCACGTACGTCCGCAAGGGCGACGCGCGCGACCGGCTCGTCCAGCACCTCGCTCCTGGCAACCAGGACAAGACGCGCCTGGCCCCGCTCGTGGCGATCCTGTCCTTCGACGCCGACTGGCACGAGCAGTGGGAGACGTTCCTCCCCGCCGCCACGCGCGGCAAGGCGCGCTACGACGCCGATGCCGAGCTCCGCGCCCAGACCGGCCGCGACAACGCCCACCTGCAGGCCGGCTACTTCATCCTCGCCGTCCGCGCCCTCGGCTTCGCCGCCGGGCCGATGACGGGTGCCGACTTCGCCGGGATCGACGCCGAGTTCTTCCCCGCAGGGGACCGGAAGGCGTTCCTGGTGGTCAACATCGGCAAGCCGGCCGACGACGCGTGGGGCCCCGCCAAGCCCAAGCTCGCCTACGAGGACGTCGCCGAGATCATCTGATCCCGGCGGCCGGATCCGGCTCCTCGAGCGGAAGGACGTGGCTCCCCGCCCTCATGGGTGGGGAGCCGCGTCCTTCTCGTTGCGGGGTCCCGTCCGTGCCGTTGCGGGGTCCCGTCCGTGCGGTCGAGGGTCACGCCTCACCGGCGGCGGGCCGCGTCCTTCAGGTGCGAGCCGTTCGGCAGGGCAGCCGCCGTCGGGTGGGAGCCGGTTGCCGGGGCCGGAGCGCATCGCGTCGGGCGGCCGGTGGGACCGAGGATCGGCGAGGGGCCCGCGGGGGTTCCGGGGCCGCCGTCGTGCGCGGGAGCCGGGCTGGTCGCCGCGCGCCGCGCGGCCCACGCCCCGGCGACCTGCGCGCGGAAGCTCCCTTCGCCCCACCGCGCCAGGAGCACGACGCCGATCGCGCCTGCCACGAGTGCCGCGACGCCCCCTGCGAGGACCGCCCACCGGGTCCCGGCGGTGTTCGCGAGCCACCCGATGAGCGGACCGCCGATCGGCGTTCCGCCCTGGATGACGGCCATGTACAGCGCGAGGACCCGGCCGCGGTACTGCGGGTCCACGCTCAGCTGGACGATGGTGTTCGCCGAGTTCAGGAACGTGAGCGCAGTGACGCCCACGGCAACGAGAAGGACCGCGTACGCGAGGTAGCTGGGCATGGCCGCCGCGACGCTCGAGGCGATGCCGAGCCCCACGGCCGAGGCCACGAGGAGGCTCATCCGCGGCTTCTTCCTGCGCGCCGCGAGCAGCGCCCCGCTGAGCGTGCCGATCGCCTGGACCGAGCCGAGGAGGCCGTACGCGTCGGCGCCGGTGTGGAAGACGTCCGCGGCCATGAGCGCGTTGGTCACCTGGAAGTTCAGCGTGAACGTGCCGACGATCGCGGCCATGACCATGATCAGCATGATCCGCGGCTGGGTCCGCACGTACGCGATGCCCTCGCGGATCTGGTGCTTGCCGCGCGGCAGGGGTGCGGTCCGGTGCAGCAGGTCGACCCGCAGCCGGGTGAGGGAGGACAGGACCGCGGCGAAGGTCGCGGCGTTGAGCATGAACACCCAGCCCGTGCCGATGACGCCGATCAGCAGGCCCGCCACGCCCGGGCCCGCGAGCCGCGCGAGGTTGAACGACGCGCTGTTGAGCGCGACGGCGTTGGGCAGATCGGGACGCTCGACGAGCTCGGAAACGAAGGCCTGCCGCGGCGGGGCGTCCAGGGCGCTCGCGACGCCGAGGGCGAGCGCGATCGCATAGATGTGCCACAGCTGCGCGACGCCCGTGAGCACGAGCACGCCCTGCAGGAGCGCGAGGAGACCCATGGCGGACTGCGTGGCGATGAGGAGCTTGCGCTTGTCGAGGCGGTCGCCGAGCACGCCCGCGTAGGGCCCGAGGATGAGGATCGGCAGGAACTGCAGGCCGGTCGTGATGCCGACCGCGGCGCCGTCGTGGTCTGTGAGCGCGGTGAGGACGAGCCAGTCCTGGGCGACGCGCTGCATCCACGTGCCCACGTTGGAGACCAGCGCGCCCGCGGCCCAGAGTCGGTAGTTGGGGTGGCGGAGTGCGCGGAACATGCTGCTCATCGGGCGGTCATCTCCAGCAGCAGCTCGGCGGCGCGGTGCAGCGCGGCGCGGTCCGCGTCCGGCAGGCCTTCGAGGCGCCCCGCAAGCCATGCGGCGCGCAGGCGGCGGGACTCCTCGAGAACCTGCCGCCCGTCAGGGGTCAGCGAGACGACGACCTGGCGGCCGTCCGTCGGGTGCTCGGCGCGGGCCACGAAGCCCCGCTCGCACAGGTGGTTCACGGTCCGGGTCATGCTGGGCGCCTGGACGTGCTCGATGTCGGCGAGCTGGCGCATGGTGAGCGGTCCGCGCTTGTTCAGGAGCGCGAGGACGGTGTTCTGCCCGGGGCTCACGACGTCGCCGCTCGCCTCCGTGCGCAGGATCCGGGAGGTGCGCATGAGCGCTGCGCGGAGTTCGGCGGCCAGTTCGAGGACGTCCGGGGTGGGAGCCATGTCCGGTGGGGGAGCTGTGGTCGGGAAAGTCATTGCGGTCGGCGAAGCGGTCGGCGGAGTCATTGATACTTAGCCTAGCTCATTAGCTTCGCTAAGGATATGACCGCCCTCACCCCCGAACGTCTGAGGGTCACCTCCTGGGGGTCACGCGATGTGACCCTCAGGAGGTGACCCTCAGACGGAGAGGTGACGGCCGGAGCCGCGGGGCGCTAGGCGATGACCGAGTCCACGAGGGCCTTCGCCTCGGCCTGGACCTGCGCCAGGTGCTCGTCGCCCTTGAACGACTCGGCGTAGATCTTGTAGACGTCCTCCGTTCCCGAGGGCCGCGCGGCGAACCAGGCGTTCTCGGTGGTGACCTTGAGGCCGCCGATCTTGGCCCCGTTGCCCGGTGCCTCGGTGAGCTTGGCGGTGATCGGCTCGCCGGCGAGCTCGGTCGCCGTGACGTCGGAGGCGGAGAGCTTGCCGAGCTTGGCCTTCTGCTCCCGGGTCGCCGCGGCATCGATCCGGGCGTACGACGGCGAGCCGTACTTCGCGGTCAGCTCGCCGTAGAGCTCGCTCGGCGACTTGCCCGTGACGGCCTTGATCTCCGAGGCGAGGAGGCACAGGAGGATGCCGTCCTTGTCGGTGGTCCACACCCCGCCGTCGAGCTTGACGAAGCTCGCCCCGGCGGACTCCTCGCCGCCGAACGCGCCCTGGCCGCTGAGCAGGCCCGGCACGAACCACTTGAATCCCACCGGCACCTCGACCAGCGGCTTGCCGAGCCCCTCGGCCACGCGGTCGATCATCGACGAGCTCACCAGCGTCTTCCCCACGACGGTGTCCGGGCGCCAACCCGTGCGGTTGCGGTAGAGGTAGTCGATCGCGACGGAGAGGTAGTGGTTCGGGTTCATAAGGCCCGCGTCCGGGGTGACGATGCCGTGGCGGTCCGCGTCGGCGTCGTTGCCGGTCGCGATGTCGTATCGCGCGTCGCCGGAGGCGACCTTCTGGATGAGGGAGGCCATCGCGGAGGGGGAGGAGCAGTCCATGCGGATCTTCTCGTCCCAGTCCAGGGTCATGAACGCCCACTGCGGGTCGACGGTCGGGTTGACCACGGTCAGGTCCAGATGGTGGCGCTCGCCGATCTCGCCCCAGTAGTCCACGGAGGCCCCGCCCATCGGGTCGGCGCCGATGCGGACGCCGGCGTCGCGGATCGCGGCGATGTTGAGCACCTGCGGGAGGTCGTCCACGTAGGAGGAGAGGAAGTCGAACTGGCCGGTCGAGTCCGCCGAGAGTGCGTCGGCGAGCGGGACGCGCTTGACGCCCGAGAGGTTCGCTCCGAGGAGCTCGTTGGCCCGGTTCGCGATCCAGCCTGTCGCGTCCGTGTCCGCGGGGCCGCCGTGCGGCGGGTTGTACTTGAACCCACCGTCGGCCGGCGGGTTGTGGCTCGGGGTCACGACGATGCCGTCGGCGCGGCCCGGGTCGTTCTCGGCGCGCCCGGCGTTGTACTTGAGGATCGCGTGGCTGGCCGACGGCGTCGGCGTGTACCCGTGGCGCGCGTCGACGAGGACCTGGACGTTGTTGGCCGCGAGGACCTCGAGCGCGGTGTTCGTGGCGGGCTCCGAGAGAGCGTGGGTGTCCTTCGCGAGGAACAGCGGGCCCTGGATGCCCTGCCCGGCGCGGTACTCCACGATCGCCTGGGTGATGGCCGCGATGTGCTTCTCGTTGAACGAGGCCTTGAGGCTCGAGCCGCGGTGCCCGGACGTTCCGAACGCCACGCGCTGGCCCGGGTCGCTCAGGTCGGGGGAGACGTCGTAGTACGCGTCGAGGAGCGCGGTGATGTCCACGAGGTCACTGGGAAGGGCAACGGTGCCTGCTCGGTTCGCCATGTGCATAGCTTGTCAGAGAAGGCCAACGTGAGGTGACAGTTCGGTGAAGATTTCGGCGCCGGCGCTAGGAGCCCTCGGCGAGGACCCGCTCGGCGAGCTCGCGCAGCGCTCCGGACAGGTAGGAATCGGGCACCTCGACGCGCTCCCTCCCGAAGCGGAAGGTCCACTGGAAGGCGTCCCGGACGCGCGACGGCGGTCCCGCGACGTCGTCAGCCCCCTCGCCCAGGGTGAGCTGCTCACGCTCGCTGCGCGCCTGCCGGTACAGGGCGGCCCACTCGGCGTCCGAGGCTTCCCTGGCCCCGCGCATCGCGAACTCGACGGCGCCCCTCCGGGGAACCCCGGCGACGCCGCCCGAGCGGGTGACCTCGATCTTCATCGCACAGTCTTCATCGCGCACAGTGCCCTTCCGTGGCCGGCATGCCCGGCCACGTCCTCCTAGCCCTTGGCCCGCGGCCCCTTCCCCCTGCCGTTCGCGCCGTTCCCGTTCTTCCCGTTCCCGGTCTCGGTGAGCCGCACCGTGATTCCGACGCCGCGCCAGCCAGCGCGCACCGCCTTCTCCTCAGCGGACTCGCGGCCGAACAGCGAACGGGCCACGCGGACAGTCTCCCGCGCGAACCCGCGGAAGTCGACGTCGAGGGGCAGCTTGCGCAGCGCGACCGTCTCGAACCAGATCCGCCCCGCCCTTTCCCACGCGTGCCCGCCGAGCTCGGCCGCCACGAGGTAGAACGCATGGTTGGGTATGCCGGAGTTCAGGTGCACGCCACCGTTGTCGTCCCGGGTGCGCGCGTATCCGTCCATGTGGCCCGGCTGTGGGTCCTTGCCGAGTGCAGGATCGTCATACGCCGTGCCCGGCGCCTTCAGGGACCGGACGCCCAGGCCCTTGATGCCGGGCAGGAAGATCCCCTCGCCCACGATCCACGAGGCGGACTCGGCCGTGTCGCCGTGCACGAACTGCTCGACGAGGACGCCGAAGACATCCGCGAACGACTCGTTGAGCGCGCCCGACTGGCCCTCGTACGAGAAGTCGGTCGTGTGCTGCAGGAGCCCGTGCCCGAGCTCGTGGGCGATGATGCTCAGCGACGAGGTGAACGAGGCGAAGACCTTCCCATCGCCGTCGCCGAACACCATCCGGGTCCCGTCCCAGAACGCATTGTCGTAGCCGACGCCGTAATGCACGCTCCCCTCGAGCGCGAGGCCCGCGCCGTCGATGCTGGACTGCCGGAACACCTCCTTCAGGAAGCGGTAGGTGTCCCCGAGCCCGTCGTAGGCGCGGTTCACGTCGACGTCCGCGACCGGGTCCTGGCCTTCCTTCCGCACCGGCTTCCCGGGGAGCCGCTCGGTGTTCTCCGCGTCGCTGATCTCCCGCCGCAGCGTCCCGGGCTCGACGAGGATCTGGTGCCGGGCGTCGCGCGTGTGGGCGTCGCGCTGAGCGCGCATGCGCTCGTCGGCGAGGAGCGTCCGCCGTGCGAGCTCAGCAACAGCCTCGATCCCGCGGGTGTCGTCGGCCCACCCGTTGGGCGGCCCCTCGCCGCGGAGGGCCCGCGCGCGGCGCTGGTCGCACGTGGCGAGCCGCTCGAGGAGGTACGGCGGGACGGCGCCCTGGTGCCGCACCGGGTGGCGCGGGGACGATGCTGGGCCCGCACCCGGCGTCGTGCGCCGGCCTTGGGTCGGGGCAGTCGGCCGCTTCCGGGAGCGCGGCATCTCAGAGCGCGACATCGGCGAACCCCGTGATCTCACGCCAGCGCTGCGCGACGCCGCGGGCCCCCCTCGGGACCGAGTAGCGGTCTGCCCCGGGGAGGGGGCCGAGGTCCAGGCCCGTGAGCTGCGCGATGTCCGACACGGGGACCTGGAAGGTCCGGTAGGCGCCGAGGGCCGGGGCCTCCCGGGCCCCCGGATGCAGCACCTGCTCGAGGCCGTTGCTCTGGTCGAGGATGTAGCCCGTGCAGGCGAGCGTGGCACCGTCCTCGCCGGGCCCGGTGTTCCAGGCCCCGATCTTGAAGAACTTCCGCGGGATCATGGCGCCCCGGTACTCGGGATCCCCGACGTCGAACACCGGTCCCGAGAACACCGAGAGGCGCTGCTCGTGGGCGCCGGCGTGCTCGAGGATGTAGTCCTCGAGGCCGAGCCACAGCTCCCGACCCTGATTGAAGTAGTCCGCCTGTGGAGCGCACACCGTGTAGTGGAAGGTGTCGAGATTCGCTCGCTCGGCCGTGTCCTGATCGCCCCACAGCGGGTCCTGGCGGCGCACGAGATGGCCCCGGTCGAACCGGTTGTTCGAGTAGAGCTCCGGCCCCCACTGCTGGTCCTCGTCGATCCGGTCGTCGAGGCGCCAGCTCTCACCGCCGCGCTCGATCTCGACCAGGCTCGCGCCGTCGATGTTCACGGCTGTCGCCGCTGGCATGCGCCGGTCGGGGTCCTGATGGATCGTGAAGTGCGTATAGGTCAGCTCGAGCAGCCCCGGCCCCGTCGGCATGGGCACCGGGGACGGCGTGCCGAGGAACTCGGGATCGTAGCCGTCGCCCTCGTCGGAGGGCTCCGCGGCTCGGGTGGGCTCGGCGGGATCGGTCGTGTTCTCGGACTGCGTCATGGCTTCCCCACATCCGCTCGGTTCGGTCCTCCATGCCGGGGCTGTGCGGGCCTCGGCGGTGCGATGCCACCAGCATCGCACCGCCCTCCGACACTCGAAAGCATCGTGGCTGGGTGCCGCAGCTAGGGCGAGGGAAGCACCTCGACGAGTGCGAGATCCCATTGGTCCGACGTCGGAGACGTGTCGTTGATCGTCACCGACGTTCCGGCACCGGCTGTCGTGGCAGTCTGCCGCTGGACCCAATAGGTGTCTCCGGCGGGAGCGAGGAATTGGTCCACGAGCGTCTGCCCGGCACCGGCTGTCCGCGCGATCGCGTTCGACCAGTCCGTGCCGACGGCCCAGACCCACGAGCCGGCCCTGGTCGTGGTGACGGTCGCCGTGGGTGCGCCAGTCGCACCGCTGGCCGCCTTCACGGCGCCGCTTGCCGTGTCTGCACCCAAGAAGGCGACGACAGTGAGGGACGCCTGCCAGCTCCCCGAGGCCTGGGATGCGGTCACGCTCGCGTTGCTGAGCGCGGCGGGGGCGACGGCCTGCCATACCTCCGCTGTCCCGGGCTGAGCGTTGGATCTCTGGCGGAGGGTCCACGTGAGCCCGGCGCCCGTGACGCCGCCGATGCTCGCCGAGTTCGCAGCGTTCGGGCCGTCGGAGCTGACGAAGGCGAGGAGGAGCTCATTTGTGCCGGTCGTCGTCAGGCCTGTCGCGGTGACGGTCGACGACGAGGTGCCCTGGTGTGCGGTCACGGCCTTGTCGACTGCCAGTGACCCGGCGGGCGGTGCGACGGCGGTCGCGGTCGCCGTGTTCGACGGCGGGCTCACGTTCCCAGCTGCATCGAGGGCTGTGACGGTATACGAGTATGTTGTCCCAACGGTGATGGCCGCATCCGTGTAGCCGGTCGTCGTCACGCTGCCGAGGTCAGCGCCATTGCGCGTGACCTGATACGAGGTGACGGCGACGTTGTCGGTGCTCGCCGTCCAGGCCAGCGCGATCTGGCCAGGTGTTGCAGTGGCCTGAAGCCCTGTGGGCGCGGTCGGCGGCGTCGTGTCGGCGTTGGGAGATGTGAAGTGAACGATCGACGCCGCGGACGGGATTCCGTTCGAGTCCACGATGGACAGGAGGTAATACCCCGGGGGAGCGTAGTTCCCATTGGCGGGCATCTGGATGCTGAGGCCTCCGGACGTCTGGGTGAAGCCCAAGGACAGTGCCCGGGCGTTTTCGTCGAAGGCGTGCGTGACCGACCCGGTCCTGATGAGCGACACGGACTGGATCCGGGCGGCGTCGGGCGTCCCGATCGAGACGGTCGCACCGTACTGGACGGTGCTCGGCGCGCTGGTGATGCTCGGCCGTGCGCCCTTGAAGAGGTACGGGGGCGAGTAGATCTGGTAGCTCTTCTGGTCGGCGACGCCGGTGTCCCCGCCTCCGCCGGAGACGAAGACGCGCCCGTCGGGCAGCAGCACCGCCACCGAGTGGTAGAGGCGTGGGACAGACATCGAGGCGACGGTGCTCCACGCCCCGGTCGCGGGACTCCAGACTTCGGCGGGCAGGACGGCTTTGGACACGTCCTGGCCGGACTTGTCGGTCCCGCCGCCGGTTGCGAGCACTGTGCCGTCGGGCAGGTTGGTGAGGTTCAGGAAGCTGCGCGGGTACGCCATCGGCGCCGCGTCCTTCCATGCAGGGCTCGCCTGGTTCATGTCCAGCACGTAGGCCGTGTTCGCCGATGTGCCGGTGAATCCGCCGTCGGACGCTGTTCCGGCCTTGATGAACTTCCCCGGGGCGTAGTTGGCGATCGATCCGGCGTCGAGGACGCGCGAGTCGACGGTGGACCACGTCTGGGCCGCAAGGTCGAGGGCGAGCGTGGAGGTGCCCTGCTCGGACGCGCCGGCTTGGAGGACCCGGCCGTCAGGCAGCTGGTACATGAAGGGGTAGTACGGGATGCTCCTGTTGGCGCCCGTCAGGTCCGTCCACGCGTTGGCTGTGGGGGAATAGACCTCGGGGATGGGGACGATGTCCGTGGCCGACGTGTTGGACCCCGATGTCACGAGGACGCGCCCGTCAGCGAGAGTGGTCCCGGTCGGGTACCACCGCGGATGGTTCATGGGAGTGAGGGCCTGCCACGTCTCGGTTGCGGGGCTGAACGCAGTCACGTCGCGGATGCCGAGCCCGCCCGCAGTGGCTGTGCCCCCGACGGCGAGGATGCGCCCGTCCGCAAGGACGGCCTGGCCCGAGCAGAACAGGTCCACCGCCGCGCTCGGCACCTGGAGGTACGTGCCGTCCGACGGGTTGAGGAGATACTGCTGGCCGCCTTGGGTGAAGTCGCCCGCCCAGGTGAGCACCTTGCCGGTGGATGTGAGGGCCGCGTGGATGGACACCTCTGGCCACGGGACCACGGGCCCCCATTGGCCGACCAAGGCGGGGTCGCCGCTGGATGACGCCGTGGTGAAGGTCAGGTCGCCCGAGACGGCAGGGTTGCCCGCGGCGTCTGACGACTTCACCCGATAGTGGTACAGAGTGGCCGCCACGAGCCCGGACAGCCCCTGGGAGTGGGCGGTGACGAGGGTCGCGTCCGCAGTCGTGGCCGATCCGTAGGAGACGGTGGTCCCGTACTCGACTTGGGACGTCGCGGGCTCGTCTGTGGTCCACGAGATGGTCGCGCCTGCGGCGGAGGGTGTGCCTGCCGAGACCGCGGATATGACGGGCGGCGTCGTGTCAGGCGCAGGTGCCGCGGCCGGGAGGATCTCGATGAGCGCGAGGTTCCACTGGTCCGCCGTGGGAGCTGTGTCGTTGATGGCCACCGACGTGCCGGCAGCCGGGGTGGCGGCATTCTGGCGTTGCACCCAGAAGGTGTCGCCGTGGCTCGAGAGGAACTCGTCGACCTTGGTCTGTCCGCTGCCCACCGTGCGCGGTGTCGCGTTGTCCCAGTCGTTCCCGGCACCCCAGACCCACGAGCCCCCGCGCGTCGTCGTGAGCGAGGCGCTTGGGGCGCCCGTGGCGGCGGCACTGGTCGCGACGGCGCCGTCCGTGACGAGGTCTGCGCCGGTGAAAGCTGCCACGGTGATCGAGGCCTGGTAATTGCCAGAATGCGTGGCCGTGACTGTTGCGTTGGTGAGCACGCTCGATGCAGCGGCCTGCCAAACCTCGGCAGTTCCAGACTGCGCGTTTGTCCGCTGACGCAGCCGCCACGTGAGACCGCCGCCTGTCACTGTGCTGAACGACTGCGCGCCACCTGCCTTGGGGCCGTCGGAGGCGACGAACGCGACAAGGAGTTCGTTGGCCTGGCTTGTCGTGAATGCCGGCGAGACAACGCGGGTCGAGGGGCTGCTCTGGTGGGTGCTCACGACCTTGTCCACGCCGAATGGGCTGGCCGCCGAGGCGGGGGACGCGAAGGAGGGGGCCACGACGGAGGTGAGTGCCAGCGCGAGCGCTGACGCCAGCTTCGCCAGCGGATGGGACCCGTGGAACGGGTAGGTCCTGCGGAGGGTGCGGGTTTGAGCGGAGGGGGTGCGGTCCATGATGGGTACTCGGCGGGAGGAGGTTCGCAGGCGGCCATCAGTCCTCGGCCGGATCTGCGTCGATAGCGCCGACGTCAGCGGCGGGGGCGAGGCGGAGGAGGCGCGAGTGGCTGTGCACGCTTTGCGGTCACCGCACGGCCTCCCTCGTCTGCAATGGATGCGCGACAACGCGCACGGGAGGCGACGGCCCCAGCCACGGGTCACCGAGTACGCTGGAATCAAGAATGGCAGGGGAATCCGAGGAACGGAAGCCAGAGAGGGGTTCGAGATGTCGCAGGAACCGGGGACCCGGGGGGAAGGCATACCGGACAATGCGCCGCATCTCGCGGGCGGCGAGGGCGGCCAGGGAGCCTCTGGCGCGCACGACGCCGGGCCCGTCGCCTCGGGCGGGCCGGCCGCTCCGGGGGAGCGTCCTGGCGAGTCCGGCGAGAGCCAGCCGGAGCGCCCGAAGTACACGCCGCCGTCGTACATCCCGCCCGTGACGCTCGACAAGGACCGATCCAACGCGACCGAGCCGATCCCGAGCAACCCCACGCAGCCCCTCCAGCATCACCTTCCCCCCGGCGCGCCGCCGATCCCGGGCGCTCCCGGCCCCGCGGCCCAGCAGCCGGGGCAGCAGGGCCTCAGCCAGCAGGGACCGTCGACGGCGGGGGCGCAGAGCCCGTCGCAGCAGTCCAGGAGCGGAGCTGTCCCGCAGCAGGCGCAGGGAGGGTACCCGGGCTCCCAGGGCCAGAACCAGGGCCAGTTCGGCCAGAACCAGAACCAGTACGGCCAGTACCCATACGGGCAGCCATCGGGGCAGCCGAGCCCGTCCGGCGCCCAGTACCCGGGCAACCAGTACCCCGGAGCCCAGTATCCCGGCGCTCAGCCCCCGGGAAGCCCGTACCCCGGCGCCCAGTACGCGGGCACGGGCTACCAGGGCACCGGCTTCCAGGCCCCGGCGCAGGGCTACCCGGGCTACGCGCAGCCGGGCTACGGCCAGTTCCAGTACGCTCCGCCGGCGCCGAAGGGCCTGAGCCTGGCCTCGATGATCTGCGGCATTGCGGTGTTCGTCGGCTTCGGGTTCTTCATCCTGCCGCAGATCGCCGCGGTGGTGCTCGGGCACATGGGCCTGCGGCGCGAGCCGGCGGGGCGGGGCTTCGCGATCGCTGGTCTCGTGATGGGCTACGTCGGGGTCGCGCTGACGCTGCTGTTCGTCGTGTTCTTCATCATCGCGGTCTCCTCGGCCCGTTCCCCGTACACGTACTGAGCCGCGCCGATGGGGGAGTGGCAGGGGTCCGCGGGAGCCAAGCGGACGCCGTCGGGCGCTGAGGTACCCGTGGCGGCCGGGGACGTGCTCTTCCCACGCCGTGAGCCGGGCGGGCTCGCCGTGGCCTCGATGGTCTGCGGTGTGCTGGCTGTCGGCGGCTTCGGAGTGTTCCTGGCGCCGCAGGTTGCGGCCATCGTCCTGGGGCACATGGCCCTCGCCCGCGGTCCCGGCGGACGTGGACCCGCGATCGCCGGCCTCGTCCTCGGGTATGCCGCCCTGGTGCTCCTCGTCGCCGGTGTCGCGGTGGCCGTCTACCTGTGGCGCGCGTTCGCGGACATGGGCATGACCTGAGGCTGCCTCCTAGCGAGCCGGCGGCCGGGGCACGTGCAGGATCCGCGCGACCTGCAGCAGGAGGGCCTCGGACCCGGGGTGTCCCACGGCCTGCACGCCCATGGGCAGGCCCGCATCGGTCCAGTGCGTCGTCGCCGCCACCGCGGGCAGGCCGCACACGTTGACCCAGGACGACCACGGCGCGAACTCGCACTGCCGGCCGTAGTCGTCGTCGACCGTCGCGTGCCATTCGGGCCCGCCCGTGAACCAGCCGACGGGGCGGGGCGTCTGTGCCAGGGCCGGCGAGAGGAGCAGGTCCCAGTCCGAGAGCTGGGCGACCATGTCCCGCTCGAACTGCCGCAGGAACGCCAGCGACTCCTCGAGCTTCGCGCGCGAGCGCTGCTGGGCCCGGCGGCGGAAGGCGCGTGTGAGCGGGGTCAGGAGCGGCTCGCGCTCCGGGCGGATCCGGGCAGTGCCGACGCCGGCGGTCCAGGCCGCGGTGAACGCGTCCGGGTAGCGGTTGTCGAAGCGCAGGTCCGCCTCGACCACGAGGTGTCCGGCCGACGCGAGCGCCTCCGCCCCTCGCCGCAGCGCCTCGAGCGCCTCCGGCTCCGGTTCGATCCGGTACCGCGCGTCCCACGGGCTCGCGAGGCTCACCGCGACGCGGAGGCGCCGGGGCTCGCGCACGACGGCGTCGAGGTACCCGCCAGCGTGCCGTCCGCGATGCCCGTGGTCGCTGTGGGCGATGCGCGGGACGAGTGCGTCCAGGAGGAGCGCCGCGTCCTCCGCGCTCCCGGCGAGGGGCCCGGCGACGACGAGCTGCAGCGAGCCGGGCTCGCCGGCGCTCTGCCCCTCGGGAATGAGGCCCCGGCCCGCCTTCAGTCCCACGATCCCGCAGGCCGCGGCCGGGATGCGGACCGACCCGCCGCCGTCGGACCCGGGCGCGAACGGCACGAGTCCGGCGGCGACCGCGGCGGCCGATCCGCCCGAGGAGCCGCCCGAGCTCAGCGCGAGGCCGTGCGGGTTCCGCGACGGCGGGCCGATCCGGTTCTCCGAATACGCCGTGAGCCCGAACTCGGGGACCTGGGTCTTGCCCATGCCCACGACGCCGGCCTGCCGCAGGAGCGCGACGATCGGCGCGTCCCCGGGGGCCGGCCGGGCGTCGAGGGCCGCCGAGCCATGGGTGGTGGGCACGCCGGCCACGTCGGTGAGGTCCTTGAAGGCCGTCGGCATGCCGTGCAGCGGCGGGAGCTCCGCGAGCCGGCCCGAGCGGGCGAGGCGGGCGTGCAGCTCGTCGGCGGCAGCGGCGTCGTCGTGCGCGCGCTCTGCGGTGACCGTGAGGAAGGCGCCGAGCCGGCCGTTCTCCGCCTCGATGCGGCCGAGGAAGTGCTCGGCGGCCTCCCGTGCCGAGACCTCGCCCGCACGGAGGGCGTCCCGGAGGGCGACGGCGCTGAGCGCACCGATCCCGGCGTCGAGTGTCACCGGGCCACTATAGGCTGGAGTGAAGAGCACATTCGGAGGCGAAGCATGTCTGATTTCGAGACCGTCCGCGTCGACGCGCTGCCCGAGGGCGGCACTCTGCTGGACGTCCGCGAGGACTACGAGTGGGAGGCAGGCCATGCGGAGGGCGCCGTCCACATCCCGCTCGAGCAGCTGCCCGGGCGGCTCGACGAGCTGGACCCGGACGAGGACCTCCACGTGATCTGCCGGACCGGGGGCCGCTCGGCCCGCGCGACCCAGTGGCTGGTTGCGAACGGGTATTCGGCGGTGAACGTGGCCGGTGGGATGGATGCGTGGCTCATGGCTGGGCGGCCCATGGTATCGGAGAACGGGCAGACGCCCACGGTGCTCTGAGGTGGCGGTCTACACCTTCCTCGGCCCGGAGGGCACCTTCACGGAGGCTGCGCTCCTCAAGGTCCCCGGCGCCCGCGAAGCGCAGCGCATTCCTGCGACCAACGTCAACGCCGCCCTCGATGCCGTCCGCGCGGGCGATTCCGATGCCGCCATGGTTCCCATCGAGAACTCCGTGGAGGGCGGCGTGACCGCGACCCTGGACGCGATCTCGACCGGGCCCGAGCTGCGGATTGTGCGCGAGGAGGTCGTCCCGATCACCTTCGTCCTCGTCGCCCGGCCGGGCACCCGGGTTGCGGACGTACGCCGCATCTCGACCCACGGCCATGCCTGGGCGCAGTGCCGCGGCTGGGCTGCCGCCCACGCGCCCGACGCCGTCCACCTCGCCGCGAGCTCGACCGCCGCCGGTGCGCTGGCCCTCCTCGAGGACGCGGCCAAGCCGGGCGACGCCGCGATCTGTGCGCCCATCGTGGCCGAGGAGCACCCGGAGCTCGAGGTGCTCGCCACGGACATCGGCGACAACCCGGGAGCAGTCACGCGGTTCATCCTCGTGTCCCGGCCCGCGGCGCTGCCGGCCCGCACCGGCGCCGACAAGACGACGGTGGCCGTGCCCCTGCCGGAGGACCGACCCGGGGCGCTCATGGAGATCCTCGAGCAGTTCGCCGCGCGCGGGGTCAACCTCTCCCGCATCGAGTCCCGACCCACCGGTCAGTACCTCGGCCACTACTTCTTCTCGATCGACGTGGACGGGCACGCGCACGACGCCCGCGTCGCCGACGCCCTCGGCGGCCTCCACCGGATCAGCCCCCAGATCCGCTTCCTCGGATCGTACCCTCGGGCCGACGGCGCCCGGCCGGTCGTGAAGTCCCACGTCACCGACGACGCCTTTGCGGCCGCCCGCGGCTGGGTCGACGCGATCCTCGGGGGCACCGGCGTTGGCTGAGCAGGGCGGGAGCCGGGAATTCCTCGCGGACTACTTCGCGCGCATCGGCTACGAGGGCTCCGCCGAACCCACCCTCGCGGACATCGCCGCGGTCCACGCGCACCACACCCGCACGATCCCGTTCGAGAACCTCGGGCCGGCCACCGGCAAGCCGGTCGACATCGCGCCCGAGGCCATCCGGGGCGGGCTCGTGGACCGCCGGCGTGGCGGCTACTGCTTCCAGCATGCGGGGCTCATCTCGCGTGCACTGGCGGACATGGGCGTCCCGGGGGTCGAGAACCACCTCGGGCGCGTCTACTGGCGGCGCCCGCCGGGCTCGGGCGCTCCCGCGCGCACCCACCTGGTTACGGTCTTCGAGCACGGCGGCCAGCGCTACCTCGTCGACGGCGGCTTCGGCGGCTTCAACCCCTCGGGCCTGCTCCCGCTGGACCTCGCCCCTGAGGAGGCGGTGCGCACGACGCCGCTCGGCACCTTCCGCGCGGTCGACGTGGCCGCCGCCGGGCTGCCTGCTCAGGACACCGTGAACATCGACCTCATGGTCCAGGCCCAGGTGGACGGAGTGTGGACGAACCTCTACGGGGTGGACCTCAGGCCCAACGCACCGATGGACCTCACCGTGTCGAACTGGTACGTCTCGACGTCCCGGACGGCTCCGTTCACGACCTCGCTCATGTTCTCCATCCTCACCGAGACGCAGCGCATCACCCTGGCCAACCTCTCCCTCGCGGTCCGGACCTACGCGGCGGACGGCTCCTCGACGGTCGAGAAGCGCACGCTCGCCGGTGCCGCCGAACTCCGGGACGCCTCGCGGGAGCTCTTCCGCATCGAGGACGCCACGGTGGACTGGGATGCGGCCCACGCTGTCGGTGCTTCGGCCGAGAGGGCGGCGGCCGGGCAGCGCTGAGGCAGCGCTGGGCGGCGGCGGCTCACGCCACGCGCACGAGAAGGCTTGCCGGGTGGACCTGGACGTCCACGCGCGTGGCGAGGCCGGTGACGTCCCCGTCGGCCTGGGTCTCGATGGGCTCCGGGACGCGGATCGAGACCTTCCGTGCGCCGTAGAACTGCATGACCGGCAGTTGGTGCTTGTGCTGGAAGAGGATCTTGATGTACATCGCCACCCAGCCGATGAGGCTGCGCGGGCTCATGACGGCGACGTCGAGGACGCCGTCATCGATGTACGCCTCGGGGATGAAGTCGACGCCGCCGGGCAGCTTGCTGCAGTTCGCGAACAGGACGCTGCGCACGCGCCGGGCCTGGAACTCGCCGTCGTCGAGCGAGACCTCCACCCGGCGCCGCTTCCGCCCGGGCATATGCCGGATCCCGGCCTCGGTGTAGGCCATCCAGCCGAAGGAGCGCTTGAGGTCGTCGCTCGTGTCCTGCAGGATCTCCGCGTCCATCCCGACCCCGGCGATGACGAGGAACGTGTGCGTGACCGTGTCGCCGGTGTCCGTGGTGAGCGTCATGCTCGCGGTGTCGATCTTCCGCTGCCGCCCGAACACCGCCGTGTGCACGCTGTGGGCGAGCCGCCCGACGTCGAGGTCGAGATTGCGCGCCAGGATGTTGCCCGTGCCGAGCGGCACGAGGCCCATCGCCGTCTCGGTCCCCGCCAGCACCTCCGCGACGACGCGCACCGTGCCGTCGCCGCCGCACGCGATCACGACGTCGGCGTGCGCCTCGAGCGCCGCCAGCGTCATGGAATGGCCCGGGTCCTCGCGGGTGGTGTGGAAGACGAGCGGCGTCGGCCACCCTGCGCCCCGGCAGGCCGCCTCGATCAGGACCCTGGCCTCCTGCGCGCGGTCTTTGACCGGATTGAGCACGATGGCGACCTGCTGCGGCCCCGGGGGAGGCGCCACGGCCGGTTCCGCGACGGCCGAGCGGGAATGCTGCTCGGCGAGCCTGCGCACACCCCACCAGCTCGCGACCGCGAACCCGCCAGCCACGGCAAGGGCTCCCGCAATGATCCAGTTGCGCATGGTGCTCTCACTCTAACCGCAGCGGGTGCCGTTCCCGGGCCGCTCGCCGGTTAGTCTTGGACTCGTGATCGACGTCAAGGACCTCACCGAGAACCCCGAGAAGTACCGTGCCAGCCAGCGTGCCCGTGGGGCCGATGAAGGGCTCGTCGACTCGATCAGCGCGGCCGACACGCGCCGTCGTGCGTCCCTGACCGAGTACGAGACGCTGCGCGCCCAGCAGAACGCGTTCGGCAAGAAGGTCGCAGCCGCCAAGGGCGAGGAGAAGCAGGCGCTGCTCGCCGAGGTCAAGGACCTCGCGCAGAAGGTCAAGGCCGCGCAGGCGTCCGCTGACGAGGCGCAGGCCGAGATGGACGAGCTCATGCGGATCGTCCCGAACCTCATCATCGACGGCATCCCGGCTGGCGGCGAGGACGACTACGTCGTCGTCAAGACCGTCGGCGAGCCGCGCGACTTCGCGGCCGAGGGCTTCGAGCCGCGCGACCACCTCGAGATCGGCGAGCTCCTCGGCGCGATCGACATGGAGCGCGGGGCCAAGGTCTCCGGCTCCAGGTTCTACTTCCTCAAGGGCGTGGGGGCGCGGCTCGAGATCGCGCTGCTGTCCATGGCCATGGACCAGGCCGTCAAGGCGGGCTTCACGCCGATGATCACGCCCACGCTCGTGCGTCCGGAGACGATGCAGGGCACGGGCTTCGACGTCAAGCACGACGCCGAGATCTACCGTCTCGCGGAGGACGACCTCTACCTCGTGGGCACCTCCGAGGTGGCCCTTGCCGGGTACCACTCGGACGAGATCCTGGACCTCTCGGCCGGGCCGACCCGCTACGCCGGGTGGTCCTCGTGCTACCGCCGCGAGGCCGGTTCGCACGGGAAGGACACCCGCGGGATCATCCGCGTGCACCAGTTCAACAAGGTCGAGATGTTCTCCTACTGCTCGCCCGAGGAGGCCGAAGCAGAGCACGCCCGCCTGCTCGCGTGGGAGGAGGAGATGCTCGCGAAGGTCGAGCTGCCCTACCGCGTGATCGACACGGCCGCCGGCGACCTCGGCATGAGCGCCGCCCGGAAGTTCGACTGCGAGGCATGGGTCCCGACCCAGGGCCGCTACCGCGAGCTGACTTCGACCTCGAACTGCACGGGCTTCCAGGCGCGCCGGCTCAACATCCGCGAGCGGATCGTCGACAGCGACGGCGCCTCGAAGGGCACCCGCGCGGTGGCGACCCTCAACGGCACCCTCGCGACGACCCGCTGGATCGTGGCCATCCTCGAGCACCACCAGAACCCGGACGGCTCCGTGAACGTCCCGGCGGCCCTGCGCCCGTACCTCGGCGGCCTCGAGGTCCTCCCGGTCCTCTAGCGGCACCCGCGGCGGGCGGCGCCGTCTCGTTTTCGGATGAACCCCTCGTTTCGGACAGAACCACGCGCTACGGCGTAGGGTTTCGTCCGAAACGAGGGGTTCGCCATCTGTGGGGCGCAGTCTCCTGTCCACATACGGCTGTTGCCAGTGGCATGACCGAAAACGCTCCGCTTGGCTGTGCCGCATGAAGTTTCCCCACGTCACCTTCTCGAGCTCGCAGGCAGCGGCGTCCATCGGGCGGAGCCCGCGAGAGCTAAGCCGAGCATATGCGGCAGGGACCTTGGTCCGGCCGCGTCGCGGTGTCTACCTTCCCGCCTCAGAATGGCTCTCTGGCACTGGTGCAGATAGGTACGCGATCACGACGGCGTCGCTCGCCGTGGCGGCGGAGCCTCCTCCCGTCCTGTGTCGCGAGACAGCTTTGATTGCATGGGGCGTCCCCTTTGCTCGGACCCCGTCCCACGTCCACTGCCGCACGAGCAGCCGGTCGCGCGCCGGATCAGTCCACCCGCGCGGCATCTATGGCAATGATGCGGCGGCGCTCAGCGCGTGGTCGAAGATCCGCCACTCGCGCTCCCTCTCGCTTCCGACCGGCTTCCCCGATGCGAGGCACTTCTGGACGCCTCTCGAGACCGAGGACCTACGCATCCCCCATCTTGGTCTCACGCTGCTCGTCGAACCCCTCGACGTCGCGATCGCCGACACCATCCACAGGCTCCCCTTCGCGGAAGCCGTCGTCGTGGCCGACGCGCTCATTGGTCCCAGGGGGCGGTACGGAGTGCACCGTTCCCTTGCCGAGATGAGGGCCCTCGCGGCCGATTTACCCACCCTGAGCGCAAGGGCAAGGACGAGCTTCATCCCTGACTTCGCCGACGCCGGCTCTGAGTCCGTGGGCGAGTCTTTCAGCCGCGCGCTGATGTGGGAGCTCGGGTTTGAGGCTCCTCGACTGCAGGTATGGATCACCAAGGACGGGCGCCGGATCGCCCGCGTTGACTATCTGTGGGAGCAGATCAGGCTCACGGGGGAGTTCGATGGCCTTCAGAAGTACCTCCGGTCTGGGGAGCTTTCGGGCAAGTCTGCTGCTGAGGTGGTCGTCGAGGAGAAGCGCCGCGAGGACGAGGTCCGCGCTGCTGGGTACGGCATGGTGCGCTGGGTCTGGTCGGACCTGCTCGAACCGACGAGATTTGCGGCCATCCTGCAGCGTGCTGGAGTCCCGCGCCGGTCTCGGTGAGCCAATGAGGAACTTCGGACTGCCGCGGGTTTCGGTCAATGCCCCGCGCTGTAGCGCGCGGTTTCGTCCAGAAGGAGGGGTGCCGCCCTGACAGGCCCAAAAGCCCAGCCCCCGTCCCAAACATGAACACTCACACTGTGGGCCGGGCTGTGAGTATTAACCTCGCGCCCCCACGCTTCACCCCGTGTTCACGCCTCCTGTGTCCGCCGTCCTACGGCGAACGGACGACGAGGTGCTTCACTAGTACCTATGACTACAACGCTGAATGCTGGCATCGATGACCAGCTCGCAACGATCGAGCGCAAGCTCATCGCCCTCGACGTCGACGGAACCCTCGTCGACCACTACGGCCACATGTCCCCGGCCATCCGGGAGGTGGGCGGCGCCGTCGTGGGTGCCGGCCACGAGGTGGTCGTCGCCACCGGCCGCTCCCTCGGGGCGACCCTGCCCATCGTCGAACTGCTCGGCGTGGACCGCGGATACGCCGTCTGCAGCAACGGCGGCGTCACCGTCCAGATCCACGCCGGGGCCAACGGCGGCTACACCGTGATCGACCGCCGCTCCTTCGACCCGGCCCCGGTCCTCAAGGCCCTCCGCCGGCGGCTGCCGAACGCCAAGTACGCCCTCGAGGACATCGAGGGCAACTTCCTCTCGACCGAGCGCTTCCAGGACGCGAGCTTCGGCGTCGAGGCCCGCGGCGTGTCCTTCCGCGAGCTGCTCGAGGCCGAGGCCGTGCGCCTCGTCGTGTTCTCGACCGACTCGACCGCGGAGGAGTTCGGGGAGGCCGTCGAGTCCATCGGCCTGCACGGCGTCACCTACTCCGTCGGCTGGACCGCCTGGCTCGACATCGCCGCCCACGGCGTGACCAAGGCCAGCGGGCTCGAGCATGTCCGCCAGCTCGTCGGGATCGGGCGCGAGCACACGGTCGCGATCGGCGACGGCCGCAACGACATCGAGATGCTCCAGTGGGCCGGCCGCGGCGTCGCCATGGGCCAGGCCCCCGACGAGGTCAAGGTCGCCGCCAACGAGGTCACCTCGACCGTCGAGGAGGACGGCGCAGCCGTGATCCTCCGCTCGCTGGTCTAGGCGCCCCCCACGCACGACGGCGCGTGGTCGCCGTCGCGGGGTCGCGTGCCCAGGGCACGGGGT
The DNA here is from genome assembly GCF_002224485.1 of Sinomonas sp. R1AF57. Lineage (GTDB taxonomy): Bacteria > Actinomycetota > Actinomycetes > Actinomycetales > Micrococcaceae > Sinomonas > Sinomonas flava. The sequence goes on from NZ_CP022463.1 coordinate 23,332, forward strand.
TGGGCCCCGGATGGTCCGGTCTCACTTCCCCGACGCCGCGTCGAGGAGGCCCAGGAGCCGCGCGGCCGCGGGACGTGCCGCCCATTCCTCCGCCCAGTGCGCCCGCGCGACGGCCTTCGACACGGCCTGGGTCGTGATCCCGAGCGCCTCGGCGACGGCCTTCTGCTGGCCGCGGACGCCCGGGGTGAGCAGGTCCAGGACGCGCCACTCCGCGAGAGTGCGCTTCGCGACGGTGAGGCCGACCAGCCTGAGCACTCCCTCGGCGTCGTGCGCGAGGCCCGCATCGGGTCCCTCGACGGCGATCGCCGCCGCGTCCCCGCCCGACTGAGCCCGCTCGACGGCCCGCCGCGAGTACACGAGCGAGGGGCCGCGGGCATCCGCGACGCCCAGCGGCAGCGGCTCGTCGACCGCACCCACACCGATCCCCACGTTCCACCGGACCTCCCCGCACGCGTCGGGGCGGAGCGCCACGAGGGCCGCCTCGACCGCCGAGGAGGCGTCGGCGAAGACGGCCTGCGCCTCGTCGCCCACGGTCCGGTCGAACGGCACCTCGGGGCGCAGCCGGGCGAGCGCCTTGAGCAGCGCGGGGACCCTGTCCCCGGCCTGCCGGTCGCGCTGGTTGATCGTGACCGTGAACATGGCGGCCAGCCTAGCGGCGGCGCCAGTCCACGTCGGGGAGGCTCAGCCGCTGCGGCGCTGTGCGCGTGCCGCGGCGCGTGCGGCGACCCGCGCTTCCCGCTCGGCGACGCGGGGGTCGGGGACCGGCGGCATTCCCCGCTCGATGCCCGCACGCAGGTCGCGGGTCGAGTACCGCTCCGACCAGTCGCCCGCCATGGAGCCCGAGAAGATGCCGATCACCGTGATGACGGCGTAGAGGGGGACGAAGCTCCACAGCACCGCACGCCAGCCTCCGCGCCACACGCCCGGGCGGGACCCGTCGTCGAGCCTCACCGCGCGGAAGCCGCCCGCGTGGTCGCCGAGCGCTCCGACGCTGCCGGACACCATCCCGTACGCGAAGACCAGGGCGAACCAGACGAGGGCGGCAACCGCTGCCGCCGTCCCGCCCGAGACGGAGGAGCGCCCGAGCGCGGCGAGCACCGGGACGAGCACCGCGGCAGCGACCGCGACGACGACCGCGCCGTCCAGCACCCGGCACCAGAAGACCCGGGGGGCGGGGGCAGCCGCGAACTGCTCCCCGGAGGCCGCGACCACGCGGATCTCGCGCCCGGTGGCGGCATCGACAAGTCCTGTGCGCGCTCGTGTCGTCATGCGGCCGGGGCAGCGGTCAGGCCGGCGAGGAGGCCCTCAAGCGTGTCCGCGGAGACGTCGCGGAGCTCGACGGCGTCGGCGGGCTCGGCCACACCGTCGCCGCCGCGCGGCGTCAGCAGCGTCACGGCCGTCGAGGACGTGTAGACGCTCAATGACTGGTCCGGCCCGTGTGCGGCGAGCGCCGTCACGGTCGTGGCGGCGCGCGTGTCCGCGAGCCGTTCGCCGGCCTGCGCCTCGAACTGGGCCTGGTCGAGCAGGACGGGCTCACTGTCGCCCGCGGCGATCCCGTCGGGGTCCACGAATCCGGCGAGCCACGGCCCGATGCCGGCGGCGGTGAACACCCGGAACGCGTGCAGGCCGGACTCGTCGACCTCCTCGGCGAGCACCCCGCCGTCGTGCACGTACGCATAGATCCAGCGGCGGCCGGTGGAGACCTGCCGCTCGAGGCGCACGAGCCGCTCCGCGGTGCGGCGCAGCGTGAGCAGGCCCGTATGCTCGACGCCGGCCTCGAGCCGGCGCGGCGTCGGGTCGCCCTCGGCGTGGACCGGGTACGCGATGCCCTTGGCGAGCAGCCCGCGCAGGGCGACGGCGGCAGCGGCCTCCCGGTCGACCCCCTCCGCGGCGAGCCACGGCAGTTCGACGAGCTGCTCCCGGGCCGGCCCGTCGAGCGCCACGATCTCCTCGTCGGTGAGCGTCGGCAGCTCACGGCCCGCGTCTGTGGCCGAGCCGAGGACCGCGGCAGCCGAGCGCACGTCCCTCTCGGTCCAGGTGATCTGTGCCTGCGTCATCCGAAGAGCCCTCCCACGAAGTCCTTTGCGGCGCCCGCAGCATCGGACACCCCGTCCACCACACTATCGACGGTGTCCGCGACAGCGTCCTTGGCCTCCCCGAAGCCGTCCGCGATCGTCCCGCCGACATCGCCGGCGAAGCTGCTGATGGAATCCCAGTTGTCGTAGACGAGGTTCCCCACGGTCCACCCCGCGGCGACGAGGCCCGCGCCGATCACCACGGGGGCGCCGATCGGCCCCAGCAGCGCTGCGCCGCCGGCCGTCGCGAGCATCATCGACCCCACGCCGCCCACCGCGGAGAGCCCGCCGGCAACCCGGTCGCCGGTGCCGCGCCACCCCTCGTGGGACGGGCTGATGACATCGTGGATGCCCCCCGCCACGGCGAACGGCCCGGCGATCGCCCCCGCCCAGCGCAGCGACTGGGAGAACCTGCTCGCGTTCTCGAAGGCCTCGCTGTAGGGCACCCCGGCACGCATGGCCTGGTAGACGTCGGAAAGTCCGTCGCCGCTGCGGATCCCGCGGATGCCGTCCCGCACGAGCTCGCCGACGTCGGCCCAGCTCGTGAAGAGGCTCTTCGTGTCCTTCCAGGCATCGAGGCCCAGGCGGCCGGCGTTGATCGCGTTCCACGCGGCGGAGCCGAACGCCTTGACCCCGCCTGCGGTCTCGTACACGTCGTACAGGACGCCGAGGGCGCTCGGAGCGCCAGCGGCCAGCGCCCCGGTCGAGGCCTCTGAAGTCTGCTCCTGTGCGTCGGCGTTGGCGAGCAGGGTCCGGGAGGCCTCCTGGAGCTGGCGGGACACGGCCAGGAGCGCCGGCCGGTGCAGGCGGCTCCACTGCTGCTTGAACTGCTCGGCGTCGTTGCCGCGCCACACGTCCAGCCGGCCCAGGACCACGCTGAGCTCCTGTCCGCGGCTGCCGAGTTCCTTCGACGCCTTCCCGAACTGCAGCGCCAGCGCGCGCAGCTCCTCGACGTTCGCCCCAGCTCGGATCGTCACCGTTCCCCCTTCGTCTGGGCGCTCCGGGCGCCCACTGGCTCGTGGACAGCCTAGGAGACGGGAACGAGAGGGGGCGATGGGGACCACTCCCCATCGCCCCTCACGGACTGCTCGCAGGCCGGCTCAGCCGCCTGCCGCCGGGCTCAGTGGCCCTGCTGCTCGAAGCGCTTGATGGAGGCCTCGAGCTCCGCCTCCGCGGCGGCGCGGTCCGCCCAGCCGGCGGGCTTGACCCACTTGCCCGGCTCGAGGTCCTTGTAGCGCGTGAAGAAATGCTCGATCTCCTTGATCAGGAAGTCGTCGAGGTCCGAGGCCTCCTGAATGTGGTCGAACCGCTTGTCCGCCGGCACGCACACGAGCTTCGCGTCCCCGCCGGACTCGTCTTCCATGTTGAAGATCGCGATCGGGCGGGCCTCCATGACGATGCCGGGGAAGAGGTCCACGTCCGGGTACCAGACGAGGGCGTCGAGCGGGTCGCCGTCCTCGCCGAGGGTGTCGTCGAAGAACCCGTAGTGGGTCGGGTACTGCATGGAGGTGAAGAGGACGCGGTCGAGGCGCACGCGCCCGGTCTCGTGGTCCACCTCGTACTTCACGCGGGAGCCGCGCGGGATCTCGATCGTCACATCGTGCTTCATGGGTGCTCCTTGCATGGCCCGCCTGCGGGGCCGGGTCGCGTCGGTCACGGCAGCCGGCACGGGCAAGCCCGGGGGCCCGTCCGCGGCGGCGACTACGATGAAGGATATCTGCCCCGGGGCTGCCCACCCCCAGCCGGGACCGTAAGAGAACCCCGAGGACCGACACACATGAGCACGCAACGCGGACCCCGCGCGCCCCTGACCGGGCTGTGGGCCCCTCTCGCCGCAGCGGTCGCGCTCGCGGTGGCCGTCGCCGTCGTGCTCGTGGCCACCGGGCTCGCGACCGATGCGCGGTCCGCGCTCTTCCCCGCCCCGACGCCCACCGCCACGGCCCCGGGGTGGCTCGCGCCGCCGTCGTCCGCGCCAGCCGTCGTGGGCGCCACGCCCCTGTCCACGTCGGCCCCGGTTCCCGAGGCCGATCGGCTCGCCCGCGACCTCGCGCCCCGGCTCGCGCTGGGCACCGGAAGCATCGGCGGGACCGTGCTCGACGCCGCCACCGGCCGCGTCCTCTTCAGCCAGGCCGGCGGGGACGGGCGCGTCCCGGCGTCCAACCTCAAGCTCCTCACGGCGGCGGCCGTGCTCACCTCCCTGGGGCCCGACGCGCGGCTCCGCACCCGCGCCGTCCGCCCCGATGCAGGCACCGTCGTCCTCGCCGGCGGCGGCGATGCGATGCTCGCCGCGGGCTCGTCCCAGCCCGACGCCGTCATGGGCCGCGCCGGCCTGGCGACGCTCGCCGCGGACACCGCGAAGGCGCTCGCTCCGGCTGCCGGGGCCGCGCACGACGACGCCGCCTCGCCTCAGCCGGCTCCCTCGCCGCCGCGGACCGTCACCGTCCGGCTCGACGACACCCTCTTCACTGGCCCGGCCCTGAGCCCGGCGTGGGACCCGGCCGATGTGGCCGCCGGGGAGATCGCGCCCGTGTACGCCCTCGCCCTCAACGGGGCCCGTACGGCCCCGGGCGCCGCCGGCCCGCGGCCCCAGGACACGGCGCTCGACGCCGCGAACGCCTTCCGGGACGCGCTCGCGGCCGCCCTCGCGGGCACCGGCGTGACGGTCGTCGCCGACGTCAGCCGCGTGGCGGCGCCCGTGGAGGGGCAGGAGTTGGCCGCTGTCGAGAGCGCACCGCTCGGGGAGCAGGTCGACTACATGCTGCGTGAGTCGGACAACTACCTCGCGGAGGTCCTCGCCCGCCTCGCCGCGCACGCACAGGGCGGTCCGGCGGCCAACGAGGGCGCCGTCGCGGCCCTGCGCTCCGCGGCAGTGCAGGTGCTGGGGACTGCGGACGGCCTCGAGATCGCCGACGCCTGCGGCCTCTCCCTCGGCAACCGGATCAGCCCGACGGCCCTCGCAACCCTCGTGCGCGAGATGGCCGCGGGGTCGGACGAGCGGCTCCGGGCCGCCCTCGGCGGCTTCCCCGTGGCCGCGCTCGACGGGACCCTCGGCTCGCGGTTCGCCGGGAGCGCGGCGGCCGGGGCCGGCGTCGTGCGGGCGAAGACCGGAACGCTGAACACGGTGGCCGCGCTGAGCGGGTACGCCGTCGACGCCGACGGGCGCCTCCTGGTGTTCTCCTTCGTGGCGAACGGCCTGGATCCGGGGCGCCGCGGAGAGGCCGTTCAGGCTCTCGACGGCGCCGCCGCAGCCCTCGCGGCATGCGGCTGCCGATAACGGCGGGCGGAAGCCGCGCCCCGGCCCGCACAGCGGAGGGACAGCAGCATGTGGTCGAATGGAGGCATGGATGCCTCGCAGATGGCCAGCCAACTGATCAACTGGGATCTCGCTGCGTCAACCGCGGCGCGCCTGGCGCCCCCCGGGCCGGCGCTGTCGCCGGCTGAGGCGCGCGACGTCGTCGAGAGCCTGCGGCGCCTGGCCGATGCCTCGGTCGCCCACGTCCACCGCATCACCGGGCTCGACGTCGCCGCGGACCTGCGCGACTCCCAGCTGCTGATCGTGGACCGCGCCTCGTGGGCAAAGGCCAACACGCAGGGCTTCGAGGTCATGATGGACCCGGTCCTGACGCACCTCGTCGAGAAGCGCGCGAGCGAGCTGACCCCCACCGCGGCGAAGGTCGGCGGGGCGATCACGGGCGCCCAGCTCGGCCTCATCCTCGCCTACCTCTCGAGCCGGGTGCTCGGGCAGTACGAGCCGTTCTCGGCCCTCGCGCCCGGCTCCACGGTCCCGCCGGCCGGGCGGCTGCTGCTGGTCGCGCCCAACATCGTCCACATCGAGCGCGAGCTCGTGCTCGAGCCCGAGGACTTCCGGCTCTGGGTGTGCCTCCACGAGCAGACGCACCGCGTCCAGTTCGCCGCAGCCCCGTGGCTGCGCGGCCACATGACGGAGCAGATCGGGCAGCTGAGCGAGAGCCTCGTGGGCAACATGGACTCCCTCATGGAACGCGCGACGGCGGTTGCCAAGTCCCTGCGCGACCGCACCGGGAGCGCCTCGGACCTCCCGAGCAAGGGTGCCATCCTCGACCTGCTCCAGGACCCCGCCGAGCGCGCCGCGATCTCCCACCTGACGGCGGTCATGAGCCTGCTCGAGGGGCACGCGAACGTCGTCATGGACGCGATCGACGCCTCGGTGGTGCCCACCGTCAAGACCATCCGGCAGCGGTTCCAGCAGCGCAACGAGAACCGCGGCCCGCTCGAGACGTTCATCCGCCGGCTCCTCGGGCTCGAGGCCAAGATGCGCCAGTACACGGACGGGCAGAAGTTCGTGCGGCACGTCGTCGACGCGGTCGGGATGGCGGGCTTCAACCGCGTGTGGGAGGGCCCCGAGAACCTCCCGACCGAGGAGGAGATCCACGCCCCGGAGACCTGGGTCTCCCGCATGGGCCTGTGACCGCCGGGGACTCCGGAAGCGCCTCCGGTCCGGCCCTCGACCCGGCCCGCGACACCGCCTCGCCCACCCGGCGCCGCCTCCACCCCGCCGTCGGCGCCGCCCGGAACGCCGTGAAGGCCGCGCTCGCGGAGGCCGGCTGGCCCCGCCGCGTGCTCGTCGGCTGTTCCGGCGGCCCGGACTCGCTCGCCCTCGCGGCCGCGGTCGCCCACTTCGCCCGCCGCGGCGGGGTGTCGGGCCACCCGCTCGAGGCCGGCGCCGTCGTCGTCGACCACCAGCTGCAGGAGGGCTCCGGGGAGGTCGCGCGCACGACGGCGGGTGTGCTGGGCGAGCTTGGACTCGCGCCGGTGCGGGTGGTCGCCGTGGACGTCCAGCGCCGGGGCGAGGGACCCGAGGCCGCTGCGCGCGCCGCGCGGCTCGCGGCCCTCGAGGCCGAAGCGGACAGATGGGGCGCAGGCGCGCTGCTGCTCGGGCACACGCTGGACGACCAGGCCGAGCAGGTGCTCCTCGGACTGGCACGGGGGTCAGGGCCCCGGGCCCTCGCGGGCATGCGCCGGGTGCGCGGGCTGTACGTCCGGCCCTTCCTCACGCTGCGCCGCGCCGACACGCTCGACGTGTGTGTCGCCGAGGGCCTCGAGCCGTGGTTCGACCCGACGAACGAGGACCCACGGTTCATGCGTTCGCGGGTCCGCGCGGCGACGATGCCGTTCCTCGAGGCCGAGCTCGGGCCCGGCGTCGCGGAGGGGCTTGCCCGCACCGCCGCGCTGCTGGCCGCCGATGCGGACTACCTCGACGGCGAGGCCCAGCGGATCTACGCCGCCCTCGCCGAGGTCACCCCTTCTGGCGCCGAGGTCACCCCTTCTGGCCCCGAGGTCACCCCTCGCGGCAGGGACCTGACCCCTCATCGCGGGGGCGGACGCGCCGTCGTCCTTCCCGGCCCCGAGCTGCGGGCCCTGCCCCAAGCGCTCCGCAGCCGCGTGATCGCGCTCGCGGTGACCGAGCTGGGAGGCCAGCTCACCTTCGAGCGGCTCGCCGCCGTCGAGCGCCTCCTCGAGCCCCGCGGCTCGGCAGGGCCGGTCGAGGTCCCGGGGCACGTGAGCGCGTTCCGGCAGCCCAGGGGCGGCACCGGCAAGGGCGCGGGGCACCGCGGGGGGCTAGTCTTGGTATCGCATCGCTGACCCAGCACCGCGTCACGCCCCAGCAGGCAGGCACACGCTCGACCACAGGAGCCGCAGGTGGAATCGACCGACGTCCACGCAGACCTCAAGCACGTCCTCAAGACGAAGGAGGAGATCCAGAACCGCATCGCCGAGCTCGCCGCCGAGATCGACCGCGACTACGACGGCCGGGACCTCCTCATCGTCGGAGTCCTCAAGGGCGCCGTCATGGTCATGGCGGACCTGGCGAGGGCCCTGCACTCGCACGTGACGATGGACTGGATGGCGGTCTCGTCCTACGGTTCCGGCACGCAGTCCTCCGGCGTGGTGCGGATCCTCAAGGACCTCGACACGGACCTCATGGGCAAGCACGTCCTCATCGTCGAGGACATCATCGACTCGGGCCTGACCCTCTCGTGGCTCAAGACCAACCTCGAGTCGCGCGGAACGGCGTCGGTCGAGATCTGCACGGCGTTCCGCAAGCCCGACGCCGCCAAGGTCAGCATCGATGTCAAGTACGTGGGCTTCGACATCCCGAACGAGTTCGTGGTGGGCTACGGCCTCGACTACGCCGAGAAGTACCGCAACCTCGACTTCGTGGGCACGCTCGCGCCCCACGTCTACGAGTAGGTCGCGCAGACCTCGGTCACTCCGACGCCGGTGGGCAGCGGCGCACGACGCCGCGCGGCGGGTTTCGCCGTCAGCGCACCGGTGCGGGGGGAACTTTTGGAGTGAACCGTGCGTGAACGTTTCCGAACGGTGTCATGCTGGTGGCCACAGCCTTCGCGCATGACGGTACCGGTGCACTACAGAAGGGACGGGGTCTAGCCCCGATTTCATGAACGTCAAGAGCTTCGTCAAGGGTCCCGGAATCTGGATCGTTGTGGTCGTCGTCCTGCTCCTGCTGGCCTTCGGAACGCTGGCCCCGGGCGGAAGCACACGCGTCGACACCTCGGTCGGTCTTCAGCTCCTCAAGGACGGCAAGGCCGAGCAGGCCAAGATCTTCAACGGCGAAGAGCGCGTCGACCTCGTCCTGAAGGACGACTATGTGGTCGATGGCCAGGACAAGGGGAAGAACGTCCAGTTCTTCTTCATCACCCAGCGCGGCGACGACGTCATCAAGGCCGTCAACGACGCCAACCTGTCCAAGGGCTACACGGACCAGCCGGTCGAGAACAACTGGTTCGGCTCCGTCCTGTCCCTCCTGATCCCGGTCCTGCTCCTCGGAGCGGTGTTCTGGTTCCTGCTCTCGCGCATGCAGGGCGGCGGCAGCCAGGTCATGAAGTTCGGCAAGTCCCGGGCCAAGATGATCACCAAGGCCATGCCGCAGGTGACCTTCGCCGATGTCGCCGGTGCCGATGAGGCTGTCGAGGAGCTGCACGAGATCAAGGAGTTCCTCCAGGAGCCGGGCAAGTTCCAGGCGGTGGGCGCGAAGATCCCCAAAGGCGTGCTGCTCTACGGCCCTCCTGGGACGGGCAAGACCCTCCTGGCGCGCGCCGTCGCCGGTGAGGCGGGCGTCCCCTTCTTCTCGATCTCGGGCTCGGACTTCGTCGAGATGTTCGTCGGCGTCGGTGCGTCCCGTGTCCGCGACCTGTTCGAGCAGGCCAAGGCGAACGCCCCGGCCATCGTGTTCGTCGACGAGATCGACGCCGTGGGCCGCCACCGCGGCGCCGGGATCGGCGGCGGCAACGACGAGCGCGAGCAGACCCTGAACCAGCTCCTGGTCGAGATGGACGGCTTCGACGTCAAGACGAACGTCATCCTCATCGCGGCGACGAACCGGCCCGACGTCCTGGACCCCGCGCTCCTCCGCCCGGGCCGCTTCGACCGCCAGATCCCGGTCGAGGCGCCGGACCTGCTGGGCCGCGAGCAGATCCTCTCGGTCCATGCCAAGGGCAAGCCCATGGCCTCCAACGTGGACCTGAAGGCCGTCGCGAAGAAGACCCCCGGCTACACGGGCGCCGACCTCGCGAACGTCCTGAACGAGGCCGCGCTCCTCACGGCGCGCTCGAACGCGCAGCTCATCGACGACCGGGCCCTCGACGAGGCCATCGACCGCGTCATGGCAGGGCCGCAGAAGCGCTCCCGCGTGATGAAGGACCTCGAGCGCAAGATCACGGCGTACCACGAGGGCGGCCACGCCCTCGTTGCCGCGGCCCTGCGCAACTCCGCGCCGGTCACGAAGATCACCATCCTCCCGCGCGGACGCGCCCTCGGCTACACCATGGTGGTCCCCGAGGAGGACAAGTACTCGATCACCCGCAACGAGCTCCTCGACCAGCTCGCCTACGCCATGGGCGGCCGCGTCGCCGAGGAGATCGTGTTCCACGACCCGTCCACGGGTGCCTCGAACGACATCGAGAAGGCCACCTCCACGGCGCGGAAGATGGTCACCCAGTACGGCATGAGCGAGCGCGTCGGCGCCGTGAAGCTCGGCCAGGGCGGCGGTGAGCCGTTCCTGGGCCGCGACGCGGCCCACGAGCGGAACTACTCCGACCAGGTCGCGTACATCGTGGACGAGGAGGTGCGCCGGCTCATGGACCAGGCGCACGACGAGGCGTACGACATCCTCACCGAGAACCGCGATGTCCTGGACCGCCTTGCCCTGGCTCTCCTCGAGCACGAGACGCTCAACCAGAAGGAGATCGCGGAGATCTTCACGGACGTGCGCAAGCGCGACTTCCGCGAGGTGTGGCTCTCCAAGGAGTCCCGCCCGGTGCAGAACATCCCGCCAGTGGAGACCGAGGCCGAGCGCAAGGCGCGCGAGGCCCAGGAGGAGGCGGCGAACGCCCGGCGCGAGGAGCCCCTCGACGTCGGCCAGGCCCACCACCCCCATGGCGAGCAGGAGTTCGCTCCCGGCAGCGAGGGCGTGTGACGGCCGTCGCCTCGCCATTTCGCCCGCACCGCTAGGATCGATCCGTGACCCACATTGACGACGACGATGTTTTCGAGCTGCCTGCGGAAGTCCAGGACGTGGACCTGCCCCGCATCGAGGCGGCCGTGCGGGAGATCCTGCTCGCCGTCGGCGAGGACCCGGACCGCAGCGGGCTGAAGGACACCCCGAAGCGGGTCGCGAAGGCCTACGCCGAGACGTTCGCTGGCCTCCACATGGACCCCGAGGACGTCCTGGGGGTCACGTTCGACCTCGACCACGAGGAGCTCGTGCTCGTGAAGGACATCCCGTTCTACTCGACGTGCGAGCACCACCTCGTGCCGTTCCACGGTGTCGCCCACGTGGGCTACATCCCCTCCCATGACGGGCGCGTGACCGGACTGAGCAAGCTTGCGCGCCTCGTCGACATCTACGCGCGCCGGCCCCAGGTCCAGGAGCGGCTCACGACCCAGGTGGCGGACGCCATCGTCCACCACCTCAAGCCCCGCGGCGTGATCGTCGTGATCTCGTGCGAGCACATGTGCATGTCCATGCGCGGCGTGCGCAAGCCCGGCGCTCACACCGTCACGAGCGCCGTCCGCGGCCAGCTGCACGACCCAGCTACCCGCGCCGAAGCCATGAGCCTCATTCTCGGAAGGTGAGTACGATGATGGACTCTCTCGCAGCAGCGCCCGGAACCGGGCCCAATACCTCCCCCCTTCCCGTGCTGCGCCAGGCGCGCGCCCGGGCCACGTTCGCGGGCCTCCCCAGCGACCGCACGGTGGTCATGGGGATCCTCAACGTCACCCCCGACTCGTTCAGCGACGGCGGGGACTACGCCACCGCCGACACCGCCATCGCCGCCGGGCTGCGCATGTACTACGCGGGCGCAGACATCATCGATGTCGGCGGCGAGTCGACGCGCCCCGGCGCGGACGAGGTCCCCGAGGACCTCGAGCAGGAGCGCGTCCTGCCCGTGGTCGCTGCCCTCGCGAAGGCGGGCGCCCTCGTGTCGGTGGACACGCGCCGGGCCACCACGGCCGCGAAGGCGATCGAGGCCGGCGCGGCGATCATCAACGACGTCTCGGGGCTGGCCCTCACCGACGAGATGATCTCGCTCGTCGCCGAGACCGGCGTGCACTACGTCCTCATGCACAGCCGTGGCGACTCGAAGAGCATGGACGGACTGGCCGCCTACGGCGACGTGGTCGAGGAGGTCATCGCGGAGATGAAGGCGCTGCGCGACCGTCTGCGCGCGGGCGGGGTCAAGGACGAGCAGATCATCGTGGACCCGGGTCTGGGCTTCTCGAAGAACGGCGAGCAGAACTGGGAGCTCGTGAAGCACATCGATCGCTTCACGGAATTCGGCCACCCCGTGCTCGTGGCGGCCTCCCGCAAGCGCTTCATCGGGGAGCTGCTCACGACCGCCGGGAAGGCTGCGCCGCCGAAGCTGCGGGACGCTGGCACTGCCGCGATCACCGTCCTCTCCGCGGCCGCCGGGGCGTGGGGCGTGCGCGTGCACGACGTCGCGGCGAACCTCGACGCCGTCAAGGTCGCCGCCCGGGCGAAGGCCTAGGCGGAGTGGACGGAGGGCCGGTGGCCGGCAGCGTGCGCGTTCGCCCGGACCTGATCACGCTCACGGGTGTGACGGCGACCGGGCACCACGGCGTGCTCGACTTCGAGCGCCGCGACGGGCAGCCGTTCGTCGTCGACGCCGTCCTGCACACGGACTTCAGCGCGGCGGCCGGCAGCGACGAGCTCGCCCGGACCACGAGCTACGCCGAGGTTGCCGAGCGGATCGTGGCCGTCCTCGAGGGCGAGCCGGTGGACCTCATCGAGACGCTCGCGGTGCGGCTCGCCGACACCCTCCTCGGCGAGTTCCCGGTCGACGCCGTCGAACTCACTGTGCACAAGCCGCAGGCCCCCATCGGGGTGCCCTTCGGCGACGTGTCCGTGACCGTCTTCCGGGAGCGTTGACATGGCTGGGGAGCGGCACGAATGGGTCCGGTCCGTCCTGGCCCTCGGCAGCAATCTCGGTGCACGGGCAGAGACGCTCGCGGAGGCCGTCGCGGACCTCGTCGACCGGCCTGAGGTGCGGCTCGTGGATGTCTCGCCGGTGGTCCAGACGAAGCCCGTCGGCGGACCGGAGGGCCAGCCGGACTTCCTCAACATGGTCATGATCGTCGAGACGCGCCTCAGCCCGTACGAGCTGCTCGAGCACTGCCACGCCGTCGAGGCCAAGCACCACCGCACGCGCGAGGTCCACTGGGGTCCGCGCACCCTTGATGTCGACATCATCACGTACGGGGACGTCAGGCTCGACGACCCCGAGCTGACCATCCCGCACCCGCGGGCCGGCGAGCGGGCGTTCGTGCTCTTCCCCTGGGTCACGATCGAGCCCACGGCGATCCTCGACGGGCACCCGATCGTCGAGCTGCTCGAGGACTGCGCCGACGCGGAGGGCGTGGAGGGATTCGACGTGCTCACGGATCAGGAGACGACATGACTCCCCTCAAGCCGTGGGTGCTCAGCATTGTCGTCCTGCTCGCCGGGATCGTGGGGCTCGCGGTCAACGCCTACGCGCAGCGCGCCTCCATGCCGACTCCCGTGCTTCCCCTCAGCGCACTGGCTTCGATGGGGGTCATCGCCGTCGTGACGCTCGTGCTGGGATTCCGCGTGCTGCGGTGGCGGACGGGGCACCGCAAGCGGATGCTCGACCCGATCTTCGCCGCCCGCACCCTCGTCCTCGGCCATGCCTGCGCCTACGCGGGCGCCGTCCTGCTGGGCTGGCACGCGGGCGTGATCGCGGACCAGATCCCGATCCTGACCTCCCGCTCGGACAATCCCATCGTCCTGCAGGCCCTCGGGATGATGGCAGGCGGCGTCGTGATGGTCACCATCGGCTTCATCGTCGAGCGATTCTGCCGCATCCCGCCCGAGGACGGCGACGACGCGGAGGGCACCCCCGGCGGAGACATCGCGGGCGGCGGCCGTGCCCCGGACGCGGAGGGTGGTCTTGCCTGACCCATCCGGCCCAGAGGCGCACTGGCCCGCCGGGCGGCGGCGCGCCCTCGATCCCGACGGGATCGAGTGGAGGCGGCTCGACCCGAAGTACCTGACGCTCCGGCTCGCCGCAGCCGCGATCTCCGCGACTGTCTGGACCGCCCTCGCCTGCGCGCCCCTCGCGGCCGGCGCCCTGGGCCTGTTCACGCCTCCGGCCTGGCTCGCCGTCGGGCTTCCGGCGGCGGTCGCGGCGGCGGCCCTGGCCAACCTGGCGCTCATTCCCCGGAGGGTCCGCGCCATGGGGTACTCCGAGCGGGAGGACGACCTGCTCATCCGCCACGGGCTCCTCGTCCGCCGCGTCGTCGTCGTGCCGTACGGGCGGATGCAGTACGTCGACGTCTCGGTCGGCCCGATCGAGGGCGCCCTCGGGCTCGCGACAGTGAAGCTCCATACCGCGGCCCCCGCTGGGCAGTCGACGGTGCCCATCCCCGGCCTGCCCGACGCCGAGGCGGCGCGGCTCCGGGAGCAGCTGAGCGCGCGCGGCGAGGCGCGCCTGGCAGGACTCTGACCCGATGGGAACCCAGCAGATCCCGGGATCCGCGCACGACGGCGAGTGGCGCCGCGTGCACCCCCTCTCGCCGTGGGTGCGCGGCTGGATCCTCGTCGCGGCGCTGTTCGTGGCTGTCGGGAGGGACTGGTTCGAGGCGCTCCTGTCCGGCGGCGTGAACCGCGGATGGTGGAGCGGGGTCCCCGTGCCGGTGCTCGCCGCGGTGGGGATCGGCGTCGTTGTGCTCGTGGCCGCCGGCTTCATGTTCTCCTGGTGGACCACGCGGTTCGCCGTCGACGCGACCACGGTCCGGCTCCGCACGGGCATCGTTTTCCGCCAGCTCCGGCAGGCCCGGCTCGACCGTGTGCAGGCCGTGGACCTCGCCCAGCCGCTCCTCGCGCGCCTGTTCGGGCTCGCCGAGCTGCGCTTCGAGGTCGCAGATGCGGGGGAGAGCGCGCTGCGGCTCTCGTTCCTCCCGGTTCCCGAGGCTGAGGCGCTCCGGGCCCAGATCCTCGCGGCCGCCGCGGCAGCGCGCTCCGCCGAGCAGCTCCGCGCCGCTGAGCGGCTTCAGGTCACTGCGGTGCCCCTGCCCGGGGCGCGCCGCGAGGCCGAGCGGGTGGCGCCCGGGGCTCCGGCTGACCCGGGCGAGGCGCTCGTCGCCGCGGTCCCGGTGGCACGGATCCTGGCCTCGACCCTGCTGACACCCTTCGTCATGGTGGCAGGCCTGGCAGGGGCAGCCTCGGTCGCCCTCCAGGTCGCCACCGGAGTGGCCGCGCTCGGCGTCGCCCTCGTGCCGGCCTTCCTCGCCGCGGCGGCGACCGCGTGGGGGAGGATCAACCGCACGTGGAACTTCCGCGTCCTCGCCGCGGGGGACGGCCTCCGCCTCCGCTACGGGCTCCTCGAGACCCGCACGCAGACCGTTCCGGCGGGGCGCATCCAGGCGGTCGGGATCCGCCAGCCGCTCCTCTGGCGCCCCTTCGGGTGGTGGGCCCTGCACGTCAACGTGGCCGGCTACGGGCAGTCCTCGGGGCAGGAGGAGGCGAAGTCCACCGTCCTGCCCGCCGGGACGCTCGAGGACGTCTTCCGTGTCCTCGGCCTCGTCTTCCCCGACCCGGGCACGGGCCCCGGCTCCGCCCGCGGCGTCGTCCAGGCCGGAATGACCGGGGCGGGCGACGACGGGGGCTTCGCCTCCTCCCCGGGGTCGGCGCGCTGGGTCGACCCGCTCGGGTGGCGCCGCACGGGATTCCTCGCGACCAGGACGGCCATCCTGTGCCGCCATGGAGCGTTCGCGCGCACGCTCTCGATCGTCCCGCACGCGCGCACCCAGTCGGTCGCCCTCACGCAGGGCCCGCTCGAACGGCGGTTCGGCCTAGCCAACGTCGAGCTGCACTCGACGCCCGGACCCGTCCGGCCTGCCGTCCGCCATCTCGCCGTGGCCGACGCCGAGCGGCTCTTCGGCGAGCTGGCCGCCCGGGCCGCGGCAGCGCGCCGTCGTGCGCCCGGGGCCGCGCCACCCGCTCCCGGTAGCCCCCCGCCCCCTGCGTCACCGGCGGCCCCCGCGCCGCTTGCACGCCAGCACCCACCGGTCCGAGCCGAAGGAGACACATCATGAGCACCCCCAGCGACCTCCCCGGAGCCCGGAGCCGCCGGCCCGGACGGCTCGGGATCGGGGTGATCGGGGCAGGCAGGGTGGGCGCAGTGCTGGGCGCGGCGCTGCGCGCGGCCGAGCACGCCGTCGTGGGCGTCTCCGCGGTGTCGGAGGCGAGCCGCGAGCGCGCCGAGCTGCTCCTGCCCGGCGTGCCCGTGCTCGAGATCCCGCAGATCCTCGAGCGGTCGGAGCTCGTCCTGCTCGCGGTGCCCGACGACGCGCTGGGGCCGCTCGTCGAGGGGCTCGCGAAGCTCGGGGCGTGGCAGCCGGGGCAGCTCGTGGCGCACACGTCGGGGCGGCACGGGGTGGGCATCCTCGCACCCGTCCGGGCCGCCGGCGCGATCCCGCTCGCGATCCACCCCGCGATGACGTTCACGGGGATGTCCCTGGACCTCGGCAGGCTCGCCGACTGCTGCTTCGGCGTGACCGCGGACCCGGCGATGCTCCCGGTTGCGCAGGCCCTCGTCGTCGAGATGGGCGGGGAGCCGGTCGTGGTCGCGGAGGGGGACCGCGTGGCGTACCACGCGGCCCTCGCGCACGGGTCCAACCACCTCGTGACGATCGCCTCGCAGGCGGCGGAGATCCTGGGCAGGATCGGGATCGAGAACCCCTCGGCCGTGCTGGGGCCGCTGCTGCGGGCCTCGCTGGACAACGCGCTCTCGGTCGGCGAGACGGCGCTCACCGGGCCCGTCGCGCGCGGCGACGTCGGCACGGTGGCCGCGCACGTGGAGGCCCTGGCCGAGCTCGGGGCCGACCCCGGAGGAGCGGGCTCCGCCGATATCCTTGACGCGTACCGGGCCATGGCCCGTGCGACGGCCGTGCGGGCCGACCGCCGCGGGATGCTGCCGGCGGGCAGGCGCGCGGAGCTCGAACGGGCCCTCGGGGGAGCCCAGACCGGCTCGGACGCCGACCCCGACGCCGCCCCAGGAGAGGACCGCTGATGCCCACGCAGCCCATCGAGATCGTGCACACCCGCGGCGACCTGCAGGCCGCGATCTCGCGCCATCTCGCCGGGACGCGGCGCCGCTCACTGGAGGTCGGCGCCGAGAACGTCCGGGTCCGCAGGTCCGCCGGCACTCCCTCGCTCGGGCTCGTGCCCACCATGGGCGCGCTCCACGCCGGCCACCGGGCGCTGGCCGAATCCGCCGCGGCGGCCAACGACGTCGTCGTCGCCAGCGTCTTCGTGAACCCCCTCCAGTTCGGCGATGCGGCCGACCTTGAACGCTACCCGCGCACGCTCGAGGCCGATGCGGCGCTGCTGGAGGAGGCCGGCGTCGACATCGTCTTCGCGCCGTCCGTCGAGGAGATGTACCCCGGCGGTGAGCCGGAGGTGCGCGTCGCGGCCGGTCCGCTTGCGGAGAAGTGGGAGGGCGCGTCCCGGCCCGGGCACTTCGACGGCGTGTGCACGGTGGTCTCGAAGCTGTTCCACCTCGCGATGCCGGGCGGGTTCGACGGCGCCCGGGTCGCCTACCGCGCGTACTTCGGCCAGAAGGATGCCCAGCAGGTCGCAGTGGTGCGGCGCATGGTGAAGGACCTCGACTTCCCTGTGGAGGTCGTCGCCGTGCCCATCGTGCGCGACGCCGACGGGCTGGCCCTCTCGAGCCGGAACCGCTTCCTGTCAGGCCAGGAGCGCGACGCCGCCCTGGTCCTCTCGCGGTCGCTGCGGCTCCTCGAGGCGCGGGCCTGGGCGCACGAGCCGCTCAACCCGGACGACGCCGAGGAGCTCATCCGCTCGCAGCCGCTCGTGGAGCTCGACTACCTCGACGTCGTCGACACGGACACGCTCGAGCCGCTCGCCTTCAACTGCCGGGAGACGCCGTTCACGGGGGAGGCGCTCGCCATTGTCGCGGCAAAGGTGGGCCCGGTCCGGCTCATCGACAACATGCCGCTCCGCGCGCGCTGACCCCGCGCCGCCGGCGCCCCACCCGGCCGAGCGCCCCAGCCCACCCCCGTTTCGGGTACAGATAATGCGCTCCCACGCCGTTTCGGGTACGGGTAGCGTCCGGCCCCGACGGCTTCCTGCTGCCTCTCCCGCCGGAGAGCTGCGTCCTGGCGAGGTCGCCGCGCGAGGCACCGACCGGCGTCGTGCGTCTCCCACCTCGCGAACTTTGGTGTACCCGGAAAGGGGAGGGGAGCGTTTTGGTGTACCCGGAACGGGGAGGGGAGCGTTTTGGTGTACCCGAAACGGGGAGGGGCGCGTTTTGGCGTACCCGAAACGGGCGGGTCAGCTGGCGAAGAAGTCCGCGAGACGGTCGACCAGCGCCTTCGCCGGCCGGGTCGGCGCATCGTGCGCGAGCTTGGGCAGGACGTCGAAGTCGGAGGCCGGCAGGACGCCGTCGAGCTTCTGGGCGGCGTCGGCGAAGTACTCGGGGCTCGCCCCACCGGCGAGGATCAGGGTCTCGAGCGGGAGCTCGTCGAAGCCCTTCGCCTCGGCATCGGCGGCGACGACCGCGCGGATCTCTGCCGGGCCGGTCGGGAGCAGCCGCGAGAGCTCCTTTCCGATCGGCATCCGGCTGCCGATCCGGTTGAGGACCGTCAGGACGGGAAGCGGCAGCTTCGAGACCGGACCGGCGGTCTGGAGGCCGCGGAGCAGCACGGCGAGCGCCTTCTCCTCGTCGCCCGCGGCGAGGGAATCCTCGAACTCGCGCAGCCAGGGGGCCTTGATGCTGCCCTCGAAGGAGATGATCGGGTCGTACACCGCGAGTCGGCCGATCTCGAGCTCCCGCCCGGCGTGCAGCGCGATGCACCCGCCGTAGTTGTGCCCGAACACCGCCTCGGTCTGCGTGCGCTCGAGCACGGCGGCCAGGTCCGCGATCTCCGTGGTCAGCGAGTAGTCGGCCGGCTGCGGCGACGACCCGCCCCGGCCGCGCCGGTTGTACACGTGGACCGGGGCGTGGAGGGCCTCGGCGAGGCGGAGAGCGAGCTCCTTGTACAGCTCCGCCGTCACCATGGATCCGTGCACGACGACGACACCTCCTGCCGCGGCCTTCTCCTGTTCCGAGGCCCTGCCGAGAGCGGTGAAGAGCTCGAGGACGGCCCCGTCCTCGCTGGTGACGGTCGACGTGGAGAGCTGCGTGGCGGCCATGCACCGAGCCTAGCGGGAATCCCCGGGTCCCGAGCCGCAGGGACGAGAAACTAGAATTGTCTTCCGTGACCGCAGAGAACCCCTCCTTCCCCGCCGCAGAGCCCGCCGACGCCAGCGAACAGATGCACATCCGCCGGGACAAGCGGGAGAAGCTTCTCGCCAATGGCGAACAGCCGTACCCGGTGGTCCTGCCGCGCACGCATTCGCTCGCGGAGGTCCGCGAGAAGTACCCGGACCTCGAGCCGGACACGGCCACGGGGGAGAAGGTCGGCGTCGCCGGACGCGTGGTGTTCATCCGCAAC
The DNA here is from genome assembly GCF_002224485.1 of Sinomonas sp. R1AF57. Classification (GTDB taxonomy): domain Bacteria; phylum Actinomycetota; class Actinomycetes; order Actinomycetales; family Micrococcaceae; genus Sinomonas; species Sinomonas flava. The sequence goes on from NZ_CP022463.1 coordinate 42,465, forward strand.
ACGGGCAAGCTGTGCTTCGCGACGCTCCAGGAAGGCGACGGCACGCGCCTCCAGGCCATGCTGTCCCTCGCCAACGTGGGCGAGCAGCGTCTCGCCGACTGGAAGTCGCTCGTAGACCTGGGTGACCACGTGTTCGTCACCGGAGAGGTCATCTCGTCGCGCCGCGGCGAGCTCTCGGTCATGGTCGACTCGTGGCAGATGGCGTCCAAGGCCCTCCGGCCGCTCCCGACCCTGCACGCGGGCCTCAACGAGGAGACCCGGGTCCGCCAGCGCTACGTGGACCTCCTCGTGCGCGAGGAGGCCCGGCAGATGGTCTACACGCGCTCCAAGATCACCAAGAGCATCCGCGACACCCTCGACGCGCGCGGGTACGTCGAGGTCGAGACGCCCATGCTGAACCTCGTCCACGGCGGCGCGACCGCCCGCCCCTTTGCCACGCACCTGAACGCGTTCGACCAGCACATGACGCTGCGCATCGCCACCGAGCTGTACCTCAAGAGGGCGGTGGTCGGCGGGATCGAGCGCGTCTACGAGATCGGCCGCGTGTTCCGCAACGAGGGCGTCGACTCGACCCACAGCCCCGAGTTCACCACGCTCGAGTGCTACGAGGCGTACGCCGACCAGTTCACCATGGCCGAGCGCATGAAGGAGATCATCCTCAACGTGGCCGATGTGGTGGGCACCCGCCAGATCGAGACGCCCGCGGGCACGATCGACCTCGACGGCGAATGGCGGTGGCTCGGCGTCTATCCCGGACTGTCCGAGGCCGTCGGCGAGGAGATCACGCCCGACACCCCGCTCGAGCGCCTCCTCGAGATCGGTGAGAAGCACGGCGTCAAGACCGACGCCCTCTGGACCCAGGAGAAGGCTGTCATCGAGCTGTTCGGCGAGATCGTCGAACCTACGCTCCTCAACCCGACCTTCGTCTACGACTATCCGCCCTCGGCCCAGCCCCTCGCGCGCCCGCACCGGGAGGACCCGCGCCTGATCGAGGCATGGGACCTCATCATCGGCGGCATGGAGCGCGGCACGGCGTTCTCCGAGCTGATCGACCCCGTCATCCAGCGGGAGCGGCTCACCGAGCAGTCCCGCCTCGCGGCGGAGGGCGACGACGAGGCCATGGCCCTGGACGAGGACTTCCTCCGGGCGCTCGAATACGGTGCCCCGCCCATGGGCGGCATCGGCCTCGGCGTGGACCGCCTCGTCATGCTGTTCACGCAGGCGGGCATCCGCGAAACGATCCTCTTCCCGCTCCTCAAGCCGGAGGCCAACTGATGGAATACGTGCTCGTCCTTCTCCCGTCCGTGGTAGTGGGCCTCATTTTCTGGTTCGCCATGCGCGCCATCTTCAATGCGGACAAGTCCGAGCGCGAGGCGCTCGCGCGCGCGGAGCGCGAGTCTGGAGAACACCCCACGAATTGATGCCTTATTCACAGGTGGCGCACGTGCTTTTGACGTGCGCCATTTGTGCCTTCATACTGATATCGCTCGGCATGACCCCGTCATATCGACGCGGTGGGCCGATTGCTTGAACTCCCCATTGCCTCGCCCCCAGCGATGACAGAGAAGAGAGCTTAGATATGGCACAGAAGGTCCAGATTATTCTTGAGGACGACATCGACGGAGGGAAGGCCGACGAGACCGTCCGCTTCAGCCTCGACGGGTCGAACTACGAGATCGATCTTTCCTCGGCGAATGCCGAGAAGCTCCGCAAGGCGCTTGCGGAGTTCATTTCCGCGGGCCGCAAGGCAAGTGTTCGGGGCGCCGCAGCCCCGAAGGCCCGCGCAACGTCCTCCTCGCGCAATTCGGATTCCGCGAAGATCCGCCAGTGGGCCCGTGACAATGGCTACAACGTGAATGCCCGTGGCCGGATCCAGGCTGAGATCCAGGAGGCGTACCACAAGGCGAATGCCTGATCAGCCTCAATTGGCTAAATCTCCGTCCATGGGGGGCCGGGGAAGGGAAATCCCGATGCGCGCGGCGCACCGGGATTTCTCGTTTTTGCGAAGCGTATTTCCGCTGGTCTCCGGCGCGCACGACGGCGGGCGGCTGCCCCACGGCGCGGCGGCCACCCGCCGTCGGACTCGCCAGGCGGGGCGACGGCGCCGGTTCACCCTGTGGCGAACAGCCCTCTGCGTGTGGGCACCCGGCACGTAGCATCGAGATACGCAAGTGACGCACCCAAGCTAAACCGGGGAGTTCGAGCAATGTTCGAGAGATTCACAGACCGCGCCCGCCGCGTGGTGGTGCTGGCCCAAGAAGAGGCCCGCATGCTCAACCACAACTACATCGGGACCGAGCACATCCTCCTCGGGCTGATCCACGAGGGCGAAGGGGTCGCGGCCAAGGCTCTCGAATCCCTGAGCATCTCGTTGGACGGCGTCCGCGAGCAGGTGCAGGAGATCATCGGCCAGGGCCAGCAGGCCCCGTCCGGCCACATCCCCTTCACGCCTCGCGCCAAGAAGGTCCTTGAGCTCTCGCTCCGCGAGGCGCTCCAGCTCGGCCACAACTACATCGGCACGGAGCACATCCTCCTCGGCCTCATCCGTGAGGGCGAGGGTGTGGCCGCCCAGGTGCTGGTCAAGCTCGGCGCGGACCTCAACCGGGTCCGCCAGCAGGTCATCCAGCTGCTGTCGGGCTACCAGGGCAAGGAGACCACCTCCGCCGGTGCCGGCTCCGGCCAGCCCGAGGGCACGCCCGCGGGCTCCGTCGTGCTGGACCAGTTCGGGCGCAACCTCACCCAGGCCGCGCGCGAGAACAAGCTCGACCCGGTGATCGGGCGCGAGCACGAGATGGAACGCGTCATGCAGGTCCTCTCGCGCCGCACCAAGAACAACCCGGTCCTCATCGGCGAGCCCGGCGTCGGCAAGACCGCCGTCGTCGAGGGCCTCGCCCAGGCCATCGTGCGCGGGGACGTCCCGGAGACCATCAAGGACAAGCAGCTGTACACGCTTGACCTCGGCTCCCTCGTGGCCGGCTCCCGCTACCGCGGCGACTTTGAGGAACGCCTCAAGAAGGTCCTCAAGGAGATCCGCACCCGCGGCGACATCATCCTGTTCATCGACGAGATCCATACCCTCGTCGGTGCGGGTGCCGCCGAGGGCGCGATCGACGCCGCCAGCATCCTCAAGCCGATGCTGGCCCGCGGCGAGCTGCAGACCATCGGCGCGACCACGCTCGACGAGTACCGCAAGCACATCGAGAAGGACGCCGCCCTCGAGCGCCGCTTCCAGCCGATCCAGGTCTCCGAGCCGACGGTCGCCCTCGCGATCGAGATCCTCAAGGGCCTGCGCGACCGGTACGAGGCGCACCACCGTGTGACCATCACGGACGGCGCGCTCGCCGCCGCGGCGAACCTCGCCGAGCGCTACATCTCGGACCGGTTCCTCCCGGACAAGGCCATCGACCTCATCGACGAGGCGGGCGCGCGCCTGCGCATCCGTCGGATGACGGCACCGCCGGAGCTCAAGGAGCTCGACGAGCGCATCGCCGGCCTCAAGCTCGAGAAGGAGTCCGCGATCGACGCGCAGGACTTCGAGGGCGCCGCCTCGCTGCGCGACAAGGAGCAGAAGCTCATCGCGGAGCGCGCCGAGCGCGAGCGTGCCTGGAAGTCCGGCGACATGGACGGCGTGGCCGAGGTGGACGAGGACCTGATCGCAGAGGTGCTCGCCAACTCGACCGGCATCCCGGTGTTCAAGCTGACCGAGGAGGAGTCCAGCCGCCTGCTCCACATGGAGGACGAGCTGCACAAGCGGGTCGTCGGCCAGGACGACGCGATCAAGGCGCTCTCCCGCTCGATCCGCCGCACCCGTGCCGGCCTCAAGGACCCGAAGCGTCCCGGCGGCTCGTTCATCTTCGCCGGCCCGACCGGCGTCGGCAAGACCGAGCTTGCCAAGGCACTCGCCGAGTTCCTCTTCGGCGAGGAGGACGCGCTCATCACGCTGGACATGTCCGAGTTCTCCGAGAAGCACACGGTCTCGCGGCTCTTCGGTGCACCTCCCGGGTACGTGGGCTACGAGGAGGGCGGACAGCTCACCGAGAAGGTCCGCCGCCGTCCGTTCTCCGTGGTGCTGTTCGACGAGGTGGAGAAGGCCCACGCGGACCTCTTCAACTCGCTCCTGCAGATCCTCGAGGACGGCCGCCTCACGGACTCCCAGGGCCGCGTGGTGGACTTCAAGAACACCGTGATCATCATGACCACGAACCTCGGCACCCGGGACATCTCCAAGGGGGTCATGACGGGCTTCCAGTCCGGCACCGACACCAAGACCGGGTACGAGCGCATGAAGTCGCGCGTGACCGAGGAGCTCAAGCAGCACTTCCGCCCCGAGTTCCTCAACCGCGTCGATGACATCGTGGTGTTCCCGCAGCTGACGCAGGAGCAGATCATCGAGATTGTCGACCTGATGATCGCCCGCCTCGAGCAGCGCCTCAAGGACAAGGACATGGGCATCGAGCTCACCCAGGCCGCCAAGGTCCTGCTCGCCACCCGCGGGTACGACCCGACGATGGGTGCCCGTCCGCTGCGCCGCACGATCCAGTCCGAGATCGAGGACCAGCTGTCGGAGAAGATCCTCTTCGGGGACCTCTCCGCGGGCGACATCGTGGTCATCGACACCGAGGGCGAGGGCGACGAGGCGAAGTTCACCTTCACCGGGATGCCCCGTCCGCAGGTCCCCGAAGTCGTGACCCTCGCCAAGGGCAGCGGCAAGGAGCTGGGCGCGTAACGCCCGTCTCCAGCCAAAGCCACGGCGCACGACGGCGGCCCCCCACCTTCCGAGGTGGGGGGCCGCTGCGCTGCGGCATGGTTGCGTCGGCAAATAAATCCAATCGCTAGACAAAACCACTAACTGAGCGTAGTGTCTCTCTTGGTCTCAACGTGATCCGTTCCACACCCAGAGAGAGACACCATGACCGTCCAGACTGAATTCATCACCCTCGAGGACCTCGTGCGCGGCGAGGTGTTCGACCCGAGCGACCGGGGCTACGCGGCTGAGGCTGCCGCGTTCAACGCCGCCGTCGCCCACTGCCCCGACGTCGTCGTCGCGGCCCGCGACGCCGCCGACGTCGTCGCGACGGTCCGCTGGGCCTCGCTGAACTCGGTGCCGCTCCACGTCCAGGCGACTGGCCACGGCGCCGAACGCGCCATGACGGGTGGGGTCCTCCTGAGCACCAAGCGCCTCCGCTCGGTGGCGATCGACCCCCATGCGCGGACCGCAACCGTCGGCGCCGGCACCCGGTGGCGCGAGGTCATCGACGCGGCCGCGCAGCATGGCCTCGCACCCCTGAACGGCTCCAGCTCGGACGTCGGCGTGGTCGGATACACGCTCGGCGGCGGCCTGCCCGTCCTCGGGCGCACGTTCGGCTTCGCCGCCGACTCGGTCGTGAGCTTCGAGATCGTCACGATGGACGGCGATGCCCGCACCGTCAGCCGCACCCGTGAGCCGGAGCTCTTCGATCTCGTCGCCGGCGGCGGTCACGGCCTCGTCGTCGTCACCGCCGTGACCTTCCGCCTCTACAGGGTCGCGCAGGTCTACGGCGGGGCGCTCGTCTTCGACGGCGCGCACTCCGCGTCCGTCCTGCGTGCCTTCGCGGCGTGGTCGCGCACCCTCAAGGACGCCTCCAACACGGCGATCCGCTTCCTGCGCGCCCCCGATGCGCCGGACGTTCCGCGCGAGCTCGCCGGGAAGCTCACGGTCCACGTCAGCTTCGCCCATGTGGGTCCCGGCGGCGAGAAGGCCCTCGCTCCGATGCGGGCCGCCGCTCCCGTCCTCCTGGATGCGGTGGGCGTGCTGCCGTACACCGAGATCGACCGCGTCTACTCGGATCCCGAGACGCCGATGCCGTTCCTCAGCGGAGGCACAGGGATCGTGGACCTGACGGAGGCGGCCATCGAGGCCGTGCTCGCTGCTGTCGGCCCGGACGCCGCCACGGTCCTGCCCCTGGTGGAGTTCCGGCTGCTCGGCGGTGCGATGGCATCCGACGCCGGCCGGACCGTCTCCGCGCACGGACTCGCCTATGCGGTGCATGCGGTGGGCGTCCTCGCGCCGCCGATTGCCGACCTGGTCCCCGCCGCGCTCGAGGGCCTCCTCGCGGCCCTGCGCCCCTTCGGCAACGGCCGCGGCCCGCGGAACTTCCTCGGCGGCGAGGATCCCTCGGCGGGGTACAGCGAGAAGGTCAACGCCGTCCTCGCGGTGGCCCGCGAGGAGCTCGACCCCCAGGGCCTCCTGCGTCCCTGAGGGCCCCGTGCCCGGGCCGCGCCGGCTTTGTTTCCCCCACCGCCCACAGGGCAATCACTCCCGCGACAGCTCGATGGAGACGATGGAAGGGAAGCCATGAACACTGTGACCCCCGAGAACCCGGACGAGTCCCAGAAGGATGCCGAGCGCGGACCCGGCGGATACGGCGTCCCCACCCCCGAGCAGGAGATGGGCCAGGGCGCCGGCGAGCAGCAGGGCGCCGGCGAGCCGCAGGGCGCCGGGCAGCAGGGCACCGAGCAGCAGGGCGGCGGGCAGCAAGGCGCTGGCCAGCAGGCCGGTGACCAGCAGGCCGCCGGCAACCAGCCGACGTCGGGGTCCGGACAGCGAGCCGACGCCGATGAGCTCGCGGGGGAGCAGCGCGACCCGGTCACGGGCGAGGACCTCAAGCCCGGCGAGGCGGAGAGCAGCGCATAGCCCTGCGGTAGGCTCCAAGCACGACCCGTGCAAGCGTGGGACACCGTGCAAAGGAGCGGCATGAAGAAGCTCATCAATGACCCGCGGGCGGTGGTGGACGAGTCGGTGGAGGGCTTCGGGCTCGCGCACGCCGATCTGGTCCGCGTCCACCCCGACCCGCTCTTCGTCAGCCGCGCGGGCGGTGCGGTCCCGGGCAAGGTCGGCCTCGTGTCCGGGGGCGGCAGCGGGCATGAGCCCCTCCATTCCGGCTACGTCGGGAGCGGAATGCTCGACGCCGCCGTGCCCGGCGCCGTCTTCACCTCGCCCACTCCGGACGCGATCATCCCGGCGACGCAGGCCGCGGACGGAGGGGCCGGCGTCGTGCTTGTCGTGAAGAACTACACCGGCGACGTGCTCAACTTCGAGACGGCCGCCGAGATGTGCCAGACCGAGGGCCTCGACGTGCGCACGGTCCTCGTGGACGACGACGTCGCCGTCGAGGACTCCCTCTACACCGCCGGGCGGCGCGGCGTGGCCGGGACGGTGCTCGTGGAGAAGATCGCCGGCGCGGCCGCCGAGCGTGGAGACGGCCTGGACGAGGTCGAGGCCATCGGACGGAAGGTCGTCGCGAACGTCCGCTCGATGGGCCTCGCGCTCACGCCCTGCACCGTCCCGCACGCCGGGAAGACGAGCTTCGACCTCGGCGAGGACGAGATCGAAATCGGGATCGGCATCCACGGCGAGCCGGGGCGGCGCCGCGTGGGCCTCGAGCCCGCCGACGCCCTGACCGAGCACCTGCTCACACCTGTCATGGACGACCTCGGGCTCGCCGAGGGGGAGAGGGTCCTGCTCTTCGTCAACGGCATGGGCGGCACGCCGCTCTCGGAGCTCTACATCGTGTACCGCGCGGCGGCCCGGATCCTGGCAGACCGCGGCGCCCTGGTCGAAAGGAGCCTGGTGGGGAACTACACGACCTCGCTCGAGATGCAGGGGTGCTCCCTCACCCTCCTCCGGCTCGACGACGAGCTCACCGGGCTCTGGGACGCCCCCGTGCACACCCCGGCACTGCGGTGGGGCGCGTGATGGCGGCCCTCGACACCGCGTGGGCCGAACGCTGGCTGCGGGAGAGCGCGCGCGTCATCGCGGAGCACCGGCAGGAGCTCATCGAGCTCGACCGCGCGATCGGCGACGGTGACCATGGCGAGAACATGGACCGCGGCTTCGCGGCCATCGTGGCGAAGTTCGACGAGGAGCCGCCCGCATCCCTCGCCGGGGCCCTCAAGACGGCAGCCATGATGCTCATGAGCAAGGTCGGCGGCGCCGCGGGCCCGCTGTACGGCACGGCGTTCCTGCGGGCCTCGACCGCGATCGGCGATGCCGAGGCGCTGGACGGCCCTGCGGTGGCGCGGATGCTGGCCGCAGGACGCGACGGGATCGTGGCCCGCGGCAAGGCCGAGCCGGGGGACAAGACGATGGTGGATGCGTGGACGCCAGCCGTGGACGCCGCCGCCGGCGGCACAGACGGACACGCAGCGCTCGGTGCCGCGGCCGACGCTGCGGAGGCCGGCGCGCAGGCCACCAAGCCGCTCGTGGCCCGCAAGGGCCGGGCGAGCTACTTGGGGCAGCGGAGCGCGGGCCACCTCGATCCCGGCGCGGTGTCCACGGCGCTGATCCTGCGCGCCGCCGTCACCGCCACGGTGGAGGCGGACGCGTGACCCCGGTCGGCCTGCTCATCGTCTCGCACAGCGCGCGCCTCGCCGAAGGCGTCGTGGAGGTTGCCGCCCAGATGGGGGCCGGAGTCCCGCTCGTCGCGGCAGGCGGGACGGACGACGGCGGCGTGGGAACCTCCTTCGAGAAGGTCATGGAGGGCATCGGGGCCGCGGACCAGGGCGAGGGGGTCGTGGTGCTCGCCGACCTCGGGTCCGCCGTCATGACGGCCGAGTCAGTGCTCGAGTTCCTCGAGGACTCCCAGCGCCAGCGGGTCCGGATTGCCGACGCGGCCCTCGTCGAGGGAGCCGTCGCCGCCGCGGTCGCGGCCGCGGCGGGAGCCGGGCTGGAGGGCGTCGTGCGCGCCGCCGAGGAAGCCGTCCCGGGCGCCGAGGCCGAGGAGCCGCCCGAGCTCCGGGAGCCCACAGAGTCCGCGGTCCTGACGCTCGTGAACCCCATGGGGCTGCACGCGAGGCCGGCGGCCGTGCTCGCGGGCAGGCTCTCGGCCTTCGACGTCCAGGTGACCGTCAACGGCGTCGACGGCCAGTCCGTCATGGCGCTCATGGGCCTGGGTGCCGGGAAGGACAGCCAACTCGTGGTGGAGACCTCGGGCCCGGACGCGCTGAAGGCACTCGACTTCGTGCGCGCCCAAGTCAAGGCCGGCTTCGGCGAGCTCTGAAGGTCACCTCCTGAAGGTCACCTCCTGGGGTCACCTCCCGCTACGCTGGGCCCATGAGCGGCAGCCAGCCACACGCCGTCGTGCGCCGGGCGGATCCCGCGGATGCGGAGGCGCTCGCGCGGCTCCTCGACGCGTTCAACGGCGAGTTCGGGGAGCCGAGCCCGGGCATCGCGGTCCTGGCCCAGCGGCTCTCCACAATGCTCGCCGGCCCCGCCGCCGTGGCGCTCGTCGTCGGGGACCCCGCGGTCGGCGTCGCCCTCCTGAGCTTCCGCGCCACGGTGTGGTCGGACGGGCCGACGGCCCTCCTCGAGGAGCTGTACGTGGTTCCGGAGCGGCGCAACGGCGGGCTCGGCGGTGCCCTGCTGGAGGCCGCCGAGGCAGCGGCGCGGGACCGCGGGGCGGAACTGCTGGAGATCAACGTGGACGGCGAGGATGCCGATGCGCGGCGCTTCTACGAGCGCCACGGCTACGTGAGCGGCAACCCAGGGCGGCCGGAACCGCAGTTCTACTACTCGCGGGAGCTGGGCCGGCAGCCCTCCGGCCCCGAGGCGCGCCACTAGGATTGAGCGCATGACCCCCGAGACCTCCGCCGACCCCGCCGCGCCTGCCTTCACCCTGCGCCGGGCCCGAACGAGCGACGTCGCCGCGATCAAGCGCCTCGTCGCGCCGCTGGCGGAGCGGCGGATCCTCATCTCGAAGGAATCGGTCGCCTACTACGAGGCCATCCAGGAGTTCCGCGTCGCGGAGGGTCCGGACGGGGAGCTCATCGGCTGCGGTGCCCTCCACGTCATGTGGGAGGACCTCGCCGAGATCCGCACCCTTGCCGCCGCGGACACGTGGCGCGGGCAGGGGGTCGGGCATGCGCTCGTCGAGCAGCTGCTCCAGGAGGCGCGCGACGTCGGCGTGCAGCGGGTCTTCTGCCTCACGTTCGAGGTGGGGTTCTTCGAGCGGCACGGGTTCGAGGTCATGGCCGACCAGTCCGGTGTGGACCCGGAGGTGTACTCCGAGCTCCTGCGCTCCCACGACGAGGGCGTCGCCGAGTTCCTCGACCTTGCCCGGGTAAAGCCGAACACCCTTGGGAACACCCGGATGATCCGGTGGCTCCACGGGCGGGCGCGCGAGTAGCCGACCCCGGGCTTACCCGGCCCGCAGCCCCTGCGCGTCGAGGGTTGCGGACGCGGTGGTGGGGCCTCCGCAGTCCCTGCCGTAGGGATAGGTGGTCTTCGGTGTGAGGCGGACGCTGCTCGTGCCGATCGGAAGCCCCCCGGCGTCCGTCCCGTTCGCGGTGACGTCGAGAGGGTGATCGTTGATGGCGGCCTCGATGGCGACCTCAATGATGCCGTCCGCCGTGCGCAGCGACCGGGCGCGCAGCGCTCCCGGCGTTGCGGGCGGCAGGGAGCCCGGGCTGGTTCCCGTGAGCGCGGCGGAGTCGAGCGCCGCGGACCGGCACGCTCCGTCCTGGCAGAGCTCGACGCTCAGGGCGCCGAGGCTCTGCGCCCGGTCCGGCGTGACGCGCAGGGTGACGGTTGAGACATAGCCGACCGCAGGACAGGCCGTGGGCCCGCACGCGGTCAGGCCTGCACCTGCGAGGGCAGTGCCGAGCGCCATCAGGGGTGCGCGGGCGTCCATGCCCTGAGCGTAGTTGCCCCGGAGGCCGTACCCGGACATATCTGCACAACTCGCCCACGGATCGGGCCGGAATGCAGGCTGGCGGCCTCCGGGTGATGTCGATATGCTCGCCGCCTTCACGGCAGCCGCAGCACCCCGTCGGCGTCCACAGCGAGGCCGTCAGCGAGGAGCCCTGCCAGCGCGCGTTCGCGCTGCTCAGGGCCGGCCTGCAGGGCCTTGAGGCGCGCCACGGCGGGGCCCACGCCGTCGGCAGCGCTGTCCGAGACCGTTGCCAGCGCGCTGTCATCGAGCAGCGCGCGCGGCACTCCGTGCTCGGCGGCGCGGAGCACGGCCATGATCGCGCCGCGCACCTGCCGGTCGGTGCCGTGCCAGGCCTGGCCCCGGGGCGTGTAGGTGGGCGCCGGCTCTCCCGCGGCCAGCCAGGCGCAGTCCGCGGCGACCGGGCATTCCGAGCACCGCGGGGAGCGCGCCGTGCACACGAGGGCGCCGAGCTCCATCGCCGCGGCGTTCCACACCACAGACTCCGCCCGGTCCTCGGGCAGGAGCGCGGCGGCTCGGCGCTGCTCGGCCGCCGTGAGCGACGGGGCCGGGAGCGCCTCCCCGCCGATGAGCCGGGCGTGGACGCGGCGGATGTTCGTGTCCACCACGGTCGCCCGGCCGCCGAAGGCGAACGCCGCGACGGCAGCGGCCGTGTAGGTGCCGACGCCCGGCAGTGCGAGGAGGCCTTCCTCGGTGGTGGGCAGCTCGCCGTCGTGCTCCCGTGTGATGACCGTCGCCGCGGCATGGAGCCTCAGCGCCCGCCGCGGATACCCCAGCCGGCCCCAGGCGCGCACGGCTTCGCCGGCGGGTTCGGCGGCGAGGTCCGACGGGTGCGGCCATCGCCGCATCCACTCCTCCCACGCCGGCAGGACCCGCACCACGGGGGTCTGCTGCAGCATGATCTCGCTCACCAGGACGCCCCACGGGGTCCGGTCGGCGGCGCGCCACGGCAGGTCCAGTGCCTCACGCGCGAACCACGCGGCCAGCGCCGCGTGCAGGTCTGTGAGCCGCGCAGGAGGCGAGGCGGCCGACGCACGACGGCGGGGAGCGGCGATCGCGGTCACGGGCACCTTTCTGGGGGTCACGTTCTGGGGTCACCTTCTGGAGGTCACTCGAGGTGACCCCCAGAAGGTGACCCCCAGACGGTTCGGGTCTGACCACTCTAGCGGGAGGGAGGGGTTGCCCGGGCCGGCGGCGTTGCCCGGATCCCTGGCCGCGGCGTGCCGGTGCCAGTCGCCCGGCCCGCGGATCCTAGCCTAGAAGCATGGCAGGAAAGGGTGCGGGCGGAGCAGGCTCGAAGGGGTCGTCGGGACGAGGAGCCAGGACCCCCGGACCCCGGCGGCAGAGCCCCGAGGTGTACCGTCGGCGCCGCATCGCCGTCGTGGTCCTCATGGTCCTCATCCTCGGCGTCCTGGGCGTCGGCGTCTCCGCCGCGGTCGTGGCCGTCGGATCCAGCGCCGCCGGGGAGGGGGCCACCGCCGCCGCCGCAGGGCCCGAGACGACGCCAGCGGGCGACGCCTCCATTCCGTCTGCCGCGCCGACAGAGACCGCAAGCGCCACCCCGACTCCCACCCCGACCCCGAGCTGCGATCCGCACCTCATTACCGTTGCCGCGTCGACGGACAAGGCGGTCTACGGCCCCTCGGAGAAGCCCCTCTTCACGCTCAAGGTCACCAACGGCAACCCGATCCCCTGCGAGGTCAACGTCGGGACCAAGCAGATGGAGTTCCTCGTGGTCAGCGGCGTGGACCGGATCTTCTCCTCGAAGGACTGCCAGGCCACTGCCGAGGACCTGCCCAAGACCATCGCCGCCGGCGGCTCCGAGACCGCGAACTTCCCCTGGTCCCGGGTGCGCAGCATCGAGGGGTGCAAGGCCGCCACAGTCCAGCCGAAGCCCGGGATCTACGTCCTGACCGCGTCGCTCGGCGCGACCACGAGTTCCAAGGCGGTCTTCGAGCTCAAGTAGGGCGCGCACGACGCCCCGTGCCCGCCTGGGCGGGGCAGCGAACCGGTGATTCCGGCGGCCGTCAGAGGAACCGGTCGAGGAGGCTCGCCTCGGCCATGCGCGACAGCCCCTCCCGGACGGTGCGTGCGCGCTGCTCGCCGATCCCGTCTACAGTCATGAGGTCCTCGATGGTCGCGGCCATGAGGTTCTGCAGGCCCCCGAAGTGGTCCACGAGACGGTCGGCGACCGCGCGCGGCACCGGCTTGAGGCCGGAGATGAGACGGTACCCGCGCGGCTGCACGAGCGCGTCGAGGGATTCGGAACCGCCCGCGTAGCCGAGGATCGCGGCGATCCGGTTCAGGTCGATGAGGTCCACGCTCGTGAGGTCCATGAGCGCCTGCACGGCGGAATCGATCGTCTCCTGCGTCGCCGAGTCCCCGGCGTAGTCGCGGATCACCACGTCGCTGCCGGGCCCGAGGCCCGCGGTGAGCTCTTCGAGCTGGAGCGCCAGGAGCCGCCCGTCCTCACCGAGCTCGAGGACGTACTGGGCGATCTCCTCGGAGATGCGCCGCACCATCTCCTGCCGCTGGAGGGTCTGGGCGATGTCCCTCACCGTGACCATGGCCTCGATCTCGAGGGCCGAGAGGGAGTTCGTGACCTGGTCGAGGCGGGCCCGGTACCGCTCGAGCGTCGCGAGCGCCTGGTTGGCGCGGGCGAGGACGTTCTCCGAGCCCTCGATCACGTGCCGGATGCCCTGGACGTACAGGGCGATGATCTGCATGGATTGGCTCACCGAGATGACCGGCAGGCCCGTCTGGATAGCGACGCGCTCCGCGGTGCGGTGGCGCGTGCCCGACTCGTGGGTCTCGATCCGGGAGTCGGGGACGAGGTGGACGGCGGCCTTCACGATGGTGCGGGCGTCCCTGTCGCACACGATCGCACCGTCCATCTTGGCCAGCTCGCGGAGCCGGGTGGGGGAGAACTCGATGCCGATCTCGAAGCCGCCGGAGCAGATCGACTCGACTGTCGGGTTGTAGCCCAGGACGATGAGGGCCCCGGTGCGTCCCCGGAGAATCCGCTCGAGCCCGTCGCGCAGCCCGGTGCCGGGTGCGACCCGGGCCAAGGTGGCTTTGAGCACTTCCTCGGGGGTCCGAGCCATTCTCTTGTCCTTCGTCCTCTCCACGCGGCAGGTGCCAGCGCGGGCACGCAGAACCCATGGTATCCGCGCGCCTGCGGCCAGACTGTGCCCGAGGCGGCCGGAAACGCAACGATTCGGGCAAGAATGGGCCAGTTTCGGCCTGGATGGGCTAGGCCGTCCCGGGGATGAGCAGTTCGAGCGCCTCCGCGACGTGGGAAACCTCACGGACCTTGAAGCCCTCGGGAACCTCCCCGGGGCCGGTGGGGCTCGCCGGGACGACGGCGTGGGTGAAGCCGAGCCGGTGGGCCTCCTGGATCCGCCGGTTGATGCCGGGAACAGGCCGCACCTCGCCCGCCAGACCGACCTCGCCGAAGGCGATGAGCCGCTGGGGGAGCGCCGTGCGCGTCTTCGCTGAGGCGACCGCGAGGGCCACCGCGAGGTCCGTGGCGGGCTCGCTGAGCTTCACGCCGCCCACCGTGGCCACGTAGGTGTCGTCCTTGTGCAGGAGGCAGCCCGCTCGCTGCTGGAGCACCGCGAGGAGCATCGCGACCCGTGAGGAGTCGAGGCCGCTCGTGGCGCGGCGGGGCTGGGCCGCCGCGGTCTCGGCGAGCAGGGACTGCACCTCGGCGAGGAGCGGCCGGCGCCCCTCGAGCGTGACGGTGATGCACGTGCCAGAGACGGGATCCTTCGTGCGGGACACGAACAGCCCCGAGGGATCCGTGACGCTGAGGATCCCTGTCTCGGTGAGGTCGAAGCAGCCCACCTCGTCGGTGGGACCGTAGCGGTTCTTCACTGCCCGCAGGAGGCGGAGCCTCGAGTGCCGTTCCCCCTCGAACTGGCACACCACATCCACGAGGTGCTCGAGCAGCCGCGGGCCGGCGATCGAGCCGTCCTTGGTCACGTGCCCCACAAGAAGGGTGGTCATGTTCCGCCGCTTCGCGGCGGCAATGATCGACGCCGCGACCTCGCGCACCTGCGAGACCCCGCCGGCGCTGCCGTCCACCTCGGGACTCGAGAGGGTCTGGACCGAGTCGACGATGAGCAGCTGGGGCGAGAGCTTCTCGACGTGGCCGAGCGCCTGCGAGAGGTCCGTCTCGGCCGCGAGGAACAGCCGGGGCGCGACGGCGGCGATCCGCTCGGCCCGCAGCTTCACCTGGGCCGCGGACTCCTCGCCGGTCACGTACAGCACGTCCCGCGGCGACACGCCGTCCAGGCCGGCGCCTACCTTTGCGGCGACGTCGAGCAGGAGCGTCGACTTCCCGACGCCGGGCTCCCCGGCCAGCAGGATGACGGCGCCGGGCACCAGGCCGCCGCCGAGCACGCGGTCGAGCTCGACCACCCCCGTGGGGAGGAACGCGGCGTCGGTCGCGTCGATCTCGGCGATCGGGCGGGCCGGCTCGAGGACGGTGGTGGCCGGCGTCGTGCGCGCCACCACGGCGCCGACCTCCTCGACGGTGCCCCACGCCTGGCACTCGCCGCAGCGTCCCACCCACTTGGCCGTGGTCCAGCCGCATTCGGCGCACCGGTAGCCCGGGGCCTTGCCGGCCCGGGAGCTGCTTCGCGTGGAGGTCTTCGTCGCCATGGATTCAGGCTAGGGCAGGGGTCCGACAGTTCCGGTGCATCAGAGCCGCGGCAGGAGCGCGACGGCCTCGTCGTGGGCGTGGCCGGTCGCCTCGAGGAGGTCCACGAGCATCGGGCGCAGGAGGATCACGAGGGCCTCCCCCTCGAGCCTCTCCACGTGCAGCTGCCGGGGGTGGGCGCGTGCGGCGATGTCCGCGAGCTCGAGCCGGGCCGTGCGCATCTGGGCGCGGCGCTCCTCGCGGCGCTCCGCGACGAGGCCGAGCGCGACGTCGTCGAGCGCGTCCGCCGTCTCGGCGAGGAGGTCGGCGATGCTGTCCGCGGCGGTCTGGGTGAGGGCAGCGTTGTTGATCACGGAGGTGAGGCGGCGGGCGACGACGCGCCCGTTGCGCAGCCCGAGGTCGAGGAACTCGACCGCACGCTCGATCTCCTCGAGCTCCGCGCGGTGGCGCCGGTAGGCGGGGGCGATGCGCGTGACCTCCGAGGAGGCCTTCAGGCTGCCGCGGATCGCGTCCACGAGCGACTGGGAGCTGCGCCCGCGCACGAGCGCGTGCCACGCACGGGTCGAGTCCGCGTCGGCGAGGGCCGCGGAGCATTCACGGAGCATCGTGGAGAACATCCCCACGAGCTCCTGCAGGTCCCGGCGCGGCTGGACGCGCGGGTCGCGGGGGAGGAGGGCGGTCATGGTGAGGGCGATGAGGCCGCCGACGACGGCGTCGAGGCTCCGGGTGAACGGGCCGCCCGCCGGGGCCGGCAGGAGGACGACGAGGACCGACTGCAGGCCCAGCTGGGTCGCGAAGATGACGCCCCGGTCGAGGAAGCGCGCGAGCAGGATGGAGACGAACAGGATGATCCCCGCCTGCCACAGCCCCGCGCCGAGGAAGTGCATGAGCAGGTCGCCGACCGCGATGCCGAGGGTGCAGCCGATCGCCACCTCGAGGACCTTGCGGACCGTCAGGTCCCGGCCGAACCCCAGGGAGATGAGGGCCGATGTGGCGGCGAAGATCGGTCCGCTGTGGCCCAGGACGTCCTCGGCGATGAAGTAGGCGAGCACCGCGCCCACGGTCATCGCGATGGCGGGGAAGAGCGAGCGGCGCACCCGCACGAGGCCCGACGACGCAAGGTCGCGGCCGTAGTCCCGAGCAGCAGCGACCGCCCGTCCGACCGGTGCTGCCCGAGTGATGCCCATACAGGGCAGTCTAGGGAGCCCACGCGGGCGCGCCGTCCTGCGGGACGCCGGCGCTCCCCAGGATGCCGCTCCCATAGTGCGGTGTGACGAAGAAGGCAAGGGCGGTGCGGCCCATGTCATCGCGATTCCGCGCTCAGTTCATCTTCCGTTAACCATCGCCCCGGAAAGTCGTTACCTGTTGGCCCTAGCTTCGAATGCAGTACGCCTCGTACGCACCCAATCACCCTGGAAGGGGTTCTTTCGTGAAGGCTTTCCGTCTCGGCCGTCTCTCGGCCGTTGCTGTCGTCGCCGCTGGCGCCCTCGCGCTGTCCGCGTGCGGTTCCGACAACGCCACCAGCACTGGCCAGTCCTCGGCCGCTGCCTCCGGCAAGGCTGTCACCGGCACGCTGACCGGCATCGGCTCCTCCGCGCAGGGCGCGGCCATGGACGCCTGGAAGACCGCATTCGCCAGCGCCAACCAGGGCGCCACCGTCCAGTACTCCCCGGATGGCTCGGGCGCCGGCCGCAAGGCCCTCATCGACGGCTCGGCCCAGTTCGCTGGCTCCGACGCCTACCTCAAGGACGACGAGATGACGGCGGCCAAGGCCAAGTGCGGCCCCGACGGCGCCATCAACGTCCCGGTCTACATCTCCCCGATCGCCGTCGCGTTCAACCTGCCGGGCATCACCGACCTCAAGCTCGACGCGGACACGATCGCGAAGATCTTCCGCGGTCAGGTCGCCAAGTGGAATGACCCGGCCATCGCCGCGCTCAACCCGGGCGTCTCCCTGCCTGACCTCAAGGTCACCCCGGTGAACCGCTCCGACGACTCGGGCACCACCACGAACTTCACCGAGTACCTCTCGGCCACCGCTCCGAGCATCTGGACCGACAAGCCGTCGGGCAACTGGCCGTCCTCGCTCAAGGGCGAGAACGCGAAGGGCACTTCCGGCGTCGTGAAGACGGTCTCGGACACCGCCGGTGCCGTGACCTACGCCGACGACTCGGCCGTCTCCGGCAAGCTCGGCACCGCCCAGGTCAAGGTCGGCGACAACTTCGTGAAGATCTCGGCCGAGGCCGCTGCGAAGGCCGTCGAGGTCAGCAAGCCGGTCGAGGGCCGTCCGGCCAACGACCTCTCGATCAAGCTCGACCGCACGACGAAGGAGTCCGGCGTCTACCCGATCGTCCTCGTCTCCTACCACGTCCTGTGCACGACGTACGCCGACCAGAAGACGGTCGACCTCGTCAAGGCCTGGGAGAACTACGTGGTCTCCGAGCAGGGCCAGAAGGACGCGGCGGCGTCGGCCAAGTCGGCCCCGCTCTCCTCGTCCCTCGCGAGCAAGGCGAAGACGGCCATCGACTCGGTCAAGGTCAAGTCCTAGCCTGAACTCAGGCACCAAGGCCTGATCAGCATCACTGGTTCCCCGTTCCCGCCTCCGCCGCTGACGCCGCTCTGCCGCGTCAGCGTGGACTGGCGGGGGCGGGGAACCAGCACTGTGTTCGGAGCGTTCCCCCAAGCCGTTCCGGGCTTCCATCACCAACCACTCGGCTGAGACTCCAGAAGGAAGGGTCCTGACGTGACCACAGCGCCAGCCAAGCCGACCGCCCGGACAGACGTCCCCCCCGCCATCACGGCGCAGGACAGCCCGCGCGGCGACAAGGTCTTCTCCACTCTCGCCCTCGCGGCGGGCTGCCTCATCCTCGCCGTCCTCTTCGGCGTCGCCGTCTTCCTCATCGTCCAGGCCCTCCCGGCCTTCTTCGCCGACCCGGCGCAGATCCAGGGCGGCAAGGGCTTCTTCGCCTATATCTGGCCGATCGTCATCGGCACCATCGTGGCCGCAGCGATCGCCCTGGTCATCGCGACGCCGATTGCCATCGGCGTCGCCCTGTTCATCACCCACTTCGCACCTCGCCGCCTCGCCTCGGGGCTCGGGTACGTCGTGGACCTCCTCGCCGCGATCCCGTCTGTGGTCTACGGCGCGTGGGGCGCGGCCTTCCTCGCCGGCCAGATCTCGCCCGCCTACGCGTGGCTTGCCCAGAACCTCGGCTGGATCCCGATCTTCGCGGGCCCGGCCTCGGCCACCGGCAAGACGATCCTCACCGCAGGGATCGTCCTGGCCGTCATGGTGCTCCCGATCATCACCTCGCTCTCCCGCGAGATCTTCCTCCAGACGCCGAAGCTGCATGAGGAAGCGGCCCTCGCGCTCGGCGCGACGCGCTGGGAGATGATCCGGATGGCCGTCTTCCCGTTCGCCCGCCCGGGCGTCATCAGCGCCGTGATGCTCGGCCTCGGCCGCGCCCTCGGCGAGACGATGGCGGTCGCGCTCGTCCTCTCCTCGGGAGCGCTCACGCTGAGCCTGATCCAGTCCGGCAACCAGACCATCGCTGCCGAGATCGCGCTCAACTTCCCGGAGGCCTCGGGCCTCAAGGTCGCCACCCTCATCGCGGCGGGCCTCGTGCTCTTCGTGATCACGCTTGCGGTGAACATGGTCGCGCGCTGGATCATCAGCCGCCACAAGGAATTCTCGGGAGCGAACTGACATGGCCACCGCAACAGCAACCCCCCGCCGCTCCAAGCTCACCCGCGGGCGCCTTCCCGGCTATGCCGGCTGGGTGTCGCTCGCCGTCGCCCTCGTCCTCGGCGCGGCGATCATCGCCGTCCCCGGCTTCAACGCCTTCGGATGGGGCGTCCTGTCCGCGATCATCTTCGCGGTCGTCTACGTCTCGTGGAGCCGGATCGTGGAGGGCGGCCGGAAGGCTGCCGACAAGCTCGCGACCTGCCTCGTCGTGGGGTCCTTCCTCATCGCGCTCCTCCCGCTCGTCTCGGTCATCTGGACCGTGCTGGTGGCCGGCATCCCCGGCCTGCTCACCCCGGGATTCCTCGGCACGAGCATGAACGGCGTCACGGGCGTCTTCGACAACCGAGCCGTCAACGAGGGCACCCACGTGGTCGGCGGCATCTACCACGCCCTCCTGGGCACCGTGTGGATCACGTTCCTGGCGACCCTCATCTCCGTCCCGGTCGGGCTGCTCACCGCGGTCTACCTCGTCGAGTACGGCGACGACCGCCCCCTCGCGCGCGCCATCACGTTCTTCGTGGACGTCATGACCGGCATCCCCTCGATCGTGGCCGGCCTGTTCGCCGCGGCGTTCTTCTTCGTGATCGTCGGCCCCGGGACGAAGACCGGCTTCGTCGCCGCCGTCGCCCTCTCCGTGCTCATGATCCCCGTGGTCGTGCGCTCGACCGAGGAGATGCTCAAGATCGTCCCGAACGAGCTGCGCGAGGCCTCCTACGCCCTCGGCGTGCGCAAGTGGCGCACCATCCTGAAGGTCGTCGTCCCCACCGCCATCTCCGGCATCGCCTCGGGCGTCACCCTCTCGATCGCCCGCGTCATCGGCGAGACCGCCCCGATCCTCGTGACGGCCGGCTTCGCGACCGCCATCAACAACAACCCGTTCTCGGGCTGGATGGCCTCGCTGCCGACCTTCATCTACACCCAGATCCTCAACCCGACCTCGCCCTCCAACCCGGGCCCGTCGGAGCAGCGCGCCTGGGCGGCCGCGCTCGTGCTCATCATCCTCGTCATGGTGCTCAACCTCGCCGCCCGTCTCATCGCCAGGGCGTTCGCCCCCAAGACCGGCCGCTGACCCAGACTTCACACACCAGAAGGAACCACATGTCCAAGCGCATCGACGTCCATGACCTGAACGTCTACTACGGCGACTTCCGCGCCGTCGAGGGCGTCACCATCAACATTGCCCCGAAGTCGGTCACGGCCTTCATCGGCCCGTCCGGCTGCGGCAAGTCCACCTTCCTGCGCACGCTGAACCGCATGCACGAGGTGCTCCCGGGCGCCCGGGTCGAGGGCCAGGTGCTCCTCGACGGCGACGACCTGTACGGCCCCGGAGTCGACCCGGTGGCTGTCCGGTCGCACATCGGCATGGTCTTCCAGCGGCCCAACCCGTTCCCGACCATGTCCATCCGTGACAACGTGCTCGCCGGGGTCAAGCTCAACAGCCGCAAGATCTCCAAGTCGGACGCCGACGCGCTGGTGGAGACCTCGCTGCGCGGCGCCAACCTGTGGAACGAGGTCAAGGACCGCCTCGACAAGCCCGGCTCGGGCCTCTCCGGCGGCCAGCAGCAGCGCCTCTGCATCGCCCGCGCGATCGCGGTCAAGCCGGACGTGATCCTCATGGACGAGCCCTGCTCCGCCCTCGACCCGATCTCCACGCTCGCCATCGAGGACCTCATCGAGGAGCTCAAGGCCGACTACACGGTCGTGATCGTCACGCACAACATGCAGCAGGCGGCCCGCGTCTCCGACAAGACCGCGTTCTTCAACATCGCCGGGACCGGCAAGCCGGGCAAGCTCATCGAGTACAACGACACCACGGCGATCTTCAACAACCCGAAGGAGAAGGCGACCGAGGACTACGTGTCCGGCCGCTTCGGGTGACAGGCTTCCCGCCCGTGCCCGGCCGGCAGTGATCGCCGGCAGCGCGGCGGGGAGGACGACGGCGGCTGCCGTACCTTGGGGGTGCGGCAGCCGCCGTCGTGCTTCCCGCCCCGTTAGGCCCTCAGCCGGCGATCTCGGCGAGAGGCGAGAGGGCGAGGGTGAAGACGAAGCTGAGCAGCGCCGTCGTGAGCGGGGTGACGAGCCAGAACCTCACGAGCCGGATCACGAGCCTGCCGTCGACCGCCGCGTAGTCCTGGCTCGCCCCAGCACCGAGGACCGAGGTGGTCACTGTGTGCGTGGTCGAGAGGGGCCAGTGCAGCCCCAGCGCCCCGAAGAACAGCATGGAGCTCGTGACGAGCTGCGAGACGAACCCGCGCAGGGGGTCCACCCGCACGAGGCGGTGGCTCAGCGTGTAGGTGATGCGCCAGCCGCCCGCGAGCGTGCCGAGGCCGAGCGCCGCGGCCGTGAACGCGATGGTCCACGGGGGGATGTCCGAGAAGTCCACGGCGGCGCCGAGCGTGGCGAGCATGAGGATCGAGATGACGCGCTGGCCGTCCTGCAGCCCGTGCCCGAACGCGACGATCGCGGCGCCCACGGACTGCGCTGCCCGGAGCCCCGCGTGGGCCTTGCTGGGCTGTGTGTAGCGGACCATCCACGTCACGACCGGCGTGAGGAAGAAGGAGACGCCGAACGCGAGCAGCGGAGAGAGGACCAGCGGCAGGGCGACCACTGCCCAGAAGACGCTGTTCAGGGCCCCGATGCCCGCGTGGCCCAGGATCGAGGCGGCCCAGCTCGCGCCGATGAGCCCGCCCACGAGCGCGTGCGTGGACGAGGACGGGTAGCCCCGCCACCAGCCGAACACCCCCCACAGGATCGCGGCCAGGAGCGTGCCGACGAGCATCGTCATCCCCTCGCCGCCATGCGGGGTCTGGATGAACGAATCGCCGACGTACGTCAGGAGCCACGCGCTCGAGACCGCGCCGACCACGTTGAAGACCGCGGCAAGCACGACGGCGATGCTCGGCGTGAGCGCGCGGGTGCGGACCGTGAGGGCCACCGCGGAGGAGGTGTCGCGGAAGCCGTTGAGGAACCCGAAGACGGCCGCGAGGACGACCACGGTGCCGACGAGCGCAACGGACACCTCAGGATTCCTTGACGATGATCCGGCCCACCTGCGTCGCGACCGCCTGGAACGCGTGCGTCGCGGCGAGGAGCGCTCGGGCCGCCTCGACGTTGCGGGCGAATGCGGTGATGGAGAGGTCCCGCAGGGCGGCCGAGCTCCAGACCCGGTAGGTGTGCTCGGCGCGCTTGGAGAGCCGGATCATGTCGATCCAGTAGTCCTCGAGATCCTCGAGGTGGGACAGCGAGCGCATGGCGGTGGTGGTCAGCTCCGCCTGCCGGTTGATGATCTCCAGCAGGTCCGAGGCCTCCGAGGGGAGCCTGTCGATCGCGTGGAGCTGGATCAGCTCGCCGACCGCCACGATCTGCCCCATGGCCGCGGCGAGGCCCTCGGACAGGACCAGGAGGTCCTCGCGGGGGAGCGGGTTCACGAAGCTCGTGCGCAGCTGCGTCAGGAGGGTGCGGGAGAGCTCGGTGGTGCGGGTGTCGATCCCGATGAGGTCGTCCACGAGCTGCTCGTAGTCCTGCCGCCGGGCGCCGAACATCTCCGAGAGCGCCTGCACGCCGAGCACCGACTGCTGGGCCATGGCGGCGAGGAGCTCGAGGCCAGCGGTCTCCTGCGGAAAGAGCCTGAACTTCATGAATCTCCGTGCACGGGAACCGTACCTGCGCGTCAGGCGGCCGCTGTCCCCGTGCGGAAGCCTCCGTGCCGGCGGACTGCCGGCACCGGCATCTTACGTGAGACGCGTGAACGCCCGCGGAGGCGGGCGTTCACCGTGGAGAGAAGCTTAAGGCGCCGAACCGGGACCGCCTCTCGGCGGAAGGCCGCTCGAAGCGGCTGAGTGTTGGAGCCCGGGGGTGCCGCGGTCCGACGCCACCTTCAGTGTTCTACGGCCGTTGGGGGAGAGTCAACCTTGACGGATGGGCGCCGGCGGGTCTAGCGGGGCCCTAGTCGAGCTGCCCGCGGCGCCACGCGTTGGCCGAGGCCTCGAGGTCCTCGGCGGTCTTGACGAGCTGGTGGGCGCTCTTGGTGAGCTTGCTCGCATGCTGCGTGCTGGCCCATTCGGCGCTGTCCGCGATGGTGGCCTGGCCAAGCGCCACGACGCGGCAGAACGCGGCCGAGCGCTCGAGCGCGACGTCGAAGTCGCCGTCGAACGCGCCCGAGAGGATCGCGTCCGCCATGGCGGTGAGCTCATCCGCGCCGGGGGGCTCCGCCACGCCGGCGACCACGTGGGAGACCTGGGCGGTGTCCTTGCCGGCCTTGAAGTACACGGAGATGCGCTCGGGGTCGCGCTTGGTCGCGGCGCGGAGGGCGTAGAGGCGCCAGAGGGCTCCCGGGAGCGACCGGGCTGGGCTCTCGGACCACATCTCGGCAATTGACTCGAGCCCCTGCTCGTCGGCGAGGCGCACGAGCCGGCGGGTGATCTCCGGGTCGTCGCTCTCACGGCCCCGGCGGACCAGCGCCTGGGCGGCGAGGTGCGCGGCCTCCGAGACCCGGGCCGGATCGGCGCCCCCGGCGAAGGGCTCGAAGTCGATCGGCGCGAACGGCTTCGGCTTGTGGGGGCGGACGGGTCCCGAACCGCCGGACGCTGCGTTCTCGCTCATGCCCGTACCTCCTTCAAAGCGCTGCCCGGATTCATGCCCGCTACGGTACTCCTCTGCCCGGTGTGGCGCATGGGGCGCGGCGCATGGGGCGCGGAGCGGTGGGGCCGGACGCCGGGCCGGGTCAGGCGCGCACGACGGCGGGCGGCCGGCCTGCGCTAGAGTGGACCCGTCCGGCGCGTGCCGGGCGCGGGCCTCTAGCTCAGTTGGTAGAGCAGCGGACTTTTAATCCGCGGGTCGTGGGTTCGAGGCCCACGGGGCCCACACGTGAAGGGCTGGCGCTGAAGGGCTCACAGGCTCGCGAGGCCGAGGCAGCCCACGGCGAAGGCGACCACCCAGCCGGCCAGTACCTGCCGGGGGAACCGGGGCCCCCACTCCACGAAGAGCAGGCCGAGCAGGGCGCCGTCGAGCGCGGCGATGTACGCGGAGACGCTGATCACGATCTCACGCATGGCCCGGATCACTGACCCAGTGCGTGCTGTCTGCCATGGTGGCTCCCTGTCCTCGGCGGACCGGGCGCGTCGGCCCTGGTGAACAGGGTAGATCCGAATGCGCGCGCTCAGAAGGGCTCGCGCGGCCCGAGACGCCCAGGCCGCGAGGGGGTGTGCAGCCTGGGCGTCCCAGCGCGACAACGGCTTCCGCATCACTCCCCAGCAATGGCGGCATGCCGCGCTTGCTCGACGGTAGCAGGAGGCGCCGGTGAACGTGAAGTCTCCGTGACACATCGTGTGAAGTCAGCGTGCCGCATGGTGACACCAGCTATACCGTTTGAGTCATCTACCGCTGGGTACGGAAACCCGCATGCCTACCGCACTGCTCGTGATCGACATGGAGAACGCCTTCTTCGAGGACCCCGCGCTCAACGAGCAGCGCGAACGGATCGTCACGGCGTGCAACCGACTCATCGCCGCAGCCCGCGAGTCCGGGGCGCCGGCCCTGATCGTGCGCACGGAGCACGAACGGGACCGTTCCACCTGGACCCTTTCGATGCTCGACGACGACCAGGGCTTCGCGTTCCGCGGCACCGAGCAGGCCCAGTCGCTCGCCGAGCTCGACACCGAGGGGCTCCCCGAGCTGGTAAAGCGCCGCGACAGCGCCTTCGTGGGCACCGACCTGCTTGCCCGTCTGAGCGCGTGGGGCGTTGACACCATCCTCCTCTCAGGTGTGTCCTCCCACCTCTGCCTCGCCCAGACTGCCGCCGACGCGTTCGCACACAACATCAGGGCCGCCTTCGCCGCCGAGGCGATGGGCGCCGACGTGCCGGACCAGGCCGACGCGATGCTCGACGTCGTGCTCGCCGCCTACCGCCAGCGGAAGCTGTCCCAGGACGAGGCGATCGCACTGCTCGCCGGCGACCGCGTCCCGCTGGGGTGACCGGGCCTACGCGCCCGCCTACGCGCGCGCCTGCTGCCACGCCTCCGGGTTGACCGGGTGTGGCGGGAGCTCGCCCTTGGCCATCGCGATGGCGTTGAGGGCGCTGAGGCGGGCCATCTCGTTGCGCACGGGCACCGTGGCGCTGCCCACGTGGGGCAGGAGGACGGTGTTGGGGAGCTCGGCGAGGCCGGGGGCGAGGCGGGGCTCATCCTCGTAGACGTCGAGTCCTGCCCCGCCGATCGTGCCGTCGCCGAGCGCTGCGACGAGGGCCTGCTCGTCGACGATGGGGCCGCGGGCGGTGTTGACCAGGATGGCTCCGGGCTTCATCCGGGCCAGCACGTCGGCGTCGACGAGGTGTCGGGTCTGCTCGTTCAGGGGCACGTGGAGCGAGAGGAAGTCGCTGCGCTCCACGAGCTCCGCCCACGGCACCTGCCGGACCCGGCCGGCGAACTCGCCCAGCTCCTCGTCGCTCACGTGCCGCTCTGCGGGCGGCCGCGGTGAGAAGAGGACCTCCATGCCGAAGCCGAGGGCCCGGCGGGCCGTGGCCCGGGCGATGCGCCCGAAGCCTGCCAGCCCCAGGACCTGGCCGGAGACGTCCCGCCCGAGCATGAGCTCCGGAGCCCATCCGTGGAAGCGGCCGTCGCGGACCATGCTGTCGGCCTCGATGACGCGCCGGGCGGTGCCGAGGATGAGGAGCATCGCGACGTCGGCGGTCGCGTCCGTCAGGACCCCCGGGGTGTTGCCGACCAGGATCCCGCGGGCGGTCGCGGCCGGGACGTCGATGTTGTTGTAGCCCACGGCGAAGTTCGAGACCCCGCGGACCCGCGCGCGGGCCAGGAGCGCGGCGTCGACCGGGTCGCCGAGCTGGGTGAGCACGACGTCGTACTCACCCGACGCGCAGAGGTCCGCCAGGGCTGCGGGGTCGGGCGGCTCCGGGAGGACCGTCACCTCCCCGGCGGCCCTGAGCAGCTCGAGGCCGAGGGCGGGGATGGGCGCGGTGACGAGGAATCGGCTCATGCGGTCATTCTGGCCGATCACGGGAGGGAGTGTTGACGGCCCCGGAGGCGGGCGTGAGCATGGGGGATCGACAACCACTGGGAGGACCATGGCACCCCCGCTGAACCCCATTCCGGCGCGGGTCACCGCGCACCCGGCCTTCGTTGTCGGGCCCGTGCGCCGCGAGACGTTCGGGACGTTCGTCGAGCACCTCGGCCGCTGCGTCTACACGGGCATCTACGAGCCCGGGCACCCCACCGCGGACGACGACGGCTGGCGGGGCGACGTCCTCGGCCTCACCCGGGAGCTGGGCGTGAGCACGGTCCGCTACCCGGGCGGGAACTTCGTCTCGGGGTACCGCTGGGAGGACGGGATCGGGCCCAAGGACGAGCGTCCCGTCCGGCTCGACCTCGCCTGGCACTCGACCGAGACCAACCAGGTGGGCCTGGACGACTTCGTGCAGTGGTGCCGCAAGGCGGGCGTCGAGCCCATGATGGCCGTCAACCTCGGCACCCGCGGCGTGCAGGAGGCCCTCGACGTCCTCGAGTACTGCAACCACCCGGGCGGGACGGCCCTGTCAGACCTCCGCCGCAGGAACGGGACCGAGGAGCCGCACGGCATCACCTTCTGGTGCCTCGGGAACGAGATGGACGGGCCGTGGCAGATCGGCCACAAGACCCCGGCCGAGTACGGCCGCCTCGCCGCGGAGACCGCCCGGGCCATGCGCATGGCCGGAGGGGACGCGCTCCGGCTTGTCGCGTGCGGAAGCTCCGGGCCCACGATGGGCACCTTCGGCGAGTGGGAGCGCGCCGTCCTCATGGAGGCCTACGAGTTCGTGGACTACATCTCCGCGCACCAGTACGTCGAGAACAGGGGCAGCCTCGCTGACCACCTTGCGGCGGGCCACCTCATGGACCGCTTCATCCGCGAGATCGTGGCGCACATCGACCACGTCAGGAGCGTGCGAAGGTCCGCCAGGGACGTCCACATCTCCTTCGACGAGTGGAACGTGTGGCACATGTCCTCCCGGCGCACCCCGGTGCCCTCCGGCGACGACTGGCCCGAGGCGCCCGAGCTCACCGAGGACCTGTACACCGTGGCCGACGCCGTGGTGGTCGGGGACCTGCTGATCACCCTCCTGAGGCACACCGACCGAGTCCACGCGGCCTCGCTGGCCCAGCTGGTCAATGTCATCGCCCCGATCATGACTGCCCCGGGCGGGCCGGCGTGGAAGCAGACCATCTTCCACCCGTTCGCCCTCACCTCAGCCCACGCCCGAGGCGAGGTGCTCCAGCTCGCCGTCGACTCGCCGTCGTACACCTCCCCGCAGCACGGCCCCGTACCGGCGCTCTCCGCTGTCGCGACGTACGACGCCGACTCAGGCTCCGTGACGCTGTTCGCCGTCAACCGGGCCAGCGGCACCGCGCTGCCCCTCGAGGTGGACCTGAGCGCGTTCGCGGGGATCGGTCTCGTGGAGGCACTCGTGTTCGCGAACGAGGACCCGCTCTGGTGCGCGACCGAGGAGGACTCCACGTCCGTCCTGCCCCGCACGCTCGACGGCGCTGCGCTCGAGGGCTGGCGACTCACCGCCGTCCTGCCGGCGGTGAGCTGGGCGATGCTCCGTCTCGGTTAGCCGCGAGAGAGGCGTCAGCGCTCGAGTCGGAAGCCGAACTTGAGGGTGACCTGCCAGTCGGCAACCCCGCCGTCGTCGAGATGCCCGCGGATGGACTGGACCTCGAACCAGTCGAGGTTTCGGACCGTCTGCCCTGCCGCTGCGATCCCGTTCCTGACCGCCTCATCGATGCTGTTCGGGCTCGTGCCGACGATTTCGGAGACGCTGTAGGTGTGCCCTGACATGGGGTTCCTCCTTGCCGTGGGGGCCTCTTCCGGCCCTGCGAGTGCTGGCAGACTATCCCCGTGACCAGTGCTTGGCCAGAGTCCGCGGCCCCGGTGGTGGACAACGTGGTGAGGCGGCTGCGAGCCGCCGGATGCGTCTTCGCCGAGGACGAGGCGCGGCTCCTCGTCGAGGCCTGTCCGGACCCGGAGCGGCTCGAATCGCTCGTGGCGCGCCGGGTGGCCGGGGAGCCGCTCGAGCACCTGCTCGGCTGGGCGGACTTCGCCGGCCGGCGCATTGCCGTCGGGCCCGGCGTGTTCGTCCCGCGGCGGCGCAGCGAGCTGCTCGTCCGCCTCGCGGTGGCCCACCTCCACTCCTCCCGTCTGGGGGTCACCTCCTGGGAGTCACTTCCCGCGGGTGCCGCGCACGACGCCGGCCGCCCGCCCGTCGTCGTCGTCGACCTCTGCTGCGGGTCGGGCGCGATCGGGGCCGCGATCGCGGCGGCGGTCGCGGGCGGTGCCGCCGCCCTCGAGCTGCACGCGGCGGACGTGGACCCGACGGCTTTGGAGTACGCGCGGCGGAACCTCGCGCCGTGGGGCGGGACAGTACACCGCGGTGACCTGTTCGCGGCCCTGCCCGGGCCCCTGCGGGGACGGGTCCAGGTCCTGACGGCCAACGCCCCCTACGTGCCCACCGCGTCCATCCCGTTCATGCCGCCCGAAGCGCGCGAGCACGAGCCGCTCCTGGCGCTGGACGGCGGAAGCGACGGACTCGACTTCCACCGCACCATCGCCTCGGCGGCGCCGCAGTGGCTCGCGCCCGGCGGCGTGCTCGTGATCGAGGTGAGCCGGAGGCAGGCGGAGACGGCGGTGGAGCTGTTCGCCAGCCATGGGCTGGCTCCCCGCATCGAATCGGACGAGGACTTGGACGCCGTGGCAGTGGTGGGGACGGCCGCCCGCTGACCTGAGCCCCGCCGACCGGCCGCGCCCCCCGCGGATCCCGTGTAGATGGGGGCCGGAATGGGCAGGGGTCATGTCATGGACGATTCGCAGGGGGCCAGCACCCAGGGTTCGACCGTGGAGGAGTGGACGAGGGCTCTCGCCGAGTCCACCGGCGCGCCCGGCGGCGGGGCGGGGACGGGGGTGATGCTCGCCGTCGCCGCCTCCCTGACCTCGATGGTCGCCGGGTACACGGACGGCGAGGACGGCCGCGACGAGG
Source organism: Sinomonas sp. R1AF57 (assembly GCF_002224485.1). Classification (GTDB taxonomy): domain Bacteria; phylum Actinomycetota; class Actinomycetes; order Actinomycetales; family Micrococcaceae; genus Sinomonas; species Sinomonas flava. The sequence goes on from NZ_CP022463.1 coordinate 71,600, forward strand.
TCGAGGCCATCCGCGCACGGGCTCAGGCCCTCCGGCGGGAGGCCCTCGCACTGGCTGACGACGACGCCGCGGCCTCCAAGGCGTTCGGCGCGGCGTTTCGGCTGGACCCGGGTCCCGAACGGGACCGGGCCGTCCACGCAGCCTCGCTCGACGCGGCGGCGTCGTCGGCCGTGCTGGGCGAGCGGGCTGCGGGGTCCATCGACGACCTCGCATGGCTGGCCGCCCACGGCAACCCGGCGCTCGTCGCCGATGTGGTCGTCGCGTTCGGCGCGCTGCGCGCCGCCATCGCCGGTGCCCGTGCCAACGTCAGCTTCGACCTGGCCTCGCTCCGTTCGGCGGGCAGCACGCTGGAGGAGATCCGGGACGAGCATCCCGACCTCTGGTCGACCGTCACGAGGCTCGATGACGCGCTGGCACGCATCGACGCGCTCGCCGCAGAAATCGACCATCGGGCGGCCCCCACCGACGCCGTCTGAGGCACGGCGCCGGCGGGGGCGGGTCCCGCGGGGGTCAGATGGCCTTTCCGGGATTCAGGATGCCGGTCGGGTCGAACGCGGCCTTGATGGCGCCCTGGAGGGAGCGCGAGATGTCCCCGACCTCCTCCTCGACCCACTGTCGCTTCAACAGCCCGACTCCGTGTTCGCCGGTGAGCGTGCCGCCCAGGCCCTGGGCGAGGTGGAACATGTCGCCGAGGGCCTCCTTCGCGGGCCCCTCCGTGATCGAGGTGTCCGGGTCCACGACGATCATGGGGTGGAGGTTCCCGTCTGCGGCGTGGGCGACGCTGAAGATCGGCACACCGGTGCGGGCGGAGATCTCCTCGAGCCCGGTGAAGGCCTCGGCGAGCCTGTTGCGGGGAACGGCGATGTCCCCGATGGAGACGCGCCCCAGCTTCTCGAGGGACGGGATGGCGTCGCGGCGGGCCTTGACGAGGGCCTCAGCCTCCTCGGCGCTGCCGGCGCGGTGGACCGAGGATGCGTAGGGCTCGATGGCCCGGGCGATCTCGTCGAGCTCGAGGTGGGCTCCGTAGCCGTCGGTCTGGGCGAGGAGGAACGCGCCGCCGAGCTCGCGGTGGTGCGTGCCCTCGGCGCGGTCGACGGCGCCGAGGGTGGGGCCGTCCATGAGCTCGAGGATGGAGGGCTGTATGCGCGCAGCAGTGATGGCCGACGCCGCCAGGCCGGCCGCCTCGATGTCGTCGAAGTAGGCCGCGAGCGTCTCGGTGCGCACCGGCCGGGGCCGCAGCCGCAGCGTCGCCTCGACCACGATCCCCAGCGTCCCCTCGGAGCCGATGAACAGGGCGTTGAGGTCGTATCCGGTGACGCCCTTGATCGTGCGGCGTCCGGTGCGCACGACGCGCCCGTCCGCGAGCACGACGGTCAGGCCAAGCACGGACTCCCGGGTCACCCCGTACTTCGCGCACCACATCCCGCCCGCATTGGTCGCGATGTTGCCGCCGATCGAGCAGATGGCGGTGCTCGCCGGGTCCGGGGCGTAGAAGAGGCCGTGCTCGGCGGCCGCGGCGTTGACCTCGGCGTTGAGCACGCCGGGCTGGACGACGGCGATCATCTCCACCGGGTCGATCTCGAGGATGCGGTCCATGCCGGAGACGTCGACGACGATCTGTCCCGCATGAGCGCTCGCACCTGCGGCGAGGCCGGTGCCGGCGCCGCGAGGCACCACGGGCACGTTGTGGGCGTGGGCGAGACGGAGCGCCTCGATCACGTCGTCCGCGCTCTCCGCACGCACGACGCCGTCGGGCAGCGTCGCGGGCACGTAGCCGGAGCGGTCGGTCGCCACTGCGGCGCGGGCCTGCGGGTCCGAGGTGGCCCGGGGGTGGGCGGCGAGGACGGCAGCCGTTGCCGAGCTGGCCGTGGCTTCGGTCGTGGGGTACTCGGTCTGAAGGGGCATCGTGTGGCTTTCGGTGTCGTGTCGGTCAGGGGTGGAGGCAGGGCCCGCCATGGTCACGGGACCATCCAGGAGAGGACGTTGGTCTGCAGGACGACGAGCAGGGTCAGGAGGACGAGCAGGCCGATGCTCCAGCCGAGGAGCCGGCGGAACAGGGTGCTCTCGGAGCCGTCGAGGCCGACCGCGGCCGCAGCGACGGCCAGGTTCTGCAGCGAGAGCATCTTGCCCAGGACGCCCGCGGAGGAGTTGGTCGCGGCCATCAGCACGGGCGAGAGGCCGGCGTGGGAGGCCGCGGTCACCTGGAGCTGGCCGAAGAGCGAGTTGGCCGAGGTGTCGGAACCCGTGAGGGCGACGCCGATCCAGCCGAGGACGGGGGAGAGCAGGGCGAAGATCCCGCCCGCCGAGGCCAGCGCCACGCCGAGGGTTCCCGTCTCGCCGGAGAGGTTCATGACGAAGGACAGCGCCAGGACGGAGGAGACCGTGAGGATCGTCCACCGCAGCATCGTGAGCGTCTCGCGGTAGATCCTCACGCCGGCGCGGAAGGGGATCCGGTAGAGGGCCAGGGTGATGAGCCCGGAGATGAGGAGAAGCGTTCCCGTCGCCTTGAGGTGGTCGAACCGCATGGTCTGGGACGAGACCGGCTTGCCGTTCGTCCCGACGACGTCGAGGCCGGGCCAGCGGAACGAGAAGCCGCCCGCGTCCGTCAGCCAGGACTTGACGGCCGGGATCTGGGAGAGCGAGAAGACTGCGATGATCACCAGATAGGGCGCGACCGCCATCCAGATCTCGCGGGGCGAAGGACGGGCGGCCGCGCCGTCGCCCGCCGCTGAGCCGGCCCCCGGCAGAGCCGGCCCCCGCGTCGCGAGGTGCGTGGCGCCGTCGTGCGCACCGGTGCCCGCCGCGGACTGGGTGCCGGCCGCGTGGCTCGTGAGGGTGACGACCTCGGCCGCCCCGCCGGCCGGGACCCCGGCCCCGTCGTCGATCGTGACGGTCGCGGGCTTCCACACGCGCAGCAGCACGAGGACGGCGCCGATCGCCGCGATGCTCGCTGTGACGTCCGTGAGCTCGACGGTGAAGTAGTTCGACGTGAGGAACTGGACGACCGCGAACACCGCGCCGCCGACGACCGCTGCCGGCCAGGTCTGGCGGACGCCGCGCTTGCCGTCGACGATGAAGACGAGGAGGAGCGGGACGATGAGCGCCAGGAACGGCGTCTGCCGGCCGGCCATCGCGGAGACGGTGGCGAGCGGGATGCCGGTGACGCCGCTCAGGGCGATGACGGGCGAGCCCATCGCGCCGAACGCGACCGGTGCCGTGTTGGCGAGGAGGGAGACCGTCGCGGACTTGAGCGGCTTCATCCCGGCCGCCATCAGCATGGCCGAGGTGATGGCCACAGGCGCGCCGAAGCCGGCCAGTGCTTCAAGGAGCGCCCCGAAGCAGAACGCGATGAGGATGACCAGGATGCGGAGGTCGCTCGAGATCGACCGGATGGTGGTGCCCAGGACCTCGAACCACCGGGTGGCGGTGGTCAGCTTGTAGACCCAGAGGGCGTTGATGAGGATCCAGAGGATGGGGAAGAAGCCGTAGAAGACGCCGGCGGCGGTCGCGCTCAGGGTCTGCTCGACGGGCATCTGCCAGACGACGACGGCGAGGACCATGGAGAGCGCCAGGCTCGAGACCGCGGCCTTCCATGCCTTCGTCCGGAAGATGCCCAGCAGGACGAACAGGAGGATCAGGGGGAGGGCCGCGAGCAGGGCGGCGACGGCGAGCGAACCCCCCAGAGGATCGACTATCTGGTGGAACGTGGTCACAGAGACTCCTTTGTCTGCGATGGGAGCGGCTACCGGAGGCGGAAATGAGATCTCGCGATGCGGAATAACCTGCTGGGAGTCTAGGTGTGACTGCGGTCACCGTCAATGGTCAGTCCACACACCCGCCCCCGTCCTCCCGATGGGCGGGTGTGGTCGGACCTCCCATTGACGAGTGGCGGCCGCCTCAGTAGAGTCTCTTGCTATTCGACAAAGTAGTTCCGCATAGCGGAAGCGAAGAAGGGTTGGAAGCATGCGCGACCGCGTGGAGACGCACGGGCTGAGTGTGGCCGAGGAGCTTTACGCCTTCGTCCGGGACGAAGCACTCCCGGGCACGGGGATCGACGAGGAGGCCTTCTGGTCGGGGGCAGCCGCCCTCGTCGGCGAGTTCTCTCCGAAGGTGCGCGAGCTGCTGGGGATCCGGGACCGAATGCAGGAGCAGATCGACGAGTTCCACCGCGCGGCTGGTACGGGGCCGGTGGATCAGGAGCGATACGAGGCCTTCCTGCGCTCGATCGGCTACATCGTCGACGAGCCCGGGGACTTCGCCATCTCGACCGACCGTGTCGACCCCGAGATCGCGAGCGTGTCGGGGCCGCAGCTGGTGGTGCCGCTGCTCAACGCCCGCTTCGCGGCGAACGCGGCGAACGCCCGCTGGGGGTCGCTCTACGACGCGCTGTACGGCACGGACGTCATCGACGAGGCGGAGGGGCGCGAGCGCACCCGCGCCTACAACCCCGTCCGGGGCGCCGCCGTCGTGGCCCGCGGCCGGCAGTTCCTGGACGAGAACGTGCCGCTGGAGAGCGGCTCGCACGCAGACGTGACCGCGTACCGGGTGGTCGACGGCGCGCTGGTCGCCGAGACCCCGGCCGGCGCCGTCGGCCTGCGCGAGCCGTCCCAGTTCGCCGGCTACCGGGGCGCTGCCTCCGAGCCGGAGGCGGTGCTGCTGGCGCACCACGGGCTCCACGCGGAGATCCAGATCGACCGTGACCACCGCATCGGCTCGGGGGACGCCGCCGGCGTGAAGGACATCGTGCTCGAGTCCGCGGTCACCACGATCATGGACCTCGAGGACTCCGTCGCCGCCGTCGACGCGGCCGACAAGGTGGTGGGCTACCGCAACTGGCTCCAGCTCATGCAGGGCACGCTGACCGCCGAGGTGGAGAAGGGCGGCAGCACCCACCTCCGCCGGCTCAACCCCGACCGCGCCTACACCGCGCCCGACGGCGCCGAGCTGACGTTGCCGGGCCGCTCCCTCCTGCTCATCCGCCAGGTGGGCCACCTCATGACCAGCGATGCCGTCCTCGACGCCGACGGGAACCCGGTCCCCGAGGAGATCCTCGACGCGCTGTTCACGGGCCTCGGCTCGGTGCACGACCTGCGCGGCGAGCGCGCCGGAGGCAACTCCCGGACCGGCTCCGTGTACGTCGTCAAGCCCAAGATGCACGGGCCGCAGGAGGTCGCCGTGGCCTGCGCCCTGCTCGCCGGAGCCGAATCCGTCTTGGGCCTGGAGCCGCTGACAATCAAGATCGGCATCATGGACGAGGAGCGCCGCACATCCGCCAACCTCAAGGCCTGCATCTTCGAGGCCCGCGAGCGGGTGGTGTTCATCAACACCGGGTTCCTGGACCGCACCGGCGACGAGATCCACACCTCGATGCTCGCCGGGCCCATGGTCCGCAAGGCGGACATGCGCTCGACCGCATGGATCAAGGCCTACGAGGACGCGAACGTGGACATCGGGCTCGAGTGCGGCTTCCGCGGCCGTGCCCAGATCGGCAAGGGCATGTGGGCGGCCCCGGACAACCTCGCTGACATGCTCGCCCAGAAGGGCGCCCACCCGCTCGCCGGTGCCAACTGCGCCTGGGTGCCGTCCCCCACGGCCGCGACGCTGCACGCGATCCACTATCACGAGGTCGACGTGGACGCCCGGCAGGCCGAGCTCGGCGGGGGCCGGCGGTCGACGCTGCAGCAGCTGCTGACCATCCCGACCGGGGACCCGGGGGAGTGGGATGCGCAGGCCCGGCGCAACGAGCTGGACAACAACGTCCAGAGCACGCTCGGCTACGTTGTGCGCTGGGTGAACGCCGGCGTGGGGTGCTCCAAGGTCCCGGACATCCACGGCACCGCGCTGATGGAGGACCGGGCCACCTGCCGCATCAGCTCCCAGCACGTCTCCAACTGGCTCCTGCACGGCGTCATCACCGAGCAGGAGGTGGAGGACTCGCTCCGGCGCATGGCCGCGGTGGTCGACGAGCAGAACGCCGCGGACCCCGACTACCTGCCGATGGCGCCCTCATTCGACACTGAGGCCTTCCTGGCCGCCCGCGAGCTGCTGCTCGAGGGAGCCGCGCAGCCTGCTGGCTACACCGAACCGATCCTCCACCGCCGCCGTGCGGCCGAGAAGGCCAGCCGCCACCTGACCAGGAGCGCATCATGAGCCTGAACCTCGACACTGCCCAGGCCATCGTCGCGGAGGCCTTCGCCGTCCGCCTCGACCGCGGATTCAAGCCCCTGACGGTCGTCGTCCTGGATGCGGGCGGGCACCTCGTGGCCGCCGCGCGCCAGGACGGCGCCTCGAACAACCGCTTCGAGATCGCCCAGGGCAAGGCCTACGGTGCGCTCGCCCTCGGGATGGGCTCCCGAGCCCTGATGGAGCGCGCCGAGCAGCAGCCGTACTTCATCGCCTCGGCAACGGCCGCCCTCGGGGGCCGGCTCGTCCCCGTTCCGGGCGGCGTGCTCGTGCTGGGCGACGACGGTTCGGTCCAGGGCGCCGTGGGCATCAGCGGCGAAACCTCCGACAACGACGAGGCAGCGGCCTCGGCGGCCATCAAGGCCGTGGGTCTCACCGCCCAGGTCGCCTGACCTCTGCGGCGCACCCGCCACGGCCTGCGCGCCTACGTCTTCAGGACGTAGGCGCGCAGGTCGTCGAGCGTCTGCTGCATATGCCGGTCCATCGCCTCGCGCGCGGCGTGGGGGTCCCGGCTGTGCAGCGCGCTCGCCACCCTCTGGTGCATCGCGATCGCGTGCTCCTGAATCTCGGGCACGGCGGACGTCTCGGAGCGCCGCTCGGCGAGGACCCGGCTGAGCGGCTCGAAGAGCACCGCGACGAAAGCGTTCTCGGACGCGTGGAGGATCACGTCGTGGAACGCGAGGTCTGCATCTACGAAGCGCTCGAGGTCCCCGGCGTCGTGGGCGTCGCGCATCTGGCCCACGAAGACGTCCAGCGCCGCCAGGTCGTCCTCCGAGATTCGCGCGGCCGCCAGTTCGCAGGCGCCCGTCTCGAGCATGCGTCGCAGTTCGATGAGCTGGACCGCGGCGTCGTTGCCGTCGGTTCCCTCGCTCGTCGCGCGCAGCACGGCGTGCAGCGAGCTCCAGCGGTTCACCGGGTTGACGAACGTACCCCGGCCCCGCTCGACCCGGAGGATGTTCTGCGCCGTGAGGGTCTTGATCGCCTCGCGCACCGTCATGCGGCTGACCTCGTGGTGCTCGACGAGCTCGAGCTCGCCCGGCACGAGCGCGCCCGGAGCGAACTCGCCGGAGATGATGCGGTCCAGCAGCTCGTCGGCCACCTCGCCGACGAGTGACTTGCGTGCCACCGGCTCCCCTTCCCTGTGCCCTCCGCGTGTGGGTCGGGCTCCGTTCCCGCGTCAGTCTACGGAAGCCGCCCTCGCCTTGCGCCGACCTGAGTTGTGTGTCACTCTAATGGGCAGATTAGATGTCTGACATCTTACAGAAGGCGCACGCCGCCCGCCCAGCTAGCCCACCCCAGCACAAGGAAGTGTCGTCATGCTCCTCGAAGCAGAAGCCCTGGCCCCCTACCCCGCCGAGCGCGAGGTCTCCGCTCGCGAGGTCGCGGACGCGGTCGAGCGCTCGGGCCGCGTCCTGGTGGTCCTCGACGACGACCCCACCGGCACGCAGTCCGTCGCAGACCTCCCGGTCCTCACCCGCTGGGACGTCGAGGACTTCCGGTGGGCCTTCGGCTCCCGGATCGGCGGAGCCCGTCCCGCGGCCGTCTACGTCCTGACGAACACGCGCAGCCTGGACCCGGCCGAGGCGGCCGAGCGCAACCGCGAGGTCGTGGCGGCGGCGACCGAGGCTGCCAGGGAGTCCGGCACCGCCCTCGCGTTCGTGAGCCGCAGCGACTCGACCCTCCGCGGCCACTTCCCCCTGGAGACGGACGTCCTCGCCGAGAGCATCGCAGCGCACGGCGGCGCGCCGGTCGACGGCGTCGTGATGGTCCCCGCGTTCCCCGACGCCGGCCGCCTCACCATCGGCGGCGAGCACTTCATGCGCACGACGGCGGCCGGCCCCGCCGCGGGCGACGGCACCGACGGCGCGGCCCACCCCGCGCTGACCCCCGTGAGCGAGACGGAGTTCGCGAAGGACGCGACCTTCGGCTTCTCGACCTCCTACCTGCCCGCGTACGTCGAGGAGAAGTCCGGTGGCCGCGTGCGCTCCGACGACGTGATCGTCCTCGACCTCGGAACGATCCGCGCGGGTGCAGGGGCCATCGCCGACGCGATCGCCCCGGCCATCGGCTCGACCCCGATCGTGGCCGACATCGCCGGCGAGAACGACTTCCGTGCCCTCGCCCTCGGCCTCGAGGAGGCGGAGCGCCGGGGCAAGGCGCTCCTCTACCGCGTCGGACCGCCCTTCGTCCGCGGCCGGATCGGCCAGGAGATCCGCGAGCCGCTCACCGCCGAGGAGGTCTACGGCGCCTCGGCCGCCGCCGAGACCGGCGGCGCACGGGAAGACCTCGCCACGGGCGGCCTGATCGTCGTCGGCTCCCACGTGGGCCTCACGACCCGCCAGCTAGAACGGCTGACCGCCCAGCACGCCTCCGCCCGGACGATCGAGATCGACGTCAACCAGCTTCTCGACCCGGAACGGGCGGCAGCCCACATCGAGGCGACGGTCGCCGCCGTCGTGCGCGCCCTCGCGGAGGGCGACGTCATCGTCCACACCTCCCGCACCCTCGTGAAGACCGACGACCCGGCGCGCAGCCTCGAGATTGCGCGCACGGTGAGCGCCGCCGTCGTGAGCGTGGTCAACACCGTGCTCAAGACGACGCCCCCGCGCTTCGTCATCGCCAAGGGCGGCATCACCTCCTCCGACGTGGCCGCGCACGGCCTCGAGATCCGCCGCGCCATCGTGCGCGGGCCCATGCTCCCGGGGATCGTCTCGCTCTGGGAACCGGTGGCCGGGCCAGCCCGCGGCATCCCCTATGTCGTCTTCGCCGGGAACGTCGGCGACGACGAGTCCCTCGCCAAGGTCACCAAGACCCTCAGCGCCACCTTCTGACCCACTCGCGGGTTGAGCGCAGCCGAAACCCGCTCCGCCCAACCGCCGTTTCCGTTCATAGGAGAACACCCGTGTCCGACATTTCTGCCGCCGCTGCCTCTTCCGCCACGGCCACGTCCACCCAGACGGTCGCCGTCCTCGGCCTGGGCGCGATGGGCCTGCCCATGGCCACGCGCCTGGCCACAGGCCTCACCGTCCACGGCTTCGACATCGCCCAGGCCCGCCTCGACCTCGCCGCCGCCGCGGGCATCGCGACCTTCGCCTCGGCGCGCGAGGCGGTCGAGGGCGCCGACGCGCTCCTGCTCGCGGTCCGCAACGGCGAGCAGCTGGACGAGGTCCTCTTCGGGGCGAACGGCGTGGCCTCCGCGCTCGCGCCGGGCGCCGTCGTGATCCTCACCAGCACGGTCGGGACCGACGCGATCCCCGGCACCGCCGCGCGCCTGGCCGAGCTCGGCGTCGGCCTCGTCGACGCCCCGCTCTCCGGCGGCCCCGTCCGGGCCGGCGAGGGCGACCTGCTCATCGTCGTCGGTGCGACGCCGTCGGACTTCGAGAAGGCCCGCCCCGTGCTGACGCTCCTCGCCTCGACGCTGACCGTGGTGGGGGACAAGCCCGGCGACGGCCAGGCCCTCAAGACCGTCAACCAGCTCCTGTGCGGCGTCCACATCGCCGCCGCCGCCGAGGCCCTCGCCCTCGCGGACGCGCTCGGCCTCGACACCGCCAAGACCCTCGAGGCGCTCGGCGCCGGCGCCGCAGGCTCGTTCATGCTCTCCAACCGCGGGCCGCGCATGCTCGAGGCCTACTCCGAGGACGGGGCCGAGGTCCTCTCGCGCCTGGACATCTTCGTCAAGGACATGGGCATCGTCGGCAAGGCCGCCCGCTCGGTCGGCCTCGCCGCCCCCGTTGCCGCGGCCGCCGAGCAGCTCTACCTGCTCGGCCAGGCCCAGGGCCTCGCCGCCGCGGACGACTCCGCCGTCATCAAGGTCGTCGCCCCCGCCAAGCGCACCGCCTGAGGCCCGCGTCCCCGCAGGCCCCCGGCGACGCGGGCCTCACCGCCTCCTGCCCCCTGCCGGCTTCGCGCCCGGCCCACAGTCGAAGGAAACCAGTGAAGTGAACCCCCTGACCATCCTCGGAGCGCGCGCGGCGGTTCCGCTGGCCGACGCCGCGCCGATCAAGCCCGCCGTCGAGCTCGGCACGCCGCTCCTCCTCACGATCGCGGCGCTCGGCGTCGCCGTACTGCTCGTGATGATCATCCGCTTCAAGATCCAGGCATTCGTCGCGCTGCTCACCGTGAGCATCGCGGTCGCCGTGGCTGCGCAGATCCCGCTGACGGACATCTTCACGGTCGTGTCCAACGGCGTCGGCTCGACGATGGGCAAGGTCGCCCTGCTCATCGCCCTCGGCGCCATCCTCGGCCGCATGATCGAGGTCTCCGGCGGCGTCCAGTCCCTCGCGGACCACTTCGTCGAGCGGTTCGGCCCCACGCGCGTCGCCGTCTCGCTCACGCTCGTCGGCTTCCTCGTGGCGATCCCCGTGTTCTTCGAGGTCGGGGTGATCGTCCTCGTCCCGATCGTCTACGCATTCGCCAAGCTCCTGAACGTGCACCCGATCAAGTTCGGCCTGCCCATGGCCGGCATCATGCTTTCGATCCATGTGGCGGTCCCGCCGCACCCCGGCATCGTGGCCGGCGCGGGCGTCCTCGGGGCGGACATCGGCCTCATCACGATGATCTCCCTGGCGATCTGCGTGCCGCTCGGCTTCCTCTCCTACTGGGTGGCCCGCATCATGAACCGCCGCCCCATGGAGCTCCTGCCCACGGTCAAGGCCCAGCTCGACGAGTACGGCAGCCCGGAGACCGTCCACGCGGGCCACGAGCACCCGCACGGTCACGGCGGCGCCGGGAACAGCGGCTCCGGCCACGGCGGTGTCGCAACCGCTCTCAGGACCCCGGGCGCAGTCATGGCCCCGCCGAAGGCGGGCCTCATCGTCGCCCTCATCGCGGCCCCGATCGTGCAGATCATGCTCGGCACCGTCGGGACCCTCACGCTCCCGAAGAGCAACCCCCTCTACGGCGTCGCCTCGTTCATCGGCAACCCCTTCCTGGCGCTCCTCGTGGCGGTAGGAATCTCGTTCTTCACCCTTGCAGTGCGACGCGGCTGGTCCCTCAAGGAGACCGGCGAGATCTTCGAGCAGTCCCTGCCCCCGATCGCCTCGATCCTCATGATCGTCGCCGCGGGCGGTGTGTTCGGCGAGGTCCTTCGGGTCTCCGGCATCGGCGCCGCGCTGTCCACGACCCTCGACGGCATCGGCCTCCCGATCATCCTTCTGGGCTTCGTCATCTCCCTGGCCCTCCGCGCGGCCCAGGGCTCCGCGACAGTCGCGATCGTCACGACCACGGGCCTCCTGACCGCCGCGATCCAGAACGGCGGGTACACCCCGGCGCAGATCGCCGTCATCGTCATCGCGATCGGCTTCGGCTCCCTCGGCCTCTCCCATGTGACCGACGCCGGCTTCTGGGTCGTGGTGCGCTACTACGGGCTCACGGTCGCCGACGGCCTCAAGACCTGGACGGTCCTGACCACCGTCCTCGGCGTAGCAGGCTTCCTGCTCACGTCCGTCGCATGGCTCCTCGTCGGCGGGCTCGGGCACTGATGCGCTCTCGTCTCTACGACGTCGTGGCGGCCTCGCTCCTCTCGGGCGGGGCCGTTCCGGCGTTCACGTGCTACGACTTCGCCACGGCCACCGCCGTGGTGACGGCCGCTGAGGAGGCGGGGCTCGCCGTCGTGCTCAATGTCGCCCCCAAGACCGCCGCCACCCGCGATGGGCTCCGGCTCATGACTGCGCTCCGGACGCTCGCCGACGGCGCCTCCGTGCCCGTGTGCGTCCAGCTCGACCACGCCTCCGACCCGCGCGTGATCGCCGACGCCGTCGCCGCCGGTGCGGATGCGGTCCTCGCGGACGGCTCGGCGTTCGCCCTCGAGGACAACATCGCGTTCGTGCGGCACGTCCGCGACGTGGTCGGGCCGGACGTGGTCCTCGAGGGAGAGCTCGGCGGACTCGCCGGCGACGAGGACAAGGCCTTTGCCCAGGACGCCGCCGGGCTCACCGACCCGGAGGAGGTCCGCGCGTTCGTCGAGCGGTCGGGCGTTCAGCTGCTCGCGGTCGCAATCGGGAACGTGCACGGCCGGTACAGGGGTGAGCCGCAGATCCGCTGGGACGTCCTCGGTCGGATCGCGCAGGAGAGCCCGGTGCCGCTCGTGCTGCACGGCGCCTCGGGGATCCCTGCCGCGGACCTGGCCCGCGCGGCGTCGTTCCGCGTCGGCAAGGTCAACGTCAACACCGAGCTGCGCACCGCGGTGCTCGCCTCCGTCGCGGACGGCGTGGCCGCGCGGCGGGCCGACGGCGAGGACCTCGCCGGACTCCTCGCCGAGTGGGGCACGACGGCGCGCGGCACCGCCGGCGGCATCCTCGCCACCCTGCGGGGCTGAGGGGCGCCGGGCGCTGCGCCCCCACAACGGGCAGGGGCGCACGTTCCCGTAGGCTGTAGCGCATGACGACGGCGCTGATCACCGGGGCGAGCAGCGGCCTGGGGGCCGAATTCGCCCGCCAGCTCGCGGCCGAGGGACACGATCTGGTCCTGGTCGCCCGCCACCGCGAGCGCCTCGAAGCCGCGGCCCGCGGGCTCAGCGCAGAGCACGGGGTGGAGGTCGAGGTCGTGGATGTCGACCTCACGGACCCCGAGGGGCTAGCCTTCGCCGTCGCCCGCGCGAAGGATCCGAGCAGGCCCGTGGGAATCCTCGTCAACAACGCTGGCCACGGGCTCCTGCACGACTTCCAGGACAACACGCTCCTGGACGAGGTGAACCACCTCCGCCTGCACGTCGAGGCCGCGATGAGCCTGTGCCACGCCGCGCTCCCGGGCATGCTGGCGCGCGGCGAGGGCCGCATCATCAACGTCGCGTCCGTTGCCGCGTACCTGCCGCGCGGAACCTATGCCGCGGCGAAGGCCTGGCTCCTGACCTTCAGCCGCTGGGCCAACGTCCACTACCGGCGATCGGGAGTGCACGTCACGGCGCTCTGCCCGGGGCTCACCAGGACGGAGTTCCACAGCCGGATGGGCATGGAGACGCGCTACCTGCCCGCCTGGATCTGGCTGCGCGCCGATCGGGTAGTGCGCGACGGGCTCAGGGACAACCTTGCCGGGAAGGCCGTTTCGGTGCCTTCCGTGTTGTACAAGGCCACGGTTGCGGCCTCGAAGGTCCTGCCCGACCGTCTCCTCGGCGGGCCCGCGCGCCGGGCGCGGCGCACGTAGGTGACCCTCAGGATGTGACCCCCAGGAGGTGACCCCCAGACGCGGGAGGGGGACGGAGGTCAGCGGGGAGGGAGCTCCATGACCCGCACCGGCGACCCGGCCGCCCACGCCTCGATGTCCTCCACCGCGTCCCGGTAGAACACCTCGTACTGCTCGCGCGTCACGTACCCGATGTGCGGGGTCAGGACGGTGCGCGGCGCGGTCCGAAGGGGGTGGTCGGCAGGGAGAGGCTCGACCTCGTACACGTCCAGCGCCGCGCAGCCGATCTGCCCCGCCCTCAGCGCCTCGACGAGGGCGGACTCGTCGATGATCGGGCCCCGTGAGGTGTTGACGAGGACGGAGTCGGGCTTCATGAGCGCCAGCTCCGCCGCGCCGACGAGGCCGCGCGACCGCTTCGACAGGACCAGGTGCACGGAGAGGATGTCCGAGCCCGCGAACAGCTCGTCCTTCTCCACCCGCCGGACGCCGACTTCGGCCGCCCGCTCCTCGGTGAGGTTCTCGCTCCACGCCACGACCTCCATGCCGAACGCGAGGCCCACCCTCGCCACCCGGCTGCCGAGGTTGCCCAGGCCCAGCACCCCGAGCCGCCGCCCCTCGAGCCCGCGTCCCACGGTGGTCTGCCACCCGGCGTCGTGGGTCCACCCCGAGCCTCCGGAGCCGAGCTCGGCATCGAGCCTCCGGGTCGCGGCGTGGATCAGGGCCCATGTGTGCTCGGCGGCGGGCGCCGGCAGGTAGCCGGTACCGCAGACCGTGATGCCCTTCAGCGGGGTCGTCTTGAGGTCGATGGAGGCGTTGCGCCGCCCGGTCGAGACGATGAGCTTCAGGTTCGGAAGCCGCTCGAGTCGCTCCGCCCGCAGCGGGGTGCGCTCGCGCATGGCCACGACGACGTCGAACGGCTCGAGCGCGGCGACCACGGCGTCGTCGTCGAACCCGAGGTGTTCACGGAAGACGGTGATCTCGTGCCCGGCCGCCTCGAGCCGGGACCAGTCGGCGAGCTCGCGGGCCACGCCCTGGTAGTCGTCGAGGATCGCGATGGTGAGCCGTTTCGTCTGCGCGCCGTCAGTCATGCGCCCAGCCTAGACGCCCGAAGGGCTCGGGGGCGTCCTCGAGCGGGCCGATCTCCCCTTGTGATGACGCCATAATGGCGTCATTATGGTGTCATGAACATCGACGTGCACCTCCTGACGCTGAGCCGGCACCTCGCCGACGCTGCGGCGCTTGGCGGGGACGAGATGGTTGAGCTGGCCGAACGGCTCGCGCTGCCGCTGCAGGCAGCCGCCCGCCTCGTCCTCCAAGACGCGCTCTCCGAGGCAATGCAGGAGGTCACGCTCGATCTGGCCCCGGGCGCCGCCGAGCTGCGCCTCCGGGGGAGGGAGATCGACTTCGTCGTCACGCACCCCACGGGATCACCCGCGATGGCTGACCGCAGCGACGTCACGACGGTGCCGTCTGGCGCCATGGACGACGCCGCGTCGGAGCCTCCCAGCGAGGCCGGCACCGCCCGCATCAGCTTCCGTCCGCCCGACTGGCTGAAGGCGCAGATCGAGGAGGCGGCGGAACGGGAGGGGCTCTCCGTCAACGCGTTCCTCGTCCGCACGCTCACCGCCGCCCTCCGGCCCACCCTCCAGAAGCCCGTCCAGGCCGACCCGGGCGCGCCTGAGGGCCGCAGCGGCTCCCGGCTCGAGGGGTGGGTGTACTGATGGAGCAGTTCGAGACGCAGCAGCCGGTGCGCGCGCTCATCGAGCTGAGCCTCGGCGACGTCATCGTGCACGCGTCCGAGCAGAACACCGCAACCGTCGAGGTGGCTCCAGTGCACGCCGGGCGCAAGGCGGACAAGGAAGCCGCCGAGGCGACCGCTGTCGACTTCTGGGAAGGCCGGCTCGAGGTCCTCGCGCCGAAGGTCCTCGGCTTGGGCTTCCTCGGGCGCCCGGGGGCCGTGGTGGTGACCGTTAAGCTCCCCGCGGGCTCGGACCTGGAGGCCTCGACGGCCTTCGGCGACATCATCGCCACAGGAGCCCTTGCACGGGCCAAGGCCAAGACCCATGCAGGGGACGTCAGGGTCGAGGACGGCGTCTCACTCGAACTGGAGACCTCGGCGGGCGACGTCGAGGTGGGCCGCGTGCGCGAGGAGGCCTCGCTCGTCTCGTCCACGGGCGGAGTGCGCGTCGAGGACGTGACCGGCGCGCTGCGGGTCAAGTGCACGACCGGGGAAGTGTCCCTGGGGCGCGTCGCCGGGGCGGCAGAGGTCACGTGCCCCTACGGCTCCATCCGCGTCCGCGAGGCCGTCTCGGGCAGCCTCTCCATCACGTCCACCTATTCCGACCTCGTGGTCGGGATCGCTGTGGGCACCGCAGCCAAGGTCGATGTCTCCACCAGCCACGGCCGCATACGCAACGAACTCAGCCGCTCGGCGTCGCCCCCCGCTGCCGCCGAGCGTCTCGAGCTCACCGCCCGTACGAGCTATGGGTCGGTGACCATCCGGCGGGCCTGAAGCGCGCCGAGAACACGGCAGTTCCTGCAGAACGACGTACTTCGGAAAGGAGTACTGTCATGCCCACAACCCACCCGACGGCCGAGCCTGCCATCCACGTGGCCGGTCTGGAGAAGTCCTACAAGGAGGTGGAGGTGCTGCGCGGCGTCGACTTCGACGTGGAGCGCGGGAGCATCTTCGCCCTCCTCGGCTCCAACGGCGCCGGCAAGACCACGGTCGTGAACATCCTCTCGACGCTCCTGGCGGCCGACGCCGGTGCTGCCGCCGTCAACGGCTGGGACGTTGCCGCCCACGCGTCGGACGTGCGCGCCTCCATCAGCCTGACGGGACAGTTCGCGGCCGTCGACGAGGTCCTCACCGGACGCGAGAACCTCGTGCTGGTCGCGCGGCTCCGGCACCTCGCGGACCCCGGCCGCGTTGCGGACGGCCTGCTCGAGCGCTTCTCCCTCACCGAGGCCGGGTCGCGCAAGGTGTCCACGTACTCAGGCGGCATGCGCCGCCGGCTCGACATCGCGATGAGCCTGATCGGCAATCCGCCGGTCATCTTCCTCGACGAGCCGACCACCGGCCTCGATCCCGAAGCGCGCCTCGAGGTGTGGGAGGCCGTCCGGGAGCTCGCCGCGAACGGCACCACCGTGCTGCTCACCACGCAGTACCTCGACGAGGCCGAACAGCTCGCTGACCGGATCGCGATCCTGCACCACGGCCGGATCCTCGTGGACGGCACGCTCGCAGAGCTCAAGCAGCTCCTTCCGCCCGCCCGGGTCGAATACGTGGAGAAGCAGCCCACCCTCGAGGACGTCTTCCTCGCACTCGTGGGTGGCCAGACCGCCGGGGAGCACCAGGGGAAGCCCGTCGGCAAGGCCCATGACCAGACCAAGGAACTCCGATGACCACGCACTTCCTCGGCGACACCGCCGTCCTGACCGGGCGTTCCCTTCGCCACATCGCCCGCAGCCTGGACACCATCATCACGACCGCCCTCATGCCGATCGCCTTCATGCTGCTGTTCGTCTACGTGTTCGGCGGTGCGATCAACTCGGGCTCCGACTCGTACGTGGGTTACCTCCTGCCGGGCATCCTGCTGATCACGATCGCCTCCGGCATCTCCTACACCGCCTACCGGCTGTTCCTGGACACAAAGGGAGGCATCTTCGCCCGGTTCCAGTCCATGCCCATTGCGCGCTCAGCCGTGCTGTGGGCGCACGTCCTCACCTCACTCGTCGCGAACCTGATCTCGGTCGTGGTGGTGGTGCTCGTCGCGCTCCTCATGGGCTTCCGCTCCGGGGCGGGAGTGCTCGAATGGCTCGCGGTCGCCGGGATCCTGGTGCTGTTCACCCTCGCACTGACGTGGATCGCCGTCATCCCGGGCCTGACCGCCAAGTCGGTGGACGGCGCGAGCGCCTTCTCCTATCCGCTCATCATCCTGCCGTTCATCAGCTCGGCGTTCGTCCCGACCGCAACCATGCCGGGCCCGGTGCGGGCCTTCGCCGAGCACCAGCCGGTGACGTCGATCGTCAACGCGATCCGCGACCTGCTGGCCCAGGAGCCGGTCGGCGCCGACCTCTGGATCGCCCTCGCCTGGTGCACCGGCATCCTCGTCGTGGCGTACGGCTTCGCGATGGTCGCGTACCGCCGCAGGATGTCCTAGGCGGCTAGGCTCGTCGCATGGCCCGCCAGTCCCGCCCCGCCCCCTCGTCCCGTGACCAGTCCGCTCCGCGCCTCGACCCCCTCCGCCTCGACGGCCTCGACACGGGGTTCGCGGGCGACATCGAGCCCGGTGGGCGCACCGAGGGCCTCACCTTCGAGGGCACGGACTTGGCCGGCCTGGCCCTCGAGGGCACGACCTTCGCCGAATGCTCCTTCCGGGACGTCGCAGCGCACGACGCCGACCTCCGCTCGGCCTCGTTCCTCGACTGCCGCCTCGAGCGGCTCGGGGCGCCCCGTCTCGCCGCCCCGCGGTCGCGCTGGCGCGGCGTCGAGGTCGAGGCTTCGCGCATCGGCTCCGCGGAGCTGTACGACGGCGAGTTCCGCGGCGTCGTGCTCCGGGGCTGCAAGCTGGGCTATGTGAACCTGCGCGGTGCGAGCCTGCAGGACGTCCTGTTCGCCGACTGCGCGATCGACGAGCTGGACCTGGGCGGTGCCACGGCCACGCGGGTCGCGTTCGAGGACACCACCGTGGAGAGCCTCGACGTCACACACGCCTCGCTCACGGACGTGGACGTGCGCGGAGCCCGCCTCCACCGGGTTGCCGGTGTCGACGGGCTCCGTGGCGCCATCCTGAGCAGCAGGCAGGCCGTGGAGCTCGCAGAGCTCATGGCCGCGCAGCTCGGGATCGACGTGCGGGACTGATCAGCGCGTCAGCCCTGGTGGGCCGCCGCAGGCTGGGGCACCCTGGGCACCGGCCCCGAGATCGGGCCTGAGGCGACGGGTGCCTCGCCGGAGACCTGCGCCTCGAGCGCCGTGGCCTCCAGGTCCACGCCGGCCTCCTCGGCTGCCTCGACGGCGGCCGGGTGGTCGAGCGGAAGCTGCAGCGCCACGCCGTCGTCCGCCACCGCCACCGGCACCTCGGTGAGCGGCATGTGCTCGAGGTCGATGTGCGGGTCCTGGTCCTGATGGGCGACGACGTCGCGCGCCTCGGCCTCGGTGTCGACGCTCGGGAGCGAGCCGGGCAGGGGACGCTGGGCGGACTCGCGCAGGAACCAGATCGCCACGGCGCCGACCACGGAGGTCGCCATGAGGTAGTAGGCGGGCATCATGTCGTTGCCCGTGGCCTGGATGAGCGCGTCGATGATGAACGGCGTGGTGCCGCCGAAGATGGCGACGGCGAAGTTGTACGCGATCCCCATGGCGCCGTACCGGCTCGCAGTCGGGAACTGCGCGGGCAGCGCGGAGGCGAGGTTCGCCACGTAGAACGTCACAGGGAACGCGACGAGCGCGAGGCCGATCAGGGTGGTGACGACCGTGCCGACGCCGATGAGCAGGAAGGCCGGGATGGACAGGACGATCGTGCTCGCGGCACCGATCCACAGGACCGGGCGGCGGCCGATCCGGTCGGAGAGCTTGCCCGTGAGCGGGATGCAGAGGCTCATGACCACGAGGACCGGGATCGTCAGGATCGTGCCGTGCAGCTCGTCGTAGCCCTTCGAGGTGGTCAGGTACGTCGGCATGTAGGACGTGAGCGCGTAGCCGACCGTGTTGGCGGCGGCGACCAGGACCATGGCCACGAGGATCTGGCGCCAGTAGCTGCGCACAATCGCGAGGGGGCCCTTGGTCGCGATCTCGTCGTGGGTCGCGAGCTCGTGCGCCATCTGCTGCTGGGCCTCGAGCGAGGCCTTGAATGCGGGGCTCTCCTCGATGCGGAGGCGGAACCAGATCGCGATCGCCCCGAGGGGGCCGGCGATCAGGAAGGGGATGCGCCAGCCGTAGGCCTCCATGGCCTCCTGGCCGAGGGTCAGCTGGAGCGCGGACACGACCGCGGCGCCGAGCGCGAATCCGAGGTAGGAGCCCATGTCGAGGAAGCTCGCGAGGAAGCCGCGGCGCCTGTCCGCGGCGTACTCGCTCACGAAGGTCGTCGCGCCGGCGTACTCGCCGCCGGTCGAGAAGCCCTGGACGAGCTTGACGACGACCAGCAGGATCGCCGCCCAGACGCCGATCTGGGCGTAGCCGGGCAGGAGGCCGAGGGCGAAGGTCGAGGCGGCCATGATGATCAGGGTCATCGCGAGCACGCGCTGGCGGCCCATCTTGTCCCCGAGCCAGCCGAAGAACACGCCGCCGGCCGGGCGTGCGATGAAGGTCGCGGCGAACGTCCCGAGGAGGAACAGCGTCTGGACGGTGCGGTCCGCCTCGGGAAGGAAGACGGGGCCCATGGTGGTGATGAGGTATCCGAAGACGCCCACGTCGAACCACTCCATGGTGTTCCCGACGATGGTCCCCCCGATGGCCCTCTTGAGCATCGGCTGGTCCACCACATTGACGTCGTCGACTCTCAGCCGGCGCTTTCGGAAGACGACCCGCCGGGGCCGTTCGTGTGCGGTCATCTGACTGTGGTCTCGTGACATGACCATCAAGTCTACTAGGCGGAGATCCGATCTGAGAGCTGCACATCGATTGTCGCTATGGCGGGCATCACGTCGTGCTGGTGCTCGGCGGGGAGCTTGGGCGCGGCTTGAGCCCGGCGACCGGCCCCGGCATGCCCGCCATCGCGCGGATCCGCCCGCGCACGACGCCGCGTGCCCGGCGCGGCCGCGCTGCTCGCCGCCGCGGTTCCTCGTTGCGGCCGGTTGTTATCGATTCGTGACCTCGGACGGTCCGTCCGCGCCGGATGCAGCGCGGCGCCCGCCGGCCCCGGAAGGGGGCTGGCGGGCGCCGGGAACTGCGCGCGCTACTCCGCGTCGTGGTCCGTCTCGAGGACGGTGACGAGCTTGTCGAGCGCCTCGTCTGCGCCGGGGCCCTCCGCACGCAGGACGACCTTCTCGCCGTACTCGGCTCCGAGGCTCATGAGGGAGAGGATGCTCGAGGCGTCCATGGCCTCGTCGACCGGGTCGCCGACCTTCGCGATCGTCACGTCGAGGCCGACCTCGCCGGCCGCCTCGGCGAAGATGGCCGCGGGGCGGGCGTGGAGGCCCACGCGGGAGCCGATCGTTGCGGTGCGTTCTGCCATGGAGTGCTCCTTGTCGTTGGGAGGGTCGTGGCGGGTCCGCCACAGACTACCGGTCTTCAGAGGCCGAGGGTGGTGAGGATGGGGAGGTGGTTGCGGGTGGTGTCGCGGGCGTGTTGGGCGGTGGGGGCGGCGAGGGCGAGGGTGGCGAGGTGCTGGGCTTGGGGGAGGGTGATGGTTTCCAGGACCTTGTTCACGGCGG
>NZ_CP022463.1:92375-452026 GCF_002224485.1 Sinomonas sp. R1AF57
CGGTCCTTCAGCGCCGCCTGCACGGCCTTGGACGCGGACCGGATCCGCTCCGCCTCCACCACCGCGTCCTGCCCCGGAACCGGCCCCGGACCCGGCTCGGACACCGGCGCCGGCATCTGCAGCACCGGCCCCACAACCCGCCCCGGAGTCACACCGACACCGTGAAACTGCTCCATGATTCGACCTCGGACTCTCTGCCGCCTCAGACGGCGACGGGGACGGCTTCGGCGGTCTCGGGCGCCTTCTTGCCAACGTAGCGCTTGAGGGCGATGGTGGCCAGAGCCGTCACCACGACGCCCGCGGCGATCGAGACAACCCACATGATGAAGTTGTCGATTGCGAAGAAGACGAAGATCCCGCCGTGGGGAGCCTTGGATCCGGCGCCGAACGCCATCGACAGCGCGCCCGTCAGGGCTCCGCCGAGCATCGAGGCCGGGATGACGCGCAGCGGGTCCGCAGCGGCGAACGGGATCGCACCCTCGGAGATGAACGACGCGCCCAGGAGCCATGCAGCCTTGCCGTTCTCGTGCTCGGTGGCATTGAAGTTCTTGTGGTCGAGCACGGTGGCCAGGGCCATCGCGAGCGGCGGGACCATGCCCGCGGCCATGACGGCCGCCATGATCTGGTACGGCGCCGCGTTGGTGGCGCTGCCAGCGCTCAGGCCGGCCACCGCGAAGGCGTAGGCCACCTTGTTCACCGGGCCGCCCAGGTCGAAGCACATCATGAGGCCGAGGATGATCCCGAGGATGACGGCGGTCGCACCGCTCATCCCGGTCAGCCAGTCGTTGAGGGCCTTGGTGATGAAGGCGATCGGGCCGCCGAGGACCACGAACAGCAGGCCGGAGGCGATGATCGAGGCGACGAGCGGGATGATCGCCACCGGCATGAGTCCGCGCAGCCAGCGGGGTGCAGGGAGCGACGCGAGCCAGTGCGCGACGTAGCCGGCCAGGAGGCCGCCCACGATGCCGCCGAGGAAGCCTGCGCCCATGAACCCTGCGACAGCGCCTGCGACGAAGCCGGGGGCGATGCCCGGCCGGTCGGCGAGGGCGTAGGCGATGTAGCCGGCGAGCGCCGGGACGAGGAAGCCCATCGACAGGGCGCCGATCTTGAACAGCACCGCGCCGATGTACGCGCCGAGCGGTCCCCAGGCCTGCGGGCCGAACTCGCTCGGAAGGCTGAACAGGTTGTTCTTGACCACGATCGTGTCCGCGTACTTCGTGATGTCGAAGCCACCGAGGAGGAAGCCCAGTGCGATGAGCAGGCCGCCGCCGGCGACGAACGGGATCATGTAGCTCACGCCCGTGAGGAGCGAGCGCTTGAGCTTGCCGCCGAACGACTCGGCGAGGCCGGAGGCAGAACCAGAGCCGGAGGCCGACGACGACGCGCCCGCCGCCGCGACAACGCGCCGGCCGTTGGGGTCGGCCGCCACGGACAGGGCCTCGTCGATCATGACGCCGGGCTCGTCGATGCCGCGCTTGACGGGCGACTGCACGTATGGCTTCCCGGCGAAGCGCTCCTTGTCGCGGACGTCCACGTCCACGGCGAAGACCACGGCGTCGGCGGCGTCGATGACGGACTGCGCGAGCGGCGTCGCCCCCGCGGAGCCCTGGGTCTCGACCTGCACGTCGACGCCCTTGTCCTTGCCCGCCGCGACGAGCGAGTCGGCGGCCATGTACGTGTGCGCGATGCCGGTCGGGCAGGCGGTGACGGCGACGATACGGCGCGCTGAGCCCCCGGCTGCGGAGACGGCGCCCGCTGAGACGGCGCCTGCGGACGATGCGGCGCCCGCCGAGGCACCGCCTGCGGACACGGCACCTGCGGTGGCCGGGGCTGTGGTGGAGAGGCCGAGGGCGTCGTTGACCAGGGAGACGACCTCGTGCTGGCTCCCGGCCGCCCGCAGGGAGGCGGTGAAGTCCTTCTTGATGAGGCTGCGGGCCAGCTTCGCGAGGAGCTTGAGGTGCTCCTGGTCGGCGCCCTCTGGGGCCGCGATGAAGAACACGAGGTCCGCGGGTCCGTCCTTGGCGCCGAAGTCCACCGGCTGGGACAGGCGGGCCATCGCGAGGGACGGCACCGTGACGGCGGTTGAACGGCAGTGCGGGATGGCGATCCCGCCGGGGACACCGGTGGCGGTCTTCTGCTCGCGCGCGTACGCGTCGGCGAAGAGTCCCTCCACCTCCGTCGCGCGGCCGGCGTCGGCCACCAGGCCGGCCAGGTGCCGGATGACGTCTGCGGGCGACGAACCCAGCGACGCGTCGAGCACGACGAGCTCGGGGCTGAGGAGTTCGGTCATGGTCAGTCCTTCGTGACAAGGGCCGTGACGGTCACGGCAGAGGGATTGGTCTGGTTCACTGCGGGGACGGTTGACCCCGGCAGGGACGCGGCGGCGGCTCCGTGGGCCACCGCCTGACGGAGGCGGCCCTCGGCGTCCGCCCCGGACAGGTCGGCCAGGAGGTACCCGGCCAACGACGAGTCGCCGGCACCCACGGTGCTGACGGCACGGATGGGGGAGTGGGTCGCGTGCCAGGCGCCCTCTGCCGTCACGAGGACGGCCCCCTTCGATCCCAGCGTGGCGAGCACGGCACCGACGCCGGCGTCCACGAGGGCACGCGCTGCCTTCGCCGCGCGCTCCGGCGAGGCTTCCAGCTCGGCGGGGGTGCCGGCGTCCTGCATCCCCACCATCGCGGCGAGCTCGGAGAGCTCGTCCGCGTTGGGCTTGAGCAGCTCCGGCTTCCCCTTCAGCGACGCCGCGAGGGGAGCCCCCGAGGAGTCGACCGCGACCTTGGGGGCCGCGCCGTCGAGCGACGGGTCGGTGCGGATCCGCTCCGCCGCCGTGGCGTAGAAGTCCGCCGGCACACCCGGGGGCACCGAGCCGGCGAGCACGACCCACGAGGCGCCGCGGGCCCGCTCGACGAGGAGTCCCAGGAGCTGCTCCTGGAGCTCCTCCGAGAGCTCCGGGCCCGGCTCGTTCACCTTCGTGGTGACGCCGTCGGGCTCGGTCAGGGCGACGTTGGAGCGCAGGGGCGCGCCGATCTTGAGCGCGGCGAACGGAACGCCGGTCGCCTCGAGGCCAGCGAGGACTGGGTCGGCCGGGTCGCCCGGGAGGACGGCGAGCGTGTCGAGGCCGGAGGCCTTGAGCGCGCGGGAGACGTTCACACCCTTGCCGCCCGACTCCTGCCGGACCGACACCGCACGCTGCACCTCACCCCGCTCGAGGGGTCCGCCGAGCTCGACCGTGCGGTCGAGGCTCGGGTTCGCGGTCAGGGTCACGATCATCAGATGCCTGCCTCCACTACTTCCACTCCGGCCTCCGCGAGCGCGTCGGCCATCTCGCCCCGCGGG
This sequence comes from Sinomonas sp. R1AF57, assembly GCF_002224485.1. GTDB lineage: Bacteria > Actinomycetota > Actinomycetes > Actinomycetales > Micrococcaceae > Sinomonas > Sinomonas flava. Next base: position 95,715 of record NZ_CP022463.1, read on the forward strand.
GCGCGGTCGGTCACGATGACGTCCAGCTGGTCGAGGCGCGCGAACTGCACGAGCGTCTCCACGCCGAACTTGCTGTGGTCCGCCAGCACGACGACGCGCCGTGCGCAGCGGACGAAGGCGGCCTTGACGGACGCCTCCTCGACGTCCGGGGTGCTGAGCCCGAACGTCGCGTGGATCCCGTTCGCGCCCATGAAGACGAGGTCGGGGCGGAGGCGCTCGACGGCGTCGACCGTGGCTGGCCCCACCGCCGCCCGGGTGAGCGGGCGGATCCGGCCGCCGAGGAGCTGGACCGAGAGCGATGCGTCCGTCGCGAGCTTGTCCGCGATGGGGAGGGCGTTGGTGACGACGACGAGCTCCTTGCCGTCCGGCCGGGACCCCATGAGCCGCTCGGCGAGGGCCTCGGTGGAGCTCCCGGCGTCCAGGAGCACGCTGCCGGCGCGGGACGAGACGACGAGGGCGGCCGCCGCCTCCGCCATGGCACGCTTCTCGAGGAGGTTCTGCACCTGCCGCTCGAGGAGGCTGGGCTCCGCGGTGCTCGCACGCTCGGCGGGCACGGCGCCCCCGTGAACACGGCGGAGGACTCCGGCGGTTTCGAGGGTGGCAAGATCGCGGCGGACAGTCTCGGTGGTGACCGAGAAGCGCTCTGCGAGTTCCGTGACGCTCACGCGCCCGTTCTCGGCCACGCGCTCGGCCACCAGCCGCTGCCGTTCCTCCGCGAACATTGCTACTCCTCGACGCCCTTGTCGCCCGTCGGCCGCTTCCGGCGGCGCTTTCCAGTCTGTGTCTCCCATCACATTCCATGTGGGATTGATTGACTGTATCTGCGTTTGTGTGGGGTTGTCAACAGTTCCCACGCAAACGCAGATCGGCCCGGCGGAGAATATCTCCACCGAGCCGATCTGGGTGTTGAGGGCGAAGGCGGCGGGTAGCTCGTCCCGCCGCTCTCCTAGACCTCGCGCGTGTCGTGGCGCGTGATGGTGTCGCCCGTCTCGGGGTCGACCGTGCGGCGCGACTCGCGCACTCGACGGCGAGGGCCGGAGTTCATCATCACGAGGGAGATGACGAGTCCGAGGACGCCGACGCCCATGAGGATGTAGCCGATGAGCGTCTGGTCAACGTAGGGGATCAGGCCAGGGGTGATGGCGAACGCAAGGATCGCGCCGATCGCGATAAGGAAGATGGATGCACCGATGCCCATAATGAGCTCCTTCCGTCGCTGCGGGTGCTGGGGGCAGCGCTTTGCGCCCGCTGGACCGCGGGCTTGCAGGTGTACTTCCCCGCCGCCGCCCGGGCGAAACAGTTCTGGACAGGGGGTAAGCCGATGGCGAAGCCGCGCGGACGTGGGGCACGGCGCGGGGATACGCTGAGGAGATGGCGAAGAAGAACGTCGCCCTGCGCATCGCGCAGGACACAGCCCATCAGGCCATGTTCGACTCCCAGGGCCAGGCGAAGCCCGCCGTCCACCGCGCGCTGCTGAGGGCTGTGGACGTCCAGCGACCGCTGGTCCTGGCCAACCTGCGCCGCATGCGGCGGCAGCATCCGAAGGACAGCCCTGCCCAGCTGAGCGCCCGCCTCGAGCGGGACTATCTCCGGGCGGTCGCCGGCGGCGGCGCGGCGGTCGGCGGTACCGCGGCCGTCCCGGGCGTGGGCACCGTCGCGTCCCTGGGACTGTCGGCTGCCGCGACGATCGGCTTCCTCGAGGCGACCGCCTTCTATGCGGCATCGGTCGCAGAGCTGCACGGGGTGCACCTCGAAGACCCTGAGCGCGCCCGCACCACGGTCATGGCCCTCATGCTGGGGGAGGAGGGGGCCGCGCTCCTGTCCGCCTTCAGCGGCCAGGCCCTGGGCCGGGGCGGGAGCGCCACCCGCGCATGGGGAACCGCGCTCAACCGCTCCGTCCCCTCGTCTGCGCTGAAGGCCATCCAGAGCACGGTGCAGAAGCGCTTCCTGAAGTGGATGCTCAAGAAGCAGGGCAGCGCCATGCTGGGGCGCGCCCTGCCGTTCGGGGTCGGCGCGGTGGTCGGCGGCGCGGGCAACCTCGTCATGGGCCGCGCCGTCGTGAAGGCCGCGCGGGAAGCGTTCGGCCCCGCGCCCGATGTCCTCCCCGGTGAGTTCCACGTGAAACCGAATGAGGTTGATGCGTTCCGGGGCGCCCTGCTCTCCTCGTCCGAGCCCCTCGAGCCCGCGGAAACCCCCGCGCAGGCCGTGGAGCGGGAGATCGAGGAGCGCCGCGCCCGCTTACGCCGAGAAGGCCGCGGAGAAGCCTGAGCGAGGGCGGCCCGCTCCCAGACGACGGCGCAGGCGCCCCCAAGCGTGCGGCCCTGCGAGCGTGCGGCCCTGCGCACGACCTGATACGTTGCCACCATTCGTGCCGTGACCGGGGGGTCATGAGGTCTGGGGGGAACAATGGGGATTAGTCTGTCGCGTCGCCAGCGCGCGTCGCTTTCTGTGAGCGTGGCGGCATCGACGGTGGTGCTGGGCCTCGTGCTCGGGGCCGCCGGCTGCATGCGGTCCGCGGATCCGGCCGGCACGGAGAGCGCCGAGAGCCGGCCTCCGACGTCGGAGCGGGCAGCCCCGGAAGCCGGCCAGCCGCCGTCGTACGCAGCTGCCGAAACCGCGGCCGACAGCCCGACGGCGCCCGCGACGGACCGGGCCTCCGAGCAGGCGGCCGAGCTGGCAGCAGAGATCCCCGTCGCCGAGATCCCCGCCGTCCCGACGCCGTGGCGGCAGACCCAGCCGATCCTTCCGGCGGGGCCCGGGCGGCCCTCTGCGGGGCTCGTCGTGGTTCCCCTCGCGCAGGATCCGGCGCCGGCCGCCCCAGCGCCCTCGCCAGCGGATGCCCCGGCACCCGAGCCTCCGCGGTGCACGACGCCGCCGTTCGCCGCGGCACCGCCCCCGGAATACGGCTCCGGGATCCCTGCGATGCGGCTCGACGTGGTTCCGGCATGGGACCTCCAGACGCCGGCCGGACTCGAGGCCGCGGCAGCAGTGGAGTGGTGGGCGGGCAACGGCCCGACCCACGTAGCCGCCGCCGCGCAGCGGGCGCTCGCGGACGCTGCCGCCGCACCGGACGAGGTCTCGCGCGACGCCGTCCTCGTCGGCTTCCTCGCCGATGGCCTCGTGAAGACGAAGACCCTTCAGGACCGCATCGCTGCCTATCAGACCATCGCCCTCGGCGTGCCCGCGGTCGCGCAGGCCGCGCAGGCCCCGCTCGACTCCGGAGACCCGGCGGTGGTCGCCGAGTTCCTGCGCCGGGGACAGTACGCGGCGGCCGTCGAGGGCGCGGCTGAGACCTCCCGGGGCGCTGTGCTCCGCGCCGCCGAGGGTGCCCTCGCTGACGGCACCCGTGAGGCGCTCATGGAGTTCCTCCGCACCGGGATGCTCGAGGCTCAGGCAGCCAACGACCGCCAGTCGGTGTACGCGCTCCTGGCAGCCGCGACGCCCGCGGTCTGGGCCGCCGCGCAGGACGCGCTTGCGGCCCACGATCCGCTCGTCGTGGTCGAGTTCCTCCGCGCCGGCCAGTACGCCGCGGCGGCGAAGGACGCCTGCGCCTGAGCGGTTGGCCGGCGTCCTGGCGTCAGCCGCCGAAGACGGCGTGCGCGACGGCGAAGATGAGCAGCCCCGCCAGGGCGCCGACCACGGTGCCGTTGATCCGGATGAACTGGAGGTCCTTGCCGACCTGCAGCTCGATCTTCTGGGACGTCTCCTCGGCATCCCAGCGCGCCACCGTGTCCTCGATGACGCCGGCGATGTCGCTGCGGTACGTGGCGACGACATACGACGCCGCGTCGGCCACCCACGCGTTGACCTTGCCGGCAAGCTCCTCGTCCTCGACCAGCCGGGCGCCGAAGTCCCGGACCGCCGTGGTGAACCGGTGGTGGAGCTCGCTGTGGGGGTTCGCGACCGCCTCGAGGAGGGCCTTCTTGATCGTGGCCCACGTGCGGACGGCGAGGTCGCGCACCTGCGGGTCCCCGAGGACCTGGGCCTTGATGCCCTCCGCCCGGGCGATCATCTTCGGATCGTGCTGGAGGTCCTTGGCGAGTTCCTTGAGGTAGGCGTCGATCGAGCGGCGCACCTGGTGGTCGGGGTCGGACTGAACCGCGGCGACGAACTTGGAGATCTCGATGTAGACCTTGTCCCCCACGAGGTCATTCGCGAAGCTCGGCACCCAGGACGGCGAGCGGTCGGACACGACCCGCGTGACGGCGTCGTAGTTCCCGGCCACCCAGTCCGCGGCCCGGTCCACGAGCATGTCTACAAGCTGGTGGTGGTGCCCCGCCTCGAAGACGCGCTCCGCGAGCCGCCCGACCGGCGGCCCCCAGGGCGGGGCGAGCAGGTGCCGCCGCACCATCCCCTCGATGACGGCCTGGACGTCGTCGTCGTTGAGCACGGTGAACAGGCCGTGCACGACGGCGGCGCCCTCCTTCGCGACCCGCTCCGCCCCGGCGGGGCTCGCCAGCCAGGTGCCGGCCTTCCGGGCGACATCGACCGTCTCGAGCTTGGTGCGGACCACGGCCGAGGAGAGGAAGTTGTCCCGCACGAAGGCGCTCAGGGACGCGCCGATCGCGTCCTTCCGGGTCGGGATGATCGCCGTGTGGGGGATGGGCAGCCCCATCGGGTGGCGGAACAGGGCCGTCACCGCGAACCAGTCCGCGAGGGCACCGACCATGCCGCCCTCGGCGGCCGCACGGACGTACTGGAGCCACGGGAACCGTTCCTGGAGGGCGAAGGACACCGCGAAGATGACGGCCATCACCAGCAGGAGAGACAGCGCGAAGGCCTTCATGCGCTTCAGGGCCGCGGCCTTCTCGGCGTCGCCGGGGCTGAGTCCGGGCCCTGTCGCCGAGGACGTGCCCATGAGCCGGTTGAGCGTCACCATAGGGCAACCCTACCGGCGTCCTGCCGACAGCCGGCTGTCCGTGCCGCCGCTGTGGGGAAGCCGGATGCCCTGCCGGAGGGGGGACCGACAGGGCATCCGGGGTCAGGGGCCGTCTCCGGCGCGCAGCTAGTTCTGCGCGGGGATCTGGCCGATCGCGTCGGCCGCGCTCGGCTCAGAGGCGGTCTTGTTCCACGGCATCTTGGCGAGTGCGTTGCCCATGGCGCACGTGTTGGTGGCCGCGGAGAATGCGAGGCCGGCACCGATGGCGCCGGAGAGCGCGCGCAGCTTGGGGGAGACGAACTTCCCCGCCACGAGGCCGGCCACCACGAGCCCGCCCGCGGCCATGCGGACCTGCCGCTCGAGCGCCCACCGCTGGGCGCCGCGGACCACGTCGCCGCCAGCCGCGGCGAAGGCGGGCACGCCGCCCTCGAGGATCAGGGCCGAACCGATGCCCGCGCCGTCGAGCCTCTGCCGCGCCTGCTCGGCGCGCACGCCGGACTGGCATACCAGCACGACCCGCTTGCCGAGGCGCTCGGCGAGGTCCTCGGTGTGCTCGGAGAGCAGGGGGAGCGGGACGTTGTACGAGCCGCGGATGTGCTGCGTCTCGAACTCGGCGGCGGAGCGGACGTCGATCACGATGAGGTCCTCGTGCGTGTCTATCCACGCGCGCAGCGTCTGGGGGCTCAGGGTGGTGGCGGTCTGAGTGCCGTCGGTCATGTCTTCCTTTCGCAGGGGTGTGGGCTTAGGGGGCCTGGGTCAGCCGGCCGAGACGGTCTCCTGGGAGTCCTTCCAGGCCTTCCAGCCGGCGTAGGAGCCGTCGAGCTCCACCACGTCGTACCCGGCGCGGCGCAGGGAGCTCGCGGCCACCGAGTTGCGGACGCCGGACTGGCAGTAGCTCACGATCACCCCGTCCGAGGGCAGCTGGTCGGTGTGCCACAGGACACGGCTGGCGCTCAGCTGGACGGAGCCGGGGATGTTCCCCGCGGCGAACTCGCCCTTGTTGCGCACGTCCAGCAGGAGTGCGGCGCCGAAGCCCTCGAGCCCCTTGGGGTCCAGGACCTTCGGGGTCTCCATGGGCAGGCCGTCGAGCGTCGGGGTGAAGCCAGCGACGTCGTCGATGCCGACGCGCACGAGGTGGTCCCACATCTCGCGGGCCGCCGCCTGGTCGGGGGCGAGGAGCACGAGCGGGCGGGAGTCGGCCTCGGGGTTGTAGGCCCAGGCGCCGTAGGTGGCCATCTTGCCGCCGGCGGGGACGTTGAGCGAGCCCGCGACAGTGCCCTCGTGGACCTCGGCGTTGTGGCGCGTGTCCACGAACGTGATGCGGTCCGCGGCGAGGTCCTCCGCGATGCCCGCGTTGTCGAGCTGGGGCAGCTCGCCGCGCTCGCCCATGACGGCCGGGCCCTGGCGGTTCTGGCGCTTCATGCGGCCGAAGTAGGCGTGCGCGTCCGGCTGGCCGTCGAGGAGCTCGTTCACGAAGCCCTCCTCGTCATTGGCCGCGAGGTACGGGGCCCACCACGAGAAGAGTCGCTCGTAGCCCACCGTGGTGGACGGGATCGAGCCGAGGGCCTTGCCGCAGGCGCTGCCGGAGCCGTGGCCCGGGTGCACCTGGACGTGGTCGGGGAGCGTGAGGAACTTCTCCTGCAGGCTCTTGAAGAGGAGGCGTGCGCCTTCGAACCGGGTGTTGACGCCCCCGGCGGCCTCGTCGAGCAGGTCCGGGCGGCCGAGGTCGCCGGCGAACACGAAGTCGCCGGAGAGCAGGTAGCCGGGCTGGTCCGCGAACGCGCCGTCGGTGACGAGGAACGAGAGGTGTTCCGGGGTGTGGCCGGGCGTGTGCAGCGCCTTGATGGTGATGTTGCCGAGGGCGATCTGGCTGCCGTCCTGGAGGCGCTCGGCCTCGAAGCCGTACTGCCAGTCGTCGCCGCCCTCGCCGGAGACGTACATCGTGGCGCCCGTCGCGGCGGCGAGCTCCCGCGTGCCGGAGAGGTAGTCGGCGTGGATGTGGGTCTCGGTCACGGCGACGATCTTCATTCCGTTCGCCGCGGCGAGCTCAAGGTAGGGGGCGATGTCGCGGCGGGCGTCGACCACGATGGCCTCACCCTTCGCCTGGCAGCCGATCATGTAGCCGGCCTGGGCGAGGTCCTCGTCGTAGATGCGCTCGAGCAGCATGGCTTTCTCCTTCCGGATCCGTTATACCCCTAGGGGTATCTCCTGTCCTCAACGATAATACCTCTAGGGGTATCGCGCAAACTCCGCCTGAGCGGAGTGCGCTGCGTCCCGTTCCCGCACTCGGCCGACGCGTGGGTCGGCTACCCTAGGCGCCATGACCAGCCCCCGTCCCCTCGTCTACGCCCATCGCGGCGCGAGCGCCCGGTTCGCCGAGCACACCCGCGCCGCCTACCTCCAGGCCCTCGCCGAGGGAGCGGACGGGGTCGAGTGCGACGTCCACCTCACGAGGGACCAGCACGTCGTCCTGCTCCACGACGCCAACCTCGACCGCACCTCGACCGGGACGGGCCCGGTGGCCGAGAGGACGCTCGCCCAGCTGCGGGAGCTCGACTTCTCCTCGTGGAAGGGCATCCGCATCCCGGACGAGTTCGGCGCTGCGAGCCAGCAGCTCCTGACCCTGCCCGAGCTCCTGGACCTCCTCGCTGCCGCGGCGCGGCCAGTGGGCCTCGCCATCGAGCTCAAGCACCCCACCCCCTACCGGTTCCGGCTCGAGGACCGCGTCCTCGAGCTCCTCGCCGCCCGCGGGTGGGAGCCTGAGTCCTCGGTGGTGGGAAACGTGGCGGTGAGCTTCATGAGCTTCGACCCCGAGGCGATCGAGTACCTCCTCGACCGCGTCCCCGCCCGGCATGTGTGCATGCTCGTCGACGACGTGACGGTCGACGAGCTGCGCGAGTCCACTGCCCTCGGCGCCTTCACGGGCGGCGCCGTCGCCAATGTCCTCAAAGCGGCCCAGCGCGATGCCGAGGAGATCCTCGATGCCGGCCGCGTCGGCCTGGCTGGCCCCGGGATCTCCTACGTGCGCGAGAACCCGAACCGCGTCCGGGCATGGCTCGCGGCCGGGCTCACCTTCCGCGTCTGGACCGTCGACTCGCCTGAGGACGTCCAGCACTGCCTCGACGTGGGCATCCAGCAGATCACCACCAACAGGCCCGCCGAGGTCCTCGCCCAGGTGAAGGCGGCGGCTGTTGGCTGACGCGGACCATCCGGACACGCCTGCCTCGCCCCAGCCCGCGCACGACGGCGCCGCCCCGCCGTCGCTGCTGCGCTCGCCGGCCGTGCGGGTCGGCGCCTCGATCTCCGTCGCGACCGGTCTCTACGGGATCTCCTTCGGCGCCCTAGGTGTCACCTCGGGGCTCGACGTGCTCCAGACCATGGCGCTGAGCCTGCTCATGTTCACCGGCGGCTCGCAGTTCGCGTTCATCGGCGTCGTGGCAGGAGGCGGCTCGGGGGCTGCTGCGGCGGCCGCGGCGACGCTCCTGGGCATCCGCAACGCCGTGTACGGGATGCAGCTCAACGCCATGTTCTCGCCCAGCGGGTGGCGGCGCTTTGTGGCGCCGCAGTTCACGATCGACGAATCGACAGCCACCGCCGTCGGCCAGGACTCGCAGGTCGAGCAGCGCCGGGGGTTCTGGGTCGCCGGCGTCGGTGTGTTCGTGCTGTGGAACGCCTTCACGGCAGTCGGCGCGTTCGCGGGCAACGCCCTCGGCGACCCGAAGCAGTGGGGCCTCGACGGCGCCGCCGTGGCCGCGTTCCTCGGGCTGCTCTGGCCCCGGCTCAAGGGCCGCGAGCCGATCGCCATCGCGGTGGTCTGCGCCCTGGCCACCGTCCTCGCTGTGCCGTTCGTCCCCTCCGGCGTTCCGATCCTCGTCGCGGCCGTGGTCGCGGCCGTGCTCGGTTGGGTCAGCCACGCCCGGGCCGAGGCGCGGCAGGCCGCCGGCCTCGGGGTCGAGGGACTCGGCCCGGACATCGACCCGTACGAGGGCCAGTCGCTCTCCCTCCGGGGCTCGGCGGGCCGCGACGGTGAGGCGCCCGCGGACGGCGAGGGGCGGCGTCGTGCGTCGGATTCCGGCGGCGGGGGCGAGCCGGATTCGGACGGAGGCCGAGCGTGAGCCTCTGGGGGTGGATCCTCGTGGCGTGCGCTGCGGCATACGCGCTGAAGCTTCTCGGCTACCTGCTGCCGCGGCGGTGGATGGAGAACGAGCGGATGCTGCGGATCGCGGGCACCGTGACGATCGGGCTGCTCGCGTCACTGACGGCGGTCAACGCGGTGGCGGCGGGGCAGTCGCTCGTGCTCGACGCCCGGCTCGGGGCACTGGGAGCCGCTGCGCTTGCGCTCGTGCTGCGGGCGCCGTTCCTCGTCGTCGTGATTGCGGGCGCCGCTGCTGCGGCGCTCCTGCGGCTGCTCGGCTGGGGGTAGGCGGCCGAGAGCCTTCCCGGAGCCGGCCGGAACGGGAACACCCCGGCTTTCGGACGAAACCCCGGGAAAGAGCGTGGGGTCGTGTCCGAAAGCCGGGGTGCGTACCAGCGGCGAAGGCGTCCTACTGCTTCTGCGGGGGCTCCTGGCCGTACGACCCCTGCCCATAGGGGTTGCTCTGCTGCGGGGGCTGCCCGTACGGGTCCTGACCGGAGGGATTGCTCTGCTGCGCGGGCTGCTGGCCGTAGGGCTGCGCGGGCTGCTGGCCGTACGGCTGCTGCCCATAGGGCTGCTGGCCGTACTGCTCGGGCTGCTGGGCGTACGGCTGCGGCTGGCCCTGGCCATACGGCTGCTGGCCGTAAGCGCCCTGCGGCGCATAGCCGGCCGGAGCCCGCATGAGGGCGCCCTTGCCGAAGTACTGGTACTGGCCGTAGCCGAGCAGCGGAAGGAACACGATCGGCAGCAGCACGAGGCCCACCGTCCATGCGGTGTCCTTGGCGAACGACTTGGAGAGGTCGTTCATGACGAAGATCCACAGGACGAACACGCCGATGGCGATGAGGAAGCCCAGGAACGGGATGGCGCTCAGGAGGGACCCTCCGAGGATGGCCCAGAACCACCAGGTCGGGCGGCCGACGATGTGGGTGATCAGGACGTACTGGTTGTAGAAGGGCACATAGGCTTCCCACGCTGGCCGTCCGGCCTTCGTGAAGATGCCCATGAGCAGCAGGCCGGCGACCGCGAGGCCGATCACGGCGGAGATGAGGCCGAACACGATGGCAAAGCCCGTGGCGGCGGCGGAGTTCCCATAGGTCGTCGACGCGGCGACGGTGAGAGTCGTCATGGCAGCGACCCTAGCTGGGTTTGATCTGCGCGCCCATGGGCAGGACTCCCCTTTTCCCAGAATTAATCGAGGCGTCACACAGGCGGCGCTCAGAGAGGGAGTTCGACATCCGGAATCGGCTCGAGCGGGGGCAGGGGACGGTTCTCCCGGTGGGTCCGGATCGCATCCTCGACGAGGGCCACGTACCGCTGCCACGCGAAGGAGCCCGGCTCCACCGTGTCCCCCGCGCCGATCAGCATTGCGACGAGGCGGACCATGTCGATGAGGCGGAGCTCCTCGCGGAGCGTGCCCTGCTGCTGGCCGCGCTGCAGCAGCACGCCCATGGACTCGATGAGCTTCCCGGCGAGCCCCACGAGGAGCGCGCGCCGGCCGGCGACGGCCGAGAGCAGGTGGTGCTCCTCGTTGGCGACCTGCATGACGGCGCCCAGCACGTCGACCAGCCCCGCGGCCGCGTCCGGGTTCTCGAGCGCGAGCTCGGTGATCGGATCGACCTTGACCTTGAGCTGCCGCTCGATGGCCGCGAGGACGAGTTCCTCCTTGTCCGCGAAGTTGCGGAAGAGGGTCGCCGGGCCCACGCCCGCGCGGTCGGCCACGGTCTTCAGCGACACGTGGGGCCCCTCGTCCCGGAAGCAGTCGAGGGCCGCGCTGATGATCTTCTCGATGTTGCGCGCCGCGTCCGCACGCATCGGCTTGCGCCACGCCCGTTCCTGCTGCATTCCTCAAGGGTACTTACGAGAGTGGTGGTGTCGCCTATGTGACGGCCCGCTCTCGAGAGTCTCCTCACGCTGGCGCGCCTCCTCCTGCCGCAGCGCACGACGGCGATGGCAGACTGAGGCGCATGATCGTCGCCTTCTCCGTCGCCCCCTCCGGTCCCGCCCCCGACGCCGCGCGCGCCGCCGCCGGCGGGGGCGCGCCGTCGTCCGTCCCGTCCGATTCGGTGCACGAAGCCGTGGCCGCCGCCGTCAGGGTGGTCCGCGAATCGGGTCTGCCCAACCGCACGAGCTCGATGTTCACGGAGATCGAAGGCGAGTGGGACGAGGTCATGGACGTGGTCAAGCGGGCCACGGAGGCCGTGGGCCGGTACGGGTCCCGGGTCTCGCTCGTGCTCAAGGCGGACATCCGGCCCGGGCACACGGGGGAGATCGAAGGCAAGGTCGAGCGGCTCGAGAAGGCGATCGCCCAGCAGGGCCCGGAGCGCGCGGGCTGACCCGGGGGCCAGTGCCGGAGGGCAGCGGCGGAGACCAGTGGCGGAGGGCCTGTCGCAGACCCGGCCGGGGTGCCAGACTGACCGGATGGTGGAGCACGTGGCCAAGCCCGAATGGATCGACGTTGAACGCTGGCTGACCGACACCGTGGTCAAGCCCGGCCCCGAGCACGAGCGGGCGCTCCGCACCGCCGTCGAGCGCGGAATGCCCCCGATCGAGGTCCAGCCGACCTCCGGGAAGCTCCTGGCACTGCTCGTGCGGATCTCGGGGGCACGGCGCGTGCTCGAGATCGGAACGCTCGCAGGATTCAGCAGCATCTGGATGGGCCAGGCTCTCCCCGACGGCGGTCACCTCGACACACTGGAGTACCTGCCCGAGCACGCCGCCGTCGCCCGCGAGAACCTCGCCGCGGCCGGGCTCGCCGACCGTGTCACTGTGCACGTGGGGCCCGCCCTCGACACGCTTCCCTCGCTCAGCGGCCCGTACGACCTCGTGTTCATCGACGCCGACAAGCAGAACAACGTCGCCTACCTCGAGTGGGCGGTGCGCCTGGGGCGTCCGGGGACCGTCGTCGTGCTGGACAACGCCGTCTGGGAGGGGACGCTCCTCGACCCGGCGCAGGACGAGGCCAACGCCCCCTCGATCGTCTCCGCCCTCGAGTTCCTGGGCGGGTCCCTGTTCGACGCGACCGTCGTCCAGACGGCGGGGTCCAAGGGCTGGGACGGCTTCGCGCTCGGAGTCCTCCGCGCCCAGGACGATGGCTGACTCCGAGGAGGCAGCCCAGGCCTTCGAGATCGCCGACGCCACTCCGGCGGACGCGGAGGCGGTCCTCGCCGTGAAGGACCAGGCCTGGCGCGAGGCCTACGCGCATCTCCTGCCGGCCGAGTACCTCGCCGGACCCATGGACGGCGGTCCCGAACGCACCGAGAGGTGGCGGGGGTACCTGACGCCGGACGGCGCGCGGCGGTTCGCGCTCGTGCGCCGCGGTGGGCGCGTGGTCGGGTTCGCGGGTGCCGGCCCCGCCCTCGACGAGGACCGCCCGGCCCCTCTCCAGCTCTACACCGCCTACGTCCTGGCCGAGATGTACGGAACCGGGGCGGCCCGGGCGGTGGTCGAGCGGGTGCTCGGGGAACAACCCGCGCTCCTCTGGGTCTTCGAGGACAACCCGCGGGCGCGGGCGTTCTACGCGAAGCTCGGCTTCGTCCCGGACGGGGCGCGCCAGCCGGGGGAGTTCGGCGGCCTCTTCCTGTCGGAGATCAGGATGGTCCGCGAGCCTGCTTCGCCCCAATGAGGGACACGGAGCGAACGGGGGCCCAAGGCCCCTATCCGCCGTCGCGCGGCTTGGGTTGGCTGGTGCTGAAGATCCCCCCTGAGGAGAGGTTCATGATGAAGGCGCTTGTCTACCACGGCCCCGGCCAGAAGGCGTGGGAGGACGTCCCTGATCCGGTCATCCAGGATCCCACGGATGCGATCGTGAAGGTGGAGACCACCACGATCTGCGGAACGGACCTCCACATTCTCAAAGGCGACGTCCCCGCGGTCACCGACGGCCGCATCCTGGGCCATGAGGGTGTGGGCGTCGTGACCGAGGTCGGGCCGGAGTGCACGAAGGTCAAGGTCGGCGACCGCGTGATCATCTCGTGCATCAGCAAGTGCATGGCCTGCGACTTCTGCCTGTCCGGGCTGACCTCCCACTGCCGGACCCTGGGCGGGATCGGCTGGATCTTCGGCCACCTCATCGACGGCACCCAGGCCGAGTACGTGCGCGTGCCGTTCGCAGACAACGGACTCATTCCCCTGCCCGAGGGCATCACTGCCGAGCAGGGGGCCATGCTCAGCGACATCCTCCCCACCGGGTACGAGATCGGCGTCCTCTACGGCGGGGTCAAGGAGGGCGACGAGGTTGCCGTCATCGGGGCCGGGCCGGTCGGGCTCGCGGCGATCATGACAGCAGGTCCGCTGGGGGCGGCGAAGGTCATCGCCGTGGACGGGAACGAGTACCGGCTCGAGCAGGCCCTCGCGTTCGGGGCGACGGACACGCTGAAGGCCGGCGGGGCAGACCCGGCCGGGGAGCTCAAGAAGCTCAGCCGCGATGGGCTCGGTGTCGACGTTGCCATCGAGGCAGTGGGCATTCCCGAGACCTTCGCGCTCGCCGTCGACTCGATCCGACCGGGCGGCCGCGTCGCCAACGTCGGTGTCCACGGCAAGCCGGTAACGTTCCCGATCGACCGCGACTGGATCAACAACATCACCATCACCACCGGCCTCGTGAACGCCACGACCGCGCCTGACCTCCTGGAGAAGATCAAGGCCGGCGAGATCGACCCGGCGAAGTTCGTCACCCACCGCTTCACCTTCGAGAACATCCTCGACGCGTACGAGACCTTCGCCAATGCCGCCGGGGAGAAGGCCCTCAAGGTCATCATCGGGACTCAGGAGGCCTGACCGCGGGGGTAGCGTTGGTGACATGCATGCTGTGAGGGCCGGGGCCTGATGGCCCGGGACAGGGAGAGGGGCGGAGGCCCGGTCGCGGGCCTCTATCCCATCAGCACCGGCAGCGCCGAGCTCGTCCCCGACGGCGATTCCTCGGACGGGTGGCTCCTGAAGATCAACGGAGTCCAGAGCTCCCACGTCGTCCTCGGGGACCCGCTGCGGCTCGACTTCGAGTACATGCGGTGGATCATGGCGCTTGTCGAGGACCGCTTCGACCCCGGCGGCCGGTCCCGGCTCCGTGTCCTCCACCAAGGCGGCGGGGGCTGCTCGATGCCGAGGTACGTCGCCGCCCGGTACCCCGACGCCCGGCAGGTCGTCGTGGAACTCGACGCGCAGCTCGCCGAGTACGTGCGCCAGTGGTTCGACCTGCCCAAGGCGCCTCTCCTGCGCATCCGTGTGGGGGAGGCGCGTGAGGTCACGGAGTCCCTCACGCCCGCGACGCGGGACGTCGTGATCCGTGACGTGTTCGCAGGCCCGTACACCCCGCACCCGCTCACGACGGTCGAGTTCACGCAGGCCTCGGCAGGGCTCCTCGACGCCGGCGGGATCTACCTCGCGAACATCGGCAGCGCGCCAGACCATGTGACCGCCCGGATCGAGGCCGCCGCCATTGCCGAGGTGTTCCCCCACGTCGCGATCGTCGCCGACCCCGCGATGCTCAAGGGACGCCGCTACGGGAACATCATCATTGCCGGAAGCACGGACCCGGTCGAAGGCTCGGCCGCGCTGCGCCGCCGCCTGCTCGGCGGTGCCATGCCCGCCCACTTCTGGGACGACGCGCAGGTCAGGGCCTGGATCGGCCCCACCAGGCCCCGTCGGGACCCTGCCGCCCCCGACCCTGCCGAGCGGGAGGCCGCGGACCCGAAGGCCGCGTCCGGGGAGTATGGCGGGCGCAATGGTGCGTAACGAAGGCTGGCTCCTCCGCGACGGGGCGTAATCTGGAAGCTTCCCACCCGTTGGCAGGCAGTGGTGCCTGCCGTCAAGCATCAGGGTGCGCGGTGACAGTGATGGGGATCGATGACGATTGCACATGCGGCGCAAGGCCTCGCGGAGGCGACGGTATACGGCGTGAAGGGAGCCCTGCTCCCGGACGGCACGCGGCTCATCCGCTCTGTGCCTCTCGGCCTGGAGCACGAAGCGGAGTTCGCCGCTGATCAGGCTCGCCTCGCCAGAGCACGCGTCCACCGAGCCCGGGCCCGGGGGCTGAACCTCCTTGGACGCGCCGCGGTCGTTGTCATGGGGCTGGCCCTCGGCTACCTCGTCTTCGCGCAGCGGATCGACCTTGTGGTCGCCGGGGTCACTGCGCTCTTCCTCCTGGCCGCACCGGAGCTGCTGGCCAGGGTCTCCGCCGGGCTCGAGCGCCGGCGGGTGCTGGCGCTCGAGAGCATCGCCTTCACGCGGGAACTCGTCGAGCGGGGAGTCCCGGGTATCGGCGCGCTCCCGTCCTCTGAGCGCCATGCGCTCTATCCCGAGCTGCTGGCCGGGAGGGCCGTCGACGTTGCCGGCCGGCGGATCTCCCTCGTCCGGACGGCTGAGGGATCGCTCGAGCTCCGCGTCACCACTGCCCTGACGGTCGCGGCCTAGGAATCCTCGCCGCGCTCCTCGCCATCCCCCAACAGCATTGGCCGTGACAGCTCGGTCTGCCGCTTCAGGGCGTCCGCGACGGCCGCCACGGACGGCTGCCGCAGCGAGTCTGCGCGCAGGACCATCCAATAGGGCAGCTGCTCGCGGAAGTAGTCCGGCAGCAGCCGCACGAGGTCCTCGTGGCGGTCCGCCATGAAGCAGGGGAGGAATCCCACGCCCGCCCCGGCGCGCGTCGCCTCCACATGCACGAACACGTTCGTGGAGGTGAGCCCGTCCCGCATCTCGGGGGCCAGCCGGCGCGGCGCGTCGAGGTCGTCGACCTGAAGCATCGAGTCCACGAAGTAGACGAGCCCGTGGCGCGCCATCTCCTCGGGAGTCCCGGGCATCCCGTGCCGGGCCAGATAGTCCCGCGAAGCGTACATCCCGAGCGTGTAGTCCCCGAGGCGCACGGCCTGGGCGCGGTGGACCTGTGGTTCCCCCACCACCACCTCGATGTCGACCCCCGACCGCTGCTGCATCGCCCTCCGGGTCACTGTCACGAGTTCCACCGTCAGGCCCGGGTGCTCGGCCCGCAGACCTGCCACCGCGGGCGAGGCGATGTACGCGCTGAAGCCGTCCGTCGCCGTCATCCGCACCACCCCGGCAACCGGGTCCTCCGCGCCCTCGCCCAGCCTCGACACCGCTGCTGCGACCTGCTCGGCAACCCCCACCGCCTGTTCGCCGAGCGGGGTCAGCTCCCAGCCCCCCGCCGAGCGCGCGAGGACCCGGCCGCCGAGCGACTTCTCCAGCGCCGCGATCTTGCGTGCCACGGTGGTGTGGTTGAGGCCCAGGCCCTCGCCCGCCGTCGTGAACTTCCCGGAACGGGAGACCTCGAGCAGGACGAGGAGCAGATCGGGGGAGGGTGCCGGCGTCGCCATGCGCCCACAGTAGCCGGGTGCGCAGCCCGTGATCTGCACTTCTGCAGAGCCAGCGTGCCCATTTGGCCATTGAGTGCGCAATACCGCCCAGTAAATACTCGATGGAACACGTGATGGGCGTCATACCGAGAAGACGCCCGCACGGCACCATTTGTGAGCCGTGTCAGCGACGACACCCAGGAGGGAACCTATGAGCGTTGATCAACGCTCCTCCGGCAGCACCGACCGGTCCTTGCTCAAGAAGATCGTCTCCGCCTCGATGGCCGGGACGGTCGTCGAGTGGTACGACTTCTTCCTCTACGCGACCGCCTCCACGATCGTGTTCAACAAGATCCTCCTGCCCAAGATGGGCAACGAGTACGACGCGATCATTGCCGCGTTCCTCACCTACGCCGTCGGGTTCGTCGCCCGTCCTCTCGGCGGGATCGTCTTCGGCCAGATCGGCGACCGGCTCGGCCGCAAGCAGACGCTCCAGATCACCATCATGCTGATCGGCGTCGCCACGGTCCTCATGGGCTGCCTGCCGACCTACGACCAGATCGGCGTCTGGGCCCCGATCCTGCTCGTCCTGCTCCGCTTCATCCAGGGCCTCGCCCTCGGCGGCGAATGGGGCGGTGCCGTGCTGCTCGTCGCCGAGCACGCCCCGGACAGGGAACGCGCCTTCTGGGCCTCCTGGCCGCAGGCCGCTGTGCCGCTCGGGAACGTCCTGGCGACCGTGGTCCTCTGGCTCATGACCACCACCCTGTCCGGGGACGCCTTCCTCGCGTGGGGCTGGCGCGTGGCGTTCTGGCTCTCCGCCGTCGTCGTGATCGTGGGCTACTACATCCGCACCAAGATCGACGAGGCGCCGATCTTCCAGCAGGCCAAGGCCGAGCTGGAGACGGAGAAGGCCGCCGGCTACGGCGTGCTCGAGGTTCTCAAGCGCTACCCCCGCGGCGTCCTCGTGGGCATGGGCCTCCGCTTCGCGGAGAACATCATGTACTACCTCGTGGTCACGTTCTCGATCGTCTACCTCGGCACGGGCCTGAAGATGAACACGGGCTCGATCCTCGGCGTCATCGCGATCGCCCACATCTGCCACTTCGCAGTCATCCCGGTCATCGGCCGCATGGCCGACAGGGTGGGCCGCAAGCCCGTCTACCTCGCCGGCGCGATCCTCGGCGGCACGTGGGGCTTCTGGGCCTTCCCCGCCTTCGGCACCCAGAACGTCGCCGTCATCCTGCTGACCATCATCGTGGGCCTCTTCTTCCACGGCCTCATGTACTCGGGCCAGCCCGCGATCATGTCTGAGATGTTCCCGACCCGCATGCGCTACTCGGGCGTCTCGATCTCCTACCAGGTCACCTCGATCGTTGCGGGCTCGCTCGCCCCTGTCTTCGCCACCGAGTGGCTCAAGGCCACCGGCTCCTGGTGGCCTACGGCGGTCTACCTGGCCATCGCTGGCGTGGTCACTGTTGTCGCCGTGCTCGCGATGCGCGAGACGAAGGGTGCCTCGCTCCACGCCCTCGACGCCGCCGACGCGGCCCGGGTGCAGAGCGGGACGCCAGAGGCGGAGGCGCGCGCATGAGCATTGCAGGCCGCAAGGCGCTCGTGACGGGCGGTGCCGCCGGAATCGGTGCCGCCGTCGCACATGGCCTCGCCGGCAAGGGCGTGCACGTGGTGGTGGCGGACTTGGACGGCGACGCCGCCGACAAGCTCGCCGCGGACATCGGCGGCACCGCCTGGGCGGTGGACCTGCTCGACACGGCGGCGCTCGAGGACCTGACGCTCGACTGCGACATCCTCGTCAACAACGCCGGCATCCAGAAGGTCGCCCCGATCCACGAGTACGATCCCGAGGCGTTCCGCCGCATCCAGCGGCTCATGGTCGAGGCGCCGTTCCTCCTGATCCGTGCCGCCCTCCCTCACATGTACGAGCGCGGCTGGGGCCGGGTCATCAACCTCAGCTCCGTCCACGGGATCCGGGCCTCGGCGTTCAAGAGCGCGTACGTCACGGCGAAGCATGCGCTCGAGGGCCTCTCCAAGGTCACGGCCCTCGAAGGCGCGGAGCACGGCGTCACCTCGAACTGCGTCAACCCCGGCTACGTCCGCACGGCGCTCGTGGAGAAGCAGATCAAGGACCAGGCCGCGACGCACGGCATCCCCGAGTCCGAGGTCCTCGAGAAGGTCATGCTCACCGAGATGGCGATCAAGCGGCTCGTGGAGCCAGCCGAGGTCGCCTCGCTCGTCGCGTGGCTCGCCTCGGACGACGCGGGCATGGTCACCGGCGCCTCCTACACCATGGACGGCGGCTGGTCGGCCCGGTAGTGCGCCGCAGGTCACGGGAGAGCGTGCATAACTGCATCACTCAGCGCCGTTCCGGCCCTTTGAGGGGCCGGAACGGCGCTGAGTTGTGTCGATCTGCACGGTGGTCAGGGCAGGAAGCCTGCGTCCACTCTGCCCTGAACCGGCACGGCTTGGGCCTGGGGAGCAACCGCCGGCATCTGGGCCGTCTCATCGCGCAGCGCGGACCTGTTCCGGCCGTCCCCGCGCACCCACAGCGCGTAGGCTGCGCCGAGCAGGCCGATCCACGCCGCGCCCACTACGAGCGCCACCCGGGTCTCCTCGAACCAGCCCAGCAGCACCACGACGAGCGCGAGGAAGCCGATCGCCGCCACCGAGGCCGCCGGCCACAGGGGCGAGGGGAACTCCGACGGTGCGAGCGCGTACCGTCGGATCTCGCGCTTCATGGCCACGTGGCTGGCCAGGATCATGCCCCACACGAAGACGGTGGCGAAGGTGGCGATCGAGGCGATCACCGTGAACACGTCCTCAGGGATGACGGCGTTGAGCACCACGCCGACGGCCAGCACCCCGGTCATGACCACCACGGTCATCCACGGCACGCCCCGCCGCGACACCCGGCCGAAGGCGGCGGGCGCGTGGCCCTGCTGCGCAAGCCCGAACAGGATGCGTCCGGCACCGAAGATGTCCGAGTTGATCGCGGACAGCGCCGCGGTGATGACGACCGCATTGAGCACATGCGCGGCGCCTGGGATGCCCAGCCCGTCGAAGATCTGCACGAACGGGCTGCCCTGCGCCCCGACCTGGTTCCACGGGAAGAGGCTCATGAGCACGCCGAGGGTGAGCACGTAGAAGAGCAGGATGCGCACCGGCACGGTGTTCACCGCGCCCGGGATGGCCCTCTTCGGGTCCGCGGCCTCACCGGCCGTGACGCCGATCGTCTCGACGCCGCCGAACGCGAACACCACCACGGAGAACGCCGCGAGCAGACCGCCGAAGCCGTTGGGGACCAGCCCGCCGTGCTCCACCAGTTGGTGCACGCCCGCCTGTCCGTCCCCGGACGAGAACCCGAACACGATGAGCGCCGCACCCCCTGTGATCATCGCGATGATCGCCACCACCTTCACGAGCGAGAACCAGAACTCGAGCTCGCCGAACACCTTGACGCTGAGCAGGTTCACGGCCGTGAGGACGAGGATGACGGCGGCGATCCACACCCACCGGTCCACGTCCGGGAACCAGAACCCCATGTAGATCCCGAAGGCGGTGACGTCGGCGAGTGCCACGATGGCCATCTCGAAGACGTAGGTCCATCCGGTCGCGAACCCTGCGAACGGGCCGAGGTAGCGGCCAGCGTACTGGCCGAACGAGCCGGACACGGGGTGCCTTACCGCCATCTCGCCGAGCGAGCGCATGACCATGAAGACGGCCGCGCCGGCCACCATGTAGGCGATGAGCACGGCGGGCCCGGCGGCCTGGATCGCGGAGGCCGAACCGTAGAAGAGGCCCGTCCCGATGGCCGAACCCAAGGCCATGAACCGGATGTGCCGGACGTTGAGGCCGCGGCTGAGCGCGGCGGGGTTCTGTGTCTGCATAGGGGTTCCTCACGACTCTGGGAAGGATCCCTTCCACTGTTCCGGTTCCGGAGGCCGTGTGAGTGCCGTCACCTGCGCTTGCCGTCTCGGATCACAGACATGTGGTCTGTCTGGCATCCCGGACGCCTCGCGTATGACGGCGAGTGCGCGCCGTCGTCCTGCTCGCGCACACTGGAGTTCGGTATGACAGACAGAGGAGACCGAGGCCCCATGCCCGAGCCAGCCCAGAAGTCCAAGGTCCCCGCTGCCGAGAGCACGCTGCGCATCCTCCGCCTGCTCGCATCGCGTCGGGGCCCGCAGCCCGCCTCGGCGATCGCGACCCAGCTCGGCCTGCCCCGCTCCACGGTGTACCACCTGCTCGCCGTCATGGAGGAGAACGGGTTCGTGCTGCACCTGGCGGAGGAGCAGCGGTACGGGCTGGGGATCGGCGCGTTCGAGCTCTCGAGTGCGTATTCGCGCCAGGAGCCGCTCTCCCGCCTCGGACGGCCGGTGCTCGCCGCGCTCGTGGACGCGATCGGCGAGAGCGCGCACCTCGCGGTCCTGCACGGGCGCGACGTGCTCTACATCGTCGAGGAGCGGGCGAAGAGCAGGCCCTCGCTCGTGACCGACGTCGGCGTGCGCCTGCCGAGCCACCTGACCGCGAGCGGCAGGGCGATCCTGGCGGCGCTGCCGAAGTCGCAGGTGCGCGCGCTGTATCCGAATGCCGCGGCGTTCACGTCCCGCACCGAGGAGGGCGAGCAGATCCGCTCCTACTCGGCGCTGCAGTCTGAGCTCGACCAGGTCCGCCAGCGCGGCTACGCCACCGAAGCCGGCGAGGTCACTCCGGGCCTCGCCTCCGTCGCGGCAGCGGTCACCGACCACGCCGGATGGCCGACGGCCGCAGTCGCCGTGACGTTCGAGGACGAGAGGGTGCCCGCCGAGCGTCGCGAGGAGCTCGCGAAGCGCGTCCACAAGGTGGCGGGGGAGCTCGCGGCCAGGATCTACGGCCGGGGCTGACTTCAGCCTCTGGGCACGCCCCTGCCCCGGCGGTATGGTGTGCATCACGTCGATGCCTGCCGGCGCCGTCCGTCGCCGCACGTCCGCATCGCGCGGAAGGATGGCGGCGCATGGGGGAGCAGGAGGGCGGCGAGACCCGACGAGCCACGCGGCGCCGGCGGTGGCTGCGCATCGGCCTCGCCCTGGGGATCGTCGTGGTGCTGGTCGGCGGTGCCGCGGTCGTCTACGGCGTGCAGCTCGCCGCCCGGTTCAACTCCAACGTCCACCGCTCGGACGCGCTCACCCGCGCCTTCGGGGACGAGACCGCGAGCCCGTCCGCCTCCACGGCGCCGCCCACGCTGTCCAAGGACACCAACATCCTGGTCATGGGCCTCGACTCCCGGCTCGACGAGAACGGCCAGCCCCTCCCGCCGGACATCCTGGACGCACTCCAGGCCGGTGACGACAGCGGTGGCTTCTACAACGCGAACGTGCTCATGCTCGTGCACATCCCCGCCGACGGCTCCCAGGCCACCGCGATCTCCATCCCCCGCGACGACTACGTGGAGATCGCCGGGATCCCCGGAGGCGGGGGGTTCTCCACCAAGATCAAGGAGGCGTACAGCTACGGGTTCGCCGCCGAGCAGTCCGCGCTCCTCGCCCAAGGCAAGCCGAACGACGACGCCACGTACCAGGCCGCGCGCGACGCCGGCCGCGCCGCCCAGATCGCCACCGTCTCCCAGTTCCTCGGCGGAGTGCCGATCGACCACTTCGTCGAGGTCACCATGGTCGCCTTCTACCAGGTCGCCCTCGCGATCCAGCCCATCACCGTGTGCGTCAACCGGGCCACCCAGGACGCCTACTCCGGAGCGGATTTCCGCGCCGGGGTGCAGCAGATCGATGCGCGGCAGGCCATGGCGTTCGTCCGTCAGCGCCGTGACACGAGCGACCCGACCTACGACTTCACCGACCTCGACCGCACGCGCCGCCAGCAGGCCTTCATCGCCTCCGTCATGCACCAGCTGACCCAAGCGGGCACGTTCACCAATCTGCCCAAGATGGAGGCGGTCCTCGATGCGGTCAGCAAGAACATGGCCGTGGACCGCAACCTCGACCTCCTCCTGCTCGCCCAGCAGGCCAGGTCGCTGACCGGCGGGAACATCACCTTCACGACCCTGCCGATCGTCGGCTTCGGCTGGTCGCCCGAAGGCGCCGCGATCAACGTCGTCGACGTGCCGGCGATCCAGGCGCTCGTGAAGGAGCTCCTCGCCCCGAAGCCCGTCCAGCCCACGACGCCGCCGCCCGCCTCCGCGCCGACCTCGCCGGAGGGCGCTCCCCCCTCGGACGGAGCGGACCAGTCCACTTCGAGCGGCGCACCGAGCGAGACGGCCAGCGCAACGCCGGTCGCCTCACCGCCCCCGACCTACGAGGACTGGAAGAGCCCTCTCCAGGGCGGCAGCGTCCCGTGCGTCAAGTAGCTACAGGTGGTTCCAGAAGAAGAGCCCCCACGCCTGCACGACGGTCGCGCCCGCCGCGGCCGAGAGCGTGAGCCCGATGACTGTGAGGCCCAGGGACCAGCGCGCGATGAGGGAGGCGGCGCCGCATGCCAGGCCGGCAACGGCTGCGCCCGTGCACACCCACGCGGCCACGAGGGCACCCGACTGGACGAGCGCCCAGCGCCCCACCTCGTCCATGGCGCGCGGGCCGTACCAGCCGAGTCCGGAGGTGAGGAACCAGGAAACCAGCGCGGCGCCGACCAGGGCGAAGAGACCGCAGGCCGTGGAGGCAATGCCCAGGACATGCCGCCCGCGGGGATCGCCGCGGTGCGCGGCGCGCCCCCAGCCCCCGCTGAACAGCAGCCCGCGCCAGACCTCGGGATCGCTGTACGTCCTGCTGCGCTGATCGGCCGTCTCGCCCATGGTGCCGTCCCCCTCCGGTGACTTCCGCGCCCAGTCAACCAGCCGCCGTCGTGCGCGGCAACGGCGCCCGCGGGCCTGTCTGCAATCCCGGACAGCACCCCCTGCAACCCGCTGTCGGCGCGGGTCCCGGCGCGGTGTCATTGATACAGAAGCAATCCCGACATCACGACGCAGGAGTCACGATGACCGACAGCACCACCCCCGCACCGGCCCGCAAGGCCGACTTCACGACCGGCGCCCGCCCCGTCCGCGCCCCGCGCGGCACCGAGATCAGCGCCAAGTCCTGGCAGACCGAGGCGCCGATGCGCATGCTCATGAACAACCTCGACCCCGAGGTCGCGGAGCGTCCCGACGAGCTCGTGGTCTACGGAGGCACCGGCCGCGCCGCCCGCTCCTGGAAGGCGTTCGACGCCATCATCACCACTCTCAAGGATATGGACGACGACGAGACCCTCCTCGTCCAGTCCGGCAAGCCCGTGGGGGTCTTCCGCACGAACACGTGGGCCCCGCGGGTGCTCATCGCCAACTCGAACCTCGTGGGGGATTGGGCCACCTGGCCCGAGTTCCGCCGCCTCGAGGCCGAGGGCCTGACGATGTACGGGCAGATGACCGCCGGCTCATGGATCTACATCGGCACCCAGGGCATCCTGCAGGGCACCTACGAGACGTTCGCGGCCATCGGCAGGAAGCTGCACGCCGAGGGCAGGTTCGCCGAGCCGACCCTCAAGGGAACCCTGACCCTCACCGGCGGCTGCGGCGGGATGGGCGGCGGGCAGCCGCTCGCCGTGACGCTCAACGGCGGCGCCGTGCTGATCGTCGACGTCGACGAGGCGCGCCTGCGCCGCCGCGTCGGCAAGCGCTACCTCGACGAGGTCGAGACGGACCTCGACGCCGCCGTGGCGAAGGTCGTCGCCGCGAAGGAGGAGGGCCGTGCCCTCTCAGTCGGCTACGTCGGCAACGCCGCCGAGGTCTTCCCCGAGATCCTGCGCCGCCACCGCGCCGGGGAGCTCACGGTGGACATCGTGACCGACCAAACCTCGGCGCACGATCCGCTCAGCTACCTCCCGACCGAGTACACCGTGGAGCAGTGGCACCACGAGGCCGGGGCCGACCCGGAGGGATTCACCAAGAAGGCACAGAACGCGATGGCCCGTCACGTCCAGGCCATGGTCGAGTTCCAGGACGAGGGCGCGGAGGTGTTCGACTACGGCAACTCGATCCGCGATGAGGCCCGCAAGGGCGGCTACAGCCGCGCGTTCGAGTTCCCCGGCTTCGTCCCGGCCTACATCCGCCCGCTGTTCTGCGAGGGCCTGGGCCCGTTCCGCTGGGTGGCCCTGTCCGGGGACCCGGAGGACATCAAGGTCACCGACCAGGCGATCAAGGAGCTCTTCCCGGAGAACGAGCACCTGCACCGCTGGATCGACGCCGCCGGGGAGTTCGTCGAGTTCGAGGGCCTCCCGGCACGCATCTGCTGGCTCGGCTACGGCGAACGCCACCAGGCCGGCCTGCTGTTCAACCGGCTCGTGGCCGAGGGCAAGGTCAAGGCGCCGATCGTGATCGGGCGCGACCACCTCGACTCCGGCTCCGTGGCATCCCCGTACCGCGAGACCGAGGGCATGAAGGACGGCTCGGACGCCATCGCCGACTGGCCGCTCCTCAACGCCCTCACCGCGGCCTCCTCCGGCGCGACCTGGGTGTCGATCCACCACGGCGGCGGCGTCGGGATCGGCCGCTCGATCCACGCCGGCCAGGTCTCCGTGGCGGATGGCACCGAGCTCGCCGCCGCGAAGCTCACCGCCCTCCTCACCAACGACCCCGGCATGGGCGTCATCCGCCACGTCGACGCCGGCTATGAGCGCGCCGTCGAGGTCGCCGCCGAGCGCGGCGTGAAGATCCCCATGCAGCAGCGCGGCACGGCCGAGTAAAGGACCCCCCACATGACCCTCACCGCCCCCGAAACCCACCTCCCCACCGAGGTCACCCTCTCGACCGCCGGCCTCACGCCCGAGGACGTCGTCGCCGTCGCCCGCCATGGCGCGACCGTGAGCATCGCCGACGAGGCGCTCGACGCCGTCGCCCGCGTCCGTGCCCATGTCGAGGAGCTCGCCGCGTCCGAGACGCCTGCCTACGGGATCTCGACCGGCTTCGGCGCCCTGGCCACCCTGCACATCCCGCAGGAGAAGCGCACGCAGCTTCAGAAGTCGCTCATCCGCAGCCACGCGGCCGGCATGGGACCCGCGGTCGAGCGCGAGGTCGCGCGGGCGCTCATGTTCCTGCGCGCCAAGACCCTCGCGTCGGGCCGCACCGGCGTCCGTCCGGTGGTCCTCGAGACGTTCGTGAAGCTCCTCAACGCGGGCATCACTCCCGTCATCCGCGAATTCGGCTCGCTCGGCTGCTCGGGTGATCTGGCCCCGCTCTCCCACGTCGCCCTGGTCCTCATGGGCGAGGGCGAGGCGGAGGGGCCCGACGGCGCGCGCTTCGGCGGCGCGGGGGAGCCTCCTGTCGCGGAGCTGCTTGCCGCG
This sequence comes from Sinomonas sp. R1AF57, assembly GCF_002224485.1. Taxonomy (GTDB): domain Bacteria; phylum Actinomycetota; class Actinomycetes; order Actinomycetales; family Micrococcaceae; genus Sinomonas; species Sinomonas flava. Next base: position 121,351 of record NZ_CP022463.1, read on the forward strand.
CACGGCATCGAGCCGGTCACGCTGGCCGAGAAGGAGGGCCTGGCCCTCGTGAACGGCACCGAGGGCATGCTGGGCATGCTCCTCATGGCCTTGCACGACCTCCGCCAGCTCGCGAAGACCGCGGACGTCACGGCCGCGATGAGCGTCGAAGGCCTGCTCGGCACCGACCAGGTGTTCCTGCCCGAGCTCCACGCCCCGCTGCGGCCGCATCCGGGCCAGGCCGACTCTGCGGCGAATATGCTCGCGGTGCTGCGCGGCTCGCCGATCGTCGCCTCCCACCGCGAGGGGGACACCCGCGTCCAGGACGCATACTCGCTGCGGTGTGCGCCGCAGGTTGCCGGGGCCTTCCGCGACACGGTCGCGCACGCGGCCACGGTGGCCGAGCGCGAGCTCGCCGCGTCGATCGACAACCCCGTGGTCCTGCCGGACGGGCGCGTCTCCAGCAACGGGAACTTCCACGGCGCTCCCGTCGCCTACGTGCTGGACTTCCTCGCGATTGCCGTCGCGGACCTCGCCTCGATGGCCGAGCGCCGCACGGACCGCATGCTCGATCCCGCACGCTCCCACGGCCTCCCGGCGTTCCTCGCCCACGATCCCGGCGTGGACTCGGGCCTCATGATCGCCCAGTACACGCAGGCCGGGCTCGTCTCGGACTGCAAGCGCCTCGCGGTCCCGGCCTCGGTCGACTCGATCCCGAGCTCGGCCATGCAGGAGGACCACGTCTCGATGGGCTGGCACGCGGCCCGCAAGCTCCGCAAGGCGGTCGAGAATCTCCGCCGGGTGCTCGCCATCGAACTGGTGACCGCGGCGCGTGCGATCGACCTCCGGACGCAGATGTCCGACGGCGCGCTGGTCCCCGGGGCGGGGACGGCGGCGGCCGTCGCGGTGCTCCGCAGGACGGTGGCCGGACCAGGCGCGGACCGGTTCATGTCGCCCGAACTGGAGGAAGCGGACCGGATCCTGGCCGGGGGCGAGCTGCTCGCTGCGGTCGAGGAGGCCGCAGGGCCGCTCAGCTGATGGCGGACTGCACAAGGAATCGCGGAAACGTCGTCGAACCATACATGGCGACGCGCCCGGGAAGCCGATAGAAAGAGGTGAGCGCCCCCACACGGGGCGACACTGGGGCCATCAGCCGTGGCCTCACGGATACCGAATCAGTCACGGATGTTTCTGCACAAAGGAGTGGGAGAGATCGATGAAGGCACGGGGAGCGGTTCTGAACCGACGCGGGGCATACCAGGCGCCGATCGAGAACTGGACTGAGCTCGCGGTGGGCGAGATGGTCGAGGTCATGCGGCACGCGAAGGTCGTCACGCGGGGCACCGTGGAGGAGGTCTCGCTGAGCGGCAACGTCATGTGGATCGTTCCGCCAGGCCCTGCCGGCCGCCACCTGTGCCTCAAGTCGGACGGCGTGATCGTCCGCCGCGGCTGAACGGCTTCGGCCACACACCGGGAAAGGGCCCGCACCGACTGGTGCGGGCCCTTTCGCCATCTGCCGGCCCTGCTACCCGCACGTGATGGTGATGCCGTTCACGTGGTGCACGCCCGGACCGAGCTGCGCGCACTGCCCGAACACGCCGGCGAGGACCACTGCCACAGCAATCCCCACGATGAGGCCGATGACCACGGTGACCGCCCCGGCGATGATGCCGACCAGGGCGGGGACGTTCCGGTACCCGACCTTCGCGGACTGGGAGCGTGCCACGATGCCGAGGACCAGCCCGATGAGGCCTAGGCCGACGAACGGCAGGACCGCGGCCACGATCCCGAGGGTCTTGCCCGGCGGCTCTGGCGGGAAGTAGTAGCCGGGCGGCGTCTGGCCGGCAGGGCCCTGTGCGGGAGTCGGCTGCCACCGGTGCTCGTCCTGGCCCTGCGGTTCCGGCTGGTGTGACATGATGCCCCTTCCTCGTGCGGCCCCTGGCGCTAGCCCAGGATCGTGTCGACAAGCCGCGCCGCAACGCGGGCCGTGCGCCCGTCCACGTCGAGCGACGGGTTGAGTTCGGCGATGTCGGCGTGGAGCAGCTTCCCGCTCGCCGCCACCCTGCGGACGACGGCGACGATCACCTCGAGCGGGACCCCCAGCGAGGCGGGGGCGGAGACGCCGGGAGCGGTGTCCGCCGGCAGGACGTCGAGGTCGATCGTGAGGTAGACGGCGTCGAGGTCAGCGAGGAAGTCCTCCACGAACGACTCGGCGGTCGCCCTGGTGGTGTACTCGTCGAGCAGGTAGCGCGCGCCGAGCTCGTCCGCGCGGTCGAACAGCGCTCGCGTATTCCCGGGACGGGATATTCCGAGGGCCGCATACTGGAGCGCCCGGCCCTCCGCAGCCTCGGCCCTGGCCATCTGCAGGAACGGCGTCCCGGATGTTGCGCGCGGCTCGTCCCGCAGGTCGAAGTGGGCGTCGAGGTTGAGCACACCGAGGCGCGAGCCACCGGCGCGCTCGGAGCTGATGACGCCGAGGTAGCTCGCGTACGCCGTCTCATGCCCACCGCCCAGGCCCACCGTGAGGGCACCGGCGTCGAGCGCCGAGGCGAGGACCGCCCCGAAGCGCTCCTGGCCCTCCTCGAGCGGCCCGTGGCCGTCCGGGGTGCCGAGCGGCACGGCGACATCGCCGGCGTCGAACACGTGCCTGTCGAGGTGGAACGCGAGCGGGGACAGGGCGCCCCGGATCGCGGCGGGACCGTGGGCCGCGCCGATGCGGCCCTTGTTCCGCCGCACGCCCTCGTCGGAGGCGAAGCCGAGGAGCACGGCCGGGCGCTGGGCGCCGTCGTACGCCGCTGCGGCGGCCTCGGGGGTGAATGGGCGCACGGCCTGCCACCAGCGGCGGTGTCCGGGCGCGTCGCCGTCATGGCGCCCGGACCAAGGTGTGAACGCCACCTGGCGGGCCGTGTCGCGGGAAACCGTGCTGGGGGCCACCGTGGAAAGGGTCGAGTCACTCATCACCCCAGCACACCGCATGCCGGGCCCGACGCGCCAGAGCGCAGCTCGGGTCCAGTCCGGGGAACCGGACTGCACCCGCCGTCGTCAGTGGGTCTTGTCGGCAACGGGCTCATGGCGCAGGTACTCCCTCCGGAAGGTCCCGGTCCCGCCGGTGAGGCCGCGAAGCTCCACGGCATACCGCACGAGCTCGGAGTCAGGCACCTCGGCGCTCACGTCGGCGGCGCCGTCGCCCGTTGCCGTGGTCCCGGTGACGCGCCCGCGTCGCGAGGAGAGGTCGCTGATCACCGTGCCGACGTGCTCTTCGGGAACGCTGATTGTCACCGTCGAGACGGGCTCGAGGAGCTTGATCTTCGCTGCAGCCGCCGCCTCCCGCAGGGCCAGGGCGCCGGCAGCCTGGAACGCGGCGTCGGAGGAGTCCACGCTGTGCGTCTTCCCGCCCACGAGGGTGACGCGGATGTCCACCACCGGGAACCCCTCGGCGACGCCCTTGACCATCTGGGCTCGCACGCCCTTCTCGACCGACTCGATGAACGTCTTGGGGATGGCTCCGCCCACCACCCGGTCCTGGAACTCGAACCCGGCGCCGCGGGGCAGTGGCTCGACCTCGATGTCGCAGATCGCGTACTGCCCGTGGCCACCGGACTGCTTGACGTGCCGCCCGTGGCCCGCCGCCGCACTGGCGAACGTCTCGCGGAGGGGGGTCACGACGTCGACCGTCGAGAGCTTGACGCCCTGCTCCCGCAGCCGGTCGAGGACGGCCTCCGCGTGGGACTCGCCCATGCACCACAGGACCAGCTGGTGGGTCTCGGCGTTCCGCTCGACGCGGAGCGTCGGATCACCCGCGGCGACTTTCGCGAGGCTCTTCGCGAGCGCGTCCTCGTCCCCGTGCGACGCCGCCTCCACCGCGACCGGCAGCAGCGGCTCCGGCATGTCCCACGGCGCCATCAGGAGCGGCAGTTCCCGCGCCGAGATCGTGTCCCCGGTCTCGGCGGTGATGCGTGCGACGGCGCAAACGTCGCCCGCCACGGCCTGCGGCACGGCGTGGAGCGTGGACCCGAACGGCAGGTACACATGGCCGAGCCGCTCGTCGCTGTCGTGGTCGGGATGCCCGCGGTCGGCGAGGCCGTGGCCGGAAATGTGGACCGCGGTGTCGTCGCGCAGGGTCCCCGAGAACAGGCGGACGAGGCAGACGCGCCCCAGGAACGCGTCCACGGTGGTGCGCACGACCTCGCCCACGAGCGGTCCGTCCGGATCGCAGACGAGGTGCTTGACCGGCTTGCCGTCCAGGTCCGTGACCGCCGGGACGGGCCGCTCGGCGGGGGAGGGGAACCCGCGCCGGAGGATCTCGAGCAGCTCGGCGGTGCCGAGCCCGGTCGTGGCGGACGCCGGAATCACAGGGAAGAAGGCGCCTCGCGCCACGGCCTTCTCGAGGTCGTCGACGAGGACGTCGAAGCCGATCTCCTCACCGCCGAGATACCGGTCCATGAGGGTCTCGTCCTCGCTCTCGGCGATGATCCCCTCGATGAGCTCCCCGCGCGCGCCCTCCCACCCGGAGAGCTCCTCGGCCGTGGCCGGCCTGGTCTCGGGCTCGAGCTCATCGCCCGAGTAGTCCGACAGGGTTCCGGAGAGGAGGCCCACGAGCCGGCTCGGGGCGTCACCCCCGCGCAGCGGGAGGTACAGGGGCAGCACGGACTCGCCGAAGGCGCCGCGGCAGAGGTCCAGGGCAGCGTCGTAGTCCGCGCGCGGGTGGTCCAGCCGGCTGATGACGACGGCGCGCGGCATCCCGACCCGCTCGCATTCCTCCCAGAGGGCGCGGGTCGCGGCGTCGATCCCGTCGGACGCGGAGACGACGAACAGCGCCGCGTCCGCCGCCCGCAGTCCCGCCCGCAGCTCCCCGATGAAGTCCGCGTACCCCGGGGTGTCGAGGAAGTTCACCTTGGTGTCGCCCACCATGACCGGCACGGCCGAGAGCCCCACCGAGCGCTGCTGGTGGACAGCGGTCGGGTCCGAGTCGCCGATCGTGGTCCCCTCCACGATCGATCCCATGCGCGGGATCGCCCCGGTCGAGGCGAGGACGGCTTCGAGCAGAGTGGTCTTGCCCGATCCGGAATGGCCCACGAGGGCCACGTTGCGGATGAGCTCGGGGCGGCTCACCGCGGCGGCGGAGCCGGGCCCCTTCACGGGTCCGCTGGTCCCTTTCCCAGACATCAGGTCCTCCTGAGCGCCACGTGCCCGCAGGGGGCGGATGGAATCGTTGTCCTATCCTGCCCCCCATCCTCCGCGGGGGCGAGGATTGCCGCCGAGCTATTCCGTGAGGAGGCGGCGAGGGCGCCCGGGTGGCGAGCGATGCCGGTCCGACGATCGGTGCTCACCCGCATGATCGGTGCTGGTCGCCGCCGATCGTGCGGGCGCGCACCGATCATGCTGGTTGGTGGCCGAGTGCCCGAGGGCCCGAGTGGCCGGGTGCCCGAGCGGCCAGGTCCGAGGCGGCGGGCCTTCAGCGCTCGCGCGGCAGGACCGTCAGCACGCGCTCCACGAACAGCCCGAACTCCTCCATGAAGTGGCGCAGGAATTCCTCGGTGCTCGCGTCGCTGACCTCACCGTCGTCGCTGAACACGCCAGGGACGTACTGGATGTACGCCTCAGGGGCGTTCATCTGCGGGGAGTTGCAGAACGAAAGGATGCTGCGGAGGTTCTGCTGCGCCACGGCGGTCCCGATCTTGCCCGGGGAGGCGCCGATCACGGCGCTCGGCTTGCGGTTGAACGAGTTCGTGCCCCACGGCCGGGAGGCCCAGTCGATCGCATTCTTGAGGGATCCGGGAATGTCGCGGTTGTACTCGGGGGTGACGAACAGGACGGCATCGACTCGCTCGATCGCCTCCTTGAGCGCACGGCCCTCGGCGGGGAAGTCCGCATCGAGGTCGTGGTTGTAGAGGGGGAGGTCCTTGATCGGGATCTCCTCGAACTCCAGGGAGTCCGGGGCGAGGCGGATGAGCGCCTTGGAGAGCGTGCGGTTGATGGACTTCTGGGACAGGCTGCCGATGAAGTAGCCGACGGTGTAGGCCATCGGGGTTTCCTTCCGTTGCCGGTGCGGCACCGCAGGGGTGCCGGGCAGCGGACCCGGCGCGGCGCCGCCGTCAGCCTATGACGACGGCGCGGCGCGGTGAAGGGCTGCGCCGAGCAGCTACCTGCCGAGCGGCTACATGCCGAGCAGCTGCTCGACCGGGCCGATGCCGAAGAAGAGCAGGAACGCCGCCGCGACGGCCCACATGAGCGGGTGGATCTCCTTGGCACGGCCCTGGAAGGCGCGCACGAGGACGTAGGAGATGAAGCCCGCGCCGAGGCCGTTGGCGATGGAGTACGTGAAGGGCATGAGGCCGATCGTGAGGAACGCGGGGATCGCGATCCCGATGTCGTGCCAGTCGATCTTGGCGACCTGCTGGAACATGAGGAAGCCCACGACGACGAGCGCCGGCGCCACCGCCTCGAACGGCACGAGGTTGATGAGCGGGGTCAGGAACATCGCCAGGATCAGGAGCGCGCCCGTGACGACCGAGGCGAGGCCCGTGCGGGCACCCTCGCCGATGCCCGCGCCGGACTCGACGAAGATCTGGTTCGACGAGATCGAGGAGCCGCCACCGGCGATCGCACCGAAAGCGTCGACGAGGAGGACACGGTCGACGTTGGGAATCTGTCCGTCCTTGCCCATCGTCCCGGCCTCACGGGCCAGCCCGACCATGGTGCCCATCGCGTCGAAGAAGATGCTCAGGAGGATCACGAAGGCCATGAGCAGGGCGCCCAGGGTGCCGAGGTGCGCGAAGGCGCCGAAGGGATTCGCCTGTCCGATGAGGCTCAGGTCGACCGGTGAGACGTCGCCGAGGCCCGGCACGACGAGGGACCATCCGGCCGGATTCGGCGCCTTGCCCGGCGCCACCGATGGGCCGATGTGGAACACCTGCTCGAGGATGTTCGCGAGCAGGGTGGCGGCGAGGATGCCGATGAGCAGGGCCCCGCGGACCTTGCGGACCATGAGCGCGATGGTCAGGACGAGCCCGACGACGAACACCAGCGTGGGCCAGCCCAGCAGCTTGCCGCCCGCCCCCAGCCCGAGGGGAACGGTGGTCCCCGCCGCGTCCGGGATGCGGCGGACGAAGCCCGCGTTGACGAGGCCGATCAGGGCGATGAAGACGCCGATGCCCACGACGATGGCGGTCTTGAGGCCCTCCGGGACGGCGCGGAACACGGCGGTCCGGAACCCGGTCAGCACGAGGATGAACATCACCACACCGGCAACGACGACGAGGCCCATGACGTCCGGCCAGGTCACCCCCGGGTTGGTCGCGACGGTCACCGCGACGAAGGCGTTGACGCCCAGCCCCGTCGCGAGCGCGAACGGGTGCTTGGCCCACACGCCCATGGCGATCGTGAGGAGGCCTGCGACGAGCGCTGTCGCGGCGGCCACACGCGGGATGCCCAGCGTGTTCCCGGCCGAGTCCGCGCCGGAGAGGATGAGGGGGTTGAGGACCACGATGTAGCTCATCGCGAAGAACGTGGCGAGGCCGCCGCGGATCTCGCGCGCAACCGACGAGCCGCGCTCGCTGATCTTGAAGTAACGGTCCACTGCGGATGTCGTTGCCGTAGCCGTTGCCATGGGCACTCCTGTGGGGGCGGTGATGGGGGTGATTCGGAGGCGGCGACGCAGCCGGCCGGGGACAATCCTACTCGTCAGTTGCGGCCCGGTTGTTCTACACAACGTCGAAACCTAGGCTGGTGAGATGCAGATCATCCCCTCCTTCCCCCGGCTGCGTGCTGCCGCGCGGGCGGCGGTCGCGCCCGTGCTCGCTGCGTTCGCGCTCGCGGCACTCGTCCTCGTGGCCACTCCGGCACCGGCCCTCGCGCACGACGCTCTCGAGGGTTCCTCCCCGGCCTCCGGTGCCACTGCGGCCACCGCCCCGGGTGAGATCCGCCTCGACTTTTCCGAGAGGCCTCTGGGCGTCGGCGCCGAGGTCAGGGTCACCGACCCGTCCGGCACGTCCTGGTCCGAGGGCTCCCCGGAGGTCGTCGACCGCAGCCTCCACCAGAAGCTGCGCGCCGGCGCGCCGGCAGGGCAGTACACCGTGGTGTGGCGCGTCGTGAGCTCCGATTCGCACCCCATCGAGGGAACGTTCGCCTACACGGTGGCGCAGGGAAGCACGACGCCGGCCGGGGCGTCCGGGGCGTCCTCCTCGCCGTCCGCCGCGGGGCCGGGGATCCAGGCCTCGCAGCCGGGCACCATCGAGACCCCCGCGGCGGTGCCGACGGCGCAGAACGACTTCCCGTGGATGATCGTCGTGTTCGCCGTCGTGGCCGTGGGCCTGCTGGCCGCGCTGGGCGTCGGGGCCCGGCGCCGCCTCGCCCCGGGCGACGGGGAGAACGACGAGGTCAGCGAGGACCGCGAGGCCTGAGCCCCGCGCCTCCGGGCGTCCTCAGGCGTGCTGCAGGCCGGCGCCGAGCCGGGCGGCTGCGTCCGCGCCGACCGACTTGGCCTGGCGCAGCACCTCGCGGGCGCTGAGCGCCTCGAGGTCGGTGACGCCGATGAGGTACAGCCCGATCTCGGCGAGCCCGGCCATGAGGTGCTCGCCGAGGGAGTAGCCGAGGTCGGCGAGGAACCGGCGCAGCTGGTTGTGGGCGCACCGGGTGAGGATCACCGCGTCGGCGAGCAGCACGCCGTCGTCCGTGCGCACCGCCCACTGGACGGGTGCGCCCGGCTCGGGGGACTCGACCAGCGCGAGGTGCCGGGCGGGGACGTGATGGCGCACGTCGAGCCGGTGGCTTGCGGCGTACTTGCGGAGGTGCCGCAGCACCTCGAGGTACTCGGCGGACTCGGCGCTCGAGAGGTCTGCGACGCGCAGGGCCGAGGTGGCCGTGCTGGGGGAGGAGGACTCGAGGCCGTCCACGGTGACCGTCTCGATCCCGAGGCGGCTGAGCTCGGCGGCGACCGCGAGGCCCGACAGGCCCGTGCCGATCACAACGGCGCTGGTGTGCTCGGGATGCCCGTCAGCGACCCCTCCGCCCGGTTGGCCGTCGGGGTAGAACGGCTGAACACCTGGACGCGGCGAAACCGACACGGACATCCTCCCCGGGCAGGACAGACTGGAATGGAAGCTGCGCGCCCCTCCCCCCAGACTGCTCGCAGACGCGTGCCGTCGGGGCACCCGTGAGGGCCCCGGCCGGCGACAACGAGTTGAACCTTACAGAAGATCCGCGTCGATGGGTAGACAGATGTCAGGCAGGTTCGAGGGCCCCCGGGAGGGGCTCTCGGAGGGGCCGCCGGGATGCCGGCGTGGAGGGTTGACCACCCCTGAAAACCGGCGGAGATTGAGTGTGAGAGGGGCGTGTTAGGCTCGCAGCGAGTCGAGGAGGAAGCCATGGCAGACCAGCTCCACCCGCAGGATGGCGCGGCCGGAAGGGACTCCGCCGAGTCGGATCTCCCCACCGGGATCGTCGTGGGCGTGGACGGCTCCGAACACGGGCACTGTGCACTCATGTGGGCCGCCGCAGAGGCGAAGCGCCGTCGGCGCCCCCTGCACGTCGTGACCGCCTACAGCGTCCCCCTCTTCGCCGCATCGGGCCTCGACGGAGGCTACGCGAGCTTCGACGACACCGTGATCCGCGACGGAGCCGAGGCAGTCCTGAAGGAGGCCGTCGAGAAGCTCGGCGAGGTCGACGGCGTCGAGGTCACCTCCTCCGTCGAATCCGGCGACGCGTCCGGCGTCCTCCTCGAGTTCTCCAAGGCCGCCGAGCTCCTCGTGTTCGGAACCCGGGGCCGCGGAGGCTTCGTGGGCAGGCTCCTCGGGTCTGTCTCCAGCGCACTCCCGGCCCACGCCGCCTGCCCGACGGTGACCGTCCCGCTGCGCTTCGCCGAGAGGATCGGCGAGGAGATCGAGGACAGGCACCTCAAGGCCGAGCAGGCCAAGGAGGGCCACGCGTCCCTCGAGCACGTGGTCGCTGTCGGCGTCGACGGCTCGGACCAGGCCCGGGTCGCCGTCCTGGTCGCCGCGGAGGAGGCCATGATGATGGGCGTGCCCCTGCGGGTGGTGTGCGCCGTCCCGCAGTTCAGCGGCAGCCTGGCGTGGGTCCCGGCGCCCGTGGACCGGGAGCAGCTGTTCGAGGACATCCGCGCCCAGCTCAAGGCCGGCGTCGCGTGGCTCCAGAGCCACTTCCCCGACCTCGAGGTGCAGACGAGCCTTCTCGACGGGGCTCCGGTGGACGTCCTGGTCGAGGTCTCCCGCACCGTCGAGCTGCTCGTCCTGGGAACCCGCGGCCGCGGCGGCTTCACCGGCATGCTGCTCGGCTCGACCTCGGACGGTGTGCTGCACCACGCGAAGGGCCCCGTCATGGTGGTCCCCGACCATGCCGACGAGCGTCTCGCCGACCGGGCCAGCTTCGGCCCGATGCTCGCCCCCTGACGCAACCCTTCTGCAGGACCCACGACGGCGGTGGGCTGGCGCACGGAGCCTGCCCACCGCCGTCTTGGTTGCAGCGCGGGATCAGACATGCAAACATGTGCATGTGTCTATATCATTGAGTGCGGCCCAGGCCCCCGTCCAGCCCGGCGCGGCCTGCTGCTCGCCGCTGTCCGGGGAGCCGCTCTCCGAAGCCGAGGCGGAGAAGGCGGCCCCGGCGCTCAAGGCGCTCGGCGACCCCGTCAGGCTCAGGCTCATGTCCCTCATCGCCGCCCACGAGGACGGCGAAGCCTGCGTGTGCGACCTCAACGAGGCCTTCGAGCTCTCGCAGCCGACCATCAGCCGCCACCTGAAGATCCTCCACGACGCCGGCCTCCTCGAGCGCGAGAAGCGCGGAGTGTGGGTCTACTACCGTGCCCGCACTGAAGCGCTCGGCGGCCTGGCGGCCCTCATCTCGGGTTCCGCCGCGTGACCCGTGAGACGGTGCGGCGCGCGGCCGCCGAGTGTGTCGGCACCGCCTTCCTGGTACTTGCTGTGGTCGGTTCGGGGATCATGGCGTCGAGGCTGTCCCCAGCGGACACCGGGCTGGCGCTGCTGGAGAACAGCATCGCCACCGGCGCGGCGCTCGTGGCCCTGATCATTGCGCTCCAGCCGGTGTCGGCATCGTTCAACCCCGTCGTGAGCCTTGTCGAACGCGCTCTCGGCCTGATCGACACCCGGACCACGCTGGTCCTCATCGCCTCCCAGATCGCGGGAGGACTCGCGGGCACGGTTCTGGCCAACCTCATGTTCGGCCTCGACGCCGTGTCCCTGTCCGGCCACGAGCGCTCGGGCCCGGGGCTGTGGCTGGGCGAGGCGGTGGCAACCATCGGCCTGCTGCTCATCGTCTTCGGCACTGTCCGCTCGGGACGCGCCGACCGGGTGGCGTTCGCCGTCGGCGGCTATATCGCAGCGGCGTACTGGTTCACGAGTTCGACCAGCTTCGCCAACCCTGCCGTCACCATCGCACGGTCCATCACGGACACGTTCGCCGGGATCACTCCTGCCTCGGTGCCCGGCTTCGTCGTCGCGCAGCTGGTTGGCGGCGTCGTCGGGTTCCTGCTCGTCCGGCTCCTCTACCCCTCCCTGACCGGTGCCGCCGATTCAGCCAATCGAAAGGTCCTCTCATGAGCGACAAGCCCTCCGTCCTCTTCGTGTGCGTCCACAATGCCGGCCGCTCCCAGATGGCCGCGGCCTACCTCAACCGCCTTTCGGCGGGCCGGGTCGAGGTGCGCTCCGCCGGTTCCGAACCTGCGGACCAGGTCAACCCCGCCGCGGTGGAGGCGATGCTGGAGGAGGGCATCGACATCCGCGACGAGCAGCCCAAGGTCCTCACCACTGAGGCGGTCAAGGCCTCGGACGTCGTGATCACCATGGGCTGCGGAGACACCTGCCCCATCTTCCCCGGCAAGCGCTACGAGGACTGGGAGCTCGAGGACCCCGCCGGCAAGGGCGTCGACTCCGTGCGCCCCATCCGCGACGACATCCGGGGGCGCGTCGAGGCCCTCATCGCCGAGCTCCTGCCTGCGGGGGCGTGATGGTCGCCGTCGTTGAGGGACAGGCCGGGATGACCCGCGCCGACCATCCCGTCGTCGTCATCGGGGCCGGTCCTGTCGGCCTCGCCGCAGCCGCCCACCTCCTCGAGCGGGGGCTCGAAGCGCTCGTGCTCGAGGCTGGTCCCAGCGTCGGCTCCTCGATCCGAGCCTGGGGGCACGTGAGGCTCTTCTCCACCTGGCGCTACAACCTCGACCCGGCCTCGGTGCGCCTGCTCGAGAAGCACGGCTGGCAGTCCCCCCGGCCTACCGCGCTGCCCTATGGCTCCCAGATCGTCGCCGACTACCTCGAGCCCCTCGCAGCGACGCCCGAACTGTCCAGCCGGATCCGCACCCGGCACCGTGTCCTCGCGGTCACCCGTCAGGACAGGGACAAGGGTGCGGGCATCGGACGCGACCAGGCGCCCTTCCTCCTGCGGGTGCAGAGGCCGGACGGCTCCATCGTCGACCTTCTGGCGCGCGCTGTGATCGACGCGTCCGGGACGTGGGAAACGCCGGCCCCGCTGGGCGCCTCTGGCCTCCCCGCCCTCGGCGAGGAGGAGGCCGTCGAGGCCCGGCTCATCACGGCCCCGCTTCCCGACGTCTCCGCGGGCGGCTTCGCGCGACGGCGCGTGCTCGTCGTGGGCGGTGGCCATTCCGCGGCGAACAGCGTCCTCGCGCTCTCACGGCTCGCCCAGACGCATCCGGGCACCGAGGTCCTGTGGGCCATCCGCGCCGAGACCCCCGGCAGGGCCTACGGCGGTGGATCTGGGGACGGCCTTCCCGCACGTGGCCAGCTCGGTGCCCGGCTCCGCACCATGGTCGAGTCCGGGGTCGTGCACCTTGTCACCGGCTTCCGGACCGAGCGGATCGAGATCCTCGAGGGGGAACGACTGCGCGTCCACGCGGCCGACGGCCGGACCCTCGACGCTGACCGGCTCATTCCCGCCACGGGGTTCCGGCCCGACCTGTCGATCCTGTCCGAGGTGCGCCTCGACCTCGACCCCGCCGTGGACGCGCCCCGGCAGCTCGGTCCGCTGATCGACCCGGACTTCCACAGCTGCGGGACCGTCGAACCACACGGAGCCCGGGTTCTCGCCCACCCGGATGATGACTTCTACATCGTGGGCATGAAGTCCTACGGGCGTGCGCCGACGTTCCTCATGGCGACGGGCTACGAGCAGGTGCGCTCCATCGCTGCCGCGCTTGCCGGGGACCATGTCGCCGCCGGCGCCGTCCAGCTGGAGCTGCCCGCCACGGGCGTGTGCTCCGGCGTCGGCCCGGACGGCGCCGCCGAGGAGTCGCTGCTCGGTGCCTCCTGCTGCAGCGGCCCCGAGAAGACGCCCGTCGTGATCGGCTTCCCGACCGGGCTCGCGCACGGTCGCTCGTCCTAGCTAGGCGTGCTGCTCCGGCTCGTGCTCGCGGTGCGAGGCGGGCTCGAGTTGGAACGTGCAGTGCTCCGTGTCGAAGTGCTCTCCGAGGCATTGGGCGAGGCGGTCGAGCACCCGGTCGACTCCATCGGCGTCGAGCACCTCGTCCTCGACCACCACGTGTGCTGAGAACACCGGCACACCCGAGGTGATCGTCCAGGCGTGGATGTCGTGCACGTCGACTACCCCCGTCGCGGAGAGGATGTGCTCGCGGATGCTCTGCACGCTCACGCCCTTCGGGCTGGCCTCGAGCAGCACGTCCACGACGTCCCGCAGGAGCCCCCAGGCCCGCGGCACGATGAGCACCGCGATGAGCAGCGACGCCACTGCGTCGGCCTGGACCCAGCCCGTGGTGATGATGACGACGGCTGCCGCGATGACCGCGAGCGACCCCAGCAGGTCCCCGAGCACCTCCAGATAGGCGCCACGCACGTTGAGGCTCTCCCGGTGGGCGCCGTGCAGGATCAGGAGCCCGGCCAGATTCGCGACGGCGCCGAGGGCCGCGCCGGTGAGCATCGTCGTCGTCTGCACCTCGTGGCCGCCGCCGAACCGCTGGAGGGCCTCGAGGCAGATGACGACCGCGACGACCATGAGCGCGAGCGCGTTGGCCAGTGCGGCGAGCACCTCGGCGCGCTGGTAGCCGAAGGTCCGCTGGTCGGTCGGGGGCAGGGTCGCGACCCAGGCGGCCGTGAGTGCTATGCCCAGCCCGGCGGCGTCGGAGAACATGTGGCCGGCGTCCGCGAGGAGCGCGAGCGATCCCGAGAGGAAGCCCGCGAACAGCTGGACGACGACGACGGACAGCGTGATGGCCAGGACCAGCAGCAGACGACGGCGGTGCCTCCCCGTCGCTGTCGCCCCACCGTGGTCGTGGGCGTGCGTGTGGCCCATGTCAGCCCCAGCCCAGCTCGTGGAGGCGGTCGTCGTCGACCCCGAAGTGGTGCGCGAGCTCGTGGACGACCGTCACCAGGATCTCCTCGATGACCTCCTCGCGGGAGGAGCACGCCTCCAGGATAGACTCGCGGAACACCGTGATGCGGTCGGGCAGCGACCCGGCGGCGTACCACTCGCCTCGCTCAGTCAGGGGTGTGCCCTCGTAGAGGCCCAGCAGGACGGTGTCCGGGTCGTCGTGCGCCCGCGGGATGTACCGGTCCTCGATGAAGACGGCGACGTTGTCCATGTGCTCGGCGATCCGCCGCGGGATGCGGTCGAGCGCCGCGTCCACGGCGGCCTCGAACTCGTCCTCGCTCATCCACGCCGTGCCCATGCCGCCCACTCTAGCGATTTGTGCCGTATGACAGCCCGGCCCTATAGTTTGATGGTCTGGCTGGCCCCCATCGTCTAGTGGCCTAGGACACCGCCCTTTCACGGCGGCGACACGGGTTCGAATCCCGTTGGGGGTACCACGAGCGGATTTTGAGTGGCCCGAAAGGGTCTGCTAGGATCTAAGTCTTGTGAGCGGGGTTCGCACCGCAAACAACAAGGCCCTGTAGCGCAGTTGGTTAGCGCGCCGCCCTGTCACGGCGGAGGTCGCGGGTTCAAGTCCCGTCAGGGTCGCTTCGGCGACATGACTCCTGTCAGGTTGTCTTTCGATGAGCAATCATCGAGGCTCTGTAGCTCAGTTGGTAGAGCGTTCGACTGAAAATCGAAAGGTCACCGGATCGACGCCGGTCGGAGCCACCACGAAGAAGGCCCCCGCGTAATGCGGGGGCCTTTCGCGTATCCGGGGCGTGGCCGGATGGCGCACCCGGCGCCTACATCTCCACCGAGTCCGTCCGCTCGGGCCTGGCGTCGATCAGTTCCATGAGGTGCCGCACCTGCTCGGGAAGGGACTCGTCGGTGTACCGCGCGCTGAACGGCGCGGCGCCGAGCCCCTCGACGGAGATCTCGTACAGCTGCGAATCCGGCTGCCGCGCCGCCGTCGGGGCAGAGGACTCGTGCTGCCCTTCCGCGGCCAGGACCTCGTGGTGCGGCGCGGTGAGGTCCTGCAGCCCCGCGCGCTGCACCTCGCCGACGAGGTCTTCGGCCACGGGATCGGGCAGGGCCGCGGTGTCCAGTTCAGTGCGGGTGACGATCCCGGAGATTCCCCCGCCGCGGCGAACCGTGAGCTTCACGTGAGGACGCCGACCCCCTTCCATGCATCGCTGACGGCCCTCTGCTCGGGCTGCCCGAAGAGCTGCCCCGCGACCTCGACCGTGGCGTTTGCGGCGTCCTCGAACTGCGCGGTCTGGTGCAGACGCTTGGTCAGAGTCTCGTACCAGATCTTCCCCGTGACCTCCCAGGCGTTCCCGCCGATCGTCGTCGCCGCCAAGTAGAAGGCGTGGTTGGGGATCCCCGAGTTGATATGGACGCCGCCGCTGTCGTTGCGCGGGTCCTCATCGTCCGGGAGGTCCACGTAGTCCTTCATGTGCGCGGGCTGCCGGTCGCCGGACCAGGCGGTGCCGGGCTTGCTCATCGACCGGAGTGCCGTGCCGAGCGTGGCAACGAGCGTCCCCTCGCCGATCAGCCAGTCGGCCTTGTCCGCTGTCTGCTTGAGGCTGTACTGCTTGACGAGCGAGCCGAAGACGTCCGAGAACGACTCGTTCAGCGCCCCGGACTGCTTGCTGTAGACGAGCCCGGCCGTGAACTGGGTGACCCCGTGGGTGAGCTCGTGCCCGATGACATCGAGCGCGCGGGTGAGGGCGCCCGTCTGGAAGATCCGCCCGCTCCCGTCGCCGTAGACCATCTGGGTGCCGTCCCACATGGCGTTGTCGTAGCCGGTGCTGAAGTGGACGCTGGAGACCAGCTCGAGTCCTTGGTCGTCCACGGAGTTGCGCCCGTACACGTTCCGGTAGAACTCATAGGTGCTGTTGCTGCCGTCGTACGCCTGGTTGACGGCGACGTCGGCGACGGCCGGCTCGCCCGTGCCGCGCATCCTCACCCCGGGCAGGAAGGACCTGCCCTTGTTCTTGGCGTCGTAGACCGTCAGCCGGCCCCCGGCCGTGACCCCGAATCCGATCATCGGCCCGATCTTGAGGTCCAGCTGCCGCGTCAGATGGCTCACGACGCTGCGCTGGGAATGGATGGCGGCCGTGGCTGCCAGCGCGCGGACCGCAGCCTCGCGCTCGGCAAGCTTGCCATGGACCGCGAGGTACGCCAGCAGGTCTGGCGGCGCGATCGAGCACAGGGCTCGTCTGGTTGTCTTCAACACGGTAGGCCTCTGACGGTTCGACTCGAGGTGGGTTGGGCGGCGAGAAGCGTAGCGCCGGTGGCGTTACTGGGGCGTTATCACCCGGGATGTGGACTCCTTCGACGCCATAAGGGTAGGCCCGTGAGCGCAGGGCCGACAGTGCTTCGACCGGCCGGCGTGGCGATGGGGGTCGCGCAGCCTGCCCATCCCTGAGAAAATGGGGCGCATGGTGCGACGCGGAGCGTCCTCCCTGCCCCCCGTCCGGGCTCGCGCCGAGCCCCATTCCGGCGCCCGGTGGGCGGCTGCCAGGGTTCTGTTCATCGGACTGGTCGTGATCATCGCGGTCGCGGCCCTGGCGCTCGTCGTCCTGGCGCCGTTGGCTGCGCTGGTCCTCGCGGCCGTGGTCCTCATCGCGGCCGCCTCCTGGAGGTCGCCTGCCCGCCGGTCGCACGGCGTCCTCCTGATGCCCCTCGCCGCGGTCTGGGGTGCTGCCGCCGTGGTGGTGCTCGGTGTCGGCTCGCTGGCCGTCCAGTCCTTCCTCTCCAGCGGCACCGGTCCGGGCCCGAGCGCGCGCCAGGGCGGGGAATCCTCGTCCTCGCCGTCGGGGACGGCAGGGAGCCCGACCACGGGTCCGACACCTGCGCCCACGGCCTCAGCGGCCAGCCCGAGCCCAAGTCCCAGTCCATCCGCCCTCCCGACGGCGGGCGGAGCACAGAGCTCCCCGGCCGCTGGAGCTGCCGGGGTGCCCGCCGAGGGTCCCGCTGCGCCCGCCCTCCCGTCCGCTGTGGCCGCCGCCCCCGCGGCATCCCCGCCGCAGGTTCCGCTCATCCCCCTTCCGCTCGTTTCCTCCCCGCCGCTCGCGCTCCGGGCTCCAGCGCCCGCTCTGGCACCCGCGCCGGCTGCAGCTCCCGCACGGGTTCAAGCTCCAGCCCCTGTTCCGGCAGCGCCAGCCCTCGTCCCCGCCCCGGCTCCGGCACCAGGTCCCGCGGCTCCCGCATCCCCGCCACCCCAGCCCTCTCCCGCCGCCTCACCCGGGAAGGGACCGGGCCAGAACTGCGCCGGCGGTGTGTCGCCCTGGGCTCCTCCCGCCTTCGCCCGGCCGCCTGCCTGCAGCGCTCCACCTTGCGATGACCGGGCAGCGTCGGGCCGTCCGCCCGTCCCGGCTCCGCCGCCATGCGCGGGACGCTGACCGACCCGCCCCTCAGGTCACATGCCCCGCTGTGCCCATCTGCCCCGCTGTGCCCAGCGCCTCCCGCACCGCCTCGCCCGAGGCCAAGTGCCTCAGCAGCCGGGAGGTGAAGCGGGCGGCTGGCGCGCCGTCGATCACGTCATGATCCAGCGTGAGCGTGATGCGGCCGATCTCGCGCTCGACGACGCGGCCGCCGTCGAGCTTCGGCTCCAGGCTGATCCCGCCGATCGTGACCGCGAGTGTCCCTGCTCCGGGGCTCAGCGCCCACCCCGCGGCGTCGGTTCCCATGCCCACATTGTTGACGCCCACGACTCCGAACCGCTTCGCCCACGGAATGCTCCGGCTGCCCCATCGCATGATCCACGGGACAGCCACTGGCGGGATCGCCTCGAGCCACCGTTGGCCCGCGATCGGTTCCGCGCTGCCGCGCTGGGCGGCACGGATCTCCTCATGCATCTCCCGGAGCGTCTTGGTATCGGCGCGACGGATCGGCAGGTAACTCACCGCAGACTGGCCCCCGACCCGGCGCTCCACGATGACCTCGACGATGATCTCATCGAGGAACACCATCGAATGTCCGCGCCTGAAGGCGTTCACCTCAGGGACCTCGGCGATGGCGCGAGCCGTACAGGCCACCACATAGGCGGTGAACGAGAGCTGCTCGCCCATGGCAGCGGCATGCTCCCGGAGGAGGGACCGCGGGACCGTCAGGTCCGCCTCGACGAGCCCGTACATCAGGTGGCGCCTGTGGGCAAGAGCCTGACCAGCCACGAGCGCCCTCCGCGCCCGTGTGAGGCGCTGCATCCGGTAGCCGGGGGAGTCTGGCATGGCCGCCTTCCGGTACGCCGGTTCGGGACCCTTCCACGCTACGCCGATTGAGCTGCGCGATAACAGCCCCGTAACGCACAGCACCCCTAGGATGGCGGGATGATCACGCTGTCCGAGGTCGGCGCCCGCATCTCCCCCGAGGCCGGGACACCTGGGAGGGCCGACTTCGGGGTGTACCTGCCCGGCATCACCTTCGACAAGGGGTACCGGGTGCGGGTGAAGGTGATCCACGAGTCGGACCAGTTCGTCCGCGGGATCGAAGCGGTGGCCGTGTGGCTCAGCTGGCTGAAGGGCTCAGACCACGACCTCTGGGCGGGAGGGCTCTCCCTCTCCGCCGCGGCCGACCAGCAGCCCGGGACCCACTTCGGTTCGCCCGGGCGGTACCTCTACAGGTACGAGCTGCTCCGCGAGCCGGGAGGGATTCCGGGACTGGGCGCCGTGCGGTTCGCCGACCCGTTCGGCAGGGACGCAGGCCTCGGCACGCTCTCCTCCTTCACGGCGCCGGCGGCTCCGCCCTTCGCCTGGACCGACGACGCCCACACCCCGCCGCCCGTGGACGAGATGGTGGTCTACGAGCTGAACGTCCGCGAGTTCAACCAGGACTTCGACGGCGTCGTGACCCAGCTCGACTACCTGCGCGGGCTCGGGGTGAACGTCCTCGAGCTCATGCCCGTGACGAATGTCGGCGAGGACGTCGAATGGGGCTACACCCCCTTGGGCTACTTCTGCCCAGACGACCGCTTCGGCGGGTCGGCCGGGCTCAAGCGGCTCGTGGACGCGTGCCACGCGAAGGGGATGGCGGTCATCCTCGACGCCGTGTATGCCCACTCGCACCCGGACTTCGCGTACAACACGGTCTACGACTCCACAGGGGAGCCCAACCCGATGATGGGCCCCTTCGCGGGAGAGTTCTTCCCGCACCGCCCCGGCAGCGACTTCACGAAGGCATTCACCGCGCAGTACTTCACGGCGCTCAACAGGTATTGGCTCGACGAGTACCACGTGGACGGCTTCCGCTACGACTACGTTCCCGGCTACTACGACGGGAACCCTGCCGGTCCCGGCTACCCCGCGCTCGTGTACGAGACCTACGAGTACTCGCGGACCCTTCCCCGGTTCCAGACCGCCTCCGGCGCCAGCTCGATCATCCAGTGCTCCGAGAACCTCGACGATCCGATCGGGATGCTCTCGCGGACCTACACGAACACGTGCTGGCAGAACCGGCTCATGGACGCCGCGCGCGGGATGGCCCGCGGCGGCTACGTCAGCGAGGACTTCGCACACCTCCTCGATCCTGGGTTTGTGGGCTACCCGGACCGCTACACCAATCCTGCCTCCGGCGAGACGTTCCCGGTCGCCCCGTTCCAGTACATCGAGACCCATGACCACCAGCGTTTCCTGAACGAGTTCGGCAGGGCCATCGCCCCGGATCTCCTCGAGCAGCCCTACGGCGACCGCACCAGGTTCTACAGGACGCAGCCCTACGCCATCGCCCTGTTCACGGGGAAAGGCATCCCCTTCCTCTTCCAGGGGCAGGAGTTCGGCGAGAACTGGGGCCTGCCCGAGGACGGGATCGGGCGGAACCTCTTCGAGCGCCCACTGCACTGGGACTACTTCTACGATCCGCCGGGCAAGGCGCTTGTGCGCCTCTACCGCATCCTGGGCTCGCTGCGGAACACGAGCCGCGCCCTCCGCGCCCGCGGGGACTTCTACTACTACTCGCGCCCGGACCACCTCAGCGCGAAGGTGCTCGCCTTCCGCCGCCATGCACCGGCCGACGGCGCCGCCCCACCGGAGGACTTCGCCGTCGCCCTCAACTTCGGCGACGCGCCCGCCACGGTCTGGCTCCCGCTGCAGGCCGCCGGCGACTGGCGCGAGCAGATCGACGGCGCGATGCTCCTGAGCCCGCTGCACGACGGCGACGAAGCCCTCGTGACCATCCCGCCGAACTACGGGCTCGTGTTCCGCCGGCTCTGACTGCTACCCCTCGGTTACTCCTCTTACTCCTCGATGACATCCGCGATGGCCCGCAGGAGCCGTGCCACCCTGGTCGCGCGATGCTCCGCGGCTCCCGCCGCCGCGGCGAGCGTCGCCTCGAGGGCCGCCACCTCGGCGTCGTCCGCGCGCTTCCCGACCGCGGTCAGCGTCCCCGCGCCGCCCCCGTTGTGCGCCGCAGCCGCCTGGACCGCCTCGCCGCTCGCGGGCACGCCGCCCGATGCCGCCGCGCCCGAGGAGGCGCTGGCGACGCCGATGGGTGCGGTGGGCGCCGAACCCTCCTCCGCCGCGAGGAAGGTGCGGCCGAAGAGTGCCTTCTCGCCGTTGATCTTGGGGTGCTGCCGGTCCCCGAATCCGTCGACGACCCGCCCCAGGAACTGCTCGTTGGTGAGCTTCCCGATCGCGTCGGCGAGCAGGGGCGAGGCCTTCGAGGTGAAGTCACCGTGCCCGGCCGTCTCGTACGCGAGCTCGGTGGGCTGGCAGGCGCTGAACAGGAGTTCCCGGTGCGGCTTCTGCTGCCCGTCCACAGGAGCGCCGGGCGACGCCGCGTCCGCAGCCCGCCCGTCCGCAGCCCGCCCGGGGCCTGCGTCGCGGGAGCCGGTCGCCGACGTATAGCCGCGGCGCGCCCGGAACGCCTCGCGGTCGGCCTCGGACAGGACGACCCTCCGCGGCAGGCGCCGCAGCGTCGTCTCCTGCTCGAGCTCGGCCTGGGAGAGGATGCGGCGCTGCCCGTCGCCCGAATGGCACGAGTCGAAGAACAGGGTCAGGGCCACCCCGTCGGGGAGCTGGTCCCAGATGAGCCCGAGGTCGTCGTCGATGATGAGTTCGCCGGTGCGGAAGTCCACGGGGCAGAGCGCCTCGTCCTCCATGTTGCCGCCCTGCCCGCTCGCCGCCTCGTCGCCGTCGAGGTCCGGCGCCGTCGTGCCGTGGCCCGCGTACTGGACCACGAGGGTGTCCCCGGGGGCGCTGGTCGACACGAGCTCGAGCATCCTCAGCAGGACCTCCGACCGGGTCGCCTGCGCGTCGGCGAGGAGGTGCACGGCGAATCCGGCCTTCTCGAGTTCGGTGGCCCAGGCCCCGGCGTCCGCGACGCAGCCCGAGAGCTGGTCGGCCGCGTCGGGGTAGGCGTTGATACCGACGCACAGTGCCTTCCGCGTCGCCGAGTGCGGCCAGGTGGGGGCGGGGACGTCGCGAGGCTGGGTCGGCCAGAGCGGCTCCACGGCGCGCGGCAGCGGGAAGGGGGTGACGTCCTTGCGGTCCACGATGCGCCGCAGGACGCTCTCCATGGTGGCAGGGTCGTCGTCGAAGGCGCCATGGCTCGTGGCGTCGCTGCTGCTGAACGGGCCCCTGTCCTCGACCGACCACACGACCTGGGCGGACGAGGGCGAGTCCGGTTCGCCGAACCAGTCGCGCAGGTCCGGGTCGCTCCGCACCGAGTCCTGCAGGCCGAGGATCGGGTCGCCGATCCTCGGCTCGAACGCGGCCCGGACCAGGTACAGGAGGCTCTTGCCATAGACGCGGACGCAGTTGTCGGCGCGTTCGCGGTCGTCGGTCATGGTGAACATCGAGAGCCTGCCGATCGACTGGTCCACCTCGTCCTTGAGCTTCTCCTTGAAGAGGTCCGTCCGGACGGCGGGCGCCAGGAAGCTCACCGTCTCGAAGCGGTCCACGCCGGCCTTCACCGCGGCGGGGATGAAGTACGAGTGGAAGATCGAGCCCGCGCTGTGTCCCACGGCGTGGACCGTGAGCGCGCCGCGGTGCTCGTTCATGAAGGACCCGAGCGCGTCGGCGAAGACCGAGGCCCCGCCGCCGGCGCTCGCGGCTTCGGCGTACTCCTTCATCTCCCCCCAGACGCGTTCGCCCTGCCCGAACCGTGCGGCGAGCTCGACGATGCGGTCCTTGAAGTCGCCGGGTCCGCGGCTGCCGCCGAGCCATCCGGCGAGGGCGTCGGCGAGGGACGTCACAAGCCCGGTCTCCCACACGAAGTAGATGGGGTAGACGCCGTTCTCCTTCCACCACGGGATGCGCGACGCTGCGGCCCGCAGCCCGGCGGCCTCCGTGACGAGTCCGCCGTGGGCGTTGACCATGAGCGGCACCGGTCCGCTGCGTCCGGCGAGGAAGGCCGGCAGATGGGTCGCGAAGATCGCCTCCACGTCCGCCGCCGTCGAGAAGTACTCGCCCTCTCCTGCCGGGCGGTCGGCCAGCTGGCCCCGCCGGAGGTTGATGACGTGCGGCTTGAGCGCGGCGAGCTCCTCGTCGCTGAGCCCGGAGCCGCGGGGTGCGCTGGGGGTGGCTGGGATCGTCATCGCGTTGTCCTTCTGCTGGGTGGAGCCTCGGGAGGGGTGGGACGGCGGTGGGGCGCACGACGGCGCCCGGCGGCTAGGGCGAGAATTCCACCGTGGCGAGGGGGTGGGCATAGGCGGTGTAGGCGAGCCACGAGGCGTCCCCCTCGGCGCGGGCCTTCTGCCGGGCGGCCTTGACCGCCTCGCAGACCGTCTTCCCGCTGCGCAGTGCGGAGTAGAACGTCTCGGCGAACGCGAGGGCGGGCCGGTCGCCGACGCTCCACATGCACCCCACGAACGCCCCTGCGCCCCCGGCGAGGAACGCCGACGCGAACGCGTCCGCACCCGTGCGGGCGCCCTGCGCGAGCCCGCACGCGTTGAGCACCACGACGGGCCCCGGCTCGGCCGTCGGGTCCGGCCGGCGCCGGGGGAAGTCCGCTGTGAGCGAGGACGCGGAATAGGCCGGAAGCGCGGCCGCCCCCGCCTCCGCGACCGCGGCGAGGAGCAGCCGCTGCCCCTCGGCGTCGGACGCCCCGTGCCCGCCGAAGTGGAGGAGGTCGAACCCGCCGGCGCGCAGGAGCGACGAGAGGGAGGCAGCGTCGCCGGGCTCGATGGCGCTGGCACCGAGCGTGGAGAGGAACTCCGCCTCCCTGGCCGTCTGGGTGAGGGCGAGCTCGCCCGTGTAGGAGGGGCACAGGTAGCGGCAGCGGCCTGCGCGGGCGCGGAGGCGGTGCGGGTGGACCACGCTGTACGCCCACCGGCCGAGGCCCGTCTCCCCGAGGTAGCGCGGTGCCGAGGGCTCCCCGAGCTGTGCGAGCTCCCAGGGCACCGAGGCCTCGGTGCTCAGCAGCGCCAGCCCGTCGATCTGCTCCCAGGCCCCCGTCAGGTCTGCGACCAGGTCCGCCGGAAGCAGCGCGTCGGCGAGCTCGGTTCCGAGCTGGGCGAGCCGGGACGCGAAGCCGTCGGCGCTACCGGCATCCCTCCAGGACTCGTCGATGCGCGCGAAGAGCGCGTCGAGGAAGGCGGCCTTGGACATCGCGGGTGCGCTCTCGTAGTGCCTCGGGAGCCCGTCGCCCAGCTCGAGGTCGAACTCGAACCTCCATGAGTCGCCGAAGACGTCCTCGTCGATCCGCAGCACCGGCGTTCCCGCCATCCTCGGGTCGGGAGCGGTGGTCCAGGCATCGGCCTCCGCGGGCGGCGGGTCGGCGGGAGGCGCAGCGGTCACCTCGACGACGAGGGTCACCTCGGCGAGCGAGTACACCGAGGTCCCCTGCTTGACCACCACCGTCGCCTCGGCTGGCCCGGGCCCACCGGCGATGACCTCGAAGGCGCGTTCGACGACCTCGGCCTCCTCGGGGAAGGGGACGTCGTCGAACCGGTCCGGCGTGCCGGGGACCACCTGGAGGTTCCGCCGGTGCAGCTTGAGCCGCAGCGGCTCGCCCGGAACGGCCGCGAGCAGCGGCCGCACGGCATGGGCGCTGTCCGAAAGCGCCGTGAGCTCGGTGCGGGAGATCCGCACCGTGACCGTCGCCCGCGCCTCTGGCCGGAGCACCGACGGCATGTCGGCTGCGACCCACGCCGGCACGTGCGGCGGCGAGGCGGAACGGGTGCGTGGGAGCGTCGCCACCTCCGGCGACGGGCGGGTGGCGCCGTTCGGGGGAGGGATCACCGCGGCGCCGTCGGGGAGCGGCGCGGGGGCGGCGGGGAGAGGGGCCATCCGTTCAGGCGCAGGGGCCTCGGCGAGCACCTCGGGCCGGATGGCCAGCAGCAGGAGCCGCGTGCCGCCGTCGTGCTTCCCGAGGCGGATCCGGAACACGCCCACGGCCGGCTCCCCGAAGCCATGGTCGATCTGGGCACTGACGAGCTCCGGCGTTCCGCCGGGCCGCAGCACCACGAGCACGAGCGAGCTGTCGGGGAACGGCGCGGCAACCGTGGCGCTGCCGGGACCGGGGGCCGCGGGGGAGAGGAGGACGAAGGCCTCGGCGAGACGGACGGGGACGTCCGGGAAGAGGTCGAGCACCTCGGGCGGGAGGGGTTCCGGCGGGATGCGCTCCACGCGCCACCCGCCGGACGCCGACGCATCCGCCAGAGGCTCAGCTGGGCCGGTAACCACGGCAGTTCCTCCTCGCACTGCTCGATCAGCCCCCAGCAGGCTGCCGAAAAGTATCGGCAGCGCCATGCTGACACAGGCGGAGGCCACCCGGAAAGGGGCGGAACGCCCGCGGTGCACGATGCGCGCGCCTCGCCCCTGCTGCCGCCGATTTCCGCGCACCTGCCGTACTAAGGTAGAGCCGTAAGCGTCCTCACACGGGACGGCTGCCATTCACTGCCGCGACGGCTGCTGCCGCCCGGCGAGCGAGGGAGGCGCGGTGAGCCAGGAGCCAGAAGTCCGGTACGGCATGGTGCACGGCGCAAGCGCGGAGGTCCCGCTTCCGGTGGGGGCCTCAGGACGCACCGTGATCCACGAGGCGGCCGTCGCCAAGGTCGCGGCCGCCGCCGCCCGGGACGTTCCCGGCGTCCACTCACTCGGCACCGCTCCCTCGCGGGCCCTCGGGGCCATTCGGGATGCCGTCGGCCAGACCGACCATGTCTCCGGCGTCCGCGCCGAGGTGGGCCAGACCCAGGCGGCCGTCGACGTCACGCTTGTCGCGGCCTACGGCGTGCCGCTGCAGTCGCTCGCCGACAGGGTGAGGGCTGCGGTGTACCGGGCCGTCGAGGAGCTCACGGGCCTCGCGGTCATCGAAGTCAACGTCGAGATCGCGGACGTCTTCATCGGAGAGCCGAGGGTGGGCACCAAGCCTTCCGGAATCGAGGTGCAGTGAACCTGGTCGTGGTCGGCATGGGCTTCGGGGCGTTCCTCGCCTACATGTCCTTCCAGTTCGGCGTGGGGGGCTTCCTCGGGTCGCTCGTGTTCCTCGTCGTCGGCGCGGTCCTCGGGCGCGCCGCCGAGGGAAGGGTCGACCTCCGCCGGGTGTGGGAGGCGCTGACCGGGCGGCGATCCTCCTCGTGAGCATGGAAGCCTCGCCCGGCGCCCCTCAGCCAGGAGTGCCGGCCCCGCCCGCCCATCCGCCGGCTTCGCCTCCGCTCGCCGGCCACAACCGCGTGAGCACCCAGGCCCTGACCCGGCTCGCCCAGGCAGCCGCCGGGGCCGCGCTCGGCGTGGAGCCCGCCGATGTGCGGGCCGACTGGTCGGACGACGCCGGCCTCCTCGCCCTCCGCATCGTCGCCCCCATCGCCATCCCGCACCTTGCGCTGGTCGACGGGCCCGAGGACCTTCTCCCGTGGGGCGGCAGCGTGTGGGAGCGTGCGGCCCGGGCGAAGGGACGGATCCTCGAGTCGGTGACGTCGCTGAGCGGGGCGATGCTGAGCCGCGTCGACATCCGCATCTCCGGCGTCCGTGTGGGCAGCCCAGTCCTGCTCGAGGCGGCCGGCCATGGCTGACCATCGCACGCTCGAGAAGCGCGAGGCGCCCCACGGGCTCGACCGCGCGGTCCAGCGCGAGGTGACCTCGTCGAGGGCGTACCTGGTGGGGCTCGTCGCGCTCGCGGTCACGGCGCTGTGCGCGTACCTCCTCCTCGAGACGACGCTCCAGGCCCTCGGCCAGCACGAGTGGCTCATCAACCCCGAGGCGGCCGCCCGTGCAGTCGCGGCCCTTCCCGGCGGCACGAACCACGCCCTCCTCGGTCTCTTCGGCGCGGTCGTGGCCATGGCCGGTCTGGCCCTCGTCATCCTTGCCGTCCGCCCCGGACGGCGGGGACGGCGCGAGCTGTCGGGCGGCCGCATCGCCGTTGTGGTGGACGACGAGGTCCTCGCCTCCGCGCTTGCGCGCCGGGCCCGCGCCGCCGCGGTCGTGCGGCCGGAGCAGGTGACCGTGGTGGTTTCCGCGGGGGAGGCCGTGGTCAACGTCCGGCCCACCTCCGGGATCCCCGTACGGGCCGAGGACGTCCTCGCCGCCACCGAGGACGAGCTCGGCCGGCTGGGGCCACGGCCGTACCTGCAGCTCCGGGTCCGCGTCGAGGGGACGGGGGTGGTCGGCGCATGAACGGCACGCCGCGGACACTCAACCGTGTGCTCATCGCGGTCTTCGGGCTTCTGGTCTTCGCGGCGGGGGCCCTGATGCTGCTGCTCGCCGCGGTGCCGGCCTTCGCGCAGTGGTGGCAGTCCTGGGCCCCGGACGCCGCCGTGCGGGCGGGCGCGGCGTTCGAGGCCACGCACTTCCCGGGCACGCGGGTGTCGTGGCTCTGGCTCATCGCCGCGGCGCTGGCAGTCCTCGTCGTGCTGCTCATGGTCTGGTGGATTTCGCAGCAGGGGACCGGGCGCCGTGACCTGATTGCCGCCACGGCGCCCGACGGCGGCACAGGCCCGGGCGGGCAGCTCGCCGAGGGTGAGGTGCCCGGCATGGTGGGCATCGCCGCCGCTGCCGTCGACCAGGCCCTGCGCGGCGTCCTCGCCGAGCGCAAGGACGTGCTCAGCACGGCCGTCGCGGCAGTCGAGTTCGAGGGGCGGACGGCGCTGCGCATCCGCACAGTGGCCCGGCAGGGCGCGGACCCCGGCGCCATTGCCGCGGAGGTCGAGCAGATCGTACAGCGCCTGGACCTCGTGATCGGAACCGCCGTCCCGGTGCTCCTCCACATCACCTCCGGCGCGCGCGCCCGCTTCAGCCGCGCCGAACGCGTCCGGTGAGCGGCCCGAACGCCGAGAAGGCGAAGGACCTCGCTGGAGAGGCGGCCGAGAAGGCCAAGGAGTTCGCCGAGGATGCGGTCGAGAACGTCCGGGACCTGGCGTCCGACGCCGCCCAGAGCGTCCGGGAACTCGCTGCCGACATCGCTCGGAACGTGAAGGGGCGCAAGGCCGAATAGGCTCTCGTGAGGGGATGGTCACAGAGAGGACACGAAATGCGTAAGCGCTTGCACTGCTGTGTTGCCGTTGCCTAGTGTGAGGTCCACCACAACACCCTTTTGGGGCGCCGCAAGGGCTGCCTCACAGACACGGGAGTCGAGCATGAGAAACCGCAAGTTCTCGAGGTATGCCCCTCCGTTGGCCGTCGCAGGCGTTTTGGCGCTGGCCCTCTCCGCCTGTGGCGGCGGAGGCGGCGGTGGAACCTCCGGCGGAGGGCAGAGCAGTGGCGGCCTGAGTGGCGACGCCGCGAACAACCTCGACGGGCGCGGACCCATCACCTACGTCCAGGGCAAGGACAACTCGAATGTCGTCCGTCCGCTCGTCGACAAGTGGAACGCAGCCCACCCGAACGAGAAGGTCACCTTCAAGGAGCAGTCGGACCAAGCCGACCAGCAGCACGACGATCTCGTGCAGCACTTCCAGGCCAAGGACGCGAACTACGACGTCGTCGATGTCGACGTCGTCTGGACCGCCGAGTTCGCCGCGAAGGGCTGGCTCCAGCCGCTCAAGGACAAGACGACGATCGACACCTCGGCCATGCTCCCGGCGACCGTCAAGACGGCCACCTACGGCGGCACCCTGTACGCCGCGCCGCAGACTTCCGACGGCGGCCTCCTGTACTACCGCAAGGACCTCGTGCCCAACCCGCCCAAGACGTGGGACGAGATGATGGGCATGTGCTCGATCGCGAAGCAGAACAACATCGGCTGCTACGCGGGCCAGTTCCAGAAGTACGAGGGCCTGACAGTCAACGCGTCTGAGGCGATCAACTCGTTCGGCGGCAAGATCGTCGACGACCAGGGCAAGGCCGCGGTCAACTCCCCGGAGGCAAAGACCGGTCTGGGCAAGCTCGTCGACGCCTTCAAGAGCGGGAACATCCCGCAGGAGGCCATCACCTACCAGGAGGAGCAGGGCCGGACGGCGTTCCAGGACGGCAAGCTCATGTTCCTGCGCAACTGGCCGTACGTCTACAACATCGTGAACAAGACCGATGGCTCCTCCAAGGTCGCCGACAAGTTCGGCATCGCCCCGCTTCCGGGCAAGGACGGGCCGGGTGCGTCGTCGCTCGGCGGCCACAACATCGCGATGAGCGTCTACTCGAAGAACAAGGCGACCGCCCTCGACTTCATGAAGTTCATGACGAGCGAGGAGACGGAGAAGTTCTACGCGACGCAGGGCTCGCTGGCGCCGGTGCTCGGGAGCCTGTACACGGACAAGGACCTAACGGCCAAGCTCGCGTACCTGCCGGTGCTCAAGACGTCGATCGAGAACGCTGTGCCGCGTCCGGTCTCGCCGTACTATCCGGCAGTGACCAAGGCGGTGCAGGACAACGCCTACTCCGCCCTCAAGGGGGAGAAGTCGGTCGACCAAGCGCTGTCCGACATGCAGTCGGCCATCGACGCGGCGGCCAAGTAGCCAGGTTCTGAGCAGGCGGCCCGTTAGTCGGAACCGACGCCCGGGCCGCCGGCCCCCTGAACAGGAGACATCCCATGTCCACGAAACTCCCGGAGCGCACCGAGACGAAGGCCGCCGAGGCCCGCCACATGCCCGGTCGCGAGAGCGCCGACAGGAAGCAGGTGACGCAGGGCCGCTGGGCTTACACCCTGCTGACGCCGACCCTCATCCTGCTCGCAGTCGTCATCATCTACCCGGTGGTGAACGCCATCATCATGTCCTTCCAGAAGGACGCAGGCCTCAACCCGGCCACCGGGTTCTTCGAGGAGGGCGGCCCCGCCGGATTCGACAACTACGCGCACTGGCTCTTCCAGCAGTGCAATGGCTCCGCGTGCCCCCCGGGGACCCTCGGCGCCCAGTTCTGGAACTCCTTCGGCACCACCTTCTTCTTCACGGTCGTCACCGTGGCCTTCGAGACGGTGCTGGGGTTCTGGATGGCGGTCATCATGGCGCGGTCGTTCCGCGGACGCAGCGCCGTGCGTGCTGCGGTCCTGGTGCCGTGGGCCATCCCCACCGCCGTGACGGCGAAGCTGTGGTTCTTCATCTTCGCGTTCGACGGGATCGCCAACA
Organism: Sinomonas sp. R1AF57; assembly: GCF_002224485.1. GTDB lineage: Bacteria > Actinomycetota > Actinomycetes > Actinomycetales > Micrococcaceae > Sinomonas > Sinomonas flava. The sequence goes on from NZ_CP022463.1 coordinate 151,118, forward strand.
AACTGTTCGGCACCCAGATCCTCTGGACGGGCTCGGAATGGCCGGCCAAGTGGGCCATCATCATCGCCGACGTCTGGAAGACCACCCCCTTCATGGCGCTCCTGATCCTCGCGGGCCTGCAGCTGATCCCAGACGAGGTCTACGAGGCTGCGAAGGTCGACGGCGCCTCCTCGTGGCAGCGCTTCACTCAGATCACGCTTCCGCTCGTGAAGCCCGCTCTCATGGTCGCCGTCCTGTTCCGCGTCCTCGACGCACTGCGTATGTTCGACCTTCCCTACATCATGACCCAGGGCGGCAACAACACCTCGACGCTCTCGATCCTTGTGGTCGACCAGATCCGCCAAGGCTTCAACGCGGCTGCTGCGCTCTCCACGATCACGTTCCTCGTGATCTTCATCGTGGCCTTCATCTTCGTCCGCTTCCTCGGCGCCAACGCCGTCGGCGCGGCGACATCCTCGGGGAGGAAGTGACATGGCAGCGACAGCAACCCTGCCTCGCACCGCAGCAGTCCCGGAGCGCCGCAAGCGCTTCGACTGGGCCGCGCTCCGTACGTACATCTCTGCCGCGGTCATCCTCATCTGGTGCCTCGCCCCGGCCTACTGGATGATCGTCACCGCATTCCGCGACACGGCGTTCACGTTCGACCCGACGTTCTTCTTCACGCACGTCACGTGGGACAACTTCGGGACGGTGTTCGACGAGAACCTCGGCAACCACTTCGGCCGCAACCTGCTGAACAGCCTCATCGTCGCAGGCGTCACGACCATCGTCGCCCTCGTGGTCGGCGTCTTCGCCGCCTACGCCTTGGCGCGGCTGAACTTCCGGTTCAAGTTCGCGGTCATGGGCTTCGTCCTCGGCGCGTCGATGTTCCCCGGCGTCGCGCTCGTGACGCCGCTGTTCCAGCTGTTCACGAACATCGGGTGGATGGGCACCTACCAGGCCCTGATCATCCCCAACATCTCGTTCGTCCTGCCGCTTACGGTCTACACGCTCACCTCGTTCTTCCGCGAGATGCCGTGGGAGCTCGAGGAGTCGGCCCGGATCGACGGATGCACCCAGGGGCAGGCGTTCCGGAAGGTCATCCTGCCGCTGGCCGCGCCGGCGACGTTCACGACCGCGATCCTCGCCTTCATCTCGGCGTGGAACGAGTTCCTCATCGCGAGCCAGCTCTCCTCGGATTCCACCCGCACGGTCACGGTCGCGATCGCATACTTCGCCGGCGCCCAGCCGCATCAGGAGCCGTACACGGCGGTCATGGCTGCCGGCACGATCGTGACCGTGCCGCTCGTGATCCTCGTGCTGGTGTTCCAGCGCAAGATCGTTGCCGGCCTCACCGCCGGCGCGGTGAAGTGACGCCGGCGCAGGCGCCCGATCCGTATTCGGTGGGAGGGGCGGCCTACCGCCGCTCCTCCCGCCATCGGAAGGCTGTCGTCGAGCAGTTCGAGATCTTCATGGGCTTCCTGGGCTTCTGGGGGGTCGTGCTGCTCGGGGTGACCGCGTGGCTTGAGATCACGGGCCAGTTCGCGTTGGGCTGGGCCCTCGGGCTGCTCGCTGTCGTCCTCGCGATGGCCGGTCTCTGGGCATTGCGGCGGAAGGTGCTCCGCGGGGCCACCAACGACAACGAGGAATGAGGTTCCGCCGGTTCAGCGGATGCCTCCCGGGAGAGGGCAATGGTAGGCATCGAAGAAGTCGCGGCAGCGGCGGGGGTCTCGACGGCCACGGTCTCGCGGGCCATCCGCGGACTGCCGCGGGTGTCTCCCAAGACGCGGGCGAAGATCCTCGCCACGGCCAAGGAACTCGGCTATGTCCCGTCGTCGGCTGCGTCGCGGCTGGCGACGGGCAAGACGCGCACGATCGGTGTGCTTGCCCCGTACGTCGACCGGTGGTTCTTCGGGAAGGCGATTGCGGGGGTCGACCAGGAGCTGCATGGGCGAGGCTACAACCTGTCCCTCTTCAATCTCGGCGGTCGTACCGCGCCGCGTGAGCGGCTCTTCAGCCGCTCGATGGTCCACAAGCAGATCGACGCGCTCCTGCTCCTGTGCATGTTCCTCCACCCGGAGGAGATCGACGACCTGCATGCGATCGACATCCCGCTCGTAGTCGTGGGGGGACCGGTCCCGGGGTGTCCCAATGTGGGGATCGACGACTACTTGGCCGCGCGCTCCATCACCGAGCACCTCATCGACCTCGGGCACCGGCACATCGCGCTCCTCCACGGACAGGACGACTCCGACCTGAATTTCTCGGTGCCGAAGATCCGGGTCGAGGGCTTCCACGACGCCGTCCAGGCCGCGGGCCTCGAGCTCCACCCCGATGCTTCCCTGTTCGGGAACTTCACGGTGCAGAGCGGTGTCGAGGCGATGCGGCGCTTCATGGACCTCCCGGAGCCGCGGCCCACGGCGATCGTGTGCGCCTCGGACGAAATGGCCCTTGGCGTGCTCTTCGAGGCGGCCCGGCAGGGGGTGCGGGTGCCGCAGGACCTCTCCGTGGTCGGCATCGACGGCCACGAGATGGGCGAGTGCGCCGGGCTCACCACCGTGTGGCAGGACCCGACGGCCCAGGCGCGCCGGGGGACCCAGATGCTCATGGGGGAGCTCGGGGGCGATTCCGGGGCCGTGCGCAGCGAACTGGCCGAGCAGCGGCTCATCGTCCGCGAGACCACCGCACCGCCCCGTCTGGCATAGCAGAGACTCATTTTTCGTTCCTCGAACGTCTGAACGGACGTCGCTTGGGTAGTGGCCAGATTGTCACACCCGCTCGACCCTCAAGGATCGCGAGAGGAACCGATGATGACTGATCCATATTCGACCACCCCAGGTACACCGCCGCGCCCTGACTCGAAGCCGGCCGCCGCCAAGCAGGAGGCCGAGGGTGTCGCAGCAGAGGCAGCCTCCTCTGCAGGCGCCGTCAAGGACGTCGCGAAGCAGGAGGCGACCACGGTCGCCAAGGAAGCCAAGTACCAGGCCAAGGACCTCATCCACCAGAGCCGCCAGGAGCTGATGGACCAGGCGGCCCAGCAGCAGACGCGCGCGGCCGAGGGCCTCAGGTCCATCCACCGTGAGCTCAGCTCCATGGCCTCCAACAGCGAGCATGAAGGGGTCGGCACCGATCTGGTCCGCCAGGCAGCCGAGAAGTCGGCCAGCTTCGCTGACTGGCTCGACCAGCGCGACCCGGGTTCGCTCATTCAAGAGGTCAAGTCCTACGCACGCCGCCGCCCGGGCGCATTCCTGGCCATTGCGGCCGGCGCCGGGCTGCTCGCCGGACGGCTCAGCCGGTCGCTCGCGGCCGGGGCCACCGACGAATCGAGCGGTGCCGCCCAGCGCCAGTACCCCGCGGGGGGCCAGTACCCGACCGGTACCCAGTACCCGACCGGTACCCAGTACCCGAGCGGTACCGAGTACGGAGCCGGCACCGAGTACGCTGCGGGGAGCCAGTACGGTGATGGCCAGTACGCGGCCGGCCAGTATGGCGAGGGCCAGTATGCAGGAGGCCAGTACTCCGGCGGCACTGCCGGAATGGGCACTGCCGGAACGGGCACGCCGTCTGCTGATCTGGGCCAGGGTGCCGCATACCCTGCACCCGAGACCGGCGCCTACGGCCAGGGTGCGGCGCCGAGCGCGTACACGCCGGCCCGCGGCGAGGACGGCGCCCTGACGAACGCCGTCGACGAGGGCGGGGCGTACGGCCAGACCCCCGGTCAGGACGCGGCGTACCGCGAGTACGAGAACGAGGACGCTTCGGGCGCCGGCAGCGTGGAGGGCGAGGTGCCGCCGCTGGACACGGAGCGCCTGCGCCGGGAAAGGGATGATCTGCGATGAGCCACGTCCCCGACTACGGAACTCCGTCGCCGGGCGCGCCCACCGCAGCTGGGGCCGTGCCGCCAGCGGAGCAGAAGGCCGCATCATCGTCGCTGGGTGACCTCGTCGGCGACGTCGCGGCGGACCTGTCGACGCTCATGCGCCAGGAGCTCGAGCTCGCCAAGGCCGAGGTGAGGCAGTCTGCCACCAGGGCGGGCAAGGGTGCGGGCATGTACGCGGGGGCTGGAGTGGCCGGCCACTTCGTCCTGCTGTTCCTGTCGCTGGCGCTCTGGTGGGCGCTTGGCTACTACCTCACCGGACTCGGGTGGTCTGCCGTCATCGTGGCAGTCATCTGGGGCATCATCGCAGCCGTCCTCGCCGCCCGGGCGAAGAAGGAGATGGCAGCGATCAAGGGCCTCCCGCGCACCACCGACACAGTGAAGAAGATTCCCGAAGCACTCAAGCCGAGTGAGGAGCCACGATGAGCCAGAATCCTGATGCCATTCGAGCCGACATCGAGCAGACCCGCGAACGGCTTGGCTACGACGTCGATGCGGTGGCGGACAAGGTGACCCCGTCGCACATCGCCCACCGCCAAGGCCAGAAGATCAAGGGAGCGGTGAACAGCATGAAGGACCGGGTCATGGGTGCCGCCGACGACGTCTCGGAGGGCACGCACGGGGCGATGTCCGACGCCGGAGCGGCTGTCGACCGCACGCAGCAGCGCGTTGTCCGGAAGACGCAGGGCAACCCGCTTGCCGCTGGCCTCATCGCCTTCGGCGCGGGCCTGCTCGTGTCCTCCCTCATCCCGCCGAGCGAGAAGGAGCGGGAGGTCGCGCAGACCCTGAAGGAGAAGGCCGAGCCGGTTACCGACGAGCTCAAGGGCGTCGCCTCCGAGGTGGCTTCAAACCTGAAGCAGCCCGCGCAGGAGGCCGTTGAGAGCGTCAAGGGCACCGCGTCCGAGAGTGCGCAGGCCGTGAAGGAAGAGGCCCAGGACCAGAAGCAGGTCGTGCAGGAGCGGGCGCAGGACGCCCAGCAGAACCTGCGCGACCAGTAGCGGTACCCGAGCCAGTGGCGGCGCGGCCGCGGGGGAACAGACCCCGCGGCCGCGCCGCCGTCGTGCGTCCCGCCGCGGAAGGCGGGTCAGGAGGCGCGGGCGAGCTGGCGGATGGGGATCCAGCGGGAGGCGAGCCGGCGGTAGGCCGCAGCGGCGCCGGTCATGTCGCCCTCGGCGAGGCATTCGATGCCGAGGAGCACGTCGGTCGGGGACTCGTCGGGGTAGACGCGGTCGGCCACGGCGCCGTAGTCGAGTTCGACCGCGGAATCGGGGTGGAACTCCTCGAGCCATTCGGTGAGGGACGTGAGTTCGTCGAGGAGGTTCATCTCGGGGGCGGCGAGGGCGAGGTTCGCCACCGCGAAGCGTGCCCGGTGCAGCGCCTTGGCCCACGTCGTCGTGATCCGGACGGTCTGGACGTGGTCGTCCTCCTCGACGACCTCGGTGGCGTCCTGTTCGTGGAACAGCACGAACCAGCTGAACGGTATCCCCCACAGGGATTCGCGGGTGTTGATCCGGGGCGTGCCGGGCTCGGAGGCGATCCGGTCGACGCGCTCCTGGTGCTTGGCGCGGGCCGGGGCCGGCAGCAGCACCGTGGCGAGCGGGGTCGGGGCCGTGGTGAGCACTGATTCAGCCGCGAGGCCCGCCCGCAGGACAAGCTGAGAGGGGCAGTAGAGGGTCCGCCCGTCGATGGTGACCGTCCGCGTGAACTCGGCGTCGTCGTCGGGGAAGGGGTCCCCGGAGGAGGAGATGATCCGTCCCAGCGCCGCCTCTGACTCGGCGGCCTCCAGGCCCCGGCGGCCTGGTTCGCGCCCTGCGAGGCTGTGCTCCATGCGCGCCCGCTCCTCAGGGCTGAAGGCCTCGAGCGGCTCGTAGACCCGCAGGTGCGAGGACAGGGGACCGTGGTACGGGCTCATGTGACGCCGCCCGCCGGGGGCCGGGTCCCGGGACGCCGCCGGATCACGAACCCTCCGCCAGCTCCACGACGACGGGCGCGTGGTCGGAGGCGCCCTTGCCCTTCCGCTCCTCGCGGTCGATGTGCGCGTTGACCACCCGGGCGGCGAGCGCGGGGGAGGCCAGCACGAAGTCGATGCGCATGCCTTCCTTCCGCGGGAAGCGGAGCTGGGTGTAGTCCCAGTAGGTGTAGACGCCGGGACCCGGGGTGTGGCGCCGCACCACGTCTTCGTAGCCGCTGGCCTCGAAGGCGCGGAATGCGTCCCGCTCGGGCTCGCTCACGTGCGTGTAGCCCTCGGTGCGGAAGAGCTCGATGTCCCACACGTCCTCGTCGCGGGGGGCGATGTTCCAGTCGCCCACGAGGGCGATCTGGGCGTCCGGGTCCTGCGCGACCCATTCGGCGGCGTGGCCGTTGAGGACCTTGAGCCACTCGAGCTTGTAGGGCATGTGCTCGTCATTGAGGGCACGGCCGTTGGGGACGTAGAGGCTCCAGACCCGGACGCCGGCGCAGGTGGCTGCCATGGCGCGCGCCTCCTGCACGCCGTCCTTGCCGCCCTTGCCGAAGGCGGGCTGGTCGGGGAACGTCCGCTCGACGTCGGTCAGGCCCACGCGGGACGCGATCGCCACGCCGTTCCACTGGTTGACGCCGAAGTGCGCCACCTCGTAGCCGTTGCGCTCGAAGAGCTCCCAGGGGAAGTTCTCGTCCTTGCACTTCGTCTCCTGGATCGCGAGCACGTCCACGTCGCTGCGCAGGAGCCAGTTCTCGACACGGTCGGCTCGGGCGCGGAGGGAGTTGACGTTCCAGGTAGCGATCTTCACGCCGCCCACGCTATCAATCACGGCAGCGAGTCGGCACCGTGCGGTGCCGACGCGCTGCGATGTGAGGGTGGAGGATCGCTACTTCGTCCAGGCTGTCGCGCCCTCGTGCCACCAGGTGTCGAAGATCGTTACTGGGGTGGCGCGCTTGTGCCGGGTCAGGAGGTAGCGCTTCTCGATCGACTCGGCCGCGGAGTCGGAGACCTCGCGCCCCTCGAGGTAGTCGTCGATCTCCTCATAGGTGATGCCGAGCTCGTGCTCGTCATGCCGGCCAGGCTGCAGGTCGAGCAGGTCCGCCGTCGGTATCTTCTCCGACACGCGCTCGGGGGCTCCGAGGTGGCGGAGGAGGGCGCGGTTCTGGCGCTTGTTGAGGCCGAACAGCGGCAGGATGTCCGCGCCGCCGTCGCCGTACTTGGTGAAGAAGCCGGTGACGGACTCCGCGCCGTGGTCGGTGCCGATCACGAGGAGACTCCGCTCGCCGGCGATCATGTACTGGGCGATCATGCGGGCCCGCGCCTTGGTGTTGCCGCGCACGAAGTCGGTCAGCTCGTCGTCCGAGGTCCGCTCGAACTCCTGCTCGAACCCCTCGACCGCAGGCTTGACGTTGAACGTCCACTCGGTCTTGGCCTTGATGAAGTCGAGGGCCGCCTTGGCGTCCTCTTCGTCGTGCTGGACGCCGTGGGGCAGCCGCACCGCGACGAAGTCCGCGTCGATGCCCTCGTCCGCGAGCGAGTCGACCGCGAGCTGGGCGAGCCGCCCGGCGAGGGAGGAGTCGAGGCCTCCGCTGATGCCGAGGACGAAGCCCTTGGTGCCCGTCGCCTTGAGGTAGTCCTTGAGGAACCCGACGCGGGCCGCCACTTCCGCGGCCGGGTCGATCTCGGGCTTGACGCCCATCTCCTCGATGATCTTCGCCTGGAGTTCGCGCATGGGCCTAGCGTAGACCAGCCTCGGTGCTGGGACACGCGGGGCGCGTGGGGTCAGGTGGCTTCCCACATGTGGGCCATCTCCACGAGGGACTGCTCCACGATCTTCTCCATGCCGGCGCGCGCCGCAGGGCCGTCCCCGCGCTGGATCGCCGCGGCGACGTCCATGTGCCACTCGAGCGCGGCGTGGTCCGGCAGCTGCGGCATGAGCCCGTACTGGACGCGTCCTTCGAGGACCTCCTGGGTGAGGAGGTGCAGCTTGCCGATCATCCGGTTCCCGCTCGCGGCGAGCACCATGTGGTGGAACGTGACGTCGAGGTCCAGGAACGCCTGCTGCCGCCCGGTCTTCCCCGCGGCCCACATCGAGGCCGCCAGCCGGACGATCTCCTCCCGCTCGGCCTCGCTGGCGCGCTCGGCGGCCAGCAGCGCGGCGAGCGGCTCGACCGCGTTGCGCAGCTCCGTGAGCTCGCGCAGCTGGGTCAGCCGGGCCGGGGAGGCGAGCTTCCAGCGGATCACCTGCGGGTTGAAGGCGTCCCACGACTCCTCGGGCAGCACGACCGTGCCGACGCGGCGCCTTGCCTCCACGAGCCCCAGCGACGCGAGCACGCGGAGCACCTCCCGCACAAGGGTCCGCGAAATGCCGAACTGCGCCTCGAGCTCGTCGGAGTTCAGGACGGACGACGGCGGGAGCTCGCCGGAGCAGATTCCCGCGCCGAGCGCGTCGAGGATCTGGGTGTGGCGCCGTGACGCCGAGGCGGCCACAGCGGCGAGGGGCCCCGACGGCGGCGGCGAGCTGTCGCCGTCGTCCGTGGAGGCTGTCTGCAGCTCCGTCGCGTGCACCATGGTGAAATCATACTGTGACGTGGGCAACTCTTGAATACGTACTACTTATAACTTAGTGTCGCTGCTGAGATCCGACGTAAAGGGGCGTCGGACGCGGGTCGCCACGGCGGTCCGAGAGATTGGAGTTCAACGGTGAAGGTTCAGTCATTCATCAGGGCGGCGGCCGTTGCCGCCATCGCGAGCCTGGGGCTCGCGGCCTGCGGTTCAGGGAGCAGCGGGGGCAACGAGAGCAGCGACGCTGCCGGACCCCTGCGCGTCACGCTGGCCAACCACGTGTGGACCGAGCAGATCAAGGCGGCCATCCCGGAGTTCGAGAAGGAGACCGGGGTCAAGGTCGAGCTCACCCAGCTCGGCGAGGACCAGCTCTCGGACCAGTACAACGTCAAGCTCAACGCTGGCAGCGAGGACATCGACGTGATGATGTACCGCCCCCTGCAGGAGGGCAAGCTCTTCGCGAAGAACAAGTACCTCGCCGACCTCTCGGACAACGTCAAGAAGGACTCGTCCTGGGACTGGAACGACTTCCAGCAGAACACCGTCGCGGCAACGACCTCTGACGGCAAGGTGGTCGGCGTGCCGATCATCACCGAGCGCGAGGTGCTCTACTACCGCAAGGACCTCCTCCAGGCCGCCGGCATCAGCGTGCCCAAGACCATGGACGAGCTCAAGGACGCCGCGGCCAAGATCAAGGCCTCCAACCCGGACACGGCCGGCTTCGTGGCACGCACGGGCAAGTCGACCGCAGTGACCCAGTTCTCGAGCTTCCTGTACAGCTTCGGGGGCGACTTCATGAAGGACGGCAAGGCCTCGATCAACACGGACGAGGCCAAGAAGGCCTACGCCTTCTACGGTGGCCTCATCAAGGACTCCGGCCCGGCCAACGTCTCCACCGACATGAGCTGGCCTGAGGCGATGGCCATCTTCACCCAGGGCAAGGCCGCGTTCTACACCGAGGCCGACTCGCTCTACAAGAACGCCACCGACCCCGCCAAGTCCAAGGTCGCCGACAAGGTCGGCTTCGCGCCCCTGCCCGCGGGCCCCGCCGGCTCCAAGCCGTACAACATCCCGTCCTGGGCGCTCGGCATCAACGATGCCTCCAAGCACAAGAACAACGCGTGGAAGTTCGTGCAGTGGGCCACCTCGAAGGAGCGCACGCTCGCGACCCAGAAGGCCGGCGTGCCCGGCGCACGCACGTCCGTCTGGTCGAGCCCGGACGGGATCTCGACCTACCCGAAGGACCTCGCGGACGCGATCACGGTCAGCGCCAAGAACGGCGTGGGCCACGACCGGCCCGAGGTCGTGACGGTGAGCAAGGCCCGCGAGATCGTCGGCGCGCCCATCGTCGCGGCGATCACCGGCGCGGACTCCGCGAAGGCCGCAGACCAGGCCCAGTCCGACTTCTCGAAGTTCCTCGAGTCGGACAAGTAGCCGCACCGATCCGCCGGCAGCAGGCCGGGGCGCGCGACCGCCGTCGTGCGCCCCGGCCTGACCGGCCCGATCCCCTGGCAAGGTAACTCATGGCTTCCACGACCATCGACCCGGACCTCACCAACGCCCCGCCACTGCGGCCCCGGCCCACCTCGGCCTTCTCCACGTGGGCCAACCGCCACCGCAAGTGGCTCTTCGCGGCACCCGCCATGGCCTTCGTGGCCATCCTCATCGTCGTCCCGCTCGTCTGGACCGCGTACCTGTCTCTGACGGACGCCCGCGGGTCTGTGCGGGCGGCGGCCGATTTCGTCGGCCTGAAGAACTACCTCACGGTCCTGACCGACACCGCCCGCTTCTGGCCGGCCGTGGGCCGCACGGTGCTGTTCACCGGGGTCGTGCTCGTGTTCGAGGTGGTCCTCGGCATGTGCATCGCACTCCTGCTGTGGCGTCCTTTCCGGGGCGAGCGCTGGGTCCGCGTCGCCGTCCTGCTCCCGCTTGTGGCGACTCCGGTGGCCGTCGGCATGATGTGGCGGCTCATCTTCGACCCGAACATCGGCTTCGCCAACCAGGCGCTCGGCTGGTTCGGCATCCCGCCCCAGCCGTGGCTCGCGGGCCAGGAGTCGGCGCTCTGGACCACGATGTTCATCGATGTGTGGCAGTGGACGCCGATGGTCGCGCTCATCCTCCTCGCGGGCCTCACGTCCCTCTCCGACGAGCCGCAGGAGGCCGCGAAGATCGACGGCGCGAGCACGTGGCAGCGGTTCTGGTTTGTCACCCTGCCGCTCATGATGCCCACGGTGGTCGTGGCGATCCTCCTGCGCGGCATCGACGCGCTCAAGACCTTCGACATCCTCTACGCGACCAAGGGCAAGGGCGGCGGGTCGTTCAACGAGGTCGAGACGCTCAACGTCTACGCCTACGGCCTCTCGTTCGACTACAACCAGTACGGTGTCTCCTCCACCGTGCTGATCCTGTTCTTCCTCCTCATCATCGGCGTCATGTGGGCCCTCACCGGCCGCAAGAAGAAGGAGTCCTGAGATGGAACGCACGACGGCGCTCCCCGCCTCGGGCGCGACGCCCGCCCGCCGCCGCAAGCCGGCCTCGACCCGCGTGTACCCGACGTTCAGGGTCGTGGCCCTCATCGCGACAGTGGTCGCGCTCATCCTTCCCCTCGTGTGGATGGTCCTGGCGTCACTGAAGACCAACGTGGACATCTACGACCCGTCCAAGTCGATCCTGTTCGAGCCCACGCTCGAGAACTACGTCAACGTCCTCACCCGCAACAACTACTTCATCTTCGTCGCGAACAGCTTCTGGGTCGCGTTCGTCTCCACGGTGCTCTCGCTCGTCCTCGGCGTGCCCGCGGCCTATTCGATGAGCCGCTTCACGATGCACCGCTCCGCGCTCGTGGTGCTCATGGCCCGCGTCATCCCAGGTGTTTCGCTCCTCGTGCCCTGGTACTACGTGTTCTCCAACCTGCGCATGGTCGGCGGGTTCGAGGTCCTCATCCTCAGCCACATGTTCGTGGCCCTGCCGCTCATCGTGTACATCATGATGGGCTACTTCGACTCGATGCCCCTCGAGCTCGAGGAGTCGGCGCAGGTGGACGGGCTCACGCCCATCGGCGCCTTCCGGAGGATTACCCTGCCGCTCTCCGTGGCGGGCATGGCAACCGCGGGGATCCTCGCCTTCATCTTCTCGTGGAACAACTTCATGTTCGCCCTCGTGCTCTCGGGCGCGAAGACCAAGACCCTGCCCGTGGCGATCTTCGACTTCGTCTCGTACGCGAGCATCGACTGGGGCGGCCTCATGGCAGCCGCCACCGTCGTGACGCTTCCGATCATGGTGATCGCGCTCTTCGCCCAGCGCTACATCGTCTCGGGCCTCACCGCCGGCGCGACGAAGGGCTGAGGAGGCACATGAAGATCACACGCATCGAGACTTTCCTCGTCCCTCCCCGCTGGCTCTTCGTCCGCCTCGAGACGGACACCGGGATCGTCGGGTGGGGCGAGGCGACCTGCGAGGGCCGCTCCGAGACGGTCCGCACCGCTGTCGACCAGCTCTCCGAGCTCCTCCTCGGCGAGGACCCCCTGCGCATCGAGGACCACTGGCAGGTGCTCACCAAGGGCTCCTTCTACCGCGGAGGCCCCATCCTCGCCAGCGCCGTCGCGGGACTCGACCAGGCCCTGTGGGACATCGCGGGCAAGCACTTCGACGCGCCGGTCCACCAGCTCCTCGGGGGTCCCGTCCGGGACCGCATCCGCGTCTACGGCTGGGTGGGCGGCGACGAGCCGGACGAGGTCGCGGACCAGATCGCAGCCCAGCTCGAGGTGGGCCTCACCGCTGTCAAGATGAACGCGTCCGGGAAGATGTCGCCGCACGGGAGCGTCTCCGAGCTCGACGGGGTGGTTCGGCGGGTTGCCGCGGCCCGCGAGGTGCTCGGCCCGGACCGCGATGTCGCGGTCGACTTCCACGGGCGCTTCACCCTCGCGACCGCCCGCCGGGTCGCCTCGCTCCTGGACGAACTCCACCCGTTCTTCCTCGAAGAACCCGTGGTCCCGGAGAACTCGCACCTCATCGGCCGGCTCACCGAGTCGACCACGATCCCCGTGGCCACGGGGGAGCGACTGTACTCGCGGCAGGAGTTCCTCCCCGTACTGCAGGCGGGGATCGCGGTCGCGCAGCCGGACCTGAGCCACGCGGGCGGGATCACCGAGGTGCGCAAGATCGCGGCACTCGCGGAGACGTTCGACGTCCAGCTCGCCCCGCACTGCCCGCTCGGGCCCATCGCGCTCGCGGCCTGCCTCCAGGTCGGCTTCTCGACGCCGAACTACCTGATCCAGGAGCAGAGCATCGGCATCCACTACAACCAGGGCGCCGAGGTCCTGGACTATGTGCTCGACAAGACCCCGCTGCGCTTCGTGGACGGTTCCATCGAGCGGCTGACGGGCTCTGGCCTGGGCCTCGAGATCGATGAGGCCGCCGTGCGCGACGCAGACCGCCGCGGCCATGCGTGGCGCGGGCCGGTGTGGCGGCACCCGGACGGGGCGTTCGCCGAATGGTGACCTGCTGCCCCCTGACCTCCTGCGAAAGGCGCCCATGACGACCCTGGACATCCCCACGCTCCTGGACGCTGTCCGCACCAGCCGGATCGTCGCCGTCGTGCGGGGGGACTCCGCCGAGCACGCCGCCGACGCCGCCCGCATCCTCTTCCGGGAGGGCATCCGGCTCGTGGAGATCGCCATGACGACGCCGGAGACGCCGTCGGCGATCGCCGCCGTCGCGCCCAGCGTTCCCAAGGGCTCCTATCTCGGCGCCGGGACCGTCATGACCCCGCAGGACGTGGACGTGGTCGCTGCCGCAGGGGCGTCGTTCATCGTCACGCCGAGCGTCTCGGCGTCCGTCGCCCACGCGGTGGACCGGGGCATCCCGGTGCTCGCCGGTGCCTTCACGGCCACGGAGGCGTACGAGGCGTGGCGCCAGGGAGCGGCTGCGGTCAAGCTGTTCCCGGCCTCCGCGGTGGGCCCGGGGTACCTGAAGGCACTCGCTGACCCGTTCCCGCAGATCCCCTTCCTGGCGGTCGGCGGCATGGGGCTGGCCGAGCTCCCGAAGTACGTCGCGGCCGGGGCGCTCGGCATCGGCGCGGGCGGACCCCTCGTGGGCGACGGCGCCAAGGGCGGCGACCCGGGGGCGCTCGCGGAGCGGGCCCGGGCCTTCGTGGCCGCCGCCGCGGAACTCGACGGGGCCTGACACGGCACCGGACGGCAAACGGTTGCCTCTGCGTGCTCCGCGTCACTAGCGTGGTGCCATGCCCACTGACGCGCCTCCCCCGTCCCCGTCCGAGTCCCTCCGCTCCGCCGTCGTCGGGTGCGGGGACATCTCAGCCCAGCACATCGCGGCGATCACCGCACTGGCCGAGAGCGGGCACGCGAGGCTCGCCGCCGTCGTCGACCGCGACCCGGGGCGCCGCCGGGCAGCGGCCGAGGCGCACGGCGTCCCCGCCTTCGCGGGTCTCAGCGAGCTGCTCGCGGAGGGGGCGGTCGACGTCGTGCACCTCTGCACCCCCCATGGCGACCACGCAGCTCTCGCCGAGCAGGCACTCGCCGCCGGCGTGCACGTCCTGACAGAGAAGCCGGTCGCGCACACCCTCAGCGACGCAGAGGCGCTCATCTCGGCGTCAGACCGCGCATGGGCGGACGCCGGCACGCAGCTCGGGGTGTGCTTCCAGAACCGCTACAACGCCCCGGTGGTGGCCCTGCGCAGGCTCGCGCGAGACGGGGGCCTCGGCCGCATCCTCGGGGCCCAGGCCACAGTCATGTGGCACCGGCCGCCGTCCTACTACGAGGCGCGCCCGTGGCGGGGCACGTGGTCCGGCAGCGGCGGCGGGCTCCTGATGAACCAGGCCATCCACACCCTCGACCTCCTGCAGTGGCTCGTGGGGCCGGCGCGGGTGGTGGACGGGCGCGCCTCGACGCGCGCCCTGAAGGGGATCATCGAGGTCGAGGACACCGCGGACATCCTCCTCGAGCATGCCGCGCACGACGGCGCCGCCGTCCACAGCGTCTTCTTCGCCACCAACGCGAACGCCGTCAACGCGCCCGTGACCCTCGACATCCAGACCGAGCGGGCGGAGCTGTCCGTCCGAGGCGCCCTCACCGTGCGGCATGCGGACGGGCGAGTGGAGGTCGTCGAGGAGACCGGGGTGCTCCCGGGAGAGCGCAGCTACTGGGGAGCCTCGCACCAGCTCCTCATCGCCGACTTCTACCGGGCGCTGGCGGCAGGCGAGCGCTTCTGGATCGGCGCCGAGGAGGCGACTGCCTCCCTGCGGCTCATCAAGGACGTGTACGCGCGCTCGTACCCCCACGGCGAGTGGGTCTGAATCCGGCAACTCTTGGCAAACGTTTACCGTGCGTTGCTGCCCGTGCCTAGAGTGGATGCACGTGTGACCGCCGCCACTGTGGCGGCAGATGAGAGCGATTGAGGAGAACCATGGCCACGATCGGCGTGCAGGCAATGATGCTCAAGGAGAGCTTCGCGGACATCGGCCCCTTCGAGACCCTCCGCAAGATCGCGGACATCGGATACCGCGCTGTGGAGGTGTCCCAGATCCCGATGGACCGGGAGAACGTCGCCGAGCTCGAACGCTCGCGCGGGGAGCTCGGCATCGAGTTCGCGGCGCTCTCCGCCCAGCTCGACGGCGAGACGGGTGCGACGCCGTACCCACTCGCCTCCGATGTCGAGCGCGCGGCGGAGGACTGCGCGCGGCTCGGGACGGACATGCTGCGGATCGGCATGCTCCCCATGTCCGAGCTGCGCAGCGAGGGGCGGGTTGTCGACTACGCCAAGCGCGTGGAGAAGGCCGCGCAGGCGCTCGCAGACCACGGCGTCACCCTGTACTACCACAACCACCATGTCGACTTCGCCAGGATGGGCGGCCGCTACGTGATGGACATTCTCGCCGAGGAGGCCCCCAGCCTCGGGCTCGAGGTGGACGTCCACTGGGTCCAGCGCGGCGGCCTCGACCCCGTGCGGACGCTGCAGAAGTACGCTGGCCGCACCGCGATGGTGCACCTGAAGGACTACCGGATCGGCGCCCTGTCCGAGGAGGGCATCGCCGCCTACGAATCCGGCGACTCCGCCGCCTTCCAGAACCACTTCAAGGATGTGGTCCAGTTCGCCGAGGTGGGCGAGGGGAACCTGGACTTCGCCGCGATCGTGCCCGTCGCCATCGACGCCGGCGCCCGCTACCTCCTGGTCGAGCAGGACCTGCTCTACGGGCGCACGGTCTTCGAGGCCCTGACCACCTCCCACGACAACCTCGTCGCCCTCGGCTTCGGCGACCTCTTCTGATCCGCACCGACAAGGAGACACGCAGCATGAGCAGGAAAGTCCGCCTCGGGATCATCGGGTTCGGCAATCAGGGCAGCCAGTACGCGAGGCTTGTCGCCGACGGGCGCGTGGGCAACATCGAGGTCACGGCCATCGCTGACACCGACCCCGCCCGGCGCGACCTCGCCGCCCAGCAGCATCAGGGCGTCACGCTGTTCGAGGACCATCTGTCGATGCTCGACTCCGGCGAGGTCGAGGCCGTCGTCACGACCGTGCCCCACTACCTCCACCCCGTCATGGGGATCCAGGCGCTCGAGCGGGGCCTCCACGTGCTCGTGGAGAAGCCCGCGGGCGTCTACACGAAGCAGGTCCGCGAGCTCAACGAGTTCGCCGCCTCGAAGCCCGAGCTGACGTTCGCGATCATGTTCAACCAGCGCACCAATCCGCTGTACCGCCGGCTCAAGGAGATCGTGGATTCCGGTGAGATCGGCGCGATCCGCCGCACGAACTGGATCATCACCACCTGGTACCGGCCGCAGGCGTACTACGACCAGAGCGCCTGGCGGGCCACGTGGGGCGGCGAGGGCGGAGGGGTGCTGGTCAACCAGGCCCCGCACCAGCTCGACCTGTGGCAGTGGATCTGCGGCGTGCCGCAGAAGGTCTTCGCGAAGGCAGCCTTCGGCTTCCGCCGGGCGATCGACGTCGAGGACGAGGTCGTCGCCGTCGTCGACTACGGCGGGGGTGCGACCGGGACCTTCACCACCGCGACCCACGAACTCGTCGGCACCGACCGGTTCGAGATCTCCGGGGACAAGGGCAAGATCGTCGTCGACGGCTCCACGACCGCCGTCGTCACCCGTTTCCGCCACTCCGAGCAGGAGGTGAGCGCGGGCATCCCGCCCGAGGAGATCTGGAAGATGACCAGCGACCAGTTCGACCCGGACGAGTACTACACGCAGGAGACTCTCGAGTTCGACACCGCGTGGGGCGGCCAGCACGCGGCCGTCCTGGAGAACTTCGCCGCGAACATCCTCGACGGCACGCCCCTCATCGCGCCGGGAAGCGACGGCATCCTCGGCGTCCGGCTGGCCAACGCGATCCACCTCTCGGCGTGGACCGGCAGGGAGGTCCCTATGGACTTCGACGAGGACGAGTTCCTGGCCGAGCTGAACAAGAAGATCGCCGAAGAAGGCAAGTTCCCCCAGCAGCACTGACCGCCAGGCCGGCCTGACCGCCGGCCAGCCGGGACGGCCCGGCCCGACCGGCCCCGCGAAGCCCTCAGGCCTTCGCGGGGCCGGTCGATGCCCGGATCTGCAGGTGCGTGGGCATGACGGCGAGCTTGCGCGGCATGCCACCGCGGAGCGGGTCGAGCTGGGCGAGGAGCATCGACACCGCAGTGCGGCCCGCCTGTTCGATCGGCGACGCGATCGTGGTCAGGGGAGGGTTGCAGAAGTCCGCGCCGAAGATGTCGTCGCAGCCCACGATGCTCACGTCCTCGGGGACGCGCACGCCGCGCTCACGGAAGCGCTGGAGCATGCCGATCGCGATGAGGTCGTTGAAGGCGATGAGCGCGGTCGCACCCGTGCGCAGCGCGGCGTCGGCAGCAGCCGCGCCGGACGACGTCTTGGGAGAGTAGGGGCCGATCCGCGTCACTTCCATGCCGCGCCGCGAGGCCGCCTCCTCGATGGCCTTCCACCGCCGGTGGGTCGACCAGGAACTGGTAGGGCCGCCCACGTAGGTCACCTTGCTGTGGCCCAGCGAGGCGAGGTGCTCTAGGGCCTGCACCATGGCGCCCGGTGTGTCGATGAGCACGGTGGGCGCGTCCGCCGTCGCCCGGTTGATCGTGACGAGCGGCTGCTGGCGGGCGGCCTCGGCGAGCTGCGCATCCGTGAGGCGCGACGCCGCGAGGATGATCCCGTCCGCCGTTCGGCGGAGCCTGCGCAGCGCCTCGAGCTCGACGTCGGTCGCCTCCTCGGTGTCGACGAGCAGCTGGGTGTACCCCGACGCTTTGAGCTGGTTCTGCGTGCCCCGGATGATGTCGAAGTAGAACGGGTTGGTCACGTCGGGGACCAGCACCGCGATGGCGCCGGTCCTCCCCGAGCTGAGCCCGCGGGCCTGGGAGCTTGGGACGTAGTGGAGCTCGGCCGCGATCTTCTCGATCCGCTCCCGCGTGCGGGCGTTGACCCGCTGGGGGTTCGACAGCGCCCGCGAGACGGTCGACGTCGCGACGCCGGCGCGCTCAGCGATGTCGCGGATCGTGGGCAGGCGCTCCGGGTCGGAGGACGCGGGCGGAGCGGACGAGGCGGTCATGGCATCCATTGTGACCGGTGCTGGCAAATTTTGGCAATCGCTTGCCGTTGCGGATTTTCCGTTCCTAGACTCAAGGGCATGTGGCGATGGGCCGTGAGCAGGATCACAGTCGCCAACGGCTCGCACCGTACTCAAGGAGGAGACACATGCGAATCCGAACCACAGCCAAGGTGGCCTCGCTGGCCACGCTCGCAGCCCTCGCACTGGCTGCGTGCGGGGCGGGGTCGTCGTCGTCGGGGGACAGCGGGAGTCCCGCCGCTGTCGACGGGAAGGGCAAGACCCTCAGCGTCCTCGTCAACACCAACACGCTCTACCCGGATCAGCAGAAGCAGTGGTTCTCGGACATGGCCACGAAGTTCAAGGCCAAGACTGGCGCGGACCTGAAGTACGAGACCTTCACCTCCGCCAACGAGGAACTCCAGCGCATCCAGACGTCGGTCGTGTCCGGCCAAGGCCCGGACGTCTACTCCCTCGGGACCACCTTCACCCCGACCGCCGTCGCCACGGGCGCCTTCGTGCAGCTCGGCGACGACGAATGGAAGAAGATCGGCGGCAAGGACCGCTTCAACAAGGCCACCCTCGGGATCTCGGGGCCGAGCGACAAGAAGCTCTTCGGCGTCCCGTTCGTCTCACGCCCGTTCGTCATGGCCTACAACAAGGACATCATCGCGGCAGCCGGCATCGACAAGCCTGCGACCACGTGGGACGGGCTCCTCGAGCAGGCCAAGAAGGCCACTGACGCCTCGAAGGGCCAGTACGGTCTCGCCGTCGCCTACAAGGACAACTTCGACCCGTGGAAGTTCGTGTGGGCGATGTCGGTCCAGGCGGGCAACAAGATCGTCGACGGCGACAAGGCCAAGCTCGATGACCCGGCCATGAAGAAGGCCTATGAGACCTACTTCGGCTGGGTGACGAAGGACAAGGTCGTCAACCCCGCGGCCGTGGGCTGGAGCAACAGCCAGGCGCTCGCGGAGTTCGCCGCCGGCAAGGCCGCCTTCTTCCCGATGACCACGTCCAACTCCATCCCGACGCTCGACAAGTCCCCGCTCAAGGACAAGTACGAGTACGCGATCATGCCGGTCGCGGCCCCCGGGGACTCCTCGCCGAAGGACGGCGGCACCCCCGCCGCGTCGATCCTCTCGGGCGACAACATGGTGGTCGCGGACTACTCGAAGAACAAGGACCTCGCCTACGCCTACATGGAGATGGTGACCTCGAAGGACGAGCAGCTGAACTACCAGAAGACGTTCGGCGATCTCCCCGCCAACGCCGAGGGCCTCAAGTCGCTCTCGAGCGCCCCGCACATGGCCGCCATCACCGAAGCCGCTGAGAAGTCATTCGCCACCCCGTTCACCGGCGCGTGGGGCGACATCCAGCTGGCCCTCCTGAACGTCACAGTCCAGAGCGTTCCTGACCTCGCGGCCGGCAACGTGCCGGAGGCCACGCTGAACCAGCGCCTCAAGGACGCCCAGGACAAGGCGCAGTCCTCCCTCGACCGCGCCGGGAAGCAGTGACTGGGTGACCGCCATGTCCACCGAATCCATCAAGCGACCCCTGCCCGCCGCGCACGCGACGGGCAGGGGCCCCGCCCCAGATCCCGCAGCCCGCAAGGGCCTGTCGCGCCGCAACCGCCCCCTCTGGATGCTCATCCCGGGCGGCGTGCTCATGGCCATCGTCATCATCGTCCCGATGGTCCTGGGCGTGTGGATGTCCCTCCTGGACCTCGACCAGTACTCGCTGCGCAAGTGGCTCTCGGCGCCGTTCATCGGCATCGAGAACTACATCGAGGCCATCACGCAGTCGGGCCTGCTGCGCTCGGTCTGGCTCAGCCTCTCGTACTCGCTCATCGCGATGGTCGTAACGGTCCCGCTCGGCGTCGCGGCCGCCGTCGCCACCCAGAATTCCTTCCGCGGACGCGCCGTCATCCGCTCGATCTTCCTGGTCCCCTACGTCCTGCCGACGTTCGTGGTCGCCACGGTGTGGCGGACGATGTTCCAGCCGGGCAGCGTGGTGGACAACGCGCTCCACGGCGTGGGCATCGAGGCGGGCCTGTGGCTCAATGGGCCCAACACCTACTGGGCCCTCGTCTTCGTCCAGATCTGGGCGTCCTGGCCGTTCATCTACCTCCTGGCCCTCGCCGGACTCCAGTCCGTGGACCACGAGGTGCACGAGGCGGCGGCCCTCGATGGCGCGCTGTGGTGGAAGAAGCTCCGCTACGTGGTCTTCCCCTACCTCAAGGGCCCCCTCTCGCTCGCGTTCCTCATCGGGATGCTGCACCACATCAACAACTTCACCCTCCCGTTCGTGCTCTTCGGCATCCCCGCCCCCCACGACATCGAGGTCCTGCCGATCCTGACCTACGTGACAAGCTTCCAGAGCTTCCGCTTTGGGCTCTCAGCCGCGATGGCGGTCGTCTCGCTGGTCCTCATCGCCATCCCCCTGTTCATCTACCTGCGCGCCGTCCGGCTCGACGACGGCGAGAGCGGAGGCCGCAAGTGAGCGCCACCCTCGACGTCCCCGCCATCGGGGCGCCCCACACAGTCGACCGGCCCGGTTCGCGCCAGCAGAGCGAGGTCACGCGTCTGCTGCCCACGTGGCTGCTCGCGTTCGTGGTCGCCGCCCTGTGCGCGTTCATCCTCGTCCCGATGCTCTACGTGTTCCTCGCCTCGCTCAACAACGACCTCAGCGTGGCGCGCGGGGACTTCTGGCCCGAGACGTTCAGCCTGGAGAACTACGCGAAGATCTGGACGAGCGTCGGCCTCGCGAACGGGCTGATGAACTCGGTGATCGTCGCGGGCCTCACGGCCGTCGTCTCGGCGATGCTCGCCGTCGCCACCGCGTACGTCCTGGTCCGGTACGAGTTCCGGGGGCGGCTCACGATGCTCCGCGGCCTCCTGGGCCTCCAGAGCATCCCGGGCACGCTCCTCGTGCTCCCGGTGTTCGTCCTGTACGCCTCCGCGGCGACGGCGCTCGGGATCCAGATCATCGGAACCTACTGGGGCCTCTTCCTCACGTACCTCACGTTCGCGCTGCCGTTCTCCACGTGGGTCATGGTCACCTACCTGCGCGGGCTCCCGCGCGAGCTCGAAGAGGCGGCGAGGATCGACGGCGCGAGCAACATGGGCATCCTGACGAAGATCATCCTTCCACTGAGCTGGCCCGGCATCATCGTCTCCGCCATCTTCGCGTTCCTGCTCGGGTGGAACGACGTGCTCTTCGCCTCGGTCATGACCCGGCCCGAGACCCAGACCGCGGCAGTGGCGCTGCAGATCTTCGCCACGAGCACCGAGAGCGGTGCCGTCCCGTACTACGGCCAGATGATGGCGAGCGCCCTCGTGTGCGCCGCGCCCGTCGTGCTCCTGTACCTGTTCTTCCAGCGCTATCTAGTCGGCGGGCTGACCGCCGGGGGAGTGAAGTGACGTGACCGAACCATCCGCCACCGCACCGACCGGCACCGTCCGCTGGGACCTCTCCGGCTTCGGCGACGAGATCGACGCCGACCCCCGCGTCCAGGCGGCCGTCATGCGGGCCCTCGGCGCGAGCCACATCGAGGTCCGCAGCGCGTGGGGCACCAACATCGTGGACCTGTCCGAGGAGCAGCTCGCCGAGCTGAAGTCCGTCCTCGACGAGGCGGGTCTGAAGGTCTCCGCGATCGCCTCCCCGATCGGCAAGGTCGACGTCGCGCTCCCGGTCGACCACGAGGTCGAGCGCCTCGGGCGGGCCCTCCGCGCCGCCGAGGTCCTCGCCGCGCCCTACATCCGCATCTTCTCCTTCTACTACGAGGGCAAAGCCCCCGAGGAGGTCCGTGACGCGGTCATCGAACGCATGACGGCGCTCGCCCGTCGTGCCGAGGGCACGGGCGTCACGCTTGTGCACGAGAACGAGAAGGACATCTTCGGGGACATCCCCGAGCGCGTCCATGACCTCGTCACGGCCGTGGACTCACCCGCGCTCAAGCTCGCGTGGGACCCGGCGAACTTCGTCCAGGTGGGCGTCAAGCCCTTCACGCAGGGCTACGAGCTCCTGCGCCCCCATGTGGCCTACCTCCAGGTGAAGGACGCCCTGTTCGCCGATGGCAGCGTGGTCCCGGCCGGCGAGGGCGACGGCGAGGTGCTCGCCACTGTCGAGGCCCTGCGCGACAGCGGGTACACCGGCTTCGCCTCGCTCGAGCCGCACCTGGCGGAGGGCTTCGCCCTCGGGGGCTTCAGCGGGCCCTACGCGTTCGGCGTCGCCGCACGGGCCTTCGCGAAGGTCCTTGCGAGCGCGGGCGTCGAGGCCAACTGACCCACAGCCGACGAAACGAGAAGAAGAGGCACCATGACTGAGTCGATCGCGGCCAACCCGGACCGCCTGCTCCCCGCCGACCCGGGCACCCGCGCGATCGCGCGGGAGCTGCTGGCCGACGTCGAGAACCTTCCGATCATCTCCCCGCACGGGCACGTCCCCGCTGAGATGCTCGCGGAGGACACGCCGTTCCCCGACCCGACGGCACTCCTCGTGAGCCCGGACCACTACGTCACCCGCCTCATCCACGCCAACGGCACCCCGCTGGACCAGCTGCGCGTCGGCGGGACCGCCGAGGTCGACTCACGGACCGCGTGGCGGAAGTTCGCCGAAGCGTGGCCCCTCTTCGACGGCACAGCCTCCGGCTACTGGCTCCGCAGCGAGTTCGAGCACGTCTTCGGCCTGCCCGCCGAGACGGTGGACTCCTTCGGGGCGGACACCGCGGACGCCGTCTACGACGCGATCGCGGCCAAGCTCGCAGAACCGTCGTTCCGCCCGCGCCAGCTGTTCAAGGACTTCGGCATCGAGGTCCTCGCCACGACCGACGACCCGCTCGACTCGCTCGAGGCCCACACGCTCCTGGCCAAGGACGAGACGTTCCCCGGGCGCGTCCTGCCGACCTTCCGGCCCGATCCGTACCTCAACATCGCCCACCCTGAGTGGGCCGAGCGCGTGGACCGGATCACCGCGGAGGCGGGCGACGGCGTCGAGGGCTATGCAGGCTACCTGCGCGCCCTCGAGAACCGCCGGCGGTACTTCGTGGAGCGCGGGGCTGTCTCCGCGGACCACGGCGTCCGCACGCCGCTCACCCTCAAGCTCGAGCGCCGCGAGGCCGAGGCGCTGTTCGCCAAGGCCCGCCGCGGCGAGGCCACCGCTGCCGACCGCGACGCGTTCGAGGGCCACATGATGTACGAGATGGCCCGCATGAGCGTCGACGACGGACTCGTCATGACGGTCCATCCCGGCTCCTTCCGCAACCATCACACCGCGACCTTCGAGAGGTTCGGGGCGGACACCGGCCACGACATCCCGTTCGCGATCGGCTACACCGAGGGCATCCGGCCGCTCCTGCAGGATTTCGGGACGGCCAAGGACTTCCACCTCGTCCTGTTCACGCTGGACGAGACCGTGTTCAGCCGGGAGCTAGCCCCGCTCGCCGGGTTCTACCCGTCCGTGTACGTCGGCGCGCCGTGGTGGTTCCTCGACGCTCCCGACTCGATCCAGCGGTTCCGCTCCGCCGTGACCGAGACGACCGGCTTCACCCGCACGTCCGGCTTCATCGACGACACCCGCGCCTTCTGCTCGATCCCCGCCCGACACAACATGAGCCGCCGCGTGGATGCGAGCTTCCTCGCCCGCCTGGTGGCCGAGCACCGCATCACCGAGTCGCGGGCCCACGAGATTATCCGCGACCTCGTCGACGGATCGCCGCGCCGCGTCTTCAAGCTGTAGAGGAGTACGACCATGTCCGAGAAGACCGCCGCCGCGCCGCAGGGTGCGGCCCAGACCGGGGAGCCGCTTCCGCTGCTCGGCCGCAAGGGCGTGCCTGCGCCCCCGGTGCGGATCGTGCACCTGGGGCTGGGTGCGTTCCACCGCTCGCACCAGGCCTGGTTCACCGCCCACGCCTCGGACGCCGCGGAGTGGGGCATCGCCTCGTTCACGGGCCGCCGCCCCGACGCGGCCGTGACGCTCGCCGCCCAGGACGGGCTCTACACGCTCGTCGAGCGCGGGGGCGACGGCGACCGGTTCGAGGTGGTCGGCTCGATCGCCGAGGCGGTCGACGGCGCCGACGTCGCCCGGCTCAACGAACTCCTCTCCTCGCCCAGCACCGCGATCGTTACCCTGACCGTCACCGAGGCCGTCTACGAGAAGGACGACGCCGACTCGCCCCTCGGGCGGCTCGTGCGAGGCCTCGCGGCGCGCCGGGACGCGGGAGCCGGGCCGATCGCCGTCGTGAGCTGCGACAACGTGGCCGGCAACGGTGAGGTCGCCGAGGCGGCCGTGTGCCGGATCGCGGAGGGGATCGACGTCGGCCTGGCGGGCTGGGTCCGCGAGCATGTGAGCTTCGTGGGGACGTCCGTGGACAGGATCACGCCGCGGACGACTCCGGAGGACGTCGCCGAGGTGGCCGCCCAATGCGGCTACCGGGACGAGTCCCCGGTGGTCGCCGAGCCGTTCGCGAACTGGATCCTCTCGGGCGAGTTCCCCGCCGGCCGCCCCCGCTGGGAGGATGCCGGTGCCCAGTTCGTCGACGACATCGAGGCGTTCGAGAACCGGAAGCTGTGGCTCCTGAACGGCGCGCACTCGCTCCTGGCCTACGCAGGCCAGCTCCGCGGCCACGCGACCGTGGCCGAGGCGCTCGCGGATTCAGAGTGCCGCGAGGCGATGGAGGCGTTCTGGGACGAGGCCGAGCGGCACCTGACGCTCCCGGAGCTGGGCGTCCCGGCGTACCGGCAGGCGCTCCTGGACCGCTTCGCCAATCCGCGGATCGCGCATCACCTCGCCCAGATCGCTGCCGACGGGACGACCAAGCTGCGCATGCGCGCGGTCCCGGTCCTGGCCGCGGAGCAGGCGGACGGGCGCAGCGGAGTGGCGGCGGCGCGCATGATTGCTGCGTGGATGGACTTCGTCGCCGCCTCGGCGGGCAGCGGAGGCGACTTCCAGGATCCGCAGAGGGAGCAGATCCTCGCTGCCGTCGGCCTCGAAGGACGGGACCGGACGGCGGCGCTCCTTGGGCTGGTCGCCCCGGAGCTCGTCGACGATTCGCCCGTCGTGGACCGCATCGACGCCCTGCGGGGCTCGTTGACCCGCTCCTGACAGGGCGGCATCAAGTTGGCAATTTGCTGCAACCGATTGCCATACCTGTTGCAGCCGTTCTAGGCTGGAAAAAGCAGCTGACGCTGACGCAGCCCTGTAGCCCCCGCAGTGAAAGGAAGCGACGATGAAGATCGTCTCCGCCGAAGTCTTCGTGACGAGCCCGACGCGCAACTTCGTGACCCTGAAGATCACCACCGACGAGGGCATCACGGGCATCGGCGATGCGACGCTCAACGGGCGCGAGCTCGCCGTGGCCGCGTACCTCAAGGAGCATGTCGCCCAGCTGCTCGTAGGCCGGGACCCGCATCGCATCGAGGACACGTGGCAGTTCCTCTACCGCTCCTCGTACTGGCGCCGCGGCCCGGTGACGATGGCCGCGATCGCGGCCGTGGACATGGCCCTGTGGGACATCAAGGGCAAGGTCGCCGGCCTGCCCGTCTACCAGCTCCTCGGCGGAGCGTCGCGCAATGGGCTGCGGGCGTACGGCCACGCCTCGGGCACCGACATCCCCTCGCTCTTCGACTCCATCCGCGAGCACCTCGAGCTCGGCTACAAGTCGATCCGCGTCCAGACCGCCATTCCGGGCATCAAGGCCGTCTACGGCGTCGCCGCCCAGGCGCAGTCCTCGGGTGAGCGCTACGACTACGAGCCGGCCGGCCGCGGCGCCTACCCGCAGGAGGAGGACTGGGACACGCGCGCCTACCTGCGCCACCTTCCCACTGTCTTCGAGGCCGTCCGCAACGAGTTCGGCCCCGAGATCCCCCTCCTGCACGACGGCCACCACCGCATGACTCCCATCCAGGCGGCCAAGCTCGGCAAGGCACTCGAGCCCTACGACCTGTTCTGGCTCGAGGACTGCACCCCTGCGGAGAACCAGGAGGCCCTCCGCCTGGTCCGCCAGCACACGACGACGCCGCTCGCCACCGGCGAGATCTTCAACACCGTGTGGGACTTCCAGACGCTCATCAAGGAGCAGCTGATCGACTACGTCCGTGCAGCCTCCACCCACTTCGGCGGCATCTCGCCGCTGAAGAAGGTCATGGACTTCGCGGCGCAGTACCAGATCAAGTCCGGCTTCCACGGGCCTACCGACATCTCCCCGGTCGGCTTCGCCGCGCAGCTGCACGTGGGCCTCGCGATCCACAACTACGGCATCCAGGAGTACATGCAGCACTCCGAGAAGACCAACACCGTCTTCGAGCAGTCCATGACGTTCACCGACGGCTACCTGCACCCGGGCGACAAGCCGGGACTCGGCGTCGAGTTCAACGAGGAGGCGGCGAACTCGTTCCCGTACCAGCAGGCCTACCTGCCGTACAACCGCCTCATCGACGGCACCGTCCACGATTGGTGACCCGCGACGTGTCCGGCACTGCTGAGCCCGTGTTCCGGGTGATCGCCATGGGTGTCTCCGGCTCGGGCAAGAGCACCGTCGGCGAGCTCCTCGCGAAGGAGCTCGGCGGTGAGTTCTTCGACGGCGACGACCTCCACCCGGCGGCCAACGTCGCCAAGATGGCCGCGGGGATCCCGCTGGACGACGCCGACCGCGCACCGTGGCTTCGCGCCGTCGCCGAGCGCCTGGCCGCCGGGGAGGGGACCACGGTGGTCGGCTGCAGCGCGCTCAAGCGCTCCTACCGGGACATCATCCGGGCGAGGGTCCCCGAGGTCGCCTTCGTGCACCTGCACGGCAGCCGCGAACTGCTCGCCGAGCGCATGGCACGGCGGAGCGAGCACTTCATGCCCGTCTCGCTCCTGGAGTCGCAGCTCGCGACCCTCGAAGACCTGGGCCCGGACGAGCGGGGAGCCGTCTACGACATCGCCGAGCAGCCCGCCGAGATCGCCCACGAGGCGGCAGAGTGGCTCCGCGCCTCCGTCTAGGGGTCACCTTCTGGAGGTCACCTCCTGAGAGTCACATCACGTGACCCACAGAAGGTGACCTCCAGACGTCTGTGGGCGTGACGGTGCCTACGGCACGTTGGCGCATGGCATCATTGGCAAATTTTGGCAAACGATTGCCGCACGCTTGCCGCCGATCCTACGCTGGATGTGACCCCGATCCCGACGCCCAAGGACGTGCAGCGATGCTCAAGCCCCAGAACGGCCCCACCGGCGAAGTCGTGACCCTCGACGGCCTGTTCGCATTCAGGGTGGACTCCGAGAATGTCGGCCTCCGCGACGGCTGGCAGTCCAGCCCGCTGGAGACGGCGCTCGAGATGGCGGTTCCGGCCAGCTACAACGACGTCTTCGCCGACAAGTCCGTGCGCAACCACGTCGGCTGGGTCTGGTACGAGCGCGAGGTGCGCGTCCCGCGCGGCTGGGCCGGCGACCGCATCTGGCTGCGCTTCGAATCGGCTACCCACGGGGCCAAGGCGTTCGTGGACGGCTCGCTCGTCGCCGAGCACCAGGGCGGCTACACCCCCTTCGAAGCCGAGATCACGGAGCATGTCACGGCCGGGGCGACGTTCCGGCTCACCGTCGCCGTGGACAATGAGCTCACCCAGGCCACGATCCCCCCGGGCAAGGTCGTGGTCACCGAGGCCGGCCAGCGCGCCCAGACCTACATGCACGACTTCTACAACTACGCGGGCCTGGCCCGGAGCATCCACCTCTACAGCACGCCGCAGGTGCGCGTGGAGGACGTCACGATCGTGACCGGCTTCGAGGGAACGCCCGGATCCGGCGCGACGGGCACCGTGGACTACCGCATCGAGCTCGACGGCGCCGCTGCCGCCGACTCCGCCGTCCGCGTCCGGGTGCTCGACGCCTCTGGCGCCGAGGTGGCCACCGCGGACGGTGCGTCGGGCACTGTGGCGATCCCCGACGTCGTGCTCTGGCAGCCCGGGAAGGGGTACCTGTACAGCCTCGTTGCCGAGGCCGTGGATGCCTCGGGCGAGCTCGTGGACTCCTACACCCAGCCCTTCGGCGTCCGCACGGTCGAGGTTCGCGGGACGGAGTTCCTCATCAACGGCGAGCCGTTCTACTTCACGGGCTTCGGGATGCACGAGGACCACGCCGTGATCGGCAAGGGCTACAGCGCCGCGCACATGGTCAACGACTTCTCGCTGCTGGAGTGGATCGGGGCGAACTCCTTCCGCACCTCGCACTACCCGTACTCCGAAGAGATCATGGACTTCGCTGACCGCCACGGCATCGTCGTCATCGACGAGACGCCCGCCGTCGGCCTCAACGCGGACTTCGCCGGGTTCTTCGGCACCGGCGCGAAGAAGACCTACGATCCGGACTTCGTCAGCGACGAGACCGCGGCCTCCCACCGCCAGGTCATCGAGGAGCTCATCGCCCGGGACAAGAACCACCCCTCCGTGGTCATCTGGTCCATCGCCAACGAGCCCCAGTCCTCGGAGGAGGGCGCCCGCGAGTACTTCGCGCCGCTCGCCCAGCTCGCCCGTGACCTCGACCCGACGCGCGCGGTCGGCTTCGTCAACGTCATGTTCGACAACGCCGAGAAGGACATCATCACGGACCTGTTCGACGTGATCATGCTCAACAGGTACTACGGCTGGTACGTCAACACGGGCGACCTCGCCTCGGCGGAGAAGGCCCTCGAGGCCGAGCTGCGCGCGTGGGAGTCGAAGTACGGCAAGCCCATGATCATGACCGAGTACGGCGCGGACACCCTCGCCGGGTTCCACTCGCTCTACGATGCACCGTGGAGCGAGGAGTACCAGGCGGACTTCCTCGACATGTACCACCGAGTGTTCGACCGCGTCGGGGCCATGGTGGGCGAGCACGTCTGGAACTTCGCCGACTTCGCCACCTCCAACGGCACCATGCGCGTGGATGGCAACAAGAAGGGCGCCTTCACGCGCGACCGCCGCCCCAAGACGGCCGCCTTCACCCTCCGCAAGCGCTGGAGCGAGATCCCCAACAGGAAGCCGCAGGCCAAGTAGGGCCTGGAGAGCACGACAAGGACCATGACAATGACGTCTTCGACCACGGCACCGGCCAAGGGCCCGGGCAAGCTGCCCCTCACGTCGATCATCGGCTACGGGGCCGGCGACGCCGCGAACAACCTCGCCTTCACCACGACGGTGATGTTCCTGCTCGTCTACTACACGGACGTCGCCGGGATCTCGGCTGCCGCGGCGGGCACCCTCTTCCTCGTGGTGCGCGTGTTCGACGCCTTCGCAGACCTCTTCGCGGGCCGGCTGGTGGACCGCACCTACACGAAGCGGTGGGGCAAGTTCCGCCCGTTCATCCTGTTCGGCTCGCTGCCGCTCATGGTGCTGACGTTCCTGAACTTCCACATCCCCCAGATCGGGGAGGGCGGCAAGCTCGCCTACGCGTACATCCTGTACGCGGCCATGGGACTGGCCTACTCCCTCGTGAACATCCCCTTCGGCTCGATGGCCGCCTCGATGACGCAGCTGCCCAAGGAGCGCGCCAAGCTCGCCTCGGCCCGCACGATCGGCGCGCTGATGGTCTCCTCGGCCCTGGGCATCTTCGTGGCCCCGCTGCTCAAGGCCGGCACCGACCTCCAGGCCGTCTTCACGGCCCTCACCATCGTGTTCATGGTCGTGGGCGTCGCGCTGTACCTGTTCACGTTCTTCACCGCGCGGGAGCGCGTGGTCCGCGAGGTCCCGAAGGTCTCGTTCAAGCAGAGCATGGCCACCCTCAAGGGCAACAAGCCGCTGCTCATGCTGTGCCTGTCGTCGCTGCTGTTCCTCTCGGGGCAGCTCTCCCTCACCACGGTGCAGCTGTACTACTTCCGCGACGCGCTGCGGCACCTCGAGCTCGTCCCGGTGCTCGCGATCGTGCAGCTCATTGAGACGTTCGTGCTCTCCGCGGTCATCCCGCTGCTCGTGCAGCGCGTGGGCAAGCGACCCCTGTACATTGCGCTGACCGGCGTCACGCTGGTGGGGGGTCTCATCATCATGTTCACGCCCGTCTCCGTCGTGTGGCTCGGCTTCGTCGGCTTCGCCGTCGCCATGGCGGGCATCGCCGGCGTCAACATCGTGGTGTGGGCCCTCGAGGCGGACACCGTCGAGTACGGCGAGTGGAAGACCGGGGTCCGCTCCGAGGGCATCATCTACTCGCTGTTCTCCTTCACCCGCAAGACCGGCCAGGCCGTGGGCGGCGCGCTCGCCGCCTACGTCATCGGGATCGCGGGCTACGACGGCAAGGCCGCCGAGCAGACCGCCCAGGCTGTGACGGGCATCCAGATCGCCGCGGGCCTCATCCCGGGCGCGCTCGCCGTCGCTGCCGGAGCGATCATGTTCTTCTACCAGCTCACGGACGACCGCTTCGCGAAGATCGTCGCCGAGATCCGCGAGCGGCACGTGCAGGCCGGCGCGGGCATCGGTGCCGATGCGGACACGGTCGCCCGGCACTCCCAGACCGACCACTAGACGCGGCGACCCTGCCCCAGCGCAAGGGCGGGCGACGACGGAACCCACCTTCCGCCGTCGCCCGCCCTTCGTTTCGGGAATGTTACGGCGGGTACCGCGTGTTAACTGGACATTTACCGTCCGGATGTTTTGGATGTGTGCACTGGAGAAAACACCGGACTCAGGAAGAGAGTCAGATGCAGTCCATCCAGGCGGAGCACCCGAGGCCGCGCCACTTCCTCCTGCACGTGAGCGACACGCACTTGATCGGCGGGGGACTCCTCCACGGCACCCTCGACCCCGAAGACCGCCTCGAGGCCCTGTTCGGCCAGATGCGCGACGCCGCGGGCTCACCTGAGGCGATCGTCGTCACCGGAGACCTCGCGGACCGGGGCGAACCGGAGGCGTACGCCCGGCTGAAGCGCATTGCGGAGCCGGTGGCCGAGTCGCTCGGGGCGAGGCTCATCTGGGCGATGGGCAACCACGACGACCGCGGCGCGCTCCGTGAACACCTCCTCGGCCAGAGGCCCTCCACCGAGCCGCTCGACCGCGCCTACTGGCTGAATGGCCTCCGGGTCATCACCCTCGACACCACGGTGCCCGGGAAGCACCACGGCGAGCTCGGTCCAGAGCAGCTCGAGTGGCTCGCTGCGGAGCTCGAGTTCCCGGCTCCCGACGGCACGATCCTCGCCATGCACCACCCTCCTGTGCCCTGCGTCCAGGAGCTCGCCGTGCTGGTCGAGCTGCGCGGACAGGCCGCCATCGCGGACGTCCTGAGGGGCTCCGACGTGCGTGCGATCCTCGCCGGGCACCTGCACTACTCGACGTCCGGCACCTTCGCCGGCATCCCTGTCTCGGTCGCCTCGGCCACCTGCTACACCCAGGACCTCGCCGGCGCCGTGGACGCGGAGACCGGCATCCGGCCGACCCGCGGGCGCGACGGCGCGCAGGCGTACAACCTCGTGCACGTGTACCCGGACTCCGTGGTGCACTCGGTGGTGCCGGCGGCAGGCGGCGACACGGTGGGCCGCGAGGTGGACGCAGACGACGTCGCCCGCATCCTCGAGGCCGCAGGCGTGGAGTTCCCCGCGGACGACGGCGCCCGGACTCACCCCACGACGGGCATGCTCCCGATCCTCTAGCCCCGCCCCCAATCCTCTAGCCCTGCTCCCGCCCCGGCACCCGCCGGGTTTCGGGTACACATGTTCACGCCCACGTCCATCTCGGGTACAGATGAGCCACCCGTGGGGCTGCTCCCGGTACGCCCCGGACGGAAGCTCAAGGTGACGGGAGGTCGCACCCTCGGCGACCGGGCGCCGTCGGCCGCTCTTTCGCGTACCCGAGACGGTGCAGGGGCGAAGTACCTGTACCCGAAACGGAGGGAGCGGGGTGGGGGCTAAGGCGGCTAAGGCTGCCGCTCCCAGGGCGCGGGGATGGGGAAGTACTTCTCGAGGAAGTCGGTGACCGCTTCCTGCCGCTCCTGCGCCGACACCTCGGGGAACGAGCCGTCGTTGAGGCAGAAGAAGTCCTGGTTGCGCTTCTTCAGCAGCTTCGGCAGGAGGTCGAGCCCCGAGCGCACCGTGGTGTCGACGTACAGGACCTTCGCGCCGGTTTGGGTCACGGCGCGACCGGTGAGCAGCGCGTAGTAGTGGTAGAACGAGTTCGTCACCGAGATGCTGTCCCACGTCCGGAAGCGCGCGGCCGCAGTCTTCGCGAACTCCGCGGGGAACTCCTGCTCCATCTCGTGCAGGACGCTCTTCCGCAGCGGCGCCGCCGTGTGCTCGAGGTGGCGCGTGGTGATCCGACCGAACCGCTCGTAGAGGAGGCGCCGGTTCACGCGGGCCGCGTTCTCGTGGCCCGACCGGTCGAGGTGGTTGTCGCCGAGCCCGATCCGGGTGGACGCCTCGATGAACTTCGTGATCCCGCCGGGCGAGAAGAACATGTCCGGCCCGAGGGGGCGGCCGAAGAACATGTCGTCGTTCGAATAGAGGAAGTACTCGGACAGGCCCTCGATGTGCTGCAGCTGCGACTCGATGGCCTGGGAGTTGAACACCGGCAGGACCGAGGGGTCGCGGTAGTGGTCCTCGGCGCGCACCACTGTGATCTTCTCGTGCGCGTCGTCGAGCCACTGGGGCACCTTCGAATCCGTGCAGATGAAGATGCGCCTGATCCACGGCGCGAACATGTGCAGGCTGCGGAGCGCGTACTTGAGCTCGTCGATCTGGCGGAAGCGCGCGTCGGCGTCGTCGCCCTCGCCGAGCACGACGCCGGGCAGGAACGAGGCGCGGTACTTGCGGAACTCGGGGTCCGAGCCGTCCACCCACGAGAAGACGATGTCGATCTCGAAGTCGATGTCCGTCGCGTGGTCGGCGAACATGTTCTCGATCGTGGGCCACGTGACGCCGAACCGCTCCACCGTGCCGCGCACAGCCTCCCCGGCCGGGAGGGTGCGCCGCGTGAGGGAGTTCTCGATCGGCAGCCGCAGGAGGTCGCCGTCCCACTTCCAGAGCTCGATCTGCACACCGGTCTCGTGGCCGTACCGCAGCCCGCCGTTGGGCTCGACGCGCGGCCGGTACAGGCGGAACATGCGCGCGTGTCCCGATTCGGCGAGCTTGCCGTCGGCGACGAGCAGGGCGCGGTCCTTCCGGGCGTCCACGGTCAGGGAGTAGAAGGGCTCGTCCTGGCAGGCCTCCACGAGGGCGCGGCGGAGGGTCTTGCGGTGCGTCCAGTCGACCGCGATGACGGGCCGCGCGTCGTTGCCGCGCACGAGGAGGTACGGGATCTCGGCCCGCTCGAGCACGTCCCGGACGAACAGGAGGTCCTCGACCATCGCCTCGAGCGGCGTCTGGGTCCGGTTGACGAGGGCATAGCCGCGCTTCCTGTCCCGGATCACGTCGTCCCGGTCCAGGAGGCGTCGGCCCGCCGCAGCAGAGGTGACCTCGAGCGCGAGCGGCGCGGCCTCCTCGGCATCGGTCGTGGCGTTGTAGACCTCGGCTGGGGTCAGGGACGTGTTCACAGGCCTCCTAGGGTGCGGGGTTAAGGCACATGATAGGCGCACGACGCCGCGCACTCACCCCGGGCGCCCGCGCTTGGAGGGCGCGCCATTAGAATCGGAGCCATGACTGACGCCGCCACCCCGGACATCGCCGCTGCCCGCGCCCGCCTGCTCGAGCTGATCAAGGAGCTCGCCGTCGTGCGCGGGAAGGTGACCCTTTCGAGCGGCGCGGAGGCGGACTACTACGTGGACCTCCGCCGGATCACGCTCCACCACGAGGCGAGCCAGCTCGTGGGCCAGGTGATGCTGGACCTCATCGACAGGGCTGGCGTGCAGGCCGACGCCGCCGGCGGCCTCACGATGGGCGCGGACCCGGTGGGCACCGCCGTCATGCATGCTGCCCGCGAGGCCGGCCGCGCCGTCGACGCATTCGTGGTGCGCAAGGCACAGAAGTCATACGGGATGGGCCGGCAGGTCGAGGGTCCCGGCGTCGAGGGGCGCAAGGTGGTCGTGCTCGAGGACACCTCGACGACGGGCGGCTCCGCGCTCGCCGCAGTGGAAGGCGTGCGGAACGCGGGCGGCGAGGTGACCGCCGTCGCCGTCATCGTGGACCGCGCCACCGGCGCGAAGGAGCGCATCGAGGCGGAGGCGGGCGTGCCGTACCTGTACGCCTTCGGCAAGGACGAGCTCGGGCTCGACTGATCCGGCCGGAGGCGACCTGAGGCGCGCGCTGGGGAGAGGCGGGACGTGGACCCTGCCATCCTGAGGGCTGCCCAGCGGCTCAAGGCGTTCTCCCGGCGCGCCTTCCTGGGCGGCGTGACGGCATCGTCGCTGCTCGCCGCGGACATGTTCGTCACGCGCGAGGTGCAGAGGCAGCGCCGGCAGACGGTGGTCCTCGAGGTGGCGGACGACGCCGCGCGGCGGCGCTTCCCCGATGCCTCCTGGATCCTGTTCCCCGGCTACAAGACGAGCTGGGAGGAGGCCCGCATCATCCTCTCCTCGCTGCGCGGCTCGCTCGCGGACCGCGGCCAGCTCGCGACGGTCGGATACTCGAATCTGGGCCTCGACATCGACGAGATCCTCGACGCCCTGCGCGTCCACGTCCGCCAGAAGCGCCTGCGGACGCTCTACTTCTACGGCCACTCGTTCGGAGGGATGGTGGCGACGGAGGTCGCGGCACGGCTCCTGTCGCAGGACGGCGTGCAGGTCAAGGTGATCGTCCTGGACTCGTCGCCGGCGTCCAAGTTCGACGTCCTGGACCAGGCCTGGTTCGACTCGGTGGTGCACCTGTACGAGATCGGGGTGCGCATCCCATCCATTGTGCGGGGCGGCTACGAGTTCGGGGAACGGGTCATCAACAAGCACGAGCGCACGTGGGGCGAGATCGTGGACCAGACGCTCGAGCAGCTGTCCCCGCTCGCGCCGTCGAGCGTGCTGATCCAGTCCGAGTCGGAGTACATCTACCAGTGGGACGCGACCCGGTTCGGGGATGCGATGGGAACGGCTCGGATGGCGTTCATCGGCAACCCGTCCGACACGACCGTGTCCTACCCCTCCGCGCGCGCCCGCTGGGAGCGGTACTTCGGCCGCAACCTCGTCAGCAGCGACCTGCAGACCATCGGCGCGTTCCCGCCGCATGCGAGCCCGCAGTGGAGCGGGATCGTCTACAACCAGGTGCTCGGCCGCCTGCTGCCGCAGCTGCTCCCGCTGCCCAGGCCCACCGGCGGCGCCGGCGGCGGGGCCGCCTAGGAAGGCCGGCCCCGCCGCCGTCGTGCGTGGTGGGTCAGACGGTGGTGTAGCCGCCGTCGACGAGGTAGTAGCCGCCGGTGATGAAGGACGCATCCTCCGAGAGCAGGAACGCCACGAGGTGGGCGACCTCCTCCGGCTCGCCGAGGCGGCCGAGGGGATGCTTGCCCTTGAGGAGCTCCATGACCTCGGGGGAGAGGCTGTTCACGACGAGCGGCGTGTTGATGTAGCCGGGGCCGACGGCGTTGATGCGCAGGCCCTGTGGCCCGTACTCTGCGGCCGCGTTCTTCGTCACGCCGACCACGCCGTGCTTGGCCGCCGTGTACGCGCTGTTGCCGAGCGCCGCGACCGCGCCGTGGATCGAGGCCATGTTGACGATGGCGCTCTGCTTGGCG
This sequence comes from Sinomonas sp. R1AF57, assembly GCF_002224485.1. Lineage (GTDB taxonomy): Bacteria > Actinomycetota > Actinomycetes > Actinomycetales > Micrococcaceae > Sinomonas > Sinomonas flava. Next base: position 186,654 of record NZ_CP022463.1, read on the forward strand.
CCCGCCTTGAGCATCTCGGGGATCTGGTAGCGCATGCCGTACAGGACACCGTTGAGGTTGATGTCGATGACCTTGTCCCAGTCATCGAGGTCGATCTCCCCGGTCGGCGCGTTCTTCCCGCCGATGCCGGCGTTGTTGACCGCGTAGTTGAGCTTGCCGTACGTCTCGACCGCGAAGCGGACCGCCTTCTCGGAGTCCTCCTTGACCGCGGTGTCCTGCCGGAAGGCCGACGCCGTGCCCCCGGCCTCCGTGATCTCCTTCGCCACCCGCTCGGCGGCCTCGAGGTTGATGTCCGTGAGGACAACGCTCGCGCCCTTCGCAGCGAGCTCCTTGCCGATCGCCTCACCCAGACCCGAACCGCCGCCCGTGACGAGCGCGACCTTGCCAGTGAACTGTGCCATGGAGCTTTCCTTTCTCGGATGCCTGTACTCAGTTCAACCCCTTCGGGGGCCCTGGCGTTCCGGCCCGGGCGGTCTCATTGCTCACCCCCAGGGGTGATGCGGGAGACTGCGGGCAGTGATCAGGCCGCCATCTCAGAGCTGCTGGAGCAGGTCCGCGACCGAGTTGAGCACCTGGTTGGGCCGGAAGGGATACGTGGTGATGTCGGCCTGCTGGGTGATGCCGGAGAGCACCAGCACCGTGTGCAGTCCCGCCTCCATGCCGGCGATGATGTCGGTGTCCATGCGGTCGCCGATCATCGCAGTCGTCTCGGAGTGCGCGTCGATCTGGTTCATCGCCGAGCGGAACATCATGGGGTTCGGCTTGCCGATCGTGTAGGGCTCGCGGCCCGTCGCCTTGGTGATGAGCGCCGCGATGGCACCCGTGGCGGGCAGGACGCCGTCGCGCGAGGGGCCCGTCGCGTCCGGGTTGGTCGCGATGAAGCGCGCGCCGTCCAGGATCAGGCGGATCGCGGTTGTGATGGCGTTGAACGAGTAGGTGCGTGTCTCGCCGAGCACCACGTAGTCCGGATCCTGGTCGGTGAGGATCATGCCGGACTCGTGGAGCGCCGTCGTGAGCCCTGCCTCGCCGATCACGTAGGCGCGCGCCCCGGGCATCTGGTCCTTGAGGAACCCGGCGGTGGCGAGGGCTGAGGTCCAGATGTTCTCCTCCGGGATGGACAGGCCGGAGGACCTCAGCCGCGCCGCGAGGTCGCGAGGGGTGAAGATCGAGTTGTTCGTCAGCACGAGGAACCGCCGTGACGTGTCCACCCAGCGCTGGATCAGCTCAGGCGCGCCGGGGATGGGGTGGTTCTCGTGGACGAGCACTCCGTCCATGTCGGTGAGCCAGCACTCGATCTCCTGGCCGCTGCGGTACATGACCGGGCCGGCGGGGGAGGACTCGGGACTCGACTCGACGACCGGGGATTCGTTCATGGACGGCTCCTGGGGGTGAGGGACGGACAAGGGCCAGTCTTCCACCTCCGGCCCCGCTGCGGCATGGTGACGCTCACATCCGGCGGCGAAGCGCATTCGCGGAAACATAGGCGCCGCGCGGGCCGCAGCTGCGGATACACTTCCGGCATGGGCCTCATCCGCATCGCCGACGCCGCGCGCCTCACCGGCGTTTCGGACGACACCGTTCGCCGCTGGGTCGACTCGGGCACCCTCGCGGCGCACAAGGACCAGTCGGGGCGCGCGGCCGTCGACGGCGCCGAGCTCGCCGCGCACGCCCGGCGCACCTCGACGGCGCCCGCCGACCCGTCCGGCGTCGGCCGCTCGGCGCGCAACCAGTTCGTGGGGATCGTGACCGAGGTCCTCACCGACACCGTCATGGCGCAGGTCGAGATGCAGTGCGGGCCGCACCGGGTCGTGTCCCTCATGAGCGCGGAGGCCGTGCGCGAGCTCGGGCTCGAGCCGGGCTCGGTGGCCACCGCCGTGGTGAAGGCGACCACCGTGATCGTCGAGACTCCCTCCGGGCGCGCGCTGTGAGGCGCCTCATCGCCGCGGCCGCGGCGGCCGTCGGCCTGGTCGCGCTCACGGCGTGCGGGGGGACGACGGGTGGTTCCGGTGCGTCGTCGTCCTCGGTCAAGGGGTCCGTCACCGTCTTCGCGGCGGCGTCGCTCAAGCAGAGCTTCACCGACATCGGGAAGAAGTTCGAGACCGCGAACCCAGGCGTGGAGGTCACCTTCAACTTTGCCGGGTCCTCGGACCTCGCCGCCCAGATCTCCCAGGGCGCGAAGGCAGACGTCTTCGCCTCTGCCGACACCCGGAACATGGACAAGATCACCGGGGCCGGGCTCGCCGACGGCGATCCGCGCGCCTTCGCGACCAACACCCTCGTGATCGCCGTCCGCCCCGGCAACCCGGCCGGAATCACCGGGCTCGCGGACCTTGCCAAGCCGGGCGTGAAGCTTGTCGCATGCGCGCCGCAGGTGCCATGCGGCTCGGCCGCCCGGACGGCGGAGGCGGCCGCGGACAACGGCGCCGGCATCACTCTGAGGCCGGTCAGCGAGGAGTCCAACGTGACGGATGTCCTCGGCAAGGTCATTGCCGGCGAGGCCGACGCCGGGCTCGTCTACACCACGGACGTGCGGGGCTCCGGCGGGAAGGCTGAGGCCGTCACGTTCCCCGAGGCTGCCTCCGCCGTGAACACGTACCCGATCGTCCCGCTGGCCGAGTCGAAGAACGTGGAGGCGGCGCGCGCGTTCACCGCATACGTCCTCGGCCCGGACGGCCGGAAGGCGCTTGCTGATGCCGGCTTCGGCGCCCCCTGACGCAGGGGCGGGAACCAGGCCCCGGGGGAGGCCTCGCGAGTTCACGGGCCTCCCGGGCTGGATCTGGGTGCCGGCCGCGCTCGGGGCGCTGTTCGTCGTGGTGCCCCTGGTCGGCATCCTGGCGCGGGTCGACTGGGCGCACTTCGTCCCGCTCGTCACCTCGGAATCGTCCCTCGACGCGCTGCGGCTGAGCCTCGAGACCGCGGCGGCGAGCACCGCCGTCGTGCTCGTCCTGGGCATCCCGATGGCGCTGGCGCTCGCCCGGGGCAGCCTTCCGGGGCTGCGGTGGCTGCGTGCGCTCGTCCTGCTGCCGCTCGTGCTCCCGCCCGTGGTGGGCGGCCTCGCGCTCCTGTACACGTTCGGGCGGCTCGGGCTCGTGGGACGCTGGCTCGACGTCTTAGGCGTACAGCTCGCGTTCTCGACCGCAGCCGTCGTCATGGCTCAGGCGTTCGTGTCGCTGCCGTTCCTCGTGGTGTCCCTCGAAGGTGCGCTGCGGACCGCGGGCGGCCGGTACGAGGCGGTGGCTGCGACGCTGGGGGCGTCCCCGACGCACACGTTCCGGCGGGTCACCCTGCCGCTCGTGCTGCCGGGGCTCGCCTCCGGGCTCGTGCTCGCATTCGCGCGGTCGCTCGGCGAGTTCGGCGCCACGCTCACCTTCGCGGGGAGCCTGCAGGGCGTCACGCGGACTCTGCCGCTCGAGGTGTACCTGCAGCGCGAGTCGGACCCGGATGCCGCAGTCGCCCTCGCGCTGCTCCTCGTCGCCGTGGCCGCCGCCGTCGTGGGCCTCGCCTACGGCCGCCGGGCCGGGGGCGCCCGATGAGCCAGTCCCAGCAGTCCTTCCTGACGGTCGATGCCGGCCTCGCCTCCCGCGGAGTGCGGGTCGCCCTAGCGGTCGGCGAGGGGGAGACGGTGGCGGTCATGGGCCCGAACGGCGCCGGGATGTCGACGCTGTTCGGGCTCTGCGCAGGCCTGCTGCGCCCCGACAGGGGCAGCGTGTCGGTGCGAGGGCGCGTCCTGGCCGGTGCCGACGGGACATGGGTCCCGCCGCACCGGCGCGGGGTCGCCCTGCTGGCGCAGGAGCCGCTGCTGTTCCCGCACCTGAGCGTGCTCGAGAATGTCGCGTTCGCGCCGCGGGCGGCCGGGGCGCCCCGCCGCGCTGCGCGGGCGGCCGCCGAACGCTGGCTCTCCGAGGTCGACGCCGCCCAGCTCGCCTTCCGACGCCCCGCACAGCTCTCCGGCGGGCAGGCGCAGCGGGTCGCGATCGCCCGGGCCCTCGCCGCCGATCCTGACCTCCTCCTGCTCGACGAGCCCTTCGCCGCCCTGGACGTCTCCGCCGCGCCAGCCCTGAGGCGCCTCCTGCGCCGCGTCCTCGCGGGACGGACTGCGCTCGTCATCACGCACGAGCCTCTCGACGCGCACCTCCTCGCCGACCGCGTCGTGGTCCTCGAAGACGGCCGCGTCGCGGAGTCGGGACCCACCGCGGAGCTGCTCGAACGCCCGCGCAGCCCCTTCGCCGCGGGGCTTGCCGGCCTCAACTTCGTCTCCGGCCAGGCGGTGTCCCGCGGGACGGGGCCTGTGAGCCTCAGGGTGCAGGGACTCGGCGAGGTGGCGGGCACAGTCCCCGACGGGGCCTACGCCCCGGTTCCGGGCGAGGAGGCGATCGCGGTGTTCCGCCCGGCGGACGTCGCCCTCTTCCGCCCGGAGAGCGTCCCCCACGGTTCCCCGCGGAACGCGTGGAGCGCGGTTGTCCGCGAGCTCGAACCGCGTGGCGCACAGGTGCGGGTGCACTGCACCCCGGGGAGCGGCACGGGCTCCGCCGGCCCTGCCCTCGTGGCGGACCTGACCCCGGCGGCAGCTGCCGAGCTCGACTTGGCCCCGGGCGTCGCTGTGGTCCTGGTCGCGAAGGCCGTCGCGGTCACCGTCTACGGGGCGTGACGCGGCGAGTGCCGGGCATTTCGACACAACTCGCGGCCGTCTGGGCTCGAAAATCTCAAGAACCGGGCGTGAGTGATGCAGATATGCACGCCGATGCGGAGATGCACGCGGGCCGGCAGCTGGGCCACAAAATTGTCGACAATCTGGTGCGAAAATTGCGTCCCGGGCGTACTCTGATCGCGCAGCAGGCGGGAGGAGAGCGGCGATGGTGGAGGTTGAGGCGGCCCGAGGCCGCGGCCCTTCCGTCGCTGAGCTCGTGGAGTCGCTGCAGTCGGCGATCGTAGCGGGCGACCTCGTGCCGAACCAGCGCCTCATCGAGGCGGACATTGCCGCCGAGTACGGCGCGAGCCGGGGCACCGTCCGTGCTGCCCTCTCCGAGCTCACCGTGGAGGGGTTCGTCGAGCGGCTCCCGAACCGGGGTGCCCGCGTGCGGGCGGTCTCGGCAGAGGAAGCCGTCGAGATCACCGAGGTGCGCGGCGCCCTCGAGGCCCTGTGCGCGCGCAGAGCGGCGGAGCGCATCACCGACGGTCAGGCGGCCGACCTCCGAGCCCTCGCCGGGCGGATGCGCGAGGCTGTGGCGGAGGGCGATCGGGAACTGTACTCCGAATGCGCCCGGGCCCTCCACGCCGCCATCCTCGAGATCAGCGGCCAGAAGACCGCAGCCGCGACCATCCGCCGGCTCCGAGGCCAGGCGGCACAGTTCCAGTTCCGACTCGCCCTGCAGCCGGGCCGTCCCCGCGCCCTGCTCCCGCACCACCTGGAGATCATCGACGCGGTCTGCGCGCACGACGGCGCCGCGGCGGCTGAGGCGGTGCTCGTCCACCTTGGAAGCGTGGTCGAGGCGATCCGCGCGACTGAATCCCAGACCGTGCGCGGCTAGTCTGGACCGGTGACTGAACAGCGCGAGGAGGGCGCCGGCGTCGTGCGCGAGGCGGAGGGCCGAGAGCACGGCCACCCAGACCAGACGGTCGGCGTCGGCCCGTGGAAGGGGATGTGGCCGGAAGGCGACCACTGGGACCCGGAGCTGCTCGCGCACGGCGACCGCCGCAACGTGCTGGACAAGTACCGGTACTGGACGCACGAGGCGATCGTCGCCGAGCTGGACACGCGGCGCCACGAGTTCCACGTGGCGATCGAGAATTGGCAGCACGACCTCAACATCGGCACGGTAGTGCGCACCGCGAACGCGTTCCTCGCCAAGGAGGTCCACATCATCGGACGACGGCGCTGGAACCGTCGCGGGGCGATGGTCACCGACCGCTACCAGCACGTACGGCACCACGCCACGGTCGAGGATTTCGTCGAATGGGCGCGCGGGGAGGACCTGCCGATCCTCGGGGTGGACATCTTCCCCGATTCGGTCCCGCTGGAGACCTACGAGCTGCCGCGCCGCTGCGTGCTCGTGTTCGGCCAGGAGGGGCCCGGGCTCACGCCCGAGGTGCACGCGGCGGCGGACGCGACGCTCTCGATCGAGCAGTTCGGGTCGACGCGCTCGATCAACGCCGCCTCCGCCGCGGCGATCGCCATGCACGCGTGGGTGCGGAGGTGGGTGTTCGGGCAGCGGGTGGGCTGACCGGAGGCGCTGGAGCGTCACGTCGGCGAGCCTTCCCGGCGCCCGAGACGCGCGCTATCTTTCTGCTGCGAGAAGTGCCCGGTCAGAGCAGAAGGGAGCGCTCGTGATCAGGATTGCCGTCGTCGTGGGAAGCACCCGCCCGACCCGCCGCAGCCGTCAGGTCGCCGATTGGGTACTTGCGCGCGCGCAGGAGCGCGGCGGTGCGGAGTTCGGCATGCTGGACATCGCCGAGTTCGATCTGCCGCTGCTCGACGAGCCCCTGCCGCCGTCGATGGGACAGTACACGCACGAGCACACCAAGGCGTGGGCCAGGGCCGTGGCACCGTTCGACGGGTTCATCTTCGTCACCGGCGAGTACAACCACGCCGTCCCCGGTGCGCTGAAGAACGCCTTGGACTTCCTCTACGCGGAATGGAACAACAAGGCATGCGGCTTCGTCAGCTACGGCAGTTCGGGCGGTGTCCGGGCCGTGGAAAACCTGCGGCTCATTGCGGGCGAGCTCCAGATGGCCGATGTCAGGGCACAGGTTGCGCTGCCTTTCGCCACCGACTTCCGTGACTACACGGCGTTCACTCCCAGCCAGACCGCCGAGGGGCAGCTGGGACCCTTGTTCGACCAAGTCACGGCGTGGGCGAGGGCGCTCCAACCGACCCGTGAGTGAACCACCTGGCCGCGGACGGTGTGGCCGCGGACGGTGGCGTGCGGCGAGGGCGCGCTGGCAGACTTGCAGCCATGGCCGTCCATCCGAGCGTCATCGTCTTCGATGTCAACGAGACACTGTCCGACATGTCGCCGATGGGGCAGCGCTTCGCAGACGCCGGCGCTCCCGCCCAGCTCGCGAAGCAGTGGTTCGCGAGCCTGCTGCGTGACGGGTTCGCGCTCTCCACGACGGGCGACTCGGCCGGCTTCGCGGCCGTCGGCGCGGAGGTCCTCGCGCCGATGCTCGACGCCGCGGGCGTGGCCCAGCCCGAGGAGGCTGCCAGGCGGCTCGCCTCGTCGATGGGCGATCTGCCCCTTCACCCCGACGTGGTCGACGGCGTGCGCGCCCTTCGCGCTGCGGGCTACCGCCTCGTGACCCTCACCAACGGCTCCGCCACGGTCGCCGAGGCGCTCTTCGCCTCGGCCGGGATCCGCGACGAGTTCGAGCGCCTGCTGTCCGTCGAGCAGGCCCCCGCGTGGAAGCCCCACCCCGGGGCCTACGCATATGCCGCGGAGGCGTGCGATGCCAGCCCTGACGAGCTGCTCCTGGTCGCTGTCCACCCGTGGGACATCCACGGAGCGCGGCGCGCAGGCCTCCACGCAGCGTGGATCAACCGCGGGGGCGGGACATACCCGAGCTACTTCGCGGCGCCGGATCTCACGGTGGCATCCGTCGGAGAGCTTCGGGGCGCGCTCCGGTAGCCCTCGGCACTCACGGCTGTCGGTGCATCCGGATAGTCTGCCTCCATGGGTGAGATCAAGGTGCACGAGTTCATCACCGTCGACGGGGTGTTCGAGGACCCGTCCTGGACTGTCGAATGGTGGCCGTGGGATCCGAAGATGGAAGAGGCCGTCGGCGCGCTGACCGCCTCGGCAAGCGACATCCTGCTGGGGCGCCGTACTGTCGAGATGTTCGCACCCGCGTGGTCCACCCGCACGGCAGAGGATGATCCCGGGGCTCCGTTCTTCAACGACACGCCGAAGCACGTCGTCACCTCGCGCGAGCTCGCTGTCGACTGGAACAACTCCACCGCACTCGGCACCTACGACCCGGAGTCGATCCGCAGCCTCAAGGCCCGCGCCGAGGGAAGCATCTACATCAGCGGCAGCGGGCAGCTGGTCCGGGCGCTCCTGGCCGACGGACTCGTCGACGAGCTGCACCTCTTCGTCTACCCGATCGCCCTTGGCAAGGGGCAGCGACTCTGGGGCGAGGACGGCGAGGCCGCGCGGCTGGCACTCAAGTCCTCGGAGGCGTACTCCAACGGGATTGTCCACCTCTGCTACGGCCCCGCCGCCGCGCCGGGGCAGGCCTGACGGGGCAGTTGTGGCCGCCGTGGTGGTCGTCGGGTCCCTCAACGCGGACCTGACGGTCTACTGCCGCCGACTTCCGGCGCCCGGGGAGACGATCGCGGGCACGGCCACGGAGGTCGGGCCCGGAGGAAAGGGCGCCAACCAGGCGGTGGCGGCGAGCCTGTCGGGGGCCGGCGTCGCCCTCGTCGGCGCGGTTGGGGATGACTCCAACGGCGCCATGCTCCGACATGCGGTCACGGGTGCGGGCGTGGACGCGCGCCATGTGCGCACCTTCGCGGACCAGGCCTCCGGAATGGCGATCATCACGGTTGACGATGCGGCCGAGAACACGATCGTCACCACGGCCGGCGCCAACGGGCGCCTCTCGGCACAGGACGTCGCGGAAGCCGGTGAGGTTTTCCGCGGTGCCAGAGCGGTGTGCCTGTGCCTCGAGGTGCCCCGCGAAGCGGTTCTCGCTGCCGCGCTCGCTGGCCGCGAGGCAGGTGCCACGGTCATCCTGAATGCCTCGCCCTTCGGCCCGCTCGCGTCCGAGCTCCTCGCCGCCGTCGACGTCCTGCTCGTCAACGCGCACGAGGCTTCCCAGCTGCTCGCCGGGGCGCCTCTCCCGCCGGCTTCCGCGGACGACGCCGCGTGGGCGCCGATCGCTCGCGGCCTCACCGAGGTGGGCGCGGCCAGGGCGGTCGTCACGCTGGGCGCGGGAGGCGCCGTCGTGCTCGAGGGCGAGAGGGGCGGCGCGGGCCGGGCAGGGGTCGAGAGGGTTCCGGCCCTGCCGGTCGAGCCGGTCGACACCACCGGCGCGGGGGACGCCTTCGCCGGTGCGCTCGCAGCACGCCTCGCCGCCGGAGACTCGCTTGGGGACGCCGCCCGCTACGCCGCTGTCGCCTCGGCGCTCTCAACGACCGCGAGGGGCGCCCAGAGATCGTATCCGACCCGCGAGAAGGTGGTCAGCCAGCAGCTCCCGCAGACGACGAAGGGCGGCCGCCCGCGGCTGCCATAGGCCTCCGGGGCGACCGCCCGCCGTCGTGCGTGGGCAGGTGGTGGCGCTACTTCGCGGTGAACTCCGCGTGCGCGGCGTGGGCCTCGGCCACCTTTGCCCGGATCTCTTCGATGTCCTTCACCTTGTCGCGGTACTTCTTGTCCATGGCGAGGATCGACTGCTCCTCGTCCATGAGCTCCTGGTAGACGCGCTCGCGCTCGGCAAGGTCCGCGGTGTACTCGAGGTCGAGGTAGCTCTCGGCATGGCGGCGGGCGTTGTTGACCGCGGCGTGCGCCTTGCCGGCCTTGCTGAACAGCGACGCGAAGATCGTGATGGCCAGGACGCCGATGATGACGGTGAGCGACAGGCCGGTGGTGATTTCGAAGACCGGGACATGGCTGCCGCCGTTGATGAAGAACAGCGTGTTCTCGTGCAGCGCGTGGAGGACCAGCTTCACGCCGATGAACGCGAGGATCGCGGCGAGGCCGTACGAGAGGTAGATCAGGCGGTCCAGCAGCCCGTCGAGGAGGAAGAACAGCTGCCGCAGGCCCATGAGCGAGAACGCCGTGGCCGTGAAGACGATGTACGGGTTCTGGGTGAGGCCGAAGATGGCGGGGATCGAGTCGAGGGCGAATAGGAGGTCGGTGCCGCCGATTGCCACCATGACGAGGAGCATCGGGGTCAGGACGCGCTTGCCGTTCTCGACCGTGAAGAGCTTGTCCCCGTCGTAGTGCTGCGACGTGCGGAGGAACTTGCGGGCAAGACGGATGATGAAGTTGTCCGCCTCGTCGTCGCCGGAGTCCTCGGGCTTGAGCAGGTTGCCCGCGGTGATGAGCAGGATGATGCCGAAGACGTAGAAGATCCACGAGAAGCTGTTGATCAGTGCGACGCCGAGGAAGATGAAGGCCGTGCGCGCGATGAGCGCGAAGACGATGCCGAACAGCAGCACCTTCTGCTGGTCCTCACGAGGAACCCGGAAGCTCGCCATGATCACGAGGAACACGAAGAGGTTGTCGACCGAGAGGGCCTTCTCCGTGATGAAGCCGGCGAAGTACTCGGACCCCATGGACGGGCCGCCGAAGACCAGGACCGCGATGCCGAAGAGGATGGCCGCTCCGACGTAGATCGACGACCAGACCGCTGCCTCTTTGAGCGTCGGCACGTGGGCCTTGCGGATGTGGAAGAAGTAGTCGAAAGCCAGCAGGGCCAGGATCAGAACGATCGTGACGCCCCAGACAAGTGGGGATACAGACATGGGAAGATGTCCCTTTCGCAGGTAGGCGTTATCGCCACAAGTCTCTCCACCACCCCGATGGGATGGCCGCTGCACCCGGCCGGGCTCCGGCGCCCGACGTGTTGACGTATGCAGCGCTTGGGATACTCCCCTGCGCACTTCCTAGGCTACAGGCAGGCTGCGGCCGAGGGCAAAAGCCGCCTGGGATCGGAAGGCATCCTGGATCAGAAGGGCGGCGGGGCGCAGGCTCCAGTGGCGGGTGCTGGCGACGCCACGGGAGCAGCCGTGGGTGCAGCGGGCCGGGGCCCGAGAATGTGGGTCCGGTCCGCCGGCTCGGCGGGGTACTCCTCACCGAGGAGGCTCTTCCACACAAGGTCCCCGCTGACCTTCGGCGGCTCGCCGATGTGCCTCCCGCCGTGATCCGGCATGGACCGCCTCAGGCGGAACACCGCGAGTGACTTCAGGGCGTGGTGCTTGGTGCACAGGAGGGCGAGGTTGTCTGCATCGGTTGCGCCGCCGTCCTGCCACTCGATCGTGTGGTCTATCTCGGAACGCCTCGCCGCGGCTGTGCACCCCGGGACCACGCATGTGCCGTCCCGGTACTGGATGAAGCGAACGAGTCCGGGCGGAGGCCGGTAGGTGGACCGTCCGAGTTTGACCGGGACTCCCTCGTCGTCGGTGAACAGGCGCTGCCAGGTCGGTGCGGCGGCGGCCAAGAGCCGGGCGGTGGTCGCATCGATGACGCCATAGCCGTCGAGGTAGGCCACGTCGTCGGACGCGCCGAGTGCCACCGCCAGCGGGATGTGGACCACGACTTCCGCGGCGACTCGGGAGAGCAGTTGCTCGAGCGACGGAATGGGCTCGCCGGACAGCGGGGCCTCGCTGGGCTGAGGTGCCTCGCCGACATGGCCCGCCAAGCAGAGCTGGAGGAGGGCGTCGGCCCGCAGTTGCTGGAGGGTCCGATGCTCGCCGTCGCGATCCCGTGCGGCGCGCGCGGCGCCGTCGAGGCGCTCGTAGGCCGCCCGGGCTGTCTCCGCCGGCAGGAGCGCAGACAGGACGCACATCCCGTCCTCGTCGGGCTGGAGCCACACGCGGCGGTCTTCGCGCGCAGCCTCCCTCCTCCGGGTGATCGACTCGGGATGCAGCCTCTCGCGCAGATCCCGAACGACCGAGCGGAACTCGCCCGGCGTCCGGATCCGCCCCTTCTGGGTCCGGAGGCGGGCGAGCGCCTCGATGCCGAACGCCTCGGCAACCCGTTCAGGCAGGGTCGCGGCCTGGTCGACGACCGCTCGCGCGTGCGACTCCGTGATGTCCCCAGCTGCCAGCGCCTCGTGGAGGGCCGGATGCGTGTTGACGAGTGCCACCGAGAAGGTGAGGGTGCGGGCGGCAGCCGCTTCCGAGGTGTTCTGGAGTGCCGCGATCTCTGAGACGGCGGCTGCATGGGCCACCTCTCCGCCGAGCCGTTCCGGCTGACCCTTGCGTCCTTCCAACGGATGGTCGGCGACGTGCTGGTTCTGCCTGTCGACCAGAAGCGCGCGAAGGCTTGCGCTGAATGCCTCGAACTCTGCGAGGGCGCGCAGTCCCTTGGCCACACCTGCAGGGGTGTCGAGGGCGCGGGGATCGAGCTCGATGAAGCCGTGAAGCGACTCGGGGTGCCGGGAGATGAAGGTCAGTTCACCGGCCACTCGGTCTGCGGTCCCCGCCACTCGCCCCACCCCCGGTTAGCGGGAGCTGCCCACCGCCGTCGTGCATGCCTGTCATCTTGAAATCCTGAAACTCGCCCGTGCGGGCCCGCTCGCTAGGATGGGCAGTGGCCCAACCACGCACCCCGCGTGAATCCCATCGAGCCACTGCCGAGGAGCATCAATGCCTATCGCTACCCCCGAGAAGTACGCCGAGATGATCGACTCCGCCAAGGCTGGCGGCTACGCGTTCCCGGCGGTCAATGTCACCTCGTCGCAGACGCTCAATGCCGCGATCCGCGGCTTCGCGGAGGCCGGCTCGGACGGCATCGTCCAGGTCTCCACCGGCGGTGCGGCCTACTGGTCCGGCGCGTCGGTGAAGGACATGGTGGTCGGCTCGCTGGGCTTCGCGGCGTTCGCCCGCGAGATCGCCAAGAGCTACGACGTGAACATCGCCCTGCACACGGACCACTGCCCCAAGGACAAGCTCGACAGCTTCGTCCTGCCGCTGCTGGAGGCCTCCGAGGCCGAGGTCAAGGCCGGCCGCGACCCGCTCTTCAACTCGCACATGTGGGACGGCTCCGCCGAGACCCTCGAGGAGAACCTGCGCATCGCCAAGGAGCTCCTGCCCCGCACGGCCGCGGCGAAGATGATCCTCGAGGTTGAGATCGGCGCGGTCGGCGGCGAGGAGGACGGCGTCGAGAATGCCATCAATGAGAAGCTCTACACGACCGTCGCCGACGGTCTCGCCACGGTCGACGCGCTGGGCGCCGGCGAGAACGGCCGCTACATCACTGCCCTGACGTTCGGCAACGTCCACGGCGTCTACAAGCCGGGCAACGTCAAGCTCCGCCCCGAGATCCTCAAGGACATCCAGGCTCAGGTCGGGGCGAAGATCGGCAAGGACAACCCGTTCGACCTCGTCTTCCACGGCGGCTCCGGCTCCTCCGAGCAGGAGATCGCGGACGCCGTCTCCTACGGCGTGATCAAGATGAACATCGACACCGACACCCAGTACGCCTTCACCCGCCCGGTGGCAGGGCACATGTTCGCCAACTACGACGGCGTGCTCAAGGTCGACGGCGAGGTGGGCAACAAGAAGACCTACGACCCCCGCGTGTGGGGCGCCCTCGCCGAGGCTGGCATGGCCGCGCGCGTGGTCGAGGCCGCCCAGCAGCTCGGCTCCGCCGGCAAGTCCGTCAAGTAGGCCGGGCGCAGGGGCAGCGATGAGCGAGACATTCCGCACCAACCTCCTCGGCCCCGAGCCCACGAGGCTTCCCGCCGAGGACGAGGTCTACCAAGGACTCGCCCTCGGCCGGCCGGCCCTCGACCTGGTGGCCAGGCATCCCGAGTCGTCCCTCCTGTGGGCCGTCCTCGCTGAGGAGGCCTGGGATGAGGGCCGCACGATCGAGTCCTACGCCTTCGCCCGAGTCGGCTACCACCGCGGCCTCGACGCGCTGCGCCGGAGCGGCTGGCGCGGCGCCGGGCCCGTTCCGTGGGAGCACGAGCCGAACCGCGGGTTCCTCCGCGCGCTCTACGCGCTCGGACGGGCGGCCTCCGCGATCGGCGAGGAGGGCGAGCCCGAGCGGATTGCCGCCTTCCTCGAGGGCTCCGACCCCACGGCGAAAGCCGCCATCGAGGGCGCAGCCAGCTAGGGCCAGACAGCGCTAGGGCAGGACAACGCACGACGGCGCGTGGCCGGCTTCCCGAAGGAAGCCGGCCACGCGCTTTTCGTACCCAGGTTGCTAGGCCACTGTCGCCGGAGCAGCGACGGCCGCGGCGCGACGCCGGGAGTCACGGGCGGCGACGACGCCCAGGAGCACGGCGGAGATGAGCGCGGCTCCGCCGAAGAGGAGGAAGTTCATCGACGGCGGAACCGTCTTGCTGGCCAGCATGAGCCCGGAGAGCTGCGGCGCGAGCACGGCGCCGATGCGGCCCACGCCGAGGGCCCAGCCGAGTGCGGTGCCGCGCAGCGCGCTCGGGTAGTGCGAAGCGATCGCGCCGATGACGAGCGACTGGGTGCCGTGGGTCCCGACGCCGGCGATGACGAGGGCCGCGTAGACGAAGGCCGTGTTCGATGCCGGCGCCACGAGGAGCGCGACGAGGGCTGCGCCTGCGAGGAACGCGGCAACCACCGAGACCTTCACCGTGCCGAACTTGTCACCGGCCCACGCCGTGATGATCGACCCGGCGACGGCGCCGAGGTTGAGCGCGATGGTGAAGGTCAGCGCCGGGCCGAGATCGGAGCCGGAATCACGCATGATCTTGGGCAGCTGCGTCCCCAGGCCGTACCAGGCGAACAGGGTGAAGAGCGTCGACGCCGCGAACAGGACCGAGAGGAACGCGAAGCCGCTGCCGAAGAGGCCGCGGAAGCCGCTGCGCGGCGTCGTGCTCTCTGCGGTGGACGGTGCGGACGAAGCTGCGGGGGAGGCGCCGGCCTCGTGCGCGGACGAGCCGAGGGTCTCGGGGAAGTACTTCAGGCCCAGCGGAACGAATACGGCAAGCGGGATGATCGCCACGAGGAACATCGACGGCCATCCGAAGGACGGGACCATCCAGAGGCCGAGCAGGGCCGCGGCGGTGCCGCCGATCGGAACGCCCGACATCATGAGGGTGGCCATCGAGCCGCGCCACTTCGAGGGGATGAGCTCCGCCGCCATCGCGTTCGCGGAGGGGACGAGGCCGCCGAGCCCGAGGCCGGCGACGAGTCGCAGCGCGGCGAAGACGGCGGCGTTGGGGGCGAACGCGCACAGGACGGTCGCGACGGAGAAGATGACCGTGCACAGGACGATGGCCTTCCGGCGTCCCCACGTGTCCGACAGCCGGCCCGCGAAGACCGCGCCGACCATCATGCCGATGAAGGCCATCGAGCCGATCGTGCCGGCCGAGGCGGCGTTGAGGCCCCAACCGGTGGACTCGATGAGGTTGTTCTGGACGGTGCCGTAGACGATGAGGTCATAGCCGTCGAAGACGACCATGGCCCAGCAGATGATGACGGCGATGACGGCATTGCCTCGCCGGGGTGATGAGCCGGGACGGGTCTGGCCGGCCTCGTTGCCGGACGCGGGAGTGGTAACGCTAGAGGACATGCATCTCAGGATGAGGTGCCCCGCCTCACACAGGCCATAGAATTCTGTTGTGCAGAAGTTCCAGATCGTCAAGAAGCCCGCCTACGCGATCGAGTCCGTCGACAACGCCCTCCAGCTCATCCTCCTGCTGCAGGAAAGCGGGGCCATCCGAGTCAACGAGGCGGCCGAGCGGCTGGGCGTGGCGCCGTCGACCGCGCACAGGCTCCTCGCGACGCTCGTCTACCGCGGCTTCGCCGCGCAGGACGAAGCGCGGCGCTACACCGCCGGCCCCGTGCTCTCGGGGGCGTCGCGGCATGGGCGGCTCCAGGAGGTGGTCGCCCTCGCCGCGCCTCACCTCGAGGAGCTTGCCGCGACGGTGGGGGAGACCGTCAACATCATGGTCAGGTTCGGCACGAGCGTGCGGTTCCTGATGAGCGCGGAGTCGCGCCAACTGCTGCGCGTGGGGGACCGGACAGGCACGGTGCTGCCGGCCAGCCTCTCCTCCGGCGGCAAGGCGATGCTCGCGACGCTCGACCTCGGGACCCTTCGCCAGCTGTACATGGGCCGGGGCGCGCGGATGTCCGGCGAACAGCTCGGGGAAGACGCGTTCCGCGCGCTCGAGGCGGAGCTCGCGACCGTGCGCGAGACCGGTGTTGCCGTCAACATCGGCCGCACTGAGGCGGACATCGCAGCGATGGGCGCAGCCGTCCTCCAGTACGACGCCGGAGGGTCACCTCGCCGCGCCTGGCTCGGGCTCTCGATCAGCACGCCCCGCTCCCGCGCCTCGGTGCTCGAGGAGCCCGCGACGCGCGACGCTCTCCGTGCGTGCTGCGCCGCCGTCGCGGCTGCCCTGAACGACGCCGGCATCACCGAGCCGCGCTAGGTTCTGCTGGCCGGAACCCGGCGCGCTGCCGCGGAGCTACTTGGCGCAGGCCTCCGGATCGGCGTCGGTGCCGGGGAAGAGGACGACCTGGCCGTCGCGGACCTCGACCCGGTGCGTGCGCGTGTCCTCGGTGGCCGGGAGGCAGGTCACCTTGCCCGTGCGGAGGTTGAAGCTCGACGAGTGGAGCGGGCACTCGACTTCCTCGCCCTCGATCCAGCCCTCCGCCAGGGAGGCCTCCTCGTGGGTGCAGGTGTCGTTGAGCGCGAAGAAGCAGCCCGTCTCCGCATGGAAGACGGCGATCGCCTCGCTGAAGCCGGACTCCTCGGGTTCCACGACCTTGGCGGTGCCCTCTTCGATCTCATCGGTGCCGCCGACCACGATTCCTTCGCTCATGCGCCCAACTCTATCGACCAGGGGCTCGCCGGGCGACGAGGGGGACGGGCCGGCGGAATTTTGGCAAGACTGTTGACTTCGGACATTTGAAACCGTTTCATTGAGTAAATCCGAAATGCCCCAGATCACAGTGAAGTGTTCTGGACATCACAGATCCTCACCGCAGGTTTCCGGTCATCACCGTCAAGGAGTCCCATGCACCCGCTCGCCGTCGACCCGGGGTCCACCGACATCACCCCCGTGTCCTTCCACCCGCTCCTGTGGATCGCCGCAGCGGGCGTCTTCGCCGTGATCATCCTCCAGTCCGTGATCTACCTGCGGGCCATCCGCAAGGCGGCACCCGAGGCCAACCTGACGAACGCCCAGGTGACCGGGTCCGTCCGCCGTGGCGCCATCGCGGCGATCGGACCGTCCCTCGCGGTTGCCCTCGTGGCGATCTCCCTCCTGCCGCTCTTCTCGACGCCCGCGGTCCTCACCCGCATCGGCCTCGTGGGCTCGGCCGCGTTCGACGTCGCCGCGGCAGGCATCGCCGCCGGCAGCCAGCACGCCCAGCTCGGCGGCCCGACCTACACCCAGAAGGTCTTCGCGATCGGCTTCGCGGCCATGACCCTCGGCGGCCTGGTCTGGATGCTCACCGCCCTCGTCCTCACGCCGATCCTGTCGAAGGGCGACAAGACGCTGCGCAAGGTCAACCCCGCCGTCATGACGATCGTGCCCGCCGCCGCGCTCCTCGGCGCCTTCTTCTCGCTGGCGCTCGCCGAGACGGTCAAGTCCCCGATCCACATCGTCACGCTCCTGTCCTCAGCGGGGGTCATGGGGCTCTGCCTCCTCGGGGCCAAGTACTTCAAGAAGCCGTGGCTGCGCGAATGGGGTCTCGGGATCGCAATCCTCGTCGCCCTCGTCATCGCCTACCTCGTGACCGCCAAGTAAGAGCCAGGAGAGAACCATGTCCACCCAGACCAGCACCCGGCTCAGCGGGCTCGCCCAGTTCGACCGCACCACGTCCATCTGGGGCCCGATCACCCTCGGCCTCGGCTTCCTCATCTCCCTCGGCGCTGCGCTCTTCGCCGCGTTCGGCACCGGCCTCGGCATCACGGGCGGCGAACTGTGGACGGCTGTCGGCCTTGTCGTCGCGACGTTCGGCGTGATCGCCGTCATCGAGCCCATCTCGTACTACCCGGTCCTCGGCCGGTCGGCCATGTACCAGGCCTTCATGATCGGCAACATCGCCAACAAGCTCCTGCCCTCCGCCCTCGTGGCACAGGCGGACCTCGACGAGAAGCCCGGCACGCGACGGGCCGAGCTCATCGCCGGAGCGGCCATCATCGGGGCAGCCTTCATCCACATCGTCACCCTCGTGATCCTGGTCGGGGTCCTCGGCACGTGGCTCGTGGGCGTCCTCCCGCCGGGCCTGGTTGCGGTCGCCCGTCTCTACATCCTCCCGGCGGTCTTCGGCGCGGTCACTGTGCAGGCCGTGGTGACGATGAAGAACATGCGCATCACGATCGTCGCAGCCGTCGTCGCCGCGCTCATCACCTACGTGCTCATCCCGCTGGTTCCGGCCCTGAGCTTCTACGGGACCCTCCTGGCCGTGGCCGCGACGATCATCCTCGCGTGGTTCGCCCGCTCCCGCGCCGCGGACGGGCAGCCCTCCGCCGCCGCCTCGTCCGTCGGGCACTGACGACAGCCCCACCGCGCCCGTGCCGCGCACCGACTTCAAGCAGAGAGGAAACACCATGACCGAGGCGACCACCGTTGCCCTGACCTCCACGATCGAGGTCCCGGAAGCATTCATCGAGGAACACATCGCGCTGTACAAGGCGTTCCACCGCGCGCCCGAGCTCTCCTCGGCCGAGCACCGGACCGCCGAGTCGATCGAGGCCCGGCTCACCGCGCTCGGCATCGAGCACTTCCGCTGCGGGAGCACCGGCGTCGTCGGGATCCTGCGCAACGGCGACGGCCCCGTGGTCGGATTCCGCGCCGACACGGACGGCCTGCCGATCGCCGAGGAGACCGGCCTCGACTACGCGAGCACCGCCACCGGCACCCTGCCGGACGGGAGCGAAGCACCGGTCATGCACGGCTGCGGCCATGACACCCACATCACCGCGGCGCTCGCCGCCGCCCAGTACCTCACGGAACGCCCCGAGGAGTGGGCAGGAACCCTCGTGCTGATCTTCCAGCCGGGCGAGGAGACCGCTTGGGGCGCCAAGGAGATGGTCGACGACGGGCTGTGGGACCGCGCGCCGCGACCCGAGATCGTGCTCGCCCAGCACGTCATGCCGCAGGAGGCAGGGACGTTCTGGCTCAGGGGAGGCAACATGGCCAGCCTCGCCGACTCGTGGCGGGTCACGGTGCGCGGACGCCAGGCGCACGGCTCCCAGCCGGAGAAGTCGCTCGACCCGATCGTCGCCGCCTCCGCGATGGTGCTGCGCCTTCAGACCATCGTCTCGCGGGAGCTCCCGCCGACCACGCCCGCTGTCGTCACGGTCGGCACCTTCCATGCCGGGCTGAAGGAGAACATCATCCCGGAGACCGCCGAATTCAGCCTCAACGTGCGCACTCCGGACGAGGACACCCGCGAGCGGGTCCTGTCCGCGATTCGGCGCATCATCTCCGCCGAGGCTCTGGCCTCGGGCATCGAGGACCCGGCGATCGTGGAGATCAACCGCTTCCCGCGCCTCTTCAACGACGAGGAGCACGCCGCGCGCGTCGCCGCCGCGCTGCGTGCAGGCTTCGGCGAGGACGCCGTTGCCGAAAGCCCCCTCGGCATGGGTTCGGAGGACGCCGGATGGCTCAGCGACGCCATCGGCGTCCCTGGCGTCTTCTGGTCCTTCGGGGCCTTCCCCGCGGATGAGTTCACCGACGGCCGCACCCCGGCCGGAAACCACTCGCCGCAGTTCGCGCCGGACGCCGAGCTCGCGGTCGTCAACGGCACCGGCGCCGCACTCACCGGCCTGCTCGCCTACCTCGGACGGTAGCCCCACCCCACCCGGGGCGCACGACGGCGGCCGCCCACCCGCCGTCGTGCGCCCCCACTCCCGCTTCCTGACAGGATGGGGCCATGCTCGACGACCTCGACCGACAGATAGTGGCGGCACTCATCCGCAACGGCAGGGCGCCGTGGCGGCTCGTCGCCGAGGTCCTCGGCCAGCAGGAGCGGACCGTTGCCCGCCGCGGGAACCGCCTGCTGGCGTCTGGGGTCGTGCGGGTCCAGTCGTTCCCGAACCCGGCCGCGCTGGCGCCTGTGGACCTCTACATGCTCCGGGTGGCGGCGGCGCCCGGAGCGCTGCGGGGCATCGGTGCGTGGCTCGCCGACCGTCCCGAGACCCACTGGGTCAGCGCCCTCTCGCGCGCCAGCGAATGCATCGTAGAGCTCTTCGCGGGGCAGGAGGAGATCGGGCCGCTGCTGTACCACGACCTTGCGCAGGTCGACGGCGTGCGGGACGTCTCCCTGGAGCCGATCTTCGAGTACTACCGCACCGTCTCCGGCTGGCGTCCCGATCTGCTCACGCGCGAGCAGTACGACGCGCTCAGCCCCTCCGAGCTTCCCCAGTACGTCACGCGCTACGAGGACCTCGGCATGCCCCGCCTCGACGAGCCGAACCAGGCCCTCGTGGACATCCTGAGGACCAACGGCCGGGCCACCATCGAGGAACTCGCCGCCGGCCTCTCCGTCTCCAAGGCGACCGCGAGCCGGCGGCTTGAGGCACTCATCGCCTCGGGGGGCGTGTACGTCCGCGCGATCCTGGACCCGTCCTCGATCGGCTACCCCTTCGAGGCATTCCTCACGGTCCGCACCTCTCCCGGGGACGTCGACGCGGTGGGTGCCTACGTCGCAGAACTCCCCACGACCCGCTGGGCGGCCAACGTCTCGGGCCAACTGCTCGTCCAGACCGCCGCCCGGTCCGTCGTCGAGCTCCGCTCGGTGGTCGAGGGGATCGAGGGGCGGCCCGGCGTTCTCGGGGTTCAGCTCTCCCTCTACGCGGAGATCTTCAAGCGCAGCACGGTCGCCTACGTGGACGGGAGGCTGCCGGCGGTGGCCGCTGACTGACCGGCCCGCGCTGATTGACGGCTTCCCCGTGCGGGATCCGATGCGGCCGGGGGCGCCGTGGACTCGCGCACCACGAGCTCGGTCGCGAGCTCAACGCGATGGGAGTCGAGCGGCTCGCCGTGGGCCTGGCGCAGGACCGAGCGGAGCGCCGACCGCCCCATCTTCTGGAGCGGTTGGGAGACCGAGGTGAGCGCCGGCACGGCGTCCTCTGCCTGGGCGGTGCCGTCGAAGCCCACCAGACTCAGGTCCTCGGGCACTCGGATGCCCTGACGGCGCGCCTCCCGCAGCACGCCGACGGCGATGCTGTCGCTTGCAGCGAAGATCGCTGTAGGCCGTTCGGGAAGGGACAGCAGCCGCTTGAGACCCTCGATGCCGTGCTCGCTGCGGAATTTCCCATGCACGATGCACTCCGGCCTCACAGCGATTCCGTGGGACATGAGAACCGACATGTAGCCGTGCAGGCGGGCCTGGTTGCACTCCGCGCCTTCAGGGCCGCCGAGGTACCCGATCCTCTCGTGCCCCAGCGCCACCAGGTGCTCGGCCGCGGCCTTGCCGCCGGCCCAGTTCGTGGCACCGACGCTCACCACGTCGGACGGCGGCGGGTTCTGCGGGTCGATGACGACGACCGGGATCCCGTGCCGGCGGAAGGCCGACAGCTGCGCCTCGCTGAAGGCCGAGGTCACGACGATCAGGCCAGCACGCCCCTGGTCGAGCATCCTCTGGGCGCGGCGTTCTGGGCCGAGACCCGCGCTGGGTGTTCCGCCGGTGACGCTGACCATCACTTCGACACCTGCGACGGCGGCGTAGTCGAGGATCCCGGTGAGGACATCCGTGGTGTAGGCCGACGTGAGCGCATCGAGGGCCACCTCGACCACATCCGGTCCGGGCGCTGCAACCCGGCGCTGGGCCGGTGAGGAGTAGCCCACCTTGGCGAGCGCAGCCAGGACCTTCTCCCTCGTCTCCGGAGCGACGTCGTCGCGGCCGTTGACCACCTTGGAGACGGTGGGCGCTGAGACGCCGGCGAGACGGGCGACTTCCGCCAGAGTGGACTTGGCCTTGGTCGCCGTCCTCGTCGCGGGTGCCATCGGCCTGCCCCAATCTTTCGAAAGTTTTCGTTGGGTCCAGTCTGGGAGGAGAAGGGCCCCGGGTCAACCGACCTTTCGTATAGCTCCTGAACTTTTTCCGGATTTCCGTTGACCGTGACACACGTCACCCCGTAGCGTGGCAGTGCACCGCCGAAAGTAATTCGAAACTTTTCGAAGCCTTGCGGTCAGTGAGGACCCCCGAGGATGAAACGGAAAACCATGAACATTCGGAAACTTCGCACGGCCGCAACGGCCATCTCCGCCGGGGCACTTGCCCTGTCCCTCGCCGCTTGCGGCTCGGCTGGCCCGGGTGGCGGATCGGCCGGCGCCGACGCCGCGACGATGTGGGGCCTCACGGGCGGCAACCAGGCCTCCCTGCAGAAGTCTGTGGACTCGTGGAACAAGGCGCACAGCGACGAGACCATCAAGCTCGACTTCTTCGCCAACGACGCGTACAAGACCAAGGTGCGCACGGCCGTCGGCGCCGGCCAGGGTCCCACCTTCATCTACGGCTGGGGCGGCGGCGTGCTCAAGTCCTACGTAGATGCGGGCCAGGTCGAGGACCTCACCGGCTTCCTCGACCAGAACCCGCAGGTGAAGGACCGCTACCTGCCGTCCGTGCTCAAGAACGGCCAAGTCAACGGCAAGACCTACGCCGTGCCGAACAACAACACGCAGCCGGTCGTCCTCTACTTCAACAAGGACGTGTTCGCGAAGGTGGGCGCGGAGCCGCCCAGGACCTGGGACGAGCTGATGGCCCTCGTGCCGAAGTTCAAGGACGCCGGGATCGCCCCCTTCTCCCTCGGCGGCCAGTCGAAGTGGCCTGACCTCATGTGGCTCGAGTACCTCGTCGAGCGCATCGGCGGCCCCCAGGTCTTCGCCGACATCGCAGCCAACAAGCCCAACGCCTGGTCGCATCCCGCGGTCACCGAGGCCCTCACCAAGATCCAGCAGCTTGTGGACGCAGGCGGCTTCGTCAACGGCTTCTCCTCCATCGCGGCGGACAGCAGCGCCGACCAGGCCCTGCTGTACACCGGCAAGGCGGCGATGATCCTCCAGGGCGGCTGGATCTACCAGGGCATGAAGAAGGACGCCGCCGACTTCGTCAAGAGCGGCAAGCTCGGCTTCACGGCCTTCCCGACGGTTTCGGGCGGCGCCGGGGACCCCAAGGACATCGTCGGCAACCCCTCCAACTTCTGGTCCGTGTCATCCAAGGCCACGGACGCGCAGAAGAAGACTGCGCAGGACTACATCAAGGACGGCATGTTCAACGATGAGAACACCCAGGACCTCATCAACTCGGGAGCGGTCCCGGTGATCAAGGGGATCGAGAGCAAGCTCGAGGCCTCGCCCGACAAGGACTTCCTGACCTTCGTCTACGGCATGGCGAAGGATGCGCCCAGCTTCACGCTCTCCTGGGACCAGGCGCTGAGCCCGGCCCAGGGCGACGCGATGCTCTCCAACCTCGACCAGATCTTCCTCAAGAAGATCACCCCCGAGCAGTTCGTCTCATCGATGAACGCGACGATCGGCAAGTAGGAGCTCCACGTGGCTCTGACAACCACCGCCTCCCGGCGGGCCCGCGAGAAGGGCCCGTCGGGGTGGCTGGCCGTTCCGGCCCTCGCGTTCTTCCTGGTCTTCGCCATCCTCCCGCTCATCGGCGTCCTCGCCCTGAGCTTCACGCGCTGGGACGGGCTGAGCGAGATCACGTTCGACGGCGTGTCCAGCTGGACTCGCGTCCTCACCGACGAGCTCACGCTGAATGCCCTCTGGGTGACGGCGAAGATCATGCTCTTCTCGTTCATCGTCCAAGCACCCATCAGCCTCCTGCTCGGTGTCTTCACAGCGGGCGCCCAGAAGTACCGGGCTGCCCTCGCAGTGCTCTACTTCGTGCCGCTCCTGCTCTCCTCGGCGGCGGTCGCCATCGCCTACAAGGCGCTGCTCGACCCGAACTTCGGCGTCGGGCCCGGGTTCGGCGTCCCCGCCCTCGCCCAGGACTGGCTGGGCAACTCGGACCTGGTCCTCTTCGTCGTCGTCTTCGTCATCGCGTGGCAGTTCGTGCCGTTCCACACGCTGATCTACCAGGGCGGTGTCCGGCAGATCCCCGTCTCGTTCTACGAGGCTGCGCAGATCGACGGCGCTGGGCGGGTCAAGCAGTTCCTCCACATCACCCTGCCGCAGCTGAAGTACACCATCATCACCTCCTCGACGCTGATGGTGCTCGGCTCCCTCGCGTACTTCGACCTCGTGTTCGTCCTCACCGCGGGCGGCCCCGGCTACTCGACCCGCCTCCTGCCCCTGCACATGTACCTGACCGGCTTCAAGGCCAACGACATGGGCGCGGCCAGCGCGCTGGGCGTCATCCTCGTCGTCATCGGCCTGGCCCTGGCGCTGCTGCTGCAGCGGCTCGGGGGCAAGAACGCCAATGCGAGCCAATTGGAAGGTGCCTGATGGCCTCTACCACCCAACTCCCTGTCCCCCCGGTGGCGCCCACGCGCCGTCGTGAGCGCGCGGCCACTCCTGTCAAGGGCCCGGGCAGGTCCCGGCCCAACCTTCTGGGCGGCCTCGGCGGATGGATCTGGCTCGCGATCATCATCCTGCCCATCTACTACGTGGTGATCACGAGCCTGAAGGACCAAGCCGGCTTCTTCACCACCAACCCGATGGCCCCGCCCGCCGAGCCGACCCTGGCGAACTACCAGCTGGTGCTCGAGAACAACTTCGTCCAGTACTTCGCCAACAGCCTCATCGTGACGATCGGCAGCGTCGTCCCGACCCTGTTCGTCTCGTTCATGGCGGCCTACGCGATCGTGCGGGGCAGGGGCCTTTTCCTGAACGTCACGAACAAGCTGTTCCTGCTGGGCCTCGCCATTCCGCTGCACGCGACGATCATCCCGATCTACTGGATGATCACGAGAGCCCACATGTACGACACCCTGCTGGCGCTCATGCTGCCCTCGATCGCCTTCGCAATCCCGATCTCGGTCCTGATCCTCGCGAACTTCATGCGGGACGTTCCGAACGAGCTGTTCGAATCGATGCGGCTCGACGGCTGCAGCGACTGGACGATGATGTGGCGGCTCGCGTTCCCACTGGTGAAGCCCGCAGTGGTGACGGTGGGCATCTACGACGCGCTCCACGTGTGGAACGGCTTCCTCTTCCCGCTCATCCTCACCCAGAGCCCCTCCACGCGGGTCCTGCCCCTGTCCCTGTGGACCTTCCAGGGCGAGTTCACGGCCAACATCCCGGCCGTGCTGGCCTCGGTGGTCCTCGCGACGCTCCCGCTCCTGGTCCTCTACGTCGTTGCCCGCCGCCAGCTGCTCAGTGGCCTCACGGCTGGATTCAGCAAGTGAGCGCGGTGTCGCGGCCCCTGCGCGTGGGGATGGTGGGCTATGCCTTCATGGGTGCGGCCCACTCGCAGGCATGGCGGACTGCGCCACGGTTCTTCGACCTCCCGCTGGCCCCCGTGATGGCCGCAGTGGCTGGGCGTGACCCGGGCCGGGTCGCGGAAGCCGCGGAGAAGCTCGGCTGGCAGTCCGCCGAGACCGACTGGCGCCGACTGATCGAGCGCGACGACATCGACCTCGTCGACATCTGCAGCCCCGGCGACACCCATGAGGAGATCGCGATCGCCGCGCTCGAGGCCGGCAAGCACGTCCTGTGCGAGAAGCCGCTTGCGAACTCGGTGGCGGAGGCGGAACGGATGACGGCGGCTGCGGACGCCGCCGCATCCCGCGGGGTGTTCGCAATGTGCGGATTCTCCTACCGCCGCACCCCTGCACTCTCTCTCGCCAAGAGACTCGTGGACGAGGGCGCGCTGGGCGCTCTCCGCCACGTGCGCGCCCAGTACCTGCAGGACTGGCTCACCGACGAGAACGCGCCGCTGACGTGGCGGCTCGACAGGTCGAAGTCCGGCTCGGGCTCGCTCGGAGACATCGGCGCCCACATCATCGACGCCGCGCAGTGGATTTCCGGACAGAACATCACCGGGGTCTCGGCCCTGCTGGAGACGTTCGTCAAGGAGCGGCCGGTGGGCGGCGACTTCGTCGGGCTGGGCGGACACGGCGGCACCGAGGGCCCGAAGGGTGCTGTGACGGTCGACGATGCCGCAGTCTTCAGCGCCCGGTTCGGCGGGGGTGCCCGTACAGCAGGGGTTGCCGGTCTGTCGGGCCCGATCGGCGTCTTCGAGGCGACGAGGTTCGCCCTCGGCCGGAAGAACGCGATGCGGCTCGAGCTCAACGGCTCGAAGGCCTCGCTCGCGTTCGACTTCGAGGACATGAACTCCCTGTGGTTCTACGACGCAGCCGACGAGCCGAATGCCGGGTTCCGGAAGATCCAGGTCACCGAGCCTGAGCACCCGTACACCGGGCACTGGTGGCCTGTGGGCCACGGCCTCGGCTACGAGCACGCGTTCACCCACCAGGCGGTGGACCTGATTGAGGCGATCGCGGCAGGGAAGCAGCCCGCGCCGTCGTTCGCGGACGCGCTCCAGGTCCAGCGCGTCCTGGAAGCCGTCGAAGCGAGCGCCGCGGACGAGAGCCGCTGGACCAAGGTGGAAGGAGCCTGACCATGGCACGACCGATCACGCTGTTCACCGGCCAATGGGCCGATCTGCCGTTCGAGGAAGTCGCGCGGCTTGCGGGGGAGTGGGGTTTCGACGGGCTCGAGATCGCCTGCTGGGGCGACCATCTCGACCCCGTGCGCGCCGCTGAGGACGACGCATACCTGCAGGGCCGGCTCGACATCCTCGAGAAGCACGAGCTCCGGGTCTTCGCCATTGCGAACCACCTCACCGGCCAAGCCGTGTGCGACGACCCCATCGACGAGCGGCATCGCGGAATCCTTCCCGACATTGTGTGGGTCGACGGAGACCCGGAAGGCGTGCGCCAGCGCGCGGCGGAAGCCATGAAGGCCACGGCGCGCGCCGCTGCCCGGCTAGGGGTCGAGACCGTCACCGGGTTCACGGGATCCTCGATCTGGAAGGCCGTGGCAATGTTCCCGCCCGTTCCCGACGGAATGATCGAGGCTGGGTACCGGGACTTCGCCGACCGCTGGAACCCCATCATGGACGTCTTCGATGAGGTGGGCGTCAGATTCGCCCTCGAGGTGCACCCGTCCGAGATCGCGTACGACTACTGGACTGCCAGGCGCACGCTCGAGGCCATCGGCCACCGGGAGTCCTTCGGGCTCAACTTCGATCCCTCGCACTTCATCTGGCAGGACCTCGACCCCGTCATGTTCCTGCAGGACTTCGCCGAGAAGATCTTCCACGTCCACGTCAAGGAGTCCGTCCGGCAGCTCAACGGGCGCAACGGCCGGCTCGGCTCCCATCTGGCGTGGGCGGACCCCCGCCGCGGCTGGGACTTCGTCACCGCCGGGCACGGGCATGTGCAGTGGGAGCCGATCTTCCGCACCCTCAACGCCATCGGGTACGAGGGGCCGACAAGCATCGAATGGGAGGACGCCGGCATGGACCGCCTCGTCGGGGCGCCGCAGGCACTGGCCCTGGTGCGCGGCCTGGCCGAGATCGCCCCGCCCGCGGCGGCATTCGACGCCGCCTTCAGCAGCAAAGGAAACCACTAGATGACCACCAAGAACGCGCTCGTGGTGCGCGGGGGCTGGGACGGGCACCAGCCCGTCGAAGCCACGGACCTCTTCATCCCGCACCTGAAGTCGAACGGCTACGAGGTGCGGATCGAGGAATCGCCCAAGATCTACGCCGATGCCGAGTACATGGCCACCGTCGACCTCGTGATGCAGTGCATGACGATGTCCACGATCGAGAAGGACGAGTTCGAGGGCCTCCGGGCCGCCGTCGAGAACGGGACCGGTCTGGCTGGCTGGCACGGGGGAATCGCGGACTCGTACCGCAACACCTCCGACTACCTGCACCTCATCGGCGGCCAGTTCGCCTGCCACCCGGGCAAGCACCCCGACGAGCGCACCGGCGAGCAGGCAGACAACTACGTTCCCTACACCGTCAACATGCTCCCAGCAGCCAGCGACCACCCGATCACCCGAGGCATCTCGGACTTCGACCTCGTGACCGAGCAGTACTGGGTCCTCGCCGACGACTACATCGACGTCCTCGCCACGACCACCCAGAAGGTCCGCGCGTGGGACCCGTGGCACCGCGAGGTCACGTCACCCGCCATCTGGACGCGCGAGTGGGGGGCTGGACGCATCTTCGTCTGCACGCCCGGCCACCGGGTCGAGGTCCTCCAGGACCCCAATGTCCGCACCATCATCGAAAGGGGCCTGCTGTGGGCAAGCCGGTAGGAACAGAAGGACCGGGCGCGGTCGGGACGCCGCTGAACATCGGCATCGTCGGCTGCGGGAAGATCGTGGGCCAGTACCTGGACAGCTTCCGGCGGCTGCCGGACGTCCGGCTCGTCGCGGTGGCCGACATCGACGCCTCGCGCGCCCAGGACGTGGCGCGGGAGTACGGAGACGGTGTGCGCGCCCTCGGCGTGGACGAGCTCCTCGCAGCCGGCGACGTGGACCTCGTCCTCAACCTCACGGTCCCGGCGGCCCACGCCGAGGTCGCGCTGGCCGCGATTGCTGCGGGCAAGCATGTGTACGGCGAGAAGCCGCTGGCGGCGACGACCCGGGAAGCCCGGGAGGTCCTGGAGGCCGCGCGGGAGGCGGGCGTTGTCGTAGGCTGCGCGCCGGACACCGTGCTCGGCACGGGAATCCAGACCGCCAGGAAGGCGATCGACGACGGCCTCATCGGCGAACCGGTCGCCGCCACCGCCACCATGGTCACCCCGGGCCACGAGCGCTGGCATCCGAACCCCGATTTCTACTACGTGCCCGGCGGCGGCCCCCTGCTGGACATGGGTCCGTACTATGTGAGCGCCCTGGTCACCCTGCTGGGACCGGTTGCCTCGGTGATCGGCGCGGCGAGCCACACCCGCGCGGAGCGCGTGATCGGCTCCGGCCGGCGCGTTGGAGAGAAGATCCCCGTCACCACCGACACGCACGTCACGGGCGTCCTGGTGCACGAGTCCGGGGCCCTGTCGACGCTCGTCATGAGCTTCGACGCCGTCAAGACCAAGTCGCCGAACATCGAGGTCCACGGATCTCTGGGGACGCTCGCCGTGCCGGACCCGAACCACTTCGACGGCGATACGCAACTCTTCAGGCTCGGCGGGGACGACTGGGAGACCCTCGTTACCACTGCGGGCTACCTCGATTCAGGCCGTGGCTTTGGCATCGCAGACCTCGCCCGGACCCTCGCAGGCGGGCCTGTCGAGGAGCCCCGGGCTGGGGGAACGCTTGCCTACCACACGCTCGATGTCATGGAATCGCTGCTCGAGTCCGCCCGCACGGGGCGCGCAGTGGAGGTGACGAGCCGCGCGGAGCGGCCGCGCGCCGTCGTGCTCCAGGACTTGGCCGACCGGGCGCGTGAAGGCTCGCTCTCCGCATGAGCGGGGTGAGCGCCGCACTCCGTGCCGGTGACTATGCCGCCACCGTCACCGGCACGGCCGGTGCCCTCGCCTCGCTGACCTACCGGGGGAGGGACCTTGTGGTGCCCTTCGCGCCCGGCGCGCCGATCCCGGCCTTCCGTGGCATCGTCGCCGCCCCCTGGCCCAACCGCCTCGCCGACGGGCGGTACAGGGCTGCCGGCCGCGACCTCGCTGTCCCTGTCACAGAACCCGAGCGCGGCTGCGCCCTGCACGGCCTCGCGCTGGCGCGGGAGTGGGACCTCGTCGCGCACGACGGCGTCACGGTCGCCTTCGCGCTCGACCTCGGCCCGAGCGAGGGCTACCCCTTCAGGCTGCGGCTCGAGGTGCGGTACGCGCTCAGCGCCGGCGGCCTGGACTGGTCCGTGCGGGCGGCGAATGTGGGGGAGGGGCGCGCACCGTACGGCGTGTGCCCCCACCCGTATCTCGTGGCGGGACCCTCACCGCTGGACTCGTGGGAGCTCCAGGTCCCCGGGGAGGCGTTCCTCGAGGTCACCCCCGACAGGCTCCTGCCCCTCGGCACGCGCACCGTGGAGGGGCACGAGTTTGACTTCCGCGAGTCCCGCACGATCGGGCAGACGGAGATCGACCATGCCTTCACCCGCCTCCGCTTCGATCAGGGGGTGGCCAGGGCGGTCGTGCGGGATCCCTCGGGGAGCGGAGTCGTCATGGAGTGGGATGCCGGGTGCCCATGGGTGCAGGTCCACACGGCGGACAGGCCTGCGCCCGCGCCGAGCCGTCTCGGAGTCGCCGTCGAACCGATGACCTGCCCGCCCAACGCCTTCGCGAGCGGGACCGACCTCGTGTGGCTCGCGCCCGGCGAGGAGCACAAGACGGGGTGGCGGATCCGCGCACTCGAGGGGTGACGGTCTCCTGACGGGACCGTCAGCCCAGGAGCGCGTGCGGCGCAGCGAGGGCACGCCGCACCGCAGCGCCGGCCGCGCCCGTGACGGCGGCGGAGGCGCCGAGGTCGGAGAAGGTGACGGCGGCGATGCGGCCCGGCGCGAGGTCGTCGAGCGTCTCGTCGAGAGCGGGTCCGAGGACGTCGCGGAGCAGCCCGAAATGGCCTCCGAGGACTACCGCGGAGAGGTCCACGAGCCGTGCGGCGGCGACGACCGCTACGGCGAGCGCCTCGCCCGCGCGCTTGACCGCGCGGATCGCCCTGTCGTCCCCGGCGTCCAGGGACCTCGTCAGCGCAGCCAGCCGACCCGTCGTCGTGCTCCCACCGCCGGTGATGCCCGCGGCGCCGAGGATCGCCTCCTGCCCGGCCACAGTCTCGACGCACCCGCGGCCGCCGCAGGAGCAGCGGCGTCCGCCGGGATCGACGACGACGTGGCCCACCTCGCCGGCATGCCCGCCGGCACCCGTGAACAGCTGTGAGCCGATGACGAGGCCGCCTCCTACGCCCACTTCGCCCGAGAGGTACAGGTAGGAGCCGAGCGCGCGTCCCCGCCCGTACCAGAGCTCGGCGAGGGCCGCGCTGTCCGCCTCGTTGGACAGCTCGGCCGCGAACGGCGTTCCCGGTACGAGGTCCTCGAGGGCGTCGGCAAGCGGCACATCGTCCCACCCGAGGTTGGGCGCGGTGGCGACCCTGCCCGAGGTCGCGTCCACGATGCCGGGGACGGCCAGGCCTCCGCCGAGGAGCTCGACCCCGTCCGCACTGGCGGCGTCACGGACCCGGGCGGCCAGGCCGTGGAGGTCCGCGAGGACGTCCCCGGGGGCTCGGCCCTGGTTGGACGCCTCGACCGTCTCATGGACGCGGAGCTGGCCCCTCAGGTCGAGGACGCCCACGGCCAGGTAGTCCACGTTGACCTCGGCGCCGAGCGCGCCGCGGCGGGGGTTCAGCGCGAGGCCCACGCCAGGCCGACCGCGCTCGCCGCCGCGCGTGACGCCGACCTCCTCGAGGAGGCCCGTCTCGAGGAGGTCCGCCACGAGGCTGGAGACCGATGCCTTGGTCAGGCCGGAGACCGCTGCGATCTCGGCTCTGCTCGCGACAGCGTCCGGGCCGAGGCAGCCCAGGACGAGGGCCAGGTTCCGCCGCCGGACGTCCCCCACCCGTCCGGGTGCGGGGGTGGCCTCTGACGTCATGGGGTCCTCCCGAAGAAAAGTGTTGACCACATCACACCACGGTCCATATAGTTCAGAACGAATACTAATTCACCCACCCCCTTCCCGAGGAGCTCCCCATGGCACTGGCGCCGACCCCTGAGAACAAGTTCACCTTCGGCCTCTGGACCGTGGGCTGGACGGGCAATGACCCGTTCGGCGTCCCGACCCGCAAGGAGCTGGACCCCGTCGCGGCGGTGCACCGGCTGGCCGGGCTCGGCGCGTACGGCATCACCTTCCACGACAACGACCTCGTCCCGTTCGGCGCCACCGCGGACGAGCGGGAGCTGATCCTCAAGCGCTTCCGCGGCGCCCTGGAGGAGACGGGCCTGAAGGTCCCCATGGTCACGACCAACCTGTTCAGCCACCCGGTGTTCAAGGACGGTGGGTTCACCTCGAACGACCGTTCCGTGCGCCGCTTCGGCCTTGCCAAGGTGCTGCGCAACATCGACCTCGCCGCAGAGCTCGGTGCCGAGACGTTCGTGATGTGGGGCGGCCGCGAGGGCTCCGAGTACGACGGGTCCAAGGACCTCGCCGCGGCGCTGGACCGGTACCGCGAGGGCGTGGACACGGCGGCGGCCTACATCAAGGAGAAGGGCTACGGACTGCGCATCGCCCTCGAGCCCAAGCCGAACGAGCCGCGCGGGGACATCCTCCTCCCGACCGTGGGCCACGGCCTCGCGTTCATCGCCCAGCTCGAGCACGGGGACATCGTGGGCCTGAACCCCGAGACCGGCCATGAGCAGATGGCCGGGCTGAACTTCACCCACGGCATCGCCCAGGCGCTGTGGGCCGGCAAGCTGTTCCACATCGACCTCAACGGCCAGCGTGGCATCAAGTACGACCAGGACCTCGTCTTCGGCCACGGCGACCTCACCAGCGCGTTCTTCACGGTCGACCTGCTCGAGAACGGCTTCCCGAACGGCGGCCCCCGCTACGACGGCCCGCGCCACTTCGACTACAAGCCCTCCCGCACCGACGGGTATGACGGCGTGTGGGAGTCTGCGAAGGCGAACATGCGCATGTACCTGCTCCTGGCGGAGCGTGCGGCCGCGTTCCGCGCCGATGCCGAGGTCCAGGAGGCCCTCGCTGCCTCGGGAGTCTTCGAGCTCGCCGAACCCACTCTCGCGGCGGGGGAGACGACGGCGGACCTGCTCGCCGACGCCTCCGCGTTCGAGGAGTTCGACGCAGAGAAGGCCGCGGAGCGGTCGTACGCCTTCATCCGCCTCAACCAGCTCGCCCTCGAGCACCTCCTCGGGGCACGCTGACTCCATGGCAACGCTCGTCGCCGGAGTCGACAGCTCCACCCAGTCCTGCAAGGTCGTTGTCCGCGACGCCGAGACCGGCGGGCTTGTGCGCTCCGGCTCGGCCCGCCACCCGGAGGGCACTGAGGTCCACCCCGGCGCGTGGTGGGACTCCCTCCAGGCCGCTGTGGCCGCCGCGGGCGGCCTCGACGACGTCGCCGCCGTCTCGGTCGCCGGCCAGCAGCACGGCATGGTGTGCCTCGACGCCTCCGGCGAGGTCGTCAGGCCCGCCCTGCTCTGGAACGACATCCGCTCCGCGGCCGCGGCGGAGGATCTGGTCAAAGAGGCGGGCGACGGCGATCCCTCCTCGGGCGCGCGGTTCTGGGCGGAGGCCACCGGCACCGTGCCGGTCGCCTCGATCACCGCGGCCAAGCTGCGCTGGCTGGCAGAGAACGAGCCTGAGAATGCGGCGCGCACGGCGGCCGTCTGCCTCCCGCACGACTGGCTCACCTGGCGCCTCGCAGGGCACGGGGCCGGGTCCGGCCCGGCGGGGCTGGCTGCCCTGGCCACCGACCGCTCGGACGCGTCGGGTACGGGGTACTGGTCGCCCGCCGCAGGCGACTATCTTCCGGCGGTGCTCGAACAGGCTCTCGGCCGGGTTCCGGCGCTGCCGCGGGTGCTCGGCCCCCTCGAATCGGCCGGGACCGCACGCGTGCTCGCTCCGGGAGCCCTTCTGGGACCGGGGGCAGGGGACAATGCTGGGGCCGCTCTCGGGGTCGGAGCGGGGGTCGGCGACGTAGTGGTCTCGATCGGCACCTCGGGCACCGTCTTCGCCGTGGCCGGGCACGCGACGTCCGACGCGTCCGGGCTTGTCGCTGGCTTCGCCGACGCCACCGGGCACTACCTGCCGCTCGTCTGCACGCTCAACGCCTCGCGCGTGCTGGACGCGACGGCGGCGCTGCTCGGCGTCACGCTGCCCGGGCTGACCGAGCTGGCACTCTCCGCCCCGTCCGGGGCGGACGGACTGACGCTCGTGCCGTACTTTGAAGGCGAGCGCACGCCGAACCTGCCCGATGCTATGGGCTCCCTGCACGGCATCACGCTGAAGAGCTACACGCCCGCGAACCTCGCACGGGCCGCAGTCGAAGGCATCATGTGCTCCCTCGCGGACGGGTTCGCGGCGCTGACGGCCCAGGGCGTCCGGGCCGAACGAGCCATCCTCGTCGGCGGAGGCGCACGATCGCGTGCCGTCCAGGAAGCAGCAGCCCAGATCCTCGGGCTCACCGTCCTCGTCCCCGAACCCGGAGAATACGTGGCCGACGGCGCCGCACGCCAAGCCGCGGGAGTCCTCAGCGGTCGGCTTCCGGACTGGGAAACCGGGCGCACGACGACGGTGACGTCGCCTCCCGCTCCACGGATCCTCGAGCGGTACCGCGCCGCCGTCTCGACCTCCTGCCCCGGGGGCCGGGCATGAAGAACTGGGCCGGGAACCTCGACTATTCGGCTGCTTCCGTGGCTCGGCCCGAGTCCACGGCAGAGCTCGCCGAGCTTGTCGCAGCCGCCGCGCGCCGCGGGGACCGGGTCAAGGCCCTGGGCTCGCGGCACTGCTTCAACGATGTCGCCGACACCTCCGGCCTGCAGGTGGTGCTGGACAGGATGCCGGGCGGGGTCGAGCTCGATTCGTCCCGCGCGACCGTGCGCGTGCCGGGAGGGCGCGCCTATGGAGAGTTGGCGCTCGCACTCGAGCGCGCGGGATGGGCGCTGAAGAACATGGCGTCCCTCCCGCACATCTCGGTCGCGGGAGCGGTCCAGACAGGCACTCATGGTTCGGGGACGAGGAACCCGGGGCTGGCCTCAGCGGTGAAGGCCGTCGAGTTGATGCGGGCGTCCGGGGACATCGAGCGGCTCGAGGAGGGCGATGGCGACGAGTTCCTCGGTTCCGTGGTGGCACTCGGTGCGCTGGGGATCGTGACCGCGCTCGAGCTCGCGATCGAGCCCAGCTATCAGGTGCGCCAGCAGGTGTTCGAGGACTTGCCATGGGAAGCGGTGCTCGCAGACTACGACGCGGTGGCCGGGGACGGCTACAGCGTCTCGCTCTTCACGGACTACGCCGGCGACTGCGTGCAGCAGGTGTGGCGGAAGGTGCGCCTTGACGCTGAGCCCGGCCCCGCGCCGTCGTCCTTCCACGGTGCGGTGCCCGCCACTCGGCAGCGGCACCCCCTTCCGGAGATGGATGCCGTGAACTGCACTGAGCAGCTCGATGTGCCCGGGCCCTGGCTTGACCGCCTGCCGCACTTCCGGCACGAATTCACGCCGAGCGCTGGCGACGAACTCCAGACGGAGTACCTGCTGCCTCGGGTGCACGCCGCCGAGGCACTCCAGTCGGTGCGCGGCCTCGCGGAGAGGCTCGCTCCGCTCCTGTTCGTCTCAGAGGTCAGGACTGTCGCTTCGGACGAGTTCTGGCTCAGCCCCTCGTACCGTCAGGACAGCATCGCCCTGCACTTCACCTGGCGGCCTCTGCCCGTCGAGGTCGAGGCGTTCCTTCCCGAACTCGAGGACTCGCTGGCGCCGTTCGGGGCGCGGCCGCATTGGGGGAAGGTGTTCTCCCTGACCGCACCACAGCTCAGGGGACTCTACCCGCGGTTCGACGACTTCCGGGACCTGGTCGCCGCGCGCGATCCTGCGGGGCTGTTCCGCAACGCCTATCTGGACCGTACCCTGGGCGCCTGACCCGACTCTCCGGGGCCCGATCCTACGCCCAGAGCGCCTTGCGGAGCAGCGCCGTGAGCGTGCCGGCCTCGTCGTCCGTCAGCGCCGAGAGCTGCTGGCGCTCGCAGGCTCTGATCTCCGCCTGCGCCTTCGCATGCACCACTTCGCCCTCCGGGGTCGCGAGCACGATCTTCTGGCGCCTGTCCGTGCGTCCCTGCTCGCGCGTCACGAGGCCGCGCTTCTCGAGCTCGTCCACGAGGCTGACGATCTGGCTCGGGTCAAGGCTCAGGAAGTCCGCGAGCTCGCGCTGGGTCGGCTCGAGGCCGCTGCAGGCGAGGCGCAGCACCGAGTAGGAGCGCTCGCGAAGCCCGAACTCCGCCAGGGCGTGGTTGTTGAGCACGGACCCGGTCGCGTGCAGCTTGGCCAGCAGCAGGCCGACGTCGCCGCCGATGGCCGAGGAAGCGAGCCGCGGAGCGCCGTCGCCTTCAATCTGGAAGTCCACGCTCATGGGCATCTCCTACCGTGCGAAAAATCTGGACGAAAAAATCAATCGTTGACATTCTCAATGATCCGTAATTTCATGGACTGTGACAAGGGTCTCACGGTCAGCAGGCCGCGGGCACCGCATGGAGCGAAGTGCGAAGGAGCATGGCATGAGCCTGGCAGGCAAGGTAGCGATCGTGACCGGCAGCGGACAGGGCCTGGGCCTCGCCTACGCCCGTGAGCTGGCCCGTCAGGGCGCTGCGGTCGTCGTCAACGACGTCAACGAGGAGACCGCCGCCGCGGCCGTGGCGCAGATCGAGGCCGACGGCGGGAAGGCGACGGCCGTCGTCGTTCCCGTGGGCACGTCCGAGGCCGCCAAGGCCCTCGTCGACGGTGCCGTGGAGGCGTTCGGCCGTCTGGACATCCTCGTCACGAACGCCGGGATCCTGCGGGACAAGAGCCTGCTGAAGATGACGGACGAGGACTTCGACCTCGTCATCAACGTCCACCTCAAGGGCACGTTCACGTGCGTCCGCGAGGCCTACGCGTACTTCAAGGAGAACGGGGTGGCCGGCCGCATCGTCACCATCGGCTCCCCGACCGGGCAGCGCGGCAACTTCGGCCAGACCAACTACGCTGCGGCGAAGGCCGGGATCGTGGGCATGGTGCGCACGTGGGCGCTGGAGATGAAGAAGGCCGGCGTGACCGTCAACGCCGTCATCCCCGTGGCCGCGACCGCGATGACCAAGACAGTCCCGTACTTCGCCAAGGCCGTCGAGGCGGACGAGCGCGGCGAGGCCATGCCGGCCTTCTTCCGCCACGACCTCGGCTTCGGCACGGCCGACGACGTCGCCGGCCTCGTCGCGTACCTGGCCTCCGACGCCGCCGCCGGCATCACGGGCCAGGCGATCGGCGCCGGCGGCGACCGCCTGCAGGTGTGGACCCACCCCGAGCCGGCCACGACCGACTACCGCGAGGGCGGCTGGACGTACGAGGCACTCCAGGAGCAGGGCGCCGAGCTCATCGGCGGCCACCTGCAGAGCGTGGGCGAGGAGTTCCTCCCGCTGCCCGCCGAGCTGCAGCCGGAGGCCGACAAGGCCGGGGCGAAGGCCGGTGCCTGAGGTGGCCCGCTACGAACTCGGCATCGACGTCGAGGCCATCGACGCGATCGACATGCACGTGCACGTCGAGATCGACGGCCACGGCCACTGCTCCCTCCCGGACGACCTCAACGAGGCCTCCTCGAAGTACTTCAAGGCCGAGGACCGGCACCCCACCCTCGAGAAGATCGCGGACACCTACCGCGGGCTGAACATGGCGGCGGTGGTCTTCACGGTCGACGCCCGCACCCAGCTCCACCACGAGCCCAACTCGATCGAGGACCTCATCGCCGGCGCGGCCGAGCACAACGACGTCCTCATCCCGTTCGGCTCGGTGGACCCGCGCACGGGCGAGGACGCGATCGCCCGCGCCAAGCATCAGGCGCTCGAGCTCGGGGCCCGCGGATTCAAGTTCCACCCCTCCCTGCAGGGATTCGACCCGTCCAGCGAGGAGTTCTACCCGCTGTGGGCGGCGCTCGAGGAGCTGGGCCTGCCGGCGGTCTTCCACACGGGCCAGAACGGGATGGGCGCGGGCATGCCGGGCGGCCGCGGGATCAAGCTGCGGTACTCGAACCCGCTCCTGCTCGACGACGTCGCCGCGGACTTCCCAGGCCTGACCGTAATCATGGCCCACCCGTCCGTGCCCTGGCAGGACGAGGCGATCTCGATCGCCACGCACAAGGCGAACGCGTTCATCGACCTGTCCGGCTGGTCCCCGAAGTACTTCCCGGAGTCGCTGGTGAAGGCGTCCAACTCGATGCTGCAGGACAAGGTCCTCTTCGCGACCGACTTCCCGCTCATCACCCCGGCCAAGTGGCTCGGCGCGTTCGCCGAGCTGCCGCTGAAGGACAGCGTCCGGCCGAAGATCCTCAAGGACAACGCGGTGAAGCTGCTCGGCCTGGGTGCCGGGGGAGAAGACTGAGATGGACCTCTACTCAGCCTGCGACTGGTACGACGCCGCCGCCCTCCTGACCGACGACGAGCGGCTGGTCCTCGGGCGCCTGCGCGAGTTCCTCGAGGAGAAGGCCAAGCCGCTGGTGGGCGACTACTGGGAGCGCGGCGAGTTCCCCTACGAGATCGCCCAGCCCCTCATCGACCTCGACATCATGGAGCCTGCCGAGCTCACCCGCGACGGCGAGAAGGCCCGCGGGATCTACCATGGCTTCCGGATCTTCGAGCTCGCCCGCACCGATGCGTCCATCGCGACGTTCTACACGGCCCAGGCCGGGCTGTTCCGCACCGCCATCCGCGTGGGCGCCTCCGAGGAGCAGAAGAAGGAGTGGATGCCCAAGGTCGTGGACTTCTCGCTCAAGGGCGTCTTCTCCCTCACCGAGCCCGAGTCGGGCTCGGACATTGCCGGCGGCCTCGCGACCACGGCCCGGCGTGAGGGCGACTCGTGGGTCCTCGACGGCGCGAAGCGCTGGATCGGCGGGGCGTTCACCGCAGACGTCCTGGCGGTCTTCGCCCGCGACGTGGCCGACGGGCAGGTGAAGGCCTTCCTCGTCCCGCGGGAAGCGCCGGGCGTCACCCTCGAGAAGATCCACCGCAAGACGGCGCTGCGGATGATGCAGAACGCGCACATCACGCTCGACGGCGTGCGCGTCACCGAGGCGGACCGCCTCCACAACGTGAACTCGTTCAAGGACGTGGCCGCGATGCTGCGCGCCATGCGCTCGGATGTCGCCTGGATCGCCACCGGCATCCAGGCCGGAGCGTTCGAAGCCGCTCTCAAGTACGTGCGGGAGCGCGAGCAGTTCGGCCGCCAGATCGGCTCGTTCCAGCTCGTCCAGGAGAAGCTCGCCCGCATGCTGGGCAATCTCACCTCGAGCCTGTCCCTCGTCGTCCGGCTCACCGAGCAGCAGGAGAAGGGCATCTACCGGGACCAGGACTCCGCACTGGCCAAGATGCAGACCTCCCTGCTCATGCGCGAGACCGTGGCCCTCGCCCGCGAGGTTGTAGGCGGCAACGGCATCACCCTGGACACCGATGTCGCCCGGTTCCACGCCGACGCCGAAGCCGTCTACTCCTACGAGGGCACGCACGAGATCAACGCCCTCATCGTCGGGCGCGCCCTCACCGGGCAGAGCGCCTTCACCAAATAGAGAACCCACAGGAGACCACCATGACCACGCCCCGCACCGCCGAGTCCCGTTCCACCGAGCCCAGGCTCGTCGTCGACTTCGACAAGCTCCTCACCATGGCCGGCGCCGACCTCGGCGCGACCGACTGGATGGAGATCACCCAGGACCGCGTCAACCTCTTCGCCGACGCCACCGACGACCACCAGTGGATCCACACCGATCCCGAGCGGGCCAAGGACGGCCCGTTCGGCGCTCCGATCGCGCACGGATTCCTGACCCTCTCGCTCGTCATCCCCTTCTGGGGCGAGCTGTTCGACGTCGAGGGCGTCACGACGAAGGTCAACTACGGCCTCGACAAGGTCCGCTTCACCTCCCCCGTCAAGGTCGGCTCCAAGGTCCGCATGGTCGGCACCATCGCCGAGGTCTCCGAGGTCAAGGGCGGCGCGCAGATCAAGGTCAACGCGACCATCGAGATCGAAGGCCAGGAGCGCCCTGCCGTCGTCGCCGAGTTCCTCGCCCGCTTCTACAAGTAGGCCCCTCGGTCCAGTCCATCCCCGTCCGCCCCGCCCCTAGGAACCTCCAATGTCTGGAACCCTTCAGCTCACGCACATGAGCACGAGCGCGCAGCGCAAGGAAGCCCGCCGCGTCATCCTGTCCAGCTACCTGGGCAGCACCATCGAGTTCTACGACTTCCTCCTGTACGCGACGGCCGCCGCCGTGGCGTTCCCCAAGGTCTTCTTCGCCGGCACAGATCCCTGGGTCGGCGTCGTCGCCGCGTACGCGACCTTCGCCGCCGGCTATGTGGCCCGCCCGCTCGGCGGGATCATCTTCGGCCACTTCGGCGACAGGCTGGGCCGCAAGGGGATGCTCATCGTGTCCATGGCGGTCATGGGCATCGCCTCGACCCTCATCGGATTCATCCCGGGCGCGAACGTCATCGGGCCCTGGGGCGCCGTGATCCTGGTGCTGCTGCGCGTGCTCCAGGGCATCGCCGTCGGGGGCGAATGGGGTGGGGCCGCGCTCATGGCGCTCGAGCACTCCGATCCCAAGCGGCGGGGCTTCGCTGCGTCGTTCGTCAACGCGGGCGCCCCCTCCGGGGCGGTCCTCGGGACGGTGGTCATGGGCATCTTCTCGGCTCTGCCCCAGGACGCCTTCCTGGCCTGGGGCTGGCGCGTGCCGTTCCTGCTCTCCTTCGCGCTCCTCCTGGTGGGCATGTTCGTCCGGGTGAGGATCTCCGAGAGCCCGATCTTCGCCGCCGCCGTCGCCGCCG
The DNA here is from genome assembly GCF_002224485.1 of Sinomonas sp. R1AF57. Lineage (GTDB taxonomy): Bacteria > Actinomycetota > Actinomycetes > Actinomycetales > Micrococcaceae > Sinomonas > Sinomonas flava. Next base: position 226,719 of record NZ_CP022463.1, read on the forward strand.
AAGCGTCCAAGGGCGCCGGGCAGCGCGCTCCGAAGGCGCCGCTGCTGGCCGTTCTGAGGCGTCCGAAGGCGCTGGTCTTCATCATGCTCGCCGGCGCCGCGGGGTTCGGCCTCCAGGTGGTGCTGCCCACGTTCTCGGTGACCTATGCCGTGTCCAAGGGCGCGCCGCAGCAGGGCGTGCTCTACGCCTTCGCCGCGGCCTCGGCCATCTCCATTGCCTTCGTGCTCCTGGGCGGCCGGATCTCGGACCGGCTGGGACGGCGGCCCGTCATGGTCGTGGGACTCGTCCTCTTCGTCGCGTACCTGTTCCCGATGTTCGGCCTGCTCGGATCGGGCAACGTGTGGCTCGTGCTGCTCGCCTTCACGGTGGCCCTCATCCTGCACTCGACGCTCTACGGGCCGCTGGCCGCGTTCGTCTCGGAGCAGTTCGGCACCACGTCCCGCTACACGGGGGCGGCGCTCGGCTACCAGCTCGCGACCCTCATCGGCGCAGGCTTCACCCCCGGCATCGTCGCCTCGCTCTACAAGGACTCGGGCGAGAGCATCGGAGCGGTCGTCGCGTTCCTCGCCGTGATGTCCATCGTCTCCGCCGTGTTCATCCTGCTCACGCGGGAGTCCAAGGACAACGACCTCACCACCGTTCGATAGGACTGACGCCATGTACAACAACGGAGTTGGCTCCTGGCTCCACCGCCGCCGACCCAAGTCCGGTCCCAAGGTCGCCCTCGTGGCGGGGGAGCTCGAGCTCACCTACAACGAGCTGTCCGAGCGGGCGGACCGACTCGCGAATGCCCTGCGTCGCCGCGGGGTCGCCCGCGGCGACAGGATCGCCTACCTCGGAGAGAACGACCCGGCCTTCGTCGAGACCTTCTTCGCTGCCGGCATCCTGGGCGCCATCTTCATCCCGCTCAACACGCGCCTGGCCGCGCCCGAGCTCCAGTACCAGCTCGAGGACTCCGGCACGAGGCTCCTCGTCCACGGTGCCGCCCTCGACGCCCTCGCCGCTGCCGCGGTCGAGGGGACCGGGGTGCAGCGGCGGCTCGTCGTCGGCGCCGCGCACGACGCCGGCACCGCCACCGCTGGGACCGGCGCCGCCGGCGTCGAACGCTACGAGGACGCGCTCGCCGCGGCACCGGCCGAGGTGATCGACGAGGCCGTGACGCACGACGACGGCGCCATGATCCTCTACACCTCCGGCACCACCGGCCGTCCGAAGGGTGCCCTGCTCACGCACGGCAACATCACATGGAACTGCATCAACGTGATCACGGACATGGACGTGAACCGGAACGACATCGCGCTCATGATCTCGCCGCTGTTCCACGTGGCCTCCCTCGACATGGGGCTCCTGCCGATGCTGCTCAAGGGCGCCACGGTGGTGCTCGAGCAGAAGTTCGATCCAGGCCGGACGCTCGAGCTCATCGAGAAGCACCGCATCACGGCCCTCAGCGGCGTGCCTACCACCTACCAGCTGCTGGCCGAGCACCCCGCCTGGGCGACGACGGACATCAGCTCGCTCGACAAGCTCACGTGCGGCGGCTCGGCGGTCCCGATGCGGGTCCTCGAGGCCTACGAGGAGCGCGGCCTCGGGTTCTCCAACGGCTACGGCATGACCGAGACGGCCCCCGGGGCAACCACGCTTCCCGTGTGGCGGTCCAAGGAGAAGGCAGGCTCCTCCGGGCTCGCGCAGTTCTTCACGGACGTGCGCATCGTCGACCCGATCGGGGAGGTCCTCGCGCCGGGGGAGGTGGGAGAGATCCAGATCTCCGGCCCCAACGTCATCAAGCAGTACTGGAACCGCTCAGAGGCGACGCGGGACTCGTTCGCCGACGGCATCTGGTTCAAGTCCGGGGACATGGGCTACCTCGACGAGGAGGGCTTCCTCTTCGTCTCGGACCGGCTCAAGGACATGATCATCTCCGGGGGAGAGAACATCTACCCGGCAGAGGTCGAGGCGATCATCGTCGAACTCGAGCAGGTCGCATCGGTCGCCGTGATCGGCGTGCCCGACGACAAGTGGGGCGAGGTGCCCAAGGCCATTGTGACCGTCCGCGACGGCATGACTCTGACCGAGGAGGAGGTCCGGGCACACCTCGACGGCCGGCTCGCGCGGTACAAGATCCCCAAGTCGGTCGTGTTCGTCGAGGAGATGCCGCGCACCGCCAGCGGGAAGATCCGCAAGACGGAGCTGCGCAAGCAGTACGCGGGGTAGGCGGCGCGGTAGCAGGCAACGACAGGCCGGCGGGCCCGGTAGGCTGGCAGTCCCGAACTGGAGGAAGCACGCCATGTCCCTGTTGTCCGTCACCATCGTCGGGGGCGGCCTGGCCGGCTTCACGACCGCGAAGGAGCTGCGCTCGCGCGCTTTCACCGGGGCCATCACGATCGTCGACCCTGAGGGCCTGCCCTACGACCGCCCGCCCTTGAGCAAGGGCTACCTCCTCGGCGCCCGCGGCGCCGAGGCCATCCAGCTCTCCAAGGCGGAGTGGTTCGCGGAGAACAGGGTCGACGTCGTGAGCGGCACCGTGGTCGAGCTCCGCCCCGACCAGGGCGAGGTGGTCCTCGAGGACGGCCGCACCATCGCGGCCGCGGCGATCGTCCTGGCCACCGGGGGAGCGGCCCGCCGGCTCCCCATCCCGGGCGGGGACCTCGACTCGGTCCTCGAGCTGCGCAGCAGGGAGGACGCCGACCGCCTGCGCGCACAGCTGCAACCCGGCACCCGCTTGGCCGTCATCGGCGCGGGCCTCATCGGCGCCGAGGTGGCCTCCTCGGCGCTGCGGCTCGGAGCCGAGGTGACGCTCATCGACCCCGTCGACCCGCCTTTGGCCCCTGCCGTCGGCCCGGAGCTCGCCCGCCGCCTCCACGACATGCATGCGGCCGAGGGAATCAGGGTAGTCACCGGCCTGCCCACGGGCATCACGCGCGACGGCGGCGAGCACCGCGTGCGGCTCGCGTCCGGCGAGACGGTGGCCGCCGACGTCGTCCTTGCAGGCATCGGCATCGTGCCCCGCATGGCGCTCGCGGAAGCGGCCGGCCTGGCGGTGGACGACGGCGTGCTCGTCGACGAGTCCCAGCGGACAGCGCACCCGCGGGTCTACGCGGTGGGCGATGTGGCTCGGACCCGGCTGCCGGACGGGACCCTCATGCCGCGTGCGGAGCACTGGGAGCATGCCATGAACACGGGCACGACGGCGGCCGCAGCGCTCCTCGGCCACGAGCGTCCCGAACATGGGGCGAGCTGGTTCTGGTCCGACCGCCACGGGGTCCACGTCGAGGGAGTCGGGTCGATGACGGCCGAGGGCACGACGGTGCTGCGGGAGGTGGACGGCGTCCCGACCGTGGCCTTCCGGATCGACCCCGACGGCTACCTCGTGGGCTGCGCGGCGGTCGACGGCGGGACGGCCGTGCGCGCCGCACGGCGCATGATCGACCGGCGCATCAAGGCCGATCCCGCGGATCTGGCGAACCCCGCCGTCAGCCTCAGGACGCTCGCCCGCTAGCTACATCTGCCCGTACTTGGCCCGCGCGGCCGAGTACAGCCCGAAGCAGGCCAGTCCCACGGCGACGATGCCGAGGATCCACGCCCCGTACGGCTGCGCGGCGAGGCCCTTGAGGGCGCCGTCGAGCCCGGTCTGCTCGGAGGCGTCGAAGCGCAGCGCGGCCACCGTCACGAGGATGCCGACGATGCCGAGGGCAACCCCCTTCGCGGCATATCCCACGACGCCCACCGTCTCCACCGGCTTCCGTGCGGTGCCGTGCGGGGAAACCTCTGTGTCCAAGAACTTCCGGCTCACGCCGCGCCAGACGTAGTACACCCCCGTCCCGACCACCACGAGCCCGAGGATGACCAGGACAACCTGCCCTCCGGGGGCCGCGAGAATCGTGGCGGTGATCTCCTGCGACTTCTGGCGCGAGTCCTTGCCCGCACCCAGCGCATAGGAGAGGAACAGCCCGCCGATGGCGAGGAACACAGCGGCCTTGCCGGCGGCAGAGAGCACGTCCCACGTCCCCTCGGACCTGCTCCGGGCGGACAGGATCGCCTCGCTGATCCACCACAGGGCGAGCGCGGCGCAGCACAGGGCGGCCACCCACAGGACGACCAGGCCTCCGGGTGCCCCGGCGATCTGCTGGATGGCGCCGCTCTGGTCGGCGTGCTCGCCCTGGCCGCCCAGCGCGATCCTCAGTGCGAGGTAGGCGATGATCAGGTGGAGGAGGCCGACGAAGACGAACCCGCCCTGCGCGAGCGCCCGGCCGCCCTTGGACCGGGCCGCCCGGACGGTGCCGCTCGCCGCATCGCGCGCGGCACCCTTCGCTGCCCCGCCCATTGATCCCCCCGCCTCGGTGCCCCCTGGCATGGAAGCCTCCTCATCGTCGTCGTGCGCCTATTTTCGCGGCCCCGGGCGCCGCTTCGGTAGACTTGGGTGGCAAGAGCCCCGGCCTTCTTGCTCTTACCCCTCGAGGTGCGCAGTGGAACCGGGGCCTTCGCATGTAGGCCGACGGCCAGCCGGGCCGTGGGCGGTGTCCCGGGGAGGAATCCATGCCAGCAATCGTGATCGTCGGAGCCCAGTGGGGTGACGAGGGCAAGGGCAAGGCCACGGATCTGCTGGGTGGCCGAGTGGACTACGTCGTCAAGCCCAACGGCGGCAACAACGCCGGGCACACCGTGGTCGTCGGCGGGCAGAAGTACGAGCTCAAGCTCCTCCCGGCCGGCATCCTCAGCCCCAACGCGGTCCCGATCATCGGCAACGGCTGCGTGGTGAACCTCGAGGCGCTCTTCGAGGAGATCGAGGGCCTCCAGGCCCGTGGCGGCGACACCTCCCGGCTGCGTGTCTCCGCCAACGCCCACCTCGTCGCCCCCTACCACCAGACGCTCGACAAGGTCACGGAGCGCTTCCTCGGCAAGCGCGCGATCGGGACCACCGGGCGGGGCATCGGTCCCGCGTACATGGACAAGGTCGCGCGCCTCGGCATCCGAGTGCAGGACGTGTTCGACGAATCGATCCTGCGGCAGAAGGTGGAGGGCTCGCTCCGCCAGAAGAACGAGCTCCTCGTGAAGGTCTACAACCGCCGCGCCGTGATCGAGGAGGAGATCGTCCAGTACTTCCTCTCCTACGCCGAGCGGCTCCGCCCCCTCGTCATCGACTCGACCTATGTCCTCAACCAGGCGCTCGACGACGGCAAGGTGGTCCTCATGGAAGGCGGCCAGGCCACCTTCCTCGACGTGGACCACGGCACCTACCCCTTCGTGACGTCCTCGAACCCGACCGCGGGCGGGGCCTCGGTGGGCTCCGGCATCGGCCCGACCCGCATCTCCCGCGCGATCGGGATCATCAAGGCCTACACCACGCGCGTCGGCGCCGGCCCGTTCCCCACTGAGCTGTTCGACGAGATGGGCGAGTACCTGCAGAAGACGGGCGGCGAGTACGGGGTCAACACCGGCCGTCCGCGCCGCTGCGGCTGGTACGACGCCGTGCTGGCGCGCCACGCCTCGCGCGTCAACGGCTTCACGGACTACTTCCTCACCAAGCTCGACGTGCTCACCGGCATCGAGAGGATCCCGGTGTGCGTGGCGTACGACGTCGACGGCGAACGGCACGACGAGATGCCCATGACGCAGACCGAGTTCCATCACGCGAAGCCCATCTTCGAGTACTTCGACGGTTGGACCGAGGACATCTCCGGGGCCAAGACCCTCGAGGACCTCCCGGCCAACGCCCGCGACTACGTCCTCGCGCTCGAGAAGCTCTCGGGGACCCGCTTCTCTGCCATCGGGGTGGGCCCGGAACGCGATCAGACCATCGTCGTGAGGGACCTGATCGACTGATCTGAAAAAAACTTCCGGGAGCGCGTAACCCCATCGCGCCCTCGAGCGATTACCCAAGTGCAAGCCGGGCTGGAATCTGTCCCCCATCATGTTCCAGCCCGGCTTCTTCTCTGTCTCGGTCCGGCCGTCGGCGCAGCTGGCTGACGGCTAGACTGAGCGGGTCCTGTCCGCCGCAGGAGTCTGCAGAGGGAACCCCGTGCTAGAACCCATCACCGACGCCGATCTGGCGCCGGGCGCCTGGACGGAGCATGAGCTCTTCACGCTTGTGTACCGTGTGCTGGCCCCTGCCGTCATGGGCTACCTCGCGGGGCGCGGCGTCGACGATCCGGAGGCGCTGACGCAGGACGTCTTCGTGACGGTCCTGCCTCGGCTCGGCAGCATCAGCGGCGGGGCGTCCGGACTGCGGTCGTTCGTGTTCTCGGTGGCGCATGCGCGGGTCGTGGACCACTACCGGCGCCACGAGCGGCGTCCCAGGAGCGTGGACTACGACCCCCTCCTGGACGGGCGCCTCTCCAGCTCGGCGGAGCACGAGGCGCTCGTGGCCACCGGCAATTCGGACGCCGAACTGCTGATCGGCAAGCTCAAGGGGGACCAGAGAGAGGTGCTTCTCCTGCGCATCGTGGGAGAGATGAGCATCGAGGAAGTGGCGTCCACGCTGGGAAAGACGCCCGGCGCCGTCAAACAGCTCCAGCGCAGGGCCCTCAAGGCGCTGCGGGAGCACGTGTCCGAGGAAGAGTGGGTCCGATGAGTGCATCAATGACGCAGGTGGAGGCGGTGCTCGCGGAGGAAGGGCTGGAGCACGACGCCGAGTTGCGGCGTGCGCTCGCACAGCTCCCTTCGCTGCGCCCGGCAGTGGCGCCCGGACTCTCGCCGGAGCTCGCAGCGGTGTTCTCGCGCGCCGCCGGCGCGCCGCGGGCTGACGTTCCGGTGACGGCGCAGCTCGCCGTCGTGCCCAGTGCCGCGGTGATCCAGCTCAGCCGTGCCGAGGCGCGGCGTGCCGAGGCAGCGGCGGCATCTGCTGCCCGGCCCCGGTGGCGCCGGCGCGGCGCCGTGATCGGTGCCGTCGTCGTCGCGGGCATGGGCCTGGGCGTCAGCGGCGTCGCGGCCCTCAGCTCCCAGGGCTGGGAGGCCTGGCCGTCTGGCTTCGCCCACGTCCTGCCGTCCGAGTCCGCCACGCAGGACACGAACCCGGAGACGCCGGAGGCGCCCGCGCACTCCGACGCCGCCGCGGTGCAGCCAGCGCAGCCAGAGTCTCCGGCTGCGAAGTCGGCCGCGGACCCGGGCGCTGCCCAGAGCTCCCCGGGCGCCGGCCCCCAGGACGCCAACGCGCAGGGCGGGGACCAGACCCGACCCAAGGGCGGCGCCGGCAGTTCGGGGACCCAGGGCAGTCAGGGCGGCAACAGCCAAGGCGGCAACAGCCAGGGCGGCACCGGGCAGGGCGGCAGCGGCCAGACCGGGCATCAGGGCAACAGCCAAGGCAGCAACCGCTAGGCAGGTTTCGGCGCCCAGTGCGCCGCGGACGGCGGGGATAGCATGGGCTCATGCGGCACGTGAACGACCCTGCGGTCATCGAACGCCTCATGGACACGCCCGGCACGTGGGCGATCGTGGGCCTCTCCCAGAACGAGTGGCGAGCGGCGTACTCCGTGTCCCTCTTTGTCCGCGACACCCTCGGGCACCGCGTCATCCCCGTGAACCTGCGGGCCGAGGAGGTCCATGGCGAGAAGGGCTACGCCGCCCTTGCCGACATCCCGTCGGACCGCCACCCGATCGACGTCGTGGACTGCTTCGTGAACTCGCGGAAAGTCGGCGCCGTCGTGGACCAGGCCATCGCGGTGGGGGCCAAGGCGGTCTGGCTGCAGCTCGGCGTGGTCGACGACGACGCGGCGGACCGCGCCAAGGCGGCCGGCCTCGACGTCGTCATGGACGCGTGCCCCCAGCGTGAGATCTGGCATCGCCGGAGGCCTGCCTGATGGACGCGCGGGCCCTGCGGAGCCTGTGCCTCGGCTTCCCGGGAGCCTACGAGGACTTCCCCTTCGGGCCGGAGGCCTCGGTCTTCAAGGTCAGGGCACCGTCCGGCGGCGACGAACGGCGCGGCCGCATGTTCGCGCTGTCCGTGCTCGACTCGGCGCCGCTCAGCGTTGCGCTCAAGTGCGACCCGGTCCTGGCCGTCCAGCTCCGGGCCGTGCACCCCGAGATCACGGGGGCCTGGCACATGAGCAAGAAGCACTGGAGCGACGTGCGCCTGGACGGGGACCTGACGGACGAGGACGTCCGCGACCTCGTCGAGGACTCCTACGACCTGGTGGTGGCGGGCCTGCCGAGGGCCCAGCGGGAGGCGCTGGGCTGGAGCGGCCTTGCGCGCTGAGAGCGCTGCTAGGGTGGGGACCGAGCCCCCGCCCGACCTCGTCAGGAGGCCCGATGCTCGACCAGACCACCCTCGATTCCCTGTGGGACTTCGATGATCCCGCCGCCTCCGAACGCCTCTTCCGCGAGGCCATCGAGGACCCTGCCTACGACGCCGTCGAGCGGCGCGAGCTGGCCACCCAGCTCGGGCGCGCCATCGGGCTCCAGGGCCGGTTCGAGGAGGCCGATGCCCTGCTGGACGGGATCGACTGCGAGGCAGACCCGACGATCGGGGTGCGCGTCCTCCTCGAGCGCGGCCGGCTGCTGAACTCCGCCGGACGCGCCGCGATGGCCGTGCCGCTCTTCGAGCAGGCCGCGGAACTGGGCGAGCACCTCGGGGAGGAATACCTGGCCGCCGACGCGTTCCACATGCTCGCCATCGCGGACGCCGCCCACGCCGAGTCCTGGGCGCGTGCCGGCATCGAGTACGCCCGCGAGGCGCACAGCCCCCGGGCGCAGCGGTGGTGCGCCTCGCTGCATGGCCACCTGGGCTGGCTCCTGCTCGACGCCGGGGAAGCCCACCGGGCGCTCGTCGAGTTCCAGCTCGCCGAACAGTGGGCCGCCCGGGTCGGCACTCCCGCGCAGGAGGAATGGGCGCGGGAGGGAATCGCGGCATGCCGCGCGGTCGAATACGGTGGATGAGCGAATCCGAAACCACGGAAGGACCCCATGTACTTCATCGTCGTGAAGTTCGAGACCAGGCCCGAGTCGACGGAGCAGTTCCCTGAGATCGTGCGCGAGTTCACCGAGAAGACCCGCGAGGAGCCGGGCAACCTGTTCTTCGAGTGGTCCAGGTCCCTCGAGAACCCGGCCGAGTACGTCCTCGTCGAGGCGTTCACCGACGAGGGCGCCGGCCCGCACGTCCAGAGCGAGCACTTCGCGAAGGGCCTCGAGGCCATGCGCCCGTGCCTGACCAAGACCCCGAGCATCGTCTCCCGTCAGGTCGACGGCAACGGCTGGGACGCGATGGGCGAGCTGCAGATCGACTGAGCCCGCCCACCCCGCCCCCGTCTGGGGGTCACCTTCTGGGGGTCACCTTCTGGGGGTCACCTTCTGTGGGTCACCTCCAGGAGGTCACCTACCGTCCATCAGTCGGCGACGAAGTACATGCGCTTGTTCACGAACTCGTCCATGCCGAGCGGGCCGAGCTCGCGGCCGAAGCCCGAGCGCTTGACGCCGCCGAACGGGATCTCGGCGCCCTCCGCGGAGGGGAGGTTGACGTTCGCCATGCCGACCTCGAGGCGCTGGGCGACGCGCTCCGCGCGGGCGGTGTCCGCCGAGAAGACCGAGCCGCCCAGCCCGTACGGGGTGTCGTTGGCCAGACGGAGCGCGTCCTCGTCGCTGCCCACCTTGTACACCACCGCGACCGGGCCGAACAGCTCCTCCTTGTAGGCGCGCATCTCGGGCGTGACGCCGGTGAGGACGGCGGGGGAGAAGTACGCCGCGTCGCCGTCGGAGAGCTCGCCGCCGGCGTGCAGGGTGGCGCCCTTCTCGACGGCGTCGCGCACCTGGGCGGCGAGGCCCTCGGCGGCGGCACGGGAGGAGAGCGGGGCGAACGTTCCCTCGGCACCCTCCGCGGGGTTGCCCGGGGTGAGGCCCTTCGCCCGCTCGGTCAGCCGTGCGACGAAGTCGTCGAAGATGTCCTCCATGACGATCATGCGCTTGTTGGAGTTGCAGGCCTGGCCGGTGTTCTCCATGCGCGTCTCCCACGCCGTGTCCGCGAGGGCGCGGACGTCGGGGGAGTCCAGGACCACGAACGGGTCCGAGCCGCCGAGTTCGAGCACAGCCTTCTTGAGGTTCTTGCCCGCGAGCTCGCCGATGATCGCCCCGGCGCGCTCGGAGCCGGTCAGGGAGACGCCCTGGATCCGCGGGTCCGCGATGATGTCAGCAATCTGCGCGTGCGAGGCGAAGACGTTCACGTACGCGCCCTTCGGCAGGCCGGCGTCGTCCATGATCTCCTGGATCGCCAGCGCCGAGCGGGGGCACGACTCGGCGTGCTTGAGGATGACCGTGTTGCCGAGCATGAGGTTCGGCGCGGCGAAGCGGGCCACCTGGTAGTACGGGTAGTTCCACGGCATGATCCCCAGGAGCGGGCCGACGGGCAGCTTCTGCACGACCGCGCGGCCGCCGGCGAACGTCTTGATCTCGGTGTCCGCGGCGAGGCCCGGCCCCTCCTCGGCGAAGTACCGGAAGATGTCCGTGCAGAACTCGGCCTCGCCCTTGGCCTCCGAGAGCGGCTTGCCCATCTCCTCGGTGATAATGGCAGCGAGCTTGTCCGCCCGCTCGGTGAACAGCTCGCCGATCCGCGCGACCACCTTGGCGCGCGCCTCGATCGGGGTTTCACGCCATGACTCGAACGCGGCCTGGGCCGCGGCCAGGGCCTCCTGGACCTGCTCGTCGGTGGCGGTCGGGAACGTCTCGACGACCTCGCCGGTGGCCGGGTTCAGGACACGGTAGCCGGGCTCGTCGCGGGTGCTCGCAGTGCTAGTCATGGCACCATCTTGCCCTGTTCCGTGGCGCACATCACTGTGCTTAAGCACGACGCCGGCCGGTCGCCTTCTGTGCGGAAGGTGACCGGCCGGCGTCGTGCGTGCGGTGAGTACGGCGCTAGGACAGGACCTGGCGCTTGCTCGAGATGACCCCGGTGTTGAAGCCCGCGAGGTGCAGGCCGCCGTGGAAGCGGGCGTGCTCGATCTTGACGCAGCGGTCCATCACGACGTTCATGCCTGCCGCCTCGGCATCGGCCGCGACCTGCTCGTGCCACGAGCCGAGCTGGAGCCAGAGCGTCTTGGCGCCTACAGCTTTGGCCTCCTCGAGGACGCCGGGGATGTCGTCGTGGCGGCGGAACACCTCGACGAGGTCCGGCGCCTCGGGCAGGTCCGCGAGGGATGGGTAGACCGGCTGGCCGAGGATGGTCTTCAGCGCCGGGTTGACGAAGTAGACGGTGAACTTCGTGGAGGAGAGCAGGTACGTCGCGACGAAGTAGCTCGCCCGGCTCGGCTTGTCGGACGCTCCGACGATCGCGATGGACTTGGTCTCGCGCAGGATCTGCAGGCGCTCCGGGGCGGTCGGGCCGACCCAGGTCCGGTCCGCGGTCTCAACGGTCGCGCTCACTTGGCGCCCCCTTTCAGCGGCAGGGAGCACGCCTCGCCGTCGTACGTCGGTGCAGCGAACTCCTCCTCAAGCTCGTCCACTTCCTGGCTGGCAGCCAGCGCCTGGTCGAGGTCCCAGATGATGTCCTCGACGTCCTCGAGCCCCACGGAGAAGCGGATGAGGTCCCCGGGCACGCCCGCCGCGACGAGCTGCTCGGCGGAGAGCTGCTGGTGCGTGGTCGAGGCCGGGTGCAGCACGAGCGTGCGGGCGTCGCCGATGTTGGCCAGGTGCGACGCGAGCTGGAGGGCCTCGATGAAGCGGGCTCCGGCCTCGCGGCCGCCCTTCACGCCGAAGCTGAACACGCTCCCGACGCCGAGCGGCAGGAGGCCCTGGGCGAACTCGTGCTGCGGGTGCGAGGGCAGGCCTGCGTAGTTCACGTAGGTCACGCGCGGATCGGCCTCGAGCCACTCGGCGACCGCCTTCGCGTTGGCGAGGTGCGCGTCCATGCGCTGCGGGAGCGTCTCGACGCCCTGCAGGAGCTGGAACGCGGACTGCGGCGACAGGGACGGGCCGATGTCGCGCAGCTGCTCGGAGCGCAGCTTCATGAGGAAGCCGTACTCGCCGAAGTTGCCCCACCACGTGACGTTGCCGTAGCTCGGCACCGGCTCGGTCATCGAGGGGAACTTGCCGTTGGCCCAGTTGAACGTCCCGGACTCCACGACGACGCCGCCGAGGGTCGTGCCGTGGCCGCCGAGGAATTTCGTGGCCGAATGGATCACGATGTCCGCGCCGTGCTCGATCGGCCGGAAGATGTACGGCGGCGTCAGCGTGGAGTCCACCACGAGCGGGATGCCGTGCTCGTGGGCGACGGCGGCCAGGCCGGCGACGTCGGCGATGTCGCCCGAGGGGTTGGCCACCACCTCGGTGTAGACGGCCTTCGTGTTCTCGCGCAGGGCGGCCTTGAACGCGGCCGGGTCCGTCGAGTCCACGAACGTGGTCTCGACCCCGAAGCGGCGCAGGGTCACGTCGAGCTGCGTGATCGTGCCGCCGTAGAGCTTGGAGGAGGCGACGATGTGGTCCCCGGCCTGGGTCAGCGCGGCGAACGTGATGAACTCCGCGGCCATGCCCGAGCTCGTCGCGACCGCCCCGAGGCCGCCTTCCAGGGACGCGATGCGCTCCTCGAACGCCGCGACCGTGGGGTTGCCGATGCGCGAGTAGATGTTGCCGTACTTCTGCAGCGCGAAGAGGTTCGCGGCGTCGTCCGAGTCCTTGAACACGAACGAGGTGGACTGGTAGATCGGAACGGCCCGGGCGCCGTGCTCGGCGTCGGGCGTGCCGCCGGCGTGCAGGGCCCGGGTGCGGAACCCGAACTGGCGCTCGGCCATCAGGCGTTCGCCCCGGCAGCCTGGAAGCCGGTCACCGGCAGCAGGTCGGTGCGCAGCTCCGTGCCGTTCCTCCGGGCCAGGTCCGCCTCGAGCTCGCGGACGATCGGGAGGACGTCGCGGCCGAACGCCTCGACCTCCTCCTGGAAGTGCAGGTAGCCCGTGAGGAACAGGTTCACGCCGATCTTCTTGTACTCGACGATGCGCGCGGCGATCTGCTCCGGGGTGCCGATGAGCTTGGTGCGGAAGCCGTCGTTGTACTGGACGAGGTCCTCGAAGGTCGAGTCCTCCCACATGCCCTTGCCGTCCTTCGTGGACTGGCCGGCCTCCTTGACGGCGGCGGCGAAGCCCTCGACGGCCGGCTTGTGCGCCTTGGCGATGATCTCGCGCAGGGTGTCCTGGGCCTCCTTCTCCGTGTCGCGGGCGATCACGAAGCCGTTGAGGCCGAAACGCGGGGCGGCGGGGGCCGTGCGGCCAGTCTGGGCGGCGGCCAGGACGCCGCGGATGTTGTCCTTGAACGGCTCGAGGTCGCGGCCGTTGGAGAAGTACCAGTCCGCGGTGCGCCCCGCGGCGGCCTGCGCGGCCGTCGAGTTGCCGCCGAAGAAGATCTCCGGGTGCGCGCGGCCGGGGATGTCCAGCGGGGCCGGGTTCAGCGTGAAGTCGGTGATGTTGTAGTACTTCCCGGACTGCGAGTAGCCCTGCTGCGTCCACAGTCCGCGGAGGACGTTGATGAACTCCTCGGTGCGCACGTAGCGCTCGTCGTGCTCGAGCCACGGCAGGCCGAAGTTCACGAACTCGTCCTTGAGCCAGCCGGAGACGATGTTCACGGCGGCCCGGCCGCCGGAGAGGTGGTCCGCGGTGATGATGAACTTCGCGAGCACGCCCGGGTGCCACATGCCGGGGTGCACGGCGGAGATGACCTTGAGCCGTTCGGTCGCGCCCAGGAGGGCGAGGCTGAACGACGTCGCCTCGTGCTGCTTGTCCGCGCCGTAGCTCGCGGCGTAGCGGGTCTGGGTCAGGGCGTACTCGAACCCGGAGTCCTCCGCGATGCGGGCGAGCTTCTTGTTGTACTCGAACTCCCAGTTGGTGCGCTGCTCGATGGTCGAGACGACGAGGCCGCCCGAGACGTTGGGCACCCAGTACGCGAACTTCAGCGGGGTCTCGAAGTCGATGCGGTGGTCGGTCATGCTGCGCTCCTTGGAACTCGGGCGCGACGTGCAGCGCAGGATGTGGCCTGATCGCTCACCATCGCTTCTGGCAGTAGCACCTTTGGCTCCGTCTGCGGCGCCAGGGTTGCTGCGGCGTCACAGATCCAGATCTCTCGGCCGCTCGGGATGGTCCTTCCGATTGTCGCCAGAGGGGCCGTAACGAGGCAAATTATTTCGTCACACTCGCGCTCGGCCCGCCGGCGCCGAATACTGTTCGACGGCGTGCGCCCGCCGATGGCCCGCCGGAGAGGGGATGCACACATGGGACGCACGACGCCGGGCGGTGCCTCGTACGCCGAGCTCGCCGAGCGCTTCGCACCGGTCTTCGACCGCATTGCCGAGGGTGCCTTGGAGCGCGAACTGGGCCGCACGCTGCCGTTCGAGCAGGTCGAGTGGCTCAAGGAGGCCGGGTTCGGCCGCCTCCGGGTTCCGGTCGCATATGGGGGCTTCGGGGCCTCCGTCGAGACCCTCGTGCGCCTGCTCATCGACCTCGCCGCCGCGGACTCGTCGGTGGCGCACCTGCTGCGCTCCCACTTCGCGTTCGTCGAGACGATCTCCCTCCAGGACGACGCGTTCCGCGCGCGGTGGTTCGGCCGCGTCGTCGACGGCGTGATCTTCGGCAACGCCGCGACCGAGCGGTCCGGCAACGCCCTCGGCACGGTCGCGACCAGACTCGTGCCCGCGGACGACCGCGGGTACCTCCTCACAGGCGAGAAGTACTACACGACCGGGACGATCTTCGCCGACTACGTGGCCGTGATGGCGTCCCCCGAGGGCGGGAGCTCGCGGCTGTACGCGATCGCCCCGACCCGGCACGCCGGCGTCGAGATCCGCGACGACTGGGACGGGTTCGGCCAGCAGATGACCGGGACGGGGACGGCCCTGTTCCGCGAGGTCCCGATCCCCGCCGAGGACACCGTGCCGCGCACCGAGTCCACCACCCACGAGCCGGCGTTCCTGCAGCTCATGCTCCTGTCCGTGCTCGCCGGGATCGGCAAGGCCGTGGTGCGGGACGCGTCGTCGCTCGTCGCGAAGCGGACCCGCACGTTCTCCACGGGCTCGGGCCAGCTGTTCCGCGAGGACCCGCTCATCCTGAACCTCGTGGGGCAGCTCGCCGCGAAGTCTTTCGCTGCGGAGTCGTCGGTGCTGGCGGCCGCCCGCGAGCTCGACGACGCCCTCGCGCTGGGACCCGACGCGAGCGCCGAGGACCGCTACGCGCGGGGAGCGGTCGCCGTCGACCTCGCCCAGGTGGCCGTGCCGCCGCTGGTGATCGACGCCGCGCAGCAGCTCTTCGACACGGCCGGCGCCTCCGCGGTGTCCCGGGGGAAGGCGCTGGACCGCCACTGGCGCAACGCGCGCACCGTCGCGACGCACAACCCCGTCGCGTTCAAGGCGCGCGGGCTGGGGGACTGGTTCGTCAACGGCGTGTCCCCGGTCGCGCTGCACAGCATCGGCGAGGCGACGGCCGGGGTCCCAGCCTCCGCCGGCTAGCTAGCCCCTCGTTGCGGGGTCACATCCCTAGCCTCTCAGGCCCCCGGTCCGGAGGTTGAGGGGTCATGTCTCTAAGAACAGGAATCCGCTCTCTAGAGATATGACCCCTCAAGGCAGGGACATGACCCCGCAACAGGATCAGGCGCGGGCCAAGAGCTCCTCGCCCACACGGCCACGCTGGTAGAACACCTCCCGCCCGGCGCGCACCGGCTCGGTCAGCCCCGACTCCGCGAGCACCTTGAGGTGCGCGTTGACCGTCCCGGCGGCGAGGTCGAGCGCGCAGGCGAGCTGCGTCGTCGTCATCGGGACGTCGAGCTGGGCCAGGATCTGCGCCCGGGTGCGCCCGAGCAACCGCGAGATGGGGGACTCGCGCGTCTCGCGCGTCGCCTCCCACAGCCGCCCGACGCCGCGGGGAGCGTAGGTGATGGTCGGCACGAACGGGGCGATGTTGAGCACGAGCGTGTTCGGCCACACGAACGCGTTGGGCACGAGGATAAGGCCGCGGCCCGGCTCGGGCAGGTCCGTGGCCTCGCAGCCGCGCGTGATCTCGAGGCCCGTCTCGGTGGGCCGCACGCTCGGGTGGAGCGTCTTGAAGACCTCCTGGATGCCGTGGTGCGAGAGCTCCTCGAGCCGGGAGTCGATGTCCGCGAGCAGGACCGAGCGCAGCCTCGGCCAGTAGGGCTCGACGGCGGTCGCCCAGTACCAGCGCAGCGCCGCGACGATCCGGGGCACGGCGGCGTCGATGTCTGCGCGGAGCTCCTCGAGCGTGGCCAGGATGGTCCCCGTCGGCTTGCGGCGCTCGAGGTAGCCGAGGTCGCGCAGCCACAGCTCGCCCGGGACTGCGGCGACGGCATCGAGCGCGTCGGCGAACGAGTCCCCCCGCTCGGGCGTGGGCGTGAGCGAGTCGGCGATGAAGCCCTGCGGCTGCACGAGCGTGGTGAGCAGGCGCAGGTGCTCGCGCGCGAGGGGGTCGCCGCTGCCCGTGATGCGGCGGCGTGCCTCGGTGACCCACGGCCGGTGCAGGGGCGTCCCCGCCTGCAGGGCCCGCAGGCTCGTGACCGTCTCCCACAGCGGTGACGCCTCGAAGCGGACCCTCGTGAGGTCCTCGTGCGTGAGCGTGATGAACATGGATCCAGCGTAGGAACGCACGCCCCTCAGGGCGAGGATTCGGTGAACGCCGAATCGTTTCGGCCGCCGGGAGTGCGGCGCACACTCGTGGGCATGGCAACGAACACCCGCACCCAGCACTCCACCGAACCGCTCGACCGGACCCTGCATCCGCTCCGCCCCACTACGCGTCGGCCCGTCCGCGACCCGCATCGCGACGCCGGAGGGCCGCTCGCGGGTGAGCGCGCGACGCCGGTCGGGAACCCGCCGTCGTCCCCCCGCCTGCCGCTCGCGGAGCCTGACGCACCGCGGGCTCCCCGCCGCGCTGACCGGCCCCTCGTCGCGCCGACGACGCTTCCGGACCACTCCGGCGACCTCCTCGGACTGCCCGACTTCTCGGCGCTGCGCCGCCGCTTCCACCGGGCGTGGGCGTGGCTCGCGGGGCAGTTCGGCGCGGCGGCCGAGGTCGATGCGCGCCTCCGCGCCCGCCGGGACGAGGATTCGGCCGCTATGCTGCGCGCCGGTGTCGCCCCGACCCCGTTCGCCTGAGGCCGTTGACCGCAGCGCGTTGGGGCCGCACCCTTGCGGCATGGACGTTCCAGAGCTGCAGGGCGTGGACGTGGACGGCCTCCGCGTGGCGTACCGCCGGGCGGGGAACGGCCCGCCGCTCGTCCTGCTGCACGGGGCGTACGAGGACAGCCGCATCTGGCAGTACCAGCTCGCGGGCCTCGCCGACGAGTTCACCGTCATCGCCTGGGACACCCCCGGCTGCGGCGGCTCGGACGACCTTCCCGGTGGCTTCACCGGGAGCCTCGGCGCGGTCCTCGCAGACTTCCTGACGGGGCTCGGGCTCACGGGCGCGACCAAGCCCCATGTGCTGGGCCTGTCGTTCGGCTCCACGGTCGCGCTGGACCTCGTGCGGGTGGCGCCGTCCGCGGCCGCGACGCTGATCCTCGCCTCGGCCTACGCCGGGTGGGCCGGGTCGCTGCCCGCCGAGGAGGTAGAGCGCCGGTACTCCCAGGTCCTCGCCGAGCTCGAGAAGCCCGCCGCCGAGGTCATCCCTGCATGGCTTCCGACGCTCTTCAGCGAGCATGCGCCGCCCGAGGCCGTCGACCTCGTCTCCAGGGTCATGGCGGACTTCCGGCCTACGGGGATGCGGTCACTGCTCGAGCTGGCCGGGCGCGCAGACCACCGCCCCGTGCTTCCGACGGTTTCGGTCCCCACCCTCCTCCTCTACGGATCGAAGGACGTCCGCTCGCCGGTGGCGGTCGGCGAGGCGATGCGGGAGGCCATCCCGCAGGCCCAGCTCGCCGTCATCCCGGGCGCCGGGCACCTGACCTTCCTCGAGGAGCCCGACGCCTTCAACACCAAGATCCGGCGGTGGATCCGGGCACACCCCGGCCCCGCCCACACGGTGGGGCGGGTCTAAAATGTGAGTGCTGGGCAGCGACGCCGGGAGGCGCTTGACCGGGTGCGGCGCCGCGGGCGGTCGACTCCACGTCCCCCACGACTGAGAGAGCACCGGCATGGGACCCCAGCATGGCGCACGACGGCGCGCAGCGGCTGTGCTCGCACTCTTCCTCTCGCTCTCGGGCTGCGCGTACGCTGCTCCGGACCCGGCGCCGCCCGCTCCCGCGCCCGGCCCGATGGACTCGCTGGACAGCCAGGCCAGGCTGCTCATCGACAACGGTGCCGTGGCCGCCGTCGTGCAGGTCCGCTGGCCCGGGGGAGAGTGGTCGCGGGCCTACGGGGTCCGCGACCTCGACACGAAGACGCCAGCCCAGCCGGATGACCGCGTGCAGGTAGCCGCCGTCACGGCGTCCATGACCGCGGTGACCGTGCTCAAGCTCGTCGATGACGGGCTGATCGGCCTCGACAGCCCCGTGAACGACGTGATCCCGGGCTTCACCACCTCGCTGAAGCCTCCGGGCCCGATCACCGTGCGGCAGCTGCTGAGCCACACCTCCGGCCTCCCAGACTTCAACGACGCGCTTCCCGGCGACCCCGACTTCAGGCCACTGCTCGACCGGCCGATGACCATGGAGCGCGCGCTCGAACTGGCGGGCACCCTCCCGTGGACCGCCGCCGACGTCGGAGGGTTCCGCTATTCGGACACCAACTACGCTGCACTCGGGCTGCTCGTCCAGACGCTCCGGCACCGTCCCTTCGCTGATGTCCTGCGGGACGAGGTGATCTCACCGTTCGGGCTCTCGAAGACCAGCATGGGCCGGGCCGATGTCCACGCGGCCGATCTCCTCCACGGTTATGTGACGTTGCGCGGCGAACGGATCGATCTCAGCGACAACACGTTCTCCGCTGGAATGCCGTACAACGGAGCGGTCTCCAGCATGGCAGACGTGAACACCTTCTTCGGCGCGCTGTTCCAGGGCAGGCTCGTCTCCGCGCCGTCTCTGGCGGAGATGGAGAAGAGCCCGAGGCCGGGGCTCCCGTACGCACTCGGGCTGTGGGTGCACTCCGGCTGCTCGACGAATGATCGCTACGAGAGCCGCGGTGCCTTCTGGCACACCGTGACGGTGGCGGTGGCGAGCGACGACGGCAGGTACCAGGCGGCCATGAGTGTCTCGGTCAAGCCCGTCGCGACCGACCTCGAAGATCCCGACACCGCACGCCAGAGGGAGCTCTACGGGGAGCAGGTCGAGTCGTCACTGAACGAGACGCTGGATCGCCTCTGCCAGTCCTGAGGCGGCGCTATGACCTCGCCAACAAGAACTTGATGCGTCAACTACGACAGCGTAGAGTAATCGTTGAAACATCAACTACTCTCCTGCGAGGCATCATGTCCTGGTTCTCCAAGCTCTTCGGCAAGTCCGACTCCGCCGCTGCCCACCGCGCTGACGCGCCCGTCGTCGAGGCCGCCCCGTCTGCCGAGGTGGCGGAAACCCCGGCGACCGTCCCCGCCGAGGTCCCCGGCGCCGTCGTGCGCGCCGGTGCGCCCCGAATCGCCGTGGTGACGGGCAGCACCCGCCCGGGCCGCAACAACCTCCAGGTGGCCGAGTGGCTCGTGGCCCGCGCGGGCCAGCGCGGCGACGCGGTGTACGAGCTCGTGGACATCGACTCGTTCAACCTCCCGCTGCTCGACGAGGCCTTCCCGGCCGCGTACGGCAACTACCAGGGCGAGCGCACCAAGGCCTGGGCCGCGAAGATCGCCGAGTTCGACGGCTACGTGTTCGTCACCGCGGAGTACAACCACTCGACGACGCCGGCCCTCGCCAACGCGCTGAGCTTCCTCAACGCCGAGTTCGCAAACAAGGCCGCGGGCATCGTCGGCTACGGCTCGGCGATGGGCGCGCGCGCCGTCGAGCACCTGCGCGGCATCCTGTCCGAGCTGCAGGTGGCTCACGTGCAGAAGACCGGCATGTTCTCGCTCTTCACGGACTTCAAGGACTTCTCCGTCTTCACCCCGACCGAGCAGCAGGCCGCCTCGGTGGACCCGATGCTGGACCAGCTCGTGGCCTGGACCGTCGCATTCGCCAAGGTCCGCGCGGGCGAGTTCGAGGCCGTCGCGGTCTGACCCCGCAACGGTAGGGACGGGACCCCGCAACGGTAGGGACGGGACCCCGCAACGGTAGGGACGAGACCCTACAACGCTGCGGGGTCCCGTCCCGTTTGTTGTGGGTCCGCTACCGCGCCGCGAGGACCTTCTCGATCTCCGCGATGCACGGCTCGTTCTGCAGGCTCGTCGTGTCCCCGAGCGTGCTGCCCTCGAAGAGCTGCGTGAGCAGGCGGCGCATGATCTTGCCCGAGCGCGTCTTCGGGACGTCGGGGACCACGACGACATCGCGCGGCTTCGCGATCGGCCCGATCTCCTTCGCGACGTGGGCGCGCAGCGCGTCGGCAAGGACCTGCTCCGGATCGGGGTTTCGACTCCGCTCAATCCGCGTCTGGACCGCCGCGTCAACCCGCGTCTGGACCGCCGCGTCAGCCCGCGTCTGGACCGCCGCGTCAACCAGCGTCTGGACCGCGTCCGGATTCACGACGACGAACGCCGCCACCGCGTGCCCCGTCGTCGGATCCGCCACGGGGCACACGCCCGCCTCGACGACGGCGGGGTGGGACACGAGCGCCGACTCGATCTCGATCGTGGAGAGGCGGTGGCCCGAGACGTTGAGCACGTCGTCGACCCGGCCGAGGATCCACGTGTCCCCGTCGGCGTCGGACTTCGCCCCGTCCCCGGCGAGGAACCAGCCCTGCCCGGCGTACTTGCGCCAGTACGAGTCGAGGTACCGCTGCGGGTTGCCCCAGACCGTGCGCGCCATCGCCGGCCCCGTCTCGGTGACCACGATGAAGCCCTGCACGCCCGCCGGAACGGGAGCGCCGTCGTCGTCCACGATCGCAGTGGCGAGGCCCGGCAGCGCTCGCGTGGCGCACCCCGGCTTGAACGCGGCGTCCGTCTGGCGCGGCGAGAGCACGGTCGCCCCCGTCTCCGACTGCCACCACGTGTCCACCATCGGCACGCCGCCCGGCACGTCGCCGCCGGAGTCCCGCCCGATGTTCTCGCGCAGCCACCGCCACGCCTCCGGGTTCACTGCCTCGCCCACGGTCCCGAGGACGCGGATGGACGAGAAGTCGTACTCGGCAGGCACGCCGTCCGGGAACCAGCCCATGAGAGAGCGGACGAGCGTGGGCGCGGTGTAGTAGCTCGTGACGCCGTAGCGCTGGATGATCTCGAAGTGCCGGCCCGGGTGCGGGGTGTTGGGCGTGCCCTCGAAGATCACCTGGGTGACGCCGTTGGAGAGCGGGCCGTACACCTCGTAGGTGTGCGCCGTGACCCACGCGAGGTCGGCCGTGCACCAGTGCACGTCCTTCTCGCGCAGCGCCGGGTCCGGGTTCGCGAAGAGGAACTCGTGGCTCCACGACGCCTGCGTGAGGTAGCCGCCGGTCGTGTGGACGAGGCCCTTCGGCTTCCCGGTGGTCCCCGAGGTGTACATGATGAACAGCGGCGTCTCGGCGTCGAACGCCTCGGCCTCGTGGACCTCCGGCTGCGCGTCGACGAGCTCGTGCCACCACACGTCGCGGCCGGGCGTCCACGCGATCTCGGAGCCGGTCCGGCGGATCACCAGGACATGCTCGACGGCGTTGTCCCCACCGGCCGCCCCGCCGCGGACCGCAGCGTCGGCGTTGTCCTTGACCGGCACGGCCTTCCCGCGGCGGTACTGGCCGTCCGTGGTGACGAGCAGTTTGGCGTCCGTGTCCTCGACCCGGAAGCGGAGCGCCTCGGCGGAGAAGCCGCCGAACACGAGCGAATGCACGGCCCCGATGCGGGCGCAGGCGAGCGTGATGACCACGGTCTCGACGAGCACGGGCAGGTAGATGACCACCCGGTCGCCCTTGCCGATGCCCAGTGCGAGCAGCGCGTTCGCGGCCTGGGAGACGCGCCGCTGCAGGTCCGCGTAGGTCACGGTGACGCGGTCGCCGGGCTCGCCCTCGAAGTGCAGCGCGACCTTGTCCCCGCGGCCAGCCGCGACGTGCCGGTCGGCGCAGTTCACGGCCGCGTTCAGCCGGCCGCCCTCGAACCAGCGGATTACCGGGGGCTCGTTCGCCTCGAGGTCCGCCGGGATCCACGTGTGGGCGCGCTCCCACGGCTGCGCCCACTCGAGGCGCCGCGCGGCGTCCTCCCAGAAGGCGAGGCGCCCGGGGCTCGTCTGGCCCGAACCCGTCTGGCGCGAACCCGTCTGGCCGCCGGCGCGGACGCCGGCCTCGTCAATGCTCACGCCCACCGGCGCACCGCCCATCTCTCGGCGACGCCCAGCAGGGCGTCGGTGATCTTGCCGATGACTGCCAGCAGCACGATGGCCAGGAGCAGCCGGTCGGTCCGTCCGTTGTTCTGCGAGTCCGTCAGGAGGAAGCCCAGGCCCATCGAGGACGCAATGAGCTCCGCCGCGACGAGGAACAGCCACGCCTGCGCGAGCGCTAGCCGCAGGCCCGAGAAGATCGCGGGCACGACGGCCGGCAGCTGGATCGTGGTCAGCAGCTGCAGGCCGGTGAGCCCGAACGCCCGCCCGGCCTCGACCAGCTTCCGGTCCACGTGGCGCAGCGCGAGGTACACCGTGGTGAACACCGGGAAGAACGCGCCGATCACGATCAGCGTGACC
Source organism: Sinomonas sp. R1AF57 (assembly GCF_002224485.1). GTDB lineage: Bacteria > Actinomycetota > Actinomycetes > Actinomycetales > Micrococcaceae > Sinomonas > Sinomonas flava. Next base: position 249,339 of record NZ_CP022463.1, read on the forward strand.
TTCGAGTTCTCCCCGATCTTGAGCCACAGGATCAGCAGCGGCACCCACGCGAGCGACGGGACCGCGCGCAGCGCCCCGATCGTCGGCGAGAGGAGCCGGTCCGCCCACTGCGACAGCCCCACGAGCGAGCCGAACGCGAGCCCCAGCGCCCCGCCGATCACGAACCCGAGCAGGACGCGCTGCGTCGAGATGCCCACGTGCTGCCACAGCTCCCCGCGGCCCGCGAGCTCCGCCCCCGCAGCGAGCACCGCACCCGGCGCCGGCAGCTGGACGGCGCTGAACAGCCCCGCCGAGGTGGACCACTGCCACAGCGCGAGCAGGACCAGGGGCACGACGGCGCCGATCGCCGCGCGCTTGAGCCCGCTGGCCGCGTCGCCCCGGGAACCACGGCGCAGGGTGCCGCGCACGACGGCGGGCGCCTCCGCGGCGTCGTGCGTCGCCTCAGCCTCGGGCTGGCTCCGGGAGGAGGCGGTGCTCACTTGGCTGCCTTGGACGCGAAGCTCGGCTCGAGGAGCGAGGCGAGAGCCGCATCGATCTTGTCCTGGCCGGAGACGTCCCCGGAGGCGACGAAGATCGGGCCGACCTTCTTCAGCACCGCCAGCTGCGTCTCGCCCGGGACCGGGTTGATGGCCAGCCGGGTGCGCTCCTTGATGACCTTCCCGGCCACCGCATCGGAGATGTTGGCCGCCTTGGCGAGGATCGAGGTGGTCTCCTCGAGGTTCGCCGCAGCCCAGCCGCGGGCCTTCTCGTAGGTGTCCACGACCGTCTGCGCCTGCTCCGGCCGCTCCTTGAGGAAGGACTCGGTGGCGTTGAGGAAGCCGTAGGTGTTGAAGTCGATGTTGCGGTAGAGCAGCTTCGCGCCGTTCTGCTCGGCGGCCGCCATGATCGGGTCGAGGCCGCTCCACGCCTCGACGGAGCCGTTCTCGAGGGCCGTGCGGCCGTCCGCGTGCTGGAGGTTCTGGACCGTGACGTCGGCCTGCTTGAGCCCGTTGGCCTCGAGGGCCTGGAGGAGGAAGAAGTAGGGGTCCGTGCCCTTGGTCGCGGCGACCTGCTTGCCCCTGAGGTCCGCGACGGAGGCGATCTTCGAGTCCTTGCCGACCACGAGCGCGGCCCATTCGGGCTGGGAGTAGAGGCTGATCGCCTTGATCGGCGAGCCGTTCGCGCGGGCCAGGAGCGCCGCGGAGCCGGCGGTGGATCCGACGTCGATCGCCCCGGCGCGCAGGGCCTCGTTGGCCTTGTTCGATCCGGCGGACTGGACCCAGTTCACGCCCACGCCCGAGGGCTTGAGGGCCTCCTCGAGCCAGCCCTTCTCCTTGATGACGATGGACAGCGGGTTGTAGGTGGCCCAGTCGATGTTCAGCGTCCCGGCCGCCTTCGCCGCGGGCGCCGAGCCGCCGGAGCCTTCGCCGGCGCACGCGCTCAGGCCCAGGGCGGCGGCGCCGAGGCCGAGGGCGAGGAAGGAGCGGCGGGACGCGGCGGTGCGGGACGCAGCGGTGCGGGCGGCGGTGCGGGACTGGTTCAGGGCAGGCATGGGGAACCTCTTCATGCGGGTGCGGGTGCGGGTGGACGTGCGGGGGAGGGTCAGTGGTGGTGCGTGTCCACGCCGAGCGTGGACAGGAGGGTGCCGCGGAGGCGGGCGAGTTCGGCGTCGGCGCGGTCGCGCGGGCGCTCGCCCGGGACGTCGAGGACGTGCTGGATCGTCGCGCCGGGCACGCCGTCCTCGGAGCCGAGCACCACCACGCGGTCGGCGAGCTGGAGCGCCTCGTCGACGTCGTGGGTCACGAGCAGGACCGTGGTGGGCTCGGCCTCGTGGACGTGCAGGAGGAGGTCCTGCATCTTCAGCCGGGTGAGCGCATCGAGGGCGCCGAACGGCTCGTCCAGGAGCAGCACGCCGGGGCGCCGGGCCAGGGCACGGGCCAGCGAGGCCCGCTGGGCCATGCCGCCGGAGATCTCGCCCGGGCGGTACGCCGCGCAGTGGGTCAGGCCCACGAGGGACAGGAGGCGGTCGACGGCGGCGCGCCCCTCGCGCTTCTCGGTCCCCTTGGGCAGGCCCAGGGCCACATTGTCGTGCACGCTCAGCCAGGGCAGGAGCCGGGGCTCCTGGAAGCCGACCGCGCACAGGGGCGAGATGCCGCTGCTCGGCTGGCCGCCCACGAGCAGTTCCCCGGCCGCGGGCGCGTCGAGCCCGGCGGCGATGCGCAGCAGCGTGGACTTTCCCGAGCCGCTCGGGCCCAGCAGGGCCACGATCTCACCCGGGGCGAGCGCGAGGTCGACGTCGCGCAGGACGTAAGTCACGCCGTCGTGCGCGCCCGTCCCGGTGTCCCGGCCGCGGCGGGCGGCGAAGGACTGGGCGACGCCGCGGAACTCCAGCGAGGCGGCGCGGGGCGCGGCGAGGGCGGAACCGCGGTGGGTGGCCTCGGAAGTCGGCTGGGCCAGGGCAGAAGGCATGTGCATCTCCATCGGTTCTGGCGGTAGCACCTGTGGCCCCTGCGGGGGCCATGGTTGCTGCGGCGTCACGGAGCCAGATCTCTCGGCCGCTCGGGATGGTCACTTCACATTTCACGTAAAGAACGCCCGCCGTGCAAAACCAGACGTCTGGGTGCGCGTAACAAATGACAATGTGTCCGCGTGTTTCCACCGCTCGCGGATACGTTGGACGACCGGTGGATTCCTTCCGTACTGTGAAGGACAGGATCAAGAGTCCCGGCGCGAAGCTCTGGCTGGCCGGGCGGCAACCCTCTCCCGTAGTGGGGTGCCCCAGATGAAGATCCGGCCGCGGTGGCCATCCGCGGCAAGTACGGCGCCTGCGAACCGTGGGCGTCCGGCCGACTAGCTGGAGGAGCCCATGACAGCGACACCCCTCGACCTCGTGACGGGCGCGGACCTGCGCCGCGCCATGGGGCACTGGGCCACGGGCATCGCCGTCATCACCACCTCGGACGGCGGCGCGATCGCAGGCCTCGTGAGCAACTCGTTCACGTCGATCAGCCTCGACCCGCCGCTCGTCTCGTGGGCGGTGGACAAGAAGTCGAGCTCATTCGAGATCTGGAACCGCACCGACAACTACGCCGTGCACATCCTGTCCGAGTCCCACCGGGACCTCGTGGCGCGGTTCGCGGCGAAGGGGACGGACAAGTTCGCGGGACTGGCCTGGGAGCCCGGGACGCTGGGCTCGCCGATTGTGGCCGACGACGTCCCGCACCTCGAGTGTCGCCTCTGGCAGCGGGTGGACGCGGGGGACCACGTCATCCTGATCGGCGAGGTGGTCAGCGTCTCGGATCCGGAGGAGTTCGTCCCCCTGACCAACCACGTGTACTGGGCAAAGTAGACCGACGGCGCATCAGCGCTAGGCAGCCGGGGCCCCGGCTCCCTTGACCGGAGGGGGCCCCGGCCAGCCAACCCGCCGGTACGCTGGGTGGGTGACCACCGGTCTCAACGACACGCTCATCGGCCCGTTGCGGCGCCGCCTCCTGACGACCTTCTCCGGCCAGTCCGAGGGGAACCTGGCCTGGGAGGAAGCCCTCGAGGAGGGCGACGACGCGGGGTACTTCGCGCCTGACTCCGCGGTCTGGGCCGTCCACGGCGGCATGACGCCCATCGCCGCCGGCATCCGCGCCCTGCTCACGCAGGCCCTGCACCCGGGTGTGCTCGCCGGCGTCGTGGAGCACTCGAACTACCGCGCCGACCCCCTTGCACGGCTCGCCGGCACGATCCGCTGGATCTTCACCGTCACCTACGGGGACACCGCGGCCGCCCGCCGTGCGTGCGCGTGGGTGCGGAAGCGGCACGTGCCCGTGGAGGGGGAGTTCGTCACGGGCCACGGCACGCACGAGCACTACTCCGCCAATGACCCCACCCTGGCCGAATGGGTCCACCTCGCCTTCACGGATGCGTTCCTGCGCGCGTACGAATCGCTCGCCGGGCCGGTTCCCGGAGGCGCGGACCGCTACGTGGGGGAGTGGGCCGTGGCCGGGGAGCTCATGGGCGTGGCCGACCCGCCGCGCACCGCGTCCGCCCTCGTCGAACGGATGGAGGCGTACGACGCCGCCGGGCAGCTTGCCGGCGGGCCGCGCCTCGCCGATGTGGTCTCGTTCCTGCGCCGGCCGCCGCTCGACCCGCTGCTGCGCCCGGGCTACGCCGTGCTGTTCAACGCGGTGGTGTCGGAGATGCCCCAGCGGCACCTGGACCTGCTCGGGCTCGAGCGCCCCCGCCTCGGGCCGGTGCCGCTCCCGGTGACGGGCGCCGCGAAGGCGACCCTCGCCGTCGTGGGTCGGGCCCTCGACCCGATGTCGCCGAGTGAGGCGGCCGCGCGCCGTCGTCTGGCGCGCCTCGGCGTCCTCCCCGGTCCATCGACTGCTCCGTAAGTGTCGTTCTGGGGCCTCAGAACGACACTTGCGGAGCAGTCGATGAGGGGGTGTGGATAATTTCTGCCGCCTCGTCCGGATTCTGCTCTCATGAGGGCATGAAGACCCCGCGTCGTCTCCCCCAGCAGCTCTCCGGCCGGCCCTTCACAGTGGCCGAGGCCGCCCATGCCGGAGTCAGCAAGGGCAGGCTGCGACACCGGAGCCTCAGGCTCATGGGCCGCGGGATCAGGGGGCAGGGCACGACGGCGGCGCTCGCCTTGGGCGCGCGGGTCCGCCCGTTCGTCGAGGTCAACGAGCAGTGTGCGGCGTCCCACTCGACGGCCGCAGAGCTCCACGGCCTTCCCACCCGGAAGCGGGTGCGGGGCGAGGACGAGGTCTTCCACGTGATCCGGCCCGAGGGGGCAGCGCACCTGAAGCGGCCGCACGTCGTCGTGCACCGGGCGAAGCTCCTGCCCGGCGAGATCACGCGCGTCGGAGGTGTTCCGGTCACGACCCCCGCCCGGACATGGCTCGACCTGGCTGAACGGATCACGCTGGACGAGCTGGTCGCCGTGGGCGACGCGTGCGTCAGGATCCCGTATCCCGAGCTGGAGGGCCGCGAGGAGCCGCACTGCACGCTGGAAGCCCTGCGGGACATCGTCGCGCGGCACCGCGGCAAACGCGGGGTCCGCAAGGCGCGGCTGGCCCTCGGGCTGATCCGGGTCGGCTCGGATTCGCCGCAGGAGACGGCGCTGCGGCTCGCCCTGCTGCGCGCGGGCCTTCCGGAACCGGTGCTCAACGCCCGGATTGTGGGAAGCCGTGGGCAGCGCGGCCCGAAGCCGGACATCGGCTACCCCGAGTACGGCGTCGGAGTCGAGTACGAGGGCGAGCACCACGGGACGGAGCCGCAGATCGTGCGGGACATCGCCCGTTCCGAGAGCTATGACGATGTCGGCTGGGCCGAGGTGAGGATCTCCAAGCGCCACATGGCCAACGACGCCAAGGCGGCCGTCGCGAAGGTCCGGACGGCCCTCTTCCTCAGGGGCTGGCGCCCCGGCAACGCCTCCGCCGGTGCCTCCACCCCTTCATCGACTGCTCCGTAAGTGTCGCGATGAGCGCTCAAACCGACACTTACGGAGCAGTCGATGGAGGGGAACGGGAAATGGGGAGGGGAGAGAATGGGCGCATGTGGATCGCGTGGATCGAGCTCGACCTGCTCCTCGGCGACGTGCACACCCTCAAGGAGAAGCGCTCGGTGGTCCGGCCCATCGTCGCCGAGGTGCGGCGCCGCTTCGACGTGTCCGTCGCGGAGGTGGGCGAACACGACCTGTACCGGCGCGCCCGCATCGGCGCGGGGATCGTTTCGGGGGACCGGGCCCACGCGCTCGAGGTGCTCGACGGCGTCGAACGCCTCGTCGCGGGCCGGCCGGAGGTCGATCTCCTCAGCGCGCGCCGCCGCGACCTGCACAGCGAGGACTGAGCGCCGCAAGGACTGAGCGCCGCAGTCAGCAGTCAGCGCACGAACATCAGCAGTGCCACGTGCAGCGCGCTGAGCGCCACGCCGGCAATCGCCATCGCGGAGATCCGCGCGGCCCGCGCCTTCGACCGCGCGAACGAGCCCCAGGCTGCGAAGACCGATGCCGTGAGCGGCCCGGCGGCAAGGACCGCGCCGAACCACGAGGGGATGAACCCGAGCGAGAAGGCCATGATGCCGAAGCCCAAGGACAGGGCCCCGAGGAACGTCGCCAGCCGCGAGGCAGGCTTCGGCGGGCGGGGCTGCCGCGGCTCACGGCGGCGGGCTTCCGCGGACGACGGCGACGCCTCACCCCTGCGCGCAAGCTCGCCGTGGCGCTGGCCATCGGGGACCTGGCCGTCGGGGACCAGGCCGTCGAGCCCGCGCGATCCCCGGGCGGACGTGCTCCCGGGCGGGACGCCGTCGGGCCAGTAGGCGCTCGGGTCCCGGTACGGATTCCGCCGAGGGGCGTTGCCGGGGGTGCTCACCGTTCGATTATCCCCGCCGATCCGCCCGTGCGCCTCGGGGTTCACCCTGAGCGCACCCTGACGCGCGGGCCGCCTGCAGGAACCCTTCAGGAAAGTGGGGAGAATCGGCCTATGGCGTCTGACGTGGCAAGCGGACCAGTGCGGCGCGCGCCGAGGCACAGGATCGGCGCGGCCCCGCACCTGGCGCTGGCCCTGATGGCCCTCGTGCTCATGGTCGTCTTCTTCTACGCCGTCCGCACACTGACGCTGTTCGTCTCGCCCATGCTGTTCCTCGCTGCCGTGTTCCTCGAGGCGGTCTTCATCGCGGTCTTCCTCTGGGCTGTGGCGCGTGCCCTCGCGCGGCCGTCGGAGATGCTGCGCTCCCTCGCCGCGTCGGCCTGGGAGGGCCTCGCCGCGAACGAGTATGTGGTCAGGGCCCGGGCTACGAACACCCCGGGGGCGGTGTGGCTGCGGAATCGGTTCCGCCGCGACAGGGCGTCGGGGCTGTGGCTCACGGGCGTCGTCGTGGTGGCGGCCGTTCCGTTCGTGAACTTCCTCGGCGTGGCCTACGCCGTGGTGAGCGGCGGTGTCCTGACGCGCATCGACGAGCGGATCGCGAATCTCATGCCCAAGGTCCGCACGCCGGGGGAGACGGCCTTCTTCGCCGCCGCCACGATGCTCGCGAACTGGCAGACCGTGGTCCTGATGACGGCCGCTGCGGCGCTCGTGCTGTGGCAGGCCCGACGCCGCTTCCTCGCCACCGCGGTGGTCGGCGCCGTCGTGGCGCAGGAGCTCCTGACGGATCTGGTCCAGCAGATCCTCCACCGGCAGCGCCCGGACGAGTCCCTGGCCCTGCTCGTGGTGACGACTCCGGGGTTCCCGAGCGGCCAAACCGTGCGGGCAGTGGTGGTCTACGGGATCCTCGTGTACCTGCTGGTGCGGGCGTACGGTTCAGTGGCGTCCCGGGCGCTGGTCGTCGCCGCCTACCTCGCGGTGGTCCTGCTGGTCGGGATGAGCCGCGTGTACCTCGGCGTGCACCACGTGAGCGACGTCTGGGGCGGGATGCTGTTCGGGGCGGCCCTCCTGGCCGCGGCCGTCGGCTTCCTCGAGATCTCGGGCCGCTTCCCGTTGATCGGCCGGCAGCGGCGGGCCGTCAGCGTGAGGCGCGTGGTCGCCGTCGTGCCCGTCGTGGGGGTGGCCTTCGCGCTCACGACGGCGCCGCTGCTGCTCCACCCGCAGGAGCACCCCGCGCAGCGGCCCACCACGGCGCTGCCGGCGCTGGACGCGGCGTCGTTCGCGCGGCTCCCGCTCTACAGCGAGACGCTCACCGGCGACCGGATGGAGCCGGCGAACTTCATCTACGTCGGCTCCGAGGACCAGCTCCTCGCGGCGTTCGGGGCGGCCGGGTGGGACCGTGCGGAGCCGTCGACGTTCGCCAACACGCTGCGCGCCTTCGCCGTGGGGATCCAGGGCGGCCAGTACGCCACGGCCCCGGTCACGCCGTCGTTCGTGGCGGGGCGCCCCGAGTCCCTTGCGTTCCAGAAGGCGACCGCAGAGAACTCGCTGCGCCAGCGCCACCACACCCGCATCTGGCGCACCGACTACACGGCGCCCGACGGCCGCCCCGTCTGGGAGGGCACGGCCAGCTTCGACGACGGGATCGAGTTCGCCGGAACGGCGAAGGTGCCCACCCACCACATCGACCCGAACATCGATGCCGAGCGTGCCTACATCATCGGCTCCCTCGGATACCCGGAGCAGCTCGTCGCGCTCACGCACCCCCAGATGGGCCACAACGGCAGCGGGGACGAGTTCTTCACCGACGGCAGGGCCCAGCTGATCGTGCTGCGCTGACCTCAGCCCGCGGCCTTCTTCACGAGCTCTGCGATCCGGGCCCAGTCGTCCTCGCCCGGCTCGGTCAGGGCGAACGACGTCACCCACATGGCGCCGTCGTCCAGGGCCGCGGTCTCCTCGAATCCGAGCGTCGCGTACCGGCTCCCGAACTTCTTCCGGTCCTTGAAGAAGAGCACCACCTTGCCGTCGCGGGCGTAGGAGGGCATGCCGTACCAGAGCTTCGGCGCGAGCTGGGGCGCGGCCTCGGCGACCAGCGCGTGCAGCCGCCGGGCGATCGAACGGTCCGGCTCCTCGAACGACTCGATCTTGGCGACCGTGTCGGCAAGGTCGCCGGCCGCCTTGTCCGCCGCGCTCTGGCGGCCGCGGGCCTTCTTCACCTCGGCGGCGTGCTCCTTCATCGCCGCGCGCTCCTCGGCGCTGAACGCGGACGACGGCGCCCCGGTCGCCTCGGCCGCAGCGGCCGCCTTGGCTGCCGGGCTCACTTGTGCTCCTGGATGCGGATGAGGTTGCCGGCGGGGTCCCGGAAGGCGCAGTCGCGGAGGCCGTAGGGCTGCGCAGTGGGCTCCTGCACGACCTCGGCGTCGGTGGCCTGGACCTTCTCGAACACCTCATCGAGATCCGGGGTGGCCAGCAGGATCCAGCCGTAGGTCCCCTTGGCCATCATCTCGGAGATGGTCCGGCGCTCGTCTTCGGTGATCCCCGGGTCGGTGGCCGGCGGGGCCAGGAGGATCGAGGTGCTGGGCTGGTTCACGGGGCCGACGGTGATCCAGCGCATCGTGCCCCGGCCGACGTCCTGGCGGACCTCGAACCCTAGGACATCCCGGTAGAAGGCGAGGGACGCCTCCGGGTCGGTGTGGGGGAGGGCGCTTGCATGAATGGTGAGTTCCATGGCCACCACGCTACGAGCGTGCGGCGGGCTGCACTTCTCGATTCCTGACCGGTCGCGTGACCTGCTTGGCGATGCACGGCAGCATTCCGGCGGTCACGTCCGCCCCCTGCTCCCGGTAGACGCTCGGGGGCACGCCGACCAGCTCCGAGAACCGCGTGCTGAACGTGCCGAGGGAGGAGAACCCGACGGCGAAGCACACCTCGGTGACGCTGGCATCCCCGATCCGCAGCAGGGACATCGCCCTCTCGATCCGCCGCGTCATCAGGTACTGGTACACCGACTCCCCGTAGGCCTGCCGGAACTGCCGGCTCAGGTGCCCCGCGGAGAGGTGGACGCCCCGGGCCAGCTCCTCGACGTTGAGCGGCTGCGCGTACTCGCGGTCGATCCGGTCACGCACGCGCCGCAGGAGCGCGAGGTCGCGCAGGCGCGGAGCCGAAGAGGGGGAGGAAGCGGTCACGAGCCGATCGTCCCAAGCCCGCCATGCGACTGTCGAGACCCGGTTCCATGACGGCCTTGTCACGCAGTGTGACATGGACCATAGTTGGCCGAGTCACCGCACTCCCGGAGGTCTCCATGACGAACCGCCCTTTCCGCCCCCGCGCCCGCGGCGCCCGCCGTGCGGGAGCCGCCGCAGCCGCCGTCGTGCTCGCCGCGGGCCTGCTCACCCAGGGGGCGACGACGGCGCTCGCCGGCCCGGCGCCGTCGCCCGCCAGCCCGGCGACGGGCGCCGCGCACTCGTTCCGCACCGCGGCGGGCACGGAGAACTACTACTTCGTCATGACGGACCGGTTCGCGAACGGCACGGCCGCGAACGACCAGGGCGGCCTCGGCGCGGACCCGATGGTCTCCGGGTTCGACCCGGCGAACAAGGGCTTCTACCACGGCGGCGACCTCGCGGGCCTCACCGGCAAGCTCGACTACATCCAGGGCCTGGGCACGACGGCGATCTGGCTCACCCCGAGCTTCAAGAACAAGGCCGTCCAGCCGCAGGACAAGAGCGCCGGCTACCACGGCTATTGGATCACCGACTTCACCCAGATCGATCCGCACCTCGGCACCAACGCCGAGCTCGGGGACCTCATCACGAAGGCACACGAGCGGGGGATGAAGGTCTACTTCGACATCATCACCAATCACACCGCGGACGTCATCAAGTACACCGAGGGGGACCGGAAGGGCTACATCAGCAAGACCGCGGCCCCGTACAGGGACGCCGCGGGGAACGTGTTCGACGACGCCGCGGTCGCCGACCAGCCCAGCTTCCCGGTGATGGACCCGGCGACGTCGTTCCCGTACCACCCGTACGTCTCGCCCGGCGAGGAGAACCTGAAGGTGCCTGCCTGGCTCAACGACGTCAGCCTGTACCACAACCGCGGCGACTCGACGTTCGCGGGCGAGAGCGCGAACTACGGGGACTTCTCGGGCCTCGACGACCTGTTCACCGAGAACCCGACGGTGCTCAACGGGTTCATCGACGTGTACAGGAAGTGGATCGGGGACTTCGGGATCGACGGCTTCCGGATCGACACCATGAAGCACGTCAACGATGAGTTCTGGCAGAAGTTCTCGCCCGCGATCCTCGACTACGCCCACTCGGTGGGCAAGAAGGACTTCTTCATGTTCGGCGAGGTCTACGACACCTCGCGGGACTTCACCTCGAAATTCACCACGTCCGACGGCGTGCGGGCCGTCCTCGACTTCCCGTTCCAGCAGGCTGCCCGCTCCTACGCTTCGGCGTCATCGCCCGCCACCACCCTGCAGAAGCTCTTCCAGGGCGACGACTGGTACACGACCGCGACCTCGAACGTGTATCAGCTGCCCACCTTCCTCGGGAACCACGACATGGGCCGCATCGGCTCGTTCATCGCCCAGGACAACCCGAACGCCTCCGACGCCGAGAAGGTCGCCCGCGACCGGCTCGCCACAGAGCTCATGTACTTCTCACGCGGCAACCCGATCGTCTACTACGGCGACGAGCAGGGCTTCACCGGCGCCGGCGGGGACCAGCTCGCCCGGCAGGACATGTTCGCCTCGAAGACCCCCGAGTACCTCGCCGACACGCTCCTGGGCACGACGGCGACGCACGCCTCGGACAACTACGTCACCACCCACCCGCTCTACACCTCGATCGCCGACCTCGCGAAGGTGGTCAAGGACAACCCGGCGCTGCGCACCGGCGCGCACCAGGACCGGTACGCCGACGCGACGGCTGGGGTGTACGCGTTCTCCCGGATCGACGCGACCGCGCAGCGTGAGTACGTCGTGGCGCTGAACAACACCGCGGCCCCCCGGACCGCGGCCGTGCCGACCTACCTCGCGCAGCGGCCGTTCGCGAAGGTGTTCGGCGACGGCGCCGCGGACCGGCTCAAGACGGCGGCGGACAAGACCCTCACCGTGACCGTGCCGGCATTCTCCACGGTGGTGTACGAATCGGCGGGACGCATCCCGGACTCGGCGGCCGCACCGGTTCCCGTGCTCGGGACCCCGAAGGCGGCCGGCGGCGACAACACGCGCGTCAACGTCACTGCGGACCTGCCGCGTGACTCGTTCTACGAGGTCACGTTCCAGGCACGCACGCCGGGAGGCCAGTGGGAGAACATCGGCACTGATGACACGTACCCCTACCAGGTCTTCCACGCCACGAAGGGCATGACGCCGGGAACCCCGCTCGAGTACCGGGCCCTCACCCTGGACAACGCCGGCCACACGGCCGCCTCGGCGGCGACCGTCTCCGCCGTCGTGCCTACCCCGGTGGACCCGGACGCGCCCAAGGGGCCGGCGCCGCAGCCGCTCTCGGTCACGGTGGCCGGCGACTACCAGCACCTCGCCGGCTGTGCGGGCGACTGGGACCCCGCGTGCGAGGCGACCATGGCGCAGTACGACCCGGTTGCCTCCGAGTGGCGGCTCACGCTCGACCTCCCGGCCGGCACCTACCAGGTCAAGGCCGCGCTCAACGGATCGTGGACCCAGAACTACGGCGACGGCGGGGCGCCGAACGGGGCGAACATCTCGGTCAGGCACCCGGGCGGGAAGCTGACGTTCACCTACCGGCACGACACCCACCTGACCACGGTGGCCGAGCACGCGGCGCAGCCGTCAGCGGTCGCGGTGCCGGGGACGCTGAACACGGCGATGGGCTGCGCGGCAGACTGGGATCCGGCGTGCCCCCAGACGCAGCTCGCGTTCGACGGCGCGCAGGGGGTCTGGCGCGGCACGTACACGCTGCCGGCCGGCAGCTACTCCTACAAGGCCGCGCTCAACCGCTCCTGGGACGTGAACTACGGGGTCGGCGGGGCGGTCAACGGCCCCAACATCGGCCTCGACCACCCGGGCGGGACGGTGACGTTCAGCTACAACGACTCGACCCACCTCGTCACCGCGGGATGGCCCGTGACGCAGCCAGCCTCGGTCAACCTCCCCGGGACGTACCAGCATCTGGCCGGGTGTGCGGGGGACTGGGACCCCGCCTGCCCGGCGACCTCTGCCGTGTGGGACCCGCGCTCGCAGGGGTGGATCCTGCGGCTCGCCTCGCTGCCGGCCGGCTCGTACTCGTTCAAGGCGGCCCTCAACGGGTCCTGGGACCTCAACTACGGGGTGGGCGGGGCGCTGAACGGGCCGAACATCGGGTTCGACCATCCCGGCGGCGCGATCGCGTTCCGGTACGACCCCGCCACGCATCTGGTGACGGCGGTGTCGGGCTGACCTCGTCTGGTTGAGGGGTCATGTCCCTGCGCGCAGGAGTCAGGGACATGACCCCTCAACAACCGGTCGGACACCGGACCTCGGTCCCTGTCCGCCCCGGCTGGCCCGCGGCACAATGGCGCCATGCGCGCATGGTGGGTGGACGTCCCGGGGCCCGCGGGCGGTGCCTCCGGGGACGGTGAGGGTGGCCCGCTCGTCGTCGGCGAGCGGGCCGACCCCGTCCCCGGGCCCGGCGAGATCCTGGTCAGGGTGTCGGTGTGCGGGGTGTGCAGGACCGACCTGCACCTCGCCGAGGGTGACCTCGCGCCCAGGCGGCAGGGCGTCGTCCCGGGCCACGAAGTGGTCGGGACGGTGGAGGCCGCCGGGGCGGGAGCGTCCCGCTTCGAGGTCGGCGAACGGGTGGGGATCGCCTGGCTCCGCGGGACCTGCGGCACGTGCCGGTTCTGCCGCGCCGGCCGGGAGAACCTGTGCGAAGCACCCCGGTTCACCGGGTGGGACGACGACGGCGGGTACGCGGAGCTCGCCGTCGTGCGCGAGGACTACGCCTACAGGGTGCCCGAGGCGTTCGAAGTCCGGGAGGCCGCGCCGCTGCTGTGCGCTGGGATCATCGGATACCGGGCGCTGAAGCGGGCCGACGTTCCCGACGGCGGGCGCCTCGGCATCTACGGCTTCGGCGGGAGTGCGCACATCACCGCCCAGCTTGCGCTCCACCTCGGCGCGACGGTCTACGTCATGACGCGCGCCCCGGAGGCGCGGGCGCTCGCGCTCGAGCTCGGCGCCGCGTGGGCCGGGGCCGCGGACGAGGAGCCGCCCGAGAAGCTCGACTCCGCGATCCTCTTCGCGCCGGTCGGCACGCTCGTCCCGCCTGCGCTGGCCGCGCTGGACCGGGGCGGGACCCTCGCGGTCGCCGGCATCCATCTCAGCGACATCCCGGAGCTGAATTACCAGCGCCACCTCTTCGAGGAGCGGCAGTTGCGCAGCGTCACCGCCAACACGCGCGCCGACGGCGAGGAGTTCCTCCGCCTCGCCGCCGAGATCCCCGTGCGCACGACGACGGTGCCGTACCCCTTCGGCGCCGCTCACCGCGCGCTCGCCGACCTCGCGGGGGACCGGATCACGGGGGCCGCCGTGCTCGAGGTGTGTCCCCGGCCCCCCGGACAAACGACTGCTCCGTAAGTGTCCTTCTGAGGCGTCAGAACGACACTTACGGAGCAGTCGATGGGTGGGGCCTGGGGCCGGGGGCCGGGGTCAGGCGAAGTGCTTCGGCAGCGTCCCCTCATGGGCCTCGCGGAGGTCCGCGAGGGGCAGCTCGAACTGGCCCTGGACGTCGATCGAGGTCGCGAGGACGTCGACCACGCCGAGGCGCTGCACCGGGTAGTTCCGGGCGGTCGCCATGTCGTTGAAGCGGACCTCCTCGGAGCGCGGCACCGACACGATCGCGCGGCCCTGCGACTCGGAGAAGAGCGCGGTGAAGACATCGATGCCGTCGCGCTCGCACAGCTCGTCGAGGGAGACCCGCGCGCCCACGCCGAAGCGCAGCGCCATCTCGGCCAGCCCGGCGGCGAGGCCGCCCTCGGAGAGGTCGTGCGCGGCGTCGATCATCCCGTCGCGGGAGGCGTTGATGAGGATCGCGCCCAGCGTCTTCTCCGCCTCGAGGTCCAGCTTCGGCGGGAGCCCGCCGAGGTGGCCGCGCAGGTTGGCGAACTCGGACCCGTCCAGCTCGTCGCGGGTGACGCCGAGCAGGTAGATCGCCTGCCCGTCCGCGTTCCGCTGCCAGCCCGACGGCGTGCGGCGGGCGACGTCGTCGAACCGGCCCAGGACGCCGACCACGGGGGTGGGGTGGATCGCCGTCGTGCCCGTCTGGTTGTAGAGCGAGACGTTTCCGCCGGTCACCGGGATGCCGAGCACCTGGCAGGCATCGGCGAGGCCGCGGACGGCTTCGGCGAACTGCCACATGACCTCGGGGTCCTCGGGGGAGCCGAAGTTGAGGCAGTCGGTGACGGCCATCGGCACGGCGCCCGAGGTGGCGACGTTGCGGTACGACTCCGCGAGGGCCAGCTGCGCGCCCGTGTACGGGTCGAGGTAGGCGTAGCGGCCGTTGGCGTCGGTCGAGAGGCCCACGCCCATGCCGGTCTCCTCGTCGACGCGGATCACGCCGGCGTCGTCGGGGGAGGCGAGGGCCGTGTTTCCGCCCACGTAGTGGTCGTACTGCCTGGTGACCCACGACTTGTCGCACATGTTCGGGCTCGCCATGAGCTCGAGGACCGCGGCTTTGAGCTCCTCGCCCGTGGAGGGCAGGTCCTTGCCTGCCTCGGACGCGCGGAACGTGTCGCCCTGGACGCCGTCGAGCCACTCGGGGCGGTGGTACGGGCGGTTGTACACGGGGCCCTCGTGGGCCACGGTGCGCGGGTCCACGTCGACGATCGTCTCGCCGTCCCACGTGATGATGAGCCGGCCGGTGTCGGTGACCTCGCCGAGCCACGAGTACTCGACGTTCCACTTGTCCATGACCTTCTCGAACTCGGCCACGTTCTCCGGGGTCACGACCGCCATCATGCGCTCCTGCGACTCCGACATGAGGATCTCGCCGGGGGTCAGGGTGGGGTCGCGGAGGAGGACGTTGGTCAGCTCGACCTGCATGCCGCCGTCGCCGTTGGAGGCCAGCTCCGAGGTGGCGCACGAGATGCCGGCAGCGCCGAGGTCCTGGATGCCCTCGACGAGGGAGTGCTTGAAGAGCTCGAGGCAGCACTCGATGAGCACCTTCTCGGCGAACGGGTCGCCCACCTGGACGGCGGGCCGCTTGGAGGGCTTGGTGTCGTCGAAGGACTCCGAGGCGAGCACCGAGGCGCCGCCGATCCCGTCACCGCCCGTGCGGGCACCGAACAGGACCACCTTGTTGCCCACGCCGGAGGCGTTGGCGAGGCGCAGGTCCTCGTGGCGCAGCACGCCCACGGCGAGCGCGTTCACGAGCGGGTTGGCCTGGTAGACCGAGTCGAAGACGACCTCGCCGCCGATGTTCGGCAGTCCCAGGGAATTGCCGTAGCCGCCGATGCCCGAGACGATGCCGTGCACGAGGCGGGCCGTGTCCGGGTGGTCGATCGCGCCGAAGCGCAGCGGGTCCATGACGGCCACGGGGCGGGCGCCCATCGAGATGATGTCGCGGACGATGCCGCCGATGCCGGTCGCCGCGCCCTGGTAGGGCTCGACGAAGGACGGGTGGTTGTGGGACTCGACCTTGAAGGTCACGGCCCAGCCGTCGCCGAGGTCGGTCACGCCGGCGTTCTCGCCGATGCCGACCATCATGTCCTTCTTCATCTCGTCGGTGAGCTTCTCGCCGAACTGGCGCAGGTGCACCTTGGAGGACTTGTAGGAGCAGTGCTCGCTCCACATGACCGAGTACATCGCGAGCTCGGCGGCGGTGGGGCGGCGGCCGAGGAGCTTGACGATCTCGTCGAACTCGTTCTCCTTCAGGCCCAGCTCGGCCCAGGGGAGGTCGGTAGCGGGAGTCTGCGCCGCGTGCTCGACCGTGTCGATGTTGAACTTGCGGGCGGTCGCTGTTTCTGTGTTCCCTGCGGTCACTTGGAGCCTCCGACGAGCGTGGTCAGGACGGACGTGAAGAAGCCGAGCCCGTCGGTCGAATAGCCGCAGTCCTCGGGCGAGAGGGGGCCGAAGCCGGGCTCGACGGCGTGCTCCGGGTGGGGCATGAGCCCGACGACGTTGCCCGCGGCGTTCGTGATGCCCGCGATGTTGCGGCGCGAGCCGTTCGGGTTCCAGCCCACGTAGCGGAAGGCGACGCGGCCCTCGCCCTCGAGCTCGTCGAGGGTCTTCTCGTCCGCGACGTACTGCCCGTCCTGGTTCTTCAGGACGACGGTGATCTCCTGGCCGACCTCGTAGTCGCTGGTCCACGCGGTCTGGTTGTTCTCGACGCGCAGCACCTGGTCGCGGCAGATGAACTTCAGGTGGTCGTTCTTGATCATCGAGCCCGGGAGCAGGTGGCTCTCGGTGAGGACCTGGAAGCCGTTGCAGATGCCCAGCACGGGGAGCTTGGCCTCGGAGTTGGCCGCGTCGATGATCTTGCCCATGAGCGGCGCGAACCGCGCGATGGCACCGGCGCGGAGGTAGTCCCCGTAGGAGAAGCCGCCGGGGAGCACGACGGCGTCCACGTCGCCGAGCGTCTCGTCTGCGTGCCACAGCGGGACGGGAGTCGCGCCCGCGAGGCGGACGGCGCGCGCGGCGTCGCGGTCGTCGAGCGTGCCGGGGAAGGTCACGACGCCAATCCGGGCACCGGAAAGCACAGCGCCGGAGAGGGGCGCGGACTCGGGCCCGCTGAGGTCTGCGATGAGGGGGGTCTCGCTCATGCTCAGGCCTCGGCGCCTGCGGTCGCGTCCGCAGTGCTCGCGTCCTCTGCGAGCACCTCGACGTTCACCACGTCCTCGATGACCGGGTTCGAGAGCATCGTCGCGGCGGCGTTGCGTGCCTGCTCGAGGACCTCGTCCGTCACGGGGCCCTCTACCGTGAGCTCGAAGCGCTTGCCCTGGCGCACGCCGCTGAAGGCGGTGAAGCCGAGCCGCGGCAGCGCCCCCACGATCGCCTTACCCTGAGGGTCGAGAATCTCGGGTTTGGGCATGACATCGACAACGATCCGCGGCATCGAAAGGTGCTCCTGTGCTTGGGGGTGGTTGGGCAAGCACTCGGCTTGCACCCCGATTCTACCGGAGGCGCTTACCATAGCCCGCATGCGTCCCGGAACCCCCGATCCCGATCTGCGCTGCCCTTGCGGGAGCGGTGACACGTACGGCGCCTGCTGCGGCCGATTCCACAGCGGCCTCGCCCAGGGCGCCTCCGCGCCCACGGCGGAGGCCCTCATGCGCTCGCGCTACTCGGCCTACGCCCTCGGCGACACCTCCTACCTGCTGGCCACCTGGCACCCGTCCACGCGCCCGCCCACCCTCGAACTCGACACGTCGACGCGGTGGCGGCGCCTCGACGTCGTGCGCGCGACGGCGGGCGGCCCCTTCGACACGGAGGGGACCGTGGACTTCGAGGCGCGCTTCGTCGACGAGGGAGGGCGCGGCGTGCTGCGCGAGCACTCGCGGTTCGTCCGCGAAGAGGGACGCTGGTACTACGTCGACGGCGACGTCGCCGGGGCCTGAGGGCTGCCATAGGGAACGAAAAAGTGCCGTATTGGGCTGGGTCTTTTCCTCGCGGACGGGAGTAGATTTCCGGGCAAACGAGAACGGCTCGAGGAGGATCAATGACGCTCCAGATCACCGAAGTCTCCGCCTGCACGGTCGACAACTGCTCGTTCAACCACGACCACGAATGCAGCGCCTACGCCATCACGGTGGGCGGCGGCGAGAACCACGCGAGCTGTGGGACGTTCATCGACACCTCCTCCCTGGGCGGCCTGCCCAAGGTTCTGGCCCACGTGGGAGCCTGCCAGCGCGGGGAATGCGTCCACAACGACCACCTCATGTGCAACGCCCACGATGTGCGGGTCGGCCCCGGCAGCGACGCTGCGGACTGCCTGACCTACGAGCACCGCTAGGGCCGGACCGGCGGATCCGCCGGGTCCGCAGAGGCCCTCAGTCCTCAAGGAAAGTCAAGGAAGACAGGGAGGCGCAGGCAGCGAAGGACAGCGACTCGGGGATGCCGCGGCGGATGTAAGGCCTCGGTCGCCGTAGGCCCCGGACTGTCAGAGGCCAGCAAGCAGAGATCCCCAACGGAAGGACATCTGCACACCAGACAGAGAACACGAAAGAGACAGACGCCTGAGGGGCGCGCCGCAGTCGGCGCGCCCCTCTTTTCTGCGCGCCTTTTTTCTGCGCACCGGTCGCCGCCCCTGGCATCTTCGATCCGCGCTCCTGTCAAGCCTCTGTCATATCTGTGAAGTTGGTGGGATCCATCTTCCGGATAGATCTAGTGTGAAGCACTCGCTTCGGGTAGCTTGTGGCCCAATCCGCCGTGGCGGAGGTCACACTCGCTCCTGAAAGGTCTCACTCGCGTGAACAGAGAAAACCTCGGCCGGGGGCGGCCCGGGCTGACGCGCCTCGCGGCGCTCGCCGTCGGGCTGCCCCTCGTCCTCACCGCCGTCGCGGCGCCGGCCGGCGCAGCGCCCGACATCACCCCGACCGCGCCGGCAGCCTCCCGGGCCGACGCCGGCGCCTCGTACGAGGATGGCCGGCACATCGTGGTCCTCGCCGAACAGGCCGTGGCTGCCTACGACGGCGGCACACCCGGCTACGCGGCCACCGCTCCTAGCAAGGGCCGCAAGGTCGACTCCGGCAGCCCGAACGTGAGGGCCTACGACGCGCACCTGCGCAAGGCCCAGCGGGACGTCGCCGCCCGGAACGGCGTGGCCGTAGGCCAGCAGTTCACGACGGCGCTCAACGGCTTCGTCGCCGACCTCACCGCTGCGCAGGCCCAGACGCTCGCGAAGGACCCGCGGGTCGTGGCCGTCGCCAAGGACGTGCAGGCGGCCCCGGACTACACGAGCAATGACTTCATGAAGCTGACGGGCCCGCAGGGGGCATGGGCCACGCAGTTCGGCGGCAAGGAGGGCGCGGGGAAGGGGACGGTGGTCGGGGTCATCGACACGGGGTACTCCCCGGACAACCCCTTCCTGGCCGGGGAGCCGGTGACTGCGCTGGCGCCCGGGGCGAAGCCCCAGGTCGGCATCCCGTACCGGGATTCCGACGGCAGGATCGCGATGCTCAAGGGCGACGGCACGACCTTCACGGGGGAATGCCAGGCCGGCACGGACACGGGGGCGTCCTTCGATGGGACGGCCTGCAACTCCAAGGTGGTTTCGGCGCGCTACTTCGCGGACGGCTTCCTCGCGTCGGTGCCCGCCCCGCACCGCGCGCCCGAGGAGGTCATCTCCCCGGTGGACATCGGCTCCCACGGCACCCACACGGCGTCGACCGCGGCAGGGAACGCCGACGTCCGCATGAGCATCGCGGGCACCGACTTCGGCGTGAGCTCCGGGGTGGCGCCGTCGGCGAAGGTCTCCGTCTACAAGGTCTGCTGGGAGGACGACGACCCGAACACCGGCGGCTGCTACAGCTCGGCCTCGGTGGCGGCGATCGAGGCTGCCATCCAGGACGGTGTGGACGTGCTCAACTACTCGATCTCGGGCAACACGGGTTCCACCACGGACCCCGTGGCGCTCGCGTTCCTCAACGCCGCCGCCGCGGGGATCTTCGTCTCGGCGTCGGCGGGCAACTCGGGGCCGGCGGCCTCGACCGTCAACCACTCCTCTCCGTGGCTCACCACGGTGGCCGCGAGCACCTTCCCCGGCGACCTGGTGGGCACCGTGAAGGTCTCGGACGGCTCGACCTACCGCGGCGCGACGGTCATGAGCGGCGAGGTGCTCGACAAGGCCCCGGTCCTGGCGGCCGACGCCGCCGCGGCCGGTGCGGCGGACGCGAATCTGTGCTTCGCCGGCAGCCTCGACCCGGCCAAGGCCGCCGGCAAGGTCGTGGTGTGCGACCGCGGCGTCAACGCGCGCACCGACAAGAGCGCGGAGGTCAAGCGGGCCGGGGGCGTGGGGATGGTCCTCGTCAACCTGGGCCCGAGCTCGGAGGATTCGGACCTGCACGCGGTGCCGACGATCCACGTCAACGCGCCCGAGGGCCCCGAGCTCAAGGCGAAGATCGCCGCCAACCCGTCCCTGACCGTCAGTCTCGTCAAGGGCGACCTCACGGGCAGGCCCGCCAGCCCGACCCCGCAGATCGCCGGCTTCTCCTCCCGGGGCCCCTCGCTCGCCTCCGGCGGCGACCTGCTCAAGCCGGACGTATCCGCGCCCGGCGTGAATGTCCTGGCCGGCGTCTCGACCGTGGGGAACCACGGCGAGCAGTTCGGGTTCATGTCGGGCACGTCCATGGCGGCCCCGCACATCGCCGGCGTCGGCGCGCTCGTGCTGGGCAGGAACCCGTCGTGGTCGCCGGCGATGGTCAAGTCCGCCATGATGACGACCGCGTACCCGCTCGTCAACGCCGACGGCACCGCCAACCGCAACCCCTTCGACGGGGGTGCCGGCCACGTCGACACGACCAAGGTCACCGATCCGGGCCTCGTGTACAACGCCGGATCGAAGGACTGGCTCGCGTTCCTCAACGGCCAGGGCTACCCGACGGGTGCGCCGCAGGCCGGCTCGCTCGCCGCGAAGGACGTGAACGTCCCCTCGATCGCACTGGGGTCCCTCGTCGGGGAGGTCCAGGTGAAGCGCCAGCTGACGGCACTGGTCCCCGGCCTGTACCGGCCGCAGGTCACGCTGCCCGGCGTCGAGGTCCACGTCGAGCCGCAGGCGCTCAACTTCTCGAAGGCGGGGCAGACCCGCGAGGTCACCATCACCGTGAAGAACGTCTCGGCCCCGCTCGGGAAGTTCACCACCGGGACCCTCTCGTGGGTGGGTCCCCGCACCGTCACCTCGCCGATCGCCGTGCGCCCGGTCGATGCGAAGGTCGAACCGGCCTACAGCTTCTCGTCCGCAACCGGCGACGGCTCCGGGACCTTCACGCTGACCTCGGGGAGCGACGCACCGATCACCGTGGGCGTCGAGGGCCTCGCCCCGGTCGCCCAGAAGGCCATCACCAAGGTGCCCGGCCCGGTGAGGGCCACGAATGACGCCGCGAACGGACTCGTCGCGGTGGGCGTGCCGGCGGGCCAGAAGGTCGCCCGGTTCGAGCTCAGCGCCGCCGACAGCCAGACCGACTGGGACCTGTACGTCCTCGGCCCCAACGGCTCGGGCGGGCTCAGACAGTACACGGCCGCGACCGGTTCGGCAAGCGAGAGCCTCGAAATCGCGGACCCGCTGCCGGGCACGTACTACGTCATCGGGAACCTCTTCGCGAGCCCCGGCAACGGCTCCTCGGACGCAGTGCTCCGCGCTGCGACCTGGGCGGGGGATGCGGGCAACGCCGTGGTCGCGCCGAACCCGATCGTCGCCGCCAACGGCGCCCAGGCCACCGAGACCCTCTCGTGGACAGGGCTCGCACCGGGCGCCTACATGGGCCGCCTCGCGTTCGGCGACAACGGCGTCCGCAGCATGGTGAACGTCGCGGTCGGCGCCGGCACGGCGGCGGCCCCGGGAGCCTCCGCCCCCGGCGCCCCCGAGATGGCGCCCGTCGACGTCGTCCCCGGCCAGTGACGCGGTAGCCCGCTTCCGCACCCGACTGCCCCGCCGCCGTCGTCCGCTGGGGACGACGGCGGCGGGGCAGCCGCGCGTCGGGGCCGGGCGGAGTCCCTACGCCGAGGGGCCTTCGCCGAGATCCGGCAGGTCGCCCGGGTCGCGTCCCTTGGCGGTGTCGACGATCTCTCGGCGCTGCCGGTCCCGCTCCTCGACCACCACCGTGTGGGACGGCTGGAACAGCTCGGCGGCCACCCCCAGCATCGCCGCGCTGCCGCCCTTGGGCTTGCGCCGGCGGTAGTAGATCCAGCCGTGGCCCTCAATCCACAGCAGGACCCGATCCATGACGACGACAACGACCGCGGCGATCAGGAGCCACCAGTACCAGCCCATGCCGCACCTCCTGCGTCTATTCTCGGCCCGATCAGGACGCGAGGGCGGCCTTCAGGGGGGCGAGCGCCGTCGTGAGCCGCTCCCGCAGCGCGGCCGCCTCGGCAGCGAAGCCGCGCTGCGCCTCGACGTACTCGGCTTTCCCTGCCGGCGTCTCGATGGCGATGGGCTCGAAGCCCCAGCCGGAGAGGTCGTAGGGCGAGGCCTGCATGTCCATGGTCCGCACCCGCCACGCGAGCTCGAAGCAGTCCATGAGCAGCTCGCCGGGGATCGCGGGCCCCAGCTTGTACGCCCACTTGTAGAGGTCCATGTTCGCGTGGAGGCAGCCCGGCTGCTCGAGGTCGCGCTGCGTGGCACGGGTCGGCTGGAGCTCGTTGAGGGGCGCCGCGTCGGGGGAGTAGAAGCGGAACGCGTCGAAGTGCGTGCAGCGGATGCGGTGCTCCTCGACCACGCGGTCGGTGCCGTCGGCGCCGAGCCGCAGCGGGAGGTACTCGTGCCGGATCCCGAACTTCACGCTCCGGTAGGCCATGGCCCACTCGTGCAGGCCGAAGCACCCGAACTGCGGCGGACGGGCCGCGGTGCCGCGCAGGATGGTCCCGCAGAAACGGATCGTCTCCTCACGTTCGGCGGCGTAGGCGGGCAGGTCGAGCACGACGGCGGCAACGTCCTCCTCCACGCCGGCCGCCTCCCGCTCGGTGCGGGTGAGCGCACGGTAGTGCTTCCACCCGAGCCGCTCTGCGGCGTCGTGCCCCACGAGAGCCGTTCCCGCGCCCGGGTGCCAACGGCCCAGCTGGCCGGGCTTGTGCGTGTAGTAGGTGAAGAGGAAGTCCTCGATGGGGTGCTTCCTCCCCGCGTTGCGCCGGGCCACGAAGGGCTCCGCGAAGCGCGCCACCCGCGCCGCGTGCGCGTGGGCGCGCGGCAGCCAGCTGTCCTCGGCGAGGACGGAGAACGGGACGGCTCGGGAAGGCACCCGTCCATTATTCCCGATGCCAGGCGGCCGCCGGGGGCCCAGGGCCGGGGGCGCGAAAGGCCGTCTTGCTAGAATTCTCCTTGCCGAAGCACCTGTGAATTGGTGTCAGCTGCCTTCCGTCCCAGGGGGTGCCGAACCATGAGTGGGGGAAACCACAGAGCCATGACGACAAGCAGCTCTCCCTCCCGGCCCGCGGGCAGCCCCTTGGCGTCGAAACAGGCGCGATGGCCTGCGGCCACGGCGCAGAAGCGCAGGGCGTACGTCGCGATCTGCCAGGGGTTCGTCGGCTCGCTGATGATGTTTGTCGGGTCCATCGGCATCGGGTGGATTGCCAGCGGATCTCCGATGGTCCGCCAGCTAGTCGTCATTGCGATGCGTGCCGAGCGCTGGGGGGTGACGCTTTCCACCATCCTGCTGACTGTTGGGGCCATGCTGCTGATGCGGTCATGGCTGCGGCTCGGCCAGCGGCTGGGGGATTGGGGCGATGGCACGCGGCGACAGGTGATGGCGGCCATCGGCGCCTGGTCCCTGCCGCTGCTTTTCGCGGTGCCGATCTATTCGCGCGATGTCTACGCCTACATCGGCCAGGGCCGTTTGCTGATGGAGGGGAGAGACCCCTACGCCGAGGGCATCTCCGTGCTGAACAACTGGTTCTCCCTCGGAGCCGACCCGGCGTGGGCGGAGGCCCGCACGCCGTATGGCCCGTACTTCCTCTGGCTGGAACAAGCTGTGGTCGCGATCACCGGCGCCCAACCGGACATGTCCGTCCTGCTCTTCCGGTTGCTGGCCGTCGCCGGGGTGCTGCTGTGTGTGCTGTACCTGCCCAGACTGGCGGAACTGCACGGGATCAACGGCGCCCGGGCCCTGTGGATCGCGGTGGCGAATCCGCTGTTCCTGATCAGCTTCATCGCGAGTGCACACAACGATGCCCTCATGGTCGGCCTCGCGGTTGCAGGGACATACATGGCCGCGACCCGTCGGTATGTGCGCGGAGTCCTGCTCGTGACGGCATCCATCGGCATCAAGCCGGCCACGGTGCTACTGCTCCCGTTCATCGCCCTGATGTGGGCAGGAGCTGGGGCATCCTGGCTGCGCAGGCTCGGGGTCGCTGCCGCCACCGCCGCGCTGAGCCTCGCGGTGCTGGTCCTCAGCGGCATACCGCACGGCTTGGGCCTGGGCTGGACCTGGGCCATCATGGACCCCACCCCGGGCTACACGGGGTACTCGCCGTCGGGTTTCCTCGGTCAGCAGGTCGAGTTCTTCGGCAGTGTCCTGGGGCTCCCCGGTGCTGCAATGGCGGACGTCTTCAGGACGGCCTTGAAGTGGACGGCCGTCGGGCTGGTCCTCCTGCTGCTGCTCCGGGGAGAGCATTCCCGGCTGGTGCGACGCATGGCACTTGCCTTCGCGGCGGTAGTGCTGCTGTCGCCCATCATCCAGCCGTGGTACATCCTCTGGATCATCCCCTTCCTGGCCGCGACCGGCATCAGGGACGACTGGCAGATCCGGTGCCTCTACGTCGGGGTCACGTTCTTCGTGGTGTTCGGGGCGCAGGATCAGCTGTCGGTCTGGTCCTTCGTGGAGCTGCCTGTCAATGCATCGTCCCTCGCCTTTGCCATCGCCCTTCTCTTCACGTGCTACCTGTTGGTCCTTGACGTCCACACACGGACGCTGCTGATCCAGGGCAAGCCGGCGGACTTGATGCGCCGGGGCTTCCGGCGCATCCTCCGCCGGCAGCCCGACGCCGGCTAGGCGGCCAGCCTGGCGCCGTGCTTGCGCCCCAGTTCGGCTGTCCGGCGCACCGACCACCAGAGCAGGACAGCCAACAGGACATTCCGCGTCGTCAGAACGGCTGCAATGGCGGGATGCGCGTGGATGAGAGGCGTGTAGAAGAGCGGATAGATCACAAACGTCGCCGCCGCTATGGCCATCAGGAGGGCGGCAGGGACCTTCCATCGGTTCCAGTCGTGGGTCAGCCCCGCCACAACCACCGGAGCCAGCCAGATGATGAACTGGGGCGACCCCACCTTGTTGAACACGATGAATGCTGTCGTCATCATGAGCGCCCCTTCGAGGAACAGCTCCTCGCGCTCGGCACCTCGGTTGAGGGCGCGGACCAGAAGGACGGAACCGGCGATCGCAGCGAGGACCAGCAGGGGCTGCATCAGGAAGGCGGCCACCTCGGCACCGGGACCATAGACCTCCGTGGAGTTGATGGCCACGTTGTCGGCCATTCTCGAGCCCGCAACGTTGAAGACGGTGAGCCACACCCAGGGCGTGGAGAAGGTTGCCTCGAGCTGCATGCCACGCTCGCCCTGATTGATCAGGAAGTCCATGATGTGGTCCAGGGCGCCGGTCAGGTAGGTCCCGAAGGCCACCACGGCGCTGACGGCGCCCGCCGCTGCCACCATCCTCAGGCGCTGGCGGGAGGCGATCACCATGGGGGCCAGCACCGCCGCAGGCCACACTTTGATCCAGGTCGCGACACTGAGCAGAACGGACGCGACGACGGGTCTGCGGGCAGCGAAGAGCAGCGCGACCAGGACGATGGGAGCCGTGATGCCCTCAACCCGGGCGAAGCTGAGGTATCCCATGAAGCCCGTGAAGAACAGCCACCACCAGGCAGGGGCAATCCCGCTCAGACGTCGGGGACCGCGTGTCAGGTACAGCATCGCGACCGCGTTGAGGGCCGTGATGATGAGGGTCCACACCAGCAGGTACAGCTCTGGTCCCGCTACGTTGGCCAGGAAGATGGGTATCTGCGCCAGCACTGGATAGACCCACGGACTGATCTTTCCCCCGAGGCTGTCCGGGTTGTACCCCGCCATGGCCCACTGGCGGTACTGCTCCGTGTCGCTGAAGGTGCCGCCGTCAAGGAAGAAGGAGGCCATCCATCCGAGGAAGTACAGATGGACGACGGCGAATCCCCACCACACGCTCGACGGCCGGCTGAACCAGGCGACGAACCCCGGGGGCAGGACGCGGTGCCGGATGCGGACCAGATGCTCGAAGACCATCGCGGAAATCTCAGGACTCCTCGGTCTCGGGCTTCGCCATGGGCGGCTTCCGGCCCAGCGTCCGCAGGCGGCGCACTGACCAGACAAACAGGATGACGAGCAGGATGTTGCGGATGGACAGGACGAGCGCCATCGCCGGGTCGTTGTGGCTCAGGGCATCGTAGAACAGCGGATAGATGAGGAATGTGGCGGCAGCAATTGCCATCAGCATCGCCGCCGGCACGCGCCATTCCTTCCAGTTGCGGGTCAGCCCCACCGCGACGGCGGGGGCGAGCCACACCATGAACTGCGGCGAGCCGACTTTGTTGAAGACCACGAAGGCGGTCGTCAGGGCGAGGGCTCCTGAAAGGAGCAGCTCCGTACGGTCCATACCGCCGTTGGCCTTGCCCTGATGAAGGGCCCAGAACGTCAGACCGGTCACGGCGGCCGCGGCCAGCAGGAGAAGAGGCTGCATCAGCACCGACAGCACCGCCGTGCCGGGACCGTCCACCTGCATCGAGTTGATGGCGGTGTTCATGTACATGTGGGAGTCGCCGATTCCCAGCACGGACAGCCACAGCCAGGGGGTCGTGAACGTGGCCTCGAGCTGCATGCCGCGGCCCCCCTGCTGGGTCAGGAAGTTCAGCAGTCTTGGAAGGGCCCCGGCCGCCACGGCGAGGGCCACGACGGCGGCCGACGTCAGGACTGCTGCGGCGGCCACGCGCGCGCGCTCCTTCACGACGGCGAAGAAGGCCAGCATGACGGCGGCGGGCCACACCTTCACCCACGCGGCGATTCCGAGCAGGACCGACGCTGCAAAGGGCTGACGCACTCCATAGACAAGCGCAACGAGGACGACGGGAGCGGTCAGGCCGTCGACACGGGCGAAGCCGAGCCATCCCATGAGCACCGTGAACCCGAGCCACCACCATGCGGCCGGGATGGCGTCACGCCGCTGGCCCCACATGGTCAGCGAGCCCATGGCCCAACCGTTCAGCACACTGGTCAGCAGGACCCAGAGGAACAGGAAGGGGCCGGGACCGGCTGCCGCGGCCAAGGCCATCGGGACGAGCGCCAGAATCGGGTAGCCCCAGGGGCTGGGGCCCCGCGCCAGCGTCTCGTCGTCGAAACCTGCCATGGCCCAGTCCCGGTAGATGAAGGTGTCGCTGAAGGCTTCTCCCCGCAGCGAGAGCAGGGCTGCGAACACAAGGAACATCGCATGGGCCACAAGGAATCCCCAGAAGAGGCCGCGCGGGGAACGCAGACCCTCCTGCCACCGTTTGCGCATGACCATGGCGTCCGAAGGCACCCCGAGGAATCTGTCCATGGAGAATGAACTCTCTCGCTCTGTGAGTCACTGCTTCAGCAGGTCCTCAGACGCTATGAACCGGAGAAGGCGGTTCACGGTATTCTCGCATCGGACAAGAGCCCAGCCGCACTGCCACTGGGCGATTCCGGGTGAAATCCGCCCAAGACCCGCCCAAAGCCAGCGCCGCGTGGCCTGGAAGTTCATCCAGTGGTCACAGCGACGTCAGCTCGACCCGGGACACTGCCGCCATGACTGATCTGTCACGCCGCACACTTGTCCTCAGCTCCCTTGCCGCCGGTGCCCTCACCGCGGTCTCCGCGGCGGGGGCCGCGGGTCCCGCCCAGGCGGCGGGCGCGCCGTCGGCCGTCCCGCTCGTCCGCAGCCGCCTCACCCTTCCCTCCGGCATCCAGACCGGGGACGCCACCACCGATTCGGCGGTCCTCTGGTCCCGGTCCTCGGGACCCGGGCGCCTCGTCGCGACGCTGCGTGCCGTGGACGCCGACGGCGCGGTGATCAGCGGCAAGGGTGCCTTCGAGCGCACCCTTCGAGGCTCCTGGGCCAGCGCCGACACCGACTTCACGGCGAAGATCTCCGCCGCCCAGCTCCCCTCGGGCAGCCGCTTCGCCCTCACCCTGCAGTTCGAGGACGAGGACGGGAACCTCGGCGAGGCCGTCCAGGGCTCCTTCTCGACGGCGGCCGGACCCAACGCCGCCGGCCGCACCGCCGTGCGGGGCAACGACGTTCCGCGGGGGCAGAGCTTCGTGTGGACCGGGGACACCGCGGGCCAGGGCTGGGGCATCAACGAGGAGATCGGCGGGATGCGGGCCTACGCCGCGATGCACGCCACGAGGCCGGACTTCTTCATCCACTCCGGGGACACGGTCTACGCCGACGGGCCGATCCAGGCCAGCGTGACCGAGCCCGACGGGCAGGTGT
Source organism: Sinomonas sp. R1AF57 (assembly GCF_002224485.1). Classification (GTDB taxonomy): domain Bacteria; phylum Actinomycetota; class Actinomycetes; order Actinomycetales; family Micrococcaceae; genus Sinomonas; species Sinomonas flava. The sequence continues at coordinate 277,835 of NZ_CP022463.1, forward strand.
GGAAGAACGTCGTGACCGAGGAGGTCTCCAAGGTCGCCGAGACGCTCAACGAGTTCCGCGGGCGCCACCGCTACAACCTCATGGACCCCAACGTCCGCGCCTTCTACGCAGACGTCCCGGTGATCGCACAGTGGGACGACCACGAGACGCACAACAACTGGTGGCCGGGCCAGACCATCGACGATTCCCGCTACACCGTCCGCGACGTCAACACCCTCGCGGCGCGCGGCCGCCAGGCGTGGCAGGAGTACCAGCCCATCGCGGACCGGCGCGCCCTCGCGCCCGCGACCACCGGCTTCGAGCCCGCGCGCATCTACCGCAAGATCCCGCGGGGCGCCCAGCTGGACCTCTTCGCGCTCGACATGCGCTCCTTCAAGGGCGAGAACACGCCGGGGCTCGAGGCCACCGAGACGCACATCCTCGGCGAGGAGCAGGTCCAGTGGCTCATCCGCGAGGTCAGCGCGTCCAAGGCAACGTGGAAGGTCATCCTCAACGACCTCCCGCTGGGCATCGTCGTGCCGGACGCGAAGGGCCAGGAGAGCATCTCCAACCGCAACGACGGCGCGCCGCTGGGACGCGAGCTCGAGCTCGCCCGCGTGCTCAAGGCGTTCAAGGACGCCGGGGTGAAGAACATCGTGTGGCTCACCGCGGACGTGCACTACTGCGCCGCGCACCACTACTCGCCCGAGCGTGCGGCCTTCCGCGACTTCGACCCGTTCTGGGAGTTCGTCGCCGGGCCGGTCAACGCCGGCTCCTTCGGTCCCAACGCGATGGACCTGACGTTCGGGCCCACGGTCGAGTTCGCGAAGGCGGGCATCCGGACGAACCAGTCCCCGCGGGACGGCAAGAGCCAGTTCTTCGGCCATGTCGAGATCGACGGCGGGGACGCCTTCACCGTCTCGCTGCGCAATGCGCTCGGCGAGACGGTCTACTCGAAGACCCTGACCCCCGCGAGCTGACTCCCCGACGGCAGGGACGGGACCCACAGCGTCGGGGGTGTCCGTTCAGGCGCGGTGGGGAGTCGCCTTGTGGGCGTTGAGGGGTCATTTCCCTAGATCGCGCCGCCAGGCGGGCCGAGCAGCGCCTCGGCGGCCTTCCACGCGGCGATACCGCAGCCGTCGGTCCTGTCGAAGCGCCGCTCGACGCGCGCGCTGCCGGCCGTTCCCATGACCGTCGCGACCTCCGGGCCGCCGTACTGCTGGGTGCAGAGCTGGTTGCCCGGCGGCGGCGTGAGGAGCTCGGGCCGTGCGGCGACGAGCCGGCACGCGTCTGCGGCCCACGGGTGCGTGCTGCCGGGGAGCGGGGCGGGGCCGGCGCAGCGCAGCCTCCACCGCTGCTCCGGCTCACCCGTCCCGCGCACGACGACGACCTCCAGCTCCGCCGTCGGCTCGCCGGGGGTGCCGCTCGAGGTGGGGGGCGCCGTCGTGCGCGGCTCGGAGGAGCCGGGGCCCGCCGGTCCGGGCTGGGCAGCCCAGGCGGCTAGCGCCACGGCGCATGACGCGAGGCCGAGCAGCGCCGGGATCCAGACGCGGCGGACGGGGCGCACGGGTTCCGCGCTCCGTCAGGCCTGGGCTACCAAGGCTTCGGCGCCGTCAAGGTCCCGGCTGGCCTGGGCGGAGGCGATGAGCTTCATCATCGAGGCGTGGAGCTCGCCGGCCTCCTCACGGGTGATCTGCAGGCGGGACATCATGGTCGGCGGCACCGCGAGAGCCTTCTCGCGGAGCGCGGCTCCCTCCGGCGTGAGCGCGACATCGAGCGCCCGCTCGTTGCCCGGCTGGCGGGTGCGGGTGAGCAGGCCCGCGTCCTCGAGGCGCCGCAGCAGCGGGGTCATCGTCGCCGGCTCGAGCAGGAGCGCCTCGCTGATGTCCTTCACGGTGCGCGGGCTGCGCTCCCAGAGCGCCAGCATGACGAGGTACTGCGGGTGGGTGAGGCCGAGCTTCTCGAGGACGGGCCGGTAGGACGCGATCACGCTGCGGCTCGCGACGCTGAGCGCGAAGCAGAGCTGCCTCTCGAGCTTGAGGTCGTCGTATGAGGCGTCCATGGCGAATCCTTCCGCATTGGTTAGTGCACTAACCATGAGTGTACTATTCATAGAGGAGCCGGAGGTCCGGCGGTCGAAGGGAGAGCCAGAAATGTCCGGTGAGAGTGCCGCCCGGAGGTTCATGCACGCCACGGGGAAGCTGCGCGCCATCTTCGGGCCGGCGCATGTGAGCTCCATGACGCACGAGATGACCGAGGAGAACAAGCAGCTCCTGGTCCAGCGCGAGGCGGAGGCCCAGCAGTGGGAGACCGTGACCCGCCCCGACGGCAGCACCTACGTGGTCCCCAAGGACCCCACCGACCGCTCGCTGCGCTGACCCCAGGCGCGCTCGGGCCCGCGCGGTCGGAGGCCTTCGGCAGCGTGCTCAGCCCTGAGAGCCAGAGCACACCCGGGCGTACAATGGCGCGTACCGGAAGGGGGTGATGAGATGCCCCGCACGCACAAGGCCATGGACAGGTTCTTCCACGCGGCGGACCGTGCCGCCGCGATCTGGGGTCCTGCCGCTCACGGCGACCCGAACGCGCCGGTGGTCCACAGGCACGATGCCTTCGAGCAGGCGTCGGACCAGGAACTGCTGACGTTCGCGGTCGAGACCGACTCAGAAGGACACCACTACGCCGTCCGCAAGGACGAGAAGCCCCCTATGACGCACCTCTAGAACACACCTTCAGCAGCAGTGCCAGAAGGCCGCCCCGGACGCGGGCTGGGCCCGAAACAGCGAAGCGGAGCCGAAACCCAGGGTTTCGGCTCCGCTTCCTCCGTTCCGCGCCGTTCTCCGGCAGGGTCAGCGGCCGGTGCCGCCGTACACGGTGGCCTGCGTCTCGGCGTCGAGGTTGAAGGCCGTGTGGATGGCGCGGACCGCGTCGTCGAGCAGGTCGGCGCGCGTGACGACCGAGATGCGGATCTCCGAGGTGGAGATCATGTTGATGTTGATGCCGGCGTCGGACAGCGCCTGGAAGAACGTCGCCGACACGCCGGGGTGAGAGCGCATGCCGGCCCCGATGAGGGAGAGCTTGCCGATCTCGGCGTTGTACTCGATGTCCTCGAAGCCGATCTCCTCCTGGGCCTCCTTGAGCGCGGTGAGGGCCTCGGCGCCCTCGACGATCGGGAGAGTGAAGGAGATGTCCGTCTTGCCGCGGCCGAGCGTCGAGACGTTCTGGACGATCATGTCGATGTTCGAGTGGGCCTTCGCGATGACCTGGAAGATCGCGGCGGCCTTGCCGGGGATGTCCGGGACGCCGACGACGGTGACCTTGGCCTCGGAGCGGTCGTGCGCGACGCCGGAGATGATGGGCTGTTCCAAAGCGACTCCCTCGCTGACGGTGATCTTGTCCTCGGGGCTGGGCAGCACCCACGTCCCCTGGTTGTGGCTGAACGAGGACCGCACGTGCAGCGGGACCCCGAAGCGGCGCGCGTACTCGACGCAGCGCAGATGGAGGATCTTGGCGCCGGAGGCGGCGAGCTCGAGCATCTCCTCGCTCGAGATCCGCTCGATCTTCTTGGCCGCGGGGACGACGCGCGGATCGGCCGTGTAGACGCCGTCCACGTCGGTGTAGATCTCGCACACGTCCGCGTTGAGCGCGGCGGCCAGGGCGACGGCGGTCGTGTCGGAGCCGCCGCGGCCGAGCGTGGTGATGTCGTGGCTCTCGCGGCTCATGCCCTGGAAGCCGGCGACGATCGCGACGTTGCCCTTGTCGAGCGCGGTGCGCACCCGGTGCGGGTCGACGTCGATGATGCGCGCCTTGCCGTGGATGCCGTCGGTGATCATGCCCGCCTGGGAGCCGGTGAACGACTGGGCCTTGGCGCCGAGCTGGTTGATCGCCATCGCGAGCAGGGCCATGGAGATGCGCTCGCCGGCGGACAGGAGCATGTCCATCTCGCGCGCGGGTGCGCTGTCCGTGAGCTCGCCTGCGAGGTCGAGCAGCTCGTCCGTGGTGTCGCCCATGGCGGAGACCACGACGACGACCTCGTGCCCGGCGCGCTGCGTCTCGACGACGCGCTCGGCCACCCGCTTGATGCCCGCCGCGTCCGCGACGGACGAGCCGCCGAACTTCTGGACGATCAGCTGCCGGGCAGGCAATTCGAGGGGCAACGACATGCGGGCACACTCACAGGGGGCTAGAGGCTACAGGGATGGTCCTTGACAGTCTACGCCCGGCCGTTGGCGTCCATGAATTGTGACCGGTCTGCGGACGCCGCGGGAACCGCGCACGACGGCGCGCGGCCCGCCTGGGTGCGGGGCGCCGTCGTGCGCTGTGGCAGGGAGGTCAGCCGGCCAGGTCGGGGTAGTGGATCCGCGCCGTCTCGGGGTGGGCGCGGAGCCAGCCCTTGAGCACGTTCTGCCCGTACGAGGCGAGCATGGGGTTGTCGGGGTCGTCGGAGACGCCGCGGGCCGCGGCGGCGAGCTCGGCCGGCAGCTCGACCTTGTCGATGACCGCGTCGAGGCGCGGGGACCAGAAGAACGGCACCGAGTAGCGGTCCACGCCCGCCGGCGGGGCGATGACGCGGTGGATAGTGGCCATGAGGTAGCCGTCGGTCGCGACCTCCAGCATCTCTCCGAGGTTCACGACCAGCGCCCCTGGGGTGGGGGGAACATCGATCCACTCGTCCTGCCCGTACGGCTTGACCTCGAGCCCGCCGACCTGGTCCTGCAGCAGGAGCGTGACGAAGCCGTAGTCCGCGTGGAGGCCCACGCCCTGGTCGCCCGCTCCAGGCACGACGCCAGTTCCGACGTAGTGCACGAGCTTGCCCATCCAAGCAGGCGTTCCGGCGAAGGGCTCGTCGAAGTGGTCCTCGGGCAGGCCGATCGCCACGGAGATGCCGCGCAGGAGCTCCGCCCCGACTGTGCTCATGAGCTCGGCCCATTCCATGGCGGCCTTCTCGAGGTCGGGAAAGGCTGCGGGCCACTGGTTGGGGCCCTGCAGGCGCAGGTAGGGCTTCTCCGCGGGGACGTCCTCGAGCGGCGCGCGCTCGGGGCCGTAGTCGATCTGCTCGCGGGCATCGGCGCGTCCGCGGGTGACCTCGGTGCCGAGCCGGGTGTAGCCGCGGAACTGGGCCGAGGAGCGGTTGTCGAGCGCGAGGCGGTCTTCGAGCGGGAGGCGGAAGAACTCGGCGACCGTGTCCAGGAGCTCCTGGTCCTGTCCCGGGCGGGCGCCGTAGCCGGTGATCTGGAAGAAGCCGACGTTGTGCGACGCGTCGCGCAGCGCCTCGAGGAAGTCGGGGGTGAAGGAGCCGTCGGCGCCCCTCGCGGTCGAGAGGTCGAGGACCGGGATGGAGGTTCGTGCAGTGCTCATGGATCCAGCATGCGCCCGCGCGAGAGGGGAGCGTAACAATCTGTCACGAACCGGCGGCGGGGTATCATCCCCCGCCGTTGCCGCGGGTGATCGCGCCCTCAGCTGATCGCGTTCCGGCGGCCCTCGAAGGCGCGGCCGAGTGTGATCTCGTCCGCGTACTCGAGGTCTCCGCCCACCGGCAGGCCTGACGCGAGCCGCGTGACGGTCACCCCGATGGTCTTGAGCATGCGCGCGAGATACGTGCTCGTGGCCTCGCCCTCGAGGTTGGGGTTGGTCGCGAGGATGATCTCGGTGACCTGGTCGTCGTTGAGGCGCGTGAGCAGCTCCCGGATGCGCAGCTGGTCGGGGCCGATTCCCGCGATGGGGTTGATGGCTCCACCGAGCACGTGGTACCGGCCGCGGTACGCGCGCGTCCGTTCGATCGCGAGCACGTCCTTGGACTCCTCGACCACGCAGATCACGCTCGGATCGCGGCGGGTGTCGCGGCAGATCGCGCACGTGTCCTGCTCGGAGACGTTGCCGCAGATCTGGCAGAACTTGACCCGCTCCTTGACTCCGACGATCGCGGCGGCCAGCCGCTTCATGTCATCGGAGTCGGCCTCGAGGATGTGGAAGGCGAGCCGCTGCGCCGACTTCGGGCCGATGCCCGGGAGCCGGCCGAGCTCATCGATCAGATCTTGGACTGCGCCTTCATACACCCCACTACGCTACCGCGGCGGAAGGGGCGCACCGTCGAGGGAGCGTTCCTCGATGAGCTTCCCGCCCAGGATCCGCTCGACAGCGGCCCGGCCGAACAGCGACGAGCCCTCGATCGTCTCGTCGTCCGCGCTGGGGATCTCCTCGACATACTGGGGCGCCCCCTGGGCCGGCGGCTGCTGGGCGGACTGCTGCTGCACCGACTGCTGCGCGGCCGCGCTGCGGCTCAGCCGCTCGTACATGCTCAGCTTCCGGCCGCCGTCGCCCCGCCCGGACCCTGCGGGGGAGGCCGGTGCGGGGGAGGGGGCCGATGGGGGGGATGACTGGGGCGGCTGGGCTGCTGCAGGGGCGTACGACGGCGCCGGGTCAGGCTCCGCGGTCGGCCTCGCCTCTGCCGGGGCCTGGGCGCCGCCGGATCGGAGGTTGGGCTCCGTGCCCACGGTCCACACGCCCGGCGAGGTCTCCTTGGCGTACGACCACGGATCACCGGCCGAGGTCTTGGTTGGCCCGGGCGTTGCAGTGCCCGCGGCTTCCGGGGCGCTCGGAGCGGCGCTGTGGTCCGGGGCGGTGCTGCGCGAGCGGCTCGGGGCGTAGCCCTCGTCCTCCGGGTACGGGGCGTCCCAGTCGCTCGGAGGCTCCTCGTCCGAGTACGGGATGTCGTCGTAGGGGGTCGGCTCGGCGGCGGGGCGGCGGGCGGGTGCTGCTGCTGGCGCCGGCGCCGGCGTCGATGCCGGGGTGGGGGCGGCAGCCCGCGAGGGCTCCGGTGCCGGGGGTGCCGCCGGCCGACCCGCGTCGGCGCCAGCTGACGAGGGCGTGGACGGTGCCGACAGCGCGGGCGGTGCCGCCCCCGTGGATGGCTGGGAGGCCCCTGGGGAGGATTGGACGGCCGGTGCCGAGGCCCGGGACGGCTCCGCGACCCGGGCGGATCGCGTCGGTTCGGCTGTCGGGGTTGGAGAGGGGGCCGGCGCCAGACCCCAGGCGATGTCCGCGGCCGAGGGAGCTGCCACCGGTGCAGGAGCAGGAGCCGCCTCGGGCTGGGCAGCCCTGCCCGCGGTGGCGTGGGGCGCTGCAGCCTGAGCCCGCGGCGCCTGGGCGGAGGGTCCCTGAGCCGGCGTGGGTCTGCCGGGTTCGGGCACACTCGTGCCCGGGGGCGGGTCAGCCGGCGCTTTTGGGCGCTGGTCGCCCCCCGCCGTCGGCGCGGTTCCCGGCCCGTTGCCCCCGGTCACGGCGTCGATCTGGCAGTCGACCCCGATCACGTCCTGGATGGCCTTGCGCAGGTTCTCGGAGTGGTCGCCGCGTGTGAACGCCGAGGCCAGGCCCGAGGTCCCGAAGGCCAGGGCGAGTGTTCGGCCGTCGTACCCCGCGACGGATGCGTTCGGGCCGACGAGGGCCCACGTGCTGCGCTTGACCTTCGCGAGCGCGTCGAGGATCTCGGGCCAGGCGCGGCGCACCATCTCGACGCTCCCCGCGCCTCCACCCTGCGCCGAGGTCACCCCGTGTGGTGCCGAGGTCACCTCCTGTGGTGTCGAGGTCACCCTGTTTGGTCCCGAGGTCACCCTGTTTGGTCCCGAGGAAGACGGCGTCGGCTCGGTGGCACGCGGTTCGGCGGCAACGGCTGTTGGTCGTTCGGCCACCGGCGCCGTCGCGCGCGGCTCCGCTTGCCGTCCGTTCCGTTCGGGTACGGCCGGCGCCTTCTGCCCATCGGCGCCCCGCAGTTCGGCGGCGGGCGCCGGGGCGGCAGGTGCCTCAGCAGCCGGCGCTGGGGCGGCAGGTGCCTGGGCGGCGTGAGCCGGCTCCGCGCCGTCGTGCGCGAAGGAGAGCCGACGCTCGAGGCGGTCGACGCGGGCAGCCCAGCCCCGCTCGTTCGCATCGGCGGCCGGGAGCATGAGGCGGGCACAGAGGAGCTCGAGGTGGAGGCGGGGCGACGTGGCCCCGGTCATCTCGTTGAACGCCTCGTTGGTGACGTCGGCGGCACGCGACAGCTCGGCAGCACCGAGGTTCTGCCCCTGCACGCGCATCCGCGCCAGCTGGTCGGCGGGGACTCCGCGGAGGATGGACTCGGCGGCGTCGGGCAGCGCCTGGACGATGATGAGGTCGCGGAACCGCTCGAGCAGGTCCTCGACGAAGCGGCGCGGGTCGTGGCCCGTCTGGATCACACGGTCGACGGCGCGGAACACCGTGCCGGAATCGCCCGCAGCCATGGCATCCACGACGTCGTCGAGCAGCGCCGCGTGGGTGTAGCCCAGGAGCGCCACGGCGAGCTCGTAGTCGATCCCGTCGGTCCCGGCGCCAGCCATGAGCTGGTCGAGCACAGACAGGGAATCGCGCACCGACCCGCCGCCGGCTCGGATCACGAGGGACAGCACCCCGGGGGCCACCGTGACGTTCTCGGCGGCGCACAGCTGCTCGAGGTACGCCAGCAGCGGCTCCGGCGGCACGAGGCGGAAGGGATAGTGGTGCGTCCGGGACCGGATGGTGCCGATGACCTTGTCCGGCTCCGTGGTCGCGAAGATGAACTTGATGTGCTCCGGCGGCTCCTCGACGATCTTCAGCAGCGCGTTGAAGCCCGCCGAGGTGACCATGTGGGCCTCGTCGATGATGAAGATCTTGTAGCGGTCCCGGACCGGGGCGAACGTGGCGCGCTCGCGGAGGTCGCGCGCGTCGTCGACGCCGCCGTGGCTCGCCGCGTCGATCTCGATCACATCGAGGGACCCGGCGCCGCCGCGCGCGAGTTCGACGCAGCTCGGGCAGACGCCGCACGGGTCCGGTGTCGGGCCCTTCTCGCAGTTGAGGCAGCGCGCCAGGATGCGCGCCGAGGTGGTCTTGCCGCAGCCGCGCGGGCCGGAGAAGAGGTAGGCGTGGCTGATGCGGTCCTTGCGCAGCGCCGTCATGAGCGGCTCGGTGACGTGTTCCTGCCCGATCACGTCCTTGAACGTGTCCGGCCGATACCGGCGGTACAGGGCAGCTGGAGCAGTCACAGAGAGAACCCTACCAATCAGGACCGAGGCCCGGCCCGGGTTATCCACAGGTACGAAAAGGCCCCTCATGCACCCGCCAGAGCCCACCTACCCTTGCTACCTTCCGGTCCTGGGGGAGTTCAGCAGGATGACGCCACATGAGGGGCTGCAGACCATCTTAGCGGAGTTGGGCCGATGCCTCGAATCGGCCGCTCAGCTGGTCGCGCTCGGGCTCGGGCTCGGGGTGGCAGACGGCGAGGGCGAGCCCTTCTGCTGGGCCTTCGCGGGCGCCTTCTGGATGGCCTCGGCCGCCTTCTTCACGGAGTCGCCGTAGGTCCCGTCGAGTGCGCGGTCCTTGACGGTCTGGGCGTCCTTCACGGCGTCTCCCGCGGGCGCGTCGGCGAGCGTCTTGAGATCCTGCTGCAGCTTCTCGGGCACATGCTTGAACACCGCTGGATGCCGGGTGAGCGCCCGGGCCGCGCGCTGGGCGTGCTGTCCGTACTGGTCGCTCCCGTCCTGCCGGATCACGACGGCGAGCACGCGCCTCAGCGCGACCCGCGCCAGACGCTGGGCCCCCGGGCCCGGATGCCCGGAGGCCGACGGCGACGGTGACGGGGTGGACGCCGCAGCGGCGGGAGCCACCGACTGGGGCGCCGTGCTCGCGAAGGCCGCAGCTGTCCCGCCGCCGGCGAGCAGGGCTGCCGTGAGCGCAGCCGCGGCCCCTGCCTTCCAGGGTCGGCGGGAGCGTGTGGAGTGGTCTGTCGTCGGGAGCATGGTGGTGCCTTCCGTTCTGGGGGTAGCGGCTGATTCGCGCCTCATGCAGCCCATGGTTCCCCGCGCCGGCAAGCGCCGGGTTCGCTCCATGTTCGGGGACTGTAAAGTCTCGCGGCCGTCCGGGAAGGCAGGGGCGAGCGCGCGCCGTCGTGCGCTTGAATGAGTCTGTGGAGGAGCGCAGGCAGAGCGCAGGCGGTGAACGCGGGCTCGTGCTCGTGGTCGAGGACGAGGCCGCCATTGCCGACCTGGAGCGCCTGTACCTCACGCGGGCCGGGTACGGCGTGCACGTGGAGCGGGACGGAGCCGCCGCGCTCGCCCGCGTCCGGCAGCTGCGGCCCGTGGCCATCGTGCTCGACGTCGGGCTGCCCGGCCTGGACGGGGTGGAGGTCTGCCGCCGGCTGCGCGAGGAAGGCGACTGGACTCCCGTCATCTTCGTCACCGCGCGCGACGACGAGGTGGACCGCGTGCTCGGCCTGGAGCTCGGCGCCGACGACTACCTGACCAAGCCGTTCTCGCCGCGCGAGCTCGTGGCCCGGGTCAGGGGCATCCTGCGCCGGGCGGCGGGCCCGCAGGCGCCGCCCGTCCTGGCGGTCGGCCGCGTCCGGCTGGACCTCGGACGCCGCACCGCCGAGGCCGACGGGCGGCACGTGGCGCTCACGGCGATGGAGTTCGACCTCCTCGCGTACCTCATGTCCCAGCCCGGGCGGGTGTTCAGCCGCGAGCAGCTCCTCGCCGCCGTCTGGGGGCAGGCGGACTACGGCGGGGGCCGCACCGTGGACGTCCATGTGGCGCAGCTGCGGGCCAAGCTCGGCGAGGCGAGTCCCCTGCGCACATCGAGGGGAGTCGGCTACAGCGCGGCGGACGAACGGCCCCGGGCGCCATGAGGCGATGGCTGCGCTCGCTGCACGCGCGCGTCACCCTCGTCATGGCCGTGGTGGCCGCGATCGCCACGGTCGTGGCAGGCCTCGTCGGCGCCCAGCTCATCCGCTCGGCAGCCGTGGACCAGGCCCGCACCGACCTCGCCCGGGCGGCGACGGCGCTGAGCGCCTCGGGAAACGTGACGGACCTCGCCTCCCTCAGGGAGCAGGCGTTCGGGGAAGCCGGGCGGATCGCACTCGTCCAGCCGGACGGGACCGTCTCCGGTGCGGGGCGCCGGCTCGTGAGCCCGGAGGTGGTGAAGAAGGTCCTCGCCGGCCAGTCGGTGTCCCAGGCGGAAACCGTGCTCGGCGTGCCCGTGGTGGTCGAGGCGCGGCCGATTGCCGCCGGGGGCGGGCTCGTGCTCGCCGAGCCCGTCTCGGCCGTCACGCAGGCTGCCGGGCCGCTCGTGGCGCGGCTCCTATGGGCGCTGCTGATCGGGCTCGCTGCGGCGGTCCTGGGCGGGGCGCTCGTGGCACGATGGGTCGCCAGGCCGCTCGTGCGGATGGCGGGGGCGGCGCGGCGGCTCGCGGGCGGCGAGCGGGGAGTGGCGGTCGACGGCGGCGGCCCGGCGGAGATTGCGGAGGTCTCCAGGGCGCTCGCAGGCCTTGACGCCTCGCTCACGTCCAGCGAAGCCCGTCAGCGCGAGTTCCTCCTGTCCATCTCCCACGAGATGCGCACCCCGCTCACGGCGCTGCAGGGCTATGCGGAGGCGCTCGCGGACGGCATCATCCCGCCGGCCGAGGTGCCCGGCGTCGGACGGACGCTCGCGGCCGAGACGGAGCGCCTGGACCACTTCGTCCGCGACCTCCTCGAGCTCGCCCGGCTCGAGGCCGACGACTTCCGGATCGACGCAGCGGAGGTCGACGCCGCCGAGGTCCTCCCAGCCGTCGTGGAGGCGTGGCGCGGCGTGTGGGAGCCGGCGGGAGTCGCGGTGCGGGCGGAGGTGTCCGGACCGCTGATCGTCTCCACCGACCCCCGGCGGCTGCGCCAGCTGCTCGACGGGCTCGTCGAGAACGCCCTCCGGGCCGCACCCCGGGGCGCGCCCGTGGTGCTCGCAGGGCGGGAGGAGGGCGGCGCCGTCGTGCTCGAGGTGCGCGACGGCGGCCCCGGGCTCAGCGACGAGGACCTTGCCCGCGCGTTCGACCGCGGCGTCCTCCGCGACCGGTACGCGGGGGAGCGGAAGGTCGGCACCGGTCTCGGGCTCTCGATCGCCTCCCGGCTGGCGGCCCGGCTCGGCGGGCGGCTCAGCGCCGGGAGGGCGCCAGAGGGCGGGGCCGCGTTCTCGCTGAGGCTTCCGCGCGCGTGACGCCTCGGGCCCGATTCGGCACACGGCGCACAGTCGGGTATTCTGGAGCCTGCTCTTGATGAGCAAGCCTGGAGGATTCGCCTAGCGGCCTATGGCGCACGCCTGGAACGCGTGTTGGGTTAACAGCCCTCGGGGGTTCAAATCCCCCATCCTCCGCGCATGTGGAAGCCCCCGGTCCTCGGACCGGGGGCTTCCTTTCTCCCTCCCACCGGCATGGTGCGAAATTCACAGGTTTGGCCGGGCGGCCATGGTCTTTCGGCCCCTGTTCAAGAAGCCCTCGGGTCACGCACAATGAATCGTGCGTCAGCCGGGGGCGCTTGTATACCGGTAGCGCCGTCGGGGCGGCGCGGCGACTGATTGGGGAGTCCGAACACCATGCTCCGAGCCTCTGCTCACCGTGCCACACGCCTCCGCGCCCGCTCCGCTGGCGTGCTCCTCGCGGCCCTCAGTTCGATAGCGCTTGCTGCGACGCCTGCCATGGCATCCGACGTCCTCCCCATCATGGCCGATCCGAACGCCTCGGTCAGCTTCTACCGCACCGACGTGCTCACGGTCGGCGCCGGCCAGAGCACCGGCACCAGCCCCAGCGGCCCCGTCAACGTCGCCTCCGTGGATCTCCACCGTCCCGAGGCGGGCAAGCTCTACGCGCCGCTCGAGACCCTGGTCCCGACCTCCGGGTTCGGGTACCGCACCAGTCCGCTCACGCGCACGGCCGGCGAGTTCCACTGGGGGCAGGACTTCGCAGCCGCCTGCGGCACGCGCGTGTACGCGGCCGACGCCGGCGTGGTGCGGGCCGCTGGCTGGCACCCCTGGGGCGGTGGGAACCGGGTCGAGATCGACCACGGCAACGGGATCATCACGACCTACAACCACATGCTCGGTGCAGCAGTGAAGACGGGTGAGACGGTGCAGGTCGGGCAGGTGATCGGCCTCGTCGGCTCGACGGGCTCGTCGACGGGCTGCCACCTTCACTTCGAGACGATCCGCGACGGGCAGCACGTGGACCCGATGACGTTCACGTTCATCCCGATCGCGCAGATGGCTGCGCTCGGCTCCGTGGTCATCACGGACTACACTCCCAAGGACGGCCAGTCCACGAACGAGCGCCAGAACTGGGCGATCCCCGCGCAGGCCGCCGAGCCGACCCCCGGCGAAGTGGTGGTCCCGGCCCCGACCGCCCCGGCTCCACCGCCGCTCGTCGACCCGACCCCGACCGGCTCGCCTGCCGCGCCGCCGTCGTCCACGACCACCCCGGCGGCGCCCGCCCCGGCACCGGCCCCCGCCCCGGCGCCGGCTCCCGCGCCGGCACCGGCTCCCGCGCCGGCTCCGGCTCCCGCGCCGGCTCCGGCTCCGACCGAGACCACGGCACCGGCGCCGACGCCGACGCCCACACCAACACCGACACCGACTCCGACTGCGGTGGCGCCGAGTCCGACTCCCACGGCTACCGCCGCACCGAGCACCACGACCACCACGACGACGACCACGACGGCCCCGCAGCCGACCGCCACGGCGACGCCCACTCCCACGCCGACCAAGTAGCCACCGGAGCGAAGGTCCGCCCGACCCGCGCACCCTCCCCTAGACTCGGTCGGGTGAGCCTTACTGACATTGCCCTGATCCTCAACGACGGAACCGAGACGACGTTCGGCAGCTTCGCCGGACGGGCTGTGCTCGTGGTGAACGTCGCCTCCAAGTGCGGCTTCACCAGGCAGTACGACGGTCTCGAAGCGCTCTACCGCCAGTACCGAGAGCGCGGGCTCGTGGTGCTCGGGGTGCCGTGCAACCAGTTCGCCGGGCAGGAGCCGGGCAGCGACGCCGAGATCGAGGAGTTCTGCCGCGTGAACTTCGGCGTGACCTTCCCGCTCACAGCCAAGTCCGATGTCCTCGGCAAGCACCAGCATCCGCTCTACGCCGCCCTCACGGGCTTCCCGGCAGGGTATGACCTCGGCGAGAAGGTCAAGTGGAACTTCGAGAAGTTCCTCGTCGACCCCGAGGGCGAGGTCGTCGGCCGCTTCCGCTCCGCGGTCGAGCCGGACGCTCCCGAGCTCGTCGCTGCGATCGAGGATGCCCTCCCCGCGACGGTCTCGGCCGCCTGACGACAGGGGTTCACGCGCCGCCGCCCCCGGCCGCCCCCGGCCGGCCCTGGCCCGGCCCGGCCCTGGCCCGGCCTCTGGCCCGGCAGCCGCAGCAGGCCTTGCGGCCTCACGGCGCCCAGGCGCGTGAGACGGCGTCGAGCCCGGCGTTGTAGGCGGCGTCCCAGTCGGCGTCGGGCGGCGCGATGCCTGCGAGTTCGAGGCTCACGAGGCCATGGACCTGGGCCCAGATCACTGCCGCCACGTCCTCGAGGGAGGCCTGCCTCATGCTCCCCTCCGCCTGTGCTGCCGCGATCGACCGGCGAAGCGGCTCCATGGAGCCGTCCGCGGTCTCCGGATCCGCCACGCATTCCGCATAGGAGGCCAGCGCTCCTCCGAACATGAGCCGGTAGAGCGCGGGATGCGCGAGCGCCCACTCGCGGTACGCGATCCCGAGAGCCGGGAGGCCGCCGTCGGCCGCCGCCCGCTGCGCATCGCCGAACGAGGCGAACCCGCTGTCGATGACGGCGGAGAGCAGCTCCGACTTGCCCCCGAAGAGCGAGTACACCGCCGTGGTCGAGGTTCCCGCGGCGGCCGCGACCTGCCTCAGCGTCACCCGCGCGGGGCCCTCCCGGTCCACAAGCTCGGCGGTGACGTCGAGAAGGCGGGAACGGAGCACGCTGTCGTGCAGGACGGGCCTTGCCATGCCCTCAGTGTATTCATAACGTTGTTACGTAACGCAGTTACAAAACCGAGTTGCAGAACGTTCTGAGCAGACAGCGAGGGCAGGGCCATGGCACAGGAGGTCTTCCCCGGCCGGTACACGGCCGCGACGGACGGAGACATCACGGTCTTCCTCATCGGGATGCGGGCCAACCGCTGGTGGAAGCTCGGGCCGGTGCTCCGCGTCGCGTCCGCAATGCCGCGGATGCTCGGGCACCTCGAGCGGGCCCCGGACGCCGGGATGCTCGCGTGGCACCAGTGGCTCGGCCGCACCACCCTGCTCGTGAGCTACTGGAAGAGCCCGGAGCACCTCCATCGCTTCGCAGCCGACCGCGACGCCCCGCACCTCAAGCCCTGGCGCGACTTCATGCGCACGGTGGCAGGCACGGGCGACATCGGCGTCTGGCACGAGACCTATCAGGTGCCCGCATCCGGAATCGAGGTCGTGTACAACGGCATGCCGGCATTCGGCCTCGCCCGGGCCACGCGGCACGTGCCCGTCACCGCCGGTCTCAACACCGCGCGGCAGCGGCTGCGTGCGCAGAGGGCAGGCTGACGCACGACGGCGAGTGGCCGGCGTCGTGCTTCAGGGGTGACCTCGCGCTCACACGGGGTGACCTCGCGGTCAGAGGGGGTGACCTCGCGGTCAGACGGGGTGACCTCGGGCTCAGACGGGGTGACCTCGGCGGTCAGTCGGCGAGGGCCAGCGAATCCCGCCACCGGGCGAGGAAGGCGAGGCCGGCGTCGTCGTGGATCACGTCGTCGTCGAGGCCCAGGTACGCCGCGGTGAGGACCTCGTAGGGCTTGGCGGGGACGCCGTCGGAGGGGCGGACGTCCACGTGCGAGACGACGTGGTCGTTGTGGTGCAGCCAGTCCGCCATCGCGTAGTCGGTGCGGGAGTCGCCCACGGTGTACCAGGCGGCGGGGACGATGCTGTCGCGGCGCAGGAGTTCGCACGCGCGGGACGCCCCGAGGTCCTTGCCCAGACGCACGGACTCGATGTCGGTGGAGATGATGGTGGGGTCCACGCGGTAGTCCACTGTGTCGTCGCTGCCGGGCACGTGGTGGTCCAGACGCACGACCCCGAGGTCGTGCCTGCCCATCGCAGCCATCGCGTCGGCGTCGAACAGCTCCTGCTCGGCGCGGTAGTCCGCGTTCGAGACTTCCACATGCTGCTCGACGGAGACCATGGCCCGCTTCGTCTCGTCGAAGAACATGTGGGCGGAGTACTTCTCGGCGACGAGCGTCCGGATGTCGTCCGCGAAGGCGTCAGGCACCGCGAGGCTGTGGTCCACGTGCACCACGCCCGGTCCCTGGGCGGTGAACGAGAACCACGTCGCGCCCTTCTCGCAGATCGCGTGCACGGTGAAGCCCGAGGGCATCCCGGCCGCGAGCATGGGCTCCATGACCTGTTCGCGGATGAACGCGTCCGAGCGGCCGGTGTTGAAGATGATCGGGATGCCTGCCGTGCCGAGCTCGCCGAGGAGCCTGATGATCTCCGGCTTCACGTCACGTGTCGCGGGGCTCGCGATGGGGCCGTCGACGTCGAGCAGGAGGGCGAAGGCGGGCGTGGTCTCCATGCCGCCATTCTTCCATTGGGGCCTTCGGCGCAAGAATCCGCCTGCCGAGATGACGGGCCCCCGCGAGGCCCACGGGGCGGGTAACCGTTTGGCCACAATGCCCCGGCCGCTCCCGGCCCGGCTCCCCCCGGAGGCGGTGCGAGCCTAGTCTTGAGGCGTGATTTTCAAAGCGGTGGGCGAAGGACGTCCGTACCCCGACCATGGCTACACGTCCCCCAAGGACTGGGCTGCGCTGCCCCCGCGACCGGTGCGCCTCGACGAGCTCGTGACGACGAAGAGGACCCTCGACCTCGAGGCGCTCCTGGCCGAGGACTCCACCTTCTTCGGCGACCTGTTCCCGCACGTGGTGCAGTACAAGGGCGTCCTCTACCTCGAGGACGGCCTCCACCGCGCGGTCCGCACGGCACTGCACCAGCGCACCGCGATCCACGCCCGCGTCCTCGACCTGGACTCGTGAGCAGACGATGGCACGCAAGCCGAAGGACCCGACCGTCTACCACGGACACCACGTGGTCAACGGCCGCCAGCTGCGCGAGCAGTTCCGCGAAGACCCCGAGGGGCTCCAGGACCCGTCCCGCATGTGGCGGCGGGTCCGGCACGGTGTGGCCATCGCCCTCCTCGCGCTGATCGTGGTCTTCGGCGCGGGCACCGCCTGGGCCATCCTCTCCGGCTACCTCACCATTCCGCAGCCGAACGCCCAGCCGGCCCTGCCGGCCTGCCCCACCGGGACCTACGACTACGTCCCCGCGGACCAGATCAGCGTGAACGTGCTCAACGCGGCATTCCGCGAGGGCCTCGCACGCCAGGTCGCCGACCAGCTCGCGGCGCGCAAGTTCGTGATCAAGGACGTGGGGAACGCGACCTATCCGACCGAGGCCGCCGCCGTGATCCGTGGAGGCATCGCGGGGGAGGCCGCCGCGTTCACGCTCCAGCGCAACGTCCCCGGGAGCATCTACGTGCGCGACGGTCGCAGCGACGCGAGCCTGGACCTCATCCTCGCCCCCGGCTACAAGACCCTGACCGACGCCGCGCTCATCGACCAGACTCCGGGCACCATCACCTGCGACCTGCCGACGTCGACGGCGACGCCGCCGGTCCGCTAGCACCCCGCACCGGCCTGCCCTCCGCGTCGAAGCGCGCGCCGACCCCGAGCTGGATGAAGCGCACGGTGGCGGCCGTGCGGCGCTCCGCCTCGTCGTCGTGCGCCGCACCCTCCTCCTCGCGGCCCCGGTCCGCGCTCGCGGTGAGGGAGCCGTGCACGAGCCCCACCAGCTCGTCGACGTCGGCCTGGGGCAGGTAGCCCTCCGCCATCGCGTCCTGGAGGATCCCGGTCAGGAGCATGTTCAGCTCGCCCACGTGGTCGCCGAGCTTGGCGAAGGACGACGGCGAGAGCACGGCCCGCATGGCCGGCCCCGGGGGAAGGTGGCGGCGGGAGAGGTCCTCGACCTGGGCGCGGATGTACACGGCCAGACGGTCGATTGGGTTTTCGAGCCCGGCCAGCTGGGCCTTGAGCTCGGCGAGGAAGCGGCCCGTCTCGTCGAGCGCGTACCCGATGAGGAGTTCCTCCATGTCCGCGTAATAGTTGTACACAGCCGTGCGACCGACGCCGGCCTGCCGCGCGACGTCCGTCATGGTGAGTCCCGGGAGGCCCCGCGTGAAGAGCAGCTCGCCGAAGGCGTCGAGGATCCTGCGCTGCGTCAGGGCTCGCTGGGCTGCATTCGACTCGGCCTGGATGCGGGGCATACTCACATTTTACGTCGGTGTGTCACCAAAAGTGCGGCTGAGGGGCCATGTGGCGCGGCGCCGGGCCAGTGGGCGCGATTGACACAGTGGGTGAGGTCCGACACACTGAACCGGTGCCGCCCCCGGGCTGCGCTACAAGTCAATAGGCCGATGATCTGCGGCGGGAGAGTCCTGCCGGTGCAGCCAGCGGGTGCCGTAGGAGCAAATCCTCCCCAGGAATCTCTCAGGCCCACGTACCGCCGCGGTGAGGCAACTCTGGAAAGCAGCCCGCGCAGAGCGGGCTCACCGACGGTGCAAAGCGGCGACAGCCGCGGAAACTCTCAGGTTCATGACAGAGCGGGGAGGACAGCCATCCATGCCGGGCCCAGTCCCGGCCAGACCTGGGAGTCCTCCATGACGAGACAGACGCTCACCGCGCCACCGCGCACCTCCGCTTCCACCGAGCCCCTTCGGACCCGCCTCGAGATCGTGCCCACCGAGGAGATCGTTCCCGCGATCGCCACCACGGTTCCCCAGGGCACCGCCCTGACGGTCACCTGCCTCCCGCACCATGGGATCGAGGCCACGGCCCAGGCCGCGGTCCGCCTGGCCGGCCTCGGGTACAGCGTTGTGCCCCACCTGGCGGCGCGGAGCATCGTAGACCGCTCCCGGCTCGCGAAGACGCTGCGCGACTTCGAGTCCGCGGGGATCGAGGAGGTCTTCGCGATCAGTGGGGACGCCGTCCGCCCCGCCGGCCCGTACGCCACCTCCCTGGACCTCATGGAGGACATCGCGGACCTCACCGGCGGGCGGCTCGCGATCGGCATCGCCGGGTACCCCGAGGGCCATCCCCAGCGCACCGCCGTCGAGCTCCTCGACTCGCTCCTCGCCAAGCAGCACCTCGCGGCCAACGTGGTCACGCAGATGTGCTTCTCGGCGCCCGCGATCACCGCCTTCGCCGCGCTCCTGCGGCAGGAGGGCCTGGACCTGCCGGTGTGGGCCGGGGTCCCCGGCCGCGTCCCGCGCGCGCGGCTCATCTCGCTCGCCGCCAAGATCGGCGTGGGCCCGTCGCTGAAGTTCATCAGCCGCAAGGGACCGCTGGCCCGCAGGCTGCTGAGCGGCGACGCCTACTCGTCGGAGCGGCTCATCGGCGAGCTGTCGGCGTCCCGCGCGGGGCTGGCCGGCATCCACCTCTTCACCTTCAACAACCTCGGTCTGGTCTGAGGGGACGGCGAACATGGCCTACGCACCCAGCATCGCGCGCGTCGCGCGCCACTCCTGGCACGAACTGCGCCGCGGCGCCCTCGTCCACATCACCGCCCACGGCGAGTACATCGGCCCGGGAACGGTCGACGGCGCGAGCCGCGACGGCTCGGTCCTCTGGATCCAGTTCGGTGGCATCGAGGGGCGCCGCATGTTCCACAGCAGCGACGACGTGGTGATCGCCGTCGGCTCGCGCCCCTCGCGGTAGCCCCCCCATACCTGGGGACACACAGAAGGCGGGCACGACGGCGGAGGCGAACCCGCGCCGTCGTGCCCGCGTTCCGCGCGCAGCGGCTTCCGTCAGGCCTGGTTGCTGAAGGCGGCGTCGAAGGAGGCGGTGGAGGGGGCGAAGTCGAACTTCTTCAGGGCCGCCAGGGCCTCGGGCGCCCCTATGAGCCGGTCCATGCCGGCGTCCTCCCATTCGACGGAGATGGGGCCGGTGTAGCCGATCGCCGTGAGGGCGCGGAAGCAGTCCTCCCACGGGACGTCGCCACGGCCGGCCGAGACGAAGTCCCAGCCGCGGTGGGGGTCGCCCCAGGGCAGGTGCGAGGAGAGGATCCCGGCCCGGCCGTTGCCCATCCGCATCCGGGTGTCCTTGCAGTCCACGTGGTAGATCCGGTCCGCGAAGTCGGTGATGAACGCGACCGGGTCCAGGCCCTGCCACATCATGTGGGAGGGGTCCCAGTTCAGCCCGAAGGCCTCGCGGTGGCCGATCGCCTCGAGCGCCCGCCGGGTGGAGAAGTAGTCGTAGGCGATCTCGGAGGGGTGGACCTCGTGGGCGAACCGGACGCCGCACTCGTCGAAGACGTCCAGGATCGGGTTCCACCGGCCGGCGAAGTCCTGGTAGCCCGCCTCGATCACCTCGGCGGGAACCGGCGGGAACATCGCCACGTACTGCCAGATCTTCGACCCGGTGAACCCGACAACCGTGTCCACACCGAGGGCTCTGGCGAGGCGGGCGGTGTTCTTGAGGTCCTCGGCGGCGCGCTGGCGCACGCCCTCGGGGTCGCCGTCGCCCCAGACGGCGGAGCCGACGATGGCCTGGTGGCGGAAGTCGATCGGGTCGTCGCACACGGCCTGGCCCTTGAGGTGGTTCGAGATCGCCCAGAGCCTGAGACCGTGGCGCTCGAGGATGCCGAGGCGTTCGTCGATGTAGGCCGCATCGTCCCAGCGGGCGGCGTCGAGGTGTTCGCCGGAGACGGCGATCTCGAGGCCGTCGTAGCCCCAGCCGGCCGCGAGCTCGGCGACTTCCTCGAGCTTGAGGTCGGCCCACTGGCCGGTGAACAGGGTGAACGGGCGGGGCATCGTGATCTCCTTCAGTTCTCGCGGCAGGGGTAGGCCGTGTCAGACCTGGACGGTGATGGATTTGGCGGCGGCGGATTCCTCGATGGCGGCCAGGACGCGCTGGACCTGGAGGCCTTCGTCGAAGGAAGGGGAGGGGGCGGTGCCGTCGCGGATCGCGGTGAGGAAGTCGCGGACCTGGTGGGTGAAGGTGTGCTCCCAACCGATCATGTGGCCCTGGGGCCACCACGCGCCGGCGTAGGGGTGGCCGGGCTCGGTGACGACGATGCGGCGGAAGCCCTGTTCCTCGGCGGGGGCGGTGGCGTCGAGGAACTCGAGCTCGCCGAGGCGCTCGAGGTCGAACGCGATGGCCCCAGCCGAGCCGTAGGCCTCGATGCGCAGGGAGTTCTTCCGCCCGGTGGCGGCGCGGGAGACCTCCACGGAGGCCACGGCCCCGGAGGCCAGGGACAGGGTGGCCCAGGCGGCGTCGTCGACCGTGACGTCCTCGGGCCCGTCGGGACCTGGGCGCTGGGCGGTGAAGGTGTGGAGCCGGCCGGAGGCCTCGGTGACGGTGTCCCCGGTGAGGTACTGGACCTGGTCGATGGCGTGGGAGGCGATGTCGCCCAGCGCGCCGGACCCGGCGGCCTCCTTGCGCAGGCGCCAGGTCATGGGGGCGTTCTCGTCGGCGAGCCAGTCCTGGAGGTAGGAGGCGCGGACCTCCCGGACGGTGCCGATGCGGCCGGCGGCGATGAGCTGGCGGGCGTAGGCCAGGGCCGGGACGCGGCGGTAGTTGAACCCCACCATGGAGACGATTCCGCGGGCCCGGGCAGCGCGGGCGGCCTGGGCCATCCGCTCGGACTCGGGCAGGGTGTTGGCCAGGGGCTTCTCGACCAGGACGTGCTTGCCGGCCTCGAGGGCGGCCACCGCGATCTCGGCGTGGAGCCAGCCGGGGGCGCAGATGTCCACGATGTGCACATCGTCCCGGGCGATCACCTCGCGCCAGTCGGTGGCGGACTCGGCCCACCCGTACCGTGCGGCGGCCTCGGCGACCTCCTCGGCGTGGCGGCCCACGAGGACCTTCTGCTCCACGGCCGGGACATCGAAGAACGCCCCCACGTTCCGCCACGCGTGAGAGTGGGCCTTGCCCATGAACGCATACCCGATCACCGCCACACCCAGGGTCGGCTGGGGCTGGGCCATGGCCTGCTCCGATTTCACATGTACTCCTTCAGTTCGGGTGTCCGCGGCCTACTTGACGGCGCCGGCGGACAGGCCCGCGACAAGGTGCTTCTGCACCAGAATGAATCCGATGAGGACGGGAAGCGAGACCACGACGGATGCGGCCATGAGCTGGTTCCAGAACACGTCCGATTCGCTCGCGTAGGACTTGAGCCCCAAGGACAGCGTCTTGGTCGACTCGTTCGTCAGGACGGAGGCGAAGAGGACCTCTCCCCAGGCCGAGATGAACGAGTAGACCGCCACGGCGATGATGCCCGGCTTCGCGACGGGGAGGATGACCCGGACGAGGGCGCCCATCCTGCCGGTGCCGTCGATCATGGCGGCCTCCTCGAGCTCCTTCGGGATCGAGGCGAAGTAGCCGGTGAGCATCCAGATCGCGAACGGCAGGGTGAACGTCATGTAGGTGATGATCAGGCCCAGGTACGAGCCCTGGAGCTGGATCCCGGTGATGTTCCGGATCTGCGTGAAGATCAGGTACAGCGGCAGCAGGAAGAGGATTCCGGGGAACATCTGGGTCGAGAGGACCACAAGGCTGAACGGGCGCTTGCCCCTGAAGGGCAGCCGCGCGATGGCGTAGGCGGCGAGGACCGCGACCGTGACCGAGAAGACCGTGGCGCACGTGGTGATGATCAGGCTGTTCTGGAAGTACTTGGCCAGGGGGACCGTGGACCAGATGTCGATGAACGGCGCGAGCGTGACCTCGCGCGGGATCCACTGGAACAGCCCGGAGACGTCCTTGAGGGGCTTCAGCGAGGTCGAGACCACCACGTAGAGCGGGATCGCCACCCACAGCGAGAGGAACGTCAGGACGACGGCGCGCAGGATGCGGAAGTTGCGGGTCTCAATCATTCTCGTTCCCCTTGGGAAGGACCATGCGGATGTAGAACACGGAGGCGATGAACAGGGCGATGAGGAGGAGGACGCTCATGGCCCCGCCGAGGCCGAAGTTCCAGCTTCCGAACGAGTTCTGGTAGATGAGCGGCGAGACCAGGGTGGCTTCCTTGGGCGACGCCGCCCCGAAGAGCACGAAGGGGATGTTGAACTGGTTGAACGTCCACAGCGACATGACGAGCAGGAGGACGCCGTTGGCCGGCCGGACCATCGGGAGCGTGATGGTGCGGAACTGCTGCCACAGGGTCGCGCCGTCGATCGAGGCCGCCTCGTAGACGTCGTTGGGGACGTTCTGCAGGGCTGCCAGGAGCATCAGGAACGCGAAGGGCCACAGCTGCCAGATGTTCACGACCACCATCGCGCCGAAGGAGTTCTGGCCGAGGAGCCAGAACGGCCGCTCGTCCCCGAAGAGGTGGAGCGTGTCGACGAGGATCTGGTTCACCGCGCCGTCGCGCTGGTTGAACATGAAGGCCCAGGCGATGGTGCCGACGTAGGCCGGGAGGGCGTAGGGGACCAGGAAGAAGGTCCGCAGGAGGCCGCGGCCCTTGAAGTTGGAGGTCAGGAACACCGCTCCGGCCATGCCGAGGGCCCACGAGCAGCCCACCACGAGCACGGTGTACAGGAGGGTCCGGCCCAGGGTCGAGAAGAAGGCCTGGCCGATGGTGCTGTCGGGGTTGAGGCCGTTGACGAAGTTCTGCAGGCCCACGAACGGGGCCGCGAGCCAGTTGGTGAGGTTGAGCTGGTTGAGGGAGATGAACGCGATCCACACGCCCAGGAGCATCGGGCCGATGTGGATGAGCAGCTCGAGCAGCGCTGCCGGGGCGACGAGGCCGTACGGCAGGAACGACCGGCGACGGCGGCGGGGAGCGTGGGCGGGCGACGGAGCCGGCTCGCGCTCGCTGCCCCGCTTCGTGGAGGGCATGGTGGTCTGCGACATGGAGACTCCTCGGGCGGGGTGCGGGGCCTGGCGGCCCCGCACCTGCGCTCATGGCTACTGGGCAGCAGCCATCTGGTTGTTGGCGTCGGTCAGTGCGGACTTGATGTCCGCCTCGCTGACGGAGCCCGTCGCCGCCTTGGCGAAGAGGCCCTTCATCGCCGTGCCGTTCAGGGTCTCCATCTGGCCTTCCTTGGCGATGAGCGGCATCGGCTTGGCGTGGTTGGCCAGGGCGTCCTGCTTCGCCTTGACCTCTTCCGTCTGGAAGGCCGGGTCCTTGTCGGTCACGCCGTTGACCACAGGCAGGGACGAGAAGGCCTTGTTGAGGTAGGCCTGCTCGTCGTCGCTCGTGAGCCAGCCTGCGAGCTTGAACGCGTTGTCCTTGTTCTTGCTGTTCTTGAACACGCTGATGTTGATGCCGGCGACGTGGCTCTGCGTGCCCTCGTCACCCGTGGCCCCGGCGGTCATCATCGGGACCGCCGCAACGCCCCAGTCCTTGAAGTCGCGGGCGGTGAAGTTCTTGATCGGGCTCTGGTCGAACATCATCGCGGCCTTGCCGTTGATGAGGTTGTCCACCTTCTGGGCGCCGTCGACAATCTCGGCGTCGGAGGGCGCGATCACCTTGTCCGTGGCCATGAGGTCGATGAACTGCTTGACACCCTTGAGCTGCTCGGCGCTGTCGAACGTCGGCTTGCCGGAGGAGTCGAAGAGCTCGCCGCCGTTCTGGAGGCCGCGGACGAATGCCTGGTGCGCGTTCTGCTGCACCGAGGCGCCGGCAACGGTGAAGCCCCACTGGTCCGGCTTGCCGTCTCCGTTGGTGTCCTTCGTGAGCTTCTTCGCGTCGGCCACGAACTCGTCCCACGTGGCGGGGGCCTTGTCGATCCCCGCGGCCTTGAAGAGCTTGGTGTTGTAGTACAGGTTGTAGGCGAGGCCGTAGATCGGCACCGAGGTGGGGGTCTTGCCGGGGGCGCCGCCGGTGGACCAGCTGGACTGGACGAAGCGGTCCTTGCCGCCGACCGCCTCGAGGAGCTTGCCCTCGACCGGCTCGAACGCCCCGGTCTCCTGGAGGGTCACGGCCCACGTGTTGCCGATGTTGAGGACGTCGGGGCCGTCGCCGCTAGTCACGGCGGTGAGGATGCGGTTGTACAGGTCCGGCCAGCCGATGACCTCGAGCTTGACCTTGACGCCGGTCTTCTCCGTGAACCGGTCGAGGGACGGCTTGAGCTTCGCCGCGGTGTCCTCGATGCTGTTGCCCTGGTTCGACGCCCAGTAGGTGATGGTGTCGCCTGAGGCGTTTCCGCCTCCGCCGGATCCGCCCGAGCCGCAGGCCGCGAGGCCCATGGTCATGGCTGCCGCGGCTGCGACGGCGGAGAGGAACTTGAGTGGTTTCTTCATCGTTGCTCCGGTTCTCGTCGTTGAGTCAGTGGGGAGTGGGCTGCCGGCGGCACTAGGCGCCGAGGGTGGGGGCGGTCGGGTCCCAGTCCTCGGGGAGGGCGGGCGCGGCAAGGGCACTGCTCTCGACGTCGACGAAGCTGCGCGTCTCGATCGATTCGGCGATGGCCACCATGGCGTCGAGCACGTGGAACGCGAGCTCGCCCTGGGCGCGGTGGGGGCGCCCCTCGCGGATCGCCCGGGCCATCTCGAGGACGCCGGCACCGCGGCTCGCGGTCGAACCGACGCTCGGGACCGTGGTCCAGTCCTCCTCCCCGAGGCGGCAGATGCGGATGTCGCCGTCGAACATGTTCGGGTCGGGGAGCGCGATCGTGGCCTCCGTGCCCGCGATCTCGACGAAGCCGGCCCGCTTCAGCGCCGAGTCGAAGCTGAAGACGCTCTGGGACGACGTGGCGCCTTCGAACTCCGCCATGGCGCTCACGTGCGTGGGAACCGTCACGGAGAACTCCTCGCCGGCCTTGGGGCCGGAGCCGATCACGCGGATGTCCCGGGACCTGGAGCCGAGGGCGGCGACCCGCTTGATCGAGCCGAAGACCTGGACGAGGGTCGTGAGGTAGTAGGGGCCGATGTCGAAGAGCGGGCCCGCTCCCTCCTGGAAGAGGAAGGCGGGGTTGGGGTGCCACGACTCCGGTCCGGGGGACTGCATGAGCGTCAGCGCGGTCAGCGGGGTTCCGATGTCGCCGCGCTGGATCATGCGGAACGCGGTCTGCAGGCCGGCGCCCAGGAACGTGTCCGGAGCGCATCCGAGGCGGACGCCCGCGGCGTCGGCCGCCTTGAGGAGCGCCTTCCCGCTCTCCCGGTCCAGGGAGAAGGGCTTCTCGCTCCACACGTGCTTCCCGGCCTCGACGGCGAGGGTGCCCACCTCCACGTGGGCCGCGGGGACCGTGAGGTTCACGACGATCTCCACCTCGGGGTGGCCGATCACTGTGTCCACGCCCCCGTGCACGGGGATGCCGTACTCCCCGGCGCGCGCCTTGGCCGCCTCCGGGAAGATGTCGCCGATGGCCAGCACCTTCACGTCGGGGAAGCTCGTGAGGTTGTCCAGGTACTGCTTGCTGATGAATCCCGCGCCGATGACGCCGACGCCGACGGGTCCCCGCGCGCTCATGCCTGGACCTTCCCGGCCGAGACGAACCCGAAGCTCTGCTCGACGGCGTCGAACATGTCTCCCCTGAAGTCGTCGAGCTCGACGACGGCTGCCTCCAGTGCGGTCGCCGCGCCGATCACCTCGAACACGGGGATGCTGCCCTGGCCGAGCGGGAGCTGGTCCGAGGGCTCACACGTGACGGGGCCGTCCTTGATGTGGATGAACTTCACGCGGTCGCCGAGCCGGCCCAGCAGCTCCACCGGGTCCTGGCCGCCGACCGCTGCCCAGTAGGTGTCCAGCTCCAGGACGACCTCCGGGTCGAGGTGGTCTGCGAGGTGCTCGAGGGGAGTGCGGCCCTCGATCAGGTCCTCGATCTCCCACCAGTGGTTGTGGTAGCCGACGCGGAGGCCGTACTCCGAGGCCTTCTTCGCAGCCTCGTTGAGCTGCCGCGCGGTCTCCTTGATGCTCTCGAGGTCCTTCCACCGCTCGGCGGGGACATGGGGGTCGATCACTGTGCCGATCCCGAGGTCACGGGCGGCGGCGAGGATCTCGTCCTGGTCTTCCTGCAGCAGCGGAGCGTGGCCCGACGGCGCAGTCAGTCCGTTCTCCGCGAGCGCGGCGCGCAGCTCCGCGGCCTTCGCGACGAAGCGGTAGGGCTCTACCTGCGTGAAGCCGATCTCGGCCAGACGCCTGATGGTGCCGGGAAGATCCTCTTCGAGGGATTTCCGCACGGTGTAGAGCTGGATCGAAAGTGACACTGTCTCTCCTCGTGGGTGGGGACGGTGGGCAGTCGTCGCGGTCGGAGGTGCGCGGCGAGTGAGCTGCCTCACAGCAAACCTAGGAGTGCTTTTGACGAACGTCAAGCAAAAGATCTCGGTTCACCGTCATTCTTCTGAGGTCATAGCGTGCAGAAGGGGTGCGTGCTATCACTGATGCATGACGTCGCCATCCAACGCCCCCTCCGCGGCCGTCGAGGCCAGCGGCAGCCTCGCGCGTGCCGGCGACCTGTTCCAGCTCCTGCGGGACGGAAAGCCCTGGACGCGGGCAGAGCTGGCCATGACGACAGGCCTCGCACGGTCCACGGTCGCCGGCAAAGTGGACCTCCTGCTCACCTCGGGCCTTGTCGTGTCCGTGGGCGAGGCGCTCTCGAGCGGGGGCCGCCCGCCGTCCCGCTTCGCGTTCCACGCCCAGGCGCGCACCGTGCTCGCGGCCGACGTCGGCGCGAGCCACGTTCGCGTGGCCCTCACCGACCTCAACGGAGAGGTCCTCTCGGAGCGGCGGGCAGAGAAGCCGGTCGCGGAGGGCCCCGAGGCGGTGCTCGGCTATGTCGTGGAGTCCGGCAAGAAGCTCCTCGCCGAGAGCGGCCGCCCCGAGAGCCGGCTCGCCGGCGTCGGCATCGGCCTCCCCGGGCCGGTCGAGCACGCCACCGGCAGGCCGGTGAAGCCCCCGATCATGCCCGGCTGGGACGGGTTCGACGTCGTCGGATTCGTCCAGCGCACACTCCCCGTCCCCGTCCTCGTGGACAACGACGTCAACATCATGGCGCTCGGCGAGCGCGCCGCGTACTGGCCGGACGTCGACGACCTGCTCTTCATCAAGGTGGCCACCGGCATCGGCTCGGGCATCATCTCCAGCGGCCAGCTCCAGCGCGGTGCGGACGGCACGGCCGGCGACCTCGGGCACGTCCGCGTGGCGCGCGGCTCCGACGTGGTGTGCCGGTGCGGCAACGTGGGATGCCTCGAGGCCCTCGCGTCCGGCGGCGCCGTCGCCCGTTTCCTCGCAGAGCAGGGCGTCGAGGCCCAGGCGGGCGCCGACGTCGTCGGCCTCGCCGCGAACGGCAACCTCGCCGCGATCCAGGCCCTGCGGCAGGCGGGGCGGGACATCGGCGAGGTCCTCGCGACGTGCGTGAACCTGCTCAACCCCAGCGTGATCGTGCTCGGGGGGTCGATGGCGGCGGCCGGCGACCACATCATGGCGGGCGTGCGGGAGGTCGTCTACCACCGCTCGCCCCCGCTCGCCACGACGAACCTGCGCATCGTGCTCTCCCGCGCCGGCGAGCGGGCCGCCGTGATGGGCGCGAGCCAGCTCGTCTCCCAGCACGTGCTCTCGCCCGCAGGCGTGGAGGCTGCCCTGGCCGCGACGGCGAACGCCGGATGACGCCCCGCACCCTGCGGGACGGTCAGCGCTGCGAGGTCTGGACCGCGCCGGCCGACGGCGGTGAGCCCGAGCTCGCCTTCGTCACGGCGCAGACCCTGTTCGAGGCGCCCAACTGGCTCGCCGACGGGCGCCTCCTGCTCAACGGCGACGGACGTCTGTGGTTCCTCGCGCCCGACGGCGGCGGCCCCGAGCCGCTGCCCGCGACCGGCCTGCCGCCGGTCAACAACGACCACGTCCCCGCCCCCGACGGCACCGCCGCCTTCTGCTCCGCCGACGACGGCCACATCTACCGCGTCCCGCTCACGGGTGGCGCGGCGGAGCGCGTCACGCACGACGACGGGGCGCGCCACTTCCTCCACGGGGTCAGCCCGGACGGCGGGCGGCTCGGATACGTCGAGATCCACGACGGCGACGGCCGCCGCCGGGGGCGCCTCGCAGTCCTCGACCTCGCAGACGGCACGGTGGCCCGCCCCGATGTCGGGGACGGGCACTGCGACGGCCCCGAGTTCACGCCCGACGGGGCATGGATCCTCCTCAACACCGAGTCGTTCGGCGGGGGCGCAGGCCATGCCCAGCTCGCACGCGTCCCCGCTCACGGGCACGGCTCCCTCGAGCGGCTCCACGAGAGCGGCCGCGTGGACTGGTTCCCGCACATCTCGCCGGACGGGAGGCACGGAGCCTACGTGAGCTTCCCGTCCGGCACCCTCGGCCACCCCGCCGACGTCCCGGTGCACGTGGTCCTCGTCGACTCTTCCGACTGGGCTGCCGAACGTCGCCGGATCGAGGTGTTCGGCGGGCAGGGGACCATGAACGTCAACAGCTGGGCACCGGACAGCAGCCGGTTCGCGTACGTCGGCTACCCGATCGGGGACGGGCTCCGATCCGGCGCGTGAGGCACCTCCCACAGGGTATACAGCCCTCACCGAGACAGTGAGGCTATCTTCACGAGGAGGACTCATGCGCGCGCTGCAGGAATATGCCGGCCTGCTCAAGGAAAGCGGACCGTGGTGCACCATCCACGCGAACGTCAGCACGGGGACGGTCGACACGCTCGAGGCCACGGACGTGCTGGGCGAGAACATCGGCCGGATGCTCGCCGCCGCCGGAGCGGACAAGAGCTGCCGGACCGCGGCCGAGAGGCTCGACTGGGCCGCCAAGGGCCTTCCCGCCCCGATCTCCAGGTTCGTGCTCATCCGCGGCGGCGAGGTGGTGGTCAACGAGGTCCTGCCGGGTGCTCCGAGCACTCCGCTGGTTGACGTGGGGCCGATCCCGAACCTCGTCCCGCTCGCCGAGCACCGGGGCACCGACCTGGTCTACCTCGAGGTCGAGGCCGAGCGGGCCGACGCCGAGATCCGGCGGCACCGGGCGTCCGCGCGGTCCCCGCTCGCCGAGCAGGAGGTCCATGGGGACACCGAGAACCTCAAGAAGGTGCCCTCCGGCGGCTGGTCCCAGGGCCGCTACCAGCGGCGCACCGAAGAGGTCTGGCGCAGGAACGGCGCCGAGGTCGCAGCGGAGGTGGACCGGCTCGTCGAGGCCGGGGGCGTCGACCTCGTCATCCTGTCCGGCGACGAGCGCGCCCTCGAGAAGATCCGCGAGTCGCTCGGCGAGCGCGCAGCGAAGCTCGTCCGGGTCGTGCCCATGAACTCCGCCGCCCCCGGTGCCGACCGTGAACGCTACGAGGAGCAGGTCGGCGCCATCGTGGACGAGGTCGCCGCGACCCGGCAGGCCCGGCTCCTCGATCGGATGGCCGAGGGCCGAGGGGCGCTCGCGGCCCACGGCTGGGGCGCGGTGATCCACGCGCTGCAGGGCGCTCGGGTCGACACGCTGCTCCTCGCCCCGAGTGCCGTCGTCCAGCGGCGCGTCCTCGCCCTCGACGACGCGCCCTGGGTGGCGTCCACAGAAGCCGAGGCCGTCGGTGCGGGCGTGCTCGGCCACGCGGATCCCTCGGCGACGCTCCTGCGCGCGGCCGTGCTCACCGACGCGGACACGGTGCTGGTCCCCTCGGACGTGCTCGACGGCGGCGAGGCCGCCTCGCTGCTTCGCTGGTAGGAGGGCATCCCGGGGACGCCGGCCCCTGCGGGCGGTCCCGCTGTCAGTCGGAGGCGCGACGGGCCGTGAGGACGGTGTCGGTCAGCACGGCCGTCTGTCCCTCTGGCCCAGTCGCCGTGCGGCCCTCGGTCTCGCGCGTCTCCACCGTCCACTCGTGCGGACGCAGCCCGAGCGCGGCGGCGAGCTCGTCCGCCGAGGGCAGCGGCGCCTCGCCGTCGTGCGCGTGCTGGGACCACGGCGGGAAGGCCGTGTGGCCGACCACGAGCAGCATCCCGCCCGGCGCGACCGCACGGGAGGCCGCGAGCAGGATGTGCTCGCGCGGCAGCTCGACGGGCGAGTGCAGGAAGGCCGCGGTGACCAGGGTGTAGTCGCCCACGGGCTCCCACGTCGCGAGGTCGTGGCGCTCCCAGGTGATGCGGTCGGAGACGCCGGCGTCGAGGGCGTGCTTGGCGGCCCGGCCGAGCGCGACCGAGGAGACGTCGACCGCGGTCACCACCCACCCGCGCTCGGCCAGCCAGATCGCGTCGGCGCCTTCGCCGCAGCCCAGGTCCAGCGCCCGCCCGGGCGCGAGCATCCCGGCTTCCCGCACCAGCGCGGCGTTCGGCTTCCCGCTCCACACGGCGTCGCGCTCGCGGTAGAACCCGTCCCAGAATTCGCCCGTCGTGGGCTTCGGCTCGTTCGTCATGAACCACTCCTATCGGGAGCCCGCGCGTGGCACAAGGGGCGTGCGCCCCGGCGGCCGTCGCGAGGCCTTCCCGCTGCCGGTGGCACTACGTACCCTCGGGGGCAAGGAGGTGTGAAGCATGAACGCAGTGCAGGGCGACCGCATCGTCATCCGGGGCCGCACGGTGGACTCCGCAGACCGCCACGGGGAGATCCTCGAGGTCCGTGGAGCGAACGGGGAGCCGCCGTACCTTGTGAAGTTCGACGACGGCCACGAATCCGTCGTCTTCCCCGGCGGGGACTTCTCGGTCGAGAAGGCGGCGAGCTGACGGCCACAGACGACAAACTTTTGGCACGTTGTGGCAAGCGATTGCCACAGCGGCCCCGTCCACCGGACAATGGAAGGCGTGTCCGCTGATCCTGCCCCGGTCCGCGCCGTCCTCGTCGGCGCAGGAGCCATCGCCCGCTCCCACGCGAAGGCCATCGCGGCCACCCCAGGCGTGGAGCTGGCCGCGATCGTGAGCCGCGGGGCGTCGAGCGCACGCGTCTTGGCCGAGGAGGTCGCGGCGTCCGGTTCCCGCCGACCGCAGGCTGTGGGGAGCCTGGGTGAGGCGCTCGGCCGGGGCCGCGCCGCCGGGTCGTCGGACGGCGCGGCGCCGCTCGTCGTCGTCGCGACCCCGACCTCGTCCCACCTCGCCGTCGCCGCCGAGGCGTTGGATGCAGGTGCCCACGCGTTCATCGAGAAGCCGCTCGACGTCGATCTGGACGCGGCGCGGGCTTTCGCCCGCGATGCGCGTGAGGCGGGGGAGGGCCGCGTGGTCTCCGTCGTGAGCCAGCACCGCTTCGACGCCGCCAGCCTTTCCGTGCGCGACGCTGTCCGCGCGGGCCGGCTCGGAACCGTGGCCTCCGCGGTCGCGACCGTCCCGTGGTGGCGCAGCGCGGCGTACTTCCAGGCCTCCCCGTGGCGCGGCACCTTCGCCGGCGACGGCGGCGGCGCACTCATGAACCAGGGCATCCACACGCTCGACCTCGTCGTGGCCCTCCTCGGCCGCCCGGTGGAGGTCATGGCGATGACGGCGCGAACGGTGCACGCCATCGAGGCCGAGGACACGGCTGGAGTGCTGCTCCGCTTCGAGTCGGGCGCGATCGCGACCGTCCATGCGAGCACGGCGGCCTACCCCGGCCTCTCGTCCCGCCTCCAGGTCTCGGGAAGCCTGGGGTCGGCGGTGATCGAGAACGAGACCCTCGTCTACCTGCACACCGACTCCGCGCCGAACGCCCCGGACTACGGCCTGTACGGCGCCGGGAACCAGCTCGCCGTGGCGGCCGCGGCCCCACGGGCAGACCCCACCGAGTCGCCCGCGGGCCTCGCCCGCCAGTACGCGGACGTGGTCGGCGCCATCCGCGCCAAGCGTGCGCCGGCCGTGACGGTCGACGCCGCGCTGCTCACCCTGGGCGTGGTCGAGGCCGCCTACCGTTCGGCGCGCGAACGCCGGGCCGTCGCGCTGTAGAGGCACGCGCCCGCGCGGGAACCGGGCTCAGCCTCAGAGGCAGCCGTCCGGGCCGCACACCTCTCCGCCGAGGGTCTCGGCGTCGTCCCCAGCGCCCGGGCCTGCGGGCTGGCCGACCATCACGAGCGGGTTGGCCTCGCGCCACGCGGTCTCGAGGGCCTGGGTGAAGAGCTCGGCGGGCTGGGCACCGGAGATTCCGTACTTGCTGTCCAGGACGAAGAAGGGCACGCCCTGGATGCCCAGCGCCCGGGCCCGGCTGATGTCTGCGCGGACAGCGTCGCGGTACGTGCCGGCGTCGAGCGCCGCGGAGATCTCCGCACTCTCGAGCCCGGCCTCCGTCCCGACCGCTAGCAGGACCTCGCGGGAGCCGATGTCGAGGCCCTGCTCGAAGTGGGCCGAGAGCAGGGCCTCCTTGACCGAGTCGGCCATGGCGTTCCCGCCGCGGGCCTTGGCGAGGTGGATGAGCTCGTGGCCGGAGAACGAGTTGGCAACCACGATCCGGTCGAAGTCGTAGTGGAGGCCCTCCCCGGAGGCGACCTCGGCAACGTGGTCGAACATCTGCTGCACGCGCTCGGCCGGCATGCCCTTGCGGGTGCTCAGGTAGTCGAGCTCAGTGCCGTCGTAGTGCTCGGGCAGCGTGGGGTCGAGCTGGTAGCTGTGCCAGGTGACCGTGATCTGGTCCTTGTGGGGGAAGGCGGCCAGGGCCCTCTCGAAGCGGCGCTTGCCGATGAAGCACCAGGGGCAGGCAATGTCGGACCAGATGTCAATGTTCATGAAACCTTCAAGTTATCCTCTGCCCAGAGTATTCCAACTCTTCTACGTCTTGTAGAGAAGTAGGAGTCGGCGAGTTCGTCTTCCCGCACCAGCACCACGCACGACGGCGCCGCCCGCCTCTCGGGGGGTCGGCGCCGTCGTTCGCTCCAGGTGGGATGAGTTGAGGGGCCCCGTGTCCGCGCAGCACCACTACGCGGGAGGCCCCTCAACGGTGACCCCGGATGTCCCGCCCCCGGCCTTCGGGGTGCCTGTTGCGATGGAAGCGCGCGGGATCCGGGAGATTCATTGGGCCCGGGTTTCGACTTCGCTCAACCAGCGGGCCCAGCGGCCGAGGCTAGGCCGCGGCGAACTGCCGCTCGGGCAGGCCGGCCTCGAACTCGTCCTCCTTGCCCGCGGTCTCGCACAGGAAGCGCGCGTAGGCAGGCA
The DNA here is from genome assembly GCF_002224485.1 of Sinomonas sp. R1AF57. Lineage (GTDB taxonomy): Bacteria > Actinomycetota > Actinomycetes > Actinomycetales > Micrococcaceae > Sinomonas > Sinomonas flava. The sequence goes on from NZ_CP022463.1 coordinate 311,647, forward strand.
TGGTCAGGAAGGTCGGGAACTCGGCGCCGAGGGCGCACTCCTCGAACAGCTCGCGGGCGTCGCGGAAGCGGTCGCCGTCGAAGCGCTCGAGCTTGGCGAACTCCTCGTCGAGGATCTCCTCGACCCACTGGCGGGTCACGATCTCACCCTGGTCAGTGATGGCCCGGGAGTAGATCCACTGCCAGATCTGCGAGCGGGAGATCTCCGCGGTCGCGGCGTCCTCCATGAGGTTGTGGATCGCGACCGCGCCGGAGCCCCGCAGCCACGCCTCGATGTAGCGGATGCCGACCTCGATGTTGTTGCGGATCCCGCCCTCAGTGATGGTGCCCTGGCACGTGCTCAGGTCGATGAGCGCGCGGTCGTCGGGGGTGACGTCTTCGCGGAGCCGGTCGATCTGGTTCGGCCTGTCGCCCAGCACGGAGTCGAACACCTCGCGCGCCACCGGCACCAGGTCCGGGTGCGCGACCCACGAGCCGTCGAAGCCGTCGTCGGCCTCGCGCTGCTTGTCGGCACGGACCTTCTCGAAGGCGGTCGCGTTGATCTCCGGGTCCTTGCGGTTGGGCACGAAGGCGGCCATGCCGCCGATCGCCATGGCACCGCGGCGGTGGCACGCCCGGACGAGCTGCTCGGTGTAGGCCCGCATGAACGGCTGCGTCATGGTGACCTGGGAGCGGTCGGGGGTCACGAAGCGCGGTCCGCGGGTGCGGAAGTTCTTGATGATGGAGAAGATGTAGTCCCATCGGCCCGCGTTGAGGCCCGCGGCATGGTCGCGCAGCTCGAAGAGGATCTCCTCCATCTCGAAGGCGGCCGTGATCGTCTCGATGAGCACCGTGGCGCGGATGGTGCCCTGGGGGATCCCGAGGAGGTCCTGGGCCAGGACGAAGATGTCGTTCCAGAGGCGGGCCTCGAAGCGGTTCTCGATCTTCGGCAGGTAGAAGTACGGGCCGTGGCCGAGGGAGAGCAGGCGCTTGGCGTTGTGGAAGAAGAACAGGCCGAAGTCCACGATCCCGCCCGCGATCGGCTTGCCGTCCACGAGCATGTTCTTCTCGGGCAGGTGCCAGCCGCGGGGGCGCACGACAATGGTCGGCCGCTCCTCGAATGGGCGGAGCCGGTACTCCTTGCCCTCAGGGCTCGTGAAGTCGATGCGGTCCTCGAGCGCGTCGATCAGGTTGATCTGGCCGCGGATCACGTTGCGCCATGACGGCGTCTGGGAGTCCTCCATGTCAGCCAGCCAGACCTTCGCCCCCGAGTTGAGCGCGTTGATCGTCATCTTCCGGTCCACCGGGCCGGTGATCTCGACGCGGCGGTCGGTCAGGCCGGGCGCCGGCGGTGCAACGCGCCAGTTCGGGTCGTTGCGGATCTCGGCGGTCTCGGCGGGGAAGCGCGGGTCGACACCCTTCGCGATCTCGGCGCGCCGCGCATGGCGCGCTTCGAGGAGCTCCTGGCGGCGCTCGGCCGTGGCCCGGTGGAGGCGCGCGACGAACTCGAGGGCGTCCGGGGTGAGGATCTCGTTCTGGCGGGCCATCGGCTGGGCCGTGAGGGTCACGCCGTTGATCGTGAAGTTGTCGGTGAACGTGTTCATGGGAGGTCTCCTGGGTGATGTACGACGCCGGGTGGGCCGGGATGCGGTCCCAGCCCACCGGCGTCGTCGGCCTGTGCCGAATCGTTAGTGGAACTGGCCCTCTTCGGTGGATCCCACGAGGGCGAGAGTGCTGGCGTTCGGGTTCAGCGCCGTGGAGACCAGATCGAAGTAGCCGGTGCCCACTTCGCGCTGGTGCTTGGTTGCGGTGTAGCCGCGGTCTTCGGAGGCGAACTCGCGCTCCTGGAGGTCGACGTAGGCGCTCATGCCGTTGCGGGCGTAGCCGTGGGCGAGGTCGAACATCGAGTAGTTGAGGGCGTGGAAGCCAGCCAGGGTGATGAACTGGAACTTGAAGCCCATCGCGCCGAGCTCGCGCTGGAACTTGGCGATGGTGTCGTCGTCCAGGTGCTTCTTCCAGTTGAACGACGGCGAGCAGTTGTAGGCGAGCATCTGGTCCGGGTACTCGGCCTTGACGGCCTCGGCGAACTTGCGGGCCAGGGCGAGGTCCGGGGTGCCGGTCTCCATCCAGATGAGGTCGGAGTACGGGGCGTAGGCCTTGGCACGGGCGATGCACGGCTCGATGCCGTTCTTGACCCGGTAGAAGCCCTCGGCCGTCCGCACCGGCTGTCCCTCTTCGCGGAGGATGAACTCGCGGTCCCGCTCGTCCACGTCGGTCGTGATGAGCGTCGCCGCCTCGGCATCGGTGCGGGCGATGATGACGCTCGGCACGCCGGCAACGTCGGCGGCGAGCCGAGCAGCATTGAGGGTGCGGATGTGCTGCTGGGTCGGGATGAGCACCTTGCCGCCGAGGTGGCCGCACTTCTTCTCTGAGGCGAGCTGGTCCTCCCAGTGCACGCCCGCGGCGCCGGCCTGGATCATGGACTTCATGAGCTCGTAGGCGTTGAGCGGGCCGCCGAAGCCGGCCTCGGCGTCGGCCACGATCGGGACGAGCCAGTCCTCGACCGTCTGCTTGCCCTCGGAGAACTCGATCTGGTCAGCGCGCTGGAGTGCGTTGTTGATGCGGCGCACGACGGCGGGCACGGAGTTCGCGGGGTAGAGCGACTGGTCCGGGTAGGTGTTCCCGGAGAGGTTCGCGTCCGCGGCGACCTGCCAGCCCGAGAGGTAGATGGCCTTGAGGCCGGCCTTGACCTGCTGGACGGCCTGGTTGCCGGTGAGGGCGCCGAGGGCGTTGATGTAGCCGGTGCCGTTCTCGCGGCCCTCGGTCACGGCCTTCCACAGCTTCTCGGCGCCGCGACGGGCCAGCGTGTTCTCCTCCGGCACGCGGCCGCGGAGGCGGATGACGTCCTCGGCCGAGTAGTCGCGGGTGAGGCCTTCCCAGCGGGGGTCGGCGGACCACTCGAGCTTCAGTGCCTCGGCCTGCTGCTCGAGGGACTGGCTCTGGGGCTCGAACTCTGCGGTCATGGCGGGTCTCCTTCGACTCGGTGCGGTGATGGTGCGGCGGTGGTTTCGGCTTCGCCCAACCACCGTGGGCTTCGCTCAACCACCGTGCTGTTCTTCGTGGGAACAACTTTTCCGTGTCTGCAACCCCCGCAACAGGGAAAAATGCTGGAAAGAAATGCGGATCTTCACGTATTCTCAAGAAATGCCGCGTTCGACGTCGCCCGCCCCCGCCCGCACCCAGCCCGCCGCCGGGTGGGGCCGCCCCGCAGAGCCGCCCGCCGCCGTCGTGCGCCGGACCGGGACCACCGCGCCCGAAGCGGGCGTCGACGTCATCGCGCTCGGCCGTCGTGTACGCCACCTGAGGAAGGCCGCCGGGCTCACGCTCGACGACCTGGGCGCCGCGGTGGGCGCGGCCGCGAGCCAGCTCAGCCTCATCGAGAACGGCAAGCGCGAGCCCAAGCTCAGCCTGCTGCAGCAGCTTGCGGGTGCCCTCGGCGTGGGAGTCGACGCGCTCCTCGGCGCCGAGCCGCCGAGCCGCCGAGCCGCCCTCGAGATCGAGCTCGAGCGCTACCAGCGCAGCCCCCTCTACGAGAACCTCAACCTGCCCAAGATCCGCGTTTCCTCACGCCTGCCGCTGGACGTGCTCGAGTCCCAGCTGGGGCTGCTGCGCGAGCTCGAGCGCAAGATGAACGAGCAGGTCGCCACGCCGGAGGAGGCCCGGCGGGCGAACGGCGAGCTGCGCAGGATGATGCGCGAGCGCGGCAACTACTTCCCCGAGTACGAGGCAGAGGCGCAGAAGGTCCTCGCCCAGGTCGGCTACACGTCCGGGCCGCTGAGCCAGCACACGATCTCCGACATCGCCACGCACCTGGGCTTCACCCTGTACCACGTGGGGGACCTGCCCCACTCGACGCGGTCCGTCACCGACCTGAAGAACCGCAGGATTTACCTGACGCACAACCAGCGGTCCGACCACGACCCCCGTTCGGTGCTCCTCCAGGCCCTCGGGCACTACGTCCTCGGGCACGAGACCCCGCGCTCCTACGGGGACTTCCTCGCACAGCGCGTTGCGACCAACTACTTCGCCGCCGCGCTCCTCCTCCCCGAGAAGGCCACGGTCGAGTTCCTGCAGCGGGCCAAGGCCGCCAAGGAGATCTCGGTGGAGGACCTGCGCGACTCGTTCGCGGTGAGCTACGAGACCGCCGCGCACCGGTTCACGAACCTGGCCACCCAGCACCTCGGCCTCACCACCCACTTCCAGAAGACCCACCAGTCCGGGATCATCTACAAGGCCTACGAGAACGACGGCGTCAACTTCCCGATGGACCACACCGGCGCGATCGAGGGACAGCCCTCGTGCAAGGCCTGGACGAGCCGGGCGGTCTTCGACGTGCCGGACAAGTTCAGCTCCTACAGCCAGTACACGGACACGGTCACAGGCACGTTCTGGTGCACGGCCCGGACAGAGCGCAGCGCGAGCGGGGAGTTCTCCCTGAGCATCGGGGTCCCGTACCAGCACGTGAAGTGGTTCCGGGGGAGGGAAACGACGGCGCGCGCCGTCTCACGCTGCCCCGACCCGGACTGCTGCCGCCGCCCGCCCATGGAGCTCAGCGACCACTGGGCCGGCTACGCCTGGCCGTCGGCACGGGCGCACTCGCACCTGCTCGCGGCCATGCCGCCGGGGGCGTTCCCGGGCGTGGACGAGACCGAGGTCTACTCGTTCCTCGAAGCGCACTCCGGCGCCTGAGCGGACCGGGAGGGGTCCCGGGCGGGAACGCCGGAGCTCAGCCGGGGAAGGGCGCGGCCGGGATGTCCGCCTTGCCGTCGTGGTCGCCGTCGCCGTAGGCCCGCATGGCGATGCGCTCCGCGAGTTCCTCGTTCATCTCGTAGGGGGGAACCTGCCGGAACGCATGGACCTCGCGCTTGCCGGGCTTCTGCCTTGCCTCGGCTGTCGCACCCGTTTCCGACACGGGCTGGGCTTCGTGATCGGAATCCGTGCGCTTCTTGAACAGGCTCATCCTGACCTCCCGTAGGTGGATCACATCACCTTTTCACGATACGCCGGGGGACTGGGAAGTCTAGGGGAGCATGGCCGTGATGCCCCGGGCGCCGCCGTCCCACGGCGTGGGCGGCCGCAGTCTCAGCCGTGGAACGCGCGGTACGCTTCTTCCGCCGCGGGGTGCAGGGGGATGCCGCTGGTGTTGATGAGGGTCTCCGGGCTCAGGAACTGCACGCCGAGGCTCGAGGCCGGCACGAGCTCGTTCGCGTGCTGCAGCAGCAGGTCCACGGTCGCGCGGACCACCTCCGCGCCGAGGTCCTCGCGGCAGAGCAGCAGGTTGGCGACTCCCACCGTCCACACGGCCGGGATGCCCTGGTAGCTGTCCTCCTGGACCAGCACCCGGTCGTAGAAGCCGCCGTAGGCTGCCCGGATGGCCGGGATGAGCGGGGAGAGGTCCAGCAGGCGCAGGCTCACCTCCTTCGTCGCCGCGGCGATCGCGGCGGTCGGGACGCCGCCGGACCAGAAGAGCGCCTCGACGGTCCCGCTCCGCAGCGCGGCGAGCCCCTGGTTCAGCCCGAGCGGCATCGCGCGGACCGTGATTCCCGCCGCGTCGAGCAGGCGGTGCGCCGTGAGCGACGTCCCCGAGCGTGGATCGCCCACGGCGACCGCGTGGCCCGCGAGATCCGTCACAGCTGCGATGCCGCTGTCGGTGCGCACGACGCAGTGGACGTAGTTCTCGTACACCTTGCCGAGGGCGGTCATCCCCCCGCCGCGCTGGACCGCGGCGTCCGCGAGCGCGATGGCCAGCGTGGCCTCGCCGCGGGCGAGCCGGTCCATGTTGTCCAGGCTGCCGCCGGTCTCGAGGGCGGACGCCTCCGCCGCTACGCCGTGGCGGCGGAGGGAGCCCGCGAGGAGGGTCGCGAACTCGAGGTAGAAGCCGCCGGGCTCGCCGCCGGCGACGGTCATCGTCCCTCCCGGCGGGTTCGGGCCGCAGGCCGCGGCCGGGAGCACGGCGCCGGCGAGGGCAGCCGCGAGACCCGCGCGGAGGGCAGTCCGGCGGGGGAAGCCTCCTGAGGCGGAATCAGGCATCGGTGGCCTCCACGCCGTCGTGCGGGAGGGCGCCGTCGTGCGCGGCAGCCGGCGCGGCGCTGGGCGCGGCGGGGAACTCCAGCCGGGCGACGAGGCCGTGCGGCTCGGCGGCGGCGAGGGCGAGCCGCCCGCCGTTCGCACCGGCGAGCCGCTCCACGATGGTGAGCCCGAGCCCGGTGCCGCGGGTGTCCCGGTTGCGCGGCGACCGCCAGAAGCGGGTCGTCGAGGAGGCGAGCTCCTCGGGGGAGAGGCCGGGGCCGTCGTCGGCCACCTCGATCGCCACCGCGCCGTCCCCGGCTGCCGCGCTGACCCGGATGCGGGCGCCGGGGGCGTACTTGACGGCGTTCTCGAGCAGCTCGCCGACCATGTCCGCGAGGTCCGAGCTGTTGCACACAAGCCGCAGCGGCGGGACGGGGGCGTCCTCGAGCACGAGCCGTGCCCCGGAGCGGGCCGCGGCGGGCGCGGCCCGCTCGACGGCCTCCTGGAGCACCGTCCAGGGATCCAGGAGCGCTGCGCGCTCACCCAACGAGGCGCCCGCGCCGCCGGGCCCGGAGCCCTCGTGGACCCTGTGCTCGGCGGCGGCGAGGCGAAGCAGCCCGTCCAGGATCTCCTCGACGTGCTCGAGCTCGTTCGTCACGCCCGCCGCCGCGGCCCGCTGGGACGGGGTCGTGAGCTCGAGCGCCAGGAGGTCCGCCCGCAGGCGCAGCGCGCCGATGGGGTTGCGGAGCTGGTGGGAGGCATCCGCGATGAGCTGCCGCTGGGCCTCCATGCTCGCTCCGACGTGCTCTGCCATCGCCGAGAAGGCCCGGCTGAGCTCCTGCAGCTCGGGCGGGCCCTCCCCGCGCAGCCGGGTGGCCCGCCCGGACTCCTCGAAGTCGGCGACGGCGGCCGTGAGCCGGTGCACGGGCCGCAGCACCCACCCGGTGGCCCGCTCGGCGCCGACGATGAGGAGCGCCCACCCCGCCAGCGCCCCGAGGCCCACGAGGAGCCAGCGTTCGCGCAGCTTCTGCTCGGCCGCGCCCAGATCGACGTCCAGCACCGCCTCGCCGAGCACCTGGCTCGCCGTCCCGAAGGAGCGGGCGACCACCTCGGACCGCGGGCCGAACGGCTGCACGGGCGCGAGTGTCGTGTCGCTGAGGTTGAGCCGGGCACGGCCGAGCGCATCGCGCACGTCCGGGCGGTCGGGGCTGAGGCCGCCGGAGGCCAGCGTCGCCTGCGGGGTGCGGATGACGATCCCCTCGCCGTAGAGCGCCGAGTACCGGTCCATCTCGCGCTGCAGCTGGGACGTCTCCCCAGACGCCACCGCGTCATCCGCGACCTGCGCGAACCGGTTGAGCGCCGCGACGCGGTTGATCTGCAGCTCCTGGGTCAGCTCGCGGCTGACGGAGGCGAGGATCGAGGCGGAGACCACTGCGACGATGAGGATCGAGAACAGGCTCAGGATGCCCAGCACCCGCAGCCTCACGCGGTCGTCCCCTGGCCCGGGACGCCGCCCTCGATGCGGTACCCCACGCCGCGGACGTTGATGATGAATCCCGGCAGCCCGAGCTTGGACCGCAGGCCGCTCAGGTGGACGTCGAGGGAGCGGGAGCTGGCGAGGAATGCGTCCCCCCAGAGCGCATCCAGGATCTGCTCCCGTGTCACGACCGAGCCGGCGTGCCTGGCCAGGAGCGCGAGGAGCTCGAACTCGGTCGCGGTGAGGTTCAGCTCCCGGGGCCCGACGGCGGCCACTCGCCGGTCGAGGTCGACGCTCACCTCCCCGGCCTGGAGCCGGTGCGGCTCGGTGCCGCCCCCGCGCGCCGCGCGCCGGGCCACCGCCTCGATGCGGGCGAGCAGCTCGATGAGCTTGACCGGCTTGACGAGGTAGTCGTCCGCGCCGGAGCGGAGGCCGAGGACCACGCTGCGCTCGTCGTCGCGCGCGGTGAGGATGAGGATGGGCGCGTCGGTGACCTGGCGCAGCTTGCGGAGCACCTCGAGGCCGTCCATGTCGGGAAGGCCGAGGTCGAGCAGGATCATGTCGTGCTCGCGGTGCGCGAGGAGGGCGTCCGCCCCGCGGCCCACGCGGGCCGCCTGATGCCCCGCGGAGCGGGCGGAGGCCAGCAGCGCGGAGGCCATCGCGTCGTCGTCCTCGACGATCAGCACCCGCATTGACATTCCCTCCGCATCCCCGCCCGAGACTACCCGAGCCGAAGACTTAAGGAACTGTTAGGAATGCGCCCTCCGGCTTGGGGCAGTGTCCCGCGTCACCCTAGCGTCGGTGTCCATGAGCATCACACACCCCGGGTCTTCGAGCAGCGCTGCTCAGACCAGGCGAGCCATCGCCAACACCCTCAAGGGCTCCGCAGGGAACCTCATCGAGTGGTACGACCTCTACGTCTATGCGGCGTTCTCGGCGTACTTCGCGAGCTACTTCTTCAACGCGAAGGATCCTGCCCAGGCGCAGATCGATGCGTACCTCACGTTCGCGCTCACCTTCCTCATGCGTCCCGTCGGCTCGTGGTTCTTCGGCCGCTACGCGGACCGCCACGGCCGCCGCGCCGCCCTGACGCTCAGCGTGAGCCTCATGGGCGTCGGCTCGCTGCTCGTCGCGGTGCTGCCCGGCACCGCCCAGATCGGCGTGTGGTCCACCGTCCTCATGTACGCGTCGCGCCTGCTGCAGGGCTTCTCCGTGGGCGGCGAGTACGGCACGAGCGCCACCTACATGTCCGAGGTTGCGACCGCGAAGCGCCGCGGCTTCTTCTCGAGCTTCCAGTACGTGACGCTCGTGGGCGGGCAGGTCCTCGCGCTCCTCTCACTCGTGATCCTCCAGTCCACGCTCGGCGAGGCCGACCTCAAGGCGTGGGGCTGGCGCATCCCCTTCGCGATCGGCGCCGTCGCCGCCCTGATCGTCCTGTGGCTGCGCCGCACCATGGACGAGACCATCTCCATGGAACAGGTCGCTGCTGCGAAGGGCCATGGCTCCGCGTCCGGTGAGGGGGGCGAGTTCGAGGCGGTCCAGCCCGGAACGCTCAAGCTCCTCTTCACCAAGCACTGGAAGCCGTTCGCCGTCGTCGTGTTCCTGACCATGGGCGGCACCTGCGCGTTCTACCTCTACACGACCTACATCCTGAGCTTCATGAACAACGTCTCGGGCATCCCGAAGACGCAGACCTCGGTGATCAACTTCTGGGCGCTGTTCGTGTTCATGCTCCTGCAGCCGGTGTTCGGGCTGCTCTCGGACAAGCTCGGCCGCCGCCCGCAGCTGATCGTGTTCGGCGTCCTCGGCGCCATCTTCACCTGGCCGATCATGTCCACCCTCGCCGGGGTCAAGGACCCGATGATCGCGTTCCTGCTCATGCTCGCGGGCCTCGTCATCGTGGTGAACTACACCTCGATCAGCGCCCTCGTGAAGGCAGAGCTCTTCCCGTCCTCCGTCCGCGCCCTCGGCGTTGGCCTGGGCTACGCCGTGGCGAACTCGCTGTTCGGCGGCACGGTGCCGTTCATCGGCGAGTGGCTCTCCAGCGCCGGGCACAAGGAGTGGCTGTTCACCTACGTGACCATCACCATCGTGATCTCGCTCGTGGTGTACATCTTCTTCCTGCCGAACAAGAAGCACACCCCGCTCGACGCCGAGTTCGGCGCCGCGTTCGGCGCCTCCGCCACCGCGGACGACGACGGCCGCGAACCTTCCCGGGTCGGCTGACCCGGACTCGTCTGAAGGTCACGTCCTGTTGGTCTATGTCCTGTCATTGACCAACAGGACGTGACCCTTAGACGGGGGAGAGGACGGGGCAGAGGGGAGACGGGGAAGAGGTGGAAGAATACTCGCCGTGAAGTCCCCCGCACGCTACGCGTCCATCGGCAGCCCCTTCTTCGCCGTGTTCCTCGCGTCCATGGCCGTGGTCCTCATCCTGAGCAACATCGGAGCCTCGAAGGGCGTCCAGCTCGGCCCGATCATCACCGACGGCGGCTTCTTCCTGTTCCCGCTCGCGTACATCCTCGGTGATGTGGTGAGCGAGGTGTACGGCTTCCGGGCCGCTCGGACCGCCATCGTGACGACGTTCTCGCTCTCGCTCTTCGCCTCCGCCTGCTACTGGGCCATCATCGCCCTGCCCGGGTTCGACGACGAGTTCGGCGCCGCGAAGCAGGCCGCCCTCGAGGGCGCGCTGGGCCCGGTGCCGCAGATCGTCGTCGGCTCCCTCCTCGCGTTCCTCGCGGGCCAGCTGACCAACTCCTGGATCCTCGTGAAGATGAAGGCGCAGGTGGGCGAGCGCACCCTGTGGGCCCGCCTCATGGGCTCCTCGGTGGCCGGTGAGTTCATCGACACGCTCATCTTCTGCGCGGTCGCGGCCCCCGTCATCGGAATCGCGGACGCCGGCGCGTTCGTCAACTACGTCCTGGTCGGGTTCGTCTACAAGACCGGCGTCGAGTTCCTCTTCGTCCCGGTCACCTCCCTCGTGATCCGGTGGGTGAAGCGTCTCGAGCCGAGCTACGCCGTCGCGACCGAACGTGTCCACGCCTAGTACGCCCTTTCGGCCACGGACCGTCCCCGTGATACGAACATGGGGATGACCCCCCGTCCCAGCCCCGCCTCCGCTGCCACCCGCCCACCCCGCCGGACCGCCGGCGTCGGACTGCTCCTGGTCTCGATCGGCCTCATCGCCCTGACCATGCGCGGCCCCTTCGTCGCAGTGGCGCCCGTGGTGCGCCACCTCGAGGACGAACTGGGCCTCTCGGCGTGGGAGCTCGGGCTGCTGACGGGCATCCCCGTCCTGTGCTTCGCCCTCGCCTCACCTCTCGCCTCCCTCTCCGCCCGGCGCCTAGGGGCGGAGGTGGCCGTGACGCTGAACCTCCTCGGCGTGCTGGCCGGGGTCGTGCTCCGCTCGCTCGACGGCACGGTCGTGACGATGCTCGGCACGGTCCTCCTCGGTGTTGCCATCACGGTCGGCAACATCGCCGTCCCGCTCATCATCCGGCGCGACTTCACCCCCGCCCGCCAGGGCATGGCGATGGGCGTCTACACGGCCGCGCTCAACGTCGGCTCGTTCGTGACGTCCGTGGCGTCGGCACCCCTCGCGGACGCGTGGGGCTGGCGGCTGTCGCTCGCCTCGAGCGCCCTCTTCGCCGTCGTGGCCCTCGTGTTCTGGGCGGCCGCGGTGGGGGTGCGCCGCGCCGCGGTTCCCGAACCCGTCGCCGCCGAGGGAGGCAGGACGCACGACGGCGGCCGCCGCCGGGGCGTCGCCGTCACCGTTGCGCTGGTGGTCGGCTTCGGCGGTCAGGCCTTCTCCTACTACGGCGTCACCGCATGGCTGCCGAGCCTCCTGTCCGACGAGCTCGGGCTGTCCTCGACGTCGGCCGGCGCCGGGGCGTCGCTGTTCCAGATCCTCGCCATCGTCGGCGCGCTCGGCACGCCGCTCCTGGCCCGCCGTGCCGGGACCATGACCGCCGTCGTGACGCTCGGCGTGCTGTGGCTCGCCGTTCCGGTGGGGCTTCTGGCCGCGCCGAGCCTGTGGGCGGTGTGGTCCTCGCTGGGCGGCGCCGCGCAGGGCGGGGGCATCACCCTGATCTTCAGCGCCATCCTCGCGATCGCCCGGGACCAGGCCTCCGCGGGACGCATGTCCGCGATCGTGCAGGGGGTCGGCTACGCGTTCGGGGCGGTGGCGCCCACGCTCATCGGGTCCGTCCACGCCGCGGCAGGATCGTGGACGCCGCCGCTGCTCATGGTGCTCGGGTCGGTCCTGTGCTTCGCGGTGGGGACGTTCGCCGGCCTGCGGATGGCCGCCCACCGGCGAGGCTGAGCCGGGCACACGCCGTCGTGCGTCAGGGGCCGTAGTAGCGGCCGAGCGTCTCGGCCTTGAAGTCGTGGAAGGTGCCCTCCTCGATCGCCCGCCGCGCGTCGTCGACCATCCGGACCACGAACCGCTCGTTGTGGATCGAGATGAGGGTGTGCGAGAGCATCTCGGAAGCCTTGAAGAGGTGCCTGATGTACGCGCGGGAGTAGTTGGCGCACGTGTAGCAGTCGCAGCCGTCCTGCAGAGGGCCCCAGTCCCGCTTGTACTTGGCCCCGGAGAGGTTGAGCCGTCCCTCGGCGGTGTAGAACGCCGAATTGCGGGCCACGCGGGTGGGGGAGACGCAGTCGAACGTGTCTGCGCCGGCCTCGATGGCCACGAAGATGTCGTCCGGCTCAGAGATGCCCAGCAGGTGGCGCGGCCTGTCCTCGGGAAGCGCCTCGGAGCACCAGCCCACGATCGTGCCGAGGTTCTCCTTCTCGAGCGCGCCGCCGATCCCGAAGCCGTCGAACGGCATCGCGCCCAGGTCGCCGCACGCCTTGCGGCGCAGGTCCTCGTACTGCGCGCCCTGGATGACCCCGAAGAGCGCCTGGTACGGCTTGCCGACGCGCTCGTCGGTCAGCCGGAAGTGCTCGGCGACGCAGCGCTCGGCCCACTTCCGCGTGCGCTCGAGCGCCTCTTCCTGGTACCTGCGCGAGTTGTGCAGGGTGGTGAGCTCGTCGAACGCGAACATGATGTCCGCGCCGATCTGGTGCTGGACCTGCATGGAGATCTCGGGGGAGAACCGGTGCCTGTCCCCGTTGAGGTGGCTCTTGAACCACACGCCGTCGTCGTCGATGTGGGCGAGGCGCTCCTTGCCGGGCGCCACGGCATCGTCGGATCCGGGCGTGGCGTCCCTCTGCGGGCCCGTCATGTCGATGACCTTCTTGAACCCGGAGCCCAGGCTCATGACCTGGAACCCACCCGAATCCGTGAACGTGGGCCCGGACCAGTTCATGAAGCGGCCGAGCCCGCCGGCCTCGTCGAGGATGTCCGCACCCGGCTGCAGGTACAGGTGGTAGGCGTTCGCGAGGAGCGCCTGCGCGCCCAGCTCCGCCATGGACTCGGGCAGGACCGCCTTGACCGTGGCCTTGGTGCCGACGGCGATGAACGCCGGCGTCTGGATGGTCCCGTGCGGGGTGGTGATGGTGCCGGTGCGGCCGAGCGTCGGCGCCCCGTCCCCACCTTCGAGGCGGGTGCCGACCGCGAAGGAGAACTCGGACTGGCGCGGGTGGGATGCGGCGGCGGACGACGGCGCCGGGGCGGCTTCGGGGGCGACGGGAGCGGAATCTGGCACCCGTCCAGTCTGCCACCCGCCCGATAATGGGTGGATGCCGAAGATCTCCGCCCCCTCCGTCCCGGAGCACCGCGAGGCCCAGCGAGCGGCGCTCATCGGGGCCGCCGAGGCGATCCTCCTCGCCGACGGCGTCGCCGGGGTGGGCGCCCGCAGCGTCACTGAGCGTGCCGGACTGGCCCGGTCCAGCTTCTACGACTACTTCCCCTCGAAGAACGAACTCCTGGTCGCCGTCGCCACCAAGGCCTTCGAGCAGTGGCGCCGGGAGATCGAGGCCGAGCTGGCGCGGTGGGCTCCGGGGACGGAGCGGCTTAAGGCGTACATCGCCACGACGCTGCGGATGGCCGCCGACGGCAAGCACGACCTCGCCGCGGTCCTCCAGCAGGCCGAGCTCACCCCGAGCCGGCATGAGGACATCCGCGCCCTCCATGACGCGCTCTTCGCGCCGCTCGCCGCCACGCTCGCCGAACTCGGCCTCACCGACAGCCATTCGTGGGCTGCGCTCATCGAGGGGACCCTCAACGGCGCCCTCAGGCTCATCGACCACGGGGCGGACCACGAGGCGGTCTCTGCTGCTGTGCAGACCTTTGTCCTGGAGGGCCTGCCCCGCTGACGCCCGAGGCAGGGACACCCGGGTTGATTTGTGCGCGCCCATGATTCCGACGTACTGTCGGAATGTTTCCGACAGCGTGTCGGAAAAAATCTTGTTCATCCTCGGCCCCCAAGGACCCCACATGTTCCTCGCGCTGCGCGAACTCAGATTCGCCCGCGGCCGGTTCACGCTCATGGGCGCAGTGATCGCGCTGATCGCCGTGCTCGTCGTGCTGCTCTCCGGCCTGTCCTCCGGCCTCGTCAACGACGGCGTCTCGGGCCTGAAGGCCACGCCGGCCACGGCCTTCGCCTTCGACAAGGGCACCATCACCGACAACGCCTTCAGCCGCTCCCTCGTCGATCCCAAGCAGCTCGACGCGTGGAAGAAGGCCCCCGGAGTGGCCGACGCCGAGCCGATGGGCGTCAGCATCGTCAACGGGACCACCGGGTCCGGCAAGCAGGTCGACCTGACTCTGTTCGGCATCGAGCCGGCCGGATTCCTCGCCCCCGCGGTGTCCAGCGGTACCGGGCTGAACGCCCCGGACGGCATCGTCGTGTCGGAGACGGCGAAGTCCGCCGGCGTCGAGCTCGGCACCAAGATCACCCTGGACCGGGTCGGCACGGAGCTGACCGTGGTCGGATTCACCGACGGCCAGGCAACCTTCGGGCATGTCGACGTCGCCTACCTGCCGATCGGCACGTGGCGGCTCCTCGCCTCGAACACCGCCAAGCCGGGCGTGCCCACCCAGGCGCAGCTCGACGCCGCGGACTACGCCTACTCGAGCGTCGTGGCGCTCCGCGCGGCCGATGGCGCGTCCCCCGACTTCGCGGGCTCCGACGCCACCGCCGGCACCATGACCATGACCAAGGCGAAGGCCTTCAACGCCTCCCCGGGCTACGAGGCCGAGACCATGACCCTGAGCATGATCCAGGCCTTCCTCTACGCGATCTGCGCCCTCGTGGTCGGTGCGTTCTTCACCGTCTGGACCATCCAGCGCACGCACGAGCTCGCCGTCCTCCGCGCCATGGGCGCCTCCGCCCGCTACCTCCTGCGCGACGGCCACGCCCAGGCCGCGATCCTCCTGGTCGGCTTCACGGCGCTCGGCGTGGCCGTGGGCGTCGGCTTCGGTGCCATGATCCCGGATGCCGTCCCGTTCGCCCTCGAGGCCGCGCCGATCGCGCTCGCCACGGCCCTCACCCTCGTCCTCGGGCTCATCGGCGCGGGAGTGGCCATCCTGCGCATCGCCCGAATCGACCCCATCAACGCCCTCGGAGGAGCCCGATGACCGCGCCAGCCAACGCCGCCGCACCCGCGCTGGAGATCGTCGACGCCGTCCTGGAGCTCGGGGACGGCGACGCCACCGTCCGCGCCCTCGACTCCGTGTCCCTGGCCGTGCAGCCGGGCGAATTCACCGCCGTCGTCGGCCCCTCCGGCTCCGGGAAGTCCTCGCTCCTCGCAATGGCCGGCCTGCTCGGGAAGCCGACGAGCGGCGTCGTGCGCGTCCACGGCACCGACGTGACCGCCCTCGGCAAGAGCGCGGCCGCGAAGTTCCGCCGTGAGACCGTCGGGTTCGTGTTCCAGTCGGGCAACCTCATCCCGGCGCTCAGCGCCGCGGACCAGCTGCGGCTCGCGGCGAAGCTCGCCGGACGGCGCGTCGACCCGCAGCCGCTGCTCGAGGCCGTCGGCATGGGCCACCGCGCCGGGCACCGTCCCGGCCAGCTCTCGGGCGGCGAGCGGCAGCGGGTAGGGATCGCCCGGGCGCTCGTGAACCGCCCGTCCCTCCTCCTCGTCGACGAGCCCACGGCAGCGCTGGACCGGCGCCGAAGCCACGAGGTCGTCGAGCTCCTTGCCCAGCAGGCGCACGCCGCCGGCGTCGCGGTCGTCATGGTCACCCACGACCACGACGTGATCTCGCACTGCGACCGCGTCCTCGAGATGACCGACGGCCGGCTCAGCGAGGTGGCACTGATGGCGTGATGCGGCACCGGTGCCAGCCACGGCCCAGGCTGTGCACCGCCTATGCCGCGCCACAGCGATGGCACAGCCGGCGCCCGTACCCTGCTGGAAAGAAAAGGGACCGCCTCTGGGGCGCGGGGAAGGCGGTGCACATGCCGGGCAGGCGACGGCCAGGATGGTTCCGCCACCTCCTGGGCGGCTCGGCACGCGCACGACGCCGCCGCCTCATCCTCGTCGTCATCGTCGCCGTGCTCTTCAGCGGGGCTGCGGTCGGGGCGGTGGCGGGGCAGGGCACGGACCGGAACCGTGCCGCTTCCGCGTCCCGGGGCAAGGGCCCCACTCCGCCGCCCTCGGCCGTCGGGGTCACGCCGTCGCCGGCCCCAGCGGCACCCACCGCCACCGCGCCACCCAGCCAGACGCCGTCGCCCGCGAACCCGCAGCCGGCCTGGCAGGACATGCCCGCGGACATCGCGGCCATCGCCGAGGACTTCCTCGACGAGCAGGGCGCCGCGGGACTCGCGGTCGCGGTATCGACCGGGAGCGGCGGGACGGCGTCCGCGCGCTACCTGACGACGGCGGGCCAGGCCGCCGCGGGCACCGCGTGGACTGAGGACACCCGGTCAGCGTACCGCAGCATCACCAAGAGCTTCGTGGGCACGGTGGTGCTCCAGCTGGTGGGGGAGGGCCGGCTCGGGCTCGACGACCCCGTCGCCCGGTACGTGCCCGACGTCGCCGGCGTCGAGCTCGACGGCACCGCCGCCGGGGACCGGATCACCGTGCGGGAGGCCCTCGAGATGCGCACCGGCCTCGCCGAGTTCTCCGGCACGCAGGAGTTCTCGGACAGGCTCGACGCCGACTACACCCGCTCCTTCTCGGACAGCGAGCTCCTGGGCTACGCCTTCGACGAGCCCCTCGACTTCGCCCCGGGCAGCCAGTACGAGTACAGCAACACGAACTACGTGCTCCTCGGCGAGGTCGTCCGCGCGGTCACAGGCACACCCTGGGACCAGGAGGTGCAGGCGCGCGTCCTCGCGCCGCTCGGGCTCACCTCCGTGGCGTACTCCGGGGCGCAGGACCCGGCCGGTCCCGTCGCGACCCCGTACCAGACCGGCGATTCCGGCCTTGAGAGCCTCGCCCAGGTCAGCCCGTCCCTCTACGGCGCATCGGGAGGCTACTTCGGAAACATCGCAGACCTGCTCACGTGGGGACGCGCCCTCGGATCCGGGCAGCTCCTGCCGCCCGGGCTCCAGTCGCAGCGGCTCGCCGCCGTCTCCGACCCGGGCGCGGACAATCCGGGGAGCCCCTACTACACGGCGTACGGTCTGGCGGCCGGTGAGATCGACGGCTGGTGGGGCCACTCCGGGACGGGCCTGGGCTACGAGGCCCTGACGCTCTACAACCCGGCAACCGGAACCACCGTGGCGATCCTGATCAACACCCAGCTGCCGAACCCGAACGGACCGGCCATCCTCTTCGACCGCCTCGAGGGCCTGCTCGCGGACCTCGGCTAGCTCGCATCTTCCGGAACGCGCTGTACCGGAGTACAAAAACTATGGGGGACATATAAACCTTCGCCCAGTCCCTGGCCCACTGGGGGGCCAGAGGCCGGACGGGACGACCAGGAGGTTTCGTTGTCCGATCTCAACGGGCCCACGCGCGACACCCCGACCCGCGCGCCGGCCAGGCCCCTGCCGTACATCATCGCTGCAATCCTTCTCGCGGCGGCAATCATTCTCCCGCTCATGCCGCAGCTGTACTCCTACGACCAGCCGCGCTGGGGCGGCATGCCGTTCTTCTACTGGTACCAGCTGCTCTGGGTTCCCATCTCGGCGGCCCTGAGCGGCATCGCGTACTGGCTCGTCACCAGCGAGGACCGACGACGGCGCGTGGCGGCCCGCGCGCCGGGCTCGCCGGGAGCGGGCGGCGGCAGGGCGCCGTCGTCCGGCGGAGCGATGCGGGACCGGGGTGAGCGGCGGTGAACGGGCGCCCGATCGACTGGGTCGCGCTCATCATCGTCATCCTGCTGTTCGCGATCGTGGCCGTCATGGGGTTCCTGGCCGCGCGCTGGCGCAGGTCGCAGGAGGAGACGGGCCTGCACAGCCTCGACGAATGGGGCCTCGGCGGACGCGGGTTCGGCACGTGGATCACCTGGTTCCTGCTCGGCGGCGACCTCTACACGGCGTACACGTTCGTGGCCGTCCCCGCCGCGATGTGGGCCACGGGCGCCGTCAGCGGGTTCTTCGCCGTGCCCTACACGATCGTGCTGTACCCGATCATCTTCATCATCATGAGCCGGCTCTGGTCGGTGTCGCACCGGCACGGGTATGTCACGAGCGCGGACTTCGTGGGCGGCCGCTACGGGAGCCGCTGGCTGTCCCTCGCCGTCGCCGTCACCGGCATCGTCGCGACCATGCCGTACATCGCCCTGCAGCTCGTGGGCATCAAGGCCGTCCTCACCGTGCTCGGCCTCGGGAGCCCCGACAACGCCCTCCTGACCGACCTGCCGCTCATCCTCGCGTTCGTCGTGCTCGCCGCGTACACCTACACGTCCGGCCTCCGCGCGCCGGCGATGATCGCCGTCGTCAAGGACCTGCTGATCTACCTCGCGGTGATCGTCGCCGTGATCTACCTGCCGATCAAGTTCGGCGGCTGGGACACCATCTTCGGCGCGGCGCAGACCAAGCTCGGCACCGTCAGCCAGGCCACGGGCAAGCCGGCCGGCGTGTTCATCCCGACCGAGGGCAGCTACTCGGCGTACTGGACCCTCGCGCTCGGCTCCGCCATGGCGCTGTTCATGTACCCGCACTCCGTCACGGGCGTGCTGGCCTCGAAGGCGCGCAACACGATCCGCCGCAACGCCGCGATCCTGCCGCTGTACTCGCTCATGCTCGGGTTCCTCGCGCTCCTGGGCTTCGTGGCGATCAAGGCCGGGACCAAGCCGATCGACCTCGACGGGTCGACCAACCCGCAGCTCGTGGTGCCGCAGCTCTTCCTCGACCACTTCCCCTCGTGGTTCGCCGGGATCGCGCTCGCGGCCATCGCGATCGGTGCGCTCGTGCCGGCGGCCATCATGTCCATCGCGGCGGCGAACCTGTTCACCCGCAACGTCTACCGGGACTTCTTCCGTCCGGACGCGGACCCGAAGACCGAGGCGAACGTGTCCAAGATCGTCTCGCTCGTGGTCAAGGTCGGGGCGCTCGTCTTCGTGATCGGCATGGACCAGTCAGCGGCGATCAACATGCAGCTCCTCGGAGGCATCTGGATCCTGCAGACCTTCCCGGCCGTCGTCGGAGGGCTGTACACGAGGTGGTTCGACCGGTGGGCGCTCCTGGTGGGCTGGGCCGTCGGCATCGCCTTCGGCACCATCTCGGCGTACAACGTGGTCAACCCCGTCACGCACGCGCACTTCGGCGGTTCGACGGCCGCGATCCCGGGCACGAACTTCACGGTGTACATCGCGGTGACCGCGTTCGCGCTCAACCTGATCGTCGCCGTCGTGCTCACCCTCATCCTGCGGGCGTTCAAGGTCCCGCAGGGGCTCGACGAGACCCGGCCGTCCGACTTCGGGGCCGACGAGACGGACCCGAAGGTGAAGCAGATCGAGGCGACGAACCAGATGGGCCCCATCGCGTAGGAGGTCCCTCCGGCCCGTTGAGGGGTCATGTCCCTAGGTTGAGGAGCCAGGGATATGACCCCTCAAGCTAGGGACATGACCCCTCAACCGTTGGAGGGAGTGTCAGGCGCGGACGGCGTCGAGCTCGACCTCGATCCGCCGGTCCAGCTCGTCCTGCTCGAAGGCCGTGGACCCCCCATGGGCGCGCAGGTGCAGGAGACTGCCCAGCCGCAGCATCCGCCAGCCGCGCTCCTCGGCGTGGTCCTTCGCGCTGACAGCCCGCGTGATCTCCTTGTCGTACAGGTTCGGCTCGTTGAGGGCCCGCTGCCGCACGCGCTGCGCCATGCGTGCCCGGAACGGGTCGGTCTCGGCGTCCTCGGGGGTGCGCAGCAGCTCGCCGTAGGCGGCCGCGCGGTCCTCCTGCCCGGCCTCCCTCGCCAGGTGCGCGGCGAGGCCGAGCGCGGACTCGATCGACGCCCAGCGCGCGGGGTTCCCGTCGTAGGGGAGCACGGCGAGCAGGTCCGCGACCTTGAGCGCCCCCTCGGCGTCGCGCTGGCCGATGTAGAGCTCGTAGGCGAGGGCCCGCAGGTCGGCCAGGCACGCGCCCGACTTGACGTTGACGCCCCTGGCCAGGCGCGCGGCGAGCTCGTGGACCGCATGGCGCCCGGGGTGGGCGGCGTCGATGGCGCGCATGAGGTCCTCGGGCTTGTCCTCGGGCGCGGGGAGGCGCGCGAGGATCGACGCGTTCGCGCGCTCGGGACGTGCCGACGCCGCGCCGGGGACGTGGACCACCTCTCCGGTGTCCAGGGCGATGTCCGAGGGGCCGCGGAGGGGCGCCGCCGGAACTGTCTCGACCGTGGGGGGTGCAACGGCCGGGGCGCCCGCCTCGTCGGCGGGAGCCGTCACCTCGGCGTCTGGGGCCTCCGCCTCGGCAGCCGAAGCCCCCGCGCTCGCGGCGGGGCCGGCGAAGAGGAGGTCGGCGGGCCGCACGGCATTGCCGCGGGCCGCGCGGACCCGCGTGCCGTGGGCGACGCGGAGGTTGGTGTGGTTGTCGAGGACCGCGAAGTACAGGGCGGGCTGGCCGTAGTCGTCGAGGACCGTGTCCACTTCGAGGACCTCCGCGCTGTCCTTGCCGTCGGGCAGGAGCAGCCGCTGGCCGGGCCTCAGGTCGTGGGCGTCGATAGCGTGGAACTCGGTGGTTCCGGGCCGCTCGTGCGGTCCCGAGCTGTGCTGCATGGGTCCTCCGTGGTGGCTGTCGGTCCAGTGACCACCATATAAAGGATTGGTAACGGAGTGTTTCAGGCGCGCTGGCCCAAGCCTCCGACCCTACGCCGGAAGGCCCGCGAACGCGAGCGCCTGGCGCACGAGCTCGCCCCGCCCGCCCACGAACTCCATCTGCACCGGCCCGCTGAGCACCTCGGCCGGGGACATCCAGGTCAGCTCAAGGGCGTCCTGCCGGGGCTGGCACTCGCCGGCCACCGGGATCACGTACGCGAGCGCGACGGCGTGCTGGCGCTCGTCCGTGAAGCCCGTCTGCGAGGGCGACGGGAAGTACTCCACGACCGTGAACGGCACGGGGCTGACGGGCAGCTGGGGAAGGGCGAGCGGTCCGAGGTCCTTCTCGAGGTGGCGCAGGAGGGCGCCGCGGATCGTCTCCTTGTACAGCACGCGTCCGGAGACGAGGCTGCGCATCATGTTGCCCTCGTCGTCGGCCTGGAGCAGGAGTCCGACCTCGTTGACGTAGCCGAGCGGGTCGAGCCGCACCGGCAGCGCCTCGACGTACAGCATCGGCAGGCGATTCCGCGCCTCGTAGAGGTCCTCGGGCGAGAGCCAGCCGGGATACGGGTCGGGAGTGCGCAGAGCCATGCCTACTGTTCTACCCCATGACTGGGCGGAGCTGTGAGGATCGTGACCTCACCGCCGTCCGGCGTCGGGACGCGCACGACGGCGCCCTGCCGCCCCTGCGCCTCGCCCACCTCGGGTGACCACCCGGCCCGCGCGAGCCGTGAGGCGAGGGTGCCCACGTCGCCGTCGTACTCGAGGACCAGGTCTCCGCCGCGCAGCACCGGCGCCTCGCGCAGGGCCAGCACGCCGCCGTTCTTCGCGGTGAACTCGGTAGCCGGGGCGGGGGCTCCCGCTGTGCGGGGTCTGGCGCCGATCGCGGAGAGCGCGAGCGCCGCCCCCGGAAGGTCAGGGGTGAGCCACTCCATGCGGACCGCGAGGGCGCGGTCCGCGTCGGCGCACGTGGCACCGTGGGCGGACGGCTCGGCCAGGAAGCTGAACCCGTCCGGCCCGGTGATCCGCACGCGCACACCGCCGATCGCGTCCTCGATGCTCGCGCGCCCCCCGTCCTGCCGGGTGCGGCGGGTGAAGGCCTCCGGCTCGCGGATCTCCACCCCGAACGACGTCATCCCGTCGCCGGGCGAGCCTGCGGGGACGGCCCGGAGCCGGACGCGGCCGCTCCCGGCGTCGAGCACGGCCCAGCCGCTGCCCTCCTCGGTGACGACGAGGCCCACGTCCTCCAGGAGCCTCCGGAGCTCGGGCAGGGCGGACGTGTAGCGGGTGGGGCGGACGCGCAGCATCAGGCTTCCTTTCGGTCGTTCCCATCCTCCCACCGGGGCCTGTCTCCTTGCGCCTTCGGGCCGCTCGCGTAGAGGCTTGGCGCATGGCCCCGGAACTGCCCGAACTCCTCGTCGCCGACGCCGCCGCGTGGCACGGATGGCTCGCCGCCCACCACGCCGAGAGCCCGGGAGTGTGGCTCGTCCTGACCAAGAAGGGCGGAACGGTGACGGCCCTGCAGTACGAGGACGCGGTCCTCGAGGCGCTCTGCTACGGCTGGATCGACGGCCAGCTGCGCGCCCGCGACGCCGCCAGCTCGGCGATCCGCTTCACGCCCCGCCGCAAGGGGAGCCGGTGGTCGCGGTCCAACGTCGAGCGCGTGGCCCGGCTCGAGGCCGAGGGACGGATGACGGCGGCGGGCCGGGCCGTCGTCGACGCCGCCAAGGCGGACGGGCGCTGGGAGGCGGCCTACGGCGGGGCCGC
This sequence comes from Sinomonas sp. R1AF57, assembly GCF_002224485.1. Classification (GTDB taxonomy): domain Bacteria; phylum Actinomycetota; class Actinomycetes; order Actinomycetales; family Micrococcaceae; genus Sinomonas; species Sinomonas flava. Next base: position 334,019 of record NZ_CP022463.1, read on the forward strand.
GACCGTTGAGGTGCCCGACGACCTCGCTGCTGCGATCGCCGCCGTCCCCGAGGCGCAGGCGATGTTCGACGTCCTCACCTCCACGAACCGGTTCGCCCTGGTGTACCGCGTCACCGATGTGAAGCGGCCGGAGACCCGGGCACGGAAGATCGCCGAGTTCGTGGCGATGCTCGCGCGGCACGAGACGCCCTACCCGCAGAAGAGACGGCCCTGACCCCCTGCCCCCTTCGCCTCTGCTGGCCGGGCCATGCTGGGGGGAGCGTGGTCCTTGGGACAGAACGGCAACACCCGAGGTGTCCTCCTCCCGCAGCTGGCCCTCGTGGACACGCGGGGCTCACAGCCCTCGGCCCTCCCTGCCTAGCCGGCCGTCAGGGGCACGCGCCACGAGACGCGGGTACCCGCACCCGGGATGCTGTCGATGCTGCTTGTCCCGTCCAGGGAGCGGGCCCGGCGCTGGATGTTGGCCAGCCCGCTGGCCCGGGCCGGGCTGGCGAATCCCTTCCCGTCGTCCTCGACGAGCACTTCCACGGCATCGGCGAGGGCGGTCAGCGCGACCGTGATGCTGGTGGCGCCCGAATGCCGGGCAGCGTTGCTGACTGTCTCGGTCACGACGGCCAGGACCTGCCGGGCCAGCGGAGACGGCAGGTCCTCCAGCCTGCCCTCGACCGTGATCTTGGGGGTGATGCCCGTGCTCCGGAGGCACTCGTGGACCGTGTCGAACAGCGAGCGGGAGAGGCCCTCGCGGTCCGTCTGCTTGGCGCGGAGCGAGTAGATGGTGTTCCTCAGCTCCCGGATGCTCTCGTCCAGTTCCTCGGTGAGCTTCGTGATGCGCGCCTCCGCGGCGGGGTCCGTGGCGAAGCGCCGGAGGTTCTGGATGCCCAGGCCCGCGGCGAACAGGCGCTGGATCACCAGGTCGTGCAGGTCCTGGGCAATGCGGTCGCGGTCCACCGAGATGAGCGCCTCTTCGCGCTGCCGGTGGGCGATGTTCAGGTCGAGGGCCAGCCCCACGTGGGAGCCGAACGCGGCCCCGGACTCAAGGTCCGCCTGGGTGAACTGGCTGCCGCCGGCCTGGCGTGCGAGCAGCAGGAGCCTGTCACCGGAGGTGCCGTGCCCGATCGGGATCGCCAGCACGTGTCCGAGCTTCTCGCCGCTGCCCGGGCCGAACACCTCCTCGGGATCCCGCAGCACCAGCGGCCTCCGCTCCGCGTCCGCATCCCTCAGGGACGGGGGGCAGAGGACTTCCTGCCCGGCCACCACGGCGAGCGCGCCGACCGCCGTGTACACCTCCATCGACTCCCCGTCCGGGGCAGCGACGACTGCGAGCACGGCGTCCGAGGCCCGCAGCGCGTGCTCCGCCACGAGGTCCAGATCAGCGTCGGGCGAGGGGGAGTCCTCGACGATGAGGGAGGTGCTGGCCTCCATGCCCGCCTCGAGCCACCGCTGCCGCCGGCGGCTGTCCTCGTACAGCCGGGCGTTCTGGATCGCGACGCCGGCCGCCGCCGCCAACGCGGCCGCCAGCTCCTCGTCCTCCGCCGTGTAGTCCTCCCCGCCTGCCTTCTCGGTCAGGTACAGGTTGCCGAAGACCGCCTCCCGCACCCTGATCGGGACGCCGAGGAAGGTCGTCATCGGAGGATGGTTCTCCGGGAACCCTACGGAGAGCGGATGCTCGTGGAGGTCGTGGAGCCGCAGGGGCTTCGGCTCGCGGATCAGCTGCCCCAGGACCCCGTGTCCCGTGGGCACGTCCCCCATGACCCGCTGCTGATCCTCGTCGATGCCCACGGTGATGAAGTGGGTGAGCGTGTCGTCGGGGCCCACCACGCCGATCGCCGCGTAGCGCGAATTGAGGAGTTCCGCCGCGGACTGGGCCAACTGCTCGAGGACCGACTGCAGGCTCAGGTCCTCCGCCATCGACACGATCGCGGTCATGAGGCCGTTCATGTGGCCCTGCACGCGCACCAGCTCGTGGGCACGTTCAATGAACTCGTTCAGCAGCTCTTGGGCCCTGCGGGGCATTCTGTGAGGCATGAGCGCAACTCCCGGGAGGACGTGGGGCGAGCATGGCTGCCCCCATCATCAGCGGCACGAACTGGTCAGGCAAGGCTCGGCGGCCTTCGCGGGGGCGGGACGGGCGCTCCTTCAGCGCCCCAGGGCCTGGGCGGCCACGAGCGCCGCGGCCGCGCTCCACGCCTGCGGCCGGCACGAGGAGGGGTAGGGCAGGGCCCGGTCCGCCTCCTCCGATCCCTCCCCGGAGAACACTTCGGGGAGGGAGTGGCCGAACGACTCCGACGCCCGCACGAGCCCGCGCGCCACGGCCGCCGCCTCGGCCCGGAACCCGTCGGCCAGCAGGCCACGGATGGCGATGCCCGTGTCGTGGCTCCACACCGAGCCGCAGTGGTAGCTCAGCGGCCAGTAGCCCGCCGCGGCGGTGGAGAGCGTCCGGATCCCGAAGCCGCTGAACAGCTCGGGACCCGTGAGCCGTTCCACCACCCGTTCGGCTTCGTCGGCGTCGAGGAGTCCCGTGCCCAGAAGGTGCCCCATGTTGGATCCGGGCGGGTCCAAGGGCGTCCCGGCGCCGTCGAGAGCCATGGCCGGGAAGGGGCCCGCGCCGTCGTCCACCCAGAACTGCTCGCGGAACCGCCGCCGGAGCCCTGCGGCGAGGTCGCGCAGGGCCGCCGCCTGCTCGCGCAGGCCAGCGCCGCCCCCGGGCTCGCGCAGCTCCTCGAACAGCGCCGCCGCCTCGTGCGCCGCCTGGAATGCGTAGGCCTGGACCTCCGCGAGCGCGATCGGCCCCTCGGCGCGGCGCCCGTCGAGGAACTGCATGGCGTCCGCGGAGTCCTTCCAGCCCTGGTTGCTGAGCCCGTGCCCCGACTCGTCCCGGTACGCGAGGAACCCGCCCGCTCCGGCCTCGAGCAGCCAGGCGGCGGCACGTCGCGCGGCAGGCAGCAGCGCCCGCACGACCTCGGGCGCCCGGCCCGTGCGCCACAGCTCGCCGAGGAGGCACAGCCACAGGGGAGTGGAGTCGACCGACCCGTAGTACACCGGCGGGAGGCGCAGCTGGTCCCCGCCCGGGCCGCCGTCGATCACGAGCTCGCGTGCCCGGACCTCGTGGGGGATCTTCCCTGGGTCCTCGGCGGAGGAGGGATCGTGCCGCTGGCCCTGATAGGCCGCGAGCGTGCGCAGGGTGCCCGCGGCGAGCGCCGTGTCGAGGGGGAGCAGGAGCCGTGCGGCCCACAGCGAGTCGCGCCCGAACAGGGTGAAGTACCACGGTGCGCCCGCCGCGAGGAACGGCGCGTCCGGCACCTTCGCGGTGGCCAGGCGCAGCCCGGCCAACTCCGCCAGCGACCCGGCGACCAGCCGCCCGACCGCGTCCTGCCGCGCTTCCGCCTCCACCCCGCCGTCCGGGGCAGCGCGCACGACGGCGCCGGCGTCCTCGAGCTCCACGCTCCACTCCGCGCGGAACGGCTCGCCCTGTTCGAGGACGGCGCGCCAGGACAGGGCCGGGTGGCCGGTGGGGAAGCCGTCGGTGTCGTCGCCGTCGCTGTCGAGTGCCGTCGTGACGCTCGCGGCCCCGCCTCCGGGCAGCCCCGGCCCTGCCGTGAGCACCGCCCGGTGCTCGCCGTGCGCCCAGGCCAGCCCTCCGCGGTCGTGCGTCCCGCTGCCCTGCGGGCCGGGCCCCTCGGGCGGGACGGTGCCGGCGGCGCGCCCCACGCGCACGGCGTCCATGGGCGCGAAGTCGGCGCTGAGGTGGACCGTGAGGGTGCACTCGAGCCGGGGCAGGGACGTGCTCAGCTCGATCCGGTGCCGGACCCTGCCGGGTTCGACGCTCCAGTGCTGCCGGACCCGCACTGCCGGGTCGAGGGTGGGGCCGGGGATGTTCCTCGCGAGGCCGTCGACCGTGAGCCGGGGCCCGCGGCCGGTGACGCCCACGGGCTGCGGCTCGGCGCCGTCGACCATGACGAGGGCGCGGTCGAGGAAGCGCGTGTCCGCGTGGAAGACCCCCGTGACACCGCCTCCGGGAGGCTCGGGCGCGAGGCGGCCGTCCGGCCCGAGCCAGATCTGCGTGGGCGCGGCGAGGGCCACGTGCTGCCGGTGGAGTGAGGGCTGGAGGGGGGCGCTCATGCCGCCACGCTACCGCCGCGGTCCGACACTCCAACAGGCCCGAGGGTGGCGCGCGCGCGTGGGTGCGTCGGAGACTGGGGGCATGTCGATCTTCCGACGCCGCCGCGCCGAGCACGACGACGGCCAGTCACCGCCGCAGGCGGGCGAGGCCCCCGAGGCGCGCCTGCACGCGACCGTCTCCGGGATGGTGCAGGGGGTGGGCTTCCGCTACTCCACGCTCGGCGAGGCGGACAGGCTCGGGCTCGTCGGCTCGGCGGGCAACCTCCCAGACGGGACTGTCGAGGTCACGGCGGAGGGGTCCCGGGAGGATGTCGAAGCCCTGCTGGCGTGGCTCCGGTCGGAGGACGCCCCGGGACGCGTGGACGAGGTCGAGGCCTCCATCGGGCCCGGGACCGGCGAGTTCTCCCGGTTCCGCGTGTTCTGACGCTGCGGCCCCTGTGGCCGCCGGCTGCGCCCCGCTGCTGCGCCCTGCGGCCGGCTACGCCCAGCCGCGCAGGTAGTCGAGCTGCGCCGCGACTGAGTTCTCGGCGGCAGGACGGACGCTGGGGTCGATGTCGCTGTAGACGGCGTCGGTGACGGCGGCGATCGGCGCGTCCTGCCCCAGCTGGGAGAGCGCGGAGCGGATCTGGCCGAGCCGCTCCTCGCGGTGGGCGAGGTAGGCGCGGGCAACCTCGGAGACGTCCGGGAGCACGGGCCCGTGGGCCGGGAGGACGGTCGCCGGGCCGAGGGCCTCAAGGCGGGCCAGGGACGCGAGGTAGTCGCCGAGCCGGCCGTCGGGGAACACGATCACCGTGGTCCCGCGGCCCAGGATGGTGTCGCCCGTGAGCACGGAGCCGTGCGCGCCGTCGTCGGGGAGGTGGAGGCAGACCGAGTCCGCGGTGTGCCCCGGTGTGGCGAGGACCTCGATCCGCACGCCCGCGGCGTCGAGCCGCTCGCCGTCGTCGAGCGCCGGGGCGCCGATGCAGAGCGCGGCGTCGCGGGCGCGGACCGGTGCACCCGTGCGGCGGTGGAACTCCTCCGCGGCCTCCGTGTGGTCGGGGTGGTGGTGGGTCAGGACGATGAGCTCGACCCGGCCGGCCGCGGCCAGCTCATCCAGGTGCGTCCCGTCCAGCGGGCCCGGGTCCACCACGACCACCGACTCCGAGCCCGGAGCCGACACCACGTACGAATTGGTCCCGTCCAGGCTCATCGGCCCCGGGTTCGGGGCGAGGCGGTACCGGGTCAGCGCGGAGCTCTCGACCCACCGCGCTGCCGGAGCGGGGGTGCCGGGGGAGGAGGAGACGTCGTCGGCCATGCGCCCAGCCTAGCTACTCGACCGGGAAGGCCACGCCCTCGCCGATGACCTTGAGGGCCAGGTCCATCCCGGAGCGGGCCATCGCCGCGTTCCAGTGGCGGATCGTGATGATCTCTCCGCCGCCGGGGATGCGCGGGTCGGCGGGGCGCTCGGGGAGCTTGATCCGCACCGAGGACTCGGGGCCGAAGTAGTCCCAGTCCAGCACGGTGCCGTGGATCCGGGAGTCCGCCGCGATGCGGATCTGCTCGGGGCGCAGCATGATCTGCACGCGGCCCTGGGCCGGCGGGCGCCGGACGGGGATGGCCCCGAGCGAGCACATGGCGAGGGACCCCTCGAGCCAGGCGTCGAGGATGACCGCGTCCCCGAGGAACTCGGCGGTGGCCCGGTCCGCAGGCCGCGTGTACACGACGAACGGGTTGCCGATCTGCGCGAGCTTGCCCCCGCGCATGACGGCCACCTGGTCGGCGAACGAGAGTGCCTCGGCCTGATCGTGGGTCACGAGGATCGTGGTCACGCCGGCCTCGTGCAGGACCTTGCCGATCGCGCGGCGCGTGGCCACGCGCAGGCCGGCGTCGAGCGCCGAGAACGGCTCGTCGAGGAGCATGATCTCCGGCTCGCACGCCATGGCGCGGGCGAGTGCGATGCGCTGCTGCTGGCCGCCCGAGAGCTGGTGGGGACGCCGCTTGGCGTAGGAGGGGTCGAGGGCCACCATGTCCAGGAGCTCCTCGATCCGCTGCGCCACGGCGGCCCGTCCGCGGAACTTCTCGCGGTCCAGCCCGAACGCGATGTTCTGCCCGACGGACAGGTGCGGGAACAGGGCGCCGTCCTGGGCCACGTAGCCGATGTTGCGCCGGTGCGCGGGGACCCACGTGTCGCCGGCCACCTCGCGGCCGCCCAGCAGGATGCGCCCCGTGTCGGGCGCCTCGAAGCCGGCGATGAGCCGCAGGAGGGTCGTCTTGCCGGACCCGCTCGGGCCCACGATCGCCGTGGTGCCCCCGCGCGCCACCCACAGGTTGATCCCCTTGAGGACCTGCTGGTGGCCGAAGTTCTTCGTCACCGCCTCGATGTCGAGGTGGTGGTCCGCCGTCTCCGCGATCTGCGGCGCGATGCGCGGCTCGGGGAGCCGGGCCGCGGCGGTGGGGGTGGGGATCTGTTCGGTCACTGTCCGGCTGCTTTCTTGGACTGCTGGAACAACAGGTACGTCATGGGCGCCGAGAGGGCGATCATGAGGAGCGCGTACGGCGCCGCGCCCATGTAGTCGATCTCGCTCGAGAGGCTCCAGAACTCGGTGGCCAGGGTCTTGGTGCCGATCGGGGAGAGGAGGAGGGTCGCGGTCAGTTCGTTGACGACGGCAAGGAACACGAGCGCTGCACCGCCGGCGGCCGCGGGGGCGGCCAGCCGCAGGGTCACGCGCACGAACGCCATGATGGGCGGCCTGCCGAGCGCCTGCGCCGCTTCCTCAAGCTCCTTGGGCGCCTGCGCGAGGCCGGCGCGGAGGTTGACGAGCGCGCGCGGGAGGAACAGGAGCACGTAGGCGGCGACGAGGAGGCCCGTGCTCTGGTAGACGCCGGGGACCGCTCGCAGGGCGACTGTGACGAACGCGAGGGCGAGGACGATCCCCGGCATCGAGCTGGTCACGTAGTTGGACAGCTCGAGCGCGCGGGAGAGCCAGCCCGGGAACCGGACGGCGAGGAACGCGAGCGGGAACGCGGCGACCGTGGTCACGATCGCGCCGAGCAGCCCGAGCCACAGGCTCGAGCCGAGCGCCCCCGCCAGTTCCGACGTCTCCCAGATCCGCGCGCCGCCGGCGATCGCCCAGCGGCCGACGACCCACAGGGGCACCCCGACGGCGAGCACGGCCACTGCCGCGAGCGCGGCCTGGGCGAGCGGCTGCCACGTGCCGAGCGGCAGCCGCGTGGGCGTGGCCTGCGCCCCCGAGCCGATCCGCGCGTACCGGGCGTTGCCGCGCAGCCGCGCCTCGGCGAGCAGGAAGACCAGGCAGACGGCCACGAGCACGGACGCGAGCATGTTCCCGGCGGTGCCGTTGAACGTGGAGCGGTACTGCTCCATGATCGCGGTGGTGAAGGTGTCGAACCGGATCATCGCGAACGCGCCGTACTCCGCCAGCAGGTGCAGCGCCACAAGCAGCGCGCCGCCCGCGACGGCGATGCGCAGCTGCGGGAGCACCACCCGGAAGAAGACGCGCCACGCTCCGAGCCCGAGCGAGGCCGCCGACTGCTCGATCGCCGGGTCGAGCCGCGAGAGGGTGGCCGCCGCGGGGATGTACACGAGCGGGTAGTACGAGAGGGTCGCGATGAGCACGCCCGAGAAGAGGCCCTCGAGGCCCGGGGCGGCGGACACCCACGCGTAGGAGTTGACGAACGCCGGGATCGCGAGCGGCGCGGCGAGCAGCACGGCCCAGATCCGGTTCCCCCGCAGGCTCGTCCGCTCCACGAGCCATGCCCCGCCCACGCCGATCACGATGCACAGCGGTACCGAGATCGCGGCGAGCAGGAGTGTGTTGCCCAGAAGCTCGAGCGTGCGCGGCCGGACGATGAGCGCGACCGCCGTGTCCCATCCGGTCGCGACCGTCATGACGACGACGAAACCGAGCGGGATGAGCGAGGCCGCCGCGATGAGGCAGGAGAGCAGGACGACGCCGAGAGGCGGGCGAGGGCGCTTGCCCTCGCCCGCCGTCGTGCTCGCCCCGCCCGACGCGGCAGGTGCGGCGGGGATCAAGGGGGCTGGGAGCGTTGCCAAGGGTTAGAGCAGGCCTGCCTGCGTCATGAGCTCGGTGACCTTCTTCGAGTTGAGCTTGGCGGGGTCGACGGCCGGCGCCTGGAGGTCGGCGAGCGGGACGAGCTTCTCGTTCGACGGGACGTCGGAGCCGACGGCGTACTCGAACGAGGTGCCCTTCTGCAGGACCTCCTGGCCCTTCTTGCCGGTGATGAACTTCAGGAAGGCCTGGGCCTGTTCCTGGTGCTTCGAGGACTTCAGGACGCCGCCGCCGGAGATCGAGACGAAGGCGCCCGGGTCCTGGTTCTTGAAGTAGTGCAGGCCCACCTTGTTCGAGTTCTCGCCGGTCTTGGCCTGGTCGCCGTAGTAGTAGTAGTGGTAGATGACCGCGCCGTCGATCTCGCCGGTGTTGACTGCCTTCATCGCGGTGACGTTGCCCTTGTAGGCCTTCGCGTTCTCCTTCATGCCCGCGAGCCACGCCTTGGTGGCGTCCTCGCCCTTGGTCTCCAGGAGCGCGGACACGATGGCCTGGAAGTCGGCGCCCGACGGCGACGCGGCCCACCGGCCCTTCCATTCGGGGTTCTGGAGGTCGAGCAGCGACTTGGGCAGCTGCGCCTCCGAGACCTTGTCCTTGTTGTAGACGAACACGGTGGACCGGGCGGCGATGCCCGTCCACTTGTTGGTCGAGGGGCGGTACTGGGCCGGGACCTGCGCGGCGGTCGCGGCATCGATGTCCGCGAAGAGGCCGGCGTTCTCCACCTGCGTCATCGCCGGGGAGTTCTCCGTGAGGAAGACGTCCGCGGGGGAGTTCGCGCCCTCCTGGATGATCTGGTTCGACATCTCGCTGTCGTCGCCCTGGCGGTAGTCGACCTTGATGCCGGTCTCCGCGGTGAACTGGTCGATCCACTCCTTCGTGAGCGTCTCGTGCTGGGCGTTGTAGACCACGAGCGTGTTGGGATCCTGGGACGACTGGTTCGCGGAGGAGCCGCCGCAGGCCGAGAGGCCGAGGGCGGCGACGGCGGCCAGCGCGAGGCCGGCAAGCGCGCGGGGGCGGAACGTCATGGGGTTCTCTTTCCTGCGATCACGGGTTCTTCGTGATCGACTGTAGGTTAGCCAAGCCTAAGAGCGGGGCGAATCAGCCACCATTGTGGGCGAAATCACGTCAATTACGCAAATGTGGCGTTCGCTAATGCGTCAGCCCCTGATCCGGGCCAGGAGCTGGCGCAGCATCAGGTCGAGCGCCGAGTCATCGATCCCCAGCGAGAACACATCCGAGGCGTGCATGTGGCCGGGGACGACGGCGGCATACGGAAGCGCCCGCTGCACCCGGAGCCGCTCGGACGCCAGAAGGAGGGCCTGCTCCTGGAAGCCCGGGGGGTCGAACTCGGTGACCGTGACCAGCAGCGGGCCGGGCCACGCCGCGAGCCCGGCCACCGACGAGCGCATCCGCAGCGCGTCCTCGTCGCTGCCGTAGTAGGTGCGGACGAGGTCCCTGTGCGGTGCCTCTGCCATCAGGGCCGGGGCGTAGATCCCTGACACGACCGCAACGGCGGCGACGTCCTGCGGGTCGCCGTCGCCGTGGCCGGCCATGAAGGAGGCCACATGGGCGGCGCCGGCCGACCCTCCGGCGAGGACGATCCGATCTGGACTGCCGCCGTAGGCCGCGATGTTCCGGCGCACCCATTCGATGGCCGAGGCGACGTCCCGGGCCGCGACCGGCCACGTGTGCTGGGGGGCGAGGCGGTAGTCGACCACGACGGCGACTGCGCCATGCCGCCAGGCCCAGGCACCGATGTTGTCCTGGTGCGGGGTGCCCGGCTGCCACTTCGTCCCGCTGACGAAGCCGCCGCCGGGCACCCACACCAGCACTGGCTGGTTTGCGGCCCCCTCGAAGCAGTGGACGTCGAGCCGTTGACGGGGGTCGGGGCCGTAGGCGATGTCGCGCTCGATCCGCGGAGCTGTATAGCCTCGCCGCTCATGCCGCCCGCGCACCAGGCCCATGATCGTCGTCATCGTCTCGGGTGTGAACGGAGCCCGCGCGAGCGCCCGCAAGGCGTCACGGAGGCTTTCGTCATCCGGAGAAGACTCCATGATGGTTCCTCCTCGCCGAAGGGGCAGGACATGATGTGGACGGCGTCCGCCGTGTCGATCATCGTCCGGTCCCTGGCGCGGACGCAAGGCACAGCGCGCGGCTTCAGCCCCGTGTGAGCTGGTGCGCGAACTCGAGGAGCATCCAGGCCTGCAGCTGGGTCGAGAGCTCCACTCCGCGGCCTTCTGGATAGGCGTCCGACGCCGGCCGGCCGGGGTGCATCGGAAACGTCCGGACGGTGCGCCCCTGCCCATCGGTCCGCTCCTCGGCACCGGCCCACACCGCCTGCGCTGTATCGATGACGAGCCGCCGCGCCGTGAAGCGGGCCTCCGCCGGAAGCCCGCTGCTTACCGCAGCGACCGTCAGGTAGCGGGCGAGGATGCCCATGAAGAGGCCTCCGTCGCCGTCGCCGTTGGCCTGGAGCACGCGGGTTTCGCCGAGGGGCAGCGTGAGCCGCCGGTCCACGGCCTCGACGAGGTCGGCCGCCCGCCCGATGTTCGCGCTGCCGCCGAGCTCGAGGAGGGCCCCCAGCACGGGCCCCTGGTTGTAGGTCCACACATCCTTCACGAGGGTGGTGGACCCGTCGCGGGACATCCGCAGGCCGTCGAGGTACAGGCCCTGCTCGGGGTCCAGGAGGCGGGCGTTGAGCCAGTCGACGAGGCGCTGGGCGCGCTCGCGGTCGCCTGCCCGGGCGAAGTGCAGGGCCGCGGGCGCGGTCGCGGGCGTGTTCTTGAAGTCCCGCTTCATGTTCCAGAAGAGGCCGCCCTCGAGATCGTCGGTGTTGGCCGAGGCGAGCTGGGCGCCGAGGACGCGCGCGGCGTTGCGGGCGGACCGGATGCCCCGCTCGTCGACCCTCTGGGTGAGGAACTCGGCGCGCCCGGCGGCGAGGGCGAGCCAGGCCATATCGTCGTAGAAGGCATTCCGGTACTGGAGGAAGTTCCTGATCCTGATGGTGCGCAGGAGTGCCCGGGCGAGGCGGAGCTCACGGGGCTCCCGGGGCTCCGACGGCCCTGCCCCTGTTGCGGGGCCCTGTCCCTGCGTTGCGGGGTCCTGTCCCTGCCGGGCAGGGCCGCCCCTCTGCGGCGCAGGGCCACCGAGCTTCCGCCAGGAGGCGTCCACGAGGCAGTCCAGATAGTGGGCCTGCCACCAGTAGTGCCAGGGATCCCACGGGAGCGCGACGCGCCGGGGCCGGACAACGGATCCGATCCACGTTCCCGGGGCGAAGCCCAGGAGGCGATGGCCGAATCCCTCGTTGACGCTGTCCGCGGCAATCTGGGCACGGCGGGCCCATTCGGCCGGACTTGTCTGGTCTCCACGCGCCTGGTCCATGCGATTCACCCTAGCGAGGCGGGTCGGGCTGGCGTAGGACGTGACCCGCCTCACGCGCTCGGCTAGGATGGCGTCCGGTTAGCCACGATTAACTCGGTGCATCGATGCGGAGGGCCCATGGAGCTTCAGGGAGCGAGCGCGCTCATCACCGGCGGGGCCTCGGGTCTCGGTGCCGCGACGGCGCGGCGCCTGCACGCCTCAGGGGCCGCCGTCGTGCTCCTCGACCTTCCCGGGAGCGCCGGCGAGGCCCTCGCCGCCGAACTCGGCAACCGCGCCGCCTTCGTGCCCGCCGACGTGACCGACGAGGAGCAGGTGCGTGCCGCCGTCGTGCGTGCGGGTGAGCTGGGGCCGCTGCGGGTCGTGGTGAACTGCGCCGGGATTGCGACGCCCGGCAAGGTGCTGGGGCGCGACGGCGTGCTGCCGCTGGCGCAGTTCGAGCGCGTGGTGCGGGTGAACCTGATCGGAACGTTCAACGTCATCCGGCTGGCGGCCGATGCGATGGCGGCAACCGAGCTGGTGGAGACCACGCTGGGCGGCCCCGAGCGCGGGGTCATTGTGAACACGGCGTCCGTCGCGGCGTTCGACGGCCAGATCGGCCAGCCCGCCTACTCCGCGTCGAAGGGGGCTGTGCATGCCATGACGCTGCCGATCGCGCGCGAGCTGGCACGGCACCTCATCCGCGTCGTCACGATCGCCCCGGGCATCTTCGAGACGCCCATGATGGCCGGGCTATCCCAGGAGGCCCAGGATTCGCTCGGGAAGCAGGTCCCGCACCCGGCCCGGCTGGGGCGGCCCGCCGAGTACGCGAACCTTGTGGCCCACATCGTGGACAATGCCATGCTCAACGGTGAGACGATCCGGCTCGACGGCGCGATCCGGATGGCGCCCAAGTAGGACGCCCCGTCCTTGCGCGCGAGGTCACCCCGTGTGCGCGCGAGGTCACCCCGTGTGGGCGCGAGGTCACCCCGAAGGGGGTGATGTCGGCGCCACAGGGGGTGATGTCGGCGCCACACGGAGGTGACTTCGGCGCCACAGGAGGTGACTTCGGCGGGCTGGCCGCGCGGCTCACGCCCCGTCGGGCATCTTCTCACCGGCCTCGACCGCGAGGTCCAGCGAGTTGCCCCGCACCGGCATCGGGCACGTCCCGTACGGGGTGAACGCGCTCGGGTAGTTGATGGCGCGGTTGAAGTCCACGATGACCGTCCCGTCGGGGCGGGGCGCCGCAGTGGTGACCTTGCGCCAGTCGTCGGTGGTGCGGCCGTTGGTCTCGTCGTGGAACGTGATGGTCAGGTCCTTGAGGCGGCCCTGCTCGGCTTGGAGCCGGTACTCGTGCCCGTGGCGGCTGAAGACCACCTCCCCGGCGGAGACGTGAACCCCGTCCACGAGCGGGTTGGCCGTGGAGATCGGGACCTCGCGCGGCTCGGGGTACGGCTCCCACCGCGCCTCCATGACCCACTCCGGCGCGTATGGGAACACCGGGACACCGCGGAATCCGGTGCGGGCGGGCGCCGCCGAGTCGCGCGTCCTGATCGCGTACCGGCCGCCGCGCATCGCGAGCTCGACGACGATCGTCCCGTAGCGCACCCAGTTCAGCGACTCGTCCTCGCTCAGGTGCGCGCTGAAGGTCCCGTCCACGGGAATGCCTTCCTCGTCGAACACGAGGCCCTCGTCCGAACGGGCGGTGAGGACCGCCGCCTCGACGCCGGTGGACTCGTCCGTGTGCCAGAGGCCGGGCACGAGCTCGACCGCTGAGGGCTCCGGAGTGAGCCACTGGAACGAGGTCAGCGTGAGCCAGCCGTGCTCCTCGGCGAGCGCCGCGTTGCGGTTGTCGCGGAAGCGCTGCCAACGGGCCAGCTGGGCGTCGTCGGGGGTCTCAGTCATGGTCCCGACAATGCCACGGGAACCGGCGTGCTTCCAGACCGGCTCAGGCGTGGCGGGTCTCGAGGATGGCGACGACGCCGAAGGCCCCCAGCGCCGTGCCTGTCACCCGGTCGATCCACTTGCGGAACTGGGCCCCGTTGAGCCACCTGCTGAAGAACTGTGCGGCTGCGACGATCGCGACGAACCACACGATGGCCTCGATGTTCGCCACGACGGAGAGCAGCAGCCCCATCCACACCGCCGGCACGCCCGGGACGAGGAACTGCGGGATCACTGCGATGCAGAACATGCCGTACTTGGGGTTGAGGATGTTGGACACGAAGCCCTTCGCCCACGTGCGGCGCAGCGGCTCGAGGCTGTGCTGCGGGAGAGCGCCCGGCGGCAGGTCGGCGTCGTGCCTCGCGAACGAGGCGCGCCAGAGGCCCACGGCGAGCCACAGCATGTACGCCGCGCCGGCGAGTCGCAGGACGTCGTACGCGACCGTCGACACGGTCAGCAGCGCCGAGACCCCGGTCGCCGCCGCGGCGCCCCATACGAAGGCCCCCGAGATCATCCCCAGCGCCGCCGTGTAGGCATGGCGGCGGCCTTGGCTGAGCGTGTAGCGCAGCACGAGCGCCGTGTCCGTGCCGGGCAGGACCGTGATGAGCGCGGCGATCGCCGCGAAGCCGAGCAGGGATTCCGTGAGGGTCACCGGTCAAGGATACGTGGGGCGCGCCGGCGCACGACGTCGGTGCTCCCGCCGCCGCTCGTCGCGCGGCGGCTACCGCTCGGCGCATGGAGTGTAACGCCGGTCACAGGGGGCGTGAATACTGGCGCCTACATGCTCTTCGGCGCGTTCACCATCAAGGTGCCGCCGCCCGGCTGGGCTCCTGCCGGCTTCGACCCGGCGTCCGTGCGGTCCCACGAGCTCATCACGACCGCCAATGTGACGGCAGCGAACGCGATCAAGACCAGCCAGTTCTGGCTCCTCTGGACCGCCCTGTTCTGCAACGTGAGCGCGGGCATCGGCATCCTCGAACAGGCCGCGCCGATGATCCAGGACTTCTTCCGCCAGCCGGACGGGAAGTCGCTCGTCGCCGCGTCCGTGGCGGGCGGGTTCGTGGGTCTCCTCTCGATCGGCAACATGGCCGGCCGCTTCGCCTGGTCCGCGACCTCGGATGTGATCGGCCGCAAGCGCGTGTACATGGGCTACCTGGGCGTCGGAACGGTCCTGTACCTGCTCCTGGCGTTCGCGGGCCACACGGCCACGGCGCTCTTCGTGCTGTTCGCGTTCGTCATCATCTCGTTCTACGGCGGCGGGTTCTCGACCGCCCCGGCCTACCTGCGCGACCTCTTCGGCACCCTCGAGGTGGGTGCCATCCACGGCCGGCTCCTGACGGCGTGGTCCGCGGCCGGCGTCGTGGGCCCGCTCATCGTCAACGCGGTGCTCGACGCCCAGGGGACACCCGGGAAGCTCACAGCGGGGGCGTACCAGCCGGCCCTGCTCATCATGGTCGCCCTGCTGGTGGTCGGGTTCATCGCGAACCTCCTCATCCGCCCGGTCGATCCGAAGTTCCACGAGCCCAGTGAACCCGTCGCCGCCGGCGCGGAGAAGGAGAGCTGACATGAAGACCGCACGACTCGCTCTGGGCTGGATCCTCGTAGGAGTTCCGCTGCTCTACGGGATCGCCACGACCCTCATGAAGGCCTCTGCCCTCTTCGGCTGACCCGGGGGCCGACCGCCGGCCCGACCGGGCCCGACGGCGGCGCGGTAGCGTGGGCTCATGCCCTCCTACCGCGCCGTCCTTCAGATCACGGGCCTGCGCCCGGGCAACCCACCGGAGCGGGTCATGGACGCGGCGCGCGGGGCGCTGGCCTCCATGCACCACGTCGAGGCCGACCAGATAGACATCGTCCGCGGCGTGCCGCAGATCACCCTCCGCTTCCTCGTCGAGGCCGAGAATGACAGCGACGAGGTCGCCGCCGCCCGCCGGGCCGCCCTCGCGGTGCAGGACGCCGTCGAGGACGTCGCGACGACCGGACGCCTCCAGGTCCTGCGCCGGTCGCGGGGGCGCTGGGTGCCCCTCGGCCTCTAGGGCCGCCTCGGACCCTCAGCCGCGCATTTCTACACAACTCACGGCGCTTCGGGGCCGTTCTCGGGCGGAATGGGCTCTGGATGATGCAGTTCTGCACGGTGCTTGCCCCGCCGATGCCGCGCCGCCACGACCGCGGCGACCGTGAGGCCCACCGCGACCCCCACTCCAGTGCCGATCACGGCGCTCGTCCAGAAGGGGAGCCCTGTGGCACGTCCGGTCACGTATCCGAGCGCGACGTGCCACAGAGACCACAGGAGGCCTCCGATGGCTGCGGCGCCCGCGAATCGCCGCATCGGGACCTCGCCCACACCGGCTGTGGCGCTCGCGGCGAGGCGCCCCCCGGCGAGGAAGCGGACGCCGATGATCGCCCCGTAGGTCGACGATGCCCCGAACCTCTCGACCACGCGCCGCACTGTCCGGTGCGTCTGCCGGCCCCAGCCGGTGCGGTCGAGGAAGCCGGTCATGCGGTGCCGGAAGAGCAGGTACACCCCGATGTCGGACAGCCACGAGCCCAGCGTGCCGAGCAGCACGAGCACGACGGCGTTCATCCGCCCCTCCACGGCGAGGCTGCCCGCCGCTACGAGCGCGACCTCCGACGGGACCGGCGGGATGAAGCCGTCCAGCACTACCAGCACGGTGAGCCAGACGAGCACCCAGGGGCCCGAGAGCCCGTCGGCGAGAGCTGGGTCCACTCAGCCCACCTCGCGCAGCGCTGTCCGGAACGCGGCCGCCATCTCCGGCCCGAACAGGACGAATTCGACGACCTCCACGCCGCCGGCGTCCGCCGTCAGGACGCTTCCGACAGCCGTCGAGGCGACAACCCTGCGGTCCCACCCGTAGATGCCCGCCGAGATCGCGGGGAAGGCCACTGATGCGGCGCCCAGGTCAGCTGCCACCGCAAGGCTCTCGGAGAAGCAGGACGCGAGGAGGGCCTGGTCGCGCTCGCCGGCGTGCCAGTTCGGCCCCACGGTGTGGATGACCCACCGGGCCGCGAGCCGGTACCCCGGCGTGGCGACGGCGGCCCCGACCGGGAGGCCTTGCGGCAGCCGGCCGCGGCGCAGCTCCCGGCAGGCCTCGAGAAGCTCCGGCCCGGCTGCACGGTGGATGGCGCCGTCCACCCCGCCGCCGCCGAGCAGCGAGGAGTTCGCCGCGTTGACGATCGCGTCGACGTCCCGCTTCGTGATGTCGCCCTCGACGATCTCGATCCGCATAGGTCCAGTGTGCGCCAGGACCCCGCAACGCGGCGGCAGGGACCCCGCAACGGTCAGGCCGGGGCCTCCTGCAGGGTCAGCCGGCTGCGGAACTCGACGTCCTGCCCGGAGATCGGGTCCCGGAAGCTGATGCCGCGGGCCAGCAGCTGCAGCGGCCGCGTGTAGTCGTCGGGCGCCTTGTCCAGGAGCACCGGATAGAAGGGGTCATGCATGATCCCAACCCCGAGGCCGGCCATGTGCACCCGCAGCTGGTGCGTCTTGCCCGTGTGCGGCTCGAGCCGGAACAGCGCCCGCGGCGAGTCGTCCGGGCCGCCGACCCGCTCGAGCGTCACGCGCGTCTCGGCATTCGGTTCGCCGTCCACCACCGAGGCCAGGAGGTAGTCCCGGCTCTTCACCATCCTGTTGCGCACGACGGCGGGCGCGGCGAACCGCTCGGCCGCCCACGCGGCGTCGTGCGTACCAACAGCAGGGGAGAGCGCGGAAGGTTCCAACGCAGAGACGCACTCGTATTCTTTCTGCACGGCGCGCCGCTCGAAGAGCACCTGGTACTTCCCGCGCGTTTCCGGGTTCACGGAGAACAGCAGCACCCCGGCGGTCATGCGGTCGAGGCGGTGCATGGGGATGAGGTCCGGCAGCGCGAGCTGGTTCCGCAGCCGCACGAGTGCCGACTCCTGGATGTACGTCCCGCCTGGGGTGGTCGGCAGGAAGTGGGGCTTGTCCGCGACGAGCACGTGCTCGTCCCGGTGGAGCACCGAGATCTCGACCGGGAGGCGCTCCTCGGCGGGGAGGGTGCGGTAGTACCAGATGAACGTGTGCTCCTCGAGCGGGGTGCCCCGGTGCAGGGGCGAGCCGTCCATCCCGACGATCTCGCCGCCGTCGAACCTCTCGAGGATGCCCTCGGGGTCGATGTGGCCCCACCGGTGGAGCATGTAGTCCAGCGCGGTCTCCCACGGCCCCTCCGCGGGCAGCCGCAGCCGGGTGGCGTTGACGCCGTCGCGCACAGGGAGAGGGGATTTCATCACCATTCAAGGGTATCCTCGCGCTGGAACCCTAGCTTCTGGAGTGCCATGCCTGCGCCCGCCGATGCCCTTGATGCCGCCTCTGCGGCAGACACAGCCCCCGCCGCGGAGCCGGCGGCGGAGCTGCGAGCCGACGTCCGCCGCGTCTCGACGCTGCTGGGCGAATCGCTCGTGCGCCAGCACGGCCCCGGGCTCCTGCGCCTCGTGGAGGAGGTGCGCCTCCTGACCAAGGAGTCCAAGGAGGCCGCGCGCGGCGGCGCGGGGGCGCTCGGGCCGTGGAACGCGGCCGACGTCGCCGCCCAGGTCCGCGAGCTCCTCGCCTCCCTGCCGCTCGACGAGGCGACCGAGCTGGTCCGCGCCTTCGCGTTCTACTTCCACCTGGCCAACGCGGCGGAGCAGCTGCACCGGGTGCGCGAGCTCAGGGACGTCGCGGACGACGCCGGGTGGCTGGCCGCCGCTGTCCGCGACATCGCGGCCCAGGGCGGGGCGGAGGCCCTGCAGCGGACCGTCGACTCCCTCGACGTGCGTCCCGTCTTCACGGCGCACCCGACGGAGGCGACCCGCCGATCCGTCCTGGACAAGCTGCGCGCGATCGACCGCATCCTCGAGGTCCCTTCCGAGGAGGGAACCGCCCTGCGGCGCCGCCAGGACCGCCACCTCGCGGAGATCATCGACCAGATGTGGCAGACCGACGAGGTGCGCCTGGTCAGCCCCGCGCCCTTGGACGAGGCGCGCAACGCCGTCTACTACCTCGGCGAGATCTTCGCCCGCGCCCTGCCCGAGGTCCTCGACGACCTCGCAGACCTCCTCGCCGAGCACGGCGTCACCCTCCCTCCGGGTCGGGCGACCCTGCGGTTCGGCTCCTGGATCGGCGGTGACCGGGACGGCAACCCCAACGTCACCCCGGACGTCACGCGGGAGATCCTGGGGCTGCAGAACCAGACGGCGGTCCGGATCGCGGTAGGGATCGTCGACGAGCTCATCAGCTCCCTGTCCAACTCCACCGACCTCACCTCCGTGGGACCGGAGCTCGAGGAGTCGATCCGGACCGATCTGGCCAGGCTGCCGTCGCTGGATCCACGCGTGCTCGAGCTCAACGCGCACGAGCCCTACCGGCTCAAGCTCACGTGCATCAAGGCCAAGCTTCTCAACACTGGCCGGCGCGTCGCCTCGGGCTCCGCGCACGAGCCCGGCCGCGACTATGTCAACACCGAGCAGCTCGCGGCCGACTTCGACGTGATCGAGCGCTCGCTGCGTGCCCACTCGCCGCTCGCGGCCGACGGCGTGCTGGGCAGCGCACGCCGGGTCCTCGCCTCGTGCGGGCTCCACCTCGCGACTCTGGATATCCGCGAGCACGCCGACTACCACCACGAGGCCGTGGGGCTGCTGCTCGATCCCCTGGCCGAGCTGCCGCGCCCGTACCTCGAGCTCTCGCGCGAGGAGCGCCAGGGTGTTCTGAGCCGGGAGCTTGCCTCGCGGCGGCCGCTCACAGGGCACCCCGTGATGCTCCCCGGGCACGCGGGCAGGGTCTACGAGACGATGCGCGTGATCCGGCAGGCCCGGAGGCGTCTGGGGCCGGACGTCATCGAGACCTACATCGTGTCCGTGACCCGGGGTCCCGACGACGTGCTGGCCGCCGCGCTGCTGGCGCGGGAGGCCGGGCTCGTGCGGATCTTCGGGGAGGAGCCGTACGCCCACATCGGGTTCGCGCCGCTGCTGGAGACGCTCGACGAGCTGCGCGAGGCCGCCCAGATCGTGGACGCCCTCCTGGCCGACCCGGCGTACCGGGAGCTCGTCCGGCTGCGGGGGGACCTCCAGGAGGTCATGCTGGGGTACTCGGACTCCAACATGGAGTCCGGCGTGTTCACGAGCCAGTGGGAGATCCACAAGGCTCAGCGGGCCCTGCGCGACGTCGCGGCCCGGCACGGGGTGCGACTGCGGCTCTTCCACGGGCGCGGCGGCTCAGTGGGCCGGGGCGGCGGCCCGACCCACGAGGCGATCATGGCCCAGCCCAACGGCGTGCTCGAGGGGGAGATCAAGTTCACCGAGCAGGGCGAGGTGATCAGCGACAAGTACTCGCTGCCGGGGCTGGCGCGGGACAACCTCGCGCTCTCCCTCGCCGCCGTCATGCGCGCCACCGCGCTCCACCGGGACCCGCACACCGCCCTCGGGGACCGCGAGCGGTTCAGCGCCCTCATGGATCTCGTCTCCGAGGCGGCGTTCGCGCGGTACCGGACCCTGATCGATGACCCCGACCTTCCGGCCTACTTCATGGCCTCGACGCCGGTCGAGCTCCTCGAGCAGCTCAACATCGGCTCGCGGCCCGCGCGCCGGCCCGACTCCCACACGGCGTCCGACGGGCTGCCGGGGCTCGAGGGGATGCGGGCCATCACCTGGGTGTTCGGGTGGACGCAGTCGAGGCAGATCGTCCCCGGGTGGTTCGGGGTCGGCTCCGGGCTGCGGGCCGCGCGGGAGGCCGGGAAGGGCAGCGAGCTGCGGGAGATGTTCGAGCGCTGGCCGATCTTCGGCTCGGTGATCTCGAACGTCGAGATGACGCTGGCCAAGACCGACCTCGAGATCGCGTCCCACTACGTCTCGACCCTCGTCCCGGCGAAGCTGCACCGGTTCTTCGACGCGATCCGGGCCGAGTACGAGCTCACCGTGGCGGAGGTCCGCCGCCTCGCACGGGAGACCGAGCTGCTCGACACGGCGCCGACCCTCAAGCGGACCCTCGAGATCCGCGACCAGTACCTCGACCCCATCAGCTACCTCCAGGTCGAGCTGCTGCGCCGCATCCGCTCGGGCGCGCGGGGCGGGGACGTCCGGGGCAGGGACGTCCCGGACGGCGAGGCCGCGGACAAGCTGCAGCGCGCCCTCCTGATCACGATCAACGGGGTCGCGGCGGGCCTGCGCAACACTGGATAGGGGGCGCGCCGGGGCCGGGGGCCGCTCAGGATGCCGTGCGCGGCGCGGGGACCAAGGGCCTTCACCTCGGCCAGCGGTGCGCGGCATGCTGGAAGGGGCGGACCGACCGGGCCCGCCGCGAGAAAGGGAAACGCAATGTCAGAGCTGGCCAGGTGGTTCGACAATCGCAGGACGCCGTTCGAGCTGATCGAGAGGCTCTTCGAGGGCGATGCCGCCCAGGCTGGTGGCATCAAGGTCGAGGAGGTCCGCGACGGCGACTCGCTCGTGGTCCGGGCCGAGCTCCCCGGGATCGACCCGGAGAAGGACGTCGACGTGAGCATCAGGGACGGCGCACTCCACATCCGCGCGTTCCGGGAGGAGAGGTCCGAGCAGAAGGAGAAGGACTCCTACCGCTCCGAATTCCGCTACGGCTCCTTCTCCCGGACCCTGCCCCTGCCGGAGGGCGCGACGGCGGACGACGTCACCGCCTCGTACAAGGACGGCGTCCTCGAGGTGAGGGTCCCTGTCCCGTCCCAGCCGCCGACCCCGCCGCCGGCCAAGATCCAGGTGACGCGGGGCTGACGCCGGGGCAGCAGCCGCTGGAGGGGGACTTGTCTCGGGTACAGACAAGTCCCCCTCCCGCGTTCTCGGGTACGCCAGCAGTCGCCGCCCGACGTTTCGGGTGCGCCACAATCCGCTGGGGGGCGTTCCGGGTACGCGGACACGGGTACGCAGCGCAGCTGCCTCGGACCGCCGTCTCTGCCCGGGACCGCACGCACGACGCCGGCGGGCCGGGCGCCGCCGTGGGGCACCCGCCGTCGTGCGTACCGGAGATGGTGTGGAGGTGCATTTCGCGTACCCGAGATGGTGTGGGGGCGTGTTTGGCGTACCCGAGATGGGGTGGGGAGCCAGATCCCCCCATCTGACACCTGGCTCCCCTCCTGACGGCGCTGGCCTGTGCTGCCCCTCCCTCAGGGGCGCTCCGCGCCGCCTGGGTCTCCTTCGGCCCTGCCCTCCGCCGCAGCGATGATGGGCACGGTCCTCAGGAAGCTGTCGGGGTTGAGGGAGATCGAGTCGATGCCCTCGCCCACGAGGAACTCGGCGAAGTCCGGGTGGTTGCTCGGCCCCTGCCCGCAGATCCCGATGGGGATGCCCGAGGCATGGGCCTTGCGGATGGCCTCGGCGATCATGACGGTCACGGCCTCCTCGCGCTCGTCGAAGAGGGCGGCCAGCCGCTCCGAGTCGCGGTCCACGCCGAGGACGAGCTGCGTGAGGTCGTTGGAGCCGATGGAGAACCCGTCGAAGCGCTCGGCGAACTGCTCGGCCAGCACCACGTTGGAGGGGATCTCGCACATCATGTAGACCTTGAGCCCGTTCTCCCCGCGGGCCAGGCCGTGCTCGGCCATCGCGGCGAGCACGGCGTCCGCCTCCGCCGGCGTCCGGCAGAACGGCACCATCACGACGACGTTGGCGAACCCGAGCTCCTCGCGCGCCTTCTTCAAGGCCCGGCACTCGAGGGCGAAGCCCTCCCGGTAGCGGTCGTCGTGGTAGCGCGAGGCGCCGCGGAAGCCGAGCATGGGGTTCTCCTCGGCCTCCTCGAACGCCGCGCCGCCGAGCAGGTTCGCGTACTCGTTGGTCTTGAAGTCGCTCAGGCGCACGATGGCCGGGCCGGGATGGAACGGCGCGGCGATCTTCGCGATGCCCGTCGCGAGCCGGTCCACGAAGTACTCGGTCGGGTCGGCGTAGCCGCGTGTGAGCTCCGCGATGGCCTCGCGGTCGGCCGGATCGGTGACGCGCTCCGGGTGCACGAGTGCCATCGGGTGCACGCGGATGAGGTTGCTGATGATGAACTCCATCCGCGCGAGCCCCACGCCGGCGGCGGGCAGGCGCCACCAGCGGAACGCGGCGGAGGGGTCCGCGAGGTTCACCATGATCCGGGTCCGCGTCTCGGACAGTGCCCCCGTGTCGGCCTCCTCGACGGTGAACGGGATGAGGCCGCCGAGGACGAGCCCCTCGGCGCCCTGCGCGCACGAGACGGTGACCGGTTCGCCGTCGGTGATCGCCGCCGTGCCGTGGACCGTGCCCACGACGGCGGGCACGCCGAGTTCGCGGCTCACGATCGCCGCGTGGCTCGTGGGGCCGCCATGGTCCGTGACGATCCCGGACGCGCGCTTCATGATCGGCACCCAGTCGGGATCGGTCATGGTGGTGACGAGGACGGCGCCGTCCCGGAACGACCCGATCTCGGAGGGGTCGGAGATGATGCACGCCTCGCCGGAGGCGATGGCGTCCCCGATCGCCGCGCCGCGGGCCAGGACCGGACCCGTGCCCGTGAGGTGGTGGATCTGGAAGGCCGAGGCGCTGCGGCGGGCCTGGACGGTCTCGGGGCGCGCCTGGACCATGAACAGCTCGCCGGTCAGGCCGTCCTTGGCCCACTCCATGTCCATGGGCCGCCCGTAGTGCTCCTGCACGGCGACGGCCCAGCGGGCGAGCGTGAGGATCTCGTCGTCGCCGAGCACGAAGGATTCGCGTTCCCGGCGGGACGTCTGCAGCAGGCGTGTCCCGGAGCCGCTGCGGGCGAAGACGAGCTTGCGCTCCTTCGCGCCGGCGCTCCTGCCGATGATGGGCCGCAGCCCCGGTTCGGCGAGCAGGGGAGAGAACACCTCGTACGCGTCCGGGTTCACCGACCCCTGCACGACCGTCTCGCCGAGCCCCCACGCGGCGCTGATCTCCACCACCCGGGGGAACCCGGACTCGGTGTCCAGGGTGAACATGACCCCGGAGCCGGCCAGGTCCGAGCGCACCATGCGCTGGACGCCGATGGAGAGGGCGACGTCGAGGTGGTCGATCCCCCGGAGCTCCCGGTAGCTGATGGCCCGGTCGGTGAAGAGGGAGGCGAAGCAGCGCCGGCACGCGTCGAGCAGGGCCCGCTCGCCGGTGACGTTCAGGAAGGTCTCCTGCTGTCCCGCGAAGCTCGCCTCGGGCAGGTCCTCGGCCGTCGCGCTGCTGCGCACGGCCACCGCGGGCGCGTCCTGGCCGAGGCGTTCGGCGAGCCGGCGGTACGAGGAGGTGATCGCCGTCGTGAGCCGCTCGGGGAAGGTGCCCGCGAGGAAGAGTTCGCGGACCGCGGAGCCGGTCTGCGACAGGGTGGCCTGCCCTGCGCGGAAGGCGGCGAGGAGGGTCGAGAGCGAGCCGCCGATCCCGTTGGCCTCGACGTACAGGCGGTAGGCGGCCGAGGTCGTCGCGAAGCCCTCGGGGACGGCGACCCCGGCGGCCAGCAGGTGGCGGGTGAGTTCGCCGAGCGAGGCGTTCTTCCCTCCCACGCGGGGTACGTCGCCGATCCCGACGTCCTCGAAGTCGAGGACCAGTTCCGTCTCGGGGCGGGCCGGGGCGCTCATCGCGCTCAGACCGCCGCGAAGAGGGCGACGACGGCGGTCCGCACCCGCGCGCACGCCTCGGCGGTGACGCGGCAGTGCGGGTAGGCGCCGGCGTGGACGCGGCAGGCATCTTCGCACAGGGCGCTGAGGTCGTCGAGCGCGCGCAGGACGGAGGCGGGGGTGGGGCCGAAGTCGGAACCGAAGCGTGAGAGGATCTGTGCGCTCGCCGAACAGATCGCCGCGCAGTTCTGCTGCGCCCGCATCGCCTGGCGCAGGGCGGTGACCTCGGGCTCCTCAAGGCACGCGTCGGCTCCCGTGGTGCATGCCTGGGCGCACGTGAGCGCCGCGTCGATGCACTCGCTCAGGGCGGTGCGGTGGGACTCCCCCATGTCCGGCGCGGCAGGGTGCACAACGAGTGCCTGACGGGAATGCGACATGAGGGGCCTCCTGATCCATGACGGGGCAGGAGCGCACTCGGCAGCGATCCCGCCCACCTCTCCCATCCTTTCGGCCCCTGAGGAACAGCGGGAGAGTCTTTGGTCCCCGGAGTGTTCGCTTGAAAGAGCAAACGTGTGTGTTTGAGAGTGGTTGGAGGGTGCCGGCGTAGGCATACTGAAACGTGGGAGGCAACGTGGACGCAGCTGCTGACGGTGAGCCGGGCTCGATCTTCCCGGCGACCGCTGCGAGCAGGATCGAGGACCTGCTCAAGCAGTTCGTGTCGCGGGCCCACGAACTGCTCGAGACGCAGGAGCGCATGCGCGGCCTGCTCTCCGCCGTCGTGTCCATCGCCGAGGACCTCACCCTCGAGGCGGTCCTGGACCGGGTGGTGAACTCCGCCCGGGAGCTGGTCGGGGCGAAGTACGCCGCACTCGGGGTCCTCGCCCCGGATGGGACGTCGCTGAGCCACTTCGTGACAGTCGGCATGGATCCGGAGACGGTCGAGAGGATCGGGCCCCGTCCCACCGGGCACGGCGTCCTGGGTCTCCTGATCCACGAGCCGCACCCCATCCGGCTCCACGACCTCGGAACCCACTCGGACTCGTACGGCTTCCCGCGCCACCACCCGCCCATGAGGACCTTCCTGGGCGTGCCCATCCGCGTGCGCGATGAGGTGTTCGGCAACCTCTACCTCACTGAGAAGGCGGACGGGGAGGACTTCAACGCCGAGGACGAGGACCTCGTCGTGGCGCTCGCCGCGGCGGCCGGCGTGGCCATCGAGAATGCCCGGCTCTTCGCCGACACGGAGCGGCGGCAGCGGTGGCGCGAGGCGAGCATGGACGTGGCCGGCGAGGTGCTGGGGATGGACGACCCGCGCGCGGGCCTGGACCTCGTGGCCGAGCAGGCGCTCGAGCTGTCCGACTCGGCTCTCGTGGCCATCGCCCGTCCGTGGCGCGAGGGCGCGGAGGTCGAGTGGGCGGTCGTGGCGGGCCCGGCGTCCGGTGCCTTCGGCGAGGTGGCCCGTGCGGGCGCCGTCGCGCTCGCCGCGGAGGCCCTCGCGAGCGGCAAGCCGATACTGTCCGAGGGGCAGGGGGTGTTCGGGGTCGCCGACAGCGGCATCCGGCAGGTCCTCGTGGTGCCCGGGAGCCAGGACGTCGCCGCGATGGTCCTGGGCAGGGCCGCCGACGCGCCGCCCTTCCCGGCCGCCGACGTCGAGATGGCCTCCGTCTACTGCGCCTACACGTCCCTGGCCCTGCAGGTGGCCCGCTCGCACAAGCTCCGCGAGGAGCTGCTCGTCTTCACCGACCGGGACCGGATCGCCAGGGACCTCCACGACGTGGTCATCCAGCGGCTCTTCGCCGCCGGGCTGAGCCTCCAGGGCCTGAGGCGCTTCATGCCCGTCGGCTCGGCGCACGAGAAGATCGACTCGATCACCGCCGAGCTCGACGAGACGATCGCGGCGGTTCGCACCACGATCTACTCGCTCAACGAGGCCCGGCGCAAGGACAGTCTGAGCGCGCGGCTCGTCCAGGTCGTCCAGGACGGCACGGGTTCCTTCCCCACGGCGCCGAAGGTCGAGCTCTACGGCCCCATCGACACGGCCGTGCCCGCGGAGGTCGCCGGGCAGGCGCTCGCCGTGCTCACGGAGGGGGTCTCCAACGTGGTGCGGCACGCGAACGCCGACTCGCTGCGGGTCAGCGCTGCGGTGGCCGCCGGGCGGTTCGAGCTCGTGGTGGCCGACGACGGCGACGGGCTGGGCGAGGTGACGCGCCGGAGCGGGCTGAAGAACGTCGAGCAGCGCGCGGAGGCGCTCGGTGGGACCTGCGAGGTCGGGCCCTCGGACGACGGCGGGACCCGCCTCCGCTGGGCAGTGCCCCTCTCCGGCTAGCTGCCCGAGCGGTTGCGGGCGATGAACAGCGCGGCCTGGGTGCGGCGCTCGTAGCCGAGCTTGGCCAGCAGCGACGACACGTAGTTCTTGACGGTCTTCTCGGCCAGGAAGAGGTGCTCGCCGATCTCGCGGTTCGTCATGCCCTGCCCGATGAGCTCGAGGACCCGGCGCTCCTGCGGGCTCAGCAGGTCCAACCGGGGGTCGGTCGGCTTCTCGATGGTGGATAGGCCCGCGAGGGCCTTCTCCTTCACTGCCGGCTCGAAGAGGGATTCGCCCCGGGCGGCGCGCCGGAGGGCGGTGATGAGCTCCGTGCCGCGGATCTCCTTGAGGACATAGCCGTTGGCGCCGGCCAGGATCGCCCCTCGGAGCGACTGCTCATCGTCGTAGCTCGTGAGCATGACGCACGAGAGGGTGGGGTCGACCGTGTGGACGTCCCGGCAGACCTCGATCCCGGTCCCGTCGGGAAGGCGGACGTCGAGCACCGACACGTCGGGGTGCAGCGCCGGGATGCGGCGGGTGGCCTCGGCCGCTGTCCCGGAGGTGCCGACCACCTCGAATCCCTCGCCCTCCAGGAGCTCCTGGAGGCCCCGGCGGACCAGTTCGTGGTCATCGAGGATGAAGACTGTGAGCGGTTTCGCGCCGGCACTCCCACTCGCTGTCTCGTGGTGCACGGAGTGCTCCTCCCTGATCGGCTGTCCCCAGATGATCCATTCTGGGCTACGTGGGGGAGGGCGGCTAGGGACTTAGTGCCGTGCGTGTCGGGGACTCAGGCAGGCGTGGCGGCGGCTCCCCTCGCCGGGCGCCGGTGCACCGCGGAGCCCGTGAGCCTGCGCCCGGCGAACGCGAGCCAGACGGGCCAGGCGAGGTACGCGGCGCCTCCGACCGCCCCGCCGAGTGCGAGCAGGGCCGTCTGCAGGGCCGGGGCGCCTGACGCCGCGAGGCCCGCCCAGACTACGGGCACGGCCACGAGCATGCCGGCCCCGATCGCCCGGCCTGCCAGGGCCAGGCGCCGCGGGTACGGGGGCCGGCCGGACAGCCTGTGGTTCGCGAGCATGGTCCAGACGGCCTGGGTGACGATGCCCGCGACCGAGACCACCGTCGACGGAGCGAAGCCGATCAGGCCGAGCGACAGCAGCACCCCGCTCGCGGCGGCCCCGGCGGAAGCGGTCACCGTTGCCCCGAGAGCCGCCCTGCTCCATGGCCCGGCAGTGAGCCGCCGGTGGATCTGGACGATGACGGGGATGGAGGCGGCGAAGAACAGGCCGCCGGTGAAGTCGTTCACGGCGCCGAAGACGTATGGGCCGCCGCGGGGGACCTCGACGGCATACATCACTCCGAGGGCAGCCGCTGCAACTGCGCCAAGCCCCGCGGCGGTGTAGCCGGCGAGGCCCGCAGACGCGTCGCCGGGGAGGCTCCCGAGCGGGGCGGGCGCCGGGGGGAGTGGTGTCGTCGACATGGCTGCTCCTTGACTGGTCTGGGCCCCGAGGGGCTGCTGCCTCCCAGCCGGTAGCTGATCCAAGGGTACGCCGGGTCGACCCGCAGGCCCCGGCGGATACGTTTTCCTTGACAAGATAAATTGTCGGATGCACGCTGGAAGCGTGCAGGACATCGTGGTGATCGAGGACGCTGCCGCAGCGGCCGCCAGTCTGGACCCCCTAAGGGCGAGACTCCTGCGGGAGCTGGCCTCGCCGTCGTCGGCCGCCGGGCTCGCCGCGAAGGTGGGCCTGCCGCGGCAGAAGGTCAACTACCACCTGCGCTCCCTCGAGGAGCACGGGCTCGTGGCCCTCGTGGAGGAGCGGCGCAAGGGCAACGTCATGGAGCGCGTGCTCCAGGCCACCGCCGCATCATACGTCATCTCGCCCGCCGCGCTCTCGGTGGTCCAGCCGGACCCGGCCCACGTGCGGGACCGCTTCAGTGCCTACTGGCTGCTGGCCCTCGCCTCCCGCATGGTGCGGGAGGTCGGCCGGCTGCTCGCCGGGGCTGTCGCGGCGAAGCAGCAGCTGTCCACCTACGCGGTCGACGGCGAGATCACCTTCGCGTCCGCGGCGTCCCGGGCGGCGTTCGCGGCGGAGCTCGGCGCCGAGGTGGCGCGCCTCGCCGCGAAGTACCACGAGCCGTCGGCGCCAGGGGGGCGGCGGCACCGCCTCGTCGTCGCCCTCCATCCCGCGCTCAGGGAAGACCGCCCTCCCGCCGGCCCGGAACCCCATCAGCCCCCACCAGCCAAGGAAGTGCAGCCATGACCGAGCAGCATCCCTTCGAGATCGTGCAGGACGTGGTGATCGGCGCCTCGCCCGAGCAGATCTGGAAGGCCGTCACCGAGGACACCGCCGCCTGGATGTTCCCCCTCCAGGACCTCTACCCCCACAGACGGCTCACCGAGGACTACCCGAAGCACATCGTGCAGCGCATGGAGGGCCCCGACGGCTGGTACAACCAGCTCGAGCATGTCCTGACGCCCGGGCCCGACGGGACGCACCTGCACTACGTGCACTCGAGCGTGCTCACCGACAACTGGGAGCAGGAGTACGACGGCGCCCTCAGGCACACCGCGTTCTACCTCCACACGCTCGGCGAGTACCTCGCGCACTTCGACGGCCGCCCGGTCGTGTTCGTGGACGTCCAGGGGCCCGACGGGGCAACCGCCCCGGACGCGTTCGACCGCTTCCTCGCCGCGTTCGCCCTCACGGGCGTGATCCAGGGCGAGAAGAAGGACCTGGACCTCCCCGGGCTCGGGCCGGTCGAGGCCACCGTGGACTACGCGAACGAGTACTTCCTCGGGCTGCGCACGGACGAGGCGATGGTCCGCGTCTTCGGCCGCAACCTCTTCGGGGACCGTCTGGGCCTCACGGTCCACGACTTCTCGCTCGGCACCGCGCCCGACGCCGCGCGCTCGGCCCGCGCCGAGCAGCACGCCCAGGCGTGGGGCGAGTACCTCGGGACGCTCTACCCCTAGCCCCGTTGCGGGGTCATGTTCCTGCGTTGAGGGGTCATGTCCCTGCCGTCAGGCCGTCTTCAGCGCAGCGAGCGTCTCGAACCGGAGGCCGCGTGTCACGAGGGCCGGCAGGGACTTCGCGAAGCCGGCGGCCGTCCCCGAGCCGGGGCGGTTCATGTGGCCGATCGCGATGTCGCCGGCCTTGAGCCCCGCGAGCTGGGTGGCGACCTGGGCCGCCGTGAAGGTCGCGCCGGCGTCGGCGTTGACGCTGAAGTTCACCGGGATGTTCCCGAGGGAGCGGCAGATCCGCACGGCGACGTCGTCCATGTGCGCCGTCCCTGCGCGGAACCACGGGATGTCGCGCTGGAGCTCCTGCTCGAGCGCGTCCCGGCTGGCGCGCACCTCCTCGACGACCTCGGCGATGTTCGCCGTGCCCGGGATCCCGTACGCCGCCCGGCCCTTCACCGAGAGGGGCAGGTGCCGCGACCCGTGGTTGCCGATCGCGAAGAGCGGATCCGCGGCCAGCTCGTGCGCGAGCGCCCTGTTCGCGGCCACCCAGCGCGTGTTGAGGAACAGGGTCGCGGGGACCTTGGCGGAGCGCAGCGCCGCGATGAGCTGCGAGTCGATCCCCGCCCCCTGGGGCCCGCCGCACGCGTCGAAGGTCAGGGCGGTGCCAGTGGTTCCCGTGCGCAGCACCGTCCCGGTGACTTCGAGGCCCCACTCGCGCGGGACGTCGGCGCCGAAGCGCGCCTGCATCTCGGCGGCCGACGGCGCGGCGGGGCGCGTGGGCGTGGCGGTCGCCGTGGCGCTGGGCGTGGGTAGGGCGGTGTCGGTGGCCGGCGGCTCCGGGGGGAGCGCGGCGTCCGGCGTCGCGTCGCAGGCCGCGAGGGAGGGGGCGGCGAGGCCGAGGGCGGCCGCGAGGACCGTCCGACGGGACGGGCTGGGCATGCGGAAGCCGCGCGGTACTGCGGTGGACACGGGTGATCTCCTGGCTGGGCTGCAGCGAGAGTGTACCCCGGCGAAGGAAACGGCCGGTGCCGGCGAGAGGCGGTCGACTTTCCATGACGCGGCAACCGTTCGGACTGCGCGCGTAGAGTGTGGCCCGTGAGCGTGACTGTCGCCTCCGGGCGCCCAGACCTGACCGCCGCCGCGGCCGCTGCCCGGCCCGCCGACGCCGTCCTCGCCGACCTCGCCTCCGGCCCCGCCGGCCTCTCCGAGGAGGAGGCCGCGCGCCGCCTCGCAGAGGGGGCGAACGTCCTCGAGGCGCGGCGGGTGAGCTGGTTCCACGTGCTGGTCCGCCAGTTCGCGAGCCCCCTCCAGGGGCTCCTCGTCGCGGCCGCCGCGCTGTCCTTCGCCACCGAAGACCGCGTCAACGCCCTCATCATCCTCGCGATCCTGCTCGGCAGCGCGCTCCTCGGATTCGTCAACGAGTACCGCGCGGAGAAGACCGCCGCGGACCTCCACGGCCGCATCTCCCACACCGCAGTCGTGCTGCGCGGCGGAACGGAACGGCCGGTGCCTGTGCGCGAGCTCGTACCGGGCGACGTCATACGCGTGGGCCTCGGCGCCATCGTCCCCGCGGACGCCCGGCTCCTCGAAGCCGAGGGCCTCGAGGCGGACGAGGGCGTGCTCACGGGCGAGTCCGCCGCCGTCGACAAGGCCGTTGAGCCCGTTCCCGAGGGGACGAACCTCGCCGAGCTTTCCTCGTGCATCCTCATGGGCACGGTGGTCCACGCAGGCTCGTGCCGCGCCGTCGTCGTCGCGACCGGCCGCCGCACCGAGTTCGGGCGGATCGCGGCCGGTCTCGCGCAGGGCCTGCCCGAGACCTCGTTCCAGCGCGGGCTCAAGGAGTTCTCGCTCATGCTCCTGTGGGTCGGGCTGTCCCTGACCGCGGGGATCCTCGTCATCAACCTGCTCCTGCAGAGGCCCTTCCTCGAGTCCGTCCTGTTCTCGCTCGCGATCGCGGTGGGCATCACGCCGCAGCTGCTGCCCGCCGTCGTGAGCACCTCGCTCGCCGCGGGCTCGCGGCTGCTGGCCAAGCGGGGCGTGCTCGTCAAGCGGCTCCTCGCGATCGAGGACCTCGGCAACCTCGACGTCCTCATCACGGACAAGACCGGCACCCTCACCGAGGGAAGGATCGGCTTCGAGGAGGCGGTCCCGTCCGCGGGGCTCGGCTCGGACGACGGCGCGCGGCGGCTCGCTGAGCTCGCGCTCCTGTGCTGCGAGGTGGATCCCGCAGAGCCGGGTGCGACAGGTGCCGGCCAGAACCCGGTGGACGCGGCGCTCTGGGAGGCGTTCCCGGACCTTCCCGCGCGTTTGGCGGGGCACCGGCGGCTGTCACTGCGGCCCTTCGACCACGAGAGCCGGACCATGGAGACGGCCGTCGCCGGACCCGGCGGAGCGGTGCGCATCGTCAAGGGCGCGCCGGAGGCCGTCCTGGAGGCCTGTGCCGGCGTCACCGACGCCGACCGCGCGGCGCTCGAGTCCCTGTTCCGGCGCGGCGCACGCGTGGTCGCCGTCGCAAGCGGCCCCGCGCAGGCGACCGGGGCCGGCTGCGCGCACGACGCCGCGGGGCAGCTCGCGCTCGCCGGGTACCTGAGCTTCATCGACCGGCCCAAGGGGGACGCGCGGGCGTCCCTCGCCCGGCTCGCCGGCCTCGGGGTCGAGGTCAAGATCGCCACGGGGGACAACGCCCTCGTGGCCGAGCACGTGACCTCCGTGCTGCGCATGTCCCCGGGGACCGTGCTCACCGGGGCTGAGGTCGAGGCGATGGACGACGACACGCTCGCGGCCGCCGCCGCCGGAGCCCGGACCTTCGCGCGGGTCTCGCCCGAGCAGAAGGCCCGCATCGTCAAGGTCCTGCGCCGCGCGCATTCGGTGGGGTTCCTCGGCGACGGCGTCAATGACGCGCTCGCGCTCAACCGGGCCGATGTCGGGATCTCCGTCGACTCGGCGACGGACGTCGCGAAGGATGCCGCCGACGTCGTGCTCCTCGAGAAGGACCTCGGCGTGCTCGCAGACGGGGTGATGGGCGGCCGGCGCATCTTCGCCAACACCATCAAGTACCTGCTCATGGGCACGAGCAGCAACTTCGGCAACATGTTCTCCGCCGCGGCCGCGAGCGCCTTCCTCGCGTTCCTGCCGATGCTGCCCGGGCAGATCCTGCTCAACAACCTGCTCTACGACTCGAGCCAGCTCGCCATCCCCACCGACCGGGTCGACAAGGAGCAGCTGCGGAAGCCAGCGCACTGGGACATCCGGGCGATCCGGCGCTTCATGCTCGTGTTCGGGCCCATCTCGTCACTGTTCGACTTCGCGACCTTCGGGCTCATGCTGTGGGTCTTCCAGGCCGCTCCGGAAGAGTTCCGGGCCGGCTGGTTCGTCGAGTCGCTCGCGACGCAGACGCTCATCGTCTTCGCGATCCGCACCCGGCGCATCCCGTTCCTGCGCAGCCGTGCCTCCGTCGCGCTGACCGCGAGCGTCCTTGCCATCGTGGCCATCGGTGCGGTCATCCCGTACACCCCGATCGGGGCGGTCATCGGGTTCTGGCCCCTCCCGGCCGACTTCTTCCTGGCGCTGGTCGGGATGGTGATCCTGTACCTCGTGCTCGTCGAGACCGCCAAGCACTTCTACTACCGCGCGGCAGATGCCAGGGCGGTGCGGGAGGCGCCCTCACGCGCCCAGGAGCGCGCCGAGGCGCGCGTCGCGGTGGGCCTGCACCACGGGCGGGCCCGGGTGCACCGCCGTGCTGCCCCGTTCCTCGTGCACACCGGCAAGGCGAAGGTGCGGCGGCCGCCGGGGCACGGGGTCTCAGCCGGCCGCCGGTAGGCGCCTGCCCCGTCCACCCCACGAGCCGCAATTGTCGAGTAACAGCGGGTGCCGGGCCTGCGACCCGCCGCAAGCCGACAATTGCGGGAGGCGGGTGCGGGCTCAGCGGAGGGGCTGGCAGTTCGGGCACCAGTAGATGTCGCGCTCCCGCGTCTCCCCGAGCAGCGGCCCCGTCCCGGGGAGGGGCTCCGCGAGGCTGCCGTGCACGATCCTGGTCCGGCATCGGAGGCAGGGCTGGCCGGTGCGCCCGTACACCCAGGTGGCGTTGCGCGGTCCGAATCCGCCCACGGTGTTCCTGGACCGGGACTTGTTCGCCTCGAGCAGCCGCTTGGCCATCGCGACCATGCCGGGCAGGTCCGGGACGGCGGCCACGGGGGTCGCGGGGTGCACGCGGCCCAGGAAGCACAGCTCGCAGCGGTAGATGTTCCCGATCCCTGCTAGGTTGCGCTGGTCGAGCAGCGCCGCGCCGACGGCCCGCTCGGGAAGCGCCCGCAGGTTCGCCTCGGCGAGCGCGGGGTCCCAGTCGGGGCCCAGGAGGTCGGGCCCCAGATGCCCGACGGCGGAGTCCTCCTCCGCGGTCGGGATCACCTCGAGCAGGCCGAGGGAGAACCCGACCGCGCTCGTGCCGTCTTCGGTGGTGAGCGCCGCCCGGGCGGTGTGCCCCGGCTTGCGCCACCGTTCGCCCGGCCCGTAGACCTGCCAGCTGCCCTCCATCGACAGATGCGAGTGGACGCTCAGCCGGCCGTCGCCGTCGTGCGTGTTTCCCGGCGGCGGAGCGAGGCGGTGGAGCAGGTGCTTCCCGCGGGAGACCACCTCGAGGACCGTCCACCCGGCAAGGTCGAGCGTGGCGAAGGCAGGCACGCGGAAGTCGCTCGCGGCGAGCCTCTTGCCGGCGAGGGCCGCGTGCATGCGCGTCGCGGCCTGGTAGACGTTGTCGCCTTCAGGCACGGATCCGCACCCCGCGGGGGGTCGAGTACGCCCCAGCCGCTGTCAGCGCCCGAGCGAGGGGCGTGTCGAGGAGGTCGTGCCCGTTGACCTTCTCCATCGCGAGCCGGTCCACGGCCCCGGATCGTACGACGCCGACGAGTGCCGCCGCGGCCGGGGCCAGCACGGCGTCGTCGTCCGTGAAGGCGAGCAGGGTCTTGCCGCCGCGCTCCACGTAGAGGGCTAGCGCGCCGTCGACCGTCACGACGAGCGCCCCTGCCTTCCGGCCGGGCCGGTGGCCGGTCGCGGCGCCCGGCACCTCCGGCCACGCGAGGGCCGCGCCGTACGGGTTGGCCGGGTCGGTCGCGGCGAGCGCGAGCGCTGCCCGAGCGGGCGCGGCCTCCGGGCCGGCGGCGAGCGTGTCGTCGCGGGAGAACTGCCGCAGCCGGTCCACCGTGGCCGGGACGGCGAACTGGGCCGCGCCCAGCCGGTCGACGAAGTAGCCGCGGCGGCACGTCCCGGATTCCTCGAGCCGCGAGAGCACCTTGTACAGGAGGCCGAACCCGCCCGGGACGCTCTCGGCCATCACGGAGCCGCGCGTGAGGACGCCGTAGCGGTCCATGAGGAGCTCGGCGAGGGCGTGCAGCTTCACGGTCGTGTCGAGGTCGGTCGCGGGCACCGCCGACCAGCGGCCCACGGCGGTGGGCGGCGTGGCCCCGGAGGGAGCGTCGGGACCCTGGCGGCCGACGGCGCCGAGCCGGCCGAGCCGCGGGAGGCGCCCGCCGCGCACCGCACCGCCGTAGCCGCCGTACGAGCGGGCCCGCGGCGTCCGCGAGGGCTGCCTGTGGGCTGTGTGGCCGGAGTCGAGCAGGGCCCGCACAGGGGCGAACGTGTCGCCGGTGACCCGCCCGGCCCACACGAGGTCCCACAGGACCTGGAGCGCGGCCTGGTCCGTCAGGACGGAATCCATCCCGCCGGCAGCCTCGGCGACCTGGCGGAAGAAGTAGCCCCCGCCGCTGGCCAGGAACTCGAGGACGCGTTCGTGCGCGTCCTCCGGGGTGAAGTCCGGGTCTGGTGCGAGGGTGAGGGCGGCCGAGTCGGCGACGTGCAGGCTGATCCAGCCGTCATTGCCGGGGATCGCCCCCGCGCCCGTCCACACGACCTCGCCGGCGGCCATGAGCTCGTCGAGGAGGGCCGGCGCGTAGTCCGCGACCCGGCTGCGCAGGACGAGAGGCTCCCAGGCGCTGGCCGGGATCGGCACGCCCGCGAGCTGGTCGACGACCGTCAGGACGCCGTCGTGCTTCCTCAGCGAGCCGCGGCGGCGGCCGTCCTGGGGGTCCCCGATGTGCTGCCAGGCTGCGAGGAAGCGGGCGAACGCGGCCTGGTCCACGGGCTCGACGTCGGCCCGCAGCGCCGCGAGCGAGCGTCGGCGGATCTTCCGCAGCACCTCGGCGTCGCACCACTCCTCCCGGGCCGCGAGCGCCTCCGTGGCCGCTCCGGATAGGGGCTGGCCCTGGGCCGGCGCGGCCGCTGGCCGGAAGCTTCCCTCGATGACGCGGCCATCGGCGGTGAGGCGCTTGAGCGTGGTGTGAACGACCGCTACGCCGAGCCCGAGCCGCGTCGCCGCCTCCCCGGCCGTGAAGGGGCCGTGCGTGCGCGCGTACCGCCCGACGAGGTCGGCGAGCGGATCGGCCACGGGCTCGATGAACGCGAGCGGGACCCCGATGGGCAGCGGGACCCCGAGCGCGTCCCGGAGCCGGGAGGCGTCCTCGATCGCGGCGTACCGTTCCGCGCCGCCGACGTTCACGAGCAGGGCCCGCCGGGCCGCGACCAGTTCCTGCAGGTCCGACCGGACGACCTCCAGGTGGGGTTTCGACTCCGCTTCGCTTCGCTCAACCACCGTTCGGGCGGCAGCCTCCTCCACAGACAGCGGCCCGAGGAGCCGCAGCAGGTCGGCGGCGCCCTCGAGGCCCTTGAGCTTCCTCTCCTCGGTGAGCCGCTGCAGCTCCCGTTCGGTCTGCTCGATGACCTTCTCATCGAGCAGTTCGCTCAGCTCGGCGCGGCCGAGGAGCTCGTTGAGCAGGGTCGCGTCGAGGGAGAGGGCGGCGGCGCGGCGCTCGGCGAGGGGCGAGTCGCCCTCGTAGAGGAACTGGGCGACGTAGCCGAAGAGCAGCGAGCGGGCGAAGGGGGAGGGCTGCTGGGTGGTGGTCTCGACGAGCCGGAGCTCGCGGCGCTGGACGGCGGCGGCGACGTCGCGGAGCGCGGGGAGGTCGTAGACGTCCTGGAGGCATTCGCGCACTGCCTCGAGGATGATCGGGAACTGCGGGTACTTCTTGGCGACGTCGAGCAGCTGGGACGCGCGCTGCCGCTGCTGCCACAGGGGCTGGCGCTTGGCCGGGTTCTGCCGGGGAAGCAGGAGGGCACGGGCCGCGCACTCGCGGAAGCGCGCGGCGAACAGGGCGGAGCCTCCGACCTCTTCGGTCACGATGCCGTCGAGTTCCTCGGGCTCGAACACGAACAGCTCGGCGCCGGGTGGCTCATCCTCCATCATCGGCACGCGCAGCACGATCCCGTCGTCGGCAGCCATCGCGGACCCGTCGAGACCGTACCGCTCGCTCAGCCGCCGACCGACGGCGAGGGCCCACGGCGCGTGGACGGGCATCCCGAAGGGGGAGTGCAGCACGACGCGCCAGTCGCCCAGCTCGTCCTGGAAGCGCTCGACGACCAGCGTCCGGTCGCTGGGCACCACGGTCGTGGCCTGCTTCTGCTCGTCGAGGTACTGCAGGAGGTTGTTCGCCGCGAAGGCGTCGAGGCCCGCGGCCTCGATGCGCGCCGTCGCCCGTTCCCGGTCCGCTCCCGCGACCTCGCGCTGGAACGCCCCCAGGGCGCGGCCGAGCTCGACAGGGCGGCCCAGGCCGTCGCCCTTCCAGAACGGGAGCTTGCCGGGCTGGCCGAAGGCCGGGGAGACGAGCACGCGGTCGTGGGTGATGTCCTCGATCTTCCAGCTCGTGGCGCCGAGGGCGAAGATGTCGCCCACGCGGGACTCGTAGACCATCTCCTCGTCGAGCTCGCCCACGCGCCGGCCCCCGCGGGCCGCCTCCCGGGCCGAGCCCTCTTCCTCGCTGCCCACGATGTAGACGCCGAACAGCCCGCGGTCCGGGATGGTGCCGCCCGAGGTGACGGCCAGCCGCTGGGCGCCCGGGCGCCCCTCGATCGTGCCCTCGGTGCGGTCCCACACGATCCTCGGGCGCAGCTCCGCGAACTCGTCCGAGGGGTACTTGCCGGACAGGAGGTCGAGGGTCGCGTCGAAGGCCGAGCGCGGGAGCGTCGCGAACGGAGCGGAGCGGCGCACGACGTCGAACCACTCCTCCACGTCGATCGGCCCCAGCGCCGTGGCTGCGACGGTCTGCTGGGCAAGGATGTCGAGCGGGTTCGCGGGGATCCGCAGGGCCTCGATCTGGCCGGAGAGCATGCGCTCGACCGTGATGGCGGTGTGGACGAGGTCTGCCCGGTGCTTGGGGAAGAGGACGCCCTGGGAGACCTCGCCGACCTGGTGGCCGGCCCGGCCCACGCGCTGGAGGCCGGAGGCGACCGACGGCGGGGACTCGACCTGGACCACGAGGTCCACGAGGCCCATGTCGATGCCGAGCTCGAGGCTGCTGGTCGCCACGACGCACCGCAGCCGGCCGGACTTGAGGTCGTCCTCGATCTGGGCACGCTGCTCCTTCGAGACGGAGCCGTGGTGGGCGCGGGCGAGCACCGGGTCGGCGCCGGCGGTCTGGCCCGCCTGCGCCATCATCTCGGCGGGGGTCCGGGCCTGCACCCGGTGGTTGGGCGCAGTCGAAACCCCCGGCTGGCGAGCGGAGCTGCCACCGGGTTTCGACTCCGCTTCGCTTCGCTCAACCACCGGAAGCGGCTCGTCCCAGACGCTGGGCTGGAGCCGCTCGGCGTAGATCTCGTTGAGCCGTCCCGTGAGCCGCTCGGCCAGACGGCGCGAGTTCGAGAAGACGATCGTGGAGCGGTTGGCGAGGATGAGGTCGACGATCTTCTCCTCGACATGCGGCCAGATCGAGGCCTGCGGCTGCAGGCCCGACGCGGGCCCGCTGTCATGCGCCGCTGCGGCGCCCGCGAGGTCGCTCATGTCCTCGACCGGCACCGTCACGGTCAGCTCCCACGTCTTCTTCGCCGGGGGTGCGACGACCTCGCACGGTGCCTGGCCCGCGAGGAACTGCGCCACGAGGTCGCGGGGCTCGACCGTCGCGGAGAGGCCGATCCTCTGTGCGGGCCTGGGGAGGATCGCGTCCAGCCGCTCGAGCGAGACGGCGAGGTGGGCCCCCCGTTTCGTCCCGGCGACGGCGTGCACCTCGTCCACGATCACGGTCTCGACCTCGGCGAGGGTCTCGCGCGCCTGCGAGGTCAGCATGAGGTAGAGGGACTCGGGGGTCGTGATGAGGATGTCCGGGGGACTGGACAGGAGCGCCCGGCGGTCCGACGCCGAGGTGTCCCCGCTGCGCACGCCCACGCTCACCTCGGGCACGGGCGAGCCGAGCCGCGCGGCCGTCTGCGAGATGCCGATGAGCGGGGCGCGCAGGTTCCGCTCGACGTCGACCCCGAGCGCCTTCAGGGGCGAGATGTACAGGACCTTGGTCTTGTTCTTGGGCGCACGACGCCGCCGCGCACCGCCCGCGCTCGTCTCGCTCCTGCTCGCCCCAGCCGCCGCCTCGAGCCCCGGGAGGGCGTCCGCGGCAGGTGCCCGGGCGCCGTCGTGCGTCATGAGGCGGTCGAGGGACCACAGGAAGGCGGCGAGGGTCTTGCCGGAGCCCGTGGGCGCGACGACGAGGGCGTGCCGGCCGGAGGAGATCGCCTCCCACGCGCCAGTCTGCGCGGAGGTGGGCTCCCGGAAGGCGCCGAGGAACCACGCACGGGTGGCCGCGCCGAAGCGTTCCATCACCGCGGCGGTGCCGAGGGCCGAGCCTGCATCTGCCACGGCACCATCATCGCGCACGCCTCCGACAGTCCTGGGCCGCCGCCCCCGGGGGAGGGGGGAGGGCTTCTCTGGGCCGACTGGCTTTTATTTTTTTCTCGGGTATGGTCGTGAATACGCGTTATTGCAGTTCACCGAAAAGGAGCTGAAATGTCGGGGAAGTCGCCGCGAAATTCAAAGAATGCGAAGCAGGGTAAATCCATCAAGGAGAAGCGTGCCGAGAAGCGCGCCAAGGCCGCGACGGAGCAATTCCTCCCGAGGCGGCGCAAAGACGCCCTCTGACACTGCCCAGCCGCTGATGCGGGCGGAAGCTCGGAGGGCCGGCCAGCGGTCCTGACTCCGCGGATCTGACGCGTCGAGTCGAGTCCAGAGGCGCTGGCCCGGACGGCCGGGGCGCGCTGCGCTCCGGCCGTCCTTCTCTGCTCTGAAGTTTTTTCTCAGAATGGGCGGAAAGCGCGCAGCGTGAGCAGGTGGATATCCGCATTGCTGCAGGCCATGACCTGCGCGGGAATGAACAGCGAGCCGTAGTCTTCCGGCGGGTACACCCGGTAGCCGGCCGCGTCGACCACCGCGCAGTTCGTGTATTTCCCCGCCTGGCCCAGCCCGAATTCCGCAGCGCCGCTCTGTCCCGGCTCGAGGATGATCGGCGTCACGGGGGTCGAGGTGTCCCGGTCCGCGGGAGCGCCGATCGGTTCCCCCTGCGGGCCGTTGGTGAGCGAGACGCCCGCGAACCCCTCCAGCAGGCACGGGGTCTGCGAGACGTTCTTCAGGGCGAGGTTCTGGTACACCGTGCCCGCCGCCCCGCCCTGGCCCGGCTGGATGCTGCCCTCGAGCTGCGTCGACAGGCACCGCGCGACGCCCGCCTGCCCCTGCCCGCCCTGGGCGGTTGCGGTCCCGCTGTCGCTGGGAGCAGGGGCAGAGGGCTGGGAGCCGGACGGAGTGGCCGAGCCTGACGACGACGGCGAGGCGGCCGCCGTCGTCGGGCTCGCCGGGCTGCTGGTTGCCGACCCCGTGGGGGAGGCGCTGGTGCCGGAGCCGCAGCCCGCGAGGGCGGCGGCCAGTCCGAAGGGGAGGAGGAGCGCTGCGGCGCGGCGGCGAGTCATAGTCCCACCCTTCACTCCAGTCACATCTGCGTCAAGGTCCCGCACGCGTCATGAGGCGCGGGAGCGTGTGCGCAGGAGCGCGAGGCCTCCCATCACGAGGCCGAGGAGTCCCGCGACGAGCCCTGCCCAGCCCGCCGCGCCCGAGCCCGGGTCCGCGGCGGCGCCGGATGTCACGGAGGCCGCCGCATCCGCGCCGCTGCCATGCCCGTCATGGCCGGAGGCCGTTGCCGTGGCGGGAGCCGTCACGGTCACCGAGGGGGCGGGGGCCTTGAGCCCGTGCGGGTCCTGGCCCTCGGCCGGGATCTCCTTCCAGTCGGTCTGTCCGGCCTCGCAGGTCTGCAGGGTCGGGAAGTACAGGGTCTTCCCGGCCGCGTCGACGGGCAGTTTGACGCTCAGGACGAGGGTGTCGCGCAGGTGAGCCTCGAGCGGGGCCTTGGCGGTGTAGACGACCTGGGCTGTCCGCTCGGTGACGCTCGAGCCGTCGGCGAGCTTCTGCGGTGCCCCGAGCTTCTGGGTCACCTTCTCCACGGTCCAGTTCGGGTTGACGGTGGGCTGCGCGTCGACCAGTTCGGCGGGGAGCGAGATCGCGACCTTCGTCGTGGGGCTCTCGCCGCACCCGTGCGGGATGGCGACGGTCAGCAGCGAGGAGGAACCGGCGTCGGTCGCGGAGGGCGTGATGCCCACGTGCGCGGCGGCAGCGCCGGCGCCGGCCAGGAGGAGGCCGCCGGCGAGGGCGGCGGGAGCGAGCGTTCGCAGGGCACGGCGGGCGGGGGAGGCGTTCATGGCAGGGCCTTTCGCGGCGCGGCCCTCGGGCGCGCGCCAGTACGGAGGGTACAGGTGAGGGCGCCTCCGGGATCGGGGGCGCTCAGGCGAAGGCGGGTGCCGGGGGTGGGCCGCGCAGCGGCGGGGGTGCGAGCTGGCGCCACGGGAGCACGCGGCGGGCAGGGCGCGGGATGACCGGCAGGTCCGTCGTGGCAGGCATGACGGCGGCGGGCCGGGGAAGGCGGGTGAGCGGCCGGAGCCAGTCGGCCACGGCGGTCAGGGCGAGCTCGGCCCGGCGGAGCACGACGGCGCACGCGACCGTTGCGGCGGCGTGCAGGGCCAGCATCAGCGGGGAGGCGTGCGCGTGGGCGGTGAGCACGTCGCCGCTGCTCGCCGGTGCGCCGGACGGGAGCGAGGCCAGGGCCGCGACGGCGTCGCCGGAGTGCTGATGCCGCCCGCGGGCGAGCACGGCGGCTGCGGCGGAGGGAGCGCTGGCCGGTGCGGCGAAGGCCGTGAACGCCTCGTGGAGCGCGAGCTGGCCCGCGCCGAGTACCGCGATCAGCGCGGGGACGCGCAGCCGGTACCGACCGGCGACTGTCGAGGCCAGGGCCACAAGCGCGACGAGCGCCAGAACGATGAAGGGGTGGGGCAGCGAGCCTCCCGCCCAGGCGTGCGCCCCGGCGGCGAGCGCGGTGACGGTGCCGGCGATCGCCGTCGTGCGCAGGCCGCTGAACGGTGAGCGGGACCGTGCCGCGGACAGCACAGGCATGCGGCACCTCCGGGACTCTGCACGGCCCACGCAGGCCGGCTCCTCAGTCTAGCCGCGCACCTCGACCTCGGTTTCCTGGACGGCGTTGTTTCCCATGCCTTGGAAGGACCACGGAGCCTCCAGGGGCTGGACGGTTCCGGCCGCATCGGTGGCCCTGCATCCGACTGTGTGACTCCCCGGAGTGGCGACCCACGCGAAGCTGAACTCCTGCCACGCGTGCTCGCCCGGGGCCGGCTCGACGTGGGCGTCGGCCCAGTGCCCGTCGATCGCGACCTCGACGCGCTGCACAGGCCCGTTTCCAGACCAGGCACGCCCCCGCAGCAAGGTGGGGCCGGCATCCATGAGGCGCCGACGGGAGGCGAAGTCCGGGATTCCGGGCGGAACCATCAGCGCCCGGACACGCATGCGCGTGACGGGCTCCCCGGCGTCGTCTGCGGCCTGCCGTCCATCTCATAGGCGAGGAGGAGCGTGTCCTCCATCGCCTCGGCGACAGCGAGCGAGCGCGCGTAATCCTGCTCGAGACCGCCCTGGATGCCCCGGTCGGCGCCGGTGAACAGCACGTCCACAGCCTCGGGCGGGATCCCTGCCTCGTGAAGGATCGGAGCAAGCGGTGTCCCGGTCCACTCCGCAGTGCCGAACCCGCCCGTGTCCCACGGCATGCTCACGGGCCGGGGGTCGAGACTGGCCCTGCCGTTGCCTGCGCATTCCAGCGTCACAGGGACCGTTCGACGTGGACGCCGGCGGAGGTCGCTCAGGCTCAGCTCGAGGGGATGCTCCACGGCACCGCCGACCCTGAGGCGCCATGACTCCGGGTCGATCTGGGGCACGTCGAAGTGGACCACGAGGTAGTGCACCCCTGGCGGGGTGAGAGGCCAGCGGAGCGTCTCGAGCGGGGCCGAGTGATTGCGCCGCGCGAACTCCAGCTCACCGGCCGTGATCGGTCCAGACGTGGGAGCCGTGAAGGCCGGGGCCGGCAGGGATTCTGGTGCGGCGGCCGGTGCGGTCCCATGCCGATTCGGCCTGCACCGAGCGCTGATCTTGGCTCGCATGCAGCCAGCGTGGGCGCCCCCTGCGGCTGGCACCAAGAGGTGAACGACGACCGGTGTTCACGGAGGGTTTCGCTTCTCCTTACTGACGGGTAGGGAGACGTTCTGCGGCGATTCCTACTCTTCTCGGCATGAATTCCCCCCTGTTGAAGACACTCGGCACGATTCTTGCGCTCGGCGCACTCTCCTTCGCGGCCTCCCCGGCGATGGCGGATGACACCGACCGCAACCTCGCACCGCATCCCCAGGCAGTCCTGCCCCAGAAGACCCATTTCGACCTCCAGGCCCACCGCGGCGGCATCGGCATGACGACCGAGGAGACGCCGCAGGGCTTCGCCAAGGCCATCGAGCTCGGAGTGACCACTCTCGAGCTCGACACGCAGATCACCAGGGACGGCGCCGTCGTGGTCACCCACGACCGCCAGGTCCAGGCCCGCAAGTGCGCCGATACAGCGCCTGTGACCGCGGGCGATCCGATGTACCCGTACGTCGGAAAGTACATCAAGGACCTCACCCTCGCCCAGGTCAAGACGCTCAACTGCGGCTGGCAGCAGCTCCCCGGATTCCCCCAGCAGGAGGTCATCCCCGGGGTGAAGATGGCCGAGCTCAAGGACATCTTCGCGGTCGTCGAGGCCCACTACGCCAAGGGCGTCATGATGAACATCGAGACCAAGGTCGAGGCCGGGGCCCCCGAGCAGACCGCGCCGCGCGAGCTGTTCGTGCACCGCGTCTACGAGGAGATCCACGCCGCGGGCATGGATCCCCAAGTCACCATCGAGTCCTTCGACTGGGGCGCGCTCAAGGAGATGCACCGGATCGCTCCCCACCTG
This sequence comes from Sinomonas sp. R1AF57, assembly GCF_002224485.1. Lineage (GTDB taxonomy): Bacteria > Actinomycetota > Actinomycetes > Actinomycetales > Micrococcaceae > Sinomonas > Sinomonas flava. The sequence continues at coordinate 377,557 of NZ_CP022463.1, forward strand.
CCGCTCGTGGCGCTGACGAACTACGACTTCCTCCAGGTCGGCAAGCCCGGCGCGTCGCCATGGCTCGGCGGGATCGACGCCGACGACTTCGGCGGCGACTTCGTTGCGGCCGCAGCGTCCATCGAGGGCGTCACGGCGCTGTCCCCGAACTACGGCTTCCCGCAGAACGGCGCGGTCGGCCAGCCGGGCTTCCGCTTCTACCCGGACGAGAAGATGATCACGGAGGCCCATGAGCGCGGTCTCAAGGTCGTCCCGTGGACCTGCGACGACCCGGCGACGATGGAGGCTCTCATCGACATGGGCGTAGACGGCATCATCACGGACTACCCAAATGTCCTGCGCGACATCATGGCTGAGCGGGGGATGCGCCTTCCGAAGGCCTATCCGGCGGCCTGACTTCCCCGACGGCGCGGCGTGCCGCCCAGGCGGCGGCCGCCGTTGTCACCCCGATGGTGATGAGAGCGCCCAGGAGCAGGGCGGCGTCCTCGCCGGGCGCGAGGACGCCGACGCCGCGCCCGATCGTGGCCGCCGCGACGGGGACACCGAGCTGGGCGGCCGAGGCCGCGGCGAACGGCAGCGGCAGGCCCGTGAGCCGGTTGGCCGCATGGGCCGCCACGGCCCCGACGCCGAGCAGGAGGCCGAGCAGGATCATCTGGGGGTGCCCTGCCAGCTGACGCAGGTCGATCGACGCCCCGAGCCACACGAAGAACACCGGGCCGAGGAAGCCGTCGTTGAGCGCGAACAGCTGCCGCGCGAGCCGGCGCGGCTCCCCGACGGCGGAGACCGCGAGCCCGAACGCGAAGCCCGCGAGCATGATCGAGACGTGGGCGGCCACGGCGAGGCCGGCGAGGGCGAACAGGATCGAGAGCTGGATGCGCAGCTCGAGCGCGAACTTCCGCTCCTCCGAGACGTCGTGGAGGCGCTGGCGCGAGCCGTCGCGCTCGAAGTGCCTCAGGACGGCCCACAGGAGCACGGCGCACGCGGCCACCGCGAGCGCCCCCAGGGCCTTCGGCCCGGCGTTGGGCGGGTCGATGGCGAGCGGGAGGGCGACGATGGCCGCAATATCCGCGATGGCGACCTGCGCCGTGAGCTCGAGCACGCTGGGGCCCTTGAGCCTGAGCGAGTCCACGACCGGCAGGACCAGTGCCGCGGACGATGACGCCATGAGCACGGCGTAGAGCGGGGCGTTGGCGGACCCGAAGCCGAGGGCGACGCCCACGCCGAGCGCCCCTGCGAGGACCGCCGCGATCGCGGCCCGGAGTGCGCCCTTGCCCGCAGCGGACTGGATGGTCCTGTCCCGCATGGGCACGTGGGTGCCGGCGACGAACATCATGAGCGCGAACCCGATGTCCGCGAGGAAGGAGAGCGTCTCGTTGCCGGCATCCACCCACCCCAGGAACGAGACGCCGAAGCCTACTCCGGCAAGGAGTTCCCCGAGGACGAGGGGCAGATGCCATGACCGCTTTGCCGCGAGCGCCGGGCCGAGGAGCGCTATGACGCAGATGAGGGACAGCTCGACGAAGGACACTAGCGCCCACCTGGGCGGTCGGGCCCCGTGGCGGACATGGTCGCTCCCTTCGGCTGTCGTGTGAGCCGCATCATACGCCGGGGCGCGCTTTCCGGGCGGGAGACGCAGCGTGCCTTGTGATAATGGAGGCATGCACCCGTCGTCGAGGCCGTCCCGCCTGCTGCGCGGGCTGTCCGCGGCCACGGTTGCGACGCTCGGGGCGCTCGCCTCGCACTTGGCAGGCGGGGGCGCCGTCCCGGGGCTTCTCGGCGTCGCCGTCCCCTGGGTCCTCTCGGTCTTCGTCTGCACGGGGCTGGCCGGGCGCAGCGTCTCTTTCTGGCGTCTGGCGCTCGGGATCTCGGCGAGCCAGCTGCTCTTCCACACCCTGTTCGTCCTGGGCACGACGCCGCAGGCCCCACTGCCGTCGTCGGCCCGCCACCTGCACGGTGCCGCCGCGCCCGGAACCGCCCTGCCGGCGGACGGCGCGATGGCGGACGCCATGGGCGGGGAGCCGTCGATGTGGCTCGCGCACGCCGTGGCCACCCTCCTGACGATCGCCGCGTTTCACCGCGGCGAGCGGGCGATCGCGCGCCTGCGCGAGCTCGCTGTCGAGGTCCTGGTCTGGGCCCGGGAGAGCCTGCGCCTCGACCTTCCCGTCGTCGTCCCCGTCCGCCCTGCCCATCCGACGGCAGCGCGGCACCGCGAGGCCATCCTCTGCTCCGCGCCCCAGCGGTGCGCGGTCCAGCGCCGCGGACCACCGCGTCCCTTCCCGGCCTGACGCGCGCCTTCGGGCCGCGCGGGCCTTCCGGCATCCATCCACTGCATGACGCCGCCGCGCCTGGCGCGGGCGGCGCCGGTGGCCTGCGCCCGATGGCCCGGCCGCCGGAGCCCCACGAAGGGACAACACCGTGAACACCTCTGCCCTCCTGCGCCTCGGCGCCCCCGTCCTCGCCGCTGCATTCGCCCTGACCGGATGCGCCGGCGGTCCTTCTGCGAGTGCGCCCGCCCAGACCGCTTCGGCCCAGGCCCCTTCGGCCGGGACCTCGTCGGGCCTGGCCGGCTCTGCCGTGACCGTGTCCGACGCCTGGGTCAAGGCCGCCCCGACCGGGATGACCGGGGCGTTCGGGACCATCGCCAACAGGGCGCCGCGGGACGTCACGCTCGTTGCCGCGAGCACCGATGCCGCGCACCGCGTCGAACTCCACGAGACCGTGGCCGGCTCCTCCGGTCAGCCGGCGATGCGCGCCAAGGACGGCGGCTTCACGATCCCCGCCGGAGGCTCGCTCACGCTCCGGCCGGGCGCGGACCACATCATGCTCATGGACCTCGCCGCCCCGCTCAGGGCCGGCGACGACGTCACCGTCACGCTGACGTTCTCGGACCACTCGACCCTCGACCTCACCGCGCGGGTCAAGGACTTCTCGGGCGCGAACGAGTCCTATGTGGGAACTCCTTCGCCGTCCGCCGGGGCGGGGCATTGACGCGCTCGGTGGCCGCCGCGCCGGTGCGGTCGCGCCAGAGCAGGAGGCAGTTCCTCATCGGCGGGGCCGCCGCCGGGGTCGGAGCGGCCGCGGCGCTCGGCACGGTCCGCGCGCTCGACCACGCGCCCGCGTCCCAGGCCGAGGCGGCGCTGAACGGCGGCCACACGGTGCCGTTCTTCGGGGAGCACCAGGCCGGGGTGGACACGAGTCCGCAGGCCCACGCCGCCTTCGTGGGCCTGGACCTGCGGGACGGTGTGGACCGGGACGGCCTGCGCCGCATGATGCGGCTCCTCTCCGACGACGCGGCACGGCTCACCCAGGGCGCTCCGGCCCTCGCGGACACCGAGCCTGAGCTCGCCGTCGTCCCGGCCGGGCTCACCGTGACGTTCGGTGTCGGGCCCCGCTTCGTGCAGCGTGCCGGCGGCCAGACCCCGGCGTGGCTGAGGCCGCTGCCCGCATTCGGCATCGACCGGCTGCGGCCGGAGTTCTCCGACGGCGACCTGCTCCTGCAGATCGCCGCGGACGACCCGGTCACGGTCGCCCACGCGTCGCGGATGCTGCTGAAGGACGCGCGGAGCTTCGCCGCCGTCCGATGGGTGCAGCGCGGCTTCCGCCGGGCCTACGGATCCACCCCCGCGGGCACCACCATGCGGAACCTCTTCGGCCAGGTCGACGGGACGGCGAACCCCGTCCCGGGGACACCGGACTTCGACGAGGCCGTGTGGTCCGGGCAGGGGTGGCTGGCCGGGGGGACGGGGGCGGTGGTCCGCCGCATCCACATGGACCTCGACGGGTGGGACGCGCTCGATCCGACGGGGAAAGAAGCCTCTGTGGGCCGACGGCTGGCGGACGGGGCGCCGCTGACCGGGGGCAGCGAGCACGACGAGCCGGACTTCTCCGCCACGACCCCGCTCGGCTTCCCTGTGATCGCCGACTACTCACACGTGAGGCGGGCCCGGGGCGAACAGCCGGCAGCGCCGTCCGAGCGCATCTTCCGACGCGGATACAACTACGACGACACCCCGGTCGGCGACGACGTCTCGAACTCGGGGCTGCTCTTCGTCTCGTTCCAGGCCGACGTGGACCGCCAGTTCGTGCCCATCCAGCGGCGGCTCGACGAGCTGGACCTCCTCAACCGGTGGACGACGCCGATCGGCTCGGCCGTGTTCGCGATCCCACCGGGGTGCCGCGAGGGCGGCTACATCGGTGAGACCTTGCTCGGCTGAGGCCGTCCGGGAATGACGAAGGCCCCGGGTTCCGCCTGAATCGGCGGGTCCCGGGGCCTTCGTGCTGGGCGGTGGTGGAGGGATTTGAACCCCCGTTGGCTTTTACACCAAACATCATTTCGAGTGATGCACCTTCGGCCGCTCGGACACACCACCAGCAGGCATTTACTCTACCGGCTGCTGCGCGCAGGTCAAAACTGAGCCCGCTCGGGGGCTCAGGAGGGGAGGGGCGCGGGTCCGCTCCCATGGGCGCCAAGTCCGGGCCTGACGGGGACGTGGACCGCGTACGCCGACGCGGTCCACAGATGGGTGAGTGCGTAGGCCCGGAAGGGGCTCCATGCCCGGGCACGCTCCGCTGCCTCTCGGGCGCTGAGACCGCCGAGCGCCCGGCGCAGGACCAGGTCGCCTGGGGTGAACGCATCGCGGTGGCCGTACCGCACCTCGAGGTAGTCCGCGGTCCACGGCCCGATCCCGGGCAGGGCCAGGAGCTCAGCGCGGCTGAGGGGAAGGATGCCGGACAGGGCTGCTCGCGCGCTGCCCTCGGCTCCTGTGCTGTCCGCGGACTGCCCCCCAGCGCCGTGTGCCGTTGCGACGGCTGTGGCCAGCGCACTCACGGTCCTCGCTCGCATGGCGGTGAGCCCGACGGTCGCCCTCAGGATCTCGGTGTCCTGGTCCGCGAGCGCCTCGGCGGTCGGGAAGGAGACCAGCCCCGCTGGACCGGGCGTGCCGAAGGCGGCGACCAGCCGGCCGGCGAAGGTCCGCCCTGCGCCGAGCGAGACCTGTTGGCCCAGCACCGTGGTCACCGCGGTTTGGAACGGGTCGGTCGTGCCGATGACGCGCAGAGCTGGACGCGCTCGGACGCACGGTCCCAGGTCGGGATCGCCTCCCAGTGCCCAGCGCACGGGCTCCAAGTCGGCCGAGAGGTCCAGCCAGCGCTCGACGGAGGCCAGCACCGCTGCGACCGCGGCCGGGTCCTCCGTTCCGAGGGCCACCTCCGCCCCGTCCCGATCGAACCACACCCTCAAAGCCACGGGCCCGAGTGCCGTGGGCACGAGGCGTTCGTGGGAGGACGCCTCGACGTCAGTCCGCTCGGCGCCGGGCACGGTGTGCGCCGCAAGGCTGGCGACGATGGCCTCGGGTTCCAGGCCGCCCCGCGCGTCGAGGCGGACCCGGGTGCGCTGCGGCCCGACGTGTGCGGTCATGCCGTCAGGCTCCTGGGAGGGGCCAGACCCCGGAGCTGCCCCGGCGGTGGCTGCCCACCAGATGCGTGTCGATGATGCCGACAGCCTCCATCAGCGCGAACATCGTGGTCGGCCCGACGAACGAGAAGCCGCGCCTGCGCAGCGCCTTGGACAGGGCCACGGACTCGGGAGAGGTCGAGGGAATGTCCGCGTAGGTCACCGGAGCCGGGGTCTCCGCCGGCTGGAAGGACCACACGAACTCGGCCAGACCCCCTTCGTCGCGCAGGGAGATGGTGGCCCTCGCGTTGGTGACGGCAGCGTTGATCTTGGCCCGGTTCCGGACGATGCCCTCGTTGAGCATGAGACGTTCGACGTCGTCGTCCGTGAAGCGCGCGACGGCGTCGGGGTCGAAGTCCGCGAAGGCTTCCCGGAAGGCGGGCCGCTTCCGCAGGATGGTCGCCCACGAGAGCCCGGCCTGGAACCCCTCGAGGCAGATGCGCTCGTACAGGCCCTGTTCGTCCCGCACGGGCAGGCCCCACTCGGTGTCGTAGTACTGCTGCATGAGGGCATCCGAGCTGGCCCATGAGGGCCGCACCAGACCGTCCTCGCCCGTGATGAGTGACGTCTCGCTCATGGTGTTCCCCTTCCAGCCGTGCGGGTCGACGCGTCATCGATTCCGGTGACGCGGAGTGTGATGTTGATGCGCCCGGAACGGATCCCGCAGTCCGGGGGCGCCGTTCCGGGGAACGTCTTCTGCACCCCGTGGAAGGCGAGCCGGGACGGGCCGCCGAACACGAACAGGTCCCCGGACGCGAGGACGAGGTCTTCGTAGGGCTTGGAGCGCGTCTCGGTGTTGCCGAACCGGAAGAGGCAGCTGTCCCCGATGGACAGTGAGACGACCGGCTCTCGGGATGCCTCGTCGCGGTCCTGGTGCATCCCCATGCGGGCCTGGTCGTCGTAGAGGTTCACCAGGGCTGTGTCCGGGGTGTAGCGCTCCGCCTGCTCTCCCTCGCCGTACGCCTCGGCCAGCGCGAGGCGTCCCACGCGCACCAGCCAGTCCGGGAAGCCCAGGACGCGCGCCCCGTTCACATCCGTGGCCTCCCGGCTGTAGCGGTAGGGCTGCCAGTGCCAGCCCAGGCAGACAGTCTTCACCGACATCTCGTGGCCGCGCACGGACGCTGCGCGAAGGGGGACCGGGCCGGCGGCCCACTCGCGGAACCGGTCGGCGATCCATGACTGCTGCTCGGGGCGCAGCCACCCGGGCACGTGGACCGCGCCGGGGGCAACGACCCGGCGGGGGCGCTCGAGCAGGTCGTCGCCGAACAGGGCACTCGTCATGCGGCGGCCGCCTCGAGCTGCAGGAGGAGGGACTTTGCCTCCAGCCCGCCGATGTACCCGCCCAGGCTGCCGTCCGAGCGCAGGACCCGATGGCAGGGGACCACGACCGGCAGCGGGTTCGTGGCACACGCCGTCCCCACGGCCCGCACGGCCTTGGGGCTCCCCACGGCACGCGCCACCTCGGTGTAGCTCTCAGTGACTCCGAACGGGATCTCGCCGAGATGCTGCAGGACGGTGCGGCGGAATCCCGCGGAGAGGCTCAGGTCCAGGGGTACATCGAATCGGCGGCGCCGGCCGGCGAAGTACTCCTCGATCTGCCGGGCGGCCGACCCCAGCCGGCCGGGGGCTTCGAGGACCCGCGGGCTGAGCCGGTCGGAGAGCTGCTGGAGGATCAGGTCATGGTCCTCGCGCTCGTAGGCCACCCGGACGAGGCCCCTGTTCGTGGCCGCGATGAGGAGCGGGCCCACGGGGGAGTCGACGATGCGGTAGGCGACATCCAGGACGCCCTCGCCCGTAGCCCTCTCGGCGAGGGACGCGCGGAGGCGGACGAGCACAGCCGGATCGATCTCGGTCAGGTGCGGGGCGAAGGCCAGATCGACCGGACCGGTCCGATCCGGGCCCGGCCCAGCCCCCGTCTGGTCAGTCATACGGGTCTCCTTTCGGTGATGCGGCAGCCACGAGGCCCCGCAGCTTCCTGAGCCCATCAGAGGCGGCCCTCCGAGCCGCCGCAGGCGTCCCCCCGACGATCTCGGCGATCTCCCCGAAGGGCAGGTCTGCGAGATACCGATAGGCGATTACCCTGCGCTGCTTGTCGGGGAGAAGCGCGACGTGCTCCCACACGCCATCCCCGGGCGGGCCCGGATTCCCGAGCCGCGAACGGCCTTCGGGGAGGTCAGCGATGGGCACGGCCCGCCTGCCCGCCGCGCGGACCGAGTCGAGCGAGCGCCGATGGGCGATGGTCACCAGCCAGGCCTCCGCGTTGGCTCCCGCGGGAAGGTCGCAGTAGGCGCGCAGCGCGGACAGGAACGTCTCCTGCCACACGTCCTCGGCCTCCACGGGTCCGACGACCGCGCGGCACACGCGCAGCACCGTGGCGCCGTGGAGTTCGACGAGCTTCTCGAAGGGCTGTTTCGTGTCCATCACCATGCAGACGCCGCAGGGACCGGAAATGTGAGGTGCAGGTTCATGTTCGCGCCGATCAACGTCCTGACGAGGCCCGGCCGCTCAGCGGTGCGCCGCGAAGAACGACCGCAGGAGAGCGCCGCACTCGTCCTCGAGCACGCCCCCATAGACCTCGACCCAGTGGTTGAGCCTTCGCTCGCGCAGGATGTCGAACACGCTGCCTGCCGCGCCCGCCTTCTCGTCCCACGCTCCGAAGACGACCCGGGGAATCCGGGCGAGCACGATCGCCCCCGCGCACATGGCGCACGGCTCGAGAGTGACCACGAGCGTGCAGTCGGCCAGACGCCAGCCGTCGCCGCCGCCGTCGTGCGCCAGACGAGCCGCGGCTGCGCGGATCGCCTGGACCTCGGCGTGCGCAGTCGGGTCGCCCACCCCCTCGCGCTCGTTGCGCCCGACGGCGAGCACCTCGCCTCCGGGGCCGACGACGACCGCGCCGATCGGGACGTCGCCGGTCTGCTCCGCGGCCCTGGCCTCCACGAGCGCGAGCCGCATCCACTGCTCGTGGCGCGCGTCCTGGTGCAGGGGTTCGGGGCCGGGCATGGCTCCAATGATAGGTTCGAGGCCCCACCCGAGGAGGCAAGAGCCATGCACCGCCTGATCGATGCCCTCTGGAAGCTGATGGGGCCCAATGGCTCGATGTGGACGCTGCTCGCGATCGGCGCGGCGCTCGCGCTCGGATTCAGCTGGGCCGGGGGAGAGGTGTACGAGTCGGTCGTGGAGAAGGGCGCACTCGCCGCCATGGACCAGCCGGTGCTGGACTGGGCTGTCGCCTCCCGCACGCCGGCGCTCATGGCCGGGGTCACTGCCTTCACCAACCTCGGCGGCGGGGTGATCGCGCCCATCACGGCGGCTGCCGCGATGGTCCTCCTCGCGATCTGGATGCGCCATTGGCGTCCGCTCGTCCTTGTCCCCGCCGCTGCCGCGGGGTCGCTGCTCGTGACGATCTTCGGCAAGGAGCTCACGGGCCGCGCCCGGCCCCCGCTCGCACTCGCCGTTCCGCCCTACGAGTACTCGGCGTCGTTCCCCAGCGGCCACACCCTCAACGCCACCGTCATCGCGGGCATCGTTGTGTACCTCGCGTGCCTGAAGCTGAAGGCCCTGTGGGCCCGGGTGGCCGCAATCGCCGCCGGGGGACTGTACGCGCTCGCGATCGGGCTGTCCCGGGTCTACCTGGGCCACCACTGGCTCACCGACGTCATCGCTGCCTGGTTCCTCGGGCTCGCGTGGCTGAGCGTCGTGATCTTCGCCCACCGGGTCTTCCACCTCATGCGGCTCCGCAGGGCCGCCGCGAGGGCCAGGGCGCAGGCCACGGGACCGGGGGATGAGTCCGCATCGTGAGATGCGGTAGCTTGTCCGCATGCGCACACTCGTGGTGGACCACCCGCTCGTTGCCCACAAGCTCACTGTCCTGAGGGACAAGAACACCCCGAGCCCGGTCTTCCGGCAGCTGGCCGAAGAGCTCGTGACCCTGCTCGCCTACGAGGCGACCCGCGAGGTCCGCACCGAGCCCGTCACCATCGAGACGCCTGTCGCGACGACCGTCGGCACCGCCTTCACCAAGCCGACCCCGCTCGTCGTCCCCATCCTCCGGGCCGGCCTCGGCATGCTCGAGGGCATGGTCAAGCTCGTGCCCACCGCCGAGGTCGGTTTCCTCGGCATGGCGCGCGACGAGGAGACCCTGGACATCGTCACGTACGCCGAGCGGCTCCCCGAGAACCTCACGGGCCGCCAGGTCTTCGTCCTCGACCCGATGCTCGCCACCGGCGGCACGCTGAGCGAGGCCATCAGGTTCCTCTTCAAGCGGGGTGCGAGCGACGTGACGTGCATCTGCCTCCTCGCCGCCCCCGAAGGGCTCAAGCGGGTCGAGGAGGGCGTGGGGGACGCGAAGGTCACGGTAGTCCTCGCCTCGATCGACGAGCGGCTCAACGAGAAGGCCTACATCGTCCCCGGGCTCGGCGACGCCGGAGACCGCCTCTACGGTCTCGCGAAGTAGCGCGACGCCGCCGGCCCGGCGCCCCGATCTCAGCGGGTTCCGGGCAGCAGGTCCGGGCTGGTGGGCAGGGGCAGCGACGGAACCTTTGGCAGGAGGCCGTCTGAGGGCGCGCTCGGCAGCGCGCTGGGCTCGACACCGGGCGGGAGCGGAACCGCCGGCACCGATGGGGCGAGGTTCGGCTGGATCGCGCTCGGCGCCGTGGTCGTCTGAGTGGGGGACGCCGTCGCGGTGGGCCGAGCGGCAGAGGTCGCGGCCGGCGTCGTGAGCTGGACCTCCGGCGACGGCGGTGCGGCTGGCGTGCCCGCCGTGGGCGCGGCGGGGGCGGTCCGCGCCGGGGCGGGGGATTCGGTCTGCTGTCCCGTGACCGTCCCGATGATGGTCTCGACCCCGCCCCCGAGTCCGCCGCGGAGGCTGGAGTCGGCGACGCCGACTGCCGCGGTGCCGAGCGCAGCGGCCGCGATGATGACGGCGGCGGCAAGCGGGCGGCGTCGGCGGGCGGCCCGTCGCTCCCTCTGGCGGGAAAGGTCGATGACGTCCGCGGTCTCGTCGGCTGTGTGGCCCAGGAGTGCGGCGGCGGCGGGGCTCGTGACCGCGGAGACGGGGGCTGTGGGCAGCGCCGCGGTGGGCATGCCAGCAACGGAGCCCTCGTCGACGAGGAGTGCGGCCAGCGCGCGGTTCGGCTGGACGGGCCCCTCGTGGGCCACGGCCCGGAGTTCGTCGAGCAGGGGGCGCAGGTCATCCGCCTCGTCGGCATCCACGTCGGCGAGGAGCTGGTCGACGATGAGGAGATCGTCCGGATCCTGGGTGGCGTTCATCGTGTGCTCAGTTCTGCGGTCTTCGCGGTGGCTCGGAGGGCATCGAGTGCTCGGCGCTGGAGCTGCTTCACGGCGCCGGTGGTCCGTCCCATGATCTCTGCCGTCTGCTCGATGGACAGGTCGGCGACGACTCTCAGCAGGAGCACCTCGCGGTGGTCGTCGCTGAGGTCGCCCAGGAGGCGAAGCACCCCCGACGCGGCGAGGACCTCGTCCTCGGGGGTGGGGGGTGAGGGCCGCGGGTCCTCGTCCTGCTCGTGGGCGACGAGGAGCGGGGTGCGCGAGCGGCGGCGGTGGTGGTCCACCGCGCGTCCGTGGGCGATGGTGAAGGCCAGCGCCTTCGCCCCTTCGAGGCCGCCGGTCACGCGCGGCGGGGTGCCGGGGCCGGCGTCGCCTTCGGGGGGAGTCATGCGGGTGTAGAGGGCGAGGAAGACGTCATGCGTGGCTGCGTCCGGGTCGTCCACGCCGCGGGCCCGGAGGTACCCGCGAACGGACGCCGAGTAGGTCCGGTAGGCAGCCGTGAAGAGGCTAGCCAGGTCGGCGGGGCCCGCATCGGGGACCGTGTGGCCGGGCAGCTTCTGGGTCGTCAACCGGTCTTCCTCCTTGTGGCGCTGTCCGCGCCGGCCTACGCCTCGTGCCGTGGAGCCCGGGGTGCGGACTCCACGGCACGGTGCACGAGCCTACCGAACTATCGCGTCAGGGCCGAAGCGGCATCGCTCGGGAGCGCCGGGGCCGACGGCGCGTTCGCGACATCCGGCAGCGCCGGGGCCGACGGGAGCGCCGGGGCGGCGGGAAGGGTCGGGACTGCCGGGACGGCCGGGGCAGCGGGAGCCGCGACGGCGCCGTTCGCGCCGGCGGAGCCGGTGGCCGAAGCCTTGAGCACGTCAGCGCAGAACACGTTGACGTTCGCCTCGCCGTTCGCCGCGAGGGTCAGGGACTTGTAGGCCGACGACGCCGCGTCGAGGCCGCCGTTGGCGCGCGCCGTGCAGAGGCCGGGGAGGTCGATGCCGGCGGCGTCGACGGAAGCGGAAGCGCCGGCCTTCGTGGCGGCGGCCTTCGCAGCCGCGTCGGCCGCGGCGCCCTGGGCGTCGGCGACGGCGGACTTCGCGGTGCCGGTGGCCTTGTCTGCGGCCTCGGTTGCTGCGGCCGTGGCCGTGGAGGCCTCGTCCGTCACGGCGGACTTCGCGGCGGTGGCGGCACCCTTGGCCTCATCGAGCGCGGGGGCGGGAGCGCCGAGGACGTTGTGGGCGACCTGCTGTGCCGGCGTGGGCAGGGAGCCGGTGTAGGCGGCGGACCCGACGCCCGCGACGGTGAGGGCACCGACGGCGGCGGCGCTCGCGGCGATCTTGCTCGAGGCGAGGACAGTGAACAGCGACATGCGGAAGACTCCTGGGGGATCGAGACCAAGGACGAGGCCCGCTCAGCGGGCCTTCACCTGTCCAACCGACACCCCCACGCAGAAGGTCACGCACTGCAGGAACTTTTTTTCGGTCTCCTCCACGGATGCGGACACGACCCGTCCGCAAGCGGCCCGCGCGAGGGTTCCCGCCGCCGTCGTGCGCGCCTAGCGTGAGCGCATGGACTGGAAACTCGAACTGGCCTTCATCCCCGTCACCGACGTCGACCGCGCGATCGACTTCTACGTCAACAAGGTCGGCTTCCACCTCGACTACGACCAGCGGGTCAGCGACGAGCTGCGCTTCGTGCAGATCACGCCGCCCGGCTCTGCCTGCTCGATCGCCTTCGGGGAAGGCCTGTCGGAGAGCCCGCCGGGCACGTCCTCGCTGCAGATCGTGGTGGCCGACATCGAGAAGGCCCACGACGAGCTCGCGTCCCGCGGGGTCGAGGTCACGGACGTCCGGGTACTCGAATGGGGCCACTTCACGACGTTCGACGACCCCGACGGCAACCACTGGGCCATCCAGTACCTGCCGAATCGGCCCAACGGGTGAATCCTGCCTACGCCCGCTGGCCCGGGGAGAGGACCGAGGAGAGGTCGTAGCTGACCGGCTCCTCGAGCTGGTCATAGGTGCACGACTCCGGTGAGCGGTCCTCGCGCCACCGGACCCACTGTGCGGTGTGGCGGAAGCGGTCGCCCTCCATGTGGTCGTACTTGACCTCGACCACGCGTTCCGGCCGGAGCGGGATGAACGAGAGGTCCTTGTTCGCGTTCCAGCGCGAGTGCGCCGCTGCGGTGGGGGTGCGGGGAATCGACTGGTCGCGGTTGTCGGGCAGGACCTCGGCCGGCTGCGCCCACGCCCAGGGATGCCCCTCGAACGTGGTCACGAGGGGCTGCAGCTCCTCGAACAGCTCCTTGCGGCGGGCCATCGGGAATGCCCCGATGACACCCACCGAATGGAGCCGGCCCTCGGCGTCATGCAGTCCCAGGAGCAGGGACCCGATCGCGTCGGGCTCGTTCCTGTAGAGCCGGTAGCCGGCCACGACGCAGTCCGCCGTGCGCTCGTGCTTGAGCTTGGCCATGACCCGCTTGTCCTCGGCATAGGGCTCCCCGAGCGGCTTGGCGATGACGCCGTCCAGGCCGGCGCCCTCGAAGGCGCGGAACCACTCGAGCGCGGTCTCCGGATCGGCGGTCGCCTGGGTGAGGTAGACCGGGGGCGCCGCGTTCTTGAGCACCTCCTCGAGCGCCGCGCGCCGTTCCCGGAAGGGGCGCTCCACGTAGTTGGCCTGGCCCAGGGCGAGCAGGTCGAAGGCCACGAAGCTCGCAGGCGTCGCGGCGCTGAGCTTGGCGATGCGGGAGGCCGCGGGGTGGATGCGCTGCTGGAGGGCGTCGAAGCTGAGCCGGTCGCCGGTGTCCGGGTCCACGAGGATGATCTCGCCGTCGATGACCGAGTGGTCGGGCAGGTTCGCCACGAAGGCCTGCACGAGCTCGGGGAAGTAGCGCGTCATGGGCAGGCCGTTGCGCGATCCGATCTCCACCCGGTCTCCGGAGCGCCAGACGATCGAGCGGAAGCCGTCCCACTTGGGCTCGTAGAGGTACTCGCCGGTCGGCAGCTTCTTGACCGGCTTGGCCAGCATCGGCCCGTACGGGGGAGCGATCGCGGTGCCCCATTCGGCGTCGCGCTCGGCCTTGGGCGCCGAGTAGTCCTCGTCGGCGCGGTCTGCCTTGCGCTTGCTCGGCGGCACCCGCGGCGGCTCCCCAGGCATCTTGGGGTAGTCCGGCGGGAAGTTGAGCTCGCCGAGCCCGCGCTCGAGGTCTGCGTCCCACAGGGCAAGGGCACCCGCGATGTCGCCAGGCGCCGCGTCGATATCCGCCCACGGGCAGGCCCGTGCGGCCAGGAGCCCGGGAACCGTGCGGACGGTGAAGGCGCGCGGGTCGGCGTCGGGGAGCTCGTCCCACGTCAGCGGGGTCGAGACCGGCGCGTGCGGCAGGGGCCGGGGGGAATAGGCCGCGGCGATCGTGCGGTCGCGGTTGGCCTGGTTGAAGTCGACGAAGACCCGTTCGCCGCGTTCCTCCTTCCACCATGACGTGGTCACGAGGTCCGGCATGCGCCGCTCGAGTTCACGCGCGATCCCGATGACGCCGTGCCGCACGTGCTGGAACTCGTGCGTGGGCCGGATGCGCGCGTAGACGTGGACGCCCCTGTTGCCCGAGGTCTTCGCGTAGGCGGTGAGCCCGGCCTCCGCCATGACCTCCCGGAGCGCGAGCGCCGCGGTGACCGCATCGCCGAATCCCCGTCCGGGCTGCGGGTCGAGGTCGATCCGCAGCTCGTCGGGGTTGTCCAGGTTCGCAGTGCGCACCGGCCACGGATGGAAGGTGATCGTTCCCATCTGCGCCGCCCACGCGAGCGCGGCGGCCTCGTCGAACACGAGCTGGTCGTGGCGCCGGTGCGACGGGTACGTGCACGTCACCGTCCGCAGGTACGACGGCGCGCCCCGCGGCGGCCGCTTGGAGAAGAACTCCTCGCCGTCGATCCCTTCGGGGAAGCGCTGCAGCGTCATCGGCCGGTCGCCGTTGAGCCGCAGGAACTCCGGGGCCACCGCGATGAGGTACCGGGCGAGGTCGCGCTTGGTCAGGGGCTCACCGCCCTCGACGCCGGGCCAGAGCACCTTGTCGGGGCTGCTCAGCTTGACTTCCCGAACGCCGTCGGGCCCGTCCACGTGCAGGATCTCGGAATCCGCCATGGGCCCACCGTAGCCGCCACTGCCGCGGTTGCGGCAGAGCTCAGCCCAGCCGGTACACGGTCGTCCCTCCGATCGTCTGGGCCGGGAAGTCCGCCTCGACCCATGCCGCGATCTCGCGGGCGGCATCGGAACCCGAGCTGCCCTGCATCATGTTCGCGGCGATGAACCAGTGGATCTTCCCATCAGCGACGAGCTGCTGGAATTGGGCGAGGGTGGGGCTCGGGTCCGTGCCGTTGAACCCGCCGAGGGCCATGACGGGCAGCTGGGTCGCGAGCTGGTACCCGGCCGCGTTGTTGGAGCCCACGACGGCTGCCGCCCACGTGTACCCGGACGCGTCGGCCGTCAGGGCAGCGACCAGCTCGGACGACGGCGTGGTCGCGCCCAGGAGTCCGCCGGCGCCTCCGCGGCCTCCGCCGAAGCCGGCTGGGGCACCGCCGGATGCGCCCTGCCCGGCGGTGGGCGCGCCCTGGGCGCGCCCGGGGAACGCACGGGCCGCTGTTCCGCGTTGGCCGCCCCCTGGCCCGAACCCCGAGGAGGGCCCCGCCGTCACGATCGCCCCCGAGTGCGGCGTGCCGACCGTCTGGAGTGTGAATGCGAGCGGCCCGGCGAGGGCGCCCACGACGGCGAGTGCCGCCGTCGTGCGTCCGGCCCACCCCGGGAGCCCCAGCCCGACGGCCCCAGCGAGCACCACGGCGGCCGCGGCGAGACCGGCGGCAGCGACCACCCACGCGAGCCACGGCACGAAGCCGCTCGCCCGGCCCAGGAGCGTCGCGCCCATGAGGCCGGCGGCCGCGACGGCCGCGGCGAGGGCCGCGCCGTCGATCGCACCGCGCCGCCGCTGCCACAGCACCGCCCCGCCGAGGCCCACGAGGGCCGCGATCCCCGGGGCCAGGGCCACGCTGTAGTACTCGTGGATGATGCCCTCCATGAGGCTGAACGTGAGCCCCGTGACGAGGACCCAGCCGCCCCAGATGATCACCGAGGCGCGCACCGCGTCGGTGCGCGGCGCCCGCCGACCCGCCCAGAGGAGGGCAGCGCCGAGGATGAGGGCTGCGGGCAGGAGCCACGCGATCTGCCCGCCGAACGAGGACGAGAACAGACGCAGCAGCCCGCTCTGGCCCCACCCGTTGCCTCCGCCCACCGAGCCGACCTCGTTGCCGCTGAGCCGCCCGAGCCCGTTGTACCCGAAGGTGAGCTCGAGGATCGAGTTGGTCTGGGACCCGCCGATGTAGGGCCGTGCGCTCGCGGGGACGAGTTCGACCGCCGCGACCCACCATCCGGCGGCGACTGCCATCGCCGCGAGCGCTCCGCCCAGATGGAGAAGCCGCTTCCCGAGGCCTTGCGGCGCCGCCCACAGGTACGCCAGTGCGAAGCCGGGCACCACGAGGAGCACCTGCAGCTGCTTGGTGAGGAAGCCGAGGCCCAGCAGGGCGCCGGCCGCCAGGAGCCACCGGGCGTGCCCGCCCTGGATGGCCCGGATCGTCGCGTACCCGGCGGCCGTCATGAGCAGGACGAGGAGCGCGTCGGGGTTGTTGAACCGGAACATGAGCGCCGCGACGGGAGTCACGGCGCTCACGACGGCGGCGAGGAGCCCCGCCGCGTGCGCCGCACCGTCGCTCCCGGTCGCGGGGCTGGCGGCACGGCGCACCGCGAGGTACAGGATCCACGCGGTGGCCACGCCCATGAGGGCCTGAGGGACGAGGATCGACCATGGGCTGAGCCCGAAGAGCCGGACCGAGAGGCCCATGATCCAGAGCGCGGCGGGCGGCTTGTCGACCGTGATCGAGTTCGCCGCGTCCGAGGAACCGAAGAAGAACGCCTCCCAGCTCTGGCTGCCGGCCTGGGCCGCCGCCGAGTAGAACGCGTTGGCCCACCCGCTCGCCCCCAGGTCCCACACGTAGAGCACGGTGATCGCGGCGAGAACGACGCCGAGCTCGGCCCGCCGCCGCACGGCGCCGGCTGCGGTGGCCGGCCGGGCGCCGTCGTGCGCCCCCGCGGTACGTGACCTCCGGGAGGTGACCCCCAGACGGGAGGGGGTGGCGCCCGGACGGGAGGGGGAATCGACGGCCATCAGCCCACCAGCCTGTACACGGTGGTGCTGCCGACAGTCTGGGCCTGGAAGTTCGCCTCGACCCACTGCGCGATCGCCGAGGTGTCGGTGCCGCCGCCGCGGCCCCCGAAGCCGCCGCCCATGCCTCCGCCGGCGATGTAGTAGGTGACCTCACCGTCGGCGACGAGCGCCTTGAACTCGTCGAGGCTCGGGTACGGGTCGCTGCCGGTGAAGCCACCCATCGCGATCACATTCGTGTTGGAGGCCAGTTCGAGGGCGGCCGCCGAGTTGGAGCCGTTTGTCGCGGCCGACCACTTGGTGGTGGTCTGCTGCAGGAGCGCGACGACCTCGCTCGAGGCGGACGCCCCGCCGGGGCCGCCCGGGCCGCCGACACCGGCTGCAGGCTGGCGGGTGGCCTCGACGGTCTGGCCTCCCTCGGCTGCGGCGCGGTCGCGAGCCTGCCCGAAGCCGGCGCGTGCTGCGCCGAACCCCTCGGAGCCGGACGGGCCGGACGTGGGGATCGCTCCGCTGTGGCCCACCGAGGCCGTGGCGACCGTGAACGCGGCGGTGCCCAGGCCGCCGGCCAGCAGGGCCGCGACGGCGACTGCGACGGCGCCGGCCCTGATCCGGTCGACGCGGACCAGGAGGCCCACGGCAGCGAGGACGCCCAGGACCACGATGACGACCCGCAGCCAGGGCAGCCACGACGCGTCGCGGCCGAGGAGCACGGCCGTCCAGATGCTCGTGGCGAGCACCGTCACCGCGAGGACGATCCGGGAGGGCCAGTAGGCTCGGCCGCGCCACAGCTCGGCGGAGCCGATGCCGACGACGCTGGCGATCCCGGGAGCCAGCGCGACCGCGTAGTACGGGTGGACAGTCCCGGTCATGAAGCTGAAGACGGCCGCGGTCAGCAGCGTCCAGCCGCCCCAGACAACAAGCGAGGCGCGGACGCGGTCCGTCCGGACGGCGCGGCGGGTGAACCAGAGGCCGGCGACCAGCAGGATGAGCGCTGCGGGGAGGAGCCAGGAGATCTCGGTGCCGAAGCTCGGGCCGAACATGCGCAGGATCCCCGCGGTCCCTCCGAAGCCCGCGTTGCCGCCGCCCGGGCCGCCGGGGGCTCCCGCGCCGCCGAACCCGCCCTGTCCGCCCCCCGCGCGGTTGCCGAAGATGCGCGCGAGCCCGTTGTACCCGAAGGTGAGCTCGAGGAAGCTGTTGGTCTGCGAACCGGCCATGTAGGGGCGCGCGCTCGCGGGCGTGAGCGTGAAGGCAAGGATGTAGGCGCCCGCGACGGCGACGATCCCGCCCAGCGCTCCGAGCAGGTGCAGCAGGCGGCGCCCCAGCGTGGTCGGGGCGGCCCACAGGTAGGCCAGGCCGAGCGCCGGGACGATGATGACGCCTTGGAGCATCTTGGTCAGGAACGCCAGGCCGATCAGCGTGCCCGCGCCCGTGAGCCACTTCCACCCGGCCTTCTCGATCGCGCGGACGGTCATGTAGGCCGCGGCGACGAGGCAGAACGTGAGCATTGCGTCCGGGTTGTTGAACCGGAACATGAGCGCCGCGACGGGGGTGGCCGCGAGCGCCGCGCCGGCGATGAGGCCCGCGGCTGGCCCGCTCACACGCTTGACCGCGGCGTACAGCAGGGCCACGGCCGCGACGCCCATGAGCGCCTCGGGCAGGAGCATGGTGAAGGAGTTGAAGCCGAAGATCCGGCCCAGGAGCCCGGGGAGCCAGAACGCCGCGGGCGGCTTGTCCACGGTGATGGCATTGCCGGCGTCGATCGAGCCGAAGAACCAGGCGGTCCAGTCCTTGCTGCCGGCCTGGACCGCGGCCGCGTAGAACTCGTTGGCCCAGCCGGAGTTGGTGAGGTTCCAGAGGTAGGTGAAGGCCGTTGCGACGAGGAGCGCCGCGGCGGAGGGGCGGACCCAGCGCGGCTGGTCCGCGCCGAAGGCGACGCGGCGCCACTCGGGCCGGGTGCGCGCACGACGGCGGGAGGAACCCGGCGCCGTCCGCTCGCCGGACGGCGTGGTCGCCGGGGCGTCGGGGGTGAGGGATGCGGTCATGGGGAGAAGCCTTTCGGTCTTTCTGGAGGTCACCTTCTGGGAGTCACCTTCTGGGAGTCACGTCCTGGAGGTCAGATCCCGCGGGTCACGCGCGGCGGCGGAACAGCCACTGGCGGAACAGGAGGAACTTGAGCGCCGTCGCGGCAAGGTTCGCCGCGGTGACGACCGCGAGCTCGAGCCAGCGCCCCGGCGTCGTGAGCGCGTGCAGCCCGGCGAGGGAGCCGGAGGTGAGCGCCCACCCGAGGGCGAAGACGGCGAGCCCCGCGAGGTGGTGGGTCGCGAGGCGCGCCCGGCCGAGCACGCCGAAGGTGAAGCGGCGGTTGGCAGCCGTGTTCGCGATGGCGCTGATCAGGAGGGCGGCGAAGTTGGCCCACTGCGGGTCGAGGAACGTGCGGCCCAGGAGGTACAGGGCCATGTAGGCGACCGTCGAGAAGGCGCCGACCGCGCCGAAACGCACGAGCTGGCCGAGGAGGCCGCCCCTGCCGCCCGCGTCGGGCGTGGGGACGGTGGCAGGCAGGGGGCCGCGCGCGAGGGCCCCGCGGAGCTGGGCGAGGGGGATGCGTCCCCGGGCCATGTCCTTCGTGAGCCGGTACATCCCGCGGAGGTCGTCGAGGGCCGTCCGGACCACGTCGACCTTCGAGTCGGGGTCGTCCGTCCAGTCCACGGGGACCTCGTGGCAGCGCAGGCCGCAGCGCTCGGCGAGGACCAGCAGCTCGGTGTCGAAGAACCATGCCGAATCCAGGGTGTGGGGGAGGAGCTGCTGGGCCACGTCGGAACGGATGGCCTTGAAGCCGCACTGCGCGTCGGAGAACTCGGCGCCCATGAGCGAGTGGAGCAGGAAGTTGTAGGAGCGCGAGACGAACTCGCGCTTGGGGCCCCGCACCACGCGGGACGTCCGGGCCAGCCGCGTGCCGATCGCGAGGTCGGAGTGGCCCGAGAGGAGCGGGGCGACGAGGGGGCTCAGCGCGTTGAGGTCGGTCGAGAGGTCCACGTCCATGTACGCCAGGATCGGGGCATCCGAGGCGAGCCACACCGTCCGCAGGGCGTTGCCGCGGCCCTTCGCGGCCAGGTGCACCGCGCGGACTTCGGGCAGCTCCCGGGCGAGCCGCTCTGCTGCGCGGAGCGTGCCGTCCGTCGAGGCGTTGTCCGCGACCGTGATCCGGAAGCCGTGTGGGAACGTCGCGCCCAGGTGCGTGTGGAGCCGCCGCACGCACTCCTCGAGGTCCTTCTCCTCGTTGTACACGGGGACGGTGACATCGAGGACGGGGATGCCGGCGGCGTCGAGCGCGGCCGTGGCGATCGCCGTACCCGGGCGGGGCGCGGACGCGGCGGGAAGGCGCACGACGCCGCCGTCCGCCTGCGCGGTCGGCTCGCCTGCCCCGGGGGCTGGGTCAGCGGCGGAGGCCGTCGTTGTGGGGTCCGTGAGCGTCATGCCTACGACTTTCGCGGGCGCGCTTATGACGGCCTTAGCGTGATCCTGTGCCGGAACTGTGAGCGCCGGCACCCGCCTCCCGGCACCGCTCGGATTCGGGCAGGCCCGAATGGTTACGGCTGTCGGTGGCGGGTCCTATCGTGGTCGGGTGACCAGCACCATCCGCCGCGCCGGGGCCCCGACATGACCCGCCGCACGTGGGCGCTCTTCGCCGCCATGAGCCTGATCTGGGGCGTCCCCTACCTCCTCATCCGCGAGGCTGTTGCCGAGGTGAGCCCTGCCGTCGTCGTGTTCGCGCGGACGGCGATCGGCGCCGTCGTGCTCCTGCCGTTCGCGTGGAGGGGCCTGCGGACGGTGTGGGAGCACCGCTGGCCCGTGCTCGCCTTCGCGCTGCTCGAGATGGTGGGGCCGTGGTTCCTGCTCAGCGACGCGGAGCGGTCGATCACGAGCTCGCTGGCCGGGCTCCTCATCGCGTTCGCTCCGGTGCTCGCCCTCGTCGTGGCGCGGGGGATCGGCCTCGAGAAGCGGATCGGGGGCCTGCGGATCATCGGCCTCGTCGTGGCGGTCGGCGGAGTCGCGCTCCTCGGGGGTGGCGGGATGCAGGCGTCCGGGCCGTGGCCCATCGCCGAGATGCTGCTCGTCGCCGTCGGCTACGCCGTTGCGCCGCAGATCGCCGCCGTGAAGCTGCGCGACGTGCCCGCGCTGCCGATGACCGCGGTGTGCCTGAGCGTCGCCGCCGTGGTTTCGGCGCCGTTCGCGGCCCTGACCTGGCCCGCCGGTGTGCCCTCTGCGAATGCCCTCGGCTCGCTGGCGCTTCTGGGCCTGCTGTGCACGGCGGTCGCGTTCCTGCTGTTCTTCCGGCTCATCGCGGAGGCCGGGCCGGCGCGCGCGACTGCGATCGCGTACGTCAACCCGGTCGTCGCACTCGCTCTCGGGGTGAGCCTGCACGGCGACCCCCTGACCGTGCCCATCGTCATCGGGGCCCTCCTGGTCCTCGCCGGCACCTTCATGGCGACCCGGCCCAGCCTCCGGGAGGCCGCGCCCCGCGCGGACGCGTCCCAGCCGGAGTCCGCCCAGGCCTCGGGCTGACCCGCCTAAGCCGCCGGCAGGTACACGGCGAATTCCGTCCGCCCGGGCCGCGACGTCAGCTCGACCGTCCCCCCATGCGCGGCGACGATCGCCTCCACAATCGAGAGGCCGAGCCCGGTGGACCCCTCGCCTCCGCTCGCGGTGCGGGCCTGGTCGGCCCGGGCGAACCGCGAGAACACGCGCTCCTGCAGCTCCGCCGGGATTCCCGGGCCGTCGTCAACCACCGTGATGACGGCCTCGCCGCGGGCGGACCTGCCTACGGAGGCGGTCACGGTCGTCCCGGCCGGGGTGTGCTTGCGCGCGTTGGAGAGCAGGTTCACGAAGACCTGGTGGAGCTTTGCCCCGTCCGCCCTGATCTCGAGCGGCTCGTCCGGGAGGTCGAGCCGCCAGATGTGGTCCGGGGCGATGACCTTCTGGTCTGTGACGGTCTCGACGAGCAGCTGCGTGAGGTCCACCGGGCCGAGCTTGAGGGCCTGGCCCTCGTCGAGCCGGGCGAGCGTGAGGAGGTCCTCGACAAGCCGGGTCATGCGCTGCGACTGGGACTCGACCCGCCCGAGCGACTCCGTCCCCTGTTCCGTGAGGGGCTCGGTCATCTTCAGCATGTCCGTGTACCCGCGGATCGCGGTGAGCGGGGTGCGCAGCTCATGGGACGCGTCGGCTACGAACTGGCGGACGCGCGTCTCGGAGGCCTGCCGAGCCTCGAGCGCGCCCGCGACGTTGTCGAGCATCCGGTTGAGGGCGTTCCCCACCTGCCCCACCTCGGTCCCGGGGTGGGCGGCCGACGCCGGCACCCGCACCGCGAGGGCGACCTCGCCGGCGTCGAGCGGGAGCTGGGCGACCTGCCCCGCGACGCGGGAGAGCTCCTCGAGCGGCTTCATGGTGCGGCGGATGATCCACGTCCCCAGCAGCCCGACAAGCACGAGCCCGCCGAGCGAGACGAGGAGCGTTGTCAGGACGAGGGAGCCGAGGGTGGCCTGCTTCTGGGCGAGCGGCAGCCCGGTCACCACCACGTCGCCGTACGCGGTCTGGACCGCGACGAGGCGGTATTCGCCCACGCTGAGGCTGCGGTCGACGGCGGTCGTGGCGCCGAGCCCGCTGTTGTCGCCCGGCGGCTGGGACGAGACGGGCAGCGAGGCGAGCTTCACGGCGTCGGACTGCTGGAGCGAGAGCCGCTTGCCGTCCGCGGAGATGAGGCCGCCGACGGCCACATTGCCCTCGGCGACGCGCGCGTTGAGGGTGCCGGCGCCCTGTCCTCGGGCCTCGAGCGGGTCGGGGCGGGTGCCCGCGGAGCCGCTCGGGGAGCCGAACTCGGCGGCGCGGTGGCTCGCCTGGGCGAGCTGCGCGTCGAGCTGCTGCGTGAGCACGCGGTCCATGGAGGCGTAGAGGAGCGTGCCCACCACGGAGCAGATCACCACGAGCAGGAGCATCGTGGCCAGGACGAGCTTGGTCCGCAGGTGCCACGTGTCCGGGTTGCGCCAGCTGTGCCCGGGACGCGGCTCGGCGGCGGAGAGGGATCCCACGGAGGCCATCACCCGTCGGCTGGTTTGATGACGTAGCCGGCGCCGCGCACGGTGTGGATCATCGGGGGCCGGTCGACGTCGATCTTCTTGCGCAGGTAGGAGATGTACAGCTCGACGATGTTCGCCTGGCCGCCGAAGTCGTACTGCCACACCCGGTCGAGGATCTGGGCCTTGCTGATGACACGCTTGGGGTTCTCCATCAGGTAGCGCAGGAGTTCGAACTGGGTGGCGGTGAGCTGGATGTCCTCGCCGCCGCGGGTCACCTCGCGCGTGTCCGTGTTCAGGACGAGGTCTCCGACCACGAGTTCGGCGTCGTCCTGCGCCGCCACGCCCGAGCGCTGCACGAGGCGGTGCAGGCGGAGCATGACCTCCTCCATGCTGAACGGCTTCGTGACATAGTCGTCCCCGCCTGCGGCGAGGCCCGTGATCCTGTCCTCGACCGCGTCCTTCGCGGTCAGGAACAGCGCGGGGACCTCCGGCATGAACTGGCGGATCCGGCCGAGCACCTCGACGCCGTCGAAGCCGGGCATCATGACGTCCAGCACCAGCACGTCCGGGCGGAAGTCCCGCGCGGCGGCGACAGCCGCGGGCCCGTCCCCGGCGATCTGCACGCTCCAGCCGGCCATGCGCAGGCCCATGCTCATGAGGTCCGCGAGGCTTGGCTCGTCGTCCACCACGAGGGCACGGATCGGGGTCCCATCGGGGTGCGTGAGGGCGGGCAGATTGTTGACGGAGAAGGGGCTTGCCATGGTTCCAGCCTCCCGTGACGGTTTAGTCCCAGCCTGAGCCTCAGCTTTGAGCGAGCTGTGGAGGCCCGCGCTGACCAGACTATCCCCGGTCACAGCCAGTCCTGCAGGGTGGCACAGCGTCGCCACAGGGACGGAACGAACTCTTGGGAGCAGGACACCACGACCCCAGGAGGATTCAATGTCCGGCGAAGACCAGCAGAGGCCCCACGAACCCGGCCACACCCAGCCAGGCCAGAACCCGAACCGGCCAGGCCAGCAGGCGCGGCCCTCCGTCAAGCCGAGCGTGCCGGCAGGGACGCACGACGCCGCGTGGCAGCAGGGCGCCCAGCCCGCCGCCGGATGGGGTGCCCCGACACCCCAGCAGGGCCAGCCCGCGGCCGGCTGGGGCGCCGCTCCTCCCCAGGGACCGGGCCGGCGCGGGATGTCCCGCACCCAGAAGGGGCTTGCCGCGGCCGGCATCGCCGTCGTGCTCGCAGCGGGCGCCGGGGCCGCCGTGTACGCGGCGACCGGCTCCACCGGCGGCGCGGGATCCGCGCCGGGCGGCGGGGGCCAGACGGGCGCGGGCGGCCAGCCCGGCGCAGGCGGCCAGTCCGGCTTCGGCCAGGATGGCCGTGCGGCGGGCGCCGCGGCGCCGGACGGCTTCGGCCCCGCCGGCATGGGCGCCGGCACCATGGGACAGGTGCTGCACGGCGAGTACGTGGTGCTGCGGGACAGCCAGAACGTGACGATGGTCATGCAGACTGGCACCATCACCGCGGTGTCATCGGGATCCGTGACCGTGAAGAGCACCGACGGGTTCCAGCAGACCTACGCACTGACCGCCCAGACCGAGTACCTCAGCCGGACGGCGGGCCGCAGCCAGCGGGGGTCCCAGTCAGGGTCATCGTCCGGGTCGTCGTCGAGCCTCGCCACCGGCCAGACCGTGAGCATCGCGGCCCTCAAGGACGGCCTCTCGGCGCTCACCGTGAGCGCGGCCTCGGCATCAGCCGGCTCGAGCAGCTGACCCCCGACGTCCTGCCGCGCACGACGGCGCCGCCCACCTCGCGCTGAAGTGGGCGGCGCCGTCGTGCTTTGTCCCCCTGCTGCCGCCGTTCGGGCCGCGGGTCACTGCCAGCTGGTCATCAGTACCAGTTGTTGGCGAGGTGGAAGGCGAGGGCGTTGGCGGGGGAGCCGTACCGGGACTTGATGTAGTTCAGGCCCCAGTCGATCTGGGTGCGGTAGTTGGTCTGCCAGTCGGCGCCGACGCTCGCCATCTTCGAGCCCGGGAGCGACTGGACGATGCCGTACGCGCCGCTCGAGGCGTTGGTCGCGGTGGTCCTCCAGCCCGACTCCTTGGTCCAGAGGGTCTCGAGGGCGCTCATCTGGTCCTGGCCCCAGCCGAAGGCGGCGAGGCGGCTCGCGGCGTACGCCTTGGCGCCCGCGGGGTCATCGACGGGCTGGGCGGCTAGCGCGGCGGCTGCCTTGTCCGCCGCTGCCTTGTCCGCGGCAGCCTTGTCGGCGGCAGCCTTTGCGGCCGCCGCCTGGTCCGCCGCTGCCTGGTCGGCGGCAGCCTTGGCAGCGGCAGCCTGGTCCGCGGCGGCCTTCTCGGCAGCTGCCTGGTCCGCAGCCGCCTGCTCCGCCGCGGCCTTCGAAGCAGCGGCGTCAGCGCGGAGGGCCGCCTGCTCGGTGGGGCCGGCGGCGATCGACTGGGCGATCGAATCGCCCGAGGCTTCGGGAATGCTGGCCTCGACAGACGAGGTGCGGGCCAGGCCGTTCACGTTGGCCGTGGCTGCCGCGCCGCCTCCGGCGACCGCGAGCAGGCCGAGGGACAGTGCGACGACGGCGCTGCGGTGGCCGAGCTTGTCGAACGCGCCGCCGGACTTGGCGCCCGAGGACGCCGCAATGCGGGCGAGGGGGGAGGAGTGGTCGAAGGCGCGGCGGCGGCCATGAGGGCGCGGGGCAGCGCGGAAGGGGGACTTGCTCAAAGCGGATGGGCCTCTCGTTGGCGCCTGCGAAGTTAGCTGTCGGGTTCGGATGCGAGCCATCCGGCCCTGCCGATGGGCATGGGCTTCACCCCAAGGGCGCACCTCCGCTCGGGAGAGCGGGCGCGGCCGCCAGGTGGGTCCTCCGTCTCTGCCTTGCACTGAACGCAACGGGCCGCCGGCAGAGTTCGGCGAGCGGGTCCCGTGGGCACCCGCCGTTCTGCGGGCACCCATACACCGTACGGGAAGCTTCCGCCATTGTCACATTTGGGTAACGGCAGATTTGGCGCCGGCATTAGCTGACCGAAGGGTCGGTTGTCTACCTGACAGGGCCGGGTCTCTAACGCGCGTCCACGACCGTCCGCATTGTGAGACTCCGGCCACTTCAACGGAAGATGAACTGGAGACGTCCTTTCGTCGAAGATCCTTCGACAAAAGCTCAACCATTCTCCGGAACTATGAAAATCTTGATTCATAACGGGCGTGCGCCGAATCGTGATCGTGATCACAAAGGACTTCCGCATCTCACCATGTGAGACGAAAGCGGCATTGTTACTTGCCTGTAGGCATTGTTACGCCGCACACTCTCAGTGTGAACAAAGACTCAACAGCACCTGCAGCCGCAGTAGCCCTCGCTGGCTCACCCGCCAGCCTCGAGCCGTGCTGTTGTCGAATGTCGAGCTGACTGCACCACCCCAGCGTTTAGCCCCAGTCGTTCCTCCGCCCAGCGTCGGGCAGCACCTTCCCACGCGGGCGATCTGCTCCGCATTCGAAGCCTTCACGGCTAGTTCTCTCGAGGTCTGATCCATGTCTGTTGCTTCCGGCTACGTCCACATCTCTGTCCGCAACGCCCAGAAGTCCCAGCCGGGCCACCGGCAGCCGTTCGGCTCGCGCTTCCCGGGCCAGGCCGATGCCCCGGCCCACCCCGGAGCCCAGCAGGGGCTGCGGCCAGCCCAGCCCTTCCGCTCCCTGGCCGAGGACTACGCCCCGATCACCGCTCCCACCCCGGTCGTCCCCGCAGGGCCTGAGCCGGTGCGGGCGGTCACCCCGGACAACGTCGCGCACGGCTTCGTCCTCTACGTGGGCCTGTCCGAGCAGCAGGCCGCCGCGGCCGGCACCTCGATCGCGCGCATCGCCCAGGAGATCCGCGCGTACGCGCAGAACCTCGTTGAGGGCGTCGAGAGCTACGCGGCCGTCGCGGTGGCGCCGGCCTCCGCACCCGGCTCCTCGCTCGACGTCGTGCGCTCCACCTTCGGCGACCCGACCATCGCGGCCCGCCAGCAGCGCCCCGAGCCCCGTCCGGCCCCGCAGTCGGACGCCCGCCCGGCCGGCGTCCTCATCGACCTCGCCCGCCGCGAGGTCCACCTCGACGGCGAGACCCTGAACCTGACGTTCAAGGAGTTCGAGCTCCTGAACTTCCTCGTGGAGAACGGTACGCGTACCGTGAGCCGTGACGAGCTGCTCGAGGGCCTCTGGAAGAACGCCGAGGAGATCCCGAACGAGCGCACGATCGACGTTCACATCCGCCGTCTGCGGTCCAAGCTCGGTCGTCTGGCGAACACTGTCCGCACCGTGCGCGGGCAGGGCTACCGGTTCTACGAGCACCCCGAGGTCATCGTCTGGGCCGCGCCCGAGTACTCCATCTAGCCGCTGCCACGGGGGAGCCGGCAGGCACCGGCCCCCTCCACCGCGCCCCGTAGGCTAGTGGCGTGAGCAAGCACCACCTCAAGCGCCTCGTCGTCCTCCGGCACGCGAAGGCGGCGTGGCCGGTCGGAGTCGCCGACGCCGACAGGCCGCTCGCGGAGCGCGGGCACGCCGACGCCCCCGAGGCGGGGAAGTGGCTGCTCAGGCACCACATCGTGCCGGACTTCATCCTCTGCTCGGTGGCGCTCCGCACGAGGCAGACGTGCACGTGGGTGTGCGAGGAGCTCGGCGACAAGGCCCCCACGCCCAAGCTCGAGTCAGGCCTGTACGCCGCCAGCGCCGCCCGCATGCTCGCCGTCGTGAACCACGTCCCGGAGACCGTGCGCACACTGCTGGTCATTTCGCACATGCCCGGTGTGCAGGACCTCGTCCTGCGCCTCGCGTCCCGGGACTCGGAGCACGAGGCCTACATGGACGCCGCGAGCCATTTCCCCACCACGGGCCTCGCCGTGCTCGAGACCGAGACGCCGTGGGCCGAACTCGACGGTCAGGACGCCCGCCTCACGCACTTCGCCGCGCCGCGCGCGAAGAAGAGGGGCTGACCGCGGACGACGCCGCACGGCCCGGGCGGCGCGGAGCCGCGGCGACGGCGGTGCGAACCGGTGCGGGCCGCGCTGCCGTCCTGGCCGGGATCCGGCCGGGACCTGGACGGGTTGCCGTGCCGCCCGGGCGCTGCCCGGGTCGCGTCGCGGGCCGGCGTGGGGAGCGGGCTGTCCGGCGGGTCTCCGGCCACACGGCACCGCCGAGCAGCACCGTGAGGGTGGCTGCGCCGGCAGCCAGCGCGCCCAGGAAGAACGGGTCGGCATCGCGGCTGGAGACGGACGTGACCACCGTCGGGTCCGTGTCCCAGGCGAGGCCGATGAGCCGGAGGAACGCGAGGCCTGCTCCGATCGCGAGGGCGGATCCCGCAGCGGCCACGCCTGCCACGACATAGCGGGACATGGCGAGCACCGCGTACAGGGCGGAGGCGATGAACGCTCCGATGCCCAGCAGGGCCAGCGAAGCCAGCCCGCCGTCGAGCGTCAGCGCGGCCGCCGCCGCGAGCGCCGCGGCCGCGCCGGCGCTCCACAGCGTCGCCCGGGCGCTGGTGCGCAGTGGCAGGAAACGGGACTTCGCGGCGGGCATGCTTCCATTGTGGAGCTGATACCAGAGTTTCTGCTGTTACGACTGGGATTCGGATTTTCGTGGCGCGGCGCGGACCTGTTCGGGCGGTTCGAAGGCTCCCGCGACGACGCCCACGACCGCCTCGATGGAGGGTCCCAGCGGGCGCGCCCCGTCCGCCGCCCGGTCCGTGCCGACCACGAATGCCGCGCCGAAGACCGCGAGGGCGACCATGTCGAGGTCCTGCCCCTCGCGGGGCCGCCTGCGGGCAGCGAGCCGCTCCAGGGCGGCACGGATCTCGGCCACGACCCGCGCCCGCATCCCGCTGAGGACCGGCTGCCAGGCGCCGTCCGCCCGCCACTGCTCGCCCATCCACAGCCGCACGAACGCCGGGTACGCCTCGATGAAGCCGAGGGCCCGTTCGACCATCCCCCGCACCTCGCCGAGGTCACCCCCCGTGCCGCCGAGGTCACCCCCTGTGCCGCCGAGGTCACCCCCTGTGCCGCCGAGGTCACCCCCTGCCTGCACGTGCCCGGGACGCAGTGCGTCCATGAGCAGAGCCATCCCGTACTCGAGGAGCTGGGCGACGAGCTCGTTCTTGCTGCCGAAGTTGTAGTAGACGGTGCCCTTGGCCACGCCGGCGGCGGCTGCGATCTCGTCGACCGTCACCGCGTCGGTCCCGCGCTGCCCGATGAGCTCCATCGCGGCGGCGAAGAGCCGTTCCCTCGTGCCGGTCCTCCGGGCGCTCATACGGCGATCTCGGGCTGCAGCGTCTTGAGTCGCCACGTCATGTTCCTCCGGGTGCCCAGAACGTTGAGCAGGCCGCCGAGCAGCGTGTAGCCGATCAGGCCGACGACGATCGGCAGGACGCCGGACAGGTCGCCGCCGTAGATGAGGTGCCGCATGCCGTTGACCACGTAGCCCATGGGCAGGATCTGGTGGGCGATCCTGAACGGCTCCGGCGTCATCTCCCACGGGAAGGTCCCACCGGAGGACACGAGCTGCAGGATGAGCAGGATCAGCACCACGAACTTTCCCGCTGTCCCCACAAGCGAGATGATGCCGTGGATCAGAGCGCTGAACGCCATGCCGCCCAGCAGCAGGAACAGCCACATCAGCACGGGGTGCGCGGGATGGAGCCCCAGCGCGAAGTCCACGACCAGCGTCAGGAGCGTGGCCTGCGCGGCGGCCACCGCGACGAACGGGAGCCAGCCGCCCACGGCGACCTTCCACGCGGGGGCGTTGGAGGCGAGGGCCCGCAGGGTCACGGGGCGCATCGCCTGGGTCAGCATGAAGATCCCGACCCACATGGACAGCGAGAGGAAGAACGGGGCGAGGCCGGCGCCGTAGGAGCCGGCGGCGGTCTGCGAGACGCGGTCGACGGCGACCGGGTCGCCCATGACCTTCGAGACGTCCTCGGTCTGCTTCTCGGACGGGTTCGGGACCTTCCCCGCTCCGGCGGCAAGGCCGTCTGCGAGACCGTGCGCGCCGGAGTCGGCCCGCGCGGCGCCGTCGCGGAGCTGGGCGGCGCCGTCGGACGCCTGGGCCGCGCCGTCTGCGAGCCGCTGGGTGCCCTCGAGGGCCGCCTGCTCGCCCGAGGCGAGCTGCGCGGCGCCCGCGGACAGCGAGTCCGCGCCGTCGGACGCCTGGCCGATGGCCGAGGTGAGGGCGGGCATGCCCGCTGCGAGCCGGGCCGCGCCGTCGGCGACCTGGCGGGAGCCCGTGGCGAGCTGCTGGACCTGGGCCGCCGCGGTGTGGAGCCGGGCGCGGGCGTCGGAGGCCGGCGTCGAGGACTGCGCGCCGGCCACATCCGCAACCATCCGGTCCGCCTGTGCCTGGGTCAGGACGCCTGAGGCCACGAGCTTCTGGGCGGAGGCCCGGACTCGATCCTGGAGGCCCGCGTCGGCCGCGTCTGCGGCGGCCACCGTGGACTGGACCCTGTCATTGAGGGCGGCATTCCCGGCCGCGACCTGGGCCGCGCCGTCGGCAAGCCGCTGCGTGTCCGCCGGGAGCGTCGCCGTCTTCTGCTCGAGCGTTCCGAGGCCGGCGGCGAGCTGCGCGGAACCGTCACGGAGCCTGACCGCACCGTCGCGGAGCTGGGTCTGTCCGGCCACGAGCTGGCCGGCCCCGCTGCTCACCTGCGCCGTGCCGTCCGCGAGCTGCGCCGAGCCGCCCTTGAGCGCGTCGAGGCCCTCGGCGAGCTGGGCCGCGCCGTCGGAGGCTGTCACGAGCTGGGCATGGATCGTCCCGTAGCCGGTGAGCAGCTTCGCCGCGGTCTCCGTGCCCACCTGCTTGGCGACGGCGTCGTGCACCGCTGTGGTGACCTTGTCCACGATCGTTGAGAGGAGGTAGTTGTTGGCGTCGTTCGTGGTGACCTGGAGCATGGCCTGCTGTGCCGAGTCGAAGCTGCCGGGGGAGGCGAGGTTCGCCGAGAAGTCCGCCGGCAGGGTCAGCGAGAAGGAGTAGGTGCCCGTGCGGACGCCCTCGTCGGCCTCGGCCCGGCTCGAGACGCGGTGCCAGTCGAAGAGGTGCCCGTCGACGAGGGTCTGCGCGACGTCGTTCCCGGCGTCGAGCCGGGTGCCGTCGGCCGCGTCGGTTCCCCGGTCCTCCACGACGAGGGCGGCGGGGATCCGGTCCATGTTCCTGTACGGGTCCCAGTTCGC
Organism: Sinomonas sp. R1AF57; assembly: GCF_002224485.1. Taxonomy (GTDB): domain Bacteria; phylum Actinomycetota; class Actinomycetes; order Actinomycetales; family Micrococcaceae; genus Sinomonas; species Sinomonas flava. The sequence goes on from NZ_CP022463.1 coordinate 408,749, forward strand.
GTACAGGTAGACGGCGCCGTAGAGGAGCGGGACCATGGTGAGGGCCAGGATCGTGAGCTTGGGCAGCAAGCCGTAGGTCATGCGCTTGAGCTCGGAGCCGGCGAGGCGCAGCACGGTCATGCCCTGACCTCCTCGCGCTCGCGCGGGGCGAGGTCCCCGCACTCCGCGCCCTCGGCTGGTGCCGCATTGCCCACGACGGCGGCCGCCCCCTCCCAGCCCCGTGGCACCTCCGCGACCACGCCCACGACGGCGAGCGCGCGGCCCGGGTTCCCGGCGAGGGCTTCGAGGCGCGGGAGCCAGTCGCCGGCGCGGTCTGAGTGCCGGTCGGGGGAGTCGACGACGAGGAGGCGGACCGCGGGGTCCGCGAGGGCGAGCTCGGTCAGGAGCTCGACGCGCCGGTGCGGCGGCAGGCTGCGGGCCCACTCCCCGGCGACGTCCTCGAAGGCGTGGACCGTGAGCCATGCTCTGGGGTCCGTGGCGCCGCGGTGGCGCCGGGGGAGGAGGGCGAGGTCCTCGGCGACGAGGTCGCGCACGCTCAGGTGCAGCTCGGCCTCGTTGATGCCGGGGGAGTCCACGAGCGCTGCGGCCTTGCGTAGGGCGCGCAGGTCCTTCCTGGCCGTCCTCGGCGTACCCCACGCGGCGGTCCCCGAGTCCGGGGCGTAGCGGCCGCTCGCCGCCAGCGCCAGAGCTGTGCGCTCGTCCTGCCCGTCGGCGCGGACGAGCGTGAGGCTTCCTGCGCTCGCCTCGAAGGAGGTCGGGGGCACGAGGTCGCCGTGACGGCCGACGACAGTCAGACCACGAACTGAAAGCATGCTCTCAATTGTAGGAAACTGACCGGGCAGTACAAAACTGAGAGCGGTGCGCCCGCGCTTCCCCCGGGGGGGCGACCTCCGGCCCGACTACACGCCGTACGCCTCGAGGAGCCTCAGCCATACCTCGGAGAGCGTGGGGAACGCCGGCACCGCGTGCCAGAGCCGGTCCAGCGGAACCTCGCCCACGATCGCGACCGTAGCGGCGTGGAGGAGTTCGGCGACGTCCGGCCCGGCGAAGCAGGCGCCCACGACCGTGCGGAGGTCCTCGTCGATGAGCAGCTGGGCCCAGCCGCTGTAGTCCTCGGCGTGCAGCGACGCGGCCGCGACATTGATGGGCACGGCGATCGGACGGACGCGGAGCCCGGCCTCCCAGGCCTCCTCCTCGCTGAGCCCGACCATCCCGATTTCCGGATCGGTGAAGACAACCTGGGGGACGGCGAGCCGATCGGCGGTGCGCGCCCACGGGCTCCAGGGCTGGGCCGTCTCGGTCTGCGCGAGCTCGCCGCGGGCGCGGGCGGCGATGGCGTCACCCGTGATGCGCGCCTGGTACTTGCCCTGGTGCGTGAGCTTGGGGCCGCCCGAGCAGTCGCCCACCGCGTAGAGCCAGGAGAGGCCCTGCACCCGGCCGGTCTCGTCGACCCGCATCGAGACCGGCTCGACGCCGAACGCGGGCAGCCCCAGCCCGTCCAGCGCCGGACGGCGCCCGGTTGCGACGAGCAGGCGAGCCGCCTCGAGCGTGCGCCCGCCCGGGAGCGTGACCTGCACGGCGCCGTCGTGCGTGTTCTCCACCAGCTCGGCGGAGGTGTTCTCGATGACCTCGACGCCGTCGGCCGCGAGGCCCTCGGCGACCAGCCCGCGCGCGTCCACGGGGAACGCCGAGAGGAGCGGGCCGCGGGCGACGACCGTGACGCGCGCGCCGAGCCGGCCGAAGGCCTGCGCCAGCTCCGTCCCCGCGACTCCGCCTCCCAGGACGATGAGGCTCTCGGGGACCTCGTGCGTGCTGGTGGCCTCCTTGGTGGTCCAGAACGGGACGTCGTGGAGGCCGGGGATCCGCGGAACGGCGGGCGCGGAACCGGTGGCGAGCACGACGGCGTGCCGCGCCGTGAGCGTGAAATGGTCGCCGCGGTCGTCGCTCACGACGACGCGCCGCGCGCCGGAGAGCCGGGCTCGCCCGCGGACGAGCTCGATGCCGGCACCTGAGACCCACTCCGCCTGAGAGGTGTCGTCCCAGGAGTTGACCGCCGCGTCGCGCCGGGCGAGGACCCGGGGAATGTCGAGGGATCCTGTGACGGCCTCCCGTGAGCCGGCGACGGAGCGGGCGGCCCGCAGGGCGGCGCCGGGGCGGAGGAGCGCCTTGGAGGGCTCGCACGCCCAGTACGAGCAGGCACCCCCCACCAGATCGCCCTCCACGAGGGCCGCGGTGAGGCCGCCCTTGACCGCCCGGTCCGCTGCATTCTCGCCGGCGGCTCCGGCTCCGATCACGATGACGTCATACTCGCTGTCCACCCCACGATGCTATTCGACGGGGCAGGCCGCGGCCCGAGCGGGGGAGAGAAAGCTAGGGGAGGTGAAACGACAGGAGGACCCGGCCTTCCGGCCGGGTCCTCCTCATGTGTGCGCCCAAAGGGATTCGAACCCCTGACCTTCTGTTCCGTAGACAGACGCTCTATCCAGCTGAGCTATGGGCGCTTACCTGCCGCGCGGTTTGTTCCCTCGCCGCTCGGCCTCGAACAACTTTACGCGAACACCTCCCCAACTCCAAATTGGGAACGTGTGTCGCTCGGCACCCGCGCGTGAAGTCATATTAGCTAGACCGGTCTATGTGACCTTCCTCACTTAAAACGAGGCCTCCCCGCTCGGAACCCCCGAAAAGCCGCAGTTTTCGGATGTTTCGCTCTCGTTTCGAGCGTCTTGGGGGCCGGTGGTACAGACCACCTTCCCTAGCATGGAAGAACACGCCGACCCCAACAAAGGAGACCGACATGGGCGAAACTCGTCTGCCGCTGATCGCGGAAGCACCCACCACGTACGAGCCGCTGCTCTCCTGGGTCGAGGAAGTCGCCGAGCTGACCAAGCCCGAGCGCATCCACTGGGTCGACGGTTCCGAGGCGGAGTACCGCCAGCTGACCGATGAGCTCGTCATTGCCGGCACCCTCACGCGCCTGAACCCGGAGCTCTTCCCCAACTCCTTCGCCGCGTTCTCGGACCCGGCCGACGTGGCCCGCGTCGAGGAGCAGACCTTCATCTGCTCGAAGAACGAGCGCGACGCCGGCTTCACCAACAACTGGATGGACCCGGACGCCATGAAGGAGAAGCTCACGGGCCTCTTCGACGGCTCGATGCGGGGCCGCACCATGTACGTGATCCCGTTCGTCATGGGCCACCTCGACGCGGAGGACCCGAAGTTCGGCGTCGAGATCACCGACTCGGCCTACGTGGTCGCCTCGATGCGCATCATGGCCCGCATCGGCTCCGACGTGCTGAAGAAGATCGAGGAGACGCGCGCGTTCTTCGTCCCCGCCCTGCACTCCGTCGGCGCCCCGCTCGAGGAGGGCCAGGAGGACGTCGCGTGGCCGTGCAACCCGGAGAAGTGGATCGTGCACTTCCCCGAGGAGCGCTCCATCTGGTCCTACGGCTCCGGCTACGGCGGCAACGCGCTGCTCGGCAAGAAGTGCTACGCCCTGCGCATCGCCTCGGTCATGGCCCGCGACGAGGGCTGGCTCGCCGAGCACATGCTCATCCTCAAGCTGACCAGCCCCGAGAACAAGGTGTACAACGTCGCCGCGGCCTTCCCGTCCGCGTGCGGCAAGACCAACCTCGCGCTCCTCGATCCCACGATCGAGGGCTGGAAGGTCGAGACCCTCGGCGACGACATCTCCTGGATGCGGTTCGGCAAGGAGGGCGAGCTCCGCGCCGTCAACCCCGAGGCCGGCCTGTTCGGCGTCGCGCCCGGGACCGGCTGGGGCACCAACCCGAACGCGATGCGAGCCATCGCCAAGGGCAACAGCATCTTCACCAACGTGGCCCTCACCGACGACGGCGGCGTGTGGTGGGAGGGCATGACCGACGAGGTCCCGGCCCACCTCACCGACTGGCAGGGCAATGACTGGACGCCGGACGCCGGACGCCCCGCCGCCCACCCGAACTCGCGCTTCTGCACGCCGATCGACCAGATCGACATGCTCGCCCCCGAGTACTTCGCCCCGAACGGCGTGGAGATCTCCGCGATCCTCTTCGGCGGCCGCCGCAAGACGACCGTTCCGCTCGTCACGCAGTCCCGCAGCTGGGCCAACGGCATCTTCATGGGCGCCACGCTCTCCTCGGAGACCACGGCCGCCGCGGCCGGGGCGGTCGGCGTCGTGCGCCGCGACCCGATGGCCATGCTGCCGTTCATCGGCTACGACGCCGGTGACTACCTCAACCACTGGGTCCGCGTCTCTGCGAAGGGCAACCCGGCGCGCCTGCCGAAGATCTTCCTCGTGAACTGGTTCCGCCGCACTCGCGACGGCAAGTTCGCGTGGCCGGGCTTCGGCGACAACTCGCGCGTGCTCAAGTGGGCGATCGAGCGCATCGAGGGCACGGCCGACGCCGTCGAGACCCCGATCGGCTTCGTCCCGACCGCGGACAGCCTGGACCTCACCGGCCTGGACATGACCGAGGCCGAGGTCGAGGAAGCCGTGCGCTTTGACGCCGACGAGTGGCACGCGGAGCTCCCGGGCCTCGAGGAGTGGTTCGCACGCTTCGGCGGCTCGCTGCCGAAGAGCATCACGGCCGAGCTCGAGGGCCTCAAGTCGCGCCTTGCGTAGCCTTCGGCTGATAGAGCACACCATGACCCCGGCGGTTTAGACGGCGCCGGTCTTTCGGAGGGTCGCCCCGCTGCACACGGGGCGGCCCTCCACCTTTTCCGGGTCTGGCCGCCCGCGGCACGCGGCCCACGGCATGGCCGCGGCGGGCGTACTGTGGCGTCATGGACGACGGCGCCGCCCCACCTCTGGTCCTTCCGCTCGCCTCCGTCGGGGCTGCAGACCTGCCCGGGGCCGGCGGCAAGGGGGCGAACCTGGGGGAGCTGGTCGCCGCTGGCCTCCCCGTCCCGGCCGGGTTCGTGGTCACGACGGCGGCCTACCGGGCCCACGCGGCACGCGTCGCCCTCGATCCCTCCCGAGCGGCGTCCGACCCGGCCGCCGCCCGGGACCTCCTGGCCTCGGCTCCCCTCGACGCCGCCACCGCGCACGCGGTCACGTCCGCGCTCACGGAGCTCGGGCCTGCCGAGTCCCGAGTCGCGGTCCGGTCGAGCGCCACCGCCGAGGACCTCCCCGGGGCAGCGTTCGCCGGCCAGCAGGACACCTTCCTCGACGTCACCGGGCCCGACGCCGTGCTCGACGCCGTCCGCCGCTGTTGGGTCTCCCTCTGGACCGACCGCGCCGCCGACTACCGGAAGCGGCAGGGGATCGACCCCGCCGAGGTGGCGATCGCCGTCGTCGTCCAGCGCATGGTCGCGGCTGAGGCGGCCGGTGTCCTCTTCACCGCCGACCCCCTGACCGGCCGACGCGACCTGCTGGTGGTCGACGCTGCGCGAGGACTCGGGGAAGCGGTCGTCTCGGGGCAGGTTACACCGGAGCACCTCGTCCTGAATCGGGACGGAGCGGTGCGCGAAAGGACCCCGGGGGAGGGCGGCGGCCGCGTCCTGTCCGACGCTGCGGCCCACGAACTCGCCCGGCTGGCGGTGCGCGTCGAGCAGCACTTCGGCGTCCCGCAGGACATCGAATGGGCCTTGGCCGAGGGGAGGATCAGCCTGCTCCAAGCCCGCCCCATGACCGCGCTCCCGCTCGAGCCGCCGGAGCTGAACAGGATCCAGCAGCTTGTGGCGCCGTTCTTCGTCGAGATGTTCACGGTGCGCCCGTACCCTCTGGACGTGACGGGCTGGATCGGGCCCGGCGTCGTGCGGATGCTCCACCTCATGGCAGGGAGCGTCGGGGTGCGCTTCCCCCCGCTGGAGCAGCTGGTCCGCGGGCGGGACGGCGTTCCCCTCCAGCTCGTGCCGCCCCGCCCGCGCCCGAGCCTGTCCACCCTCGGCGCCCCGCTCTCGGTCGCCCGGCGGGTGCGGCGCTTCGACGTCCGGCGGTGGAGGGAGGACCCGCTGTTCGCGGCTTTCCGCTCCGCGGTCGTCGCGCTCGACGCCGAGGACCCGGCGACGCTCGACTGGCAGGGGCTCCTCGACCGGGTGGACCGCTGCAACGCGGCCATGGAGCCGCTCGGGAAGATCCGGGTGCGGTACCTGCCGGGGTCGTTCGTCCCGTTCCTTCCCCTGCGCGCCCTGCTCGGCGTGCTCGGCCTCGGCCGGCTCGCTCCGCGGCTCGTGGCCGGCGGCCGGACCCGGACGCGGGACGGGAACGACGCGCTCGAGGCCCTCGCCGCCGTCGTCCGCGCGGACCCCGAACTGGCCCGCGCGGCCCGCGAGCTCGCCCCTGCTGGGTTCCTCGAGGCGATCCGCACGCGCCCCGAGTTCGCCGCATTCGCCGCGCGGCTCGACGCCTTCCTGACGGAGTACGGGCACCGGGAGTCGGTGAGCATCGTGATGGCGACCGCGCCCACGTGGCGCGACGACCCGCTGCCCGTGGCAGCGCTGCTGACGACGCTCGCCGAGATGCCACCCGCCGACCGCGCGCACGATCCGGGAGCCGCCGCACTCGCCGAGCTCCTCGGTCATCCTGCGCTCCGGTCGGAGCGGGCGTCAGCGCTGGCCCGCGGAATCGTCGAGGCGTGCCGCCGCGGCCTCGCCTTCCGCGAGGACACGCACTTCTACATCACGGCGCTCATGCCTCCGCTGCGCGCCACGTTCCTCGAGCTCGGCCGCCGGCTCGCCGGAGCGCGCGCCCTCGTGTCGCCGGAGGACGTCTTCCACCTGCGCCTCGAGGAGCTGCGGGAGCTTGCCGATCCGGCGGTGATGGGCGACGCCGAGGCTGACCGGGTGCGCGGCCTCGCCGCCCGCCGGGCTCGGCTCCGGCGAGAGTACGCGGGGGTACCCATGCTCGACCCGAGCCTGTTCGGCGGCCGCCGGGGGAGCGGTGCCGACGCCGCAGGGGCGCTCCTCGCTGGGACACCGGCGAGCGCGGGAGTGGCCGAGGGGCCGGTGCGCATCGTCCTCGGGTCGGAGGGCTTCGCCGACCTGCGGACGGGAGAGGTACTCGTGTGCCCGAACACGAACCCGTCCTGGACGCCGCTCTTCGCCCGGGCCGCCGCGGTGGTCGTGGACACGGGCGGGCTGGGCTCGCACGCGGCAATCGTTGCGCGGGAGTACGGCGTCCCAGCCGTCATGGGGACGAGGACCGGGACGTCGGTGCTGCGTGACGGGCAGCGGGTCCGCGTCGACGGCAGCCGCGGCCGCGTCGACCCGGCCTGACCCCCAACACGTCTGAAGGTCACCTCCTGTTGGCCAAAGTCCAGACAATGGCCTTCAGGAGGTGACCTTCAGATGAGGAACCCCAGGAGGTGACCTCCAGGAGGTGACCTCCAGGAGGTGACCCTCAGGAGGTGACCCTCAGAGTCAGGCGGCGGGGGCCGCCTCGGCGACGTCCGCGCTCACGGTGAGCACCGCGCCGTCGTCCGCACCCGAGACGCCCACGGTGACCCGGCCGCCCTCGGCGACCTCACCCGCCACGAGCAGGTCCGCGACGCGGTCCTCGAGCTCGCGCTGGATCACCCGGCGCAGCGGGCGGGCACCGAACTCGGGCTCGTAGCCGCGCTCGGCGATCCAGTCCACGGCGGCGTCGTCCACGGCCAGGGCGATGCCCTGCGCCGCGAGCCGAGCCTCGGTGCTGCGGAGCTGGAGCCGCACGATCTCGTGCAGCTGCTCGCGGGTGAGCTTGCGGAACAGCACGATCTCGTCGATGCGGTTGAGGAACTCCGGCCGCATCGTCTCGCGCAGCCGGCCCATGATGCGGGCGCGCAGCTCGGTCTCGGACGGGCCGCCCTCGGCGCCGCCGGCCGCGAAGCCGAGCGAGGCGCCACGGGTCGCGAGGAACTCGGACCCGAGGTTGGACGTCATGATCACCACGGTGTTGCGGAAGTCCACGGTGTGGCCCTGGCCGTCGGTGAGCCGCCCGTCGTCGAGCACCTGCAGGAGCAGGTTGAACACGTCGGGGTGCGCCTTCTCGACCTCGTCCAGCAGCACCACGGAGTAGGGGCGCCGGCGCACGCGCTCGGTGAGCTGCCCGGCCTCCGAGTAGCCGACGTACCCGGGAGGGGCCCCGACCAGGCGCGAGACGGTGTGGCGCTCGCCGAACTCGCTCATGTCGAAGCGCACCATCGCGGACTCGTCGCCGAACAGCGAGGCCGCGAGGGCCTTCGCGAGCTCGGTCTTGCCCACGCCCGTGGGGCCGAGGAACAGGAAGCTGCCCACCGGTCGCCCGGCGTCGCCGAGGCCGGTGCGGTTGCGGCGCACCGCCTTCGCGATCGCGGTGACCGCGTCCTCCTGCCCGACAACGCGCCCATGGAGCTCGTCCTCGAGGCGCGCGAGGCGCTCGCGCTCGCCCTCGGTGACCCGCGCGGCCGGGATTCCGGTGGCGCGGGCCACCACGGCGGCGATGTCCTCCTCGCGCACGACGGCGTCGCCCCCCTGGGTGCCGACGCCCTCCGCCGCATCGGCGATCCTGACGGCTACCGCCTCGATCGCGTCGCGCAGCCGTGAGGCCTCCTCGTAGTCCTCGCGGGCGACGGCGGCGGCCTTCTCCTGTTCGAGCCTCGTCGCCTCGGCGTTCAGGGCCTCGACGTCCACGGCCCGGGGGCCGCGCGCGAGGCTGAGCCGGGCGCCGGCCTGGTCGATGAGGTCGATGGCCTTGTCCGGCAGGTACCTGTCCGTGATGTAGCGGTGGGAGAGCTCGACCGCGGCGCGGATCGCCTCGTCCGAGTACGCCACATCATGGTGCTCCGCGTAGCGGGGGGCGAGCCCGGCCAGGATCGCGACGGCGTCCTCGACGCTCGGCTCGCCGACCGTCACGGGCTGGAACCGGCGCTCGAGGGCCGGGTCCTTCTCGATGCGGCGGTACTCGTCGAGCGTGGTGGCGCCCACGAGGTGCAGCTCGCCGCGGGCGAGGCGGGGCTTGAGGATGTTGCCCGCGTCCATGCCGCCCTCGCCACCGCCGCCGGCGCCGACGACGGTGTGGAGCTCGTCGATGAACGCGATGACGTCCCCGTCCTCGGCGAGCTCGTCCAGAGTCTTGGTGATGCGCTCCTCGAAGTCGCCGCGGTAGCGGGTCCCCGCCACCATGGCGGGCAGGTCGAGGGAGACCACGCGCTTGCCGGACAGCTGCGCGGGCACCTCCCCGGACGCGATGGCCTGGGCCAGGCCCTCGACGATCGCCGTCTTGCCGACGCCGGCCTCGCCGATGAGCACGGGGTTGTTCTTGGTGCGGCGGGCCAGGATCTCGATGGCCTGCTCGATCTCCTCGGCGCGGCCGATCACCGGATCGAGCCTGCCCTCGCGGGCGAGCTCGGTGAGGTCCGTGCCGAACTGGCCGAGCATGGTGTCCTTCCCGCTGCGTGCGCCACTGCCGGTGGTGCGCTTCGGCGCGCGGGGCGAGGCCTCGCCGTCGTGCGCGGAATCCGCCGGGGCGGACTCGCCCTCCTGGAGGGACTGGGGCGTGACGCCGGCGGCCGCGAGGATCTGGCCCGCGGGCGCGTCCGTGCCCAGCACGAGCGCGAGGAACACGTGCTCGGGGTCGATGTACGTGGACCCGAGGGAGCGCGCGACCTTGTACGCGTCGAGGAAGACATGCTGCGCGGCGGCGGTGAGCGTGGGGGCGGCGGCCGGGTCTGCGTCGGAGCCCTCGGCGGGTTCGGGCAGCCGCTGTTCGACGGCCTCCACGATCCCTGCGGGGTCCACGCCCGCGCGCCGGACCATGTCGGAGACCGCCTCAGTCTCCGCGAGGATGCGGAGCAGGTGCAGGGCGTCCACCTCGCGGTGTCCGTGGTCCTTCGCGTAGCGGCCGGCGACGTTGAGCACCTTCTGGGTCCCGCGGCTCACGAGCCGCGTCATGTCGATGGGGCGCCCCACTCGGCGCGCTCCCTGACCCTGGAGGTACCGGGCAAGGAACTCGTCGAAGGAGCCGTTGCCGGCTGCGGGGCCGAAGAACAGTGGCATTCGTAATCCTCCGAAGGATAGATACAGAGTTGAGTGACTTACGCTCAAGTTCAACGTCTGTGCTACCCAGTTATTCCCCGGGGGTACCCGGGATCTGCGTCACACGGCTAGGTTGGAGGCCATGACGACCATCGCTGAGAACATCGTCGACACCCTCGCCGCCAACGGAGTCCGCCGCGTCTACGGCCTCCCCGGGGACTCGCTCAACGGGTTCACCGACGCGCTCCGCGGCACCCCGAGCATCCAGTGGGTCCACGTGCGCCACGAGGAGGCCGCCGCGTTCGCCGCCGCCGCGGAGGCGGCCCTCACCGGGGAGGTGGCTGTCTGCGCCGGCTCCGCGGGCCCCGGGAACCTGCACCTCATCAACGGCCTCTACGACGCGAACCGCTCCCGCGTGCCCGTCCTCGCGATCGCCGCCCACATCCCCAGCACCGAGATCGGCTCGAACTACTTCCAGGAGACCCACCCCACCGAGGTGTTCCGCGAGTGCAGCGTCTACGCCGAGCAGGTCACCGACCCCGCCCAGATGCCGCGGATCCTCGAGATCGCCCTGCGCACCGCGGTCGAGAAGCGCGGCGTCGCCGTCGTGGTCCTCTCCGGGGACATCGCGCTCGCCCAGGTCGCGTCGGACCGGATCGCCGTGGTGCGCCGGGCCGAGCCGCGGGTCGTGCCGAGCGGGCCCGAGCTGCGGGAGGCCGCGGACATCCTCAACGCGGCCGGGAAGGTCACGATCCTCGCAGGCGCCGGCGTCGAGGGAGCCCACGACGAGGTGGTCGCGCTCGCCGATGCGCTCGGGGCGCCGATCGTGCACGCGTTCCGCGGGAAGGAGTTCATCGAGTACGACAACCCGTTCGACGTGGGCATGACCGGCCTGCTCGGGTTCAGCTCCGGCTACCGCGCCATGGAGTCCTGCGACGCGCTCCTCATGCTCGGCACGGACTTCCCCTACCAGCAGTTCTACCCGGAGCGGGCGAAGATCATCCAGGTGGACATCCGCGGCGACCAGCTGGGCCGGCGCACGCGCCTCGACCTCGGGCTGGTCGGCGACGTCAAGCACACCGCGTCCGCCCTGCTGCCGCTGCTGACGCGGAAGAAGCGGCGCACCCACCTCGAGTCGACCCTCAAGCACTACGCCAAGACCCGGTCCCGGCTCGACGACCTCGCCACCCCGACGAAGAAGGGCCAGCCGCTCCACCCGCAGCACATCACCCGCGTCCTCGACCAGCTCGCCGACGACGACGTGGTCTTCACGGCGGACGTGGGCACCCCGGTGATCTGGGCGGCGCGCTACCTCACCATGAACGGGCGACGGCGCCTCGTCGGCTCGTTCACGCACGGCTCCATGGCGAACGCCCTGCCGCACGCGATGGGTGCGCAGGCCGCCTTCCCAGGCCGGCAGGTCGTGGCCCTCGCCGGCGACGGCGGCCTCTCGATGCTCATGGGAGAGCTCATCACGCTCGTCCAGAACCGGCTGCCCGTGAAGCTCGTCGTGTTCAACAACGGCTCGCTGAACTTCATCGAGCTCGAGATGAAGTCGGCGGGCTTCGTGAACTTCGGCACCGGGCTGGACAATCCGAACTTCGCCGCCGTGGCGGAGGCGTTGGGCATCAAAGGGGTGCGGGTCAACGAGTCCTCCGAGCTCGAGCGCGGCCTCAAGGAGGCGCTCGCGCACGACGGCCCCGCCCTCGTGGACGTCGTGACGGCCCGGCAGGAGCTCGCCATGCCGCCGGCGATCACCGCCCAGCAGGCCAGCGGCTTCACGCTCTACGCCCTCAGGACCGTCCTCTCCGGGCGCGGCGACGAGGTGCTCGACCTGGCGAAGACCAACTGGCGCCAGCTCTTCTAGGGGTCACCTTCTGCGAGTCACCTTCTGGGAGTCACCTCCTGGCGGCGGAATACTCGCCCGGGGGCCGGGGTTGCCTAAAGTTGCAACTTCAATCATTAGGAGCCCTCATGAAGATCGCCGTCTACGGAGCCACCGGCATGGTGGGAAGCCAGATCGTCGCCGAAGCCGCCCGCCGCGGGCACGAGGTGACCGCCATCAGCCGCAAGGGGGCCCCGGTGGAGGGCGCCGCCGTCGTGCGTGCCGCGGACCTGGCCGACCTCCAGACGTACAGCGAGGTCGCCAAGGCGCACGACGCCGTGGTGCTGGCCACCGTGCCCGACCGCACCGGCGGTTCCCGCGAGCCCTACATCGACGCGCACCGCGCGATCGCGGCGGTCCCCACGGCGGCGCGGCTCTACATGGTGGGCGGCTTCGGGGGGCTGAAGACGCCTGACGGCACGCCGATCAAGGACACCGCCGGGTTCCCGGCCGAGTACAAGGGGGAGTCGGACGCCGTGTACGTCGCCTACGAGGCCCTGCGCGACGCCGGCGCCGACCTGACCGTCCAGGCGCCGGCCGCGGTCATCGCCCCGGGCGAGCGCACGGGGGAGTACGTCACCGCCGTCGACGTCCCGGCCGCCGGCGAGAGGATCTCCTCGCAGGACTATGCCGTCGCCGCGCTCGACGAGCTCGAGCAGCCGCAGTTCCGAGGCACGTTCTTCACCGCCTCGAACTGACCTCCGCGCCGTCCAACGTCTGAGGGTCACCTCCTGGGAGTCACATCACGTGACCCTCAGGAGGTGACCCTCAGACGTTGGGCGTGGTTCAGTTCTGCGAGGCGAGCCAGAGGTCGGGGCCGAAGACCTCGTAGTGGATCCTCGTGGCCGGGATGCCCTTGGCGATGGCCTGGGAGCGGACCTTCTGCATGAACGGCAGCGGGCCGCAGAGGTAGACGTTCGCGTTCTCGGGGAGGTCCACGTCGGCGAGGTTCATGAAGCCCTCGTGCGTCTCGGCGCCCGCGGCGCCTGCGCCCACTGCGGCGAGTTCGGGCTTCTCGAGCCAGACCTTCAGGCTTGCGCCGTCGATCTTCTGGACGTCGCCGAGCATCTGGCCGGACAGGGCCCACGTGTCGAGGCTGCGGTCGGCGTGCAGGGCGAGGACCTCGCGGCCCGAGCCGTTGGTGGCCAGGGCCCGCAGGATGGAGGCAGCCGGGGTGCAGCCGATGCCGGCGGTCGCGAGGACGAGGGGGCCGTCGCCGTCGTCGAGCGTCACGTCGCCGTACGGGTTGGAGAGCTCCACGACGTCGCCCACCTGGAACTTCTCGTGCATGATCGGCGAGACCTCGCCGCCGTCGTTGAACTTGGTGGTGATGACGCGGCGCTCGGTGGACTCGGCGTCGGCCGACAGCGTGTACTGGCGGGCCTGCAGGAGGCCGTCCGCGACCGGGATGCGGACCGAGACGAACTGGCCGGGCTCGCCCGGGGTCACGGGGGTGTCGTCGGCGGGCTCGAACACGAACGTCATCGTCGTGGGGCTCGCGGGCGTCTTCTCCACGATCTTCCAGGGCATCCACATCTTGTCATTGGCCTGCCTGGCGTAGAGCCCCTTCTCGATCTTGATGAGGGCGTCCGCCATGAGCCAGTACACCTCGGTCCAGGCCGCAGCGACCTCGGGCGTGACGGCCTCGCCGAGGTCCTCGACGATGGCCTCGAAGAGGTACTTGTAGACGATCTGGTACTGGTCCTCAGTGATGCCGAGGGACGTGTGCTTGTGGGCGATGCGGCTCAGGACGGCCTCGGGGAGGGTGCCCGGGTTGTTCACGAGGTGGCTCGCGAAGGCCGCGATAGCGCCGGCGAGGGCCTGGCGCTGGGTGCCGTTCGCCTGGTTGGCGCGGGAGAAGGTCCCATTGAGCAGCTCGGGGTGCGCGGCGAACATCTTCTGGTAGAACAGCGGCGTGATCTCGCCGATCCGGCTCCCGACGAGGGGGAGGGTGGCTTCGATGACGGGGCGCGCGGTATCCGAGAGCATTGCGACTCCTCAAGCATGGGGCTGGTCCCCAACCGGGGACTTTGGCTTATTCCGCATCTGCGATGCTGAATTACCTACAGTCTTCTACTGGGCGTAGAAAATGGCAATTCGAGAAGCTGTGACGCTCGTCACGGAGCGTCATGCGCTGTGGAGGCGTCGCCGTCGGCAGGGGAGTGGCGGCTCAGGCAGGCGGGCGCAGCCCGATCCGCACGAGCACCGGGCCCATCTGCCGCTCGTGCGGCAGCGAGCTCACCACCACGCTGTCGAGCTCGCGGTAGAACGCCTCCCGGGCGCGCCGGAGGGCGCCGCGCAGTCCGCACTGGAAGTTCAGGGGGCAGTCCCCGTTGGGGGTTTCGCACTCGGCCAGGTCCTCACGCGTGTCGAGGGCGCGCAGGACGCCGCCGACCGTCGCCCTCCGCCCCGCCTCGCTCAGCTGGACCCCGCCGGAGCGGCCGCGCGTGGCCTCGACGTACCCGAGCTCGCGGAGCCTGAGCACGGCCTTGCTCACGTGGTTGTAGGGCGTGCCGACGCCGTCCGCGATGGTCCGCGTGGCCAGCGGGACGCCGGTGTCATTGGCAGCCAGCAGCATCAGGGCGCGCAGACTCACATCCTCGAAGGCCGTCATGCGCATGGCGAGTATTCTACGCCCGCCGGGGCCGGTCCCCGTCGGGCGTCACGACGCCGGGGGTCAGGTGGTGAAGACCGCGGCCTCGTGCCCATCCGCTTCCAGGGCTCCGAAGACGTAGCCCTCGGCCGTGAGCTCGTAGGGCACGACGGCGGCCATCACCCCGCCGCCTGCGTGCTCGGCCGCGCCGTGGATGCCGTCGGAGCCGCGCTCCGGCAGGTGCACGTCGGACGCGAAGGCGACTGCGGTGTATCCCTCGCGGCCCTGCCGCAGCAGCTCGAGGACGTCCTCCATCATCGCCTCGGCGTCGAACTCCCCGTCGGGACCCGCCTCCGGCGGCGTGACCATCACGAGCCGCAGCTCGCCGTCGTGCGCGAGCGTGACGCCGAACGGCAGGAAGCCGCCGTTCTGCTCGAGGTGCTCCTGGGCCATGCCGAGCGCGGTGCCGAGCACCTGGCGGAGCTCGGCCTGCTGCTCAGCCAATGGCTTCTCCCCGGGCACAGTCAGGCCCGGACGATCGCGAGGACGGTGTCGCGCAGCTGCTCAAGGGTCGCGCGGTCCTTCGCCTCGCCGTTGAAGCGCAGGAACGGCTCCGTGTTCGAGGGGCGGAGGTTGAACCACCAGGTGCCGTCCGCGGCGGAGAAGGTGGTGCCGTCGAGCTCGTCGACCGCCACGTCGTCGCCCTCGTACTCCTCGCGGACCCGGGCCACGGCGGCGGCCTTGTCCTCGATCTCCGAGTTGATCTCGCCGGAGGCCACGTACGGCTCGTACTCGGCCGCGAGCTCGGAGAGCGGCTCCTCCTGCCCGCCGAGGGCCGCGAGGACGTGCATCGCGGCGAGCATGCCGGTGTCGGCGTTCCAGAAGTCGCGGAAGTAGTAGTGCGCGGAGTGCTCGCCGCCGAACACGGCGCCCTCCTCGGCCATCACGGCCTTGATGAAGGAGTGGCCCACGCGCGTGCGCACCGGGCGGCCGCCGTCGTGCTGGACCAGCTCCGGCACCGCGCGGGAGGTGATGAGGTTGTGGATGATGACCGGCTCGGCCTCGCCCGCCGCCTTGGCCCGTGCGATCTCGCGGCGCGCCACGAGCGCCGTGATGGCCGACGGCGAGACCGGCTCGCCCTTCTCGTCGATGACGAAGCAGCGGTCCGCGTCGCCGTCGAACGCAAGGCCGATGTCCGCCCCGTGCCGCACGACCGCGGCCTGCAGGTCGCGCAGGTTCTCCGGCTCGAGCGGGTTGGCCGGGTGGTTCGGGAAGGTGCCGTCGAGCTCGAAGTAGAGCGGGACGATCTCCAGGGGCAGGCCCGGCAGGAGCTGGTCGCCGAGCACCGCCGGGGTCGTGAGGCCGGCCATGCCGTTCCCCGCGTCCACGACCACCTTCAGCGGTCGGATGCCGCTCAGGTCCACCAGGCCGCGCAGGTACTCCGCGTAGTCGCGCAGGACATCGCGGACGGCGATCTGCCCGGGCTCGTCCACGGTCGGGATGGCGTCCGCGGCGAGGTACGCCTCGGCGGCGGCCTGGATGTCCTTCAGCCCGGTCTCCGAGGAGACCGGCTGCGCGCCGGGCTTGGCCATCTTGATGCCGTTGTACTGCGCGGGGTTGTGGCTCGCGGTGAAGGTGGCACCGGCCGCATCGAGTGCGCCGCAGGCGTAGTACAGCTCGTCGGTCGAGATCAGGTCCAGCGTCTCGACCCTGCCGCCGCGGGCTGCCGCGCCGCGGGCGAACGCGGCGATGAAGTCCGGCGACGACGGGCGCATGTCCCCGCCAACCAGCACCGTCTGCCCGGCCAGGCCCAGGACGTCCACGAACGCCGCGCCGACGGCCTCGACGATGCGGGCATCGATGGTCTCGCCCACGATCCCGCGCACGTCGTACGCCTTGAAGGACGCGGACAGGTCGGTCAGGGGCGCGGTGCTTGTCGAGTCAGGGGCGGCGTTCACGTTGCTGGTCACGGGCTCGATTCTACTGGGGGGCGCCGACACCGGAGCCGGATCTTGAGCCGTGCGGACGCCGCGCCTAGGTTGAGCCCATGGACTGGACCCTCGAAGTTGTCATCCTGCCCGTGGCCGACATCGACCGCTCGGTCGAGTTCTACCGCGACAAGGTCGGCTTCCACCTCGACCACGACACGAAGAACGAGCACATGCACGTCGTCCAGCTCACGCCTGAGGGCTCCGGCTGCTCGATCGTGTTCGGCGACCTGCCGCCCCAGCGCGCCATGGAGCCGGGTTCGCTCAAGGGCCTCCAACTCGTCGTCGCCGACGCCGAGACAGCCCGGGCGGAGCTGACGGGCCGCGGCGTCGAATGCTCGGAGCTCATGGTCTTCTCGCCCGACGACGGCGGCACGTTCTTCGGCTTCGACGACCCCGACGGCAACTCGTGGGCCGTCCAGCAGATCCGCGCCCGCGCCGAGAAGCCGCTCATCCCGCTCGAGCACCGGGGGCGGTTCGGCGCCGACTGAGTCGTGCGCGCCGTCGTGCGTGGACTCGCCAGCCAGGTGTTGCGGGGTCCCGTCCCCTACGTTGAGGGGTCATGTCCCTGGCCCTTCGACCTTGGGACATGACCCCTCAACCTTGGGGCTCAGTAGGCCTTGACGCGCTGCTCGACGATGAGGTGGACGAGGGCGAAGGTCTTGTCCTCGTCGATCGCGCGGAGCGCGGCCTCGAGGGCGGCCGGGACGTCGGCGTCCTTCTCGACCCGGACGCCGAATCCGCCGAACGCCTGAGCCATGAGCGCGAAGTCCGGGTTCTTCAGCTGCGTGCCGGAGATGCGGTGCGGGTAGTGGCGCTCCTGGTGCGAGCGGATCGTGCCGTACTCCTGGTTGTCCATGACGATCACGAGCGGAGTCGCGCCGTACTGCGCCGCGGTGGCGAGCTCCTGGCCGTTCATGAGGAACTCGCCGTCGCCGGCGATCGTCACCACGCGCCGGCCCGGGTGGGCCAGGGAGGCGGCGACGGCGGAGGGGATGGAGTAGCCCATGGAGCCGTTGCGGGCCGAGATCATCGACGCGTACTTCTGGGTGGGAAAGTAGCGGTGGGCCCAGTTGGTGTGCTCGCCGGCGCCGAGGGTGATCATGGCGTCCTCCGGCAGGGACGCGCAGAGGTTCGCCATGAGGGTGTCCATGCGGGCCTGCCCGTCCGTGGGCGTGGCCGGGGGCAGGGCAGCGAACTTCTCCTGCTCGCCGCGCATGCGCTCGGTCCAGACCTTCCACTGCTCGCGCACGGGGAGGTTCATCAGGACGAGGTCACGCACGAACGAGTCCGGCTTGGCGACGATCTGGTGCGAGACCGGGCCCGAGCGCCCGCGCAGGGACGGGTCGATCGTGACGAGGAAGTTCTTCTTCGCCCAGTCCTGGCGGACCAGGAACCCGTCGGTGATGACGTCCCCGGGGACGGTGCCGACGAAGACCAGCAGGTCCGTCTCCTCGAGCAGGTTGTAGGTCGGCTTGGGCCGGCCGTAGCCGATCGGGCCGACGTAGGAGGGGGAGTCGAAGGGGATGGTGCCCTCGCATCGCCACTCGGCCGCGGCCGGGATGCTGTGGTCCTCGAGCCAGTTGGTCAGCGCGGTGGCGCCCTCCTGGGTCCAGTCGTTGCCGCCGACGACGAACAGCGGCTTTTCCGCCTCGGACAGGGCTGCCTTGAGCGCCTTCCAGTCGCTGACGGTCATGCCGCCCTCGGCCACTGGGATCACGGGGTGGATCTCGGCGTCGATCTCCTGCTGGATGATGTCCTCCGGCAGGCCCACGACGACGGGCCCCGGGCGCCCGCTCATCGCTGCGAACATCGCCTCGGCGACGATCTCGGAGGCGCGCTCGGCGTGGTCGAGCACCATGACGCGCTTGGCGCCGGTGTCGAACCAGGACTTGATGTCGAACTCCTGGAATGCCTCGCGGTCGCGGTGCGCGAACGGGATCAGCCCGACGAACAGCACCATCGGGGTCGAGTCCTGCCACGCGGTGTGCAGGCCCACGTGCGCGTTCGCCGCTCCGGGCCCGCGCGTGACCATGGCCACGCCGGGGAGCTGGTTCATCTTCCCGTCGGCCTCGGCCATGTAGGCCGCGCCGCCCTCGTGGCGGCACACGACCGTCTCGATCGAGGCGTTGTGGAGGCCATCGAGCACGTCCAGGAACGACTCGCCGGGAACCACGTACGTCCGCTTCACGCCGTGGGCGGCGAGCGAATCGACGATCACATGGCCCGCGGACTTCCGCTCGGGCTGCTTCGGCTGGGACTGCTTCTGCTCGGGGGACTGGCCTGCCTGCTCCGGCAGGGTGGCATCAGAAAGGGGCGGCACCGTCGCCGTCATGACACGTTCCTTCTCGTTGGCACTGAGATGCCACTACGGTATCGGGACGGGAACTCTCAGGTCACCGTGAAGTGTCGGAGGTCACGGCCATACTGGAAGACATGGTCCCGAGCCCGCAGCAAGCAGCCCGTTCAGCGGAAAATATGACACAACGTGACGAGGCGGGCGGTCGCGGTGACGGTCTCCGCGACCGTGCCCTGAGGGTCCTGCGCACCCTCGTCGGACGGGATGACGCCGACTTCCACCCCGGCCAGTTCGAAGCCATCGAGGCCCTCGTCGCCAAGGGGCGGCGCACCCTCGTGGTCCAGCGCACCGGCTGGGGCAAGTCCGCCGTGTACTTCGTGGCATCCCTGCTCCTGCGCGCGCAGGGGGCCGGGCCCACACTCCTCGTCTCGCCCCTCCTCGCGCTCATGCGGGACCAGGTTGCGGCCGCCGCACGCGCTGGCGTGCGGGCCGTGGCGATCAACTCGGCGAACCGGCTCGAATGGGACGAGGTGCACGCCGCGCTCGAGGCGGACGCGGCCGACGTCGTCCTCATCTCCCCGGAGCGGCTCACGAATCCGGGATTCCGTGAGCAGCACCTGCCCGAGCTGCTCGCCCGCACCGGACTGCTCGTGGTGGACGAGGCACACTGCATCTCGGACTGGGGCCACGACTTCCGGCCCGACTACCGCCGGATCGCCTCGCTGATCGACGAGCTCCCGGCGTCGGTACCCGTCCTCGCGACGACGGCGACCGCCAACGCGCGCGTGGTCCGGGACATCGAGGAGCAGCTCGGCAGGGACGTCCTCACACTGAGGGGGCCGCTCGGGCGTGAGTCGCTGCGCCTCGGCGTCCTGGCGCTGCCCGACGCCGGGCACCGCCTCGCGTGGCTGCTCGCCCATCTCGAGGGGCTGCCCGGGAGCGGGATCATCTACACGCTCACGGTCTCCGCGGCGGAGGACACGGCCCGGATCCTCACCGAGGCGGGCCACCGCGTGCTGGCCTACACGGGCAAGACCGACACGGCGGAGCGCGAGCAGGCCGAGCAGCTCCTCAAGGACAACCAGGTCAAGGCACTCGTCGCGACCAGCGCCCTCGGAATGGGGTTCGACAAGCCGGACCTCGGCTTCGTCGTGCACCTGGGCGCGCCGTCGAGCCCGGTCGCCTACTACCAGCAGGTGGGACGTGCCGGGCGCGGCTCCGCCAACGCTGACGTGCTCCTCCTGCCCGGCCCTGAGGACCGCGACATCTGGCGCTACTTCGCCACAGCGTCCATGCCCGAGAAGGGCAGGGCCAACGCGGTCATCGCGGCGCTCTCGGAAGCCGGCCGACCCCTCTCGACCGTGGCGCTCGAGTCTCTCGTGGAGCTGCGCCGAACCCAGCTCGAGCTGCTCCTGAAGGTCCTCGCTGTGGACGGGGCCGTGGAGCGGGTTGGCGGCGGATGGCAGGCCACCGGTGTCCCGTGGCAGTACGACGGCGAGCGGTACGCGCGCATCGCCGAGGCCCGTGTGGCCGAGCAGGACTCGATGGTGGTGTACGAGGAGACCGCCGGATGCCGCATGGAGTACATCACGAGCGTGCTCGACGACGAGACGGCAGCCCCGTGCGGGCGCTGCGATAACTGCGCCGGCCGCTGGTTCCCGGACGACGTCGACCCGTCGCTGCTCGAGCGCGCCGGTGCCAAGCTGCGGCACGCCGGCGTCCCCATCGAGCCGCGGGCCCAGTGGCCCAGCGGCATGGAGAAGCTCGGGGTGCGGGTCAAGGGCAGGATCTCCGCGGAGGAGCAGCTCGCCGAGGGCCGGGCACTCGCCCGCCTCACCGACCTCGGCTATGGGGGACCGCTCCGCGAGCTGTTCGCCGCCGGCGCCCCCGACGCGGAAGTTCCCCCGGCGCTCGCGCGCGCCTGTGTCGAGCTCCTGTCGGCATGGGCGCAGGGCGACTCGTCGGCGGGCCCGTGGAGCGGCGCTGGGCGACCCGCCGCCGTCGTGAGCGTCCCCTCGGCGACGCGTCCGCGGCTGGTGGATTCGCTCGCGCGCGGCATCGCCCAGATGGGTCGGCTCCCGTACCTCGGGCCGCTCAAGCGCACCGATGCCGCTCGACCTGGGCAGGGCGGCGGCAACAGCGCGTTCCGGCTCGCCGGGGTCTGGGAGGCGTTCGACGTCGGTCCCGACCTGCGCGAGGCGCTCGCCGGGGTGGCGGGGCAGCCGGTGCTGCTCGTCGACGACCTGGTGGACAGCCGGTGGACCGCGACGGTCGCCGGAAGGCTGCTTCGACGGGAGGGGGCGGGGCCGGTCTTGCCGCTCGCGCTGGCCCAGGCCGGGTAGGGCGAAGAGACAGGCCCCGGGGCATCACCCGACACACTTCGTGTCCCAGATCACACAATGATCACGAAATGGTCTCATTTCGATAGGCTGGCTGCGACCGATCGCCAGCCACAGGAGGGAATGGCCCAGATCGTGAGCCGCAAGGCCCCGCCGATTGTCCGCCGCCTGGCGTTGTGTGCCGCCGTTCTCGGTGCCCTCATGCTGGGCCTCCCGCTGCTCATGGTGCCTCAGGCTGGCGCGGCAACAGCAGCCGAGAGACCGCCACTCCAGATCCCTGCGGATCAGCTGAGTCCATCTCCGGATCCCCAACAGCTGCTTCCCCCGTCCCCGTCCCCGACGAGCACGCCGAGCCCCACGCCCTCCGCCGCGCCGCCCAAGGCGCAGGTGAGTCTCGTCCGCTCGGCCTGCGACTCAGTGCGCCTGGCGGCCCAGACTGACCAGGGCGCCATGCTCGCCTACCGCATCACCGACGAGGCCGGGCACGAGGCGGCGTCGGGGAGGTTCACCGGGTCGGCGGACATCATCGTCCCCCTCTCGACCGGGCACGCCTACACGGCGACCGTGAGCCAGTCCCCCGATGGCGCTGCGCTCGCGACCTCCGCCGCTGCGGACCTCACCGCGCCCTGCCCCGTCGCGGTGACGGCCGATGCCCCGCTGTTCTCGGATCCGTGCGGCACCGACCGCGACGCCGTCCTCGTCCCCCGGATCATCGGGGTCGACTACCGCGTCGGGGAGACCCTCCTCGCAGCCGGGTCCAACTCAGCGCTCGGCACGGTCACCGTGGTCGCCTCGGCGCGGCCCGGGTACTCGATGGGCGGCCCGACGCAGTGGACTCATCAGTTCTCCGCGGCGCCGTGCCCCGACAGCCAGCCGCAGCCGCTTCCGCCGACGGCAGCTGCGCCTGCTCCGCCCCAGGCGCCCCCGAGCGCGGAGCCGCCGGCGGCGCCGTCGCCCGCCGCGACCGCCGACCACCCCGCCGGCGGGGACTGGCAGGCCTCCACGGGCACACCCGCGGAGCATTCTTCCCAGACCGCTGCCTCCGCCTGGGCACCGGGCCCGCTGGCATGGGCCATCATGATCGCCCTGGCGGTCGCGGGCGGGATCCTCTTCTGGTCCAAGACACGCCACTGAGCCCCAGCCGGCGCACGCGAGAAGCGCCCCCGGTCCGAAGACTGGGGGCGCCTCTCGTATTCACATGGCGGAGACGGGGGGATTTGAACCCCCGGTCCAAGTTTCCCCGGACCCTTCATTAGCAGTGAAGTCCATTCGGCCGCTCTGGCACGTCTCCTTGCTGTCGCCAGCCTGACAAGCGTACCCAGAACGGTGGCGGAGACGCAAAAGCGCCCCGCCCTTCCGTCTGGGGGTCACGTTCTGAGGGTCACCTCCGGTGACTCCCAGAATGTGACTCCCAGAATATGACCCCCAGACGGAAGGGGAAGGGGGCTAGTGCAGGGACCCGGTCAGGGCGCGCCACAGGAAGGTCTGGCTGCGGGCCTGGAGCGCGGCGGCCTGCCGGTTGTCGCTCGCCCCGGCGTGGCCGCCCTCGAGGGCCTCGTGGAACCAGACGTTCCGGATCCCCATGGCCTCCATGCGCGCGGCCATCTTGCGCGCCTGCACGGGCCCCACCCGGTCGTCGGAGGTCGCCGTCCAGATGAAGGTGTCCGGGTACTCCACCCCGTCGCGCAGCAGGTGGTACGGCGAGAAGGTCCGGAGGAACTCCCACTCCTCCGGCTTGTCCGGGTCGCCGTACTCGGCGATCCACGAGTAGCCCGCGGAGAGCTTCGTGTACCGGCGCATGTCCAGGAGCGGCACCCCGCAGGAGATCGCCCCGAACAGCTCCGGATAGTGGACGAGCATGTTCCCGACGAGCAGGCCGCCGTTCGAGCCGCCCGAGCAGCCCAGATGCTGCGGCGAGGTGACGCCGCGCCGGATGAGGTCCTGGGCGACCGCCGCGAAGTCCTCGTAGGCACGGTGTCGGTTCGCCTTGAGCGCCGCCTGGTGCCACGCGGGCCCGTACTCGCCGCCGCCGCGGATGTTCGCCACGACGTACACGCCGCCCTTCTCGAGCCACGCCCTGCCGACCGTGCCGGAGTAGGCGGGCGTTCTGGCGATCTCGAACCCGCCGTAGCCGGAGAGCTGGGTCGGCGCAGTTCCGTCCAGCTCCAGCCCGACGGGGGATACCTGGAAATACGGCACCCGCGTGCCGTCTGCGGAGGCCGCGAAGTGCTGCTCCACCTCGAAGCGGGATTCGTCGAAGAACGACGGCGCCCGCTTGACTGCCGCGTGCTCCCCGCCGAGGGTTCCGCGCAGGAGGGTGGTGGGCGTCAGGAACCCTGTCGCGATGAGCCAGTAGTCGTCGCCCGACTCGGGGTCCTCGTCGTCCACGGCGAAGCTCTCGACGAGGTGCAGCGGCGGGCACGCGTCGAGCACCCGGGGCGACCACCCGGCGTCGTGCGCTGCGGAGCCGGGCTCCCGCGGCGTGAGCACCCGGATCTCGGAGGAGACGTCGCGGAGCAGGTTGAGCATGAGGTGGCTCTTCGTCCAGGACCAGGACTGGAGCGAGGTGTGCTCATCGGGGGTGAACAGGACGGTGAGGTCCCGGGACCCTGCCATGAACTCGTCGAAGCCGGCCACGAGCAGGGAGCCGCCGGGGTACACCCGCCCGTCGCTGCTCCCGCCGACGGTCCAGTCGCGCTGGGGCCGGAACAGGATCCACTCGCGGTGCAGGTCCACGTCGACATTGGTGGGCACGGGGATCGGCGCCCAGGCCCCGTCCGCCCAGACCGAGTGCTGGACGTCGAAGAAGCTGATTCGGTCGCTCGCGAGAAGCCGCTCGAAGCCCGGGGTGTCGTCGAAGCCCGCGGAGGCCATCATGTGCTCCGCGGCGACCTCGAAGACGGTCTCGGCGTCCGCCAGATCGCCGCCGCGTGCCAGCTTCCGCACGATGCGGGGGTACGAGGACGTGGTCGAGGCGTCCTCGCCGAGGGTCGAGGAGACCAGCAGCGTGTCCGCGTCGATCCAGTCCACCCCGCCCTTGGCAGCCGGCAGTTCGAAGCCGCCTGCTGTGGGGTCCACGAACGCGCGGTCCTCGACGTCGTACTCGCGCAGGGCCGCGGCGTCTCCTCCGTCGGGGGAGAGCCGGACCATGCAGCGGCGCCATGAGACGCCGTCGTCCGGCCGGAGGAAGCTCGCCCCGCCCCACACCCACTCGGTTCCCTCGGCGGCGGCGAGCGCGTCGAGGTCGAGCACGGCCTCCCACTCGGGGGCCTCGGTCACGTAGCTGTCCCACCGGGTGCGCCGCCACAGGCCCTTGGGGTGCTCGGCGTCGCGCCAGAAGTTGTAGTACCAGTCCCCGCGCTTCGCCACCATCGGAATGCGGTCCGTCGAGTCCATGACCTCGAGGATGCGGGCCTCGAGCTGCGCGTACTCGGCGTCCACGAGCAGGTCCTCAGTGCGGGCGTTCTGCTCGCGCACCCACGCCAGCTGGTCCTCGCCGTGGATGTCCTCGAGCCACAGGTTCTCGTCCACCGGCTCCCCGGGGAGGTGCGCCCACGTCTCGGTGTCGGCGGGCTGCGCTGTCTCGGCAGGGGTGGTGTCCGGGGTCATGGGCCCATCCTTCCACGCCGCGGGTTAAGCTCAACCCTATGGTCCGGGGAGGTGTGAAGCGCGTAGCCGTGGTGGGGGGCGGACCGCGCGGACTCTCCGCAGTGGAGCGGCTCCTCGCCGTCCGGGCAGCGCAGGAGGCTCCGGGGACCGCGCTGGAGATCACCGTCTACGACCCCTTCGATCCGGGCCCGGGCAAGGTCTGGCGCACAGGGCAGCCGCGACTGTTCCTGATGAACACGCCCTCCTTCTACCCCACTGTGATCCCGAGCGAGCCGGGCATGGCCAAGCCCCTCGCCGGGACCAGCTTCGACGCGTGGCGCGACGCGCAGCGCAACGCGATCCGCGCGGGACAGTGCTGCCTCGGCCCCGAGGAGCAGGCCGAGCTCAGCCGCCTCGACGCGAGCGGGTTCCCGCCGAGGGCGCTCTACGGGCGCTACCTGGCCGAGACGTGGCAGGCGATCCTCGACGCCGCGCCGCCCGGCGCCGTCGTGTGCCACGTGCCGCAGGAGGTGGCCCGGGTCGGGCGCACCCCGCATGGGTTCGCGGTCACGACGGCGGGCGGGCGCGCGCGGGAGGCCGACGCCGTCGTGCTCGCCCTCGGGCACGTCCCGGCGCGGCTCGGCCGTGACCAGCGCGTCCTGGCGGAATCCGCCGAACGGCTCGGCCTGACCTACCTTCCGCCGGCGGCTCCGGCGGACGTGGACTGGGACAGGCTGCCGGCCGGGAAGACCGTCCTGGTGCGCGGCATGGGGCTGAACTTCTTCGACGTCATGGTCCAGCTCACCGAGGGCCGGGGCGGGCGATTCTCAGAGCAGCCCGACGGGCGCCTGGCGTACGAGCCCTCCGGGCGGGAGCCGCGGATCGTCGCGGCGTCACGGCGCGGGGTGCCCTACCGCGGCAAGGCGGAACTGGACTCGTACTACGCCCCCTCCATCGGGCTGCGCTGGTTCACCCGGGCCGCTGCCCTGGCCCCCCGGCGGGCAGGCATCGAGCCGTCCTTCGACCAGGACCTGTGGCCGCTCCTGCACCGCGACACCCTCTGGGCCTACTACTCGACGCTCGCGCGGGTCGAGCCCGAGTCCGTGTCCGAGGGGTTCCTCGCCCGGCTCGACGAGGCGCTCGCCGTCGAGGGCCCCGCGTGGGAGCGGCTCGCAGCACGTGTGGCGCGCGACGGCGTGGCCCCGGCTCGGCGGCTCGACCTCCGCGCGCTCGGCGCACCGCTGGCCGGCTGGCACGCGCAGGACCGGTCCGACCTCGACGCCTGCGTGCTCGCGTACCTCGACGAGGACGCCGCAGGGAGCGCGCGCGGCGAGGACGACCCGGTCAAGATGGCCATCGCCGCGCTGCACCGCGGCCGGGCGGTGCTCAAGGAGGCGGTCGCGGACGGCGGCATCACCGAGGAGTCCTGGGTCTCGGGGCTGCGCGGCTGGTTCGAGGGCCTTGTCGAGGGGCTCGCGAGCGGCCCGCCGGCGCTGCGGATCCGGCAGATGGCGGCGCTCATGCGCGCAGGCGTCGTGGGAACGGTCGGTCCCGAGCCGCGCTTCTCGATCGACCGCTCGGAGCCGGCATTCACGGCGTCGTCCCCGTGGGTGGGGGCGCCCGACGTGCGCTCGAGGTATCTCGTGGAGGCCCTTGCCCCGGCCAACGTCGTGGCGCAGTCGGACTCCGCGCTCCTGTCGGGGCTGCTCGCGGACGGCCTTGTGCGCCCCAGATTCCTTGCCGGTACCGACGGCGTCCCGCGCCCCTCGACCGGTCTCGACGTCACGGCGCCGCCCTACCGCGCCCTGGACGTGAACGGGCAGCCGGTCGAGGGGCTGTACGTCCTCGGGCTCCAGCTTTCGGCGGTGCAGTGGGGGACGGCGATCGCGGCCGAGGCCCATGCGTTCGCTGCCCCCGGCGAGGCCCACGACGGCGCCCCGTACCCGAGTGGGCAGCGCACGCTCCGCGACGCCGACGCGATTGCGATGGACATCCTCGGCCGCGGCGTCTGAGCCCAGCCGGCGGCCTTGGGTACGGCCTCGGGTAGGACGACGGCCGGGCCTTCCGTGCGGAAGGCCCGGCCGTCGCCGTGCGTGCCCCGTGAGGGCCTCGGGACCCGTGATGGGCCCGCGTCAGGTCAGCGGGCGCAGACCTTCGTGTAGTTCTTCACGAGGGACTCGAGGGCCTGGGCGGACCGGTCGCCCGGGCGATCGAGGGTGGAGCCGAGGTCGAGGCAGGAGCCCGTCACCGTCGGCACCGAGACCGGCAGCGTCACCGTGGTACCCGACTCCAGCGCCGAGGCCACGAGGGTCCCGCCCTGCAGCGCGTACGGGGCGCGGAAGTCCAGGGCTGCCTTGCCGCCGGCCACCGCGTAGGTGCCGATGAGCCGCGGCTCGCCGGACGCCGGGTAGTAGGTGAGCGAGAGCTGCGTGTTCGTCGGCGAGCCGAGCGAGGTGAGGTCGAGGCCTTGCACGCTGACGGAGAGCTGCTGGCCGCCGGTGACGGTGGCGGGCGCGTTCAGCACCTCGGCGCTGCGCTTGGCGAAGTCCGGCGCGACCGGCTGGTGGCCGGACAGGTAGCCGATCCACGCGTCTCGGTCGATCAGGCCCGAGTCGCGCGTGGAGGTGCCCTGCGCGAACACATGGAAGTTGTCCCCGCCCTGCGCGAGGAAGCTGAACGTGCCGACGCGGTACGAACGCTGCGGGTCGACCGGTGTGCCATTGATGCGGACGGAGGTGATGCGGTCGCCCTCCGGCCGGGTCGAGTCGAAGGTGTAGGTGAGGTTCTTCGAGGTGCCCAGCTGCAGGTACGGACGGCTCGGGACCTTGCCCGCCGCGTCGCGCTGCCACTGCTGCTCGAGCATCGTCTTGACCTGGGCACCGGTGAGCGACGTGGTCCAGAGGTTGTTCACGAACGGCAGGACGGCGTTCGCCTCGGCGTACGTGACGACGCCGTCCGGCGCGTAGTAGAGCTCCGAGCGGAGGCCGCCCGGGTTCACGACGCCGATCTCCGCGCCGCCGAGGGTCGGATCCTTGAGCGAGTCGAGGAGCGAGTCGGCGACGAGGCCGCTGAGGGTGGACGACGACGCGCGGTCGTCGCGCGTGCCCCCGGAGAACGCGGTGGTGATGTCGGCGGTGACCGCCCCCACCGGCGTCCCGCCGATCGCCTCGGCTGCCTTGAGCGCCCTGTCGACGATGCCCTGGACCGCGGCGACGCGCGGGAACTGGGCCGCCAGCCCGGCGTCGTCCGCGGTGGTGCGCTTGATGTTGCCCTGCGAGTAGGCGACGACCTGCTTGGTCGCCGTGTCGACGCTCAGGTCGATACTGCCGATCTTCTCGCCGTAGCTCCCCGTCTGCAGCACGGGGCGGGTCTTGCCCGGCCGCCCGGGAACGGGGCCGTCCCAGGCGTATTCCTTGTGGGTATGGCCGGTGAGGATCGCCGCCACGTCGGCCGACGTCTGGGTCACGAGCTTCGCGAACGCGCCCCCGGCGGCGATCTCGGCATCGAGGGTCGCGCCCTCCTGGGTGCCGGCACCGGCGCCCTCGTGGTATTCCGCCACGATCACGTCCGCCGCGTTGGAGGCCCTGATCTGGCCCGCGACACGGTTGACGGCATCCGTCGGATCCCCGAAGTCCAGGCTGGCGATGCCGCCCGGGGAGACGAGCATGGGCGTTTCCTGGGTGACGACGCCGACCACGGCCACGCGCACGCCGTTCGCGTCGACGACCCGGTACTCCGGCAGGGCCGGCGTCTGGGTGCCCTTGAGGTAGACGTTCGCGCCGAGGTAGTCGAACCTCGCGTTCGCGCCGCCGTCGACGACGCGGGCCGTCAGGTCCGCGAAGCCCTTGTCGAACTCGTGGTTGCCCACAGCGCTGGCCTTGAGGTCGAGCGCGTTGAGCACGTCGATGGTGGGCTGGTCGTCCTGGCTCGCGGAAGCGAACAGGGACGCGCCGATGTTGTCCCCCGCCGAGAGCAGGACCGCCTTGCCGCCCGGCGCGGAGGCCTTGAGCTGCTCGACGGTCCCGGCGACCTTGACGGTGTTCTTGTCGATGCGGCCGTGGAAATCGTTGATGTTGATCAGGCGCACGTCCACGGTCGAAGCGGCGGCTGCCGGGGCGGCCAGGGCGGCCGAGACCGGGATCACCGCGAGGGGGGTCGCGGCCACGGCAGCGGCGACGAGCCCGCCGGAGAGCGGGCGGAATCTGTGGTTCACAGTGTCATTCCTCCAGAGTGGGTGCGGGTCACTTCATCTGTCCGGGCGGGTTCCCGGCGTTGTCGGACTTCGAGGTGAGGTTGAAGCCGATCACGAACGGGTCGTGGTCCGAGGACCGGAACGGGCCCGGCGCGTAGTAGTCGGTGACGTTGTAGTTGAAGCGGCTGTACTCGAGGGCCACCGACTCGACCGAGTTGATGTTCCAGATGTCGGCGCCGCTCACGGTCGCGTCCGCCGCGGGGGAGGCCAGCACGTGGTCGAGCGAGCCGACCATGCCGCCGAAGGCGTACGAGTGCTTGCCGCCGGTGCGCAGTCCCTGGTCGATGTAGCCCGCCTCCGCGAGCACGGCCATCGGATCCTCGAAGGCATAGGAATTGAAGTCGCCCAAGAGGAACACCTTCTCCGTGTTGGCGGCGCCCTTCATCTGCTCCGCGAAGCCGACGAGCGCGCGGGCCTGGGCTGTGCGGGCGAGGTTCGAGGCGCCCTGGCCCTTGTCGGTGTCCTCCGGGGTGGCAGCGGAGCCCTTGGACTTGAAGTGGTTCACGATCGCCACGAACTTGGTCGCGTTGTTGCCGCCCACGGGCTTGAACGCCTGCGCGAGCGGCTGGCGGGCGAGCCCGGTGTAGGCCGGGTCGTCGAGGATCACCGACTCGTCGATCGGCTGCGCCACGTGCTTCTTGTAGATGAAGGCCGTGCGGATCACGTCCTCCTGCGCCGGCACCACTGAGGGGCTCGGGACAAAGGCCCACGTGGCTGCGCCGGTTGCGCCGTTGAGGGCGTTGACGAGCTTCTCGACCGCAGCGTCCCTCGGCAGGGCGAACTTCGCCGAGTTCTCGATCTCCTCGAGCGAGACGACGTCCGCGCCGGAGCCGTTGACCGCCGCGACGATCTTGGCCTGCTGCCGCCCGAAGCTCTCGGCATTGGCGGCGCCGCGTGCATCGCAGCCACCGCGGACGGTGACTGGATTGCCGTCGCGGTCGGTGTAGTAGGTGCACCCCGTGAGCTGGTCGCCCGTGGTGGGGAAGTAGTTGAGCACGTTGAACGTGGCCAGCTTGAGGGTGCCGCCGACGTCGGCCGGCTTGTCCGCGCGGGTGTTGCCGAAGTGCGCGGGCTGGGCCGTTGCGGCGTTCGACGGCGTGAGCTGCTCGAGCGGCTGCAGCTTCCACGTGCTGTTGCGCCAGTCGAAGACCGTGTCGCCCGAGAACGTCACGGGCGAGCCGATCCGGACCGGATCGGCAGCAGTGAGGTACGGGAGGGGCTGGGCCTTTGTCAGGGCGTTGCTGAGGAAGTTGGTCGTGGCGCCGTCGTCGAGCGTGACACGGCGTGCCGCATTGTCGGCGACTGCCGCGCTGTACGCGTCCGAGCCGAAGGGTGCGAGCGCCGTCGGCTGCACGAGCGCGGACGTGCCCGCGGCGAGGCCGATCTCGCCGTACTGGTTCAGCGAGTAGTTGTCCGTGACCGTGAAGGGGCCCTCGGGGGCGACGAGCATGCCCTCGAGCGATTCCTTCGCCGATTCGGACAGGGGGAGGGCGAACGGTGTCGCTTTGACCTCCGGCACAGCCTCGGAGAGGACCCTGAGGCCTGAGGCCGCCACGCTCATCTGGGTGAGGTTGAAGTACTCGCTCACCGGTCCGGTCACCTCGACGTAGTCGCCGCGATGCACGCTGCCGGCCGTCGCCGGGGAGTACACGAAGATCGCATCCGATCCTGTGCGCTCGTCCGCCGGGGTCCCTCCGGTGCCGGGCGTCTGGATGTAGTAGCCGTTGAATCCGCCGGTCGCATAGGCAGCGGTGACCTTGCCTCGCGTTGTGACGGTCTGGCCCGCGAGGGGGCTCACGGAGCCCGTGCCCTGGATGTCGGCAATGGCCTTCACAGCCGGCTCGGGATCGGGAGTTGTGCCCGTGCCGGCGGACCCCGAATTCTGCGGGGTGATCGCGGTGCTCAGCGTGAAGTCCGCCGAGTTGTCGTCGGTGTCCCTGCCGCCGGTGCGGTTGAGGCTGCGCACATCGGTGGTGGCCGACGGCGCGGCGGCGGCTTTGGTCTCGAACGTGTTCGACGTGCCGTACCCGAGCAGGTCGGCGACGTCCGGATTGCCGGTGAGGCTCCCGGTCGGCAGCGTGAGTGTGCTGGTCTTGCGGGCCAGGATGAGCGTGCCGGTGGTGGCGGAGGGGTTGAGCGAGGCGGAGGAGACGTCCGGTGTCGGGAGGTCGGCAGCCGTCGACGTGGCACTGTTCGTGGCACCTCCGACGAGCAGGTAGCCGCCAGCCTTGATGGTCTTTCCGCTCAGGCTCACCGTGGCGTTGGACGGGCCCGTCCCGGTCGCCGAGCGGTACTGCAGCGACCACGTGCTCAGGTCGACATCCTGGGCAGAGGTGTTGCGCAGCTCGACGAACTTGTTCTTGAACGCGGCGCCGGCGCTGCCGCCGGAGAGGTAGGCCTCGTTGATGACGACGCCGGGCGCAAGGTCGGCGGCCGCGGCTGGAAGCGCAGTGACTAGCGGCGACGCAACGGCCACCGCGCAGAGGGCAAGGGCCGCTCTCCGTAAGGGATTCCCCATATTCAGTTCTCTTTCACACGAGTGATGGGCAGCGATGGGACACGCCGTAGCGAACCAGCCGAATGTGAACGGAAGTTTTCAGGATGCGGGCGTGTCCGGGTGCGGGGACACGCCCTGGAGCGTCTACCCCTCGACGCCTGGCTCCCCGCCCTGGCCCAGGTCCTGCATGATCCGGAAGGGCGCGCCCATCGGATCCGTGATGGCTGCCATGCGGCCGAACGGAGTGTCCGCGGCCGGCATCAGGACGGTGGACCCCATGGCCGTGGCCTTCTCGATGGCCTCGTCCGTGTTCTCGACGCCCCAGTAGACGGTCCAGTGAGACGGCACACCCTCGGGCAGGTCGCGTGCCGCGTCGAAGATCCCGGCCTGGGAGTTCCGGCCCTCGCCGAGGGTCGTGTAGCGGAACTCGGGGGTGTCGCTCATCACCGTCGTCTTCCAGGCGAGCGCCCTCTGGTAGAAGTCCACGGCCCTGTCGTAGTCCCGCGTGTGCAGCTCGAACCAGACGGGAGAGCCCGGCTCGGCGACCTTGCCGAAGCCCTTCATCCCGATGGGCTGCCACACGCCGAACGCCGCGCCGCCGGCGTCGCCGAACACGGCCATGTGACCCTGCTCGGGCACCTCCATGGGGGCCAGGAAGACCTGCCCCCCCGCTTCGGCCACGGCATCTGCTGTCGCGTTGAGGTCCTCGCTCGCCAGGTACACCGTCCATACGTCCGGCATCCCGGGCTGGTCCTCCATCCGGCGCATGAGGCCTGCCACCGCCTGGCCGTCTTTCGACGCCGTGACGTAGCCTCCGTACGCCTCCTCGTCGCCGACCTCGTACGTCCAGCCGAAGAGCGTCCTGTAGAACTCCTTCGAGCGCTCGATGTCGCTCGTCATGAGGTCGGCCCAGCAGGGTGCGCCGGGAGTGGGATGTGGTGCGGGCATGGGAGGCTCCTCGAGGTGGTCGAGCGCGTGTCTAGCCGAACGCCTCCGACGCTATGCGGGGGGTCTGACACTTTTCAAGGCTCCCGTGAGCCTGACGCCGCGCCGGCCGCAGCCGCTCCTGCGCACGGACAGAAACAGGGAAGCGGCGCCGTCCGGACCTGGTCCGGAGGGCACCGCTTCCCCACCATGCACGCGGAAGGTAAGGGATTTGAACCCTTGGTACGGGGTGACCGCACACTGGTTTTCAAGACCAGCTCCATAGGCCGCTCGGACAACCTTCCCTGTGCCTAGTAGTGTTTCACAGGCAAGCAAGCTCGTGAAACCGACCCCTCCACCCGCAGAGGAGCGTCCAGCATGAAGGCCGTGTTCATCGCCGAGCCCGGAGGGCCCGACGTCCTGCAGGTGCGCGAGGTCGACGCGCCGGTGCCCGGCCCGGGCGAGGTGCTCATCGACGTCGTGGCCGCCGGCATCAACCGGGCGGACGTCCAGCAGCGGCGGGGCTTCTACCCCCCGCCCCCGGGGGCGTCGGAGGTCCCGGGGCTGGAGGTCTCCGGGCGGATCGCAGGCTTCGGGCCCGACGTGGCG
This sequence comes from Sinomonas sp. R1AF57, assembly GCF_002224485.1. Classification (GTDB taxonomy): domain Bacteria; phylum Actinomycetota; class Actinomycetes; order Actinomycetales; family Micrococcaceae; genus Sinomonas; species Sinomonas flava. The sequence goes on from NZ_CP022463.1 coordinate 441,653, forward strand.
CGGCCCTTCTCGGCCGGCGACAAGGTCGTCGCGCTCCTGTCCGGCGGGGGCTACGCGGAACAGGTCGCCGTGCCCGCGGAGCAGGTGCTCCGCATTCCCGACGGCGTCGACCTGGTCACCGCGGCAGGCCTCCCGGAGACGGCCGCGACCGTCTACTCGAACCTCTTCATGACGGCCCAGCTGCAGCCCGGCGAGCTCCTCCTCGTGCACGGTGCGACCGGCGGGATCGGCACGATGGCGATCCAACTCGCCAAGGCGTACGGGGCGCGGGTCGCGGCGACGGCCGGGACGGAGGAGAAGGTCTCGACGGCCAGGGCCTTCCTCGGCGTCGACGTCGCCATCAACTACCACGAGGAGGACTTCGTCCAGGCCGTGCGCGACGCCTCCGAGGGGCGCGGCGCGGACGTGATCCTCGACGTCGTCGGTGCGAAGTACCTCGAGCGCAACATCGAGGCGCTCGCCACGTATGGCCGCCTCGTCGTGATCGGCCTCCAGGGCGGCGCCAAGGCCGAGCTCAACCTGGGGATGCTCCTGAACAAGCGCGCCGCCGTGATCGGCACGGCACTGCGCCCGCGGCCCGTCGAGGAGAAGGGGGTCATCATGACGGCTGTCAAGGAGCACGTGTGGCCCCTCGTGACGGATGGGCGCATCAAGCCGCTCGTCGACAAGACCTTCCCCCTCGCGGAGGTTGCCGCGGCCCACGAGTACTTCGACTCGGGGGAGCACGTCGGCAAGGTGCTCCTCACCCTCTAGCGCCGCTCATCGCGCTTCGGCTACCGCTCGTCGCACCGGATGGCGGGGCCCGGAACCCCGGCTCCCACCGGACGTTCGGTATGGCTATGGTCGGGACCGTCTGATCACTTCGCTCGAGGAGGAGCACCATGAGTTCCGTCTCTCGCGACGCTGGGGGAGCGTCGGAGACCACACCCGGACGGGGGCCCGCGTTGGCCCAGGACCCGGCCCTGCCGCCGGTCGCCGTCGACCCCACGACGCTCGAGGCCGAGGACCGCAGGTGGACCCCGACCAAGATCGCGATCTGGGCTGCGATCGCCCTCGTCGGCGGACTCGCCTGGGTCATGCTCGCCCTGGTCCGCGGCGAGACGGTGAACGCCATCTGGTTCGTGTTTGCCGCCGTCTGCACGTACCTCATCGGCTACCGGTTCTACTCGAAGTACATCGAGAAGTACCTGCTCAAGCCGAACGACGTCCGCGCGACGCCGGCCGAGTACAAGGCCGACGGCAAGGACTACGTCCGCACCGACCGCAACGTGCTCTTCGGGCACCACTTCGCGGCGATCGCCGGGGCGGGCCCGCTGGTCGGACCGATCCTGGCCGCGCAGATGGGGTACCTGCCCGGCACGCTGTGGATCATCGTCGGCGTGGTCCTGGCCGGCGCGGTGCAGGACTACCTCGTGATGTTCTTCTCGATGCGCCGCGGCGGCCGATCGCTCGGCCAGATGGCCCGCGAGGAACTCGGCGTGGTAGGCGGAACCGCTGCCCTCATCGCCACCCTGCTGATCATGATCATCATCGTCGCGATCCTCGCGCTCGTCGTCGTGAACGCCCTCGGCGAGAGCCCCTGGGGCGTCTTCTCGGTCGCCATGACCATCCCGATCGCGCTCTTCATGGGCGTGTACCTGCGGTTCATCCGCCCGGGCAAGGTCATGGAGGTCTCGATCATCGGCTTCGTGCTGCTCATGGCCGCCATCATCGGCGGCGGGGCCGTGGCGAACACCGGCTGGGGCCAGGCCCTCTTCCACCTGGACCGCCTCCCGATCGCCTGGGGGATCATCGTCTACGGCTTCATCGCTGCGGTGCTGCCCGTGTGGCTCCTGCTGGCCCCGCGCGACTACCTCTCGACCTTCATGAAGATCGGCGTCATCGCGCTCCTCGCCATCGCGATCATCGTGGTCCGCCCCGAGATCACCGTGCCCGCCTTCAGCGAGTACGCGTTCAAGGACAACGGCCCCGTGTTCGCGGGCGGCCTGTTCCCGTTCCTCTTCGTGACGATCGCGTGCGGGGCCCTCTCCGGATTCCACGCGCTCATCTCCTCCGGTACCACGCCCAAGCTCATCGAGAAGGAGCGCCAGACCCGCTTCATCGGCTACGGCGGCATGCTCATGGAGTCGTTCGTGGCGATCATGGCGCTCGTCGCGGCCGTGTCCATCGACCGCGGGCTGTACTTCGTCATGAACTCCCCGGCCAACCTGACCGGCGGGGCGGTCGAATCCGCGGCCGCGTGGGTCAACGGGCTCGGCCTGGCGGGCGTCAACGTGACCCCGGACCTCCTCGCCAGCACGGCGCAGAGCGTCGGCGAGCCCTCCATCGTCTCCCGCACCGGCGGCGCCCCGACCCTCGCCGTCGGCCTGAGCCACATCATGCAGCAGTTCATCGGCGGTGCAGGGCTGGCGGCGTTCTGGTACCACTTCGCGATCATGTTCGAGGCGCTGTTCATCCTCACGGCGGTCGACGCCGGCACCCGCGTGGCCCGCTTCATGCTGCAGGACTCGCTCGGCAACTTCATCCCGAAGTTCAAGGACACCTCGTGGCGTCCGGGGGCGTGGCTGTGCACGGCGATCATGGTCGCGGGCTGGGGCTACATCCTCATCCTCGGCGTGACCGATCCGCTCGGCGGCATCAACACGTTCTTCCCGCTGTTCGGCATCGCCAACCAGCTGCTGGCGGCCATCGCCCTGGCGGTGTGCCTGGCGATCGCGGCCAAGCGCAGGTCGTTCAGGCACCTCTGGATCGTGGCGCTCCCGCTCGCGTTCGCGGCGGTCGTGACGATCACGGCTAGCGCGTACAAGATCTTCTCGCCTGTCCCGGCGGTGGGGTACTTCGCGCAGAACGCCGCGTTCGCCAAGGCCCTGGCGGACGGCAAGACGTCCTTCGGCACGGCCAAGACCGTCGCCGCGATGGAGGCCGTGGTCCGCAACACCATGGTCCAGGGGGTGCTGAGTGTCGTGTTCGTGGTGCTCTCGATCATCGTGATCATCACGGCGCTCATCGCGACGGTGAAGGCCTTCCGCGGCATCGGCGTGGACACGGACCAGGAGGACCCCGCCGTGCCCTCGCGTGTCTTCGCCCCGGCGGGGGTCGTCCCGACGCCTGCCGAGCGCGCCGTCCGCGCCCAGTGGAGGGACGCCGGCCTCGACGCCACCCCAGCGGCGCATCACTGATGAGCGGCTCACCTCTCGCGCGGGGTGAGGGACGGACGACGGCGCTCGCCGCCGTCCGCTCGTCCCTCACCGCCGCGCGGGCTTACCTCCGCGGCGTCATGGGGGCGGACGCCTACGAGAAGTACCTCGAGTACCACCGCGCCGAGACGGCCGCCGGCCGGTGCGACCATGCGGCCATGACCGAGCGCGAGTTCTGGCGCGACCACGCCGACCGGCAGGACGCTAATCCGCAGGGCCGCTGCTGCTGACCGTGGCCACGGCCCGGCCGGTGGTGGGCATCCAGCCGGGGAGGCGGCTCGTGAGAGTATGGCCCCATGACTGAACCCGGGAACGAGAACACGCCTTCCAGCGGCCTCGGCGACCAGGCGGAGGAGGCGGTGGAGGGCACCCCCGTCGAGGGGCCCGCGGCCGTCGGCGACGCGCCGTCGTCCGTTCCGGGCCGCGAGCGGCGGGCGAGCCTCCAGGAGCTCGTGGACGAGCCGGCGAAGGTCATGCGGATCGGTACGATGATCCGCCAGCTGCTCGAGGAAGTGAAGGGAGCGCCGCTCGACGAGGCGGCGCGGAACCGCCTGGCGGAGATCCACGAGCGCTCGATCGCGGAGCTCGAGGACGGTCTCGCGCCCGAGCTCGTTGAGGAGCTGCACCGCATCACTCTGCCGTTCTCCGATGAGGCCGTCCCCAGCGAAGGGGAGCTGCGCATCGCCCAGGCCCAGTTGGTGGGGTGGCTCGAGGGACTCTTCCACGGGATCCAGACCGCGATCGCCGCGCAGCAGGCTGCCCACCAGCTCGCTGCGGCCCAGGTGCAGCTGCGGCAGCTCCCGCCGGGGACGATGATCGCCCCCGGCGTCGTCATCGGCGAGAACGGGGAGCCGCAGCGCTCACCGCACGGGGCCGGCGTGCGGCCCGGGGAACGGCCGGACCACGGTCCGGGTCAGTACCTGTGAGCACGGCCGTGGGGCTCTTCAAGGCTGCCCTGTCGGGGCGGCGCGACGACGCAGAGCTCGGCAAGGGCCTCTGGCGCCGCGCCCACGACCGTTTCCGTCGGGGCCTCGACAGGTTCCACCAGGTGCTCGAAGGGATCGATGACGACACGCTGTACAGCGAGCTCGTGGTGATCGCGAACGCCCTGGCCGAGCTCCTTCCACGGGTGCGGGCGGTGTGCGTCGAGGCGCAGAAGCGGGCCCCGAGCGAGGGCTACGAGATCCCCGGCGACTTCGCCGCCCTCCACCGTGCCCTGTCCCGGGCGGGCAACGCCCTGGCGACCACGGCCGAAGCAGCTGCGATGCTGCGCCTCGCCGTCGGCCCGGTCCCTGTCGGCGCGCTCTCGGTCCAGCGTCGCGCCGCGACCGTCCTCGAGCATGTGGAAGAGGCCGAGGGCCTCCTGCGCGGCTGAGGTCGGAGACCGGTTTCTATTCCCGCGTTCGCGGACCGCGAATCCCGCACGGCAATCCCGGCAAAGTCCTTGCCGCCGTCACGCACGGTGGCAGGATGGAGCGCATGACTTCCGCAGAAACCCTGACATCACCCGTGCTCACGTTCCACGATGGGAACACCATCCCCCAGCTCGGCTACGGCGTGTGGCAGGTCGAGGACAGTGTCGCCGAGGAGGTGGTGGCCGAGGCCTTCCGCGTCGGCTACCGGCACATCGACACCGCCGCCATCTACGGCAACGAGGAGGGCGTCGGCCGCGCCATCGCCTCGTCTGGCCTGCCCCGCGAAGACCTGTTCATCACCACCAAGCTGTGGAACGCCGACCAGGGCCGTGGCAAGGTGCAGCCCGCGTTCGAGGCGTCCCTCGACAAGCTGGGCCTCGACTATGTCGACCTGTACCTCATCCACTGGCTCCAGCCCAAGCGAGGCCTCTACGTCGAGACGTGGCAGGAGCTCGTGAAGCTCAAGGAGTCCGGGCGGGTCCGCTCGATCGGTGTCTCCAACTTCACGGTGGAGGCCCTCGAGGAGATCGAGCGGGAGACCGGCGTCCTGCCGGTCATCAACCAGGTCGAGACGCACCCCTACTTCCCGCAGGCCGAGCTGCGCGAGTTCGAGAAGTCCAAGGGGATCCTGCACGAGGCCTGGTCCCCGCTGGGCCAGGGCAAGGACCTCCTCGCCGATCCGGTGCTTGGCCGCATCGCCGAGAAGTACGGGGTCAGCATCCCGAACCTCGTGCTCGGCTGGCACCTCGCACTCGGCAATGTGGTGATCCCCAAGTCCGTGACGCCGGAGCGTATTGCACAGAACTGGACGGCACTCGCCCTCGACCTCGAGCCCGGGGACGTGGAGGCGATCTCGGCGCTCGACAAGGGCGCGTCCGGCCGCATCGGCGCCGACCCCGCCACCGCGGACTTCGCCTGACCGTCAGACTGGTCGCCCCTGTACCCGTCTGGGGGTCACCTCCTGGGGGTCACGTGATGTGACCTCCAGGATCTGACTCCCAGAACGTGACCCCTAGACGGGGGAGGGGATACGGGCGGGGCCGTCAGGCCACCCGGAACTGCTCGGCGTCCGCGTCCTTGAACGTCAGCCCGTTCCCCGGCCGGCCCCCGTCCGGGGTGATCGTGCCTCCAGCTGGGTCCAGCACCCCGTCGAACAGCATCGCCTCCAGACGCACATGGTCGTGGAACCACTCGAGGTGGCGGAGAGCCGGCGCGGCCGCGGCCGGCGCCGCCGAGATCGCCGGCGCGCAGTGCCCCGAGAACCCGACAGCGTGCGCCTGCGCAACGGTGGCAGCCCGGAGCCAGCCCGTGATCCCCCCGCACCGCGTCACGTCGGCCTGGACGCAGTCCACAGCGCCCGCCGCGCACATGCGTTCGACGTCGGCCAGCCGGGTGAGGTACTCGCCGGCGGCGACGTCCGCGGAGATGGACTCGCGCACGAAGCGCAGGCCCGGGAGGTCCTCACTCGAGACCGGCTCTTCGAACCACGAGAACCCCGCCCCGTGGGCAGCCACCGCCACACGTGCGGCCTGCTTGGGCGTGTAGGCGCCGTTCGCGTCGACGAACAGTTCGGCGTCGGGACCGATGGCCTGCCGGGCGACGAGCATCCGTTCGATGTCCCGCTGCTCGGCCGAGCCCCGGTCCTGGCCGATCTTGATCTTGACCCGCGGGATGCCCTGGTCCGCGACCCATCCGCCGAGCTGGTCCGACAGCTGCTCGTCCGTGTAGGTGGTGAAGCCGCCGCTGCCATAGACCGGCACGTCCTCCCGCGCCGCCCCGAGGAGCCGGTGGAGCGGAAGCCCCGCGAGCCGCGCGGCGAGGTCCCACAGCGCGCAGTCGACGGCCGACGCGGCGTAGGCGCCTGCGCCTGACTGGCCGATGTTCCGCAGGGCGCGGGCCATCGCCTCCGCGCACGCAGGGACGGCGAAGGCGTCCGATCCCACGACCACCGGCGCGAGCGCGTCTGAGACAAGGCCGACGAGCGCCGCGGGCCCGTACGTGTAGCCGAGGCCCTCGGCGCCGCCGGCCTTCACCTGCACGATGACAATGGTCGTCGAGTCCCATGCGAACGTCCCGTCCGCCTCGGGCATGTCGGTGGGCACGGTGTAGGCCGCGGCCCGGACCTCCGAGACCGGTGCGCTGGAGACGGGCGCTCCCGTCGCGGGGTCCTTCACCCCGCTCATGAGCGATGCCCGGGCAGCAGCTCCTGGACCTTGGTCTTGAGGCCCTCCTTGATGAAGTCCCACGCGTTGGGATCGCCCTTGATCGCGCTCTTGGCGGCGTTCATCGCCTGTTCGAGCGTCGCATGGGGCGGGATGGGCGGCACGTTCGGATCGGTCCTGACGTCCAGCACGGTCGGTCGGGTGGCTCCGAGGGCCTCGTCCCAGGCGGCGCCGAGGGCGTCCGGCGTGTCCACCGTGATGCCTCCCAGACCGAGGCTCGAGGCGAAGTCCGCGTATCCGACCTCGGGGAGCTCCTGGGTCATGGGCACAGTAGGGGAGCCGCTGAACGCGCGCAGTTCCCACGTGACCTGGTTCAGGTCGTTGTTGTGGAGCACGACGACGACAAGGCGCGGGTCCTCCCACTCACGCCAATAGCGCGAGACGGTGATGAGCTCGGCGAGGCCGTTCATCTGCATCGCCCCGTCGCCCTCGAACACGATGACGGGACGTCCCGGATTGCCGAACTTGGCCCCGATCCCGTACGGGACGCCCGGACCCATCGTCGCGAGGTTCCCGGAGAGGCTGCCGCGGACCCCGGGCGGGAACCTGAGCTGGCGCGCGTACCAGTTTGCGGCGCTGCCCGAATCCGCCGCGATGATCGCGTCCGCGGGCATGCGCTCTGAGAACTCGGAGAAGACCAGGAGCGGGTTGACTGGATCGGCGTCGACCAGGGCCTCGTCCCGCATGGTCTGCCACCATCGGGAGACCTTGTCCTCGAGGTCCTCGCGCCAGCCGCGGTCCTCCTTGCGCTCCAGGAGCGGGATGAGCGCGCGGAGGGCTTCGCCGGCGTCGGCCACCAGATTGACCTCGTAGGGGTAGCGGAGCCCGATCATGGTCGCGTCGAGGTCGATCTGCACCCCGCGGGCCTGCCCTTCCTCGGGCATGAACTGCGTGTAGGGGAAGCTCGAGCCGATGGTCAGGAGCGTGTCGCAGTCGCGCATCATCTCGTAGCTCGGCCGCGTGCCGAGGAGCCCGATGGACCCCGTGACGAAGGGCAGGGTGTCCGGGAGGGAGTCCTTGCCCAGGAGCGCCTTGGCCACGCCGGCCCCGAGGAGCTCGGCGACCTCCTGCACCTCGGCGGCCGCATGCCGGGCGCCGTGGCCGATGAGGATCGCGACCTTCTCGCCCGCGTTCAGGAGGTCCGCCGCGCGGTGGACGGCGGCCGGGTCCGGGACCACGCCGGGCCAGGAGGTGCCGAGGCTCGAGGGGACCATCTTCATGGCGTGGGTCGGAGCGGAGTACTCGAGCTCCTGGACGTCCGACGGGATGATGACAGCCGTCGGCGCGCGGCGGGCCTGCGCGATGCGCAGGGCGCGGTCGAGGACGTTGGGAAGCTGCTCGGGGACCGTGACCATCTGGACATAGTCCGAGGCGACGTCCTTGAAGAGCGTCGGCAGGTCCACCTCCTGCTGGTACGAGCCGCCGAGGGAAGTGCGCGCAGCCTGTCCGACGATCGCGACCACGGGCACGTGGTCGAGCTTCGCGTCGTACAGCCCGTTGAGGAGGTGGATCGCGCCCGGACCGGAGGTGGCCATGCAGACGCCGACCCGGCCAGTGAACTTCGCGTAGCCGACGGCTTCGAACGCGCTCATCTCCTCATGCCGAGCCTGGACGAACTTCGGCCCCTTGCCCGCGCCGAGCGCGGTCACGATGCCGTTGATGCCGTCGCCGGGATAGCCGAAGACCGTCTCGACATCCCACTCCGTGAGCCGGTCGAGCAGGTACTCTGCAACGTTCTGTGACGCCATGTCAGCTTCTCTCCTCTTGCTGGTTGACGCGCCGCCTCCACTCGGGTCCGGCGTCTGCCGCTGTACCCCCGGGCGGCGGCCCGAAACGCATCCACGGTGCAGGTCCCCTCAAGGGGGTTGTCGGGCCAGGCGTACGCTGGGCCGCATGAGCCACGCCGGGACGCCTCAGGAGACGCACGACGGCGGCGACGCGCCCGCCGTCGGCGGGTCACCGCCGTCGGGGGCCGGCAGGGGGAACGGCTCGTGGGCGTCGACGCCCGCGATCCGGAAGACGATGCTCGGCAACCGCTCCAGGGACACCGCCCCCGAGCTGCGCGTGCGGCGCGCCGTCCACGCCATGGGCCTGCGGTACCGAGTGGCGGTCAGGCCGGTTCCGACCCTGCGCCGCACAGCGGATCTCGTGTTCAGCCGTGCCCGCGTGGCCGTGTTCATCGACGGCTGCTACTGGCACGGCTGTCCCGAGCACTACATCGAGCCCGCCCGCAACGTCGACTACTGGCGGCCGAAGATCGCGCGCAACCGGGAGCGGGACGCGGAGACAACCGCCGCACTCACCTCGGCGGGCTGGCGGGTCCTGCGCTTCTGGAGCCATGAGGACCCGCACGACGTCGCCGGGCGGATTGCGGCGGCGGTCCGGACGGCCCCGAGCGAACCGGGCTCTTGATTGGTTCGGCGGCGAGGGGGTAATCAGCCACAAGCTGACCCACCCCAGGAGGTGCCCGCCATGGACTCAACCCAGCTCGCATGGCTCATAGTCGGGATCGCGGTCCTGATCGTGATCATCATCATCGTGGCCGTCGTTGCACGACGACGCTCCGGACAGCACAAGCAGCAGATGCACGAGCGCGCCGAGGAGATCCGCGCAGAGGCGGCCCAGCATGAACTCGACGTCCGCGAACGAGAGGCCAAGGCCAAGGAGGCGCAGGCCCGTGCCGAGCGTGCCGAGGTCGAGGCGGCCCGGCTGCGCCAGCAGGCCGACGAGACCCAGGGCGCCACGCGCGAAGAACGCGAGCGCATCGCCGAGCGGCGCCAGCACGCCGACAAGCTCGACCCCAACGTGCCAGACCGTTCGGACCGTTCAGGTCGCCATGACCGCGACGCCTCGCATCGCGACGACGTTCCGAACGCGGACCACCAGCCGGTGCACGATCTCGGCACAGAGGCACGGGGCGATGGCCGCCACGTCCAGGACGACGCTCGCCCGGACGACGTGAACAGGGTTCCGGACCGTGAGGGTCGGGAAGCCCCCGGTGCGACCCGCGAGACGGACCGCGACACCACCGCCGAGAGGCCGGACAGGAGGACACCGTGACCCACAGCGTGAACCCGATCCAGATCCAGAAGTTCCTCGAAGGCGTCGACTACCCCGCCGACCGGTCGGCGCTGCTCGACGCCGCGCGCAGCCACAACGCGGACGACAACGTCATCCGGGCCATCGAAGGGATCCCCGAGGGGTCCTACGAGAAGCCGACCGAGGTCAGCCAGGCGATCGTCGAGGCCGGCCGCAAGCACGACTGACCATGCGCGCCTGACCACACGCGACCGAGCACTTCGGACACAGCGGCGGGGGCGCGAATCCCACAAGGACGCCGGCCCCCCCCCGGTGGGCGCCCCCCGGCCCAAACGGGTTGTCGCCCCGCCCCCCGGCGGCCCCCCCCCCGAAGTGGCTGCCCCCCTCGGGGGCCAGAAGAAAGAAACCCGGCGCCGGGTTCCCCAGCCGGGCCCCCCCGCCCCGCCGGGGGGGCCCGGCCCGCCCCCGCCCCCGCCCACGGCCGCCGCGGGGGGGGGTGGG
>NZ_CP022463.1:452126-512321 GCF_002224485.1 Sinomonas sp. R1AF57
CCCCCACCCCCGCCCAAGCAAAAGCGCGACCGACACGTCCCCCCGGGCCAAGAAGGGGCCCCCGGAGGGTTCACACGAGAGGCCGCCCGGGGCCAGCCGGGCGCCCGGGGGGCCCGCCCACAGGCACGCCGGACCAGGCGCGCCTGCCCACCCGCGACAGAGCCTTTCGGCCACGGGGGGGGGGCCGCGCCCCCGCGAGGACCGCGCCCCCGCCGCTGTTGTGCACCCACGGCTCAGAACGGTTTGCCGCCTGTCACCGGGACGACCGCCCCCGAGATGTAGCTGCCCTCGTCGGAGGCCAGAAGAACGTACGCCGGCGCGAGTTCCGCAGGCTGCGCCGCGCGTCCCAGCGGAGTGTCCTGCCCGAACTCCGGCACATGCTCAGGCCAGCCGGTGGACGGGATGAGGGGGGTCCAGACGGGCCCAGGAGCCACCGCGTTGATGCGGATGCCCTGCTGGCCGAGCTGGGGCGCCAACGCCTTCACGAGCGCTACCTGAGCCGCCTTGGTCATGGCATAGTCGAACAGCCCCGCCGAGGGCTGCACCGACTGGATCGAGCTGGTGATGATGATCGACGCTCCCGACTCGAGGTGGGGCAGCGCCGACCGCAGGATCCAGAACTGGCTGTACAGGTTCGTGCGCAGCACCCGGTCGAATTCCTCGGTGCTCACGGTGTCCACGCCGTCGCGCGCCTGCTGGTAGGCGGCATTGAGGACGATCACGTCCAGGCGTCCGAGCTTCTCGCGCACCTGCTGCGGGAGCGATGCCGAGAAGTCCTCGTCCCGGAGGTCCCCCTCGATCGCGACGGCCGTGCGGCCAGCCGCCTCGATCTCGCGGACGGTTGCGTCGGCATCGTCCTTCTCCATGGGCTGGAACGTGAAGGCGACGTCGGCGCCCTCTCGGGCGAAGGCAATCCCCACAGCCCGGCCGATGCCGGAGTCGCCGCCCGTGATGAGGGCGGCCTTCCCGCGCAGGCGGCCGTGGCCCTCGTAGGTCTGCTCGCCGTGGTCGGGCTGCGGCGTGGTCTCTGCTGTGGTCCCGGGAGCCTCCTGGTCCTGCGGGGGAGCGTCCACCTGAGGGTGCTCGGACCGGGGATCGGGGCTCGGTGATGAACTGGGAAGCTGCTCCGTCATTGCTGCTCCTGAGTCGGTGTGCGCTGAACGGCCTCGGCTTGACCTGGGTCCCACGCTACGCGCCACCGGTGCCAGGCGGAAGGCGCACGCGGCTCGCGCCCGCCGAAGCCGGGTCCCCGGGCAGCGGGCGCGGGGTTGGGCGGAGCGCAAGAGGGTAGTGAGGCCGTCATGGGGCGTGCGAACAGGAGGCGCCGCGGCGCCGTGTTGACCCGCCGTCGCGCGGGGAAGGGCTTCGTGTATCTCGACGACGAGGGGTCGCGCATCGACGACCCTCAGATCCTCGAGCGCATCAAGGCCCTGGCGATTCCGCCTGCGTGGCGCCGGGTGACCATCTCCGCCGCGCCGGGAGCGCGGCTCCAGGCGACCGGAATCGACGCAGCGGGCCGCCGCCAGTACCTCTACCACCCTTCGTGGCGCGAGCGTCAGGACGCGCGCAAGTTCGCCAGGGCGCTGCAGCTGGCCCGCAGGCTTCCCTCCGTGCGCCGGACCGTGACGCGTGACCTCCGCGGCGAACGGGGGCCGCGGCAGCAGGCGTTTGCTGCCGCCGTGCGACTCGTCGACAAAGCCGGTCTGCGCGTGGGAAGCCGTCGGTACGCACGCGAGAACGGCACGTTCGGCGCGACCACGCTCACCCGTGCGCATGTCAGCGTGGACGGTGAGCGGGTCAGCCTTGATTTCCCCGGCAAGTCGGGGGCCCGGTGGACTGTCGACCTCGTCGACCCCGACCTGGCCCGCTACCTTGCCCCGCATACGGCAGGGCGCTCGCGCCGGGCGGCACTCGGCTACGACGACGGCCATGGCTTCCAGCCGATCGGCCCCTCCGGCGTCAACGGCTACCTCCGGCAGATCTCGGGGCTCGGGGTGAGCGCCAAGGACCTGCGGACCTGGCGTGGGACTGCCGTGGCGGGCGCGTCCCTCGCCTGGAGCCACGACGCCGGCCTCGACGCGGAGACCGCGTGGCGCAAGGCGGTGTCCGAGGCCGCAGAGTGGCTCAACAACACCCCCACGGTTGCCCGTGGCTCGTACCTCGACCCCCGGCTGCTTGTCGCGTATGAAGAGGGGCGCACAGCGCGCGGCCCCTCGGACGCCGCCGTAGCGGACCTCCTGGAAGAGGCATCCGGGGGAGCCCTGCCGTCGGCGACAGGTGAGAACGCGAAGACGGCGTGACGCCAGGACGGCGGGCCGGAGCCCCAGCCTCCGTCCCGCCGTCAGTCATCTGCCCGAAGCCGTCAGGGGCTTTCCGGGAATTCGTCGGTCGTGGTCCCTTCGGTGTCCCCGTCGCGTGGGGTGAGGTAGCGCTCGCCGTCCTCTGTGCGCTCGACGACGTACTCCGCCTCGACGGCGTCCATCGCGGCCTGGTCCACCTCGTTGGGCGGCTTCACCGGGCCCGGGTTCGGCGTTCGCTCGGCGTCGCCCCAGACGGCGCCCAGGCCCTTGGAAGAGGGCGTCACGTCCGTGCCCTCCGGGGCAGCCTCGTCGTCGTGCGGATTGCGGGGGACCGGCCTTCCCGGCTCGTGGGCGGTGCCGTGCAGCGGATCTTCCCGGAGCCTGATGTCGTCCCGGGCCGGGTCGTATCGATGAGCGCCCTCCCCGCGGGGCTCGGAATTGCGGTCGAGATGTGGATCGCGGGCGTTCGTCATAGCGTGCGTCCTCTCCTCTGGGCCGTCGCAGAGCGCGGCAGTAGGCATCGACCCAGATCCTTCCCCGGAAAGCCCAGCGCGAAACGAACAGCGGGCGGCTTGGCGCGAGCAACAGGAAGCGTCACAAGTTAGGGACTCGAGAATCGCTGAAGCTTCTCCTTGGAGGGTTGTGGCGGCCAAAGGAGAGTGGGACTGTGGAAATGGAGTCAAGCAACCGGCCCCGAAATCATCAAGAGGGCGGGTGCTGACCGTGGAGCTTGGTACATCATGAATGCGCGGCCGCTGCAGCGGAACGCGCTGATGTCCTCGACTCTCCACCCCTTCACCAACGGCATCCACGCGGCCATCGGCCGTGCACTCCTTCTTCGAGCCTTGTTCTCGGCGCAGGCCCCTCTCGGTTCCACCCCTGCGAGGTGGAGCCGAGGAACACTCCAGCTCTGAGAGCCAGTGCTCCAACCCCAGCGAGGAGGAAAAACTCGCCGTGAAGACCATTCACCAGGGGACTCGGACAACGTCTCCTTCATTCACTCGACCTGACCGTGCAGCAGCGAAGGGGGTCGTGGCCCTGAGGACCCGGCCTGGCCCACTCGTCCGGGCAGTGGCACCGGCCGCGCTGGCCACCCAGGCACTCACCGCCGGCCGCCTCGCCGTCGAATACCTCGGCGTCGCTGACGCCCTCGCCCGCCGATTCCGCTGCCCCGGGCACGACGCCGACGACCTCCGCCAGGTGGCCCGGCTCGGACTCATGAAGGCCGCCCAGAGGTACCGCGCCGCGCTCGGTCACGGATTCGTTCCGTACGCAGTGCCGACCATCACTGGCGAGCTCAAGCGCTATCTGCGTGACCAGTCCTGGGTCGTCCGCCCGCCCCGGGCCATCCAAGAGCTTCGGCTGAGGCTCAACTCCGTGCGACCAGGGCTCGCCCAACGTCTCGGCCACGATCCCACGACGGCTGAGCTGAGCGACGAATCAGGGGTTCCGGTCGCGGAGGTGGCCGAAGCCCAGATCGCAGAGGCCGCGATGGTCGGCCAGCCAATCGAGCACGGCGACTCGTCCGAGGACCCCGAGGAAAGGCGGGTCACGTACATCTTCGGGTCGGAGGACCCGGGGTACGAACGAGTCGAGCAGATGCAGGCCCTGGCGGGTGCACTCGAAGGCGCGACGGAGGCGGACAAGCGTCTCCTCTACCTCCGCTTCGTCAAGGAGATGACCCAGGACGCGATTGCCGAGGAGCTCGGCGTGAGCCAGATGCAGGTTTCCCGGCTTCTGCGGAAGCTGCTCGACCGGCTGCGCAGGCGCATGGCCGCCTAGCAAGCGGGTCGCTCCTCCAGCCCTCGGCCCTCAACGGCCGGGAAGGCGCTCGGCGCCGTCGGCCGCTTCCACGCGGGCGACGGCGTCGAGCACGTGTCCCGGCAGGACGGCCAGGATCGCCGGGTCCGGCTCGTCGGAGAACGGGTCGCCGCGCCGGACGGCCGCATCCGTGAGGACGATGTGCGGCCCGTCGGCGGGAGGCCCCCACTGCTCAGGGGCGGCAGGGCCGAACAGGACGACCGACGGAGTGCGGTAGGCGCTCGCGAGGTGTGCCGCGGAGGTGTCCGCCGTGATGACGACGCGCGCGGCGCGCACCGCGGCCGCGAACTCGTCGAGCGCCCACTCCCCGGCCACGCAGGCGCTCTCGGAAAGGCCCGCTGCCGTCGTGACGTCCTGCGCACGCGGACGGTCGGCCGCCCCGCCGGTGACGACGACGTCGTGCCCGTCCGACGCGAGCTGGCACGCCACGGCGGCGAATCTCTCGACGGGCCACTGCCGGCTCCCGTAGGCGGCCCCCACGTGCACGATCGTGGCGCCGACCGACGGGGCGCTCGCCTCAGGCTCGCCCAGCCGATAGTCGTCGGCGTCGGCCGCGATGCCGTGCCAGCGCAGGAGGCGGACCCACCGCTCGCGTTCGTGGAGCGTGTCATCCCAGACGGGGCCCGGCCACCCCTTCGCCTCATGGCCCAGCCGGTGCGCAGGCTGGAGCTCCTCCAGGCGAGTCCGGCTCTCGACCCCCTTGCCGTGCAGGTTCACGGCGACATCCACGGGTCCCAGCGGAGGGAGTGGATCGTCGAGCCCGGGGGTGGGAAGAAGCCTGTTGATGCCCCCGATGAGCGGGACGATGGGCTCGAGCCAGGAGGCCGCCGCGAGCACGAGCTCGTGCTGGGGGAAGGCCCGCCGCAGACCGCGCAGCGCCGGGACGGCCACGAGAAGGTCCCCGAGCTTGAGCGCCCGCAGGACGAGGAGCACGGGCTTGGCGTCTGAAGCGGTCATGGGACCTCCGGGTCGTTCTCCAGGAGCGCCCGCGGCCTGAGCGTCGATGGGGGTCTTCCCCTTAAGAGGTTTATTGTAACTTCTCGCGGGAACTGCTCCTTCATGGAGAACCGCCGCCGGAATACCGCAGGGCACGCCCGAACCAGAGGGCCGCGCCGCCCCTGGATCCCGCGTGCCGTACTGTTCGACCGAGACGGCACCCTCGTCCACGACGTCCCGTACAACCGGGATCCGCGCCTCGTGC
Source organism: Sinomonas sp. R1AF57 (assembly GCF_002224485.1). Classification (GTDB taxonomy): domain Bacteria; phylum Actinomycetota; class Actinomycetes; order Actinomycetales; family Micrococcaceae; genus Sinomonas; species Sinomonas flava. The sequence continues at coordinate 457,449 of NZ_CP022463.1, forward strand.
GCCCCATGCCCGATGCGGCGCGGGTGCTGGACGAGCTGCGCGAGGCGGGGATTCCCACAGGCGTCGTATCCAACCAGTCCGGCGTGGGGCTCGGCATCATCAGTCCCGACGAGCTCGACGCCGTGAATGCGCGCGTCGAGGAGCTCCTCGGCCCCTTCGACACGTGGCAGGTCTGCCCGCACGGACCAGACGGGCGCTGCCGCTGCCGCAAGCCCCAGCCGGGCCTGATCCTCGCAGCCTGCGCCGCCCTCGGCGTTGCTCCCTCGGACGCACTCGTCATCGGCGACATCGGCAAGGACATGGAGGCCGCGCGGCGCGCAGGTGCCCGGGGCGTCCTCGTGCCCACGCGCGTGACGCGCCGGCAGGAAGTCCTGGAGGCCCCAGCGGTGGCCGGGGACCTCACTTCCGCAATCATCCTCGCGTTCGGCAGCCGGGAGCTAGTGGCTTCCGAGCCACTGGCCACCGGCACCGGAGGTGCTCAGTGAAGCGAGTCCTCGTCGCTCGCCTCGACAGCCTGGGAGACGTCGTCCTCGCGGGCCCCGCAGTGCGGGCCGTCGCGTCGAGCGCGCTTCCGGTGCTCCTGACGGGTCCACGCGGGAGCGCTGCCGCGAAGCTGCTTCCCGGGGTCGAACGCGTCGTGGAATGGGACTGCCCCTGGATTGCCAACCCCGCGCCCCCGGCCACCCCCCGCCACCTGCGCCGCCTCGAGCGGCTTGTCGCGGGCCTCCACGTGGAGGAAGCCGTCATCCTCACGTCCTTCCACCAGTCGCCGCTGCCCCTCGCGCTCGAGCTGCGCCTCTGCGGCGTGCAACGCATCACCGGCCTGTCGGAGGACTACCCAGGCAGCCTCCTCAACGTGCGCGTGACGAGCCGGGATATCCCCTGGAGCGTCCACGAGGCGGACCGGGCCCTTGCCATCGCCGCCGCCGCAGGCTTCACCCTTCCGGCTGACGACGCCGGCCTGCCGGCACTCGGGCCGACGCAGCCCTCGGGCCTGAGGCCGGACGGGGACTACGTGGTCGTGCATCCCGGCGCGGACGCCCCCGCGCGTGCCTGGCCCGCATCCAATGCCGAGCAGCTCGTCGAGCTGCTCGCCGCGCGCGGCCTCCAGCCGGTCGTCACGGGGGGCCCCGGTGAACGGGCTCTCACCGCACGCGTTGCAGGGGACCACGGAATCGACCTCGGGGGGCGCACGCCTCTGCCCGCCCTCGTGGACGTGCTCGCGGGAGCGCGGGCCGTCGTCGTGGGCAACACCGGGCCGGCGCACCTCGCCGCTGCCGTGGGCACTCCCGTCGTGAGCCTCTTCTCACCGGTCGTGCCTGCCGGCGTGTGGGCCCCCCGCGGCGCACCCGTCGTCGTCCTCGGAGACCAGGAAGCCCCGTGCGCGGCGACGCGCGCGCGCACGTGCCCGGTCGAGGGGCATCCATGCCTGACCCGAGTGGGCCCGGCGGAGGCGCTCGCCGCCGTCGAGAGCCTCCTCGCCGAGCACAGCGGGGTGGTGGCCTGATGCGGATCCTGCTCTGGCACGTCCACGGAGGGTGGACCGACGCCTTCGTCCGCGGAGCCCACGAGTACGTCCTCCCCGTGGACGGCGAGCGCAGCGAATGGGGCCTCGGCCGCGGCGGACGCGACTGGCCCGCGGCGACGGAGTCAACCGCGGACGAGCTCGTGCGCGACGCGGGGACGATCGACGCCGTCGTGCTCCAGCGGCCCGCGGAGGCGGACCGGCTGCGCAGCCTCACCGGACTGACGGCCGGGATCGACGTGCCCGCCGTGTATGTCGAGCACAACACCCCCCGCGGCCGCGTTCCCGACACCCGGCACCACCTGTCAGGACAGCGCGAGATCCCGGTGGTGCACGTCACCCACTTCAACGCGCTGATGTGGGACTGCGGCGTCGCGCACACGCGCGTCATCGAGCACGGCGTGGCCGACCCGGGCCTGCTGTACACGGGGGAGCTGCCCCGACTCGGCGTCGTCGTGAACGAGCCGGTGCGCCGCGGCCGCACCGCGGGCACCGACCTCCTCCCGCGCTTCGCCGCCGCGGCACCGCTGGATGTCTACGGCATGGGCGGCGACCGCCTGAGGCGCGCTACCCGGCTGGGCCCCGACCGGCTGCGATGGGCCGGCGACGTCCCGCCGCCTCGGCTGCAGACCGAGCTCGGCCGCCGGCGGGCGTACGTCCATCCCTTTCGGTGGACCTCGCTCGGACTCGCACTCATCGAGGCCATGCAGGCCGGTATGCCCATCCTCGCCGTCGGCTCGACCGAGGTGTGGCGCGCCGTTCCGCCAGAGGCCGGCCGCGTCAGCTCGAACCCCTCGGAGCTCGTCGCCGCGGCGCGGCGCTTCATCGCCGACGAGTCCGCGGCGCGGGAAGCGGGGCTCGCCGCCCGCGAGGCTGCTCTCGCCCGCTATGGGCTCGCAAGGTTCCTGGCCGACTGGGATGCGGTCCTGAACGAGGCGGCCGGGGGACTCTTCTCGCACCAGCGCGGCCGGTCGGACCCCGCCGGACAGGCAGCTTTCCCGAACCACCGGGACCGGATGTGGAAGGAGCAGGAATGAAGATCTCGATGGTGTCGGAGCACGCGAGTCCTCTCGCCGCTATCGGCGGGGAGGATGCAGGCGGCCAGAACATCCACGTAGCAGAGCTGTCCGCAGCCCTGGTGCGCCGTGGCCACGGGGTCACGGTGTTCACCCGGCGCGACAGCCATCGCCTCCACTGGGAGCAGATGCTCCCCACCGGGGTGACCCTCGTCAACGTCGACGCCGGGCCGCCCCGCGCGATCCCCAAGGACAAGCTCCTGCCGCACATCCCGGAGTTCGCCGAGCGGCTCGCGGAGTACTGGCAGGGCGACACGCCGGACATCGTCCACGGGCACTTCTGGATGTCGGGCATCGCATGCATCGAGGGCGTCGGGAAGATCGAGAGCCTCGGCATCGCACCCCCGGTCGTAGCCGAGACGTTCCACGCGCTCGGAGTCGTCAAGCGGCGCCACCAGGGCGCGGACGACACGAGCCCTCCCGAACGGGAAGCCCTCGAACCGTGGGTCGCCCGCTCCGTCGACCGGGTGATCGCCACCTGCCCCGACGAGGCCTTCGAGCTGCGCACCCTCGGCGTCAACCGCCGCCGCATCTCAGTCGCGCCCTGCGGGGTGGACACCCTCCGCTTCACCCCTGATGGACCGGCACGGGTGCGCGGGGGGCGCCTGCGGCTCGCGGTGATCGGGCGGCTCGTGCCGCGCAAGGGAATCGACATCGTGATCGAAGCCCTCGCCCAGCTGGCCAAGGCCGGCACGCGGGGGGTCGAGCTGCTCATCGTCGGCGGATCCAGTGCCAAGGACCGCGTTGCGGCGGACCCCGAGGCCCGGCGGCTCCGCGACCTGGCCGACTCGCTCGGCGTCGGGAATCAGGTCATCTTCACCGGTCAGGTACCGCGCGACGAGATGCCCGCACTCATGCGCAGCCTCGATGTCGTCGTGTGCACGCCCTGGTACGAGCCGTTCGGCATCGTGCCCCTGGAGGCGATGGCGAGCGGCGTGCCTGTCATCGCCGCGGCGGTCGGCGGCCTCGCGGAGACCGTCGTCGACGGCATCACCGGGTTCCATGTGCCGCCGCGCTCACCCGAGGCGCTCGCCGAGGCGATCAGGGTGCTCGCGGAGGATCCGGTGCGGCGCGCCTCCCTGGGGGCGGCCGGCGTCGAACGTGCCCGCAACCGCTACACGTGGGACCGGGTCGCCGAGGACACCGAACGGATCTACCGCGTCATGCGGGAGCACTGGGAGCGGCCCGAGGCGGATGTCGCGATGTCGCGCAGCAGACTGCGCCGCGTGCAGGAGGGGGCCTGAGGATGAACGGCGTCCCTTTTCCCCGACCGGCCGCACTCGGCGGCGTGAACGGCACCTCCCGCTCCGGCGGCCTACACGCCATCGGCGGGCGGCGCCGCGCCATCCGTCCCGTGGACGGTGCCACGTTCCTCGAAGACCGCATCTCGGACCACCTCGGCGGCTCTGCGCGCACCCTTGAGGGCCTCCAGAACCACGCCCCGCTGCTGGCGCGGTGGGCGCAGCACCTCGCGGTGCGCCTAGCCGACGGCGGCAGACTGCTCGTCGCCGGGAACGGCGGTTCGGCGGCGGAGGCCCAGCACCTCACCGCCGAGCTCGTGGGCCGGTACGACGGCGAGCGGCGCCCCTTCTCGGCCATCGCCCTGCACGGCGACAGCTCCGCTGTGACGGCCATCGGCAACGATTACGGCTACGAGCAGGTCTTCGCCCGTCAAGTCCGCGCCCACGCGCGGCCGGGCGACATCGTGCTGCTGCTCTCGACCTCGGGGGCGAGCCAGAACCTCCTGCGCGCGGCCGAGGCCGCACGGGAATGCGGGGCCACTTCGTGGGCCCTCACCGGCCCCGCGCCCAATCCGCTCGAATCCGCCGTCGACGAGGCGCTCACCCTCGAAGGCCCCGGCTGCCACGTCCAGGAGTCCCAGCTCGTGGCGATCCACGCCCTGTGCACCTGCTTCGACGCACTCATCAGGGCCACGGAGACGCCTGCAGGACGGGATGCTCCCCTCGGACTCGACCAGCAATCAGTGATCGACCAGCCATCAGTGAAGGGAGGACGGCCATGAGGATCGTCGTCGTGGGAGACACCCTGCTCGATATCGACCTCGCGGGACATGCCGGACGCCTCTGCCCGGACGGCCCAGCCCCCGTCGTCGACGTCCAGAGCCGACGTGAACGGGCCGGCGGCGCCGGGCTCGTGGCGACCCTGCTCGCCCAGGACGGGCACGACGTCGACCTCGTCACCGCCCTGTCCGACGACGCCGCCGCCGACCGCGTGCGTTCCCTGCTGCAGTCGGTGCGCGTCCATGAGGGCGTGCTGGGCGGGCCGACCCCGACCAAGATGCGCCTCGCCGCCGACGGGCAGCGCATCGCCCGGATCGACGAGGGCTGCGGCCAGAAGCCGTTCCCCCTGGTCGACGAGTCGATGCTCGTCCCGCTCCAGACCGCGGAGGCCATCGTGGTCGCCGACTATGGGCGCAGGCTCCTCGAGGCCCCCCCACTGCGGGCCGCGCTCGAGACGGCATCACGTCGCGTGCCGGTCGTGTGGGACCCGCATTCGCACGGTGCCCGGCCGATCGGTGGCGCCGCGGCTGTCACGCCGAACCTGTCCGAGCTCCTGGACCTGTCCGGACGCGATGTCAGCGGGCTCGGAGCGATCGCGACCGCGGCAGGCCGGCTGCGGGACCGCTGGCATGCGCAGTCCGTGGTCGTGACCCTCGCGGAACGCGGCGCGCTCCTGTGCGACAACGGAAGCGCCATCCACATCGGTGTCCCGAGCGCCGGGCTGCGCATCGAGGACGCGTGCGGCGCGGGCGACCGCTTCGCCTCCGCCCTCGCGGCGGCCCTGGCCGGCGGCAGCACCCTCGAGGAGGCGGTCGAGACGGCCGTGGCCACCTCCGTAGGGTTCCTCGCTGCCGGCGGCGTCGCCGCGCTGGACCCCACCCCCCAGCCCTCGAACGGGAAGGGGCCAGCCGAGTCTGCCGGCGGCGACGAGTCCCCGGCGTTCGCCCTCGCGCGCCGTGTCCGGGCCGAGGGCGGACGCGTGGTCGCTGCGGGGGGCTGCTTCGACCTGCTCCACGCGGGGCACCTGCGGCTCCTCGAGGCCGCCCGGGGCCTCGGCGACTGCCTCATCGTCTGCCTGAACTCTGATGCGTCGGTGCGGCGCCTCAAGGGAGAGAGCAGGCCGGTGATGGACGAGCGCGACCGGGCCGACCTGCTCCTCGGCCTGAGCTGCGTCGACGCCGTGGAGATCTTCTCCGAGGACACCCCGGAGCGGCTCCTCGCCGGGCTGCGTCCCGATGTCTGGGTCAAGGGCAGCGACTACGACGCCGAACAGCTGCCCGAATCGGCGCTCCTGCGCCGGTGGGGCGGCGAAGTGGTCACCGTCCCCCTCCAGCCCGGGCGCTCGACGACGTCGCTCGCCTCCGCGATCGCGGCCCTCGGCTGAGGTGTGCCAAGGCTGAGCCCACTCTTCGACCTATCCGACCGAAACCCCACCGACATGACACCAGGAGGAACCTGCGCCATGACTGAAGCCCTGCAGACCAACGAGACCCTGACGACCCAGACCGACGCCTCTCGCACCAGGATCTCCGGAAGCCCCCTGCGCGGAGCACGCATCCTCGTCACAGGCGGAGCCTCGGGACTCGGCGCCGCCGTGGTAGAGGCGGTCTCGGGGGAGGGCGGTGTCCCGCTCGTCCTCGACCGCGCGCCCGTGGCCGCTCCGCTGACGGGCTGGACGGTGGACCTCTCCGAGCGCGAGGCTGCCGAGTCAGCCGTCGCCCGTGCGGCGGAGGCGACGGGCGGACTGGATGCCGTGGTCTGCGCCGCAGGCGTGGACCGCTGCGGAGAGCTCGCCGAGGTCCCCGCGGACGAGTGGGAGAAGGTGATCCGCGTGAACCTCCTCGGCACAGCGGCGGTGGTCCGTGCCGCGCTCCCGCACCTCATGCGCTCGCACGGACGCGTCGTCACCGTCGCCTCGACCCTCGGCCTCCGCGGGGCCGCCGGGGCCAGCGCCTACTGCGCGTCGAAGTTCGGGGTGATCGGCTTCAGCCGTGCGCTCGCGGCGGAGCTCAAGGGGCGGGTCGGCGTCACCACGCTGATCCCGGGCGGCATGGACACTGCCTTCTTCGACGACCGCCCCGAGCAGTACAAGCCGCATGACCGCAGCACGCTCAACCGCCCGTCGGATGTGGCGCGGTCGGTGGTCTTCGCCCTCTCCCAGCCGCAGGGATGCGAGGTTCGCGAGCTCCTCGTCGCGGGGTCCCTCGAGGACTCCTGGCCGTGAGCCCGTCCGACCTCCTGGCCCACGCTCAGCGCCCGGCCAGGAGGTCGCGGGCGTCCGCGAGCACCCTCTCCGTCACCACACCGTCAACCCAGGGCACCTCGTGATCGCAGGGCTGCAGGAAGGGATCGGTGCCGTCCGCGCCGCACACGGGACACAGCTGGCGCCACGAGACCTGCACCCGGTGGTGGCGGCGGCCCGTCGGCCCGGCGTTGATGAGGTTCGGCCCCCAGTACACGGAGGCCGTTGGCGTTCCCAGCGCCTGCGCGAGGTGCCGAGGTCCGCTGTCATTCGCCACGACCAGGCGGGCGGTCGCGAGGAGGCCCAGGAGCCCCTGGAGGGACGTGCGCCCGGCCGCGGAGGCGATGCGCCCAGCCGCGCTCGGAGCCAGCCCTGCGGCGTCGTGCGCGATCCCGTCCGCGAGCCCGCGCTCGCCGTCGTCCCCCACGACGAGGACCTGCCACCCGTCCGCGGCGAGTTCGGCTGCGACGGCGGCGAAGCGGTCGGCCGGCCAGCGCCTGCGGGGATCGGTCGCCCCCGGATGCACGACGACGAGTCCCGGCCCGGGGCGCAGCCAGTCGGCTGCCGCGGCGGCGTCGGCGGGGACGACGGCGAGGCGCGGGTCGGTCACCACGGCGGGCGCGCCGGCGAGGGAGGCCACCTCGAGCCAGCGGCTCACCTCGCGCTGGTAGTACACGTGGGGCATGTCGCGCTCGAGCCGGAGGGCCTCCCGGGTAGCGCAGCCGACGGTGTGCGGTGCGCCCAGAGCGGCCACAAAGGGGTTGGAGTTCGCGCCGCCGCCATGGAGCTGGACGGCCAGGCCGACTCCCTCCGAGCGCAGGTCAGCGACCACCTCCTGGGTGGCAGGGTCGTCCCGCCAGGTGCGGCCCTCTGCGTCGGGGGCGTCGGGGAAGAAGGGGACGCGGACGACGCGGTCCACGGGCGTCGGGCGCCCTTCGAGGACCGGCGCGAGCTTCGGCGTCGTGAGGAGGACGAGTTCGGCGTCCCGGTAGGCCGCCCGGAGGGCCTCGAGCGCGGGAAGCGCCGCGACCAGGTCACCGATCCCGCCGCCCCGGAGCACCGCGATCCGGCGTACGCCCTCGAACGGGGAATCGTCGGTCTGCGCGGCAGCCCCCACGGTGCTGGCTTCTGCTGTCATGGTCCCTCCCGACCCCTCGCGGCCCTCGCTGCGCCGGCCCTCATCGTCATCGCCGTACCCGTGCGCACGCCGCGGCAAACGGCGTCGCGCCGCGGCGACCGGTATGCCGCGCGCCCCCGGGGCTCGCGGACACCTGTGTGCACGGAGCGCTGTGTGAGCACACATGCGAGGGGTAACAAGCCTGTGCCCCAGCGTCAGGAGGAACGATGATGAGCGGCCTGCCCCACGAGGTCCGCCCCGACGAGGACCCAATACCGGGAGCCGCGGAGGCACCCTCCCAGCGAGCACTCCCTGAGACCCGAGCGCAGAGCGTTGTCACGGAGATCCGGCGTGACCCCCGCACGGGACAGCCGCTCGCACGGCCCGTCCAGTCAGACCCGGCGCGGGCGGACGCGGCCCTCCGCTCGGCCCGCAGCGCCTGGACGATGTGGCGGCGTGTGCCGCAGGCGCAGCGCTCGGGGACCCTGCGCGAGCTCGCGGGAGCCGTCGAGTCCGCCGCCCATGAGCTCGCCGACCTGAACAGCCGGGAGACCGGGCGCCTCTTCGACGACGCACTGGCGGGCGTGCGGTCCGGGGCCGAATCGCTGCGCCGGTACGCCGAGCTGAGCCTCCTCCGCTCCGGACCCACCCTCGCCGGAGCCTTCTCGGGCCTCGACTTCACCGTCTACGAGCCACGCGGCCTCGTTCTGGGGCTGACGTCCTGGGATGACCCCGTCGCCACGGCGTGCGGCATAGCCGGCGCAGGCCTCGCGGCGGGGAATGTCGTGCTGCTCAAGCCCAGCGAACGCTGCTCCGCCCTCGGCCGGAGGCTGGGGCGGCTCTTCGCCTCGGCCGTTCCCCCCGGCGTGCTCAGCACCGTCACGGGCGACGCCGAACTGGGCGCCGCGCTCGCGGGCGATGACAGGGTGAACGCGATCGTCCACGTCGGGTCCGCCGCGGTGGCGGACAGCCTGGTCGCGGCGTCGTGCCGCACCGGGGCCCACCTTGTCAGGGGGAGGGGCGGCAGCAGCTCCCTCATCGTCGACCGCGGAGTGGACCTCGGCTGGGCCGCCGCCTGCACGGCTCAGGCGGCCTTCCGGCACGCTGGCCAGCTGCTCTCGGCGCCGCGGAGGATCTTCGTCCTGCGCGATGTCGAAGAGGTCTTCCTCGACGAGCTCGCCGAGCAGGCTCGGCAGTGGGCGGGGTCGGAGCGGGTAGGGCCGGTTGTCGACGAGTGGGCCCGAGGCGAAATCCACCGCGCCGTGCTCTCGGCGCTCGACGACGGCGCAGTCCTCCTCGTCGGCGGCCAGTTGCCCGAAGGACCCGGATCCTTCTATCCGCCCACCGTCCTCGCACGGTGCGCACCGTCGATGAGCATCATGCGCGACCAGGTCCGCGGCCCGGTGGCTGCCGTCATGTCCGTGCAGACCTTCGACGAAGCGGTCGCGGAAGCGGCGGAGGAGCCCTGCGGCCCCTCGGCAACCGTCCTCACGCGGGACATCGGGCATGCGCAGCTGGCGGCCGCCGAGATCCCGGCGTCCAACGTCGCCGTCAACGGCCTGGCCGTGGGCGTGACCGGCACGGACGCGCCGGGCCTTCCCCAGGCGGGCAGCACGGCGGGATTCGGCCCGCGGCTGCTCGACGAGCTGAGCCGACCGAAGGTCATCCATCTCGAGCCGCCCGTGGCTGCCCGCGGGAGAGGGGGGTACTGAAGCATGGACGCCGAGCGCATTCTCGCTGCACTCCAGCGGAACCGGCCGTCGATCCTCGTGGTCGGCGACGTCGTGCTGGACCGGCGCTGGGAGGGGAGCGCCGAGCGCCTGTGCCGAGAGGGGCCCGTCCCGGTCGTCGACGTGGAGCGCGTCGAGGACGCCCCGGGCGGAGCGGGCAACACCGCCGTCAACCTCGCCGCTCTCGGGGCCCGTGTCCATCTGGTGGCCGTCGCGGGCGACGACGAGCCGGGCCACGCGCTCGCGGCGCGCCTCGCCGAAGCCGGTGTGGACTCCCACGGGCCGGTACGCAGCCGGGGCAGGAGCACGTCGGTGAAGTCGCGGATGGTGGGCCAAGGGCAGCTCCTGCTGCGCGTCGATGCCTGCCGGGCCGCGGATGACGACGAGGCCCACGCCGTCGCGGCCGCTGCGCTCGAGCTCGCAGGCAGGGTGGACGCAGTGGTCCTCTGCGACTACGGACTGGGCGCCCTGGCCCGCATCGACCGGGGCGCGCTGCGCACAGCCGCCCGGGCGCTCATCGTCGACGCCCACACCCCGGCCGCCTGGCGGGACCTCCATGCTGACGTCGTGACCCCGAACGCCGCCGAGGCGGCAGGCATCGTCGGCGGCGCGCCTCCGCACGGCGACCGCCACTCGTGGGCGGTCAGGAACGCGGATGAGCTCCTCAACGCCACCGGGGCCGAGCACACTCTCGTCACCCTGGACCGGGACGGCACGGTCCTGCTCGGCCGGGCCGGGGTGCTGCACGAGACCCACGCCCGCCCCGCCCCCGAGCAGAACGCCGTGGGCGCCGGGGACACCTTTGTTGCAGGGGTGGCGTTCGCGCTCGCTGCCGGCCTGCCCGTCGACGACGCCGCCGACGTCGGCCAGGCAGCCGCGGACGTCGTCGTGCAGGTCCCGGGCACGACGACGTGCACCGCAGACCGCCTCCACGCCGCCCTCCGCTCGGCCCAGCTCCCCCCCTCGGACGGGGTGCCGGGCAGCCTCCCGGCCGACGCGGACCGCACGGTGCACCGCCAACGGGGCGGCGTGGCGACCTGGGAGGCCGTCCGCGCAGCGTCGGAGGCGGCCCGCAGCCAGGGCCGGGCAGTCGTGCTGACGAACGGCGTCTTCGACGGCCTGCACCGGGGCCACGCGGCGTTCCTCGAGGAGGCTGCCGGCCTGGGCGGGCTCCTCGTGGTCGGGGTGAACTCGGACGACTCCGTGCGCCAGCTCCGCGGGGACCCACCAACGGTGGGCGAGGAGGACCGCGCTGCCGTGGTCGCCGCGCTGGCCGCCGTCGACCACGCCGTCGTCTTCGACTCCGAGACGGCCGTCCCGCTCATCCGGGAGCTACGGCCCGACGTCTACGTCAAGGGCGGGGACTACCTTCCGGGCATGCTCGCGGAGGCCGAGGCGGTCCGCGAGGTCGGCGGCCGGCTCGAGACGCTCGGGTACGTGGAGCGGCCCGCGCTCCGCCCACGTGTGCGGCGGGCCGGAGGATGAGCCGCCGCAGCCCCCACGAATGGGGGAACCGGCCCGACACCGCGGCAGCGCCGCCGCTCGAGGTCCTCATCCCGACCCGCAACCGGCCCGCGGAGCTGGCCACGACGCTGGCGGGCCTCGCCGCCCAGGATGCCGAGGACTTCGGGGTCGTGGTCAGCGACCAGAGCGAGGGCGCCGCCGACTGGGAACACCCCGCCGCGGCAGCCATGCTCCGGGTCCTCCACGCCCAGGGGCGCCGCATCGCCGTCCACCGCCACCTTCCGCTCCGCGGTCTCGCCGAGCACCGGGACTTCCTCCTGGGCGTGTCCGCGGCGCCGCTGGTCCTGTTCCTGGACGACGACGTGTGGCTGGGACCCGAGGCAGTGAGGACCCTGGCCGAGGCCATCGGAGAGCTCGGCTGCGGATTCGTCGGCATGGCGGTCCAAGGGCTGTCCTATCTGGACGACGTCCGGCCACACGAGCATGGGGAACTCTCCCTCTGGGGGGACCGGGTCGAGCCGGAGATGCTCAGCCGCGGAGGTCCGGGATTCGACCGCTGGCGCCTCCACAACGCGGCGAATCCCGCTCACCTTGCCGCGCGGCTCCTCGAGGAGGGAGCCTTTGACCACCGGGCCTGGGCCGCCTACCGGGTGGCCTGGGTGGGCGGCTGCGTCCTCTTCCGCCGTGCCGCGCTCGCAGAGTGCGGGGGCTTTGGCTTCTGGAGGGATATCCCTCAGGGCCACGCGGGGGAGGACGTCGTAGTGCAGTGGAGGGTCATGGAGCGGCACGGCGGCGCAGGCATCCTGCCCTCGCACGCCGTGCATCTCGAGAGCCCCACGACGGTCGAGGACCGCAGCGTCGAGGCCGCCGAGGCCCTCGGGCTCGCTGGGCGGTGAACGCTCCGCGGAACCGGTGTGAAGAAGGCCCGAACGGGAAGTATCCCGTGAAGAAGGAGGCCGAGCTGATCGATGCCATCTGAAACCACGGAGTACCGGAGGCAGACCCGGTACGGCATGTACCACCGGCGCGAAACCTATGCCGAGAAGCTGGACCGGAACTGGTCTGAGATCCTGCAGGAGCTGCGCATCCTCCAGACCGGCCTCCAGCTCCTCGCCGGATTCCTGCTGACCCTTCCGTTCCAGAACCGCTTCAGCAGCCTCGACGCCTACAGCGTGGGCCTCTATCTCATCCTCGTGGTCATCGCGACCGCGGCGCTCCTCGTAGTGCTCATGCCGCTGAGCGTGCACCGCCGCCTGTTCCGCCGCAAGGTCAAGAACCGGCTCGTGCAGAGCGGGGACTGGGCCGCCAAGGCGGGCCTGGCGCTCGCGGCCCTGCTCCTCACCGGCACAACCTCGCTCATGTTCGACGTCGCCCTGGGCCGCTGGCAGTCGTGGGTGGTGGCAGGATGCCTACTGGTGATGTGCCTCGTGATGCTCGTGGCCGTCCCCTCTGTGGTGGCGCGCACCCCGGAGCCCACGGTGCGGCCCGAGGACGAGATCATCAGGCACGGCCCAGACGATCCGTACGGACCCGCCCAGTCTGACGCGTCGGACCGCGACGACGGCGATCCATCGGAGGACGACGCAGCGGGCAGCCCGCGGCATCGGGAGAAGTAGGCGCTTGCGATGGGCAGTTCGTGGACGGGCGCGCAGAGCCCGCTTGCCCCCGGCGGGTACCGGGACATCCGCGCCGACGCAGCGCACCGCGCCCGGTCGCTCCAATGGCTCGTCCTGGAGCACCTCGACGTCGCCGACGCAATGGACGCACTGGCCAGGTGGGCGGCCCGCCAGCTCACGGCGTACAGGGCGTGCGTGGGCCTCGCGCTGTCCCGCCCGAAGCGACCGGTCCTGACGGCGGGCAGCGACCGGTCGACCTCGAGGCTCATGGCGTACTGGGCCCATCAGCGGGCGGAGAACCCCGTCACCGCCGCGATCGAGCGCGCACAGGCAGTCGTGCGTCCCGACGCAGCCGAGAGCGGACACTGCCGGGACGCTGAGATCCTCATGGCGCTTCCGCTGCCGATGGAAGACGGGGAACGGGGGGTGCTCCTGCTGCGCGGGAGCGACCCTCACCTTCTCGGGGCATCCAGCGGCACACGGCGGCGAGCGCTCCGGGATGTGGGGGAGGCGCGGCGGGATGTGGGCTGGGCGCTGACGATCGCCGCGCGCCACACCCGGGCCGAGGAACTCGCCCAGCACCGCGCGCTGGCCATGGAGTCACGCACGGTGATCGATCTGGCGATGGGGGTCATCATGGGCCGGAACCGCTGCACTCCTGACGAGGCGTTCGCGATGCTGCGCCACGCCTCGAATGCACGCAATGAGAAGGTCATCGATGTCGCGCACGCCGTCGTAGCGGGTGTGACCAGCGCATCCGTCGAGACGTCGTTCGCCGATTAAGGGTCGCCCGGGCCCAAGTTCCCTAGCACCCCGCGGAAACCGCCGCCTAGGCTCGGGCCATGAGCGAAACCGAGCAGAATGTCCAGATGAGCGGCCGGCGCGGGATCGTCGTCGGCGTCGACGGCTCTTCCCTTTCCATCGAGGCACTGCGGTGGGCGGCCCGTATGGAGGCGACCGTCGGGGGGCCGATCACGGCCGTGTCCGCCTGGCACATCCCCACCTCCGGTGCCGCCTTCGCGGGGTACCCGGGGATCGACTGGAACCCCGAGCAGGACGCGGCAGGCGTCCTCGATGCGGCCCTGGAGGAGGCGTTCGGATCCACCCGTCCAGAGGGCCTCATCGCCAAGGCCATCGAAGGCCGGCCATCGCAGGTGCTGGTCGAGGAGAGCGAGGGCGCCGGAATGCTCGTGGTGGGCTCCCGCGGCCTCGGCGGCCTCATGGGAACACTGCTGGGCTCCGTGAGCCGAGCCTGCGCAGAGCATGCGAAATGCCCGGTCCTCGTGCTCCACGGGGAGGAGACCACGACACCGCCGTCGGGCGGGCAGCCCGCGTAGCCATTCTGTGACCTCACCGGGGCACAGGGACCCTTTACAGCCCGTGGGTCCGGGCGTGTACTGGTAGAGGCCAGCGGCTTCGGGCGCCGGCGCGAAGGCACCGACCTACCCACCACTGACCGATCCCCCGGGGGGACCGGGGGTGTCGAGTTGGGAGGAGCAACCCATGAAGAAATGGATGCGCTGGGAGGACTACGTGGCGATCGCCGCGGGTCTCTACACGGCGCTCGCCGTCATGTGGACGTCACAGACGGCTTCGTCGACGACGCTCATGCTCGTCTTCGGCGTTCTGCTCATTGCCACGGGCGTCCTGAACCTCGCGATGCCGGGAACGCCATGGCTCGAGTACGCGCAGGCCGCCTGCGGAGTGCTGCTGTTCCTGTCCCCGTGGATGGGCGCGTACACCTCTCACACAGGTGCGTCGTGGACGTCGTGGATCGCTGGGATTGTCGCCGCTGGCGTGACCGCCGCGGCCATCAAGCCCGCCATGGACGCGCGCCATCACCGCGTGATGCCCTCGCACTGAGCGAGTCTCCCTTTCCGATCGGCCGCGGCCCCGTCACCGGAGCCGCGGCCCTTTCACGTCTGCCCCCCGACGCGACGGTCAGGCGTGCCGGGCCCGCAGCCAGACGAACTCCTGGGCCGGGAGGGTGATGCCGTCGGGGAGCAGCACCGTCTGGCCGGTGAAGAGGTCCTCCGCCGCGGGGGCGAATCCGGACAGCGTCCCCGCGGCGATGTGCTGGGCCCTGTCCGAGAAGTTCGCGAAGGCGACCACGGCGCCGTCGTTCGCGGGCCGCTGGTAGCCGAGGACGTGATCGCTTCCGGTGGCGAAGTCGATGAGCCGGTTCCCGGCCATTTCCGGCGTCCGGGCCCGCACGGCCAGCATCTTCTTGAGACCCGCGTAGATCTGCCCCTCGATGGTCCACGGGTCGTTGCGGTGCGCATATCGCGCGGCCGGGTAGTGCGGCCGGTGGACCCAGCGGGAATCGGAGCCGTGGCCGGGCTCGTCGGCATAGGCGTAGTCGTTGAGCTGCCCCACCTCGTCGCCGAGGTAGATCAGGGGAATCCCCCCGGTGCTGATCGCGATCGAGTGCGCGAGGAGGATGCGCCGGACGGCCTCCTCCGTGCCGTCCTCGAGTCCGCACAGGGACGCCGTGGTGCCGGAGATGCGGCAGTCGCCCGTCTTCGGGTTGTCCTGGAAGGGCACGCCGCGGGCGAAGCTCCCGGGGTACCGGTTGACGTAGAAGCGGTTGAGGAAACGGCGATGTTCGAAGCCGTTGATGCCCAGTTCGGCGGCGTCCTCGTCCGCGAACGTCCAGCCGATGTCGTCGTGGCTGCGCACGTAGTTGACCCAGGCTGTGCCCGCGGGGAGGTTGTGCCGGCGCTCGAGGGCCTGAGCCAGGAGGCGGACGTCCCGCGTGGCCAGCGCCTCCCACGTGAGGGCCATCTCGAGCGGATTGTAGGAGATCTGGCACTCGGCGGGGTCGATGTACTTGACCACCTCGTCCGGGTGCACGATGGCCTCGGACTTGAACACGAGCGACGGGGCGGCGAGCCGGCACACCGCGTTGAAGGCGCGCAGGAGCAGGTGGGCCTCGGGCAGGCTCTCGCAGGCTGTGCCGAGCTGCTTCCAGATGAAGGCCACCGCGTCCATCCGCAGGATCTCCACGCCCTGGTTCGCCAGGAAGAGCATCTCCCCGGCCATGGCCCTGAAGACCGCCGGATTCGAGTAGTTGAGGTCCCACTGGAAAGTGTGGAAGGTTGCCCACACCCAGCGGCCGTCCGGCATGGGGACGAAGGCCCCCGGATGGTCGTCGGGGAAGATCTCCCGGACGGTCTGCTCGTAGGCGTCCGGCATGGCCCGGTCGGGGAAGATCCAGTAGTAGTCCTCGAACTCGGCCTCGCCCGCCGCGGCGCGCCGGGCCCACTCGTGCTCGTCGGAGGTGTGGTTGAAGATGAAGTCGACGACGAGGCTGATCCCGTTCGCCCGGAATTCCGCGGCGAGGGCGCGGAGCTGATCCATGGTTCCGAGCTTGGGGTTCACCTCGCGGTAGCTCGAGACGGCGTACCCGCCGTCGGAATTGGGCTCGGGCGCGAGGAAGAGCGGCATGAGGTGCAGATAGGTCAGGCCGAGCTCCCTGAAATACGGAATACGCTCCCGGAGCCCCTCGAGGGTCCCCGCATACCTGTCCACGTAGCAGACCGCGCCCAGCATGCGCTCGGACTGGAACCAGTCCGGCTCGGCCTCGCGGCGCGCGTCGAGGGACCTGAGGTCTTCGGGCCGGTCCTGCCAGGAGGCCGCACATTCCACGACAAGCCGCGCGAGGTGGTCGAGCCAGTCCCCCCGAGTCCCGTAGAGCTGCTCGAAGAGGCGCTCCAGATCAGGGAAGTGGGTGTCGAAGCGGCGGCGGAAGGACTCCCAGCCGGGTCCTGAGCGGACGACGCCGCCCTCCGCCTCGAGCGCGGCGAGCACCCTCTCGCGGGGCTGCTGTCCGGCGGTGGCCAGCTCCGGCGCGGGGGCCTTCTCCGACACGGTTCCTCCTGGGCTCGCGCGACCGCGGCCCGGCCGGCCCGCATGGACCTACGTTACGGCGCGCGAGGGCGCGGTGGAACCGTCCGCAGTGCGCGCGGGAGCGGGCCTAACGGGCAGGCGTGCAGGACGCCTACCGGTTGGGACGGCCCGCCGTGCGGGTCGTGCCCCTCCCGACTTCGGCCGACCTCCCCGCCGAGGTGCGCTCTACCGAGGTGCGCTCGGCTTCGTCGGCAAGGGACGAGCCCGCGCGGCCCATGAGCCCGACGATGAGGAAGCCGAGGGCGGCGAGCAGCAGCATGTGGATCCCGACGCCGACGTTTCCGACGGCGCCGAGTACCCACAGGACGAAAAGGACCAGTGCGATCCAGAGCATGGTGAGACCTCCTGGGGGGAATTGCCTTCACGGGTCACTAACCGCTCAGGCTTGTTTCAAGCACATTCGCCCAGTTGCCCTCTTCGGGAAGGGCTGAGGGAGTGCGAGAGTGGATCCAGGGGCACGGCCCACTGTGCCTTCACAGGCCCTCCGGGCGGCAAAGCCAGAGGAGGGCGAACGGGCGCGCAACCCGGGAGAGAGTCCTTAGGAGGGGCCGTGGGATCAGACGAGCCCGAAGGCCCGGAGGTGACCGGCAGCCACCTCGGCCGCTACCGCCAGATCGCGGAGACCCTGGCGCGGCACGGGCTGGGCTTCGCCATCGGGGCGGCCCGCCTACAGCGGTGGGTCCCGCTGCACCGCGGGCTCCTCGGCCACGCGGCCCGTCGGGAGCCTTACTCCAACCCCGAGCACCTGCGGCTGGCCTTGGAACAGCTTGGCCCGACATTCATCAAGCTCGGCCAGGCGCTCTCCATCCGGCAGGATCTCCTTCCGGGCCCCTACCGGCAGGAGCTGGCCCGTCTCCAGGACCAAGCCCCGCCCGTCCCGGCGGCCGCCGTGGTGGAGACGATAGAACGCGAGCTTGGGGGAGCCCCCCCAGGAAGTCTTCGCCTCCTTCGACCCCTCCCCGTTGGCCAGCGCCTCACTGGGCCAGGCGCACGCGGCCACTCTGGCCGACGGGACCGAGGTGGTGGTCAAGGTGCGTCGGCCCGGGGTGGTCGAGCAAGTCGAGCTCGACTTGGAGATCATCGCCAACCTTGCCGCTCAGGCCGCACGGCACTGGGATGCCGCGGCGGACTACGACGTGTCTGGCATCGCCGAGGAGCTCGCCCAGACGCTGCGGGCCGAGCTGGACTACCTGGCGGAGGCCCGCAACGCGGAGCGATTCCGTGCCAGCTTCTCCGCAGATCCTGGGATCCACGTACCCCGGGTCTATTGGGACTGTACTACCTCTCGGGTCCTGACCCTCGAGCGGATCCGGGGCATCAAGATCAGTGATCTGGCCGGGCTCGACGCCGCGGGAATCGACCGCCGGGCCCTGGCGGCCCGCTGCGCGGATGCGGTGGCGAAGATGGTCTTCGAGGACTGCTTCTTCCACGCCGACCCGCACCCGGGCAACCTGTTCGTCGAGCCCGACCCCGTGCTCCCGGGCGGGCGGATCGGGTTGATCGACTTCGGGATGGTCGGCACTGTCGATCCTCAGCTCCGCGACCACCTCTCTGGTCTGCTGATCGCGGTGTCGCGCCGGGATCCCCGCGCCGCGGCCCAAGCTCTCTCCGACGCCTCCACCGGCAGGAGGCGTCCGGACCTGGGGCGCCTCAGTGAGGACCTGGCCCCGGTCATGCGCCTGTACGCCGAGCAGCCGCTGTCCGAGGTGCCGCTCGGAGCGTTCGTCCGGGAGCTCCTGGTCGTCGTGCGCCGCTACCGCCTCCAGCTGCCCCGAGAGCTCGCCTTGCTCCTGCGGATGCTCGTGATGGTCGAGTCCCTGGCGGTCACGCTGGATCCCGGATTCCAGTTCGGCGCCGTGATCGGACCCTGGGCCGAATCCCTCGCGCTGGAGCGGTTCGCCCCGCTTGCCGTCCTCCGCCGCCTCGGCCAGGCCGGAACCGAGCTGGTGGACGCCGCCGGCCGCCTGCCCCGCCAGCTTCGCGCTCTGGAGGATGCCTTGGAGCGCGGCGGAGCTCAGATCAGCCTCCGCCCCGGCGAGCTCGATGAGCTGTTCTCACACCTGGATGCGGCGGCCCAGCGGCTGGCGGTCGCCACCCTTGCCGCGGCCTCGATCCGGAGTCTCGGGGAGATCCTCGCCTCCCAGCCGCAAGGGCGGCCCCGGGCCCTGCGGACGGCCCTGACGGGGGCCGGCATCGTCGCCTCTGCCTCGCTGGCGGCCTATCTGGCGTGGACCGGGCGTCGGCGGACTTGACCCCGCTGCCCCCTCCGACCCACGAGGACCTCGTACCCGGCGAAGCCGGTCAGCTGGGCGCCAAGTCCGTGGAAGGCCCGCCGGGACAGCGCACCATCGGCGCATCCCTAGGGACGATCAGGACGGCCGGGTAGGGCTCCGCGCTCGGGCCTCGTCGGCGAGTATCGTCCGTCTCCATGGCCGCGTTCCAAGGGGTCCTTCCGGCTCGTTCAGCCGATGATTGGGCGGTCTTCGGGGAGTCGGTAGAGCCGCGGGCGGCTGGACAGGGCCAAGGCGGTGGCTGTCGTGATGGGCCCCAGCCGTCCGATGAACATCAGTGCGATGAGCGTCGCCTGCGCCAGCGGTGGGAGCGTCGGGGTGATGCCGGTGCTCAGCCCGACCGTGGCGAAGGCGGAGACGGCTTCGAAGAGCGCCTGTTCGAGTGAGTGGCCCGTGGTGCGGAGCAGGACCAGGGTCCCTAGGATGACCGCGGCGATACTCAGGAGGGCCACCGTCAGGGCCTGGCGCTGGGCTGGGGAGCTGATGCTGCGGGGGCCGATGGCGACCTGCTCGTGCCCGCGGATCTCGTTCCACATCGCAAAGGCGAGCACGAGGAAGGTGCTGACCTTGATCCCTCCAGCAGTGCCGGCACTTCCGCCGCCGATGAACATGAGCACGTCGGTCACCAGCAGCGTCTCAGGCGAGAGCGAGGCGTAGTCGGTGGCATTGAAACCGGCCGTGCGCGGGAAGACGCCGCCGGCGACCGAGGCCAGCAGCCGCGCCGGGCTGTCCATGCCGCCGAGGGTCTCGGCGCGGTCCCATTCCAGGCCAGCGAACGCGGCCGTCCCGATCACCAGGAGCGTGAGGGAGCCCCAGACGGTCAGGCGTGTGTGGGTGCTCCAGGCGCGGGGCCTGGTCCGGCGGCCCAGTTCGATCAGGACGGGGAAGCCGAGTCCGCCGGCGATGACCGCGGTGCAGACGGGGAGGATGATGTAGGGGTCATGGGCGAACTGGACCAGGCTGTCGCTGTACAGGGCGAACCCGGCGTTGTTGAAGGCCGAGACCGCGTGGAAGGCCCCGTACCAGACCGCCTCGCCTGGGCTGTAGCCGTAGCCGGCCCAGAGCCGAACCGCCAGGACTGCCGCGGTCAGGGACTCGATGAGCGCGGTGGTCCGGGCGATCCGGAACAGGACAGTGCGCACGTCGCCGAGGTTGAGAGTGCGCGTCTCGGACTGGGCGACCAGCTGGCGGCGCAGCCCCAGGTTGCGGCACACCATGAGTGCGAGGAGGGTGGCCAGGGCCATGATGCCCAAACCGCCCACCTGGATCAGAGCCATGATCACGGCGTGCCCGAACGGGGTCCAGAAGCCCGGGGTGTCCACGGTCGCGAGCCCGGTGACGCAGACGGCCGAGACCGAGGTGAACAGGGCGGGCAGGACCGCCCCATCGGTGGGGTTGGTCCTGGCCAGAGGCAGCAGCAGCAGACCGGTCCCCGCCAGGATCACGCCCAGGAAGGCCACCGGGACTGAGCGGACGGGGTGCAGCAGGAGCCGTCGGAGCCTTCCATCACGGGTTCGGCGGATGTCGTCTTTCCCGCCCGGGGGCCGGGGGCGATGTGCCGGGATGCTCTTCTCCATTGCCGTGTTGCTCCAGTGCGCTCGGGAACCCGCGCCGGTGCCCCGGCGCAGGTGGGGTGTCAGGGGGCGGCCGGGGTCTCTTCGTCCGCTTCCGCCTCTGCGGCGGCGTTGCGGATCCCGCGCGGCTTGCCGGCCCTGGCCCAGGCTGCGTAGAGCAGGGCTCCGATGAGGGCGGCGGCGGCGAGGCTGATCACAGGCAGCCCACGGGCGAGGTTGGCCACGAGGGTGAAGGCGACCACGACGGCGCCGACGACGTTCAGCACGAAGTAGCCGCGCCGCCCGTCCCGGTGGGAGAAAAGCGCCATGGAGACCAACCCGGCGAGGAAGCTCAGGAAGACGGACACCGCATAGAAGAGGACGAGCTCCTGGTCGTTCCCGCCTGCGGCGGCAGTCACGGCCCCTGCCAGCAGGACGAAGACGACAAGTCCCCAGTATGGGGTGTGGTGGGCGTTGGTCCGGCCGAGGCCGCCGGGGAGGATGCCCACCTTATGCCCCTGTGCGGTGTGGTGGCGGGCGAGGGCCTTGAGCAGCCCCGGGCCGGCCTGGAACGACGAGCTGGCCGCGGAGAGCAGCAGGAGGGCCGTGACGAGCTGGAAGGCGGCGAACACCGGCCGCGGGGCCGCGAGCCGGGCCAGCTCCGCGATCTGGGTGCTCTCCTCGGGCGGGATCCCGACGCCCAGATGTGCGGCCTCGAGGGCCAACCCCAGGGTGATGGTGCCGACGATGGCCAGGGTGAGCCATAGGGTCAGGGTGCCGAAGCGGCTGCGCTGGGGGTCGTCGAGCTGGCCGAGCTGGGCGATCGCCGACGACGGCGCCTCGACGCCCGTGGCCAGTGCCATGGCCACGGGGAATGCCAGGACGACGGCGAGCACCGGGGCATGGCCTGGATCGGGGCTCGTGGTCCCGACCGCCTGAGGCTGGGCGAACAGGCCGTAGCCCAGCACGACGGCGGACACTGCGATGAACGCGACCGTCATGGCGGCAAAGACCAGCCGCCCCAGATGGCCGAACCATGTGAGGCCACCGACGACCACAACGAGGGCCAAGGCGAGCAGCAGCCGCCAGGGGGCAAGCGCCGGGAAATAGGCGATGGCCGCTGAGGCGCCGGCCGAGACGCTGATGGCTATGGTGAGCACGAAGTCCACCACGAGCGCCCCGATCGGCAGGAAGGACCAGCCGTCCCCGAACGCTTCCCCGACGGCGGCGGAGGCTCCTCCTCCGTGTGGGTATCGGGACACGAGCTGGCGGTAGTTCAGGATCACGAGGGCGATGATCGCCACCACGAGGGCCATGGTAGGGGCAAGCAGGGCGAGGTCCCCGTTCAGGGCCCGCAGCGCCGCCTCGATCGCATAGGCGACAGAGGACACGGGGTCCGCCATCACCGCGAAGGCGAAGGCCAGCAAGAGCGCCGGCCGGGAGTGCAGGCGTCCGCGGACGGCCGACGTCTGGCCGGACATCAGCGCCACCTCGTCACTGGCAGGGCGCAGGGGAAGTGGTAGTACACGGTGGCCTCCGGTCTCACGGCAGGGCAGTTTCGCTGCCGACCAGACTTCCCGGCTCACCTGGGCCGATGCTAGCAACGGCGCCCGTCCTCGACGCCGTCCCTTTACGGAACCTTGACGCGCGACCCGGAGCAGGCGATGGGCTCTCCGGTCGCGTGCCCCCGCACCGATCAGCGGGGGAACATCCGGGCGGCGAGGTTTCGGCCTGCGAGCCCAGCGCGGGTTGAAGGGACGAGCAGAGCCGCTGCCAGCGGGTAGCCCAGCTGGCGGGAGCCGACGACCTTGCGGTGCCGCGACTCGTACCGGCGAAGCGCCACGGCAGGGTCACCGGGGCTGCCGGCCAAGGCCTCGGCGAGTGTGACGGCGCCGAGCATGGCCATGCTGGACCCGTCACCGAACAGCGACACGCAGGAGGCGGCATCGCCCAGAAGCGTAATCCGGCCCCGGGACCAGCAGGGCATGCGGACCCGGCTGACGGCGTCGAAGTACAGGTCCCGAGCTGCCCCCACCTGCCCTTCAAGGTCCGGCAGTTCCGGCACTGCCCACCGGTGCCCGGTGTACGCGTCCAATACGATGCGCTGCTGGACGTCAATCCCTCGGTAGTCGCTGCTGGGCATTGGCGGGCCGCGGAAGATGAATCCGGCGCCCGCGGTTCCCCTGACGGGGTGGACGGTGAGCGAGCGGCCGGGCTGGTTGTACATGAGCACGGTCCCGGGGTCGTCCGCAGGCCGGCCGAGCGACATCGTGGCGATGTAGAGCCCCAGTGGCTTGGCGAAGTTGGTCTCGGGACCGAAAGCCAGGGCCCGCACCGTGGAGTGCAGCCCGTCGGCGCCGACGACCACGTCGAACCGGCGGGGCGCCGCGTGGGCGAAGACAGCATCGACCCCGCTGCTGTCCGCGTGCAGGCCGGTGACCGAGTCCCCGAACAGGAACTCCGTACCGTCGTGTGCGGCCTCGATCAGGACGGATGCGAGGTCTGCCCGGGGCACCTCGACATCGTCCCCCCGGGGCCGTCCCAGGCGCATCGGGCCGATGCGGCCCCCCGAAGGTGTGACGAAGGCAAGTGCCGGGGCATGGGTGGCAGCATCACGCAGGCGGCCCAGGATCCCCATGCTCCGGGCCGCTTCCGTGGCTGGCCCGTGCACGTCCACGGGGTTGCCGCTGGACCGCACCCCAGTGGCGCGTTCGACAACGGTCGGCCGGAAGCCGTGGCGGGCCAGCCAGTAGGCCAGAGTGGGACCGGCGATGCCCGCGCCACAGATGAGCACATCGCGCCCTCGCACACGGCCAGTCTAGGCGCGCTCAGGCGCGCTAGCGTTTCCCGGCCAGCACAGGAGAATTGTCACGAAGAGCATCGAACCCCCGAGATCCGCGGAATCTCGGGGGTTCTATTGAGCCTCCTAGCAGGATCGAACTGCTGACCTTCTCATTACGAGTGAGACGCTCTACCGTCTGAGCTAAGGAGGCAACCGGGACTCCGCCTGAAGCGGAACCACCGAGTGAATACTCTAGTCGAGCCATGCTGCCCCGGTCAAAACGACGTCAGGGGCTCTTTCCGGCCCCTGTTCACCCGCAGTACGCGGCGAGTTCAGGAGTGCGATGGCCCGGGCTGGGATGCTCGGCAGAACCCGGCCCACGAGGGGTCCGACGAGAGGATCGAGGTCACCTGTGACGCTGCAGCTGGCGGCCGAGCACACACGCGCGATGCGTCTGGCCGTGCTCGACATGAACGGCACCACCGTGACGGACGGCGGCGCCGCCGAGCGGGCGGTCGAGCAGGCGCTGGCCTCCTGCGGCGTCACCGGCCATCGGCTCGCCGACGCCCTCGCGAGGTCCAGGCGCAGCGCCGGGCTGGACCGCAGCGCGCTCTTCGCCCAGGTCTTCGCCGACGACGGCGAGTCGGCCCGCGCAGCCGCCCGCACCTTCTCTGCGGCCTATGACGCCATGATTGCCGAGGGAGCTGTGGAGCCCGTCCCCGGTGCCGAGGAGACCGTTCACGCGCTGCGTGAGCGCGGGGTCAAGGTGTGCCTCGTGACGGGCTTCGGCCGGCACACCCAGAACAGCATCCTCGAGGCCTTGGGCTGGATGGGCCTGGCCGACCTCTCGCTGTGCTCCGAGGACGCCGGCCGGGGCCGGCCGTCCCCGGACATGGTGCTCACCGCCGTCCTGGCGCTGGACATCGAGGACGTGCGCGACGTGGTCGTCGTCGGGGACACGGAGGCGGACATCGCCTCGGGCCTGCGCTCCGGTGCGGGCGCGGCGGTCGGCGTCCTCACCGGCGCCCAGACGGAGGTTGAGCTGCGCGCGGCGGGGGCGACCGACGTCGTGCGCTCCATCGCGGACCTGCCGGCGCTCCTGTGGCCCGAGCCGGCCGGGTTCCGCCAGTCCTAGCCGCCCGTCAGCAGCGGGCGCCGTCGGTGGGCGCGGAACCGTCGACGAGGTAGGAGTCCACGGCCTTGTCGACGCAGGACGAGCCGCGCCCATAGGCGGTGTGGCCCTCGCCCTTCCACGTCAGGAGCGCGGCGTTGCCAAGCTGCTTCCGCAGCGAGCCCGCCCACTCGACCGGCGTCGCCGGGTCGCCGGTGGTGCCGAGGACCATGATCGTGCTCTCGCCGGAGTACGTCGCAGGCGCGGGCGTGCGGACCGGTTTGGCAGGCCAGTCGCGGCAGTTCACGCCGCCGTAGGCGAAGGACTCCCCGAGGGTCGGGGACACTTCGGCCAGCTCGGCGGCCTCTGCGCGCATGGCTGCCGGGTGGGACTGGGTCGAGTAGTCGAGGCAGTTGTATGCGAGGAACGCGAACGACGAGTTCGAGCTGTAGGTCCCGTTGCTCTCGCGGTCCGCCGCGAGGTCCGCGAGCCGGAGCATCCCGCTTCCGTCGCCCCGCAGCGCCGGGCCGAGCGCCTGGGTGAGTGCGGGCCAGTTGCGGTCGTTGTAGAGGGGGAGGATGAATCCGTTGACGAAGTCCGTCGCGGTCACCTTGCGGCCGCTGCTCGTATTCAGCGGCTGGTCCTTCACACGCGCGATGAGGGCCTGGATCTGCGCGACGGCGTCGTCTTCGGTGCCGGACAGCGGGCATCCGGACTGGGTCAGGCACGAACGGACGTAGGAGTGGACGGCCTTCTCGAAGGCGCGGGCCTGGCCCACGGTGATCTCGTGGTTCGACAGGGACGAGTCGAGCGCGCCGTCGAGCACCATCCGGCCCACACGGTCCGGGAACAGCGAGGCGTAGGTCGAGCCGAGGAAGGTCCCGTAGGAGTACCCGAGGTAGTCGAGGCGCACCTGGCGGGTGGCGGCGGCGCGGATGATGTCGAGGTCCTTGGCAGCGCTGACGGTGTCCGTGTGCGCGAGGATGGGCCCCGAGTTGGCGGCGCACGCGTCGATGAGCGCCTTCTGTTCGGTGAACGCCTGCTGCAGGCCGGCGTCGGTGGAGGGGTCCACGGTCGACTGGCGCATCCTGTCCCGCTCGGCGTCGTTGACGCACGTGATAGGGGCTGAGCGCTTGACGCCGCGCGGGTCGAAGCCGATCACGGAGTAGCTGTCCAGGAGCTTCTGGCTGAACATGGACTTCGCGGAGTCCTTGACCATGTCCACGCCTGAGCCGCCCGGACCGCCCGGGTTCACCACGAGGCTCGCCTTCGCGTTCCGGCCGTTGAGGCGGATGAGCGACAGCTTGACGGTGTCACCGGAGGGGTCCGCGTAGTCCATGGGCACCGAGACGGTGGCGCACTCGTAGCTGCCCTCGCAGCTGGACCAGGAGACCTCCTGGGTGTAGAAGCGCTCGAGCCCAACGGGCGCGCCCTCGGTCGCGGCAGCCTCCGCACTCGGCTGGCTGCTCTCGAACGGCACGCACGCCGTGAGCGTGAGGAGGGCGGCGAGCAGCGCCACCAGAGCGGTGCGGATCCGGCGCACGACGGCGCGCGGGCGCCCCGGGCGCGGGGAAGCGGGGTTCGTCACTGGTCTCCTAGATCAGGCCAACGGCCATCGCCTCGACCGCGAGGAGCGGGGCGACGTTGGTTGTCGTGATGCGTTGGCGGGTCAGGTTGATGGCGTCCATGCGGGCAAGGGTCGTCTCCGGCGTGGAGGCCGCCGCGAACTGGCCGATCTCCTCAGCCAGGTGCGCGTTCACGGGCTCCACGCCTCCGTCGAGCTGGACCATGAGGACGTCCCGGTAGAACGAGAGCAGGTCCGTGAGGGTGCGGTCGAGCGAGTCCGTGACGCTGCGCTTCGCCCGGCGCTTCTGGTCCTCCTCGAGTGCCCGGACCTGGGCACGCAGGGACGGCGGGAGCTTGTCCCCCTCGCCTACACCCAGGGTCGCGAGCAGCTTGGCGCGCTCCGCGGCGTCGCGCTCCTCGTTGGAGGAGGCGGCCTCCTCGGTCGCGATGCGCACGAGCTGGTCCGCGAGGGCCACGGCCTGCGAGACGGTCTTCAGGGTCAGCGGGACACGGACTGTCTCGGCCCGCCGCTCCCGCGCGTCGGCGTCGTGGGCGAGCCGGCGGGCGATGCCGATGTGGCTCTGCGCCGCCCGCGCCGCCTCGAGGGCGAGCGCCGGGTCCGCGCCGTCGCGCTCGACGAGGAGGGCAGCGACGTCCGCGACGGGCGGCAGCCGCAGCCCCACCGGGCGGCATCGGGAGCGGATGGTGACGAGCACGTCCGCGGGGGAGGGCGCGCACAGCATCCAGATGGTCCTGGGGGTCGGCTCCTCGATGGCCTTCAGGAGCACGTTCGTGGTCCGCTCCGCCATGCGGTCGGCGTCCTCGACCACGATGATGCGGTACCGGCCGGACTGCGGGCGGTCCCCGGCCTTCGCGACCATCTCGCGCGCCTCGTCGATGGTGATCGTGACCTTCTCGGTCCGGACGAACGCGACGTCGGGGTGCGACTCCGCGAGGACCGTCAGGCAGCCCGTGCACTCGCCGCAGCCCCGGGCCATCACGTCCTCGACGTCGCAGTTCAGGGCCGCGGCGAAGGCCTTGGCCGCGGTCGAGCGGCCCGAGCCGGGGGGACCGGTGAACAGCCACGCGTGGGTGAGCCCATCGCCGGCGGCGGCCCTGCGGAGCTGGTCGACGACGGGGGCCTGGCCGCGCAGGGCGTCCCACACGGTCATGGGGCGACCCGTTCGTCGAGGGCGGCTGCGACGGCCGCGAGGACCTCGCGGGCGATCTCGGCGGGCGGCCTCGCACCGTCGATGACGCGGTACGCCTCGGGGCGCGCGGCCGCGAGGTCGAGGAAGGCGCGGCGCACGCTGCGGTGGAACGCGTCCGGCTCCGACTCGAGGCGGTCCTCGGAGGCCTCGTCTGCGGTGCGCCGTGCGCGGCCCTCGCCCTCGTCGACGTCGAGCAGGATCGTCAGGTCTGGCCAGAGCCCGTCCGTGGCCCACTCGTTGAGGGCCCGCACGTCGTCGGGACCGAGCCGCCGCCCGACCCCCTGGTACACCACCGACGAGCCGATGTAGCGGTCCGTGACCACGACGGCGCCGCGCGCGAGCGCCGGGCGGATCGCCTGGGCGACATGGGCGGCC
This sequence comes from Sinomonas sp. R1AF57, assembly GCF_002224485.1. Taxonomy (GTDB): domain Bacteria; phylum Actinomycetota; class Actinomycetes; order Actinomycetales; family Micrococcaceae; genus Sinomonas; species Sinomonas flava. The sequence goes on from NZ_CP022463.1 coordinate 485,038, forward strand.
CGGGCGGCGGCGAAGATGAGGGCCTCGGTGCGCGCGTCGATCTCGCCGTGCCCGTGGTCCAGGACGAGGGAGCGCAGCTTCTCACCGATCTCGGTCCCCCCCGGTTCCCGGGTCAGCAGCACCTCGCGGCCGAGCGCGCGCAGGGAGTCGGCCAGGAGGCGGCCCTGGGTGGATTTCCCGGCCCCGTCCCCGCCCTCGAACGCAACGAAGAGGCCCGGGGCGCTTTGGCTGCCGGGCATGGCGGAGAGAGGGGGAAGGACGGAGGGACTCACCTCTCCTAGGGTACCGGGAGAGGCTGGACGTGCGGTGGACGCGCCCCGGCCTGTGGACAACTCGGCACTGCAGGCGCCGTGAGTGCGTGGCCTAGATTGGGAGGCATGACCGCTGATCCCGCGTACCCCCACCTCGACGACGCCGCGCTCGCGGACCTGTCCCCGGAGACGCTTGCCGTCGCCGCGGGCCGTCCCGAGCGGGGCCCGGACAGCCCGGTGAACCCGAGCATCGTCCTCTCGTCGACGTTCGTGGGGCTCGGAGGGATCGACCAGACGGCCCGCGGCTACGCGCGCTTCTCCAACCCGACCTGGGAACCGTTCGAGGATGCGGTGGGCAAGCTCGAGGGAGCGCCGCTGCCCGCGCTGCTGTTCAGCTCCGGCATGGGGGCCGTCGCCGCGGCCATGAGCCTCGTCCCCGTGGGCGGCGTGCTCGTCGCGCCGCGCCATTCCTACTCCGGCACGCTCGGGCTCGCCCAGCTCAAGGCCGAGCGCGGCGAGCTGGACCTCCTCGAGGTCGACATCGAGGACACCGCCGCCACGGTGGCCGCGCTCGACGGCGCCGACGTCCTGTGGGTCGAGAGCCCCACGAACCCGATGATGGAGGTCGCGGACCTGCCCGCGCTCGTCGCCGCCGCGAAGGCCCGCGGGGTGCTCGTCGTCGTCGACAACACCTTCTCGACCCCGCTGGGGCAGAAGCCGCTCGCGGTGGGCGCGGACGTCGTGGTGCACTCGGCGACCAAGTACCTCGCGGGCCACTCGGACGTGCTCCTCGGCCTCGCCGTGACGGGGAACGAGACGCTGCGCGCGCGGCTCCACCAGCACCGCACCCTGCACGGCGCCATCGCCGGGCCGGTCGAGGCATGGCTGGGACTGCGCGGCCTGCGGACCCTCGCGCTGCGGGTCGAGCGGTCGCAGGCCACCGCGGGGGAGCTCGCCCGGCGCCTGGCCGAGCACCCGGCGGTGACGCGTGTGCGCTACCCGGGCCTCCCCGCCGACCCGGGCCACGAGCGCGCCGCGGCGCAGTTCGAGGGCTTCGGGTCGATCGTGAGCATCGAGCTGGACACGGCCGAGGCCGCCGACGCCTTCGTCGGCCGGCTCGCCCTCTGGCTCCCGGCCACGAGCCTGGGCGGGGTGGAGTCCACGATCGAACGCCGTCGGCGGCACGCCGCCGAGCCGCTGAGCGTGCCCGAGGGGCTCGTGCGGCTGAGCGTCGGGATCGAACATGCCGACGACCTGTGGGCGGACCTCAAGCAGGCCCTCGACGCCGGGCTGTAGGCTGAGACTGTGGACGGCAAGGCCCTCATCGACCTGATCACTCTCGCCTCGTTCTACGTGACGGGGTTCATCTGCGCTGCCATTGCCGTCTGGGCCTTCATCGACTGCCTCATCCGCAGGGGGCCCGCGTTCGAGGCGAACTTCAAGCGCACCAAGGGCTTCTGGCTGGGGCTCACCGGCGGAGCGGCGCTCGTGACGCTCCTCGGCCTGCTGTTCCCCGGGAGCGGGTTCATCTTCGCGTTCGGTGGCTACGGCCTGTTCAACATCGCCGCCGTCACGGCGGCCGGGGTGTACCTCGCCGACGTGCGCCCCGCGGTCATGTCCCGCTGAACCACCCCCACCCCGCCGAGGTCACCCCGTGTGGCGCCGAGGTCACCCCGTGCCGCACCTAGACTTGCCTGCGTGGTGCAGAAGGCGAGGCCGATCCGGACCGCGCCCGGGCAGCGCGTGCGCGGCGTCGTCGGCAACGTCACCCGCGGCACCACCAATCCCAACCGCATGCGCCGCGTCGATCGGTGGATCACCGGCACCCAAGCGCGTCGGCTCCTGGCCCCACCGCCAGCACCGCTCGCCGTCGACCTCGGCTACGGCGCCTCCCCGATCACCGCGGTCGAGCTGTTCCTCCGCCTCCGCGCGCTGCGCCCCGACGTGCGCCTCACGGGCGTCGAAATCGAGCCGACCCGCGTGTCCGCCGCCAAGCCCCTCGAGCGCGAGGGCCTCGACTTCCGCGTCGGCGGATTCGAGCTGCCCGTCGACCAGCCGCCCGTCCTCGTGCGGGCCTTCAACGTGCTGCGCCAGTATGAGGAGGCCGACGTCCCGGGGGTCTGGGACCTCGTGCGCTCCCGGCTCGCCCCCACGGGGATCTTCGTCGAGGGCACATGCGACGAGGTCGGCCGCCGCGCCGCCTGGGTGACGCTCGACGCCGTCGGCCCCCGCGCGCTGTCCCTCGCCGTCCGCTTCGGGTCCTTCGAGCGGCCCTCCGACGTCGCCGAACGCCTCCCCAAGGCGCTGATCCACCGCAACGTCCCCGGCGAGCGCATCCACGCGTTCCTCTCCGCGCTCGACGCCGCGTGGCTGGCCGCCGCCCCGCTCGCGGCGTTCGGCGCCCGCCAGCGCTGGGTCGCGATGTGCCACACGGTCAAAGCGGCGGGCTGGCCCGTCCTGCACCGCCCGAGCCGCTGGCGTCTGGGCGAGATCACCGTGACGTGGGGCGCGGTCGCCCCCGACGGCCTGCACTGACGCCGTCCGATGCGGGTTCGTCACGGAAACGGACCCCGCCCCGGCGCCCGATAGCATGAGCCCATGACCTACACGCTCATCCTGCTGCGCCATGGGCACAGCGAGTGGAACGCCAAGAATCTGTTCACCGGCTGGGTGGACGTGGACCTCAACGACCAGGGCCGCGAGGAGGCGCGCCGGGGCGGCGAGCTCCTCGTGGAGAAGGGCTACCTGCCCGACATCCTGCACACCTCGCGGCTCAAGCGCGCGATCAACACCGCGAACATCGCCCTCGACGCGGCGGACCGCGGATGGATCGACGTCAAGCGCTCCTGGCGCCTCAACGAGCGCCACTACGGCGCGCTCCAGGGCAAGGACAAGGCCCAGACGCTCGCCGAGTTCGGCGAGGAGCAGTTCATGGTCTGGCGCCGCTCCTACGACACCCCGCCGCCCGCCCTCGCGGACGACTCGGAGTTCAGCCAGGTCGGGGACCCGCGCTACGCGGACCTCGGCGACGAGATGCCCCGCACCGAGTGCCTCAAGGACGTCCTGACGCGCCTCATGCCGTACTGGGAGTCCGAGATCAAGCCGGACCTCACCGCCGGCAAGAAGGTCCTCGTGACGGCGCACGGCAACTCGCTGCGCGCTCTGGTCAAGCACCTCGACGGCATCAGCGACGACGACATCGCCGGCCTGAACATCCCCACCGGCATCCCGCTCGTGTACGAGCTCGACGAGAACTTCGAGCCCATCACGCGCGGCGGCACCTACCTCGACCCCGAGGCCGCGGCCGCCTCGATCGAGGCAGTCAAGAACCAGGGCCGCAAGTAGCAGCCCCGGCCTTCCCCTGACGGTAGCGCAGACGACGGCGGCCGCCCACCTCGCGAGGTGTGCGGCCGCCGTCGTGCGTGGTGGCCTCAGTTGGCCGCGCTGTCGCCGTCCCATTCGCCGGTGACGAGGTAGGAGACCTTGCGGGCCACCGAGACGCCGTGGTCGGCGAAGCGCTCGAGGTAGCGGCTCGCGAGCGCGGCGTCGACGGTGGTGCTGGCGCTCTCCGACCAGGACGGGTCGGCGACCGAGCGGAAGACGCTCGCGTGGAGCTCGTCGATCTCGGCATTGGCGCCCTGGATCTTCGCCACGAGGCTCATGTCGTGGGTCTCGAGGAGCTCGGCGACCGACTCGATGATGAGCTGGTCGAGTTCGGCCATGCGGCTGAACGTCGGGCGCACCGCCTCGGGGGCCGCGTGCTCGGGGTAGCGCAGTCGGGCCAGCTGCGCGATGTGCCGGGCGAGGTCGCCCATGCGCTCGAGCGAGGCGCTCATGCGCAGCGACCCCACGATGATGCGCAGGTCCGACGCCACGGGGCCCTGAAGGGCCAGGATCTCGATGGCCTTCTCGTCGAGGGCGGTCTGCTTGAAGTCGATGTGCGCGTCCGCCGCGATGACCTCCTGGGCGAGCTCGACATCCGCCGTCTCGAAGGACGTGACCGCCTTGCTGAGTGCTTCCGCGACAAGCTTGGCGATCTCCGCGAGCTCCTCGCGGACCTCTTGGAGTTCTGCCTGGAATACCTTGCGCACAGGACGTCCTTTCACTGGGTGCTCCGATTCGGGCGATCGACCCGACGCTCGATCCGTCACACTGTCAGCGGCGGATGAATTGTTGCCCGCCTGCAAGTGAACGTTAGTTGAACCGGGGGTCTGCGGCCAGCTGGCCGGCCCGGACGCCCGTGGTGCCGGGCCTAAGCTAGGGGAGTGGATCCTCTCGTCGTCGGCATCGTGGCGGGCCTTCTCGGCCTGTCATTCGGCGCCTTCGGCGTCCTCGCGTTCCGGGCCAGCCAGCGCCAGCGCCAGCTCCTGGAGGGCCCCACCCCGGAGCCTGGATTCCCCGAGGGCGCCGCGGACGTGCTCTCCGTGCTCGGCAAGGCCTTCGTCGTGGTGGACGCGATCGACGGCGTCGTCCGAGCGAGCCCTGCGGCGTACGCGTACGGGCTCGTGCGCGGCCATACGGTGGTGCACCGGGAGCTGCTGCAGATGACGGCGAAGGTGCGCGGGAACGGCGTCATCCTCGAGAAGCAGTTTGAACTGCCCCGCGGCCCGCTCGGCCAGGGCACCATCATCGTCAGTGTCCGCGCCGCCGTGCTCGGCGACGAGTACATCCTGCTCCTCGCGGACGACCGCACCGAGATCACGCGCACCGAGCGCATCCGCAACGACTTCGTCGCGAACGTCTCCCACGAGCTCAAGACGCCCGTGGGCGCGATCTCCCTGCTCGCCGAGGCGCTCGAGACCAGTCCGGACGACGAGGACACCGTGCGCCGCTTCGCGCAGCGCATGCACAAGGAGGCGAGCCGTCTGGCGGCCCTCGTCCAGGACATCATCGAGCTCTCCAGGCTGCAGGGCGCCGACGTCGTCCACCAGGGCAAGCCGGTGGACATCAACGACGTGGTGGCGGACGCCGTCGACCGCTCCCGGCTCGCCGCCGAGGCCAAGAACATCGAGGTCCGGGTGGGCGGGCGCACGGACGTGCCCGTGTTCGGCGACGCAGACCTGCTCGCCAATGCCTTCCGCAACCTCATCGACAACGCGATCCGCTACTCGCCCGAGAACACGAAGGTCGGGGTCGGCATCCGCCACAAGGACGGCCTTGTGAGCGTGTCCGTCACGGACCAGGGCGAGGGCCTCAAGCCCGAGGACCAGGAGCGGGTGTTCGAGCGGTTCTACCGCGTGGACGCCGCGCGGTCGCGGCAGACCGGGGGAACGGGGCTCGGCCTGAGCATCGTCAAGCACGTGGTCGAGAACCACGGCGGCGAGGTCACGGTGTGGTCCCAGCCCGGGAAGGGTTCGACCTTCACCGTGAGGCTGCCGGACCTGGAGAAGGAACCGGAAGAAGAGAGCGCGGCCGCCCGGCCGCCCGAGCAAGGAGTTATCGCTTGAGCAGGATCCTGATCGTCGAGGACGAGGAGTCGTTCAGCGACCCCCTGTCCTTCCTCCTCGCGAAGGAGGGGTACGAGGTCGAGGTGGTGGACAACGGCAGCGAGGCGCTCGTCGAATTCGACCGCAACGGTGCCGACCTCGTCCTCCTCGACCTCCAGCTCCCGGGCACGCCCGGCACCGAGGTCTGCCGGCAGCTGCGCGCGCGCTCGAGCGTTCCCGTCATCATGCTCACGGCGAAGGACTCGGAGATCGACAAGGTCGTGGGCCTCGAGCTCGGCGCCGACGACTACGTGACCAAGCCGTACTCCTCGCGCGAGCTCGTGGCGCGCGTCCGCGCCGTCCTGCGCCGCCACGGGGAGCCCGAGGAGCTCATCTCCTCCACGGTCCAGGCGGGACCGGTGCGGATGGACGTCGAGCGGCACGTGGTGAGCGTCGACGGCGAGCAGATCGCCCTGCCGCTGAAGGAGTTCGAGCTCCTGGAGATGCTTCTGCGAAACTCCGGGCGCGTGCTCACCCGGGGCCAGCTCATCGACAGGGTGTGGGGCTCCGACTATGTGGGCGACACCAAGACGCTCGACGTCCACGTCAAGCGCCTCCGCTCCAAGATCGAGCCCGACCCCTCAAGCCCCCGCTACCTCATCACCGTCCGCGGCCTGGGCTACAAGTTCGAGCCCTGATCCGCCCTCCCCCCTCCATCGACTGCTCCACAAGTGTCGTTCTGGAGCCCCAGAACCGCACTTACGGAGCAGTCGATGGAGGGGGACGCACGCAGAACGCACCCACGCACGACGTCGGCCGCCCACCCCACGCGGGGTGAGCGGCCGACGTCGTGCCCGGGTGGCTGCTAGCGGCTCGGGGTGGCCGAGGAGGTGGCCGACGCGCTTGCGGAGCCGGACGGGGTCGCCGAGCCCGACGGGCTTGCCGAGGCGGAACCCGAGGCCGAGCCGGACGGCGACGCCGAGGCGGAACCCGAGGGGGTCGGGATGAGCGTGCGGTACTCCGGCAGGGTGCCGTCGAGGACGGGAACGCTCACGTCCTTGCTCGCGCTGTCCGCGGAGAACGTGATCTTGGCGAGCGCTCCGGGGACGGCGCCGGTCTTGGCGAGGTTGACCTGGTGGGCCTCGTCGCCGAGGTTGATCTCGCCCTTGGCAGGCACGTCGAGGCGGACGGTCGAGGACGCATCGCGGAACGTGAGGGGGACCGACTTGTCCGAGGTGTTGAAGATCGTGCCGGTGAGGCGGCCAGGCGCGTCGGCGCTGAGCGTGCTGCTGGAGCCCGTGGTTCCGGAGGAGACGATGATCATGTTGCGCAGCTGCAGCGGGCCGACGTCCTCGCGTACGCCGTCCGAGGCGGAGTACTGGTGGGTGGTCTGCTGGGCGTTGATGTACCCGCAGCCCGTGGCCGACAGCAGACCGGCGCCCAGCGCGGCGATAAGGGCGACGCGCTTGGCCGGCTTCGATGCAGTGAGACGCACAGCTGGCTCCTGATGAGGAAAGGAAGTCTGGTCGCCCCTAGCGTATCGCCAACTTCGACGTTGTGTAGATTCGGCGCACCCCGCCCGCCGCGCAGGGCGCGCGCAGACCCGTCCCCGCGGCGGACGTGAAGCATCTTTTTCGCTCCGGGTCAACCCCTCCGAGCGCCCGACGTGGCCCCACTTCCGCGTGATTCCGGGCTTCATCCGGGGTCGCACCGCCAGCCGGGAGGGCCGGACGTGGTAGACTAGCTGGCGGGAAAGGGGAATGTCCACATGGTTTTTGAGGTTGGCGAGACGGTTGTTTACCCCCACCACGGTGCAGCCAAGATTGAAGAGATCAAAATGCGCACCATCAAGGGCGAAGAGAAGATGTATCTCAAGCTCAAAGTGGCTCAGGGTGACCTGACGATTGAAGTACCGGCCGAGAATGTGGACCTTGTCGGGGTCCGCGATGTCGTGGGCAAGGAAGGCCTCGAGCACGTGTTCGACGTCCTCCGCGCCGAGTTCACCGAGGAGCCGACCAACTGGTCCCGCCGCTACAAGGCGAACCTCGAGAAGCTTGCCTCCGGCGACGTGATCAAGGTCGCGGAGGTCGTCCGCGACCTGTGGCGTCGCGATCAGGACCGCGGCCTCTCGGCGGGCGAGAAGCGCATGCTCGCGAAGGCGCGCCAGATCCTCATCTCGGAGCTTGCCCTGGCCGAGAAGACGGACGAGGAGAAGGCGGCAAGCGTCCTCGACGAGGTGCTCGCTTCCTAGAGCGACAAGAACGTCCAGCAGGGCCCCGGCAGCACACCGCTGCCGGGGCCCTGTGCTGTCCGGGCTACGCTGGATCCCATGACTGATCCCTCGCACCCGGGCGCGCCCACCGCCGTCGTCATCGTCGCCGCGGGATCGGGGACCAGGCTGGGCTACGGGATGCCGAAGGCCCTCGTGCCCCTCGCCGGGGCGCCCCTCCTCCTGCACGCGCTCCGCGGCGTGGTCGGGGCCGGCGTTGCCCGGCAGATCTGCGTCGCGGTGCCCCCCGGGGACAGCGAGCTCGGCGGGCTCTGCCGCTCGTTCGCCGAGGAGTTCGGGGTCGACGCGCCGGTCATCACCGTCGTCGAGGGCGGTGCGACCCGCGCCGACTCGGTCCGCTCGGCACTGGCGGCCCTCGCGCCCGGCACGGGCCATGTGCTCGTGCACGACGCCGCGCGGCCGCTCACGCCCGCGGACGTGTTTGCCCGCGTCGCCGAGGCGCTCGATAGGGGTGCGCGCGCGGTCATCCCCGCGGTCCCCGTGGTCGACACGATCAAGTCCACCGCGCCGACCGAGGGCGAAGCCTCGGCCATCGCCGGGGAGATCGTCACCGGCACCGCGGTCCGGGAGCAGCTGCGCGCGGTCCAGACGCCCCAGGGGTTCGACGCCGTGACGCTCCTGGGCGCCCACGAGCGGGCCGCGCAGTGGCCCGCCGAGCAGGCGGCCGGAATCACCGACGACGCGATGCTCGTCGAGTCCCTGGGAACACCCGTCTACGTGGTCCCGGGCGACCTGCGTTCGCTCAAGATCACCACGCCCATGGACCTGCACCTCGCCGAGACGCTGCTGGCCACCGCCGGCGCGTGACCGCGCGGGACCCCCTTCCCGGGCCACCGCAGGGCCCAGCGACGACCAGGAGGAGACCGTGATCATCCCGCGCACCGGGATCGGCGTGGACGTCCACGCCTTCGCGCCCGACGACGCCCCCCGCCCGCTCTGGCTGGGCGGCCTGCTCTGGGAGGGCGAGCGTGGCCTCGCTGGCCATTCCGACGCCGACGCCGTGGCCCACGCGGCCGCGAATGCCCTCTTCTCCGCCGCCGGGCTCGGGGACCTGGGCACCCATTTCGGGACGGACCGGCCCGAGTACGCCGGGGCCTCGGGGACCACGCTCCTGGCCGAGGCCGCCCGCATCGTCCGTCAGGCGGGGTTCGAGATCGGCAACGTGGCCGTGCAGCTCGTCGCCCAGCGCCCCAAGTTCGGCCCGCGCAGGGCGGAGTCGGAGTCCGTGCTCTCGGAGGCCGCCGGCGCCCCCGTCTCGGTCTCCGCCGCGACCACCGACCACCTCGGCTTCACGGGCCGGCGCGAAGGAGCCGCGGCCATCGCGACAGCGCTCGTGTATTCGGCGACGGGGTGAGGCGGCCCATCGTCTAGAATGGATGGCTGGTCCCGACACGGGGCCAGCCCGTTCTGCCCCCCAGTTCCAGGAGATCCCGCATGAAGAGAGGCCTGATCGCCACCGCCCTCGCGGCCACGATGCTGCTCACGGCATGCGGCGGCGACAGCCGTCTCAGTGTCCAGGACAGCTGCAAGCTCCTGAACGACGACCAGTTCAAGCCGACGGGCAACCAGATCCAGCAGGCCAAGCAGGTCGCGGACCACTACGCCGACATGGCCAAGAAGGTGGACCCCTCGATCGGGACGCTCATCCAGGGCATGGCGGACCTGCAGAAGAAGGTCGCCGGCTCGAGCACCGGAGTCGCGACCCCGGACCAGCAGAAGCAGTTCAGCGACGCCCTCAACAGCATCGGCAAGGTCTGCGGCAGCTAGCCGGCCGCGCGCCGTCGTGGGCGGCCGCTGACCGTGCCGCCCGGCCCGACAGATACCCTTATCCAGTGACCCTGCGCTTCTACGACTCCGCCACCGCCGAAGTCCGTGACTTCGTCCCACTCGAGCCCGGCAAGGCCTCGGTGTACTACTGCGGCGCCACGGTGCAGGGCTCGCCGCACGTGGGGCACGTGCGCTCGGCCATCGTGTTCGACCAGCTCACCCGCTGGCTGGCCTACCGCGGCTTCGCGACCACTGTGGTGCGCAACGTCACGGACATCGACGACAAGATCCTCGCCAAGTCCGCGGCGTCCTTCGAGGAGGGCTTCGTGCCCGACGGGACCTACATCCCGCACGAGCAGTGGTTCGCGCTTGCGTACCGGTTCGAGCAGGAGTTCGAGACCGCGTACGAGGTCCTGGGCGTCCAGCGCCCCACCTACGAGCCCCGCGCCACCGGCCACATCACCGAGATGCACGAGCTGATCGCCCGGCTCATCGACCGCGGCCACGCGTACCCCGCCGAGGACGGTTCCGGGGACGTCTACTTCGATGTCCGCTCGTGGCCCGAGTACGGCTCGCTGACGCACCAGAGCATCGACGACATGCAGGCGGCGACGGACGCTGATCCCCGGGGCAAGCGGGATCCGCGCGACTTCGCGCTCTGGAAGGGCCACAAGGACGGCGAGCCGGAGACGGCGTCGTGGCCGTCGCCGTGGGGCCGCGGCCGGCCGGGCTGGCACCTCGAGTGCTCGGCGATGGCCACAAAGTACCTCGGCCCGCGCTTCGACATCCACGGCGGCGGCCTCGACCTCCGCTTCCCGCACCACGAGAACGAGCTCGCCCAGTCCACCGCGGCCGGGGACGGGTTCGCGACCTTCTGGATGCACAACGGCATGGTCACCTACGAGGGCGAGAAGATGTCGAAGTCGATCGGCAACGTCATCTCGCCCGCGGAGATGCTGGAGCTCGCTCCTCCCCGCGTGGTCCGCTACTACCTCGGCCAGGCGCACTACCGCTCGGTCCTGGACTACCGGCCCACCTCGCTGCAGGAGGCCGCGGCCGCCGTCGAGCGGATCGACGGGTTCATCGCCAAGGCGCGCGCCCTCACCGAGAAGTCCGCGCACGACGGCGCGGCCTCGCCGTCCGCAGGTGCCGTCCCCGAGGCGTTCGCCGTGGCGATGGACGATGACCTCAACATCCCCCAGTCCCTCGCCGTCCTGCACGACACCGTGCGCCGCGGCAACTCGGCGCTGGCAGACGGTGACGCCCGCGCGGTGGCCGTGGCGCTGTCCGAGGTGCTGGCGATGACAGCCGTCCTCGGGCTCGACGCCGCCGGCGCCAACGCGCCGTCGTCCGCGGAGGACGCAGCGCACCGCGCCCTGTCCGTCCTCGTGGACGCCCAGCTCGCGGCCCGCGCGAACGCCCGCGCCGCCAAGGACTGGGCCACGGCGGACGCGATCCGGGACACCCTCTCGGCGGCGGGCATCGCCGTCGAGGACGCAGCAGAGGGCGCCACGTGGAGCCTCGCCGCACCGACTGAATCACGCGCCGAGAGCGCGCAGACCAACCGAACGGGAGCATAGATGGCCGCCAAGGGACGCCCGGGAGCCGCTAAGAACAAGAAGGGGCCCTCCGTGGGCACCGGCGGCCACGGCCGCAAGGCGCTCGAGGGCAAGGGCCCCACGCCCAAGGCCGAGGACCGCGTGTACCACAAGGCGTACCGCGCGAAGCAGCTGGCCGAACGCTCGGCCGCGAAGCGTTCGGGGCAGCCCGGGCGCCTCGCCGCCGGGCGCGGTGCGACGGGCCGCTCGAAGCACGCCGAGGAGATGGTCACGGGCCGCAACTCCGTGGTCGAGGCGCTCCGCGCCGGCGTCCCCGCGAAGGCGCTCTACGTCGCGGTGCGCATCGAGATGGACGACCGCGTGCGCGAGGCCATGAAGCTCGCGGCCGAGGCGGGGATCCCGCTCATGGAGTCCCAGAAGCCCGAGCTCGACCGCATGACTGACGACGCGATCCACCAGGGCCTCGTCCTGCAGGTGCCTCCGTATGAGTACCCGGACGCGTTCGAGCTCGCCGAGCAGACCCACGAGAAGTGGCGCCGCGGGCACATCGCGAACGCGCCGCTGTTCGTCGCGCTCGACGGCATCACAGACCCCCGCAACCTCGGCGCGATCATCCGCTCCGTCTCGGCGTTCTCCGGCCACGGCGTGATCGTCCCGGAGCGCCGCTCCGTGGGGGTCACGGCGGCCGCTTGGAAGACGTCCGCCGGTGCCGCGGTGCGCGTGCCTGTGGCCAAGGCTCCCAACCTCAACACCGTGCTGCGGCAGATGAAGGAGATGGGGATCTTCGTCCTCGGGCTGGACGGCGGCGGCGACGTCGCGCTCCCCGGGCTCGCGCTGGCCACGGAGCCGGTGTGCCTCGTGGTCGGTTCGGAGGGCAAGGGCCTGTCCCGTCTGACCCGCGAGCTGTGCGACCAGATCGTCTCGATCCCGATCGACTCCGACATGGAGTCCCTCAACGCGGGCATGGCCGTGGCGATCTCCCTCTACGAGGTCTCGACGCGGCGCGCCACCGCCGAGGGCTAGAGGCGCACGCGGTTCGCCAGGACGGGCAGCGCCTCGCGCGCCTTGGCCACTTCCGCCACGTCGAGGTCCACGTACAGGGTCTCGGGCCCGGACCCGGCGCGCTCGATGAGGTGGCCGTACGGGCTCACGACCGCGGAGCGGCCGATCCCGGTCGGCGCTCCGTAGCGGGCCTCGACGCCCGCCGCCGAGGGGTCGGACTGCCCGACGGCGACGACGAAGCTCGTCGAGTCCACGGCGCGGGCGCGCACGAGCAGGTCCCACTGCTCTGCCTTGCCCGGCCCCGCACCCCAGGAGGCGCACACGATCTGGATCTGCGCGCCGTCGTCCGCGTTCGCGGTGAAGAGGTCGGGGAAGCGCACGTCATAGCAGGTGGCGAGGCCGAACGTGACGCCGTCGAGCGTGAACGTGACGGGCTCCTTGCCCGCGGTGACGGTGTCCGACTCCGCAAAGCCGAACGCGTCGTAGAGGTGGATCTTGTCGTAGTGGGTGTCCAGCCCGCGCCCGTGGACGAGCAGCGTGTTGCGCACCTTGCCGTCCTCGCCGGGAGTGAACATGCCGAGCACGACGGCGACGCCCGCCTCGTCCGCGGCGGCGCGGACGGCCTCGGCGAAGGGGCCGTCGAGAGGCTCGGCGACATCCACGAGCGAGTTCCCGAACGCGCGCATGGTCGCCTCGGGGAACACGACGAGGTCGGCGTGCCGGCGCTTGGCGTCCGCGAGCGTGGAGCGCACGAGGGAGAGGTTGTCGTCGATGGAGCGGGACGTGGTCAGCTGGGCGAGGGCGATCCGCATGGCACCAGTATGGCCCGCAACACTCCGTCATGGGCCGAACCGGACGACTTGTCGCGGGTCGAATCGAGCGCGTGCCCGATACTAGGATGGGCGTGCCGCGGGCAACCGCTTCACGACCCGGCTGGATGAGCGGGGGCCGACAGCCTGCGCGCAGGGGACGAGGGTGCAATGAGCATGAGCAACATGACGATGCCGCTGGCGTTCGTGGTGACGCCGTCGCAGCCGTTTCCGCTCGGGCTCACGCCTGCGCGCGCCGCCGAGCAGATGGCGAGCCACACCGTCAATCTGGCCGTCTACGCCCCGGGCCTGGCAGCCGTGGACGTCCACTTCATCGACGCCGCGGGCGAGTGGCACAAGGAGCCGCTCCCGGAGTTCACGGACGGCGTGCACCATGGGCTGGTCGCAGGGATCCCGGAGGGGACCAGGTACGCGTTCGCCTCGAGGACGGACGACGCCGGTGACGCACCCGAGCCGGGCGAGGCCGCCTTCCTCCTCGACCCCTACGGGCGCGCGGTGGAGCGGGTTGAGGGCCAGTGGCTGAACGTCCACGTCCACCAGCATTTCGACTGGGGCGATGTCGCCAAGCCGGCCGTCCCGCTGCGGGACACGATCATCTACGAGGCCCACGTCAAGGGCCAGACCATGCTCCACCCGGACATCCCGGTGGAGCTCCGCGGCACCTACGCCGGCCTCGCGCACCCCGTGATGATCGAGCACTTCCAGCGTCTGGGCGTCACGAGCATCGAGCTCCTCCCGGTGCACTTCCACCTGGACGAGATGCACCTGCAGGACCTCGGGCTGACCAACTACTGGGGGTACAACACAGCGGCGTTCTTCGCCCCCCATCCCGCCTACGCGAGCGCCGCCGCCCGCAAGGCCGGCCCGCAGGCCGTGCAGGACGAGTTCAAGGGCATGGTCAAGCTGCTCCACGCTGCGGGGATCGAGGTGATCCTCGACGTCGTCTACAACCACACAGCCGAGGAGGGCCCCGACGGTCCGGTCGTCTCCTTCCGGGGGCTGGGGGACCGGCAGTACTACCGCACCGACGCCGGGGGCCGCTACATCGACACCACCGGATGCGGGAACACTGTCGACTTCTCCAACCCGCGCGTGGTGCAGCTCGCGCTCGACTCTTTGCGGATGTGGGCGGAGGAGTACCAGGTGGACGGCTTCCGGTTCGACCTGGCGGTCTCGCTGTGCCGGGACGGGCAGCACGAGTTCACGCCCGCGCACCCGTTCCTCGTGGCGGCGGCCGCGGACCCTGTCGTGTCCCGCACCAAGCTCATCGCGGAGCCCTGGGACGTGGGGTTCGGCGGCTGGCAGACCGGAGCGTTCCCGCAGGGGTGGTCGGACTGGAACGACCACTACCGGGACACCGTCCGGGACTTCTGGCTCGCGGACCGCGGCACGATCGACGCCGGCGGGCTGGGCGGGCCGATGGCGCGCCTCGCCGATGCCGTCTCCGGCTCGCACGGCCTGTTCGCCGCCTCCGGCAGGACGGCCCTCGCGTCGGTCAACTTCGTGGCCGCCCATGACGGCTTCACCCTCGCCGACCTCACGGCATACCACCGCAAGCACAATGAGGCCAACGGCGAGCAGAACCGGGACGGGCACAGCCACAACCGCTCGTACAACCACGGCTTCGAGGGGCCCACGGAGGTCGAGTCGATCATCGCCGCGCGGACGCAGACCGCGAAGAACCTCATGGCCACGCTCATGGTGTCCCTCGGCATCCCGATGATCACGGCCGGCGACGAGTTCGGCCGCACCCAGCAGGGCAACAACAACGCCTACTGCCAGGACAACGAGCTGACATGGCTCAACTGGAACCTCGACACCGCGGGCCGCGAGATGCTCGACCACACGAAGTGGCTCATCCGCATCCGCCGGGACTTCCTGCACCGCCAGCCCGCAAGCTACCCGACCCGCGAGGAGAGCAACTACTTCCATTGGTTCGGAGCGAACGGGCTCCCCATGGACCCTGCCCGCTGGCAGAACCCCCGGGAACGCCTCCTGCAGTTCCTGCTCGGCTCCAAGGACGGGTACCTGGACGGGCTCGTGGTAATCAACGGCGGCCCCAGCAAGGTCGACGTCCAGTTCCCCTCCCTGTACCGTGACGGGGCCGTCGTCCGCGAGATGGCGTACGAGCTGCGCTACTCGACAGCCCACCTCATGGAGCAGCGGATCGGCACGGTCTTCGCGAGCGGCCAGGACGACATCTCCGAGCCCTACTCCGTCACGATCTACCGGGCCCGCGGGGCGTCGTGAGCCCTGCCCTCCGTCGGCTCCTCGTGGCGGCCGCGGTCCTCACGGTCGCGGTCGCCGCCTCGTTCCTGCTCCGCGCCGCCGGTGACACGACGGCCGGGGCCGGCGCCGCGCCGTCGTCCGCCGCCTCACCCTCCCAAAGCGCGAGCCCCGCGGTGCGCCCCTCCTCCCCGACGCCGCAGCGCACGACGCCGCCCGCCGCCGCGCGCTCGGCCGTCGCCAACCCGAGCGGGCTGGCCGAGGTGCGGGCGTCCCAGCTGCCGCGCGAGGCGCGCGACACCCTCGCTCTCATCGCCAAGGGCGGCCCGTATCCGTACGAGCGCGACGGGGTGGTGTTCGGCAACTTCGAGGGCATCCTGCCCTCGCGCCAGCGGGGCTACTACCACGAGTACACCGTCCCGACACCGGGGGAGGCGGACCGCGGGGCCCGGCGCATCGTCGCCGGGGACGGTGGCGACACGTACTACACCGACGACCACTATGAGTCGTTCCGGTTCATCCTGGAGGACCGGTGACCGCGCGCCGGACTGTGGTCGTGCCAGCTGCGGCGTCGAAGCGGGACGTGCTTGTCGCATTCGGCGAGGCGCTGGGCTTCCCGGCGTACTACCGGCCCAACCTCGACGCCTTCAACGACTGCCTGCAGGACCTGGCATCCGAGCTGGCCAATGACGAGGGACAGCCGGTCGCGCTCGAGTGGCACGTGCACCCCGCGTTCCGGGAACTCCCCGCGTTCGTGGCCATGCGCGAGATCCTCGCCGACGCGGTGGAGGCCAGCTGCGGCACCCTCACTCTGAAGGTCACCTCCTGAAGGTCACCTCACGTGACCCTCAGGAGGTGACCCCCGGACGCCGGACGGCTCAGGCGTTGACGATGAGCCCGAGCTCGGCCTTCGACGCGAGTCCCTCGTGCCGGGGGATCACCCGGACCGTATAGCCGAACGCGCCCGAATGCTCGATCATGACGGCGCCGTTGAAGAGGTACCGGCCGTTGCCGAGGTTCTCGTTCGGCTCGAGCTCGGCCAGGCTCACATCGGTGAGCTGGTCGGAATCGTCGACGCGCCCGTACGCGAGCTCCACAAGGACGTCGGCCGGGTTGAGCACCCCGAGGTTGAGGTACGCGCTCACGTGCAGCTTGTCGCCGATCTGGGGAACCTCCGAGAGGCCGCCGGAGTCGATGTGCTCGACATGGACCTGCGACCAGTTGCTGCGCACATGCTTCGTCCAGGCCGCGAGCTCGCGGGCGTGCCGGAAGTCCTCTGCGACAGCCCGCCGGCCCGCGACGGCAGCCGGAGTGTAGAGCTCGGACACGTAGTCGCCGAGCATCCGGTCCGCGGAGACCTGCGGGCCGAGGTGCGACAGGGTGTGCTTGATCATCGAGATCCAGTGGGTCGGCACCCGGGACGGCGGCTCGGTGGAGGGCCCGGCTGCGCCCGCGGACTCGGCCCCGGCGCCCGAGCCGGAGGCTCCGTAGAAGCGCGGGGCCACCTGGGTCTCGAGCAGCTCGTACAGCGCCGCCGCCTCGATGTCGTCTCGCTCCTGGGGGCTCGCCTTGCCGCTCGCGGTCGGGATCGCCCAGCCGTTCGAGCCGTCGTACATCTCGTCCCACCACCCGTCGAGGACGGAGAGGTTGAGGGAGCCGTTGAGTGCGGCCTTCATGCCGGACGTGCCGCACGCCTCGAGCGGGCGGAGCGGGTTGTTGAGCCAGACGTCGCAGCCGGGGAAGAGCGTGCGGGCCATGGCGATGTCGTAGTTGGGCAGGAACGCGATGCGGTGGCGCACCTCGGGATCGTCGGTGAAGCGGACGAGGTCCTGGATCATCTTCTTCCCGGCGTCGTCCGCGGGATGGGACTTGCCTGCGATGACGATCTGGATCGGGTGCTCCGGGTGGAGCAGGAGCCGCTTGAGCCGCGCCGGGTCGCGGAGCATGAGGGTGAGCCGCTTGTACGTCGGGACGCGTCGCGCGAAGCCGATCGTCAGCACGTCAGGGTCGAGGACGGAATCGATCCACGTCAGCTCCGCGGCACCCGCGCCGCGCTTGGTCCACGCGGCGCGCAGCCGGCGTCGGACGTCCTCGATCAGGCGGGCGCGGAGCTCGCGGCGCGTCTCCCACAGCTGCTCGTCGGTGACGTTGAAGACGAGGTCCCAGCGGCCTCCCACAGCGGAGCCGGGCTCGAAGGTCTCCGCCACGGAGCTGATCTTCGGATCCACCCACGTGGGGACGTGGACGCCGTTCGTCACCGACGTGATGGGCACCTCGGAGTGGTCGAACCCCGGCCACAGGCCGGAGAACATGGCACGGGAGACGGTGCCGTGCAGCTTCGCGACACCGTTCGCCCGCTGGGCGAGCCGCAGGCCCATGACGGCCATGTTGAACACTGCGGGGTCGCCGCCGTCGTAGCTCTCCCGGCCCAGCTCGAGGATGCGCGTGGTCGGGACGTCCGGGGCGAGGCCGGCGTCGAAGAAGTACTTGATCTGCGCTGCGTCGAAGCGGTCGATTCCGGCAGCCACGGGGGTGTGCGTCGTGAACACGGTCGAGGCCCGGCCCGCGACGAGGGCCTCATCCCACGTGAGGGCCTCGGAGGCGGACATGAGCTCCTGGATGCGCTCGATCCCGAGGAATCCCGCGTGGCCCTCGTTGGTGTGGAAGACCTCGGGCGCGAGTCCGTCGGTGAGGCGCTGGTAGATGCGCAGTGCCTTGACGCCTCCCATGCCGAGGAGGAGCTCCTGCTGGAGGCGGTGGTCGCCGCCGCCGCCGTAGAGGCGGTCGGTGATCGACCGGGCGCCGTCGTCGTTCGCGGGGACGTTGGAGTCGAGGAGCAGCAGCGGCACGCGGCCCACGTCGGCGCGCCAGATGTAGGCGTGCAGCTTGCGTCCGTTGGGCAGGGGAAGCGTGACGACGCAGGGAGTGCCGTCGTTCTCCTTCAGGAGCGTCAGCGGGAGGGCGTCCGGGTCGATGACGGGGTAGGTCTCCTGCTGCCAGGCGTCGCGGGACAGCGACTGCTTGAAGTAGCCGGCCTGGTAGAGGAGGCCGACGCCGATGAGCGGCACCCCGAGGTCGGAGGCGCTCTTGAGATGGTCCCCGGCGAGGATGCCGAGTCCGCCCGAGTACTGGGGCAGCACCTCGGTGATGCCGAACTCGGGGGAGAAGTAGGCGATGCACTGCGGCGCGTCCTCGCCGAGGCCCTGGTACCAGCGCGGCTCCTCGAGGTAGCGGCGCAGGTCCTCCTCCGCGGCGCGGACGCGGGCGACCACGGCGGTGTCCAGCGCGAGCTCCTGCATCTTCTCGCGCGTGATGAGGCCCAGGAAGCCGGCCGGATCGTGGCGGCTCTCCTCCCACAGCACGGGATCGAGGCTCGCGAAGAGGTCGCGCGTGGGCTGGTGCCAGGACCAGCGCAGGTTCGTGGCGAGAGTGTCGAGAGCCGCGATCGGCTCAGGAAGCACAGTGCGGACGGTGAATCTACGGATGGCCTTCACGAGCGCCACCCTAGTCCAGCCGTGTTCGCGGATGAAGAGCGCCGCGTTACGGGACGGTGAATGACGTGCAACGCACCGGAGGCAGCCCCGCCGGGCCGTGTCACGTCCTTCGCTTTCGTCTCCGCGCGCGACTATCGTGGCGCATGGACGGGCCCTGACGGGCTACCCCCACGCGAAAGGACGCCTCGTGCCTTCACTCGAGCCCACCCTGCCGAGCAAGCTTCGATTCGGTCGCTTCCCCATCACCGATGTGCTTCCCGTGGTCGAGGGAGGGGCCTTCCCGGCGAAGGCGGTGGCAGGGGAGGGCATCGCGGTGAGCGCGACCGCCTTCCGCGAGGGCCATGACGCGCTCGGCGTGAGCGCTGTCCTGTACTCGCCGCGCGGAAAGGAGAAGCAGCGCGTCCGGCTCGAGGAGCTGGGCAAGGGCCTGGACCGCTGGCACGGGGTCCTGACCCCGCCGAAGACTGGCGAGTGGACCTTCACCATCGAGGCGTGGCACGACCGCTACGGCACGTGGCACCACAACGCTGACGTGAAGATCCGGGCAGGCGTGGACGTCGAGCTCATGCTCGCCGAGGGCGCCGCGCTGCTGGGCGAGGCGGCCGACGACGACGCGCGCGACGAGGAGGGGCGCCTCGCCTTCCGTCGGGCTGCCAGCGTGCTGTCGGACGTGTCCCGCTCGGTGGAGGAGCGCCTCGCGGCCGGAGAGAGCCCAGAGGTGCTCGCCGCCGTCGAGCGTCTCCCGATTGCCGAGCTCGTCACCGAGACCGAGCACTTCCCGCTCCTGGTGGAGCGCGAACGCGCCGGCCGTGGCGCCTGGTACGAGTTCTTCCCCCGCTCCGAGGGCGCCGAGCGGGACCTGCAGACAGGCGAGTGGAGGTCCGGCACCTTCCGCACGGCCGCCGAGCGCCTTCCCGGGGTCACCGCCATGGGATTCGACGTCGTCTACCTCCCGCCGATCCATCCGATCGGCCGGGCGTTCCGCAAGGGCCCCAACAACACCCTCACGGCCGGCCCGAACGACCCCGGCTCGCCGTGGGCGATCGGTGGGCCGGAAGGCGGGCACGACGCAATCCACCCCGACCTCGGCACCTTCGAGGACTTCGACGCCTTTGTCGCCCGCGCCGCCGAGCTCGGCCTCGAGGTGGCCATCGATCTGGCCCTCCAGGCCTCGCCGGACCACCCGTGGGTCACCGAGCACCCCGAGTGGTTCACCACCCGGGTCGACGGGTCCATCGCCTACGCCGAGAACCCGCCGAAGAAGTACCAGGACATCTACCCGCTCAACTTCGACAATGACCCGGAGGGCCTGTCGAAGGAGATCCTGCGGATCGTGAACCTGTGGATCGACCACGGGGTGAAGATCTTCCGCGTGGACAACCCGCACACCAAGCCCGTGTGGTTCTGGGAGTGGCTCATCGGCAAGGTCAACAAGAAGAACCCCGAGGTGGTCTTCCTCGCCGAGGCGTTCACGCGTCCTGCCATGATGAAGGCGCTGGGCCGTGCTGGGTTCCAGCAGTCCTACACCTACTTCACCTGGCGGAACACGCGTGAGGAGCTCGAGGAGTTCTTCACGATGATCTCCAAGGACTGGGCCGCGTTCTACCGCCCCAACCTGTTCGTGAACACCCCGGACATCCTCACGGAGTACCTCCAGTTCGGCGGCCGGCCCGCCTTCAAGATCCGCGCCGTCCTGGCCTCCATGGCCAGCCCGACCTGGGGCGTCTACGCCGGCTACGAGCTGTGCGAGCACGTGGCCCGCCCTGGCGCCGAGGAGTACATCGACAACGAGAAGTACGAGTACAAGCAGCGCGACTGGGCGGGGGAGGAGGCTGCCGGCCGCTCGCTCGCGCCCTACCTCGCGCGTCTGAACGAGATCCGCCGCGCCCACCCGGCCCTCATGGACCTGCAGAACCTGACGCTGCACACGAGCACCGACGATGCCACCGTCGTGTTCTCGAAGCACAAGGAACTGCCCGACGGCGGCAAGGACACCATCATCGTCGTCGTGAACGTGGACCCGCACTCGACCCGCGAGTCGACCGTGACGCTCGACCTCGAGTCGCTGAGCCTCGACCCCGGCCTGTTCGACCACGAGGGGCGATTCCGTGTAGACGACCTCCTCTCTGGGCAGTCGTGGCAGTGGGGAGAGCACAACTACGTGCGCCTCGACGCCCACGCGGAGCCTGCGCACGTTCTCCACGTGCGGCGCTAGCACCCTTCAGACGTGCAGCGCTAACGTTGCACAGACCTGATTCCGCGCCACCTCGCCGCGAAGGAGTACCACCAGACCATGAACATCGGCCAGCAGGCAAAGCCGAACTTCAACGTCAATGCCCCCGGTCTTCAGCATGATCCGCACTGGTACCGCAAGGCAGTGTTCTACGAGGTCCTCGTGAGGGCCTTCGCCGACGCCAACGGGGACGGGTCCGGAGACATCCAGGGGCTCATCGACAAGCTGGACTACCTCCAGTGGCTCGGCATCGACTGCCTCTGGCTCCCGCCCTTCTTCGAGTCGCCCCTGCGCGACGGCGGCTACGACGTCGCGGACTACGAGTCGGTCCTGCCGGAGTTCGGGTCGATCAACGACTTCCAGCGGCTCGTGGCGGAGGCGCACGCGCGCGGTGTGCGGATCATCATCGACCTGCCGCTGAACCACACGTCGGACCAGCACCGCTGGTTCCAGGAGTCGCGGCGCAACCCGGACGGTCCCTACGGCGACTTCTACGTGTGGAGCGACACGGACGAGAAGTACCAGGACGCCCGCATCATCTTCATCGACACCGAGGAGTCCAACTGGACCTTCGACCCGATCCGGCGCCAGTTCTTCTGGCACCGCTTCTTCAGCCACCAGCCTGACCTGAACTTCGAGAACCCCAAGGTCGTCGAAGCGGTCTTCGACGTCGTGCGCTTCTGGCTGGACCAGGGTGTCGACGGGCTGCGGGCGGATGCCATCCCGTACCTCTTCGAGGAGGAGGGCACCAACTGCGAGAACCTCCCGGCGACCCACGAGTTCCTCCGCAAGCTGCGCGAGTTCATGGACCAGAAGTACCCCGGCCGGGTGATCATCGCGGAGGCCAACCAGCCGCCGCACGAGGTCGTCGAGTACTTCGGGAGCGAGGAGGCGCCGGAGTGCCACATGGCCTTCCACTTCCCGATCATGCCGCGCCTGTACTACGCGCTCCGCGATCAGCGGGCCCAGCCGATCATCGACACGATGGTCGACACGCCGGCCATCCCGGCGGGGGCCCAGTGGGGGACGTTCCTGCGGAACCATGACGAGCTGACGCTCGAGATGGTCACCGTCGAGGAGCGCGAGGCCATGCTCGGCTGGTACGCCTCCGACCCGCGCATGCGGGCCAACGTCGGCATCCGGCGCAGGCTGGCGCCGCTGCTGGACAACTCGCGCGCCGAGATCGAGCTCATCAACGCCCTCCTCCTGTCCCTGCCGGGCAGCCCGTTCCTGTACTACGGGGACGAGATCGGGATGGGCGACAACATCTGGCTCGAGGACCGCGACGCCGTCCGCACGCCGATGCAGTGGAACCCTGACCGCAACGCCGGTTTCTCTGTCGCTGATCCGGGAAAGCTGTATCTGCCCACCATCCAGTCCCTTGTCTACAACTACTCCATGGCCAATGTTGAAGCAGAGATGGCGCACTCCGGCTCGCTCCTGCGCTGGACGCGCAACATCCTGGGCGTGCGCCGCGCCCACCCGGTCTTCGGACTGGGCGCATACCGCAACGTGCCGGCGGACAACGAGCACGTGCTCGCCTACCTCCGCGAGCTCAAGGAGGGGGAGGCCTACGGGGAGCGCGCCGAGACGATCCTGTGCGTGTTCAACCTCGCCGGGCACCCGGTTGCGGCGGCCGTCGACCTGCCGGAGTTCGCGGGCCGCGGGCTGCGGGACGTCTTCGGCGGCGAGCCGTTCTCCGAGGTCGGCCCGGACGGGCGCTTCCACGTGACGCTCGCTCCGCACGGGTACTTCTGGCTGAGGATCCGGAACGCAGCGTCGATCCCCTCGAGCCCGCAGACCACGGCTCTGCCCATCATTGTCCCCGAGCCGACCACTGGGGAGCTTGTCGAATGACTCAGGCCACCGCACACGCCCTGACACCCTCACTGAACGCACTCCTGGCCGAGTGGCTGCCCGCGCAGCGCTGGTTCCCCGCGAAGGGACGCGGTGCGGTCGAGGCCGCTCCGGCCGGAGAGATCGTCCTGGCCGACGCCGCTGCCGGCGTGGGCCTCGAGATCCACTTCGTCCGGGTGCGGGCGGGGCGGCTGGAAACCGTCCTCAACGTCCCCGTGAGCCTGCGGACCCAGGCCCTGGCCTCCGGCGCGCATGCCCTCATCGGCCAGGCACGCCATCCCTCCCTCGGCCTCGTCTGGGTCTACGACGCGGTCCACGACCCTGCCTTCGTCACCGCGCTCCTCGATGTCATGGAGCACGGGAGCCAGATCGAGGGCCCGGGCACGACGGCGACGGGTCCCCTCAGCGGCGCCGGGAACCTTCCGTCGGGCGCCATCGAGGCTGCCGTCCTGCGGGGCGAGCAGTCGAACACGTCCATCATCGTGCGCTCCGAGACCGGCAACGCGATGGTCAAGGTCTTCCGCCAGCTCGCCGAGGGCCTCAACCCGGAGGTCGAGCTCGGCGCCGCCCTCGCCAAGGCCGGCGCAACCGACGTCGCGACGGCGCTCGGCTGGATCGATGCCGAGTGGAGCCTCAGGGGAGGCGAGCGCGCGAGCGGGCAGCTCGCCGTCGTGCATGAGTTCCTCGAGGGCGGGACGGACGCATGGTCCTTCGCCCTGGAGGCTGCGGTCGAGGGGCGTTCGATCGCGCAGGACGCGCGTGCCCTC
Source organism: Sinomonas sp. R1AF57 (assembly GCF_002224485.1). Classification (GTDB taxonomy): domain Bacteria; phylum Actinomycetota; class Actinomycetes; order Actinomycetales; family Micrococcaceae; genus Sinomonas; species Sinomonas flava. The sequence goes on from NZ_CP022463.1 coordinate 508,740, forward strand.
GGCGCTGCCACGGCCCGTGTCCACGAAGCCCTCGCCGACACGCTCGGGATCGCCGTGCTCGACGACCAGACGGGCCCGCCGTTCGTTGACAGGCTCGCGTCCCGCCTCCGCTCCGCCTGGGACGAGGTCAGGGACAGCATCGGGGTCGACGACGCCGCGCTTGAGAACCTGCTGGACTCGCTCGGGGGCGCCGTGGACGGTCTGCCCGTCCAGAGGATCCACGGGGACCTGCACCTCGGCCAGGTGCTGCGGTTCCCGGAGGGCGAGCGGCCGTTCGCGATCCTCGACTTCGAGGGGGAGCCGCTGCGTCCCGTCGCCGAGCGGAGCCACCCGGATGTCGTGCTGCGCGACGTCGTCGGCATGCTGCGCTCCTTCGACTACGCCGCCGGGGCGGCCAGACGCACCGATCCCGCGGCCCGGGTGTCCGAGGGCTGGGCCGACGAGGCCGGGCGCGCTTACTGGGAGGGCTACGCCTCGGTCGCGGGCGGCGAGGATCCATTCGGGACGCCGCTCTTCGCGGCGCTGTGGCTGGACAAGGCGCTCTACGAAGTGGCCTACGAGGAGCGGAACCGGCCAGCGTGGGCCGAGATCCCGATACGAGCGGCACGGTCTGCCCTTACTGCCTGGCTTCCGGAATCGGCGGCCGGCGCGGCGGGGGAGAGCATCGCTGGGGGTGCCGCCCAAGCGGGCCCCGGGACAGCACATGGGGCGGCGTTCTCGCTGCCTGGAGAGGAGACGGACGTGTCACCACACGGGGAGCACGGAACGAACGCCGCGGGCGCGGCGGAGCAGGAAGCGGTCGGCCGGCGGGACGCGGCGGACGACGGCGCGGTCCGCGGAGCGGCGCTGGCCGCAGCCTCGGTGGCCGACGGCGGGGCCTCCCTCCCGTCGCACGTCGCAGCCGGTGCGGGTGAGAAGGCTCCGATACCCGTTGACGGCGACGTGATCGCGAAGCTCGCAGCTGGGGCATACCACGCCCCGCACGCCGTGCTCGGCGCTCACCTCGACGGCGAGGGAACCGTCACCTTCCGGACGGTGAAGCACCTCGCCCAGGGCGTCACGGTGCTCACGCCTGAGGGCCGCGTGCCGCTGCGCCACGAGGCCCACGGCGTGTGGGTCGGCACCGTCCCTGAGTCGGACACCGGGCATGTGCCCGACTACCGCCTCGAGGTCGAGTACGGCGAGGGCCACTTCGTGACCCTCGATGACCCCTACCGCTACATGCCGAGCATCGGCGAGCTCGATCTCCACCTCATCGGCGAAGGCCGGCACGAGGAGCTGTGGAAGGCCCTCGGTGCGCGGGTCGAGCGGCATCACTCCATGCTCGGCAACGTCGAGGGCACGGCGTTCACGGTCTGGGCGCCGAACGCCCAGGCCGTGCAGGTGAAGGGCGACTTCAACGGGTGGGACGGCCGCGAGCACAGCATGCGCAGCCTGGGCTCCTCCGGCATCTGGGAGATCTTCATTCCGGGCGTAGTAGCAGGCATGTGCTACAAGTTCGGGATCCTCACCAAGCACGGACACTGGGTCGAGCGGGCGGACCCCATGGCGTTCGGCACCGAGGTGCCGCCCCAGACGGCGTCGCGTGTCGTGGAGTCCCGGTACGCGTTCAAGGACGACGCCTGGATGGCCGAGCGCGCAGCCACCGATCCCCTCGACGCCCCGATGAGCGTGTATGAGGTCCACCTCGGGTCCTGGCGCCCGGGGCTCGGGTACCGCGAGCTCGCGGAGCAGCTGGTCGAGTACGTCACGTGGATGGGCTTCACCCACGTCGAGTTCATGCCGGTGGCGGAGCACCCGTTCGGAGGCTCGTGGGGCTACCAGGTCACGTCCTACTACGCGCCCAGCTCCCGGTTCGGCCACCCGGACGACTTCCGGTACCTCGTCGACCAGCTCCACCAGGCGGGCATCGGCGTGATCGTGGACTGGGTACCCGCGCACTTCCCGAAGGACGAGTGGGCGCTCGCGAAGTTCGACGGCGAGGCGCTGTACGAGCACGCTGACCCCATGCAGGGCGAGCACCCGGACTGGGGCACGCTCATCTTCAACTTCGGCCGCACGGAGGTGCGCAACTTCCTGGTGGCGAACGCCCTGTACTGGCTCGAGGAGTTCCACGTCGATGCGCTGCGCGTCGACGCGGTTGCGTCGATGCTGTACCTCGACTACTCCCGGGCCGAGGGACAGTGGCGGCCCAACCAGTTCGGCGGGCGCGAGAACCTCGAGGCGATCTCGTTCCTCCAGGAGGCGAACGCCACTGCGTACAAGCGCAACCCGGGGATCGCCATGATCGCCGAGGAGTCCACGGCCTTCCCGGGGGTGACCAAGCCGACATCGGTCAACGGCCTCGGGTTCGGGCTCAAGTGGAACATGGGCTGGATGCACGACTCCCTCCAGTACGTGGAGGAAGACCCGGTCAACCGCCGCTGGCACCACAACAAGATGACGTTCTCGATCGTGTACGCCTTCAGTGAGAACTTCCTCCTGCCCATCAGCCACGACGAGGTTGTGCACGGCAAGGGCTCCATGTTGCGCAAGATGCCCGGGGACCGGTGGCAGCAGCTGGCGAACCTGCGCGCGTTCTACGCCTTCCAGTGGGCGCACCCGGGCAAGCAGCTGGTCTTCATGGGGTGCGAGTTCGGCCAGGAGAGCGAGTGGAACCAGGAGTACGGCCTCGACTGGTGGCTCGCTGACCTCGAGCCCCACCGCGGTCTGCAGTCCCTGATCCGCGAGCTCAACACGGTCTACCGGGCCACGCCGGCGCTGTACGAGAAGGACTTCGATCCCGCGGGCTACGAGTGGATCCGTGGCGACGACGACAGCCACAACACGATCTCGTTCATCCGGTGGTCCGCTGACGGGGAGCCGCTCGTCTGCATCGCGAACTTCGCGGGCAACCCGCACATCGACTACACCGTGGGCCTGCCGCGCGCCGGCCGCTGGCGGGAACTGCTGAACACGGATGCCAAGGAGTACGGCGGCTCCGGCGTGACGAACAGCGGGTATGTCATGGCAGAGGAAGGCGAGTGGGACGGCAAGGCCGCCACGGCCGTTCTCACGCTCCCGCCGCTCGGAGTGGTGTACCTCGTCCCCGACTCGGGTGACACCACGGGCGCCTGACGGAGGTCTGAGCCGGGTCGACCCCGACCGGGAGAACCGACCGGGAGAAACCGTGCGGCGGGCCCCGGAACCCTCAGTGGTTCCGGGGCCCGCGGGCGTTCGGGGCCGGGGTTGGCATCCGCGCCGGAACGGTGGTACAGTTTTATCCCGCGCCGGGCACGGGGAAACACTCCGGCACGGCGCGACAGCCCCACCGATCATTCGAGCAAAGACAACCGGAAACGGTCGATTTGACTTGAGGAGATGCGGTGGGTAGGTTTGAGAAGTTGCTTCGGGACGGGGCGGCCGCCGGGTGGTGGTTGTTTGTACCGGAGGGGCCTGTTGTTTGAGAACTCAATAGTGTGCCAAGTTCGTTGATGCCATTTTTTTGATGGTGTTGATTGCCTGGTTGCGTGCACCCCCGTGTGCGTGGCCGGGTTTTTATGCCAGTTTTGGATTGTGCTGGCCGGTGTGGGTGTTTTCCCG
>NZ_CP022463.1:512421-580703 GCF_002224485.1 Sinomonas sp. R1AF57
GGACGGGACACAGGGTTACGGCGGTCACAGCGTGGGGGAAACGCCCGGTCCCATCCCGAACCCGGAAGCTAAGACCCACAGCGCCGATGGTACTGCACCCGCGAGGGTGTGGGAGAGTAGGACACCGCCGGACAACACCACCAGGTCGAGCCCCCCAGCACCCGCCGGGGGGCTCCCTGCATTTAACGACACCCCACCAGAAGCCCCGACGTGCACGGTAGCTGCACGGCCCTAGGATCGTTGCATGGAACCCCTCTTCTCAGACTCTCCGCGCTCGGAGCCCGATCAGGCAGCGCGCGGGGAGGCGCCGCCGTCGCGCGTGTACCGCCTCGAGCTGCCCGTGCCCCGGGAGGTGGTCTACCGGGCATTCGTGGGGGACGCCCATCTGTGGTGGCCGGCGGAGTCGACCCGCTTCGGCGAGGGTACGCATGTGTTCATCGAGGACGGCGTCGTGGGCGAGGAGGGGCAGAACGGCGAGACACTGGTGTGGGCCGAGGTGCGGCACGAGGAGCCTGGGGAGGACATCGTGTTCTCCTGGTCCGACGGGGCACCCGCCGGCAGCCCGACTACGGTGACGGTGGCGCTGGAGGACGCGTCGGGTCATTCCGTGGGCGGAACCGTTGTCACCCTGACGCAGGACGGATGGGCGGCGGGAGCCGTCGGGGTTGCCCAGTTTGAGCGGTCCGGCGACTGGCGCGCAATCCTGGGGCGGTTCGGCGCGTTCTTCGGCCAGCTCCCAGAGGCTGTCGAGGAGCTCGCAGACGGCGGAGACTGAGACTGGACGGACGGTTCTGAGAGGGCGGAAGATGCCTTCCATGGGTGCATTCACGGGATTCCCTCCGGAGGGACCTGCCTTCTATGCAGACCTTGAGCTGAACAACTCCAAAGAATGGTGGACCGGGCACAAGGATGTCTACGAGAGGACGGTCAGGGGCCCGATGACATCGCTTCTGGACGAGCTCTCAGGGGAGTTCGGCGAGGCCAAGGCCTTCCGCCCTTACCGGGATGTGCGGTTCAGCAAGGACAAATCGCCCTACAAGACCCATCAGGGCGGCTTCGCGCAGACTGCTCAGGGCATCGGGTACTACCTCCACCTCGACGCTGACGGACTCACAGTGGGCGGCGGGTACCACTCGCATACGCCGGCTCAGGTCGCCCGCTACCGGGGCGCCGTCGATGCCCCTTCCTCAGGAGCGGAGCTGGATGCCATTGTCGGAGCACTGCGAAGTGCTGGTTTCGCCATTGACGGAGAGCGTCTCAAGTCGGTTCCGCGCGAGTATCCGAGAGACCATCCCAGGGGTGAGCTCCTGACCTACAAGTCGCTCACTGCCGGGAAGGCGTACGGCATTCCGGTCTGGCTCGGGACACCGGACGCCCTCGCGCATGTGCGCAGCGCCTGGTCAGGGCTCCGGCCCCTCGTCGAGTGGCTGACGGACCACGTGGGCGGGTGACTCAGTCCTCGGTGGGGTGCTCGCCGTCGTCCTCGTCATCCTCGCGGTGACGGGCCTCCTCGGTCTCGATGACCTTCAGGAGCTGGGTGTCCGGGTTGAGCATGATGGCCGCCTCGTCGCGGCGGTGGCGGAGGACATCGTCGATGTAGGACTGGAGCGTCTCGGCGAGCGGAACATAGCGCTCGAGCTTCTCCGACATGTACCACCGGTGCTCGAGGACCTGATGCACCACCTCGGCCGGCTCCAGCTTGCCCGACAGCTCCTTCGGGATCGCCCTGACGATGGGCTCGAAGACCTGGGTGACCCAGGCGTGGGCGCTGATCTCTTCGTCCTGGCCGGGGTAGTTGTCTGCGCGGAACGAGTCCATGTCGTTCAGCAGGCGCCGTGCCTGGTTCTCCTGGGCGTCCAGTCCGGTGAGGCGCAGGAGCCGGCGCTGGTGATGGCCGGCGTCGACGACCTTGGGCTGGAGCTGGATGGTGGTGCCCCCGGCCGTCGTCTTGATGGCGTACTCCTCCACGTCGAAGCCGAGCTCGTTGAGCCGACGGATGCGGGCGCCCACACGCCACCGCTCGCCCAGCTCGAACGACTCCTTCGCCGTGAGCTCGGCCCACAGGTTCCGGTAGGAGTCCATGATCCTCTCGCTGGTGGCGACGGGATCCACCTCGGGGTCTATCAGGCCGCCGTCGAGGAGGTCCATGAGTTCACCCGCGATGTTGACGCGTGCGATTTCCAGGTCGTACTCGCGCTGGCCGGTGGAGAGGTCGGGGTAGAGCTCGCCAGTCTCGGCGTCCACGAGATAGGCCGCGAAGGAGCCGGCATCGCGGCGGAACAGCGTGTTCGAGAGCGAGACGTCCCCCCAGTAGAACCCCACGAGATGGAGCCGAACCAGCAGCAGCGCCTGCGCGTCGATGAGCCGCGTGAGGGTGTCCTTGCGCAGTGTCTGCGAGAACAGCGCACGGTAGGGCAGGGAGAACTTGAGGTGCCGGGTGACGAGGCAGGGGTCGAGCGGGGTGCCCTGGGGGGTCTGCCGATCGCGGATCACGGCTACCGGCTCGACGCACGGGACGTCGAGGCGCTGGAGCTTGCGCAGCATGTGGTATTCGTGGCGGGCCACATGCTCGCCGGTCTCCTTCACGGCGATGACGGAGTTGCCCAACTTCGCGAACCGCACGATGTGCCGGGAGATGCCGCGCGGAAGCGCAGCCAGGTACTCCTCGGGCCATTCTTCGAGCGCCATGTGCCACGGCAGGTCCAGGAGCTCCGGGTCCGCTGCCGCCGCCGTGATGCTGAGTGAGCCCATGACCGGCGAGGGCGGCGGGTCGGGCAGGGGAGAGCGCCTCGGCAGCTTGCCGAGTTCGGCGTAGTCCGTCGGCTCGTCCTGCCACGTGGCGCTGCTCTGTTCCGTCATGTCTTCCATTCTTCCGCTGTTCGTCCGAGGCGCGCAGCCCCGTGACACGAGAGCGCCCGCCGGGCGGGGCCTGGCGGGCGCTGTCGTGATTTGCGCGGCGTCGCCGCGTCAGGGGGTCAGTCGCCGAGGCGGAGGCCGGTCTTGGTGTCGAAGAGGTGGACGTGGCCCTGCTGCGGGCGGACCCAGATCTTCTCGCCCTTCATCGGGGGCCGACGGCCGTCGGTCCGAGCGACGATGTCGTGGCTCTGCCCGTCCAGCATCGTGTGGCCGTAGATGTAGGCGTCGGCACCGAGCTCCTCGACGACGTCGACCTCAACCTCGAGGCCCTCCCCCTGGGGAGCGGTCTCGAGGTCTTCGGGCCGGACGCCGAGGGTGACCGTCGAGCCGTGGGCCTCGGACAGGACGTCGCGGGCCACGGGATAGATGGTGCCTCCGAACTTCACGCCGTTGTCGGCTTCCGGGAGCTCGAGCAGGTTCATGGCTGGCGAGCCGATGAATCCGGCCACGAACACGTTGGATGGGCGGTCGTAGAGGTTGCGCGGCGTGTCGACCTGCTGGAGGAGGCCGTCCTTGAGGACCGCGACGCGGTCGCCCATCGTCATGGCCTCGACCTGGTCGTGCGTGACGTAGACCGTCGTGACCCCCAGGCGTCGGGTCAGCGAGGCGATCTGGGTGCGGGTCTGGACGCGGAGCTTGGCGTCGAGGTTCGAGAGCGGCTCGTCCATGAGGAAGACCTGGGGGTTGCGGACGATCGCGCGGCCCATGGCGACGCGCTGGCGCTGGCCGCCCGAGAGGGCCTTCGGCTTGCGCTCCAGGTACTGCTCCAGATCGAGCAGCTTGGCCGCTTCCTTGACGCGCTGGGCGCGCTCCTCCTTGGAGACGCCGGCGATCTTGAGGGCGAAGCCCATGTTGTCCGCGACCGTCATGTGCGGGTACAGCGCGTAGTTCTGGAAGACCATCGCGATGTCGCGGTCCTTCGGCGGGACGTCCGTGACGTCGCGGTCACCGATGAGGATGCGGCCCGAGTTCACGTCCTCGAGGCCGGCGAGCATGCGGAGGGAGGTCGACTTGCCACAGCCGGACGGGCCGACCAGGACGAGGAACTCGCCGTCTGCGATCTCGATGTTGAGCTTGTCGACGGCGGGCTTTTCGGTGCCCGGATACAGGCGCGTCGCATTGTCGAACGTAACTGTAGCCACAGTCATCAGTCCCTTCACCGGCAGGTACGTGCCGGACGATCCGTAGTGAATGGTTCGTGTTGTTCAGTTGTGTCCCTCATGGCGGCCAGAACAGGCCGCCCGTGCTGGCGTCGCCCATTTTGGCACAACATGACGATCGGGGGCAGCGCCCTCGCTCAACAAGATGAGTATGGCACGGATCACATTCGAGGGGAAATGTGGTGCACGTAACATCCCGTTATGTGGACGCCCCGTCGGTGTCAGGGCGCGTCTGCGCACCGAGGTCCGCGCGGAGCTCGGCCAGGAGACCGACAACCTCGGCGACGTCCTGGGGGGACTCGACGCGGAAGCCAGCGGAGGTCTCGCCCGGACCCACCTTGATCCCCACGTCACCGGACTCCAGAGCGCGGAAGCCGTCCTCGTCCGTGACGTCGTCGCCGGCGAACAGCACAGCCTCGGCCTCGGTCACCTGGCGCAGGAAGGCCAGCCCCTCACCCTTGGTCGCGTGCACGACCGAGCCCTCGAGGACCTCCTTGCCGTCCTTGAGGAAGATGTCCCCCCGGCCGGTGAGCGCCCTGCGGGCGGCTGCGACGGCAGCCGCGGCGTCGTCCCGGTCGGCCTGACGAGTGTGCAGGACGCGTCCCGCCGGCTTCTCCTCGACCCAAGTTCCGGGGGCCTGGGTGGAGACCTCGGTGAATGTGCGGTGGAGGTCGGCGAGCGCATCGCGCTGGTCGGGGTCGAGCGCCACGGGGTGCTCCTCGGTGCCCAGCCGGACCTCCGCTCCGTGGCTCCCGATGAGCAGCGTCCGGTCGTCCGGTGAGGCGACCTTGAGCAGGCTCGTGAGCGCCCGGCCCGACACGTAGGCCGTCCACGTCTCCGGCAGCGCCGCCAGGCGCACGACGGCGGCCGCGGTCGCCGGGAGGGGCCGGGCGTCCTCGGCGCGCTCCACAATGGGCGAGACGACGCCGTCGAAGTCGAGGGCGACGAGGAGCCGGTCGACGCCGGCCAGCTGGGTCAGTGCCGCCCGGAGCTGGTCGTCGATGGTCACGGGCAGACCTCCTTGAGTCGCGCGAGGAAGATGGACGACCATTCCTCGACGTTGTGCACCAGGACCTGGCGGCGCATCGTCTTCATGCGGCGCGCCGCGATTCCCGGCGGGAGGTTGATGGCCGTGGTGATCGAGTCCTTGAGGCCCGCGATGTCGTGCGGGTTGATCAGCAGCGCCTGTTTGAGCTGGTCCGCGGCGCCGGCGAATTCGCTCAGGATCAGCGCCCCAGTCCCGTCGAGGCGCGAGGCCACATACTCCTTGGCCACGAGGTTCATGCCGTCGCGGAGGGCCGTGACGAGCATGACGTCCGCTGCGAGGTAGAGCGCCACCATCTCCTCGGTCGGGTACGAATGGTGCAGATAGCGGACGGCGGTGTGCTGCATGGTGTCGAACGTGCCGTTGATCCGCCCGACCGTGCCCTCGATCTCCTCGCGCAGGAGGCGGTACTGCTCGACCCGCTCGCGGCTTGGGCTCGCGACCTGGATGAGAGTCACTTCGCCCACCTTGACCCGCCCGTCGGTGAGGAGCTCCTCGAAGGCCTTGAGCCGGTGGCGGATGCCCTTCGTGTAGTCCAGCCGGTCGACCCCGAGCATGATCACCTTCGGGTCGCCCAGGTCCTGGCGGATCTGGCGGGCGCGTTCGATGATGTCGGGGCGGGAGGCGAGCTCGGCGATCCTTGCCGTGTCGATCGAGATGGGGAACGCTTCCGCGCGCACCTCGCGCCGTCCGTCGTGGCGCGTGGGATCGTGGACGACGAGGTGGGTTCCCTTGCCGCTCGCTCCCGCGTACCGACGCGCGGCGCGGGCGAAGTTCGAGGCGTCGTTGGGCCGCTGGAAGCCCAGGAGGTCCGCACCGAGCAGTCCCTCGAGGACCTGGCGCCGCCAGGGCAGCTGGGCGAAGATCTCCTGCGGTGGGAACGGGATGTGGTTGAAGAAGCCGATCTTCAGGTCCGGGCGCTGTCGGCGGAGCATCGCTGGGACGAGCTGGAGCTGGTAGTCCTGCACCCAGACCGTGGCGCCGTCGGCGGCGCAGGCCGTGACGGCGTCGGCGAACCTCTGGTTGACCTTGCGGTACGCGTCCCACCAGGTCCGGTGGAACTCCGGCGGCGCGATCACGTCGTGGTAGAGGGGCCACAGGGTGGCGTTGGAGAAGCCCTCGTAGTATGTCTCGACTTCCTGGGCCGAGAGCGGCACCGGCAGGATCGAGATCCCATCGTGCTCGAACGGCTCCACTTCCTCGTCCGGCGCACCATGCCAGCCGACCCACGCGCCGTCGGACTTCTCCATCACCGGGGCGAGCGCCGTGACCAGACCGCCGGGGGAGCGCCGCCACCCTGCATCCTCGCCTTCGCCGACCCTGTCGACAGGCAGGCGGTTGGAGACGACGAGGAAGTCGTAGATGTGCGTCCTGGCGGGGATTCCGTCGTCTTCCTCGGTCGGTTTCTTGGCGGTCTGCTGGCTCACGTTCAGTCCCCTCGGATCCCTGTCACTTTCCTCAACACTACCCGCCGCGGCGTGGGCTGCATGTCACACGCGGAATATGGAACTCAGCCCAGATGCGGAACGTTGCGGGGGAAGAAGCCCCGGCGAGGGGAAGGAAAGGGCGGGACCCGGCGCCAGCTGCCTGCACTACACTGACCCCGTCGCCGACCCACGGGCGTGCACTGCGCGCCGCGAACCGATCACGAGGAACGATGAGCCCCGCCAATCAGCCACGACAGACGAAGGCAGAGCGCACCGCCGCCGCCCGGGAGAAGGCCCGCCAGATCCGTGAGGAGCAGCAGAAGAGGGAGAAGCGCAATCGTCTGCTGCTTCGGTGGGGCGTCGTGGTCGCTCTCGTGGCCGTGATCGCCGTGGTTGCGCTCGTGGTCACGAGCTCGATGCGCTCCAACGCCCCGATCGGGGACACCGGGCCCCGTGCGGCCAACATGAACGCGGACGGCGGCGTGACGCTCGGAAAGGGCAACGAGGTCAAGGCGGTGCCGGCGTCGGCCGTCGATGTCGCATCGATCCCTCCCGCGACCGGCCAGCCGAGCGCCGGCCAGGCCGCCAACGCCCCCGGCATCGAGCCGTCCGCCAAGGCCGAGCCGGTCAAGGTGGTCGTCTACATCGACTTCATCTGCCCGATCTGCAAGCAGTTCGAGGACACGTACGGCGAGAAGCTGAACCAGGCGCGCAACGACGGCAAGATCACCCTCGAGTACCGTCCGCTGGGCTTCCTGGACCGCCAGTCCACGACGAACTACTCGTCGCGGGCCGCCAACGCCGCCGCCTGCGTCGCGAACTCCTACCCGGACAAGTACGCCGACTTCTTCACGGCGCTGTTCGCACAGCAGCCCGCGGAGGGCAGCGCCGGCCTGTCCGATGACAAGCTCAAGGAGATCGCGCGGGGCCTCGGCGCAGACATTGGCAAGTGCGTCGACGACAAGACCTACCGGCCGATGGTCAAGTACGACACCCAGCTCGCGACCTCCTCGGGCGTCACGGGCACGCCCACGGCGTTCGTGGACGGCAAGCAGTGGGGCATCGGGGACTCTGCGCAGCAGGGCTTCGACGCGTTCCTCGACGCCGCGATCGCTGCCAAGGCCGCCTGACCGAAACGTACGACGCCGGCCCGGTCCCCTCGCGGGGGCCGGGCCGGCTGTCGTTGGAGCAGAAGTCCGGTGAGGTGCGTCGCCCCGTCAGCGGATGTGCAGCTGGACGAGGGCGACGGCTGCCGCGAGCAGGAGGCCGAGCGCGACGACGCCGACCATTCCGGCGAGGGCCAGCACGAGCCTGCCGGCGGCAATGAAGGGCTCCTTCGGGATCATCCAGGCCTTCCTCTGCAGCGCTGCCTGCAGCCGTGCAGACTCTGCCCGCGCATCCAGGAGGCTCTCCTGAACGAGGCCGTCCCCCACAGGGCCCATCCCTTCCCCCTCTTGTGTTTACTGTTGTCTCCGCCGTCCGGGGTGACAATCGCGCCCGCGGCCGCCTCACCGTGTGCACGGTGTCGAGGCGGCCGCAGGCGCTCCAAAGCGAACCCCCAGCGTCCGCATTGGACATGTACAACATTAGCGGATATGCCACCTGCGCGGCGCGGAAAGAAGCGATGCCTTTGGGGCGCTGCTGCCGCCCCTGAGGCCTCAGGATCTGGCTAGAATGCGTCAACGCGGCGTCGGAGAGTCACTGGGGGGAATGAATACGTGGACGAGGCAATGAGGCGCTATCTCTCCAGGCAGATCACAGGGCTCGACCGCATGAGAGAACCGCGCGACGAGGAGTTCGCGGCGGCCATTGTGGAACTCGAGGCATTCTGTGAGGAAGGCGGCGGCGTCCCCGACTGGAGATCGAGCGACCCGGTCGAAGCGAGTCTCGGTTCGTGGTTGGAGGGCCAGCGGGATGTTGAACGCCGCGGCGTGCTGTGCGAGAAGCGGCGCGCGCTGCTCGAAGGCGTGCTGGGGCCGCGGTGGGTGAGCCCAAGCTGAGGCCGCCGACACGGGACCAGCACGGGGACCCGCGGGAGTTCAGGAGTCTGTCGGTGCCGTCCGCTCCCTCGCCGGCAAGGGGGACTCCGCAGCGGCCAGCATTTCTTCCTCCGTTCGTCCCTGCTTGCGGAGGAAGAGCAGCAGTTCTTCCTGGGAGGGCTCCCCGCGGTCCCGGTACTTCACGGCGAGCCCGTAGAGGTACTCGAAGTCGGCATATCGGGCCGGGTCGGACCACATTTCTCGCTCCCGCATCGCCGCCGGCCTCCACAGTGCCCAGCCGTGCCGGATGGAATTCCCATGGAGGTCGAGAACGCGCTCTGCCCTGAGTACGCCAGTCCTCGTGAGGTATCCCAGCTCGGTATAGAAGTTGAAGAGGGCGCGAGTGGCGCCGTCAATGTACTCTGGCTCCCGCAGCTGTCCATCGACCAGATAGTGGTCGAGGAAGTACTGGAAACTCGCGCGCCGGTACCGCTGGAAGATGGGCCCGGTCCACTCCTCCCAGAGCTGCGACATCACGCCGACCTCCAGCCGGATCCGCTCGCGCTCGTCGCGCAGCTGGAGGGACTTCAGCTGCGCGGCCACGCTCTGCGCTGTCAGTTCGGTCTGGCGCCTCATGAGGACGTTCTGCTCCTCGACGAATTCCGCGTGGGCCCTCAACTGGCGTCGTGCGACCCACGCCGCCCAGATGGCACCGACGCCGGTGGCCATGCCGCCCACGGCTATGAGCACTGTCAGGGGATCGAGGTCCATCGGCGACCCTTCCTCAGTCCGATGAGATGGGCCCCAGCTGTTCGTACCGTCAAGATTCCGCGCACGCGCTGCGGACGTCAAGGAGGTCAAGGCGAAAGCGAGAGGCGCGATCGCCTAACCTCTGGCAGAGTGTTCTTCAGCACCGACATCGTGAACCAGCCTGGGCATCTGTCTTAGCCTTCCGCTCATGTGGGTACTGTCACCGCATGGATTCAGCACGGAAACGAACAGGGGCCTGATTTGGCAGGGAACGCGACCTTTCGTCACGGCAACGCCGCACTGCTTGCGGTGAGCAGCGTCGAGGCTCCGAGGATCGTGAGTTCGACGGATTTCGACCACAGCCTGGCCTCGACCCTGCAGCGGCTCAGGTTCCCGCCGCGGCTGCTCGAGCGCGTCGCCGGCATCACACACCGCCGCTGGTGGGCCCCCGGGACGTCCTTCGACGACGCCGCGGCCGAAGCGGGTGCGAAGGCGCTGGCAGAGGCGGGTGTGGAAGCATCCGAGATCGGGCTCCTGATCAACACCTCCGTCACGCGACGCAGCCTCGAGCCGTCCGTCGCGGTGAAGATCCACCACCGGATGGGCCTGAATTCGTCTGCCATGAACTTCGACCTTGCGAACGCGTGCCTCGGGTTCGTGAACGGCATGATCCTGGCGGCCAACATGATCGACTCCGGCCAGATCAAGTACGCCGTCATCGTCAACGGCGAGGACTCCCAAGCCACGCAGGAGGCGACGCTGGCCCGACTGCAGCGGCCGGACACGACCCGCGAAGACTTCACCCGTGAGTTCGCTACGCTCACCCTCGGCTCAGGGGCAGCCGCCGCCGTCCTGGGTCCCGCCGATGAGCACCCGGGGGCCCACCGGCTCGTCGGGGGCGTGATGCGGGCCGGCACCGAGCACCACGACCTGTGCGTGGGAGGCGTCGACGGGATGTCCACCGACACGAAGGGCCTGCTCGACGGCGGCCTCCAGCTTGTGGTCGACGCCTGGCACGAGGCCCAGCCGGAGTGGGACTGGGCCTCCATGGACCGCTATGTCACCCACCAGGTGAGCAACGCCTACACCCAGGCCATCATCAAGGCCATCGACCTCGACCCGGGCAAGGTTCCGATCACCTTCCCCTACTGGGGCAACGTGGGTCCTGCCTCGCTGCCCATGACACTGGCAGCCGAGGCGCAGTCGCTGAGTTCTGGAGACCGCGTGCTGTGCATGGGCGTGGGCTCGGGACTGAATACGGGCATGGTGGAAATCGTTTGGTAGCCGAGGCCTGGGCCGGGGTCGACCCCGAATGGTCCCGGACGATCACCGTTCACTCCACCTCCGCGGTGGACCCGCCGGGCACACTGCGCCGCTGGCACGTCTTGGACAACGGCGCACAGATCTCCCGGCGGGGTCTCGCGCCGGCAGGCACCCTGCTGTGCGTCCACGGCAACCCGACCTGGTCGTACCTGTGGCGGACCCTTCTGGCAGCCGGATCCGAGCCGGGCCACCCGTGGCGCGTCGTCGCGGTGGACCAGCTGGACATGGGCTACTCGGAGCGGACCGGCACATTCCGTCGCCTGGGTGACCGGATCAACGACCTCGGAGACCTGACCGACGCACTGGGCCTCGACGGACCGGTGGTCACGGTGGGCCACGACTGGGGCGGGGTCGTCAGCCTCGGCTGGGCGCTGGCGCACCCTCAGAACCTCGCCGGAGTGGTGCTGACCAACACGGCCGTGCACCAGCCGTCCGGCTCAGGGATCCCGCCCTCCCTGCGGCTTGCGCTGCACCCCGCAGTCCACCGCTGGGGCACCACGACGTCGGACGCCTTCCTGCGGGTCACGCACGCCCTGGCACGCCCACAGCTGCCCCCCGAGGTCCGCAGGGCCTACATGGCCCCGTACCGCAGCTCCCACCGTCGGGCGGGGGTGGGGAACTTCGTGGCGGACATCCCCACGGATGCCTCCCATCCCAGCTTCCCGGCGCTCCGGGGGGTAGCCGAAGGGGTGCGCGGGATCAGGGTGCCGGTCCTGCTGCTCTGGGGCCCGCGCGACCCCGTCTTCTCCGACCGGTACCTCAAAGACCTCATCGGTCGGCTCCCGCACGCGGACGTGCACCGCTTCGAGGGCGCAGGACACCTCGTGGTGGAGGACCGGGACATCGCCGCACCGGTCTTCCAGTGGCTCGCGGACCACGCGGTCGGCACGCACGACGGCGACCACGCGGCGTCGGGCGCCCCGATCCCCGACGCAGGCCAGCCGACGGCCGCCGAGGAGCGGCCCGGCGCGTTCCGCCCGCTCTGGTCGGAGCTCGACGAGCAGGCGGCGGCCCCGGGAGGGGACGAAACCGCTGTGGCCGAGATGTCGCCGGCGGGCGCCGTAAGCCGTCTGCTCACGTGGAGACAGCTGGGCCGGAGCATAGCCGAGCTCGCGGCGGGCCTGCGGGATGCCGGCGTGGGCAGCGGCAGCCGGGTGAGCCTCATGGTTCCGCCGGGGGTGGACCTCACAGTGGCGCTCTATGCGTGCCTGCGGCTGGGCGCAGTGGTCGTGGTGGCCGACGCCGGGCTGGGAGCCAGGGGTCTGAGCCGGGCCGTGAAGGGCGCAGCCCCCGATTTCCTGATCGGCATCGACAGGGCACTGGCGGGCGCCGCGGCGCTCGGCTGGCCCGGGCGACGGATCAGCGTGCAGGAGCTGCCGGAGGTCCGCCGCCGCATCCTGGCAGTCGAAGCCTCCCTCGCAGGCCTCGCGCGACGCGGTGCAGCGCTGGGCCCGGGCCGACCGCTGCCCGATCCGGATCCGGCGGCCCCCGCCGCCGTACTGTTCACATCCGGCTCCACCGGCCCCGCGAAGGGGGTTGCCTACACCCATCGGCAGCTCTCCGCGATGCGGAACACCGTGGCCCAGACGTTCGGGATCCGCCGCGGGGCCAGACTGGTGGCGGGCTTCGCCCCCTTCGCGCTCCTCGGCCCAGCGCTCGGGGCAGTCTCGGTGACCCCTGCGATGGACGTCACGGCGCCCCGTACCCTCACCGCGCGCGCACTGGGGGACGCCGCGGCGGCCATCGAAGCCACCGTGGTCTTCGCCTCGCCGGCGGCGCTGCGCAATGTCCTGGCCACACAGGATGGCGTGGGCGCGGCGGGGCGCGAAGCCCTGGAGCGGGTCGAACTGCTGCTGTCCGCCGGGGCGCCTGTCCCCGAACCGCTCCTGGCGGAGGTGCAGCGGCTCCTTCCGCGGGCCTCGCTGCACACCCCCTATGGGATGACGGAAGCGCTGCCCGTCACGGACATCAGCCTCGAACAGATCCAGGCCGCCGACGTCGACGCTGCCGCCGGCACAGTGCCGGGTGCGGGCAATGGCGTGTGTGTCGGCCTGCCGGTGCATGGTGCGCGCGTCGCCGTCGTTCCGCTGGCCGCCGACGGCAGTGCGCACGGATCCCATCCTGTGACGGAGGCGGGTGTGACCGGCGAGATCCTGGTCAGCGCGCCGCACGTCAAGCACGCCTACGACAGGCTCTGGCTGACGCAGCGGGAGAGCTCCAGCGTTCCCGGGTGGCACCGCACAGGCGACGTAGGGCACTTCGACGCGGCCGGCCGCCTCTGGGTGGAGGGGCGCTTGGCCCACGTCGTGACGGCGCCGGGCACCGTGGTCACGCCTGTTGGCGCGGAGCAGGCAATCGAACGTCTGGACTGTGTCCGGCTGGCCGCCATCGCCGGCGTCGGCCCGGCTGGCACGCAGGTGGTGGTCGCCGTCGTCGAGACCTCGCCTCGGACCCGCACCGCGGGCCCTGCGGCGCCGCGGCTCGCGGCGCGCGTCAGGGAGGCGGCCCGTGAGGCCGGTGTGGCGGTCTCCGCGGTGCTGGCCGTTCCAGCACTCCCCACGGACATCCGGCACAACGCGAAGATCGACAGGACGCGTCTGTCCCGCTGGGCCACCCGAGTGCTCGTCGGCGGCCGCCCGGGGAAGCTATGAGGGTCCTCGTCACGGGCGCCAGCGGGCTGCTCGGACGTGAGGTCGCGCGGCTCCTGGTCCGCCGAGGGCACGCGGTGACCACGTTCCAGCGACGGGCGTCAGGGGTCGACGGCGCCGCCGACCTCCGCGGGTCCGTCACCGACGAGGAAGCCGTCCGGGCGGCCGTCCGGGGTGTGGAGGGAATCATCCATCTGGCCGCGAAGGTCTCCTTCACCGGCCGAGCGGCCGAGTTCCACGAGGTGAACGTCGAGGGGACTCGCCGCCTCCTCCGGTCCGCCCGCGCGGCCGGCGTGCGGGATGTGGTGTTCGTGTCGTCCCCGTCCGTGGCCAATTCCGGTGCCGCCATCGCGGGCCTGGGCGCCGAGCCCGCCGACCCGCAGCGCGCGCACGGAGACTACTCGCGCACCAAGGCCGAGGCGGAGCTCCTCGCGCTGGCGGCGGATTCGCCGGGGTTCCGGGTCGCGGCGGTGCGCCCCCACATCGTGTGGGGCCCTGGCGATACCCAACTGGTGGAACGGGTCCTGCACCGTGCGAGGCACCACCGCCTGCCCCTGCTCGACGCCGGTGCCGCGCTGATCGACACCACCTATGTGGACAATGCCGCCTCCGCCATCGTCGCTGCGCTGCACCGCATGGACCACATCCATGGGAGAGCCGTCGTAGTGACCAACGGCGAGCCTCGCCCGATCGGCGAGCTGCTCGCAGGCATCTGCCGCGCAGGCGGCGTCCCGGCGCCGTCGTGGGCCGTGCCCGGCGCCGTGGCTCGGACGGCGGGCGCGGTGGTGGAGAAGCTCTGGACCTGGGCCGGGCGCAAGGAGGAGCCACCGATGACGAGATTCCTGGCCGAGCAGCTCTCCACGGCCCACTGGTACGACCAGCGTGAGACCCGTGCGCTCCTCGACTGGACCCCCTCTGTCTCGCTCGATGAGGGGCTCGCGAGACTTGGCGAGCACTATGGTTCTCCGTCAGGGAGCCGCTGACGCATCTCGGCGACCGTGAGCGGGCACCCCGCCTCACCCAGCGCCCTGGAGGTCGGGGCCGGGCAGCGGCGTGGGCGACATCGGCGCCGATGTGCTCGGCGGCGAGCACAAGGCGGTGCCCGACAGGGAGGCGGGTGTGCTCTGCGGCCCAGAGGTCCAAGGCGCGGTCGAGCTGGCCGGCGTCGGCGTCGGCGAGCTGGACTTCGACGAGGAGGCGGGTTCCGCTGGCGGGGTCGAAGAGGATGGCGGCGAACCGGTCGGCGCCGGGACGTGCGCACACCACGATCCTATGGGCGGCCCCTGCAGCAGTCCGTGATGCACGGCATGGCCGCGGGGCGGTTTGGCCCGCCGGTGTGCCGGATAGGATCCGGTCGAGTTCCCTCTCCCAATGGACTCAGCGGGCTGGTAACCCGCGACCCGGTACGGAGGGGCCCGGCAGCTGGGGCCCCTCCGGGGCCGGAACGTCTCAGCGCTTGCCCGTGGCGGCGAGGGCATTCCTGTCCTGATGCCGACTACCCGTCATCGCAGAGAGCGGCGACAATGATAGGAGCGCAATGGGCCTCAAGAGTCTGGGACCCCGGCTGCGCGTTGAGAATGATGCCCTCTCGACAGAGTCGAGCGAGGGCAGGGCAGGCAGATCTTCCATGCTTCCTCGAAGCAGTCACTCCAGAACCAGCCTCCACTCCGAGAAGTCCGTCGCGCGGGCTCATCCGGACCATGAGCAGCAGACCGGCCCTGATCTCGCTCCGGCCTCCCACCGACAGAGGACGCGGTTGCTCCGCGAACTCAGGCAGGCTGGCCTCGGGGATTCGGAGGCGAGGGCCGAGGCGTCGAGGCTGCTGGGCGGTGACATCTGGTGCGGATGATCGGGAAGCACTGCCTGACAAGACGCACATGACGCCAATGTGCTAGGCAAAGGGGATCTTGCGGGACCCGGGAGCAGGAACCCCGGCCGCTCGAAGCGAGCGGCCGGGGCGCGAGTTCGCGGTGCCGCGAGGTCAGGCCTTGTAGCCCCCCGCAGTGGGCCGGTCGAAGCGCTGCCCTGCCGGGTTGGACGGCAGCAGGACCATGACGAGCACGGCGATGGGGCCGAGGAACGGCACGAGGGCAACGAGGGCCAGCCAGCCGCTGATGTTCACGTCGTGCAGGCGGCGGACGGTCACCGCGATGCTCGGGACGAGGGTCGCCAGGGTGAAGGCGGCCACGAGGATGTAGCCGAGGATTGCGACCGGCCCGGGGACTGGGCGGCCGTACGCGTCATAGCTCGTGCCGGCGGTGATGACGACCTGCAGGATGATGCTGACGATCACGCTGGCCAAGACCCACCACCAGTACTCGCCGCGCCCGGCGCGGCCCGTGAAGGTGGCGTACTTCGCGAAGAAGCGGCGGATCGCGTCCCGGAACGAGATTCCGTAGTGCGGTGCCCAGAGCGGCGGGGCGGCGTCAAAGCCCGCCGGCGTCGGATTCGGGTACTGCGGTGCCTGGTACTGCGGATTCGGGTACTGCGGACTGGACATGGTTCCCCCTTGTGTCGGTGCGGTGACGCCCTGATCGTACGGCATCGACCCATCCATCCGAGGTGAAGGTTGGCGTGGTTTTGCGGGAGACATGCTGGGACACGCCCAACCCACCCTGTCCATGGCTGGGTACTGTCTGGTAGAAACAGTGGCAGCGTGCGACGGCATCGTCCCTGCCTGCCGATTCGCAACATTGCACGTGCTGGAGGCGTCAGGCTGGCGCTCGGTCCTGAGGGAGGCCATTGGCCGGTCGGGCGCCTTCCGCGCGCCCGAGACGCCATGCGGACCATTGTCGGGCACCGGACCGGCGGCCTGGTTCGGAAGGACCGAGAAGGAGGAACGTGTATGGCTGCGAACACCACGGCAGAGCGGGCGCGGACCCTCAAGGCGCTGCACGAGGCGTCGGAGATCCTGCGCGTCGTCAACGTCTGGGATGCCGTCAGTGCGGCCACGGTAGCGGCCCTGCCCGAGACGAAGGCTATCGCCACCGCAGGCCACTCGATCGCGGCCTCCTACGGCTACCCCGACGGTGGGATGCCGCTGGAGACGGCGCTGGCGGGGATCAAGGCTGTGGTCGACGCGGTCGAGCTGCCCGTCACCGCTGACCTCGATGACGGCTACGACGACCCGGGCGAGACGGTCCGCCGGGCGATGGGCATAGGCGTCGTGGGCGCGAACGTCGAAGACCGGCTTCGGCCCTTCGAGGTGGCCGTGGCCCGGGTCGAGGCGATCATCGCGGCCGCCCAGCGCGAAGGCATAGAGTTCCAGCTCAACGCCCGCACCGACGCGATCGTGCGCGGTGGCGGACGCCCCATCCAAGAGAGCGTCGAGGACGCCATCCGCCGCGGCAGGGCGTTCCTCGACGCCGGCGCTGCGCTCGTGTTCGTCCCCGGGGCCCTCACCCGCGACACCATCGAGCCTCTCGTGGACGGGCTGGGAGCGGGCAAGCTCTCGGTTATCGGTGCCCCGGGCGCGCTGCCGGCGGCGGAGATGCAGAAACTCGGGGTGGCCCGCATTTCCTACGGGCCCTACACCCAGCGGGTGGCCCTGCGCGCACTGCGCGACCTCGCCGCCGACCTCTACGGCTCCGGCGTCATTCCTGAGGACACGCCTGCCCTGAACTGAGCGCACGCAGGCGCCCGCCTAGGACGAGGCCGCGAGCTGATCCGGCAGCGCCCCCGCCACAGGGCATGAGGCCATCAGCTTCCGGGGCGCGTCAGCCTTCGCAGTCGCGGCAGAAGGCCTGACCGCCGACCTCGACCTTCTGTGAGCGGTGGTGGACGAGGAAGCACGACTGGCAGACGAACTCGTCCTCGCCCTGAGGGATGACTTGGACAGTGAGTTCGTCGGTCAGGATCTCCCCGCCGCGCAGTTCCCCAGCCTCGCCACTGTCGTCCACGTCCAGCTCGCGCACGACGCTGCGCGCATCGGGGGCGCTCACCGACTTCACCGCCTCAAGCGATTCGTTCTGGGATTCCTTCACGTCGGAGCGCAGTTCGTCGAAGTCGGCGGCCACGGTGCTGGTGTTTCTCTCAGTGGTGGGGGCAAGAGCAGCTAACCGTACACCAGTCAGCTGGGCGCCGCGCGGCACGGCCGTCATCAGCCGCGCAGCAGGCGCAGACTGCCGGGCTGGGGCGGGGCCTCCAGACCGCCGAGGACCGCTAGCACGGTCCGGCACGGCCAGTGCTCCAGGCAGCCTTCACAAGCCGCCGCGGTATGTTCACCGGCCGGGGCATGGACCCATAGCAGGACCTCGCACCCCTCGAGCGAGTACCTGCTGTGCGACATCCGCCGTCGTCGCGCCTCGCCGATCAGCTCGAGCATCGTCCCGTGCAGCGGCGAGGCCGGTTCTTGATAGGGCATGCCCAAAGGGATACCCGTTCGGCCGGAAGCAGAAACCGAGAGCAGTCGGTTCGGTTGCTGGAGTCCATGTGATGCAAAACCCCTCTCAGCTCTGCGTTTCAGTTTGGGTGGACACCCCCGAAGTCCGGGTGCGCCATCAACGGGTGCCAGTGCCTGGGGCCCACCTACGGTCCCTGCTTCTGGGACCCTCGGTATCTCCCGACCGGCCCGACGCAGAAACCGAGAGCAGTCGAATCGCCAAGAGGCGGCTCGCGGTCACCCGGCTCGCAGATTCTGCCGGATCCCGCTTGGGCACTTGGCTGCGGGGCGGTCCACGGGGATGCTGGCAGCAGCCTGAGCAGTAGGCCTCCTTCCAGGAGTGTCCACGGAGGAGGCCTGAATGGGCTTGCAGTAGGACCGGTCGGCCAAGGTGGACTGAACCGCTGGACGGAGGGTGCGGGCAGGGGAATGGAAATGCCTGAGGCGGTCTACGACTATGTGGTCATTGGGGCGGGGTCTGCGGGGTGCGTGCTGGCGAACCGGCTGAGCGAGGACGGGCGGGCCTCGGTCCTGCTGCTGGAGGCCGGCCCTGCCCCGCGAAGCCCACTGCTGCGGGTCCCTGCCGCGGGCAGCCTGCTCTACAAGTCCCGCTACGACTGGACGCTGGAGACCGAGCCCCAACCGCACTTGAACGGGCGCCGGCTGTATGTGGGCCGGGGGAGGGGCCTTGGCGGGTCGACCCTGATCAACTCGATGATCTGCATGCGCGGAGCACCCCGAGACTACGACCATTGGGCCTCCTCAGGGAACCCCGGGTGGAGCTTCGCCGAGGTCCTGCCCTACTTCAGGAAGCTCGAGGACAACCAGCGTGGTGCCTCGGAATTCCACGGCGCCGGCGGCCCGCTTCGGGTTGAGGACCTGCGTTGGGTCAGCCCCCTGTCCCGGGCCTTCCTGGAGTCCGCGGCCGCTGCGGGGCATCGGCGCAACGAGGACTTCAACGGGGCCGAACAGGAAGGGGTGGGGCTGCACCAGGTGGCCCAGCGGGGCGGGCGCCGGCAGAGCGCGGCGGACGCGTACCTGCGCCCGGCCAAGGCCCGGCCGAACTTGGCGGTCAGGACCGGGGCGCGGGTCACCAGGCTGCACATCGGCGCCTCAGGGGTGGACGCCGCCTACGTCAAGGACGGCCGCCCGCATGCCGTGCGGGCGCGTCGCGAAGTGCTCCTATGTGCCGGGGCCCTGCACTCCCCGCAGATCCTGCTCCTGTCCGGTATCGGCCCGTCCGGGCACCTGCGGCAGATGGGCATCCCCGTGGTGAAGGACCTGCCCGGGGTCGGGCAGAACCTGCACGACAACGTGGCCATGGGCGTGGCCTGCTCCTGCGCCCAGCCGCTAGGCTTCGGCCGGGCCCTGGCCCCCTGGGCCCTGCCGCGGCACCTCCTGCACTATCTGCTCTCGCGCCGGGGCCCGCTGGCGTCGAACGTGCTCGAAGCGGGCGGCTTCGCCAGATCCGAGCCCGGCTTGGCGGCCCCGGACCTGCAGTTCGCGTTCCTTCCCGTCTGGGCGATGGACCACGGTCTCACCCGGATCAAGGGCGACGGGTTCGTGCTCCTGACCCTGCTCCTGCGGCCCGAGAGCCGCGGCAGCGTGACGCTGCGCTCGGCTGACCCGCTCGATCCGCCTCGCATTCAGCCGAACTACCTCGCTTCCCGTGGGGACCGGGCGGCGCTGCTGCGCGGGATCCGGCTGGTGCGTGAGGTCGTCAGCGCCGAGCCGCTGGCCGCGCTGCGGGGGGATGAGTGCTATCCGGGCGCCGGCGTGCAGGATGACGACGGGCTGCTGGCGTGGACCCGGGCCTTCGCCGAGCATGGGGACCACCCAGTCGGGACGGCCAGGATGGGCCGTGATGCGATGGCGGTGGTCGACGAGCGCCTGCGCGTCCACGGCGTGCCGGGCCTCCGGGTGGTCGACGCGTCGGTCATGCCCACCATCATCGGGGGGAACACCAACATCCCGACCGTCATGATCGCCGAGCGCGCCGCTGACCTGATCAAAGCAGAGAACCCGTAGGCCGGCACGCTAGCCGGAGGAAGGAGGGGACGCTTCCATGGACATCCGCGACTACCTCGACGGGGACCAGGTAGACCTGCATGGCTTCCAGGACCACCTCGACAGCCTCGACGACGAGGCCCGGGTCGGCGCAGTCCGTTCGCTCGGTCCAGCGCAGCAGGCCCTCCTGTTCGAGGCCGCCGCGGACGCTGCGCTGACCGACACCGCGCATCTGGTGCCTGCAGGCACACCCGCCTGGCAGGCAGTGGTCCATGCCGGGCGCAATTCCCTCCCGCTGCTGAGCAGATTCGAGAAGAGGTTCTTCCGCACAGAGCTGGGGGAGGTCTTCGGGTACAACAGGCACGTGCTCAGGCCCCTGGTGGGCCCGGGGTACTTCGGTGTTGCCAGGACCGAGCGCGGGTTCCTGGTGATCGACTACGCGAGGCTCCCGGCCCGGGCCCCGCGGGGCTGGCCGGCGGTGCGGGCGAACTCGGCCCGGCTGGGCCGGTTCGTCTACCACCGCACCACCGACACGCTTCGTGCGGTGGGCGCCCATGTCACCGTCGGGCGCGCCAGCCGGGACGGGAGGGCCCTGGATGCCTGGTTCGTGCTGTGCAGGAGGACACCGGATGCCTGAAGCGGCAGCGCGGACGCGGCATCGGATGCCGGCAGTGCTGGCGGCCTGCCTCCTCGCGTTGGCCGGCTGCTCGCGCCCGTCCGTTACGCCCCCCAGTCCGGGTCCCGGAATCACCCGCTGCAGCCCCTCGGACCAGGACCGGTACGTCTATGACCCGGACCGCCTCCAGGTCGTGGCGGCCTGCCTGCGCGTCAGCGGCCGCGTCGAGGCGGTCCAGTCCGGAAGCGACGGGGACACGATCTTCCTGCTGGACGTGGACCCCGCCTACCGGGAACTACTGACCCCGGGCAACGACGCCGACGAGACAGGCGGGAGCCTGGACATCGAGGCCGTCTGCACGATCCCTCCGCTGGAGCCGATCGTGTACGCCGTGTGCGCGGGAGACCCGCACCCGGTCCCCGGCCCCTACCCGGGCGTCGGGGAGCATGTGTGGATGGAGGGGCGCTACATCCTGGACCTGAACCACGACGCCCACGCCGAGCTCCACCCCCTCTACCGCTTCGGCCCCGCCACCCCATGAGAATCCTGACCCGCCGCCCCGGCACCGCGTGGGTCGCAGCCAACACCATCGGGTACGCAGCGGCGGTGGTGCTGTGGGCCACTTTCAGCGGACCGCTCTGGTCGGCCATGAGCCCGCTGCTGGGCGGCGCCGCCACTCTGGCCCTGTACGGTGCGGTGCTCGGCACCGGCCCGGGGGCCCTCCAGCTGGCCGCCCTCCGCCCACTGCTTCCCCGCCCGCGCAGGTGGCTGCCCGCGACGGCAGCGGGCTGCGCTGCTGGGTTCGTCCTGGCCTCCTGGGCGGCCCTGGCCGTGACCGAGGCCTTCTGGGCCAATGCGAACAAGTACCTCAGCAACTCCGCGGTCAACGTCGCCTTCGGCCTCTTGGCCGGAGCCGGGATCGGGGCAGGCAGATGGCTGGCGCTCGGCAAGGAGAACCGGGCGGCGGGACGGTGGATCGGCGTGAGCGCAGTGAGCTTCACGCTCGGCTACGGGCTCGCTGCAGCCGTGGTCCAGCTCACCTACCCCCTCCCCGCTCTCGCCACAGCGCTCGTGTTCGGAGCCTGCGCCGGCTTCACCACAGCCGCCATCGAATGGGCATGGTACGGCCGCCGCCCCGAAGCCTGGGCCAACCCGCAGGGGGGCGGCCCCTCTCGCTGACAGCGCCCGCGCCCGGCCAGGCCGCCTCAGGTACGCGGCTGCGCACGCCACCGGAGCGGACGCCTTCCTCGCTGGAACCCGACATCCTCCAGATCCCTGTGCATTGGTGGCCGGACGCAGTCCGCGCCAACGGGCGGAGCTCGGCGGGAATCTCGCCCTCAAAGACCTCCCGCCCGGGCACGCTCGCCACTTCCGGTTCAGCATCCTCCGCGTTTTCCGCCCCAGCACGTCCACCACCGAAGTGGATGCCGCCGAAGCGCGCTACAAGCGGGCATTGAAGAGCAGGGAGTTCGGCAGCAACAAGAACTAAGGTGACGGGCACTCAGCCCCTCGCGGATATGCCTAATCCTGCATGTTGTGGGGTCGCGCCTCCTGCGCGGCTTCGATCTCGGCTGACTGGAGGCGCCACGCAGCCTCCGTCTCGTCATTGATGGGGACCACTCGTGCGACAGGCTTGCCGCCCTGGGTGAGGATGCAGGACCCGCCGGAGGAGACGAGGTCCAGGATGCCCTTGACGGACTCCTCGATCCGCTCGATCGGCACTTCAAGTTCAGCGCTGGTCATGCGCCCCAGTCTGCTCGGCGCACCCCCTCGGGCGCCATACCGCCCCACCATCCGCCCTTACACACAGCCGCGCCTGAGCCTACGCTCGCTCTGGAGAGAGTGGGGAAGATGCGCTGCTGTCCCTTAGTCATGCGCCTCGGGAACGCTCTGCCCGTGCTCGCAGCGCGACTGCGGCGCTGCTGCTGGCGGGCTGCGGTGTCCCTGCCCACGCGACACCTGCGGGCCAGTGCCCAGATCCCGAGGCTCTCGACCCGCTCGTCCCGCCGGACTCCGGTGAGCAGCTCCGCACGACCTCCCATCCGGACCACCGCAGGTAGGCAAACCCATCGGGCACACCCACCGTCAGAGGCGGTCCTGAATCAAACCATCACAACACGCCGGTCGGGAGGCAGCTGGTCCTGAATCAGGCCGTCACGTTCAGTGCTCGTCAGAAGGCTTGGCGGCTCTCGAGGAGATCGTCGTGGGACACCGGGATCTGTAAACCTGCCTTGATCATTGGCGGCTATTGAAGCCGGGGTGAGGCGGAGTCGCGAGAGGTCTCGAAGGTCTGCACATAGTCGATGGCGGCCTGCAGGGCGTCTCTCAGCGGGGCCGGGTTCCGCTGGACCTGGGAGAGGAGCATCCCGCCTTGGAACGCCGAGAGCAGAAGATTGGCCAGACGGGCCGGATCTGCATCGGCGCTGATCCGGCCGAGCTCCTGCATGCGCTGTAGTCCGTCGCGGAAGATGTCCCGCCACTGGTCGAACGCGTCCGCGAGCTGATTGTGGACGTCGAGGTCAGTCTTGATGATCTCGCTCGCGAGCGACCCGAGAGTGCAGCCTTCCTGATGGGCGCGCTCGAAGCCGACGTAGAAGTCCGCCCACTCCTGCAATGCGTCCAGGCTGTCGAAGCTGGCGAACCGCTCGCTTCGATGGAACGAGAGGACCCGGTCGGCGCGCCATTCGATGACGGCCAGGACGAGGCTCTCCTTGGTCGGGAAGTAGTGGTTGAGCTGGGACCCGCTGACGCCGGCTGCCCGCCGGAGCTGCTCGTTGTTCGTCGCATGGACGCCCTTGGTGTAGATGAGCTCCGCCGCGTGCTCCAGGATCCGCTCGCGGGTCGCCTGCCCCTTGCCGGTGAGCTTCCGCGGCTCCCGAATCCCCGCACTGGCATTCATGCTTCCAAGTATAGATCAAAAGTGGGCTTGACAGCCCACTCGCACCCGCGCTTAATGGAAGAAATGGGCTGACCGACCCAAAAAAATCGGATCGATGGGTCGAGATCAGCGTTCCAGTGGCTTCTCGTTCCAGGCCCCACTAAGGAGGGTGATCTGCTGGGCCACGCCAGGACTTGGCTCTCGAGCACCAATCAGGACCAGCGAAAAACCGACTCGGCCGGGAGGAAGGCCTCTTGGTGGCCTTCGCTTCGGCGGTGGTCGCCTTGCTGGCCTCATTCGCCACGGTGGGGTCAACAATTCCGCTGTTCAACGTCTATCGGGCTCAGGACGGCTTCAGCAGTGCCGACGCCTCCCTGAACGTGGTCGCCTACTCGGGCGGAACGCTCGGAACACTGCTGGTTACGGGTCGCCTGTCCAACTATGGCGGCAGGCGCCCCGTCTCCATCGCCAGCCTCGCCTTCCTGATTGCGGGAACGCTGACGCTGCTGAACGTGCACCAACACCCGGTGATGATCTGGACGACGGAACTTGACCTACCAGCCACCGAGTGCGCCGCACTCATCCCCAACCAAGCCCGGCACATCCGCTTCAACTTCCCGTCAACAGATACACGACAGAGGAAAAACCCATGAAAGCCATCGTGGTCACCGATCAGGCAGCAGGACTCGCCGGAATGACACTGACCGAGCGCCCCGAGCCGACCGCGGCAATAAACGACGTGGTCGTCCAGATTCGCGCCTCGGGATTCGTCCCGACCGAGATGGACTGGCCGTCGACCTGGACCGACCGCGCCGGCCACGACAAGTCACCCTCGATCCCCGGCCATGAGGTGGCGGGTGTGGTCAGCGCCCTCGGCTACGGCACGACCGGACTCTCGATCGGACAGCGGGTCTTCGGACTCGCCGACTGGCACCGAGACGGAACCCTCGCCGAGTATGTGGCGATCGAGGCGCGCAACCTCGCCCCGCTGCCCGGCGACGTCGACTTCACCGTGGCCGCATCCCTGCCGATCTCCGGCCTGACCGCGTGGCAGGGCCTGTTCCAGCACGGCCGCCTGCAAGCCGGGCAGACAGTCCTTGCCCACGGCGCGGCCGGGGCGGTCGGGACGATGGTGGCCCAGCTCGCTCGCGAGGCTGGCGCCTACGTCATCGGCACAGGCCGCGCCGCCGACCGTGAGAAGGCGCTCGACTTCGGCGCGCACGAGTTCGTCGACCTCGAGAACGACGCGCTCGACGCTGTCGGCCGCGTCGACCTGGTCTTCGATGTCATCGGAGGCGAGATTCAGAAGCGGTCCGCGGCCGTCATCAAGCCTGGGGGAACGCTGGTGTCCATCGTCGGGCCTGTCGAGGGCCGCCCGGCCGATGGCCTGGCGGTGGACTTCGTCGTGGAGGCTGATCGGGCCGAGTTGGTCGAGATCGTGCAGCGGGTCCGGGACGGCCGACTGCGGACGAACATCGACACCATCGCGCCCCTCGACGAGGCGGTCTCAGCCCTCAACCCGACCGTCCGCCGTAAGGGAAAGACGATCATCAGCTTTCGCCCGTAATACGGTGGAATCCGCATGTACCGGATCGGCGGACCGGCTACGTAGGCGGCGTTGAGGCGTCGCCCACCAACGCGGGTGGACCTCTTCGGGACCAAGCTTGGCTGCATTGATCCCGGTGTACGACGGGGCCATCGGGCACTGCTACTCCGGCTGCGAGGGCCCCGGTCCCCTGGGACAGGGAGCGCCCGTGGGCAGGGTACGCGGCAGCGTGCCTGCGGGCGGTCCGGGACGACCTCCTCCGCCACCCGGGGGGCCTGGGCTGAGCTGGCCGTTTCCAATCCCGAAGGACCCACGCGCGGCGACGGCCGCCCCCAGCACGGCGAACCGACTTCCAAGGCAGCGCAAGCCCTCAGGATCACCGCAGGATTGGCGCAGGAACGGGGATCGCAGGCTTTCAGGCCGAGACGATGTATTCGTGCCCCCTCCGACGTGTCCCCGCCGAGCGCCCGCAAGCGCGCCCTCGGCGGCGCCGTCGCCCGCCCACGCCGCCGACACGAGCACGACGGCGACCGTCTACTCCGCTTCCAACCCTCAACCCGCCCACGGAACCAGCCGGCACTGATCGGCTGCGCAGCACTCAACCTCCTGCGCGGCCGCCCTCACGCACCGCCGCAGCCGCGGCCCCGCACGGCGCGACGAAGGCCACGCCCCCGGCGGAACACCGGCCCCGACCGTCCTGGGCAGCCCTACTGCCGCCTAGACCAGCCACACCATCCCCGCACTTGGAGGACCCATGCGCCGACGCGCGCCTAAACACCGAGCCGTGCCCGCCAAGAAGCGCCGCCCCGACATGGGGCACCGGCACAGCGCCGCGCAGCGCGGACTGACCTCGGCCGCCCTCGTCCTGACCGTCCTGGCAACCCCCGTCCTCACCGGCCAGCCGGCCCAGGCGGCCACACTCCCGGCCGCCGTCACGACCGCGTTCCCGCAGCGGGCCGCCCAGCTCTCCGTCACCCTCGTCACACTGCAGACCCGCGACAAGACCGCCGCCGACGCCGCAGCGCTCGACGTCAACGCCTACCGCAACGCCATCTCCTCGGCCAGCACCTACTGGTCCTCGATGTCCTCCGGGCGCATAGGCATGCGTGTCGACCGGGTCCTCGCGGGATTCCGCACCTCCGCGTCCTCCGCCGACGACTTCACCGCCATCATGGACACCGTTGCCCGCGAGATCGGCTGGGCCGCCGGAGGGAACAGCGTCCTCATCCTCGCCGTCCCCCGCGACGACGTCATGGTCTACGGCTCCGGCGGAAACCTCGGCGCCGGCTGGGCCGCCGGGCAGACCAGCGGCCGCATCCTGCTGCCCCGCCCGTCCAATTTCACCGGCCCCGTCACGGCGCACGAGGTCGGCCACGTCCTCGGCCTCGGCCACGCCAACACCCTCCAGTGCAGCAACGGTGCCGCCGACTCCGCCCGCGGCGCAGGCCGCTTCGCGGACGCATCGTGCAGCACTCGCGCCTATGGCGACCGGACCGACCTCATGGGCGTCTCCCAGTGGAGCCAGCCCCACCTGAACTCCTACCTGTACGAGTACGGCGGCTTCGGGCGCGGCGACGAGATCACCGACGCCGGGACAGCCGGAGCCACCGTCACCTATACCCTCCTGCCTTGGGCAGGGACAGCCTCGCACCGGGCCCTGAAGTTTAAGGACCCGGCCACCGGGGAGTGGTACTACGTCCAGTTCAAGACCAACAACGGCTACGACGCCCCGACCGCAATCGGCGGCAACCGCGGGATCGAGATCATCAAGGGCGGCCTCGACGAGAGCGAATCGCTGCTCATCCCGCCTTCCACGCTCCCGTTCGCCGGGGTCTACGCCAGCAGCCTGGCCTGGCAGGCCGGGCAGACCTTCACCACCGCCGGCGGCGCCCGTGTGACCGTTAACTCCGTCGGGGCGGATACTGCAACTGTGACCATCGCCGGGAAGAACGCGCCGCCCGCGGCCGTCGCCACAGTGATCGACACCAAGGCCGCCCAAGCCGGGCTCGGCTCCGCCACCAGCGACTTCGGCGCGATCCGCAGCGGCGGCTTCTACCGCATCTACCAGCGCGGCGCCGTCGTCTGGACTTCCTTCACCGGCGCGCACATCTCCACCGGCGGCATCCGGACCGCCTGGGCCAGGAACGGCTACGAGAACGGCCACCTCGGCTACCCCACAACGGACGAGATCGGCGGCCTCAAGGGCGGGGGCGTCTACCAGATGTACGAGGGCGGGGCGATCATCTGGAACCCCACCCTTGGTGCCTTCGAGTCCAGCGGGACCATCCGCGCCGCATGGACCCGCAACGGGCTCGAGAACGGCAAGTTCGGATACCCCACCAGCGACGAGGTCCGCGGCCTCAGGGGCGGCGGCTCCTACCAGGCCTTCCAGGGCGGGCTCATCATGTGGTCCCCTACCACCGGGGCACACGAGTCCCTCGGCGGCATCCGCAACGCCTGGCAGCGCACCGGATTCGAGGACGGCTACCTCGGCTACCCCACCACCGACGAGATCGGCGGCCTCAAGGACGGGGGCGTCTACCAGATGTACCAGGGCGGGGCCATCCTCTGGTCACCCAAGACAGGGGCACACGAGTCCGGCGGCGCGATCCGCGCAGCATGGGCCCGGTACGGGCTCGAGAACGGCAGGTTCGGGTACCCCACCGGCGACGAGGTCCGGGGCCTGCGCGACGGCGGGTCCTACCAGGCCTTCGAAGGCGGGCTCATTATGTGGTCCCCGAAGACCGGGGCACACGAGTCGGTCGGCGCCATCCGGAACGCCTGGCAGCGGGTCGGGTTCGAGGACGGCTACCTCGGCTACCCCGCCACCGACGAGATCCCCGGCCTGAAGGACGGCGGCGTCTACCAGATGTACCAGGGCGGGGCGATCGTCTGGTCCCCCAAGACCGGGGCGCACGAGTCCGGTGGCGCGATCCGTCAGGCGTGGGCGAAGGCAGGGTACGAGAACGGGAACCTCGGCTACCCCACCAGCGACGAGTACGCGATCTCCGGCGGCAAGGCGCAGGACTTCCAGGGCGGGCGCATCGAATGGCGGCCCGGCTCGGGCACGACCGTCGTCGACCCGCTCCGCTCGGAAGGCAGCGCCGGACCCACGATCCCCGCCGCCCCGGCGTCCGGGACCGAGAGCGTCGCGCAGGTCCAGTCCATGGTCCGGCAGACCGCCACCCAGATGGGCGTCGACCCGGCCCTGGCCCTTGCCGTGGCCGAGCAGGAGTCCAGCTTCCGGCAGAACGTCACCTCGTCCGTCGGGGCGATCGGCGTCATGCAGATCATGCCGGCCAACCGGGACTGGCTCGCCGCGCTCTCCGGCCGGCCCGCACTGGACCTGCGCAAGACCTCCGACAACATCGCCGCCGGCGTCGCGATGCTCCGCTGGCTGCGCGCCCAGGCGCCCTCCCTCGACGTGGCCGTCGCCGGCTACTACCAGGGCCTCGGGTCGGTCCAGTCCAGAGGCATGTACGAGGACACCAAGGTCTACGTCGCGCAGGTCAAGGCGCGCATGGCCAAGTACTGACCGCCGGCCCGTCGCCCGGCAGGGCGCATAGAAGTACATACCGACACCATCAGAGAGGGGTTCTTGGAGCCCCCTGCCGGATTCGAACCGGCGACCCTCTGTTTACAAGACAGATGCTCTGGCCAACTGAGCTAAGGAGGCGCGGCGACCGCGCAGGCTGTGCCTGCGGCGTTGCACCGAACCAGACTAGCGCCTCACGTGTCCCTGTCGGGAATTGGGCTGACGCGCAGAGTCAGCGGTGCTCGCGGAGGGTGCGGTCGATGATGTCCCTGATCTCGAGCAGGGTCTCCACGGAGAGGTCGGAGGTCAGGGTGCGGGCGGCGAAGGACTTCACCTCTGCCTCGCGCATCGTGCGGAGCAGTTCGAGCTGGGCTCCAACCCGGTCCGGGATCTCCGGCTCTGGGTCCGTGAGGTACGTGATGGGCACTCCGAACATGTCGGCCAGGGCGTGAAGGAGCTTGGTGTCGGTCGTGAGGGGGCCGGTCCCAGCACGCATGTAGTGCCACCGCTGTCTCGAGACCTGGGCGCCGCGTTCCTCGACTCCACGTTTGATCTCCGGGAACTGCGGCCGCTCTCCTCTGCGCTCGGCGGCGGCGATGTCCAGCAGGGTGTTGAGCCGCTGGGCCAGTGCCGCCGCGGAGGGCGGTAGCGGTTCAGGCATGTGGTACCTCCTCGGTCTTGATTATCATAACGATTTCTCGCTTTACCCGCCTTTCCCGGGGCCCAGGCGAATCATGCCCGGCCGAGGAGGCGAATGACCGCGTCTGCGGTGAGTGCGGGCGGAGGTTAGTCTTGGTCTCATGCGAGAGAATTTGCCGGGCGGAATGGCGCCGTGAGGAGGCGCCTCCTGCGTGATGGCTTGGGTCCTGTGCGGAGGGAAGCCGCCGAGGCTGTTTCCCGACTCCGCCTCGGTTCTGCCTTCGGCTTCCAAGAGCTGGTGGATTCGGTGGCCCGATACCGCGGCACCCGGCTCGATATCAGGGCTGTGCCGAGCCTCGGCAAAGGTGAGGTCAGTGCACTGTGGCTGTCCATGCGCGACGTCGAGCTGATCCTTCACGTGGACACCGATTCCGAGCTTTATCGGGAACAGATAATTCTGCACGAGCTCGCCCACATGATTCTGGGACATGATCTTCAGGAAACACGTTCCATCGCGCAGAATTCCCTTCTTCCCGATCTCCCGGCGGCTTTGATCCAAGGTGCGCTCGCCCGCTGCCGCGAGCGGAGCCGAATTGAACTCGCCGCTGAGGTGCTCGCCGATCTGCTCGCGAAAGGCCTGAGTGCCTCGCGTGTGCCGTCCGGAGGGGAACCGCTCAAGTTCTCAGAAGTGTTCGGATGACGGTGCACGTTGTGGCTGCAGCGGCTCTGGGCCTCCTGGCTCTGCTCCGTCTGCCTGCACTCGTGAGGCGGGGAGACTGCGTCTTCTTCGTCGCAGTCTTCGCAGCAGTCGCCTCGGTCCTGGACGTTGCCCCGATTGCAACGGCGGTGGACGCGGCGGTGGGCGTGCGCGGGATGGCCGCCCTTCTGGGCGGGCTGCTCATGATCGCGGCCTTCGGCGCCATCCGCCTGTCCGTCCTGAGAGCAGTCGTCCCCGAGGCGGACGTCCAGGACGAAGTGCAGCGAGCGATTCTCCTCACCTGGGTCGCCGCCGCGATGTACCTCGGCTCCTTCCTCTGCATGTGGCTCGTCGCGCCGGGCAGCCCAGGAGCCGGCGAGGCACTCCTGACCAGGGTCGCCAAGGAATCGGATGTCGGAGCGTTTGTCTGCGGGACCGTGCTGAACGGCTTCTTGGCGCTCGCCTCGCTCTCCGTCCTGCGCGCGTGCCTCCGACACGTGCCCGACATGGCGTCCACGGCCTTCCGCATGGGCTTTGCCTGCGTGGGCGCAGGCAGCGTGCTGCGCATCGGATCCCAGGCTGTGCAGGAAGCGAGGGCAGTCCTCATCATGCTCGGCCGACCCGAGCTCGGCGCCGTCCCCCTGGACTCGCTGAGCCTCGTCCTCGGCGGGACCTCGATGCTGATGATGGCACTCGGGCTGACCCTCCCGGCACTGCTCCGCCATCTCGCCCCTTTGGGCGTTCGTCACCGTCTCCAGCTCCTCAGGCTCGTCCGCGTGTGGCGTCGCACCACCGCGGTGTATCCAGAAGTGGTGGTCCACCGCAGCCTGACGCCGGCCCACGGAGTGTTCTCGGGAGAACCGAGGGCATACCTGCATCGGGCCGTCGTGGAGCTCATCGACTGCGAAGTGCTTTCGGGCGGACGGCTCTTCACCGACCGTGAGCGCGGTGCGCTGTGCCAGGCAGAGTCGATGCTGTATGCGTCACCTGTCAGGGTTGCGGGATGACGCAGCGCAGGAGCGGACTCCGGATTCTCGGGTACGTGTGCGTCACGGCCACCCTGACGTTCACGGGGGTGTCAGCTCTTCAGGCCGTGGTCAACCCGCCCCTGAAGCAGCTCGAGCAACTGTGGCCGCCTCAAGAGGGCGCGCCTCCTGCCCCGCTGCCCACGAGCGCGGCTGAGGATGCCGGAAACGGCCACATGGCGCCCACGCCTGAGGGGGACTCGCCGGCAGCCCAGCTGCCGTGGTGGGCGTGCGACGCCGGTTGCTCTCAGCCGCCGGCCACGCCGTCGGGCCATGCCGACGGCGCGGCTGCTGGTCCCGGATCGTCGCGGGACAAACGGAGCCACGAGAAGTCCGACGTCGACCCGGGACTCACCTCGGACGAGGGCGCCGGGCCGACGGCTCGCCCGGAGCCGCGGGCCCAGGACGGGAATTCCGCCGGCAAGTCGGCGCCGCCAGCCTCTGGGCGGGACGACCGGGGCACGGGGGAGGCGACGAGGCCCGACGACGAGGGCGTGGGCCGGGCGCCGAGCGGAAAGCCGCTGCCGAGCCAGGGGACCCAAGGCCAGGGGCAGTCCGACTCATCCAGATGACGTGCGGAACGAGGTGCGTGTTTCGACTGCAGCGCTGATGCATTCGTTGACCCTGTTCCATGCCCCGGCGTCGGCGAAGTGCTGCCGTGCGGCGTCGAGCTGTTCGAGCGCGTCGGAGGTGCGTCGGAGGGTCCCGAGCGTGCGCCCGTAGAGGAGCGCGACCTCCCCGGCGGGGTAGGGCCCGAGGTCGAGGGCTTCCGGTGCAAGGTCCTCGAGCCGCTCCGCGGCTGCGGCGGGGTCTCCCGAGAGGTAGAGCCACTGGGCGCGGATGAGCGCGACATCGAGATGGTCGCGCCGGCTGCCGCCAACGATCTCGAGGGACATCTCCGCCCGTTCAAGGGCGGCGAGGGTAGCGGGCTCGACGCGCCCCGCTGCGAGCCGCGCGGCGGCGGTGGCTTTATTGAACTGGGCCCAGAGCCCCAGGTCCTGGGCGGGTGAGAGGAGCGCCGCGGCGCGCTCGTGACGGTCGACTCCCTCTTCGCAGTCGCTGCGCATGAATGCGACATTGCCGATCGCCCACTCGACCTGGCCGGCGAGCTGGGGCGATGTGCCGTCGACGAGCGAGGCGAGGTGCCGGCAGTGCTCCCACGCCTCATCGAGGTGCCCACGGTCCGCCAGCGCGGCGACCAGGACATTGAGGGCGCTGACGTGGGTCGTCGACGAGTGCGCGTACCGTTCGGCCAGTGCGACGGCTTCCCGGGCCCGCTGCACCGCGGCATCCAGCTGGCCGAGTCCGTGGCACGAGGCAGCGAGGAGCTGCTGTGCCCGGCCAGCCAGAGAAGGGGACTCTGCGACGATCGGGTGGCCGAGGAGCTGATCGGCGAGTCGCTGGCACTCGGCGAGGTCTCCCTGCTTGAGGGCGCACTCGGCCTGCATGTAAGTCATGTTCCACCAGTCGCTGTGGTGGCCGCTCGCCAGGGCCAGCTGGGCCGCCGCCTCAGCATGCGACGCTGACCGGGCGTAGTCCCTCCCGTCCCACGCGTCGCGGGCACTGAGCTCAGCGAGGACGAATTCGGCGTCGTGGGCACGAGCCTCCTGGAGTGGGTCGAGGTCGCTGGGGGCGACTTTCAGGCGGTCTGCCAATTCGGCGAGGACGCCGGGAGTCGGTTCACGAAGGCCGGACTCGAGCATCGAGATATAGACCGCGGAGCAGAGGTTCCTGCCGAGTTCGGCCTGCGACAGGCCTCGCTCCATTCGCTTCGACTGCAGGCGAGCGCCGAATCGGACACCCATGCTCAACTCCTCCGCACGCTGGTACAGGGCTTGTGGCGCGGATTGGCCCTTTTCAACGGCTGACTCCGGCGACGCCTGTTCGGGAACATGTATATCATTCCTTTTACATGTAAAAGATCCTCTGGAGGTAGGGGCGTTTACATGTCCGCCTTTCACTGATCTCGGGCGAGAATTCGCCCAACCGGAGGACACGCATGCGCCGTCGCACCCCCAAGCACCGCGCCGAGCGCACGAAGCGTCCTGCGGCTGCCCCGCCCCGGGCCGCGGCAGCCGTTGCCGTGGCAGTGGCGCTCGCCGCCGTCCAGCAGGGCACGACCGCGAACGCCGCTCAGGCCGCGGCCTCCGCACAGGGCTCGGCGCCGTCCGTACTGGCCGCCGCCTACCCCCAGCGCACGGCCCAGATCAGCGTCACCCTGGTGACGCTGCAGACACGGGACAAGACCGCTGCGGATGCTGCATCACTGGATGTGGCGGCCTACCGCACCGCGATCCAGTCGGCCAGTGCGTACTGGTCGTCGATGTCGGCGGGCAGGATCGGGCTGCGCCTCGACCGCGTCCTGGCAGGCCAGCGGACTTCAGCCGCCTCCGGGGACGACTTCACGGTCATCATGGACACGGTTGCACGGGAGATCGGATGGACCCCGGGGACGGCCAACGTCCTGATGCTGGCGATTCCGCGCGACGACGTCGTCGTGTACGGCGCGGGAGGGAACCTCGGTGCGGGATGGGAGTCGGGGCAGACGAGCGGGCGCATCCTCCTCCCGAGGCAGTCCAACTTCACGGCTCCGGTGACGGCCCATGAGATGGGGCATGTCCTCGGGCTCGGGCACGCCAATACCCTCCAGTGCACCAACGGGGCAGCGGACTCGACACGGTCCATCGGGCGCTTCAGCGACAGCGCCTGCAGCACC
This sequence comes from Sinomonas sp. R1AF57, assembly GCF_002224485.1. GTDB lineage: Bacteria > Actinomycetota > Actinomycetes > Actinomycetales > Micrococcaceae > Sinomonas > Sinomonas flava. Next base: position 545,710 of record NZ_CP022463.1, read on the forward strand.
CGCGAGTACGGCGACCGCACCGACCTGATGGGCGTGTCGCAATGGAGCCAGCCGCACCTGAATTCCTACCTCTTCGAGTACGGCGGATTCGGACGCGGAGACGAAGTCCTGGACATCGGCACTCCGGGGTCCCCCACGAGCTACATCCTCACGCCGTGGGCGGGCACGGGCCCCAGGAGGGCCGTGAAGTTCCGGGACCCCGCGACCGGTGAGTGGTACTACCTGCAGTTCAAGGCCCCGACGGGGTACGACGCTCCCACCGCCCTCGGCGGCAACCGCGGTGTAGAGATCATCAAGGGCAGTCTGGACGAGACGGAGTCGCTGCTCATCCCTCCGAGCACCCGCCCGTTCGCCGGCTACTACGCCACGGATCTGGCCTGGCAGCCCGGCCAGACCTTCACCACGGCCGGCGGGGCCAGAGTCACCGTCGACGCCGTCGGCGCGACCGCGACCGTCACCGTCGCCGCCAAGAACGCGCCGCCAGCCGCGGTAGCGTCACTCATCGACGCGAAGGCCGCCCAGGCCGGGCTGGGTTCTGCCTACGGCGACTTCGGCGCCATCCGCAGCGGCGGCTTCTACCGCATGTACCAGAGGGGTGCCGTGGTCTGGACGGCGGTCACGGGAGCGCGCGTCTCCACAGGCGCGATCCGGAGCGCCTGGCAGCGGCAGGGCTTCGAGAACGGCTACCTCGGGTATCCCACTACGGACGAGATCCGGGGCCTGCGCGACGGCGGCGTGTACCAGATGTACGAAGGGGGCGCGATCGTCTGGAATCCCCTCACCGGAGCGTTCGAATCCGGCGGTGCGATCCGAGCGGCATGGCTGAGGTTCGGGCTCGAGAACGGCAAGCTCGGGTACCCCGTCACCGACGAGATCCGGGGCCTGCGCAACGGAGGCTCCTACCAGGCCTACCAGGGCGGCGTGATTGTCTGGTCGTCCACCACGGGGGCTCGCGAGTCCGGCGGGGGAATCCGTACCGCGTGGCAGCGGCAGGGCTCGGAGAACGGCTACCTCGGGTACCCCACGACGGACGAGGTCAGGGGCCTGCGCGACGGCGGTGTGTACCAGATGTACCAGGGCGGTGCCATCGTCTGGTCCCCCCAGACGGGCGCACACGAGTCCGCCGGTGCGATCCGGGCAGCATGGCTGCGGTTCGGCCTGGAGAACGGCAAGTTCGGCTACCCCACCACGGACGAGGTCAGGGGCCTGCGCAACGGAGGTTCCTACCAGGCCTACCAAGGCGGACTGATCATGTGGTCGCCCACGACCGGAGCGCATGAATCGAGCGGCGGCATCCGCGCGGCGTGGCAGCGGCGCGGCTTCGAGAACGGCTACCTCGGATACCCGACCACCGACGAGATCCGGGGCCTGCGCGACGGCGGCGTGTACCAGATGTACCAGGGTGGCGCGATCATCTGGTCGCCGAAGACGGGAGCGCACGAGTCGGGCGGAGCCATCCGCCAGGCATGGGCGGGACTCGGCTATGAGGGCGGCACTCTCGGCTACCCCACGAGCGACGAGTACGCCATCACGGGTGGCGTGGCCCAGGACTTCGAGGGCGGTCGCATCGAATGGCGCCCAGGTTCCGGCATATCCGTCGTCGATTCGCTCCGGGCAGGAGGAAGCACGGGCACGATCATCGCCGCGCCGACTCCGACGGCGACGGAGTCCCCGGCACAGATCCAGTCGATGGTCCGCCAGACCGCCTCCCAGATGGGGGTCGATCCCGCTCTCGCGCTTGCTGTGGCCGAGCAGGAGTCGGGCTTCCGCCAGAACGTCACCTCATCCGTCGGGGCGGTGGGAGTCATGCAGATCATGCCGGCGAACAGGGACTGGCTCGCCAGCCTCACCGGCCGGCCGAACCTCGACCTGACGAAGACGGCGGACAACATCGCCGCCGGCGTGGCCCTGCTCCGCTGGCTCCGCTCGAACGCGTCCAGCCTCGACCAGGCGCTCGCCGGCTACTACCAGGGCCTCGGCTCGGTGCAGACCCGAGGCATGTACGAGGACACCAAGACCTATGTCGCACAGGTCAAGGCCCGCATGGCGAAGTTCGTCTGAGCCCCGGCCACCGGTTCCCGCGGGCTCAGCTTGTGGCGCCCTGGTCTCCGGGACGCAGCGCCGCGGATGCCTGGACCCCGGACGCCTGCTGCATGCCCCCGAGGACGGCCGACACTGCTTCCTGGGAGCTCCGCTGCGGCTGCCAGCCGAGCTCGGTCTGGGCGCGGGTTGTGTCCATGATCGGAACCTGCATCGCCATATCGATCCATCCGGGATCGGTGCGCTGCACACGGAGCTCCCACGAGAGCCACACCACGCTTCTCAGCGCCGCCGCCGGTACGGGGACCGATCGCCGGGCCCCGAGCACGGGAGTCAGCGTCTGCGGGTCGAGCACCGGTTCGGCGGCGATGTTGAAGGCACCCCGCGCACGGACCGCGAGGACCCGGGCATACGCGTCTGCCGCGTCCTCGGCATGCACGGCCTGGAAGGCCATGCCCGGCGGCATCGGCAGGACGGGCACCCGCGCCCGGGCCACCTGCTGGGGGATGAACCGCCCGAGGAAGAACCGCCCGACCTCGGACGCCTGCCCCGACTGGAAGATCAGGCCGGGACGGAGCCGGGCCACCGCGATCTCCGGATGGTCCGCCTCGAAGCGGTCCAGAATGCGCTCGACCTCGGCCTTCTGCCGGCTGTAGTGCGAGGTGTGGAGTCCGCCGGTCGGCCACGATTCGTCGACTCGGCGATCCTTCGGCCCCGAGCTGTACGCGCCCACCGACGAGGCATAGACGACCTGCTTGACGCCCGCCTGCGCCGCGGCGTCGAACACCCGGGCGCTCCCGTCCACATTGACCCGGCGGAGCTCCTCTTCCCGGTGGTTCGGCTGGATCACCCAAGCGAGATGGACGACGGCGTCGCACCCCTCGAGCGCCGACCGCAGGGCCGCAGTGGCGTCGGGGGCGGCGATGTCCACGGCGCGCCAGGAGGCACTCCGGTACGGCGCCGACGCCGCATCGGGCTCCCGGCGGCCCACCCCGACCAGCTCGTGGCCTCCGTCCGCGGAGAGGGTCCGCAGCAGTGCCGTTCCCACGTTTCCTGTCGCCCCGACGACGGCGATGCGCATGTCTGCTCCTTCGGAAGACGGTGCCTCGGGACCTCCTTTCCCCGCCGCAGCGACGGCAACCAGACGCACGGCAGCGGCAGCCAGGGAATCGGGGGGCAGCCAAGCATTGTTCTCTCGAAAATCGAGAAGTAAGATAACCGAAAAATCTCGCTCTTCCGGGAGGCTCTGACATGACCGGTCCGTCTCGCCCGTCCGGTGGGCTGGCTGCGCAGACAGGGGGGATCGCCGCATCATCGCGGGGGATCGAGGGGCGACGTCGGTGGATCGGGCTCGTCGTGATAAGCCTCGCGGTGTCGCTCATCATCGTGGACTCCACGATTGTCAACGTGGCCATCCCCTCGATCGTTCAGGACCTCGGCATCGATTCGACGGGAGTGCAGTGGGTCCAGGAGTCCTACACGCTCGTCTTCGCGGCCCTCCTGCTTGTCTTCGGCACGCTCGGGGACCGGTATGGCCGGCGACGGCTGCTCCTGATCGGCGTCGTCGTGTTCGCGCTCTCCTCCGTCGTGGCGGCGCTGGCCCCGGACGGCAGCGTCCTCATCGCCTCGCGCCTTGTCCAGGGTGTGGGCGGGGCGATGGTGTTGCCGTCCACCCTCTCGCTGATCAATGCGGGGTTCAGGGGACCGGAGCGTGGAATCGCCTTCGCGGTGTGGGGCTCGACAATCGGAGGAATGTCCGCCGTCGGCCCACTGCTCGGTGGCTGGTTGACTACATCCTTCTCGTGGCGTTGGGCGTTCGGGATCAACATCCCGATCGCCGCGGTCATCGTTGTCGGAGCGCTTGCCGCAGTCGCCGAGTCCAGAGACGGAACCCGTCGTCGTCTCGATCCCGTAGGGGCGGCGCTGTCAGTCGTCGCGTCGGCTTCCTTGGTCTTCGCCCTCATCGAGGGACGCACCTATGGGTGGTGGGCCGTAGAGCACCGCCCGCGCGTCGGATCCTGGGAGTGGCCGGGCGTCATCTCTCCGATCCCCTACGTCCTGGCACTCGCGGTCATCGCAGCCCTCGCCTGCGCCTTCTGGGCCATCCGACGCGATCGCCACGGCAAGGGCAGCATGTTCTCCGTTGAGCTCCTGCGCATACCTTCGTTCCGCAACGGCAATATCGCCGCACTCATCGTCTCGCTTGGCGAGTTCGGCATCATCCTCGTGCTCCCCATCTGGCTCCAGAACGTCCTCGGGTTCAGCGCCCTGGAGACCGGGCTGATCCTTCTCGCGCTCGCGATCGGCTCCTTCGCGGCCAGTGGTCTTGCTGGCGCAGTCGGGCACCGCGCCTCGGCGGTGGTCGTGGTCCGGGTAGGCCTTGCGGCCGAGATCGCCGGGGTTGCCGGCCTCGGCATCGTCATCGGGCCCGACACCACGTGGGGCCTCCTCGTCCCCTTCCTGTTCGTCTATGGCTTCGGTGTTGGACTCGCGACAGCGCAGCTGACCGGCGTCGTGCTCCAGGACGTCCCGGTGACGCTGAGCGGGCAGGCTTCCGGAACCCAGAGCACGTCGCGGCAGATCGGCTCCGCCCTGGGCATCGCCGTCCTCGGGACGGTCCTCTTCTCGTCCGCCGCCGGGGTCTTGGGCAGCTCCCTCGATGCGCGGGGAGTGCCGGCGGACCAGCGCGACTCCATCGTCGCCGCCGTCGTCGACAGCTCCGGGGGCGCCATCGCAAGTCTGGCCGGGTCGCCTGCCACCGCGCAGGCAGCCTCTGATTCGCGGGTGGCGTTCTCCGAGGGGACGCGGCTGGCGGCGTGGTCGGCCGCCGGATTCCTTGCAGTGGGTCTCCTCGCCACACTCTCGCTCAGCCGAGGCGCTGGCGGCCGGCGTCTGCAGGGCGGGCCCCCGGACGAGGGATTGGCAGAACCTTCCCGGGCCGGGGCCCAGCGGCCGCCGGTATCCTGACGCCGTGTCGACTGAAATGATCACGATTCCCGCTCCGGCGGGCACCGCGGAAGCCATCGTCGCCCGTCCGTCGTCCGAGGAGGGCCTGTTTCCCGGCGTCATCCTCTACATGGACGCGTTCGGCCTCCGCCCGCGCATCGAGGAGATGGCCCAGCGCATTGCGGACTGGGGGTACGTGGTCCTGGCCCCGAACGTCTTCTACCGCGAGGGCGCTGCGGCCGAGCTCGCGCCTCAGACCGACATGACCACGCCTGAAGGTCGCGAGGCGGCAGGGAAGGCCGCATTCCCGCGGGTGCGCGGCCTCACTGCGTCCAAGGCCCTGCCCGATATCGACGCCTGGATTGCCGCGCTTCGTGGACTCCCGGGGGTCGCACCCGGACCGATCGGGACGACCGGGTACTGCATGGGTGCGCGCCTTGCCTTGCGCACGGCAGCGGCCCACCCCGAGGCGGTTGCCGCCTGCGGCGGGTTCCACGGCGGCGGCCTCGCGACGGACGAGCCGGACAGCCCTCATCTGGGCCTGCGGCAGGCGAGGGCGCGCTTCGTGTTCGGCCATGCCGACCACGACAGGAGCATGGGTCCCGAGGCAGTGGCACGCCTCGGTGCGGCTCTCGCGGAAGCCGGCCTGACGGCGTCGAACGTGATCTACTCGGGCGCCCCCCACGGCTACACGATGGCGGACACGTCGGCCTACCACGAGGAGGCCGCAGAGCGGCACTTCCGCGAGCTTCGCGAGCTCTTCGACACGACCCTCAGAGGCTCATCGGACCTATGATGGACCTGCTTGAGAAGCGCGCGTTCCCCCGGAGGTGACCTCATCGGCCACCTCCGGGCCCGGTCTCCTGCCAGCTACTTCTTGCCCGTGATGAGCACGGGCGGTGGGGGATCGAACCCGCCGTGGTCGAACAGGCCGACCACCTTCTGCATGTAGAAGGCCCACTGCGGTCCCGCGATGTAGGCGCCGTCGACGCTCGGCCAGAACCTGCCGTTGACCACGACGTTCCGCCCGATCCGGTCCTCCGGGTTGCGCAGCGCCTCGCCGAAGAACGACGCCGTCGCGAGGCCCTTGGTAAACCCCATGACCCAGGTCTGGCTGTTGTACTGGTTCGTACCGGTCTTCGCAGCCGCGGGGACACCGAGCTGGATCGTCTTCCCGGCGTCGTCCTTGATGTTGTAGCCGGAGCCCTTCGTCAGGACGTCCTGGAGCACGTTGGTCACGGCCTTCGCCACGTCGGGGCTGATCGCCCCTGCCCGGCACTTCTGCTCCTGGCCGCCGATCCGCTGCCCGTTGGCGTCCTTCACCTCGGTGATGGAGATCGGGACGCAGTAGGTCCCGTTGGCCGAGAAGGTCGCGAACATGCTCGCCATCGTCACGGGCGACACGTTGGGGCCGCCCAGCAGGTTGCCCAGGGTGGACATGTCCAGCTTCTGGTCCTTGCCCTCGCCGTCGTGCAGTCCGAGCGCGTCCGCTGCCCGCTGGATGTCACAGAAGTCATTGAGGCCGGCCGCCGTGGCGAAGGTCGCGGTGTTGATCGACTGGTAGATCCCCTCACGGACCGGCATGGGCCGGTACCACTGCGGCTCGTTGTTCTGCAGGTCGGGAGCCGTCCCGAGGCCCACCGTCGTGTCGTCGAAGGCGCCGGTGACCTTGGTGCACGTGGTCTTCCACGGGTAGTTGAGCGGGTACCGGCGCTGGGCGGCGTTGACGACCTGGTCAGTCGGCTTGCCCTCGCTGAGCCATGCCGTGAGCGTGACCGGCTTCATCGCGGATCCCGGCTGGAAGCCGCCGGCTCCCCCGAGGTCGTTCCCGTTCGCGTCGAGGCGATCCACGTTGAAGTTGTAGGACGTGACGAAGTCCAACCCCTGGCCTTGGAGCATCCGCGTGTTCTGGGCCATCGAGAGCACCTTGCCCGTGCCCGGCTGGACCGTGGTGAGCGCGGTGCCCCACTTGTCCGGGTTGGCCCCCGCGGTGGCATCCACCTGGGCCTGCGCGGGCGCCTGGAGCCGCGGGTCGAGGGTCGTCGTGATCGTCAGGCCCCCGCGCGTGAGCAGCTGGAGCCGGTCATCCGCCGTCGCGCCGTAGGCGGGGTCGTTGAGGATCTGGTGGAGGACGTAGTCGCAGAAGTACTGGGCCTGGGCCGCGTAGGCGCAGCCCTGCATCGTGGGCTTGACCGCCAGCTGGATCGGGGTCGCGACCGACTCCGTGTACTGGGCCTGCGTGATGTACCCCCGCTTGAGCATCGCGTCGAGGACCAGGTTGCGGCGCTGGAGCGAGTTGTCCGGGTTCGTGACGGGATCGTAGACCGAGGGCCCGTTGACGAGCCCGGCGAGGAGGGCCGCCTGCGGAATCGTGAGGTCCTTCGCGTCGACCGAGAAGAAGTGCTGGCTTGCGGCCTGGATCCCATACGCATCGCGGTTGAAGAACACGATGTTGAGGTACCCCTCGAGGATCTGGTCCTTGGAGTACTGCTTCTCGAGCGCGATCGCGAGCTTCATCTCGCGGAGCTTGTCGCCGATGCTCTTCTGGCCGTTGAGCAGCACCGCCGGGTCCTCGCCCTGGGCGATGGCGTTCTCCTTGAGGACGTTGGCGACGTACTGCTGTGTGAGGGTGGAGGCGCCCTGCCTGTCGCCCCGGAAATTCGCCATGACGGCTCGCAGGATGCCGGTGGTGTCCACGCCCCCGTGCTCGTAGAAGCGGTAGTCCTCGATCGCGATGATGGCATTCGTGATGTTCGGCGACATGGCCGCGAGGGGGACCGGTGTCCGGTTCTCGCTGTAGACCGAGGCGATTGGCGACCCGTCCGCCGCGACGATCTTCGTCACGCGCGCCGGAGGCGTCACCTTCAGCTCCGAGGGGAGGCTGTCGAAGAACTGCACGGAGCCGTTCGCGGCGCCCCACGTGGCGGCGACCGTCGGGGCCAGGAAGCCGACCGCCAGGACACCGCACAGGGCGCTGACGGCGAGGAAGGCCACGAGCCTCCCCAGGGTCCTGGCCAGGGCGGACAACCATCTCATCAAGGACCGTCCTCACTCAGGCGCCTCAGGTACGTGTCAACGTTATAGGGGCTCCCGGGCGGGGGCTGCGAAGGGTCCGCCGGCGGCTCGGGGCGTGGCGGGGAAGCGTCGGGTCGGGCAGCGGGCCCGTAGTGGCGGTCCTCGAAGCCCTGCCGCCGCTGACGGCGGAGGAACGCCAGCCAGCTCGAGCCCACGACGACCAGCACGAACGGGACCCCGGCGACCCGCCCGATGTCGAGGAAGGCCAGGCACACGAGCACCAGCACGAGCCAGCGGGCCCCGAACGCGGCGAGATTGACCGGCGGTGCACTGCGCCCTGCGCGCCACAGGGGCCGCGGGTCGGCGCCCACTGCGCGCAGGATGCGCTCTGCCTGCCCGATCGTGAGCCCGCGGAGGCTCGGCGTCTGGCCGGTCTGCTGCCAGACCGCTCGGCGCACGTAGGCGACCTGCAGGGGCAGCGCGGGAGGAGTGCCGTCCGGGGCCAGGAGCGCGCGCCAGACGGAGGTGGTCTGCTGGCTGACGACGCCGAGGCCTTCCCGCCGCGGTCGGGTCACGCGTGTTCGGGGGTCGGCCTGCCGCTCCTGGGGAAGCGGGGCGGGACGGCGGGCAGTAGCCGAGGTGCGGTACGACCGTCCGTGCCGCGCCCCCCGGACCCGGTAGTGGATGTGCCCCACGGGACCTCCTCTGGCTTCCTCCATTGTAGGAGCGCCTACCCTTGTGAAAGGTAGGTTTCAGCGTCAGGAAGGTGTCCCCATGTCCACGCTCAAGGAGCGGCTCCAAGCCGATGTCGTGGCCCACATGAAGTCGGGCAACAGGACCGCGCTGACGACGGTGCGCAACGTTCTCGGCGAGATCGAGACCCGGGAGAAGTCCGGGAAGGCTCCCGTGACCCTCGATGATGCCCAGCTCACCTCGCTCCTGCAGAAGGAGGCCTCCAAGCGCCGCGAGACCGCCGAGATCTACTCGCAGGCAGGTGAGGCGGAGCGCGCCTCTGCGGAGATCGCCGAGGCCGAGGTCATCGAGGCGTACCTCCCGAAGCCTCTCACCCGCGACGAGGTCGAGGCGATCGTCGACGAGGTCGTCGCTGGCCTCAGGGCCGGGGGGACGGAACCCGGGATGCGCCAGATGGGCCAGGTCATGAAGCCCGTGACCGCGAAGGTCGCCGGACGCTTCGACGGCAAGGCGGTCAGCGAGATCGTCCGCTCCCGGCTCGCTTAGGCTTCCCTGCCGGCGTGCCTCCCTGCCTGCGCGCGGCGGGCAGACGACGGCGCGCGGGGGCCCGCCGTCGTGCTCCCCAGTAGCGCTGGGCTACTCGAACCGGCTCGGATCGCCGGCGCCGTAGCGGGCGATCTCGGCGACGCCGGAAGAGAAGTCGATGACGGTGGTCGGCTCGGAGCCGCACTCGCCGGCGTCGATCACCGCGTCCACCGCGTGGTCGAGGCGCTCTTTGATTTCCCACCCGTCGGTGAGCGGCTCCTCCTCATCGGGAAGGAGGAGGGTCGAGGAGAGGAGGGGCTCTCGGAGCTCGGCCAGGAGCGCTCGGACCACCGCGTGGTCCGGAATCCTCACGCCCACGGTCTTCTTCTTGGGGTGGAGCATGCGCTTGGGCACCTCGCGCGTGGCGGGGAGGATGAATGTGTAGGGGCCCGGTGTGACGGCCTTGATGGCACGGAAGACGTCGTTCGGCATGTCCACCAGCTGGCCCAGCTGGGCGAATTCGCGGCACACGAGCGTGAAGTGGTGTTTGTCGTCGAGGTGCCGGATCTGCCGGATGCGGTCGAGCGCCTCGCGGTTGCCCATCACCGCACCGAGGGCGTAGCACGAGTCTGTCGGATAGGCGATGAGGCCACCGTCCCGGAGGATCTGCACCGCCTGGCCGATGGCGCGGGGCTGCGGGTCGACCGGGTGGACGTCGAAGAATCTGGCCATGTGCGCCAGCCTACGCCGTGGGATCGCAACTCTCCGGGCCGCCGTACGAGAAATGTCGGAGCCGCTCTCTAGCCTGAAAACATGAGCACTGCAGCAGTCATCGCCTCGCCTGAGCGGACCCACCCCAAGGCCGCGTCTCCCCGTCCCCTGCACCTCGCCGAGGACGCGTGCCGCGACTGCGGCCACGCCCTCGCCCAGTTCGAGGAGCACCGGTGCGCGGACTGCGAGGATCTCAGCCTCCACATGGAGTGCCGCGACTGTGGGAGGATCCTCGCCGAGGCCGACCTCGGAGCTGGCGCCTGCGCCAGCTGCCTCGGGTGAGCTCCCGGCCTTGAACCTCTCGCACTACCGTCCCGTCCACGGCGGGAGGGCTCCGCGCGCATGATGGGAGCCCATCACGCGGCCTGTGGCGCAGCAGCCTGGGTCGCGGTGACCACCAGATTCACCATCGACATCTCTCCCGCGACCGTCCCGCTTGGGTTCGGGCACGTTGGGGTGGACATCGGCTGGCCGCTCTTCGAGTCCACGCCCGCCGGGGTCGTCGTCGGCGCGCTCGTGACCGCCGGCGCGGCGCTCCTTCCCGACGCCGACCACCGCAGCGCGACCATCGCCCAGTCCCTGCCGCCGGTCTCCAATGCGTTCTGCGCGGGGATCGGCACAGTGTCGGGCGGCCACCGGAACGGCACCCACTCGCTCGTGGGAATCGCCGCCTTCGTCACGCTTGCCTGGTTCGCGGGGCAGTGGACGGTCGAGACCGACCTCTGGGGGACCGTGTACGTCGGGGCAGGCCTGGCTTCGCTCCTGCTCGTCTCGTTCGCCGCCAAGGTCCTCGGCATCCTGCCCGACGGCGTCCAGAAGCTCCCGTGGCTCCTGGCCGTTCCGCTGGCCCTCTTCGTGGCCGCCTTCGCCCCGGACCAGGAGGACTGGTTCCCGCTCGCCGTCGCGCTCGGCACCGCGGTCCACATCGCGGGGGACATGCTGACGACAGGCGGCTGCAACCTCGTCTGGCCGTTTCGCTTCCGCCGGCCCAAGATCCTGCACAAGGTCCCCATCATCCGGTGGATGTGGCGTCGCGGCGGGCACCTCTCGATCCCCGTCCTCGGCGACGCCGGGTCGTGGCGGGAGTGGCTCATGCTCGTCCCCGTCAGCGTCTACGCGATCGCTGGGGTCGGCACTGCCCTCTACGCGCTCGGGAAGGCGGGCATCCTCTGGGCTGCGGTGAACCTCGGGGTCCTCGCCCGATGAGGCACCGCGGCGGGGGAGGCCGGCATGGGGAGTGTCGGTGCCATGGTGCACAGTAGGAGGGTGAGCACAGCGACTTCTCCCGCCTCCCGCCCTGCTGCCCTTCACGAGCCGTCCCTGCCGACGCCGGAGCAGACTGCCGAGGACATCGCCACGACGATCGCGGCCGAGCTCGGGGTCGAGCCGTGGCAGGTCCGGGCGGCGATCGGCCTGCTCGACGGCGGTGCCACGGTGCCGTTCATCGCCCGGTACCGCAAGGAGGCCACGGGGACGCTGGACGATGCCCAGCTGCGGGCCCTCGAGGAGCGGCTGCGCTACCTCCGCGAACTCGAGGACAGGCGGCGCGCTATCCTCACGGCCGTCGCCGAGCAGGGTGCGCTCACCGAGGACCTGCAGGCGGCGCTCCTTGCCGCCTTGACGAAGTCCGAGCTCGAGGACCTCTACCTCCCCTACAAGTCCAAGCGCCGCACCCGCGCGCAGATTGCCCGGGAGGCCGGGCTCGAGCCGCTTGCGGACGCACTCCTTGCCGATCCCAGCCAGGACCTCGAGGCCCTCGCCGGGCTGTACGTGGACGGCGAACGCGGCGTCGCCTCAGCCCAGGATGCCCTTGCGGGTGCCCGGGCAATCCTCACCGAGCGCGCCGGCCAGGACGCCGAGCTCGTGGCCACGCTGCGCGAACGGCTCTTCTCCGGCGGCCGCCTGCGTTCGGCTGCGAAGGGCGGCGCCGCTGCCACGCACGACGCCGGCCCGCGTGGGACCTCGGAGTCGTCTGGGAACCACGCCGGCGCCGGGAAGTATGCGGACTTCGCGGACTACGTCCAGCCCGTCGGGACCGTGCCCGGCCATCGCGTCCTGGCACTCCTGCGCGGGGAGCGGGAGGGCGAGCTCTCGCTCGAGATCGCGGAGGCGGACCCCCGGGACGAGTCGGCGCTCGCCGAAGCACGGTCGCGTTACGAGGGAGCGGTCGCCCGGGCCCTCGGCGTGCGGGGCGGGACGGACACCGCGGCGGGGAAGTGGCTGGCCCAGACCGTCAAGGTCGCGTGGCAGGGCCGTCTCCTCGCCAAGCTCGAGTCCGACCTGCGCTCGCGCCTCTTCGAATCCGCCGAGGACGAGGCTGTGAAGGTGTTCGCCGCCAACCTGCGTGACGTCCTGCTTGCGGCGCCAGCCGGCAACCGTCCGGTCCTCGGCCTCGATCCGGGCCTGCGCACCGGCGTCAAGGTCGCCGTCGTGGACGCGACGGGCAAAGTCGTTGACACGGCGACGGTGTACCCGCATGCGCCGGCGAAGAAGTGGGAGGAGTCGCTCGCGGTCCTCGAACGGCTCGCCCGGAAGCACGCCGTCGAGCTGGTCGCGGTCGGCAATGGCACGGCGAGCCGTGAGACGGACCGGCTCGCGGGGGACCTCCTCGGACGTCTCGGCATGCCGCGAAGCGCGAAGGTCATCGTCTCCGAGGCGGGAGCCTCCGTGTACTCGGCCTCGGCGCTCGCCTCGGCCGAGCTCCCGGACCTCGACGTGTCCCTGCGGGGCGCGGTCTCGATCGCGCGCCGCCTCCAGGATCCGCTCGCCGAGCTGGTCAAGATCGACCCGAAGTCGATCGGTGTGGGGCAGTACCAGCACGACGTCACCCAGTCCAAGCTCGAGCGTTCGCTCGACGCGGTCGTCGAGGACTGCGTCAACGCGGTCGGGGTCGACGTCAACACCGCGTCCCCGGCCCTCCTTGCCCGGGTCGCCGGTGTGGGCCCGATCCTGAGCAGGAACATCGTCGAGTACCGCGATGCCAACGGGGCCTTCGCATCGCGCTCGGAGCTCAAAAAGGTCCCCCGGCTCGGGGCGAAGGCTTTCGAGCAGTGCGCAGGGTTCCTGCGGATCACCGGCGGGAAGCAGCCGCTCGACGCTTCGGCCGTGCACCCCGAGGCCTACGGCCTCGCGGAGAGGATCCTTGCGTCGGCCGGGGGGTCGAAGGAACGGGTCGCGACCCTCAGCGCCGCGGCATTCGTCGACGACCGCTTCGGGCTGCCCACCGTCCAGGACGTCATGGCCGAGATCGTCCGCCCCGGCAGGGACCCGCGTCCGGAGTTCGTGACGGCTGCGCTGAAGGAGGGAGTGGAGACCATCAACGACCTCACGCCGGGAATGGTCCTCGAAGGCACCGTGTCCAACGTCGCTGCGTTCGGTGCCTTCGTCGACATCGGCGTGCACCAGGACGGCCTCGTGCACGTCTCGGCCATGAGCAGCAGGTTCGTCGCCGATCCGCGGGAGGTGGTGCAATCGGGACAGGTCGTGAAGGTCAAGGTCCTCGAGGTCGACGTGCCGCGCAAGCGCATCTCGCTCACGCTGCGCCTCGACGACGAGCCCGGAGCCGGGAGGAACGCCGGGGCCGGCACACGCGGCGGGGAGGACCGGCGTCGTCAGCCTGGCGAGCAGCGCTCGGGCGGCCAGCAGCAGGGCGGACCGCGACAGGGCGGCAGCCAGCAGCGGACCGGCAGCGAGCCCGGCCGGGGGCAGCGGAGCGGTGCCCAGCAAGGCGGTGCGCCCCGGGGCAAGCGGCCCGAACCCGCGGACACCGCTCTGGCGGAGGCGCTGCGCCGGGCGGGGCTCGCCTGAGCGCCGCGGCAGTGCATGCCTGAGCGCCGCCCGCGAGCCGTGTGCCGGCACAGCCCGCGGGCCGGCCGCTCCGGCCCCGCTCACTCGGACGGCGCCGGGCGTGGTCTGCGTGTACGGTGGCGCAGGTGACCTCCCCTGTGCTCCTGACCGGGTCGCGTGTGGTGCTGCGCGACTGGACCCCCGACGACATCGAGGCCTACCGGCGGTGGATTGTCCCCCCTGCCTCCGGAACGACCCCCAACGGGGTACACGAGTGGCAGCTCTTCGACGGACCGTTCTACTCGCGGTGGACCGCAGACGGCGCGAACCGCTGGTGCGACGGGCTCCTGCGGCGGGCGCACGACGCCGACTGGCCGGCCGTGCGCGAGAACCTCGCCGTGGTGGACGCGGCCTCGGGCGAGTTCGTGGGCCAGGCCTCGTGGTACTGGGAGGAGAAGCCGGGGGAGGAGTCCGCTGACGGCACCGCGCTGCTGCCGTGGCGGCGGCTGGGCCTCGTCGTGTTCGACCCGGCGCACTGGTCGGGTGGGTACGGGACCGAGGCGCTGGCACTGTGGACCGACTACCTCTTCGCGGCCACTGACAGCGGCCGGCTCGACTTCGCGACCTGGAGCGGGAACGTCGGCATGTGCCGGGTGGGCCAGAAGCTCGGCTTCACCGAGGAAGCCCGGTTCCGCAAGGCCCGGAAGGTCCGCGGCGAGCTCTACGACGCGGTCGTCTACGGGGTGCTGCGGGAAGAATGGGAAGCCCACCGCGGTGGCAGGGGCGGCCCGCGCCCCTGAGGCCGAGCGCAGACGCGTGGCAGAATGGCATGCGGTGCTACCTGAGACCGGACCCCACGACGAGGCTCCTTCAGGGCCCGGAGAGGGCCTGAGGGAGCGCCGCGAGCGTACCCGGATCCGTCCTCTCACGGCGCTTCTCGCGGCCCTGGCAGCGGGCGTGGCGGTCGCCGGTCTCGTGGTTGCCCCAGCCGCCGTCCTTGCCGTGGCGGCAGTGCTCCTGTGCCTCGCTCTCTTCTGGAAGTCTTCCGCGCGGAGGTCCGCCGGCTCCGGCTTCGTGCCGACCGCTGTCGTGTGGGGAGGCATCGTGGCCCTCGTCCTCGCGCTCGGCGCAGCCTCGGTGCAGGGAGTCGCCGGCGCCTGGTCCTCGGCCCTCAGCGGCCTGGCCGCCCCCGCGGGCCGTGCCCCGGCACCGGGTGCGACGACGACGCAGCCCGCCGCCCGGCCCTCGTCCACGTCCGCAGCCCCGACCAGCATCCCCGCCACGCCGGCCGCACCGGAAGCGGCGAACGCTGCGCCCAGCCAGATCCTCTCGGCGCCGCCCGCCCCGCAGCCCGTGTCCGCGGCTGCCGCGCCGCCGGCACCCGCGCAGACCGTGGCCCCGGCGCCGGCCCGCCCCGCGCCCAGCTACAAGAACTGCGGTGCCCTGCGGGCGGCGGGAATCGCGACGCTGACCGCGGGCGAGGCCGGGTACAGCCTCCAGCTCGACCGCAACGGCGACGGGATCGCCTGCAACTGACCCGGGTGTCGAAGATCACAGCCGCCGCGTCGGCCGCCGCGTCATTCCGCCGCCGTCGGGCAGCGAAAATTAGGGGGTGGTCCTTCTAGGGGAGGGGCCGGAGCGAGTGGAGCGATGTTCGATTTCAACCTTCAGACGGCCGTCTTCTTCGGCACCGTGGCGCTGGGCGCGCTGCTGTTCGGGCTCGGTGTCCTGGCATTCCTGGGCACGACCCTCATGGTGGGAGCATTCAAGGGAATCCATCAGACCGCCGAGGCGGCGCAGGAGCGGCTGCGGCGCGAGCGGTCGCCGATTACCGGCTGAGCTGCGCCAGGCGAGAAGGGCTCCGTCCATCAGGACGGGGCCCTTCGGCGTCACGGGAGGCGGCTCTCAGTTGGGCCCGGACGGGGAAGGCATTTGCCGATGTGACCCTTGGCATAGCAGAATTGGACGTACACCACGGCGCCGAACGCTCGGGGTGTGCGCACAATTGAAGACAGCCTCTGATCTGCGGCGGGAGAGTCCTGCGAGCAAGAGCAAGCAGGCGCCGTAGGAGCAACACCTCCCCAGGAATCTCTCAGGCACCTGTACCGCTGCGGCAAGGCAACTCTGGAAAGCGGCCCAATTGGGCTCACCGACGGTGCAAGCCGGAACCATCCGGCGGAATCTCTCAGGTCCCATACAGAGCGGGGAGGAACCTGTTACATCGCCACACCCCACCGGGTGGGCCGAAATGATGGAGTTCCCCGTGACGGACCTTTCCCCCGCAGTCTTCGTCGACCGCCACATCGGCGTCCGGCGCGACGCCGACATCAAGCACATGCTCAACACCGTCGGGTTCGACAGCATCGACGCGCTCGCTTCGGCAGCTGTGCCCGACAGCATCAAGCAGGAGCAGCCGCTCACGCTCGACACGGCGCTCAGCGAGTCCGAGGCCCTCGCCTCCCTGCGCGCTCTGGCGGCCAAGAACAAGCCCCGCGTCCAGATGATCGGTCAGGGCTACTACGACACCGTCACCCCGCCGGTCATCCGCCGGAACATCGTCGAGGACCCGGCCTGGTACACGGCGTACACCCCGTACCAGCCCGAGATCTCCCAGGGCCGCCTCGAGGCCCTCCTGAACTTCCAGACCGCGGTCGAGGACCTCACCGGCCTCCCGATCGCCAACGCGTCCCTCCTCGACGAGGCCACCGCCGTCGTCGAGGCCGTGCTGCTGATGCGCCGCGCCAACAAGAACAAGGCTGCCGCGAACGGCCGGACCGTGCTGGACGCGGACCTCTTCCCGCAGTCGATCGCGATCGTCAAGGGCCGCGCCGCGGCCCTCGGCTTCGAGGTCGAGGTCGCCGACCTCTCCGCCGGCCTGCCCGACGGCCCGATCAACGGCATCGTCCTGCAGCAGCCCAGCGCGTCCGGCCTCGTCGCCAGCGCCTCCGGTCTCATCGCCCAGGCCAAGGAGCGCGGCGCGATGGTGACCA
Source organism: Sinomonas sp. R1AF57 (assembly GCF_002224485.1). GTDB lineage: Bacteria > Actinomycetota > Actinomycetes > Actinomycetales > Micrococcaceae > Sinomonas > Sinomonas flava. The sequence continues at coordinate 562,476 of NZ_CP022463.1, forward strand.
TCGCCGCGGATCTCCTCGCCCTCACCCTCATCACGTCCCCGGGCGAGCAGGGCGCGGACATCGCCGTCGGCAGCGCGCAGCGCTTCGGCGTCCCGCTCTTCTACGGCGGTCCGCACGCCGCCTTCATGGCGGTCCACGCCGGCCTCGAGCGCCAGCTCCCCGGCCGCCTCGTGGGCGTCTCCAAGGACGACGCCGGTGTCCCCGCCTACCGCCTCGCGCTGCAGACCCGTGAGCAGCACATCCGCCGCGAGAAGGCCACGTCCAACATCTGCACGGCGCAGGCGCTCCTCGCGATCGTCGCGTCCATGTACGCCGTCTACCACGGCCCCGAGGGCCTGCGGGCGATCGCGGAGCGCACGCACCGCCACGCGCGCTCGCTCGCCGCGGCCCTCGAGGGCGCCGGCGTCGAGATCGCCCACCGCAGCTTCTTCGACACGATCACGGCCCGCGTCCCCGGCCGCGCCGCCGCCCTCGTGGAGAAGGCGGAGAAGCAGGGCGTGAACCTGCGCCTCGTCGACGCCGACACCGTCGGCATCTCCTGCGACGAGACCACCACCTCCGAGCACGTCGCGACCGTGGCCGGCGTCTTCGGCGCGGGCGCCGCGGGCGACGGCGTCGACGTCCATCCCAGCGCTGCGGCTGACGGTGGCTTCGCGATCGAGTCCGACGCGCTGCGCACGAGCCAGTACCTGACCCACCCGGTCTTCCACTCGTACCGCTCCGAGACGCAGATGATGCGCTACCTGCGCAAGCTCTCCGACCGCGACCTCGCCCTCGACCGCACGATGATCCCGCTGGGCTCCTGCACGATGAAGCTCAACGCGACGGTCGAGATGGAGGCCATCACGTGGCCCGAGTTCGCGGGCATCCACCCGTTCGCTCCGGACTCGCAGACCGAGGGCTGGCGGGAGCTCATCTCCGGGCTCGAGGCGGACCTCGCGGCCATCACCGGCTACGACCAGGTCTCCATCCAGCCGAATGCGGGCTCGCAGGGCGAGCTCGCGGGCCTCCTCGCGATCAGCGGCTACCACGCCTCCCGGGGCGAGTCGCAGCGCAACGTGTGCCTCATCCCCGCCTCGGCCCACGGCACGAACGCGGCCTCCGCCGTCCTGGCAGGCATGAAGGTCGTCGTCGTCGCCACGGCCTCCGACGGCACGATCGACCACACCGACCTCAACGCCAAGATCGAGGCGCACCGCGACGAGCTCGCCGCGATCATGATCACGTACCCGTCCACGCACGGCGTGTACGACGCCGACGTCCGCGAGGTCTGCGACGCGGTCCACGCCGCGGGCGGCCAGGTCTACATCGACGGCGCGAACATGAACGCGCTCGTCGGCCTCGCCCAGCCGGGCAAGTTCGGCGGCGACGTCTCGCACCTGAACCTGCACAAGACGTTCTGCATCCCGCACGGCGGCGGCGGCCCCGGCGTCGGCCCGGTCGCGGCCCGCGCGCACCTCGCCCCGTTCATGCCGGGCGACGCCGCGACGTGGGACGGCGGGGCCGACGTCCCGGTCTCGGCCTCGCGTTTCGGCTCCGCCGGCGTGCTCCCGATCTCGTGGGCGTACGTGAAGCTCATGGGCGGCGACGGCCTGACCGAGGCCACGAAGTCCGCGCTCCTGGCCGCGAACTACATTGCCAAGCGCCTCGACTCCTCCTTCCCCGTCCTCTACACGGGAGAGGGCGGCCTCGTCGCGCACGAGTGCATCCTCGACCTGCGCGACCTCACCGCCAAGACCGGCGTGACCGCGGAGGACGTCGCGAAGCGCCTCATCGACTTCGGCTTCCACGCCCCGACCCTCGCGTTCCCGGTCGCCGGGACGCTCATGGTCGAGCCGACCGAGTCCGAGGACCTCGTCGAGATCGACCGGTTCATCGACGCGATGGTCGCCATCCGCGCCGAGATCGACCAGGTCGCTGCCGGCGACTTCACGGTCCAGGACTCGCCGCTGCGCCGTTCGCCGCACACGGCCGCCGCAGTCGTCTCCTCCGACTGGGACCGCCCCTACACCCGCGAGCAGGCCGCCTTCCCGGGTTCGGTCCACACGCAGGACAAGTACTTCGCCCCGGTCGGCCGCATCGACGGTGCCGGCGGCGACCGCAACCTCGTCTGCGCGTGCCCGCCCCTCGAAGCATTCGAGAACTGACCGACCACGCTGGTTGAGCGGAGTCGAAACCGGCTCCAGACCATGTTTCGACTCCGCTTCGCTTCGCTCAACCACCGCAAGGAGACTCTCCATGACTGAGACCACCACAGAGCGCCACACCGCGCTGTATGACAGGCACGCCGAGCTCGGCGCGTCGTTCACCGACTTCGGCGGCTGGCAGATGCCGCTCAAGTACGGCTCGGAGCTCGCCGAGCACCGCGCCGTCCGCGAGACGGCGGGCCTGTTCGACCTCTCCCACATGGGCGAGGTCTGGGCCACCGGCCCCGGCGCCGGCGCGTTCCTCGACTACGCGCTCGTGGGCAAGCTGTCCGCGATCGCGGTCGGGAAGGCCAAGTACTCGCTCATCTGCGCCGAGGACGGCGGGATCATCGACGATCTCATCGTCTACCGTGTCGCGGAGAACGACTTCCTCGTGGTGCCCAACGCCGGCAACGCGCTGACCGTCGCCTCCGAGCTCGAGGACCGCCTCGCCGCGTTCTCGGCCTCGTCCGACGCTGGCAAGGTCGCCCTCCGCAACGCCTCCGACGAGACGTCGCTCGTCGCGGTCCAGGGCCCGAACGCCGAGGCGATCGTGCTCGCCGTCGTGCGCGCCCAGGATGCCGACGCCGTCACGGGCCTCAAGTACTACGCGGCCGTCGAGGTCGAGGTGGAGCTCGAGCAGGGCACCATTCCGGTGCTCCTGGCCCGCACCGGCTACACCGGGGAGGACGGCTTCGAGCTGTTCGTCGGCAACGGCAGCGCCGCCGCCCTCTGGGACGCACTCAAGGCTGCCGGCGAGGGCCACGGCCTCATCCCGTGCGGCCTCGCCGCGCGCGACTCCCTGCGCCTCGAGGCGGGCATGCCCCTCTACGGTAACGAGCTCTCCCGTGAGCGCTCGCCCTTCGCGGCGGGCCTGGGCGGCGTCGTCGCCCTCAAGAGCAAGGAGGGCGACTTCGTCGGCCGCTCCGCGCTCGAGGCCAAGAAGGCTTCCGGCGAGGGCACCACGAGCGGCCAGCGCCTCGTCGGCCTGAAGGGACTCGGCCGGCGCGCCGCCCGCGGCCACTACCCGATCCTCAAGGACGGCGCCCAGGTCGGCGAGGTGACGTCGGGCCAGCCCAGCCCCACCCTCGGCTACCCGGTCGCGCTCGCGTACGTCGACGTGGAGCTCTCCGCTCCCGGCACGAAGCTCGACGCCGACCTGCGCGGCAAGGCCGAGCCCTTCGAGGTCGTCGAGCTCCCGTTCTACAAGCGCCAGAAGTAGCGCTCCACGCTTTCCCTTCAGAGAAGAAAAGGAAGACCACTATGAGCAAGGTCCAGACCGGCCTCCGTTACTCCGAAGAGCACGAGTGGCTCGACACCGACGGCGGTGCCGCCGCCAAGGTCGGCGTCTCCCAGGTCGCCGCTGACGCGCTGGGCGACGTCGTCTACCTCGACCTGCCGGAGGCCGGCAGCGAGGTCACCGCGGGCGCCACCTGCGGCGAGATCGAGTCGACGAAGAGCGTCTCCGACCTCTACTCGCCGGTCTCCGGCACGGTCGTCGAGGTCAACCAGGAGGCCATCGACAACCCGGCCCTGGTCAACGAGGACCCGTACGGCGCCGGCTGGCTCTTCACCGTCCAGGTCTCCGAGGAGGGCCCGCTCATGTCGGCCGAGGAGTACGCGGAGAAGAACGGCGGCGAGCTGTGAGCGCCCCCGTGCAGGGCGCGGCACAGTTCGAGCAGGTCCGCTCGCAGTCGCTCGACGCCGACCTGGCCGCCCTCGACCCGGAGGTCGCCGCGAGCATCAATGCCGAGGCAGCCCGCCAGCGCGGCGGCCTCGAGATGATCGCCTCCGAGAACCACACCGCTGTGGCCGTCATGCAGGCGCAGGGCTCGGTCCTGACCAACAAGTACGCCGAGGGCTACCCGGGCAAGCGCTACTACGGCGGCTGCGAGCACGTCGACGTCATCGAGACGCTCGCGCTCGAGCGCGTCAAGGCACTCTTCGGCGCCGAGTATGCCAACGTGCAGCCGCACTCCGGCGCCCAGGCGAACGCCTCGGTCATGCACGCCCTCATCAAGCCGGGCGACACGATCATGGGCCTGAACCTGGCCCACGGCGGCCACCTCACCCACGGCATGCGGATCAACTTCTCCGGCAAGCTCTACAACGTCATCCCGTACCAGGTCCGCGAGGACGACCACCGGATCGACATGGCCGAGGTCGAGCGCCTCGCCCAGGAGCACCGGCCGCAGCTCATCGTGGCCGGCTGGTCCGCCTACGCGCGCCAGCTCGACTTCGCCGAGTTCCGCCGGATAGCCGACTCCGTGGGCGCCTACCTCATGGTGGACATGGCCCACTTCGCCGGCCTCGTGGCCGCGGGCCTGCACCCGAGTCCCGTCCCGCACGCCCACGTGGTCACGTCGACGACGCACAAGACCCTCGCGGGCCCGCGCGGAGGCATCATCCTGACGAACGACCCGGACATCGCCAAGAAGGTCAACTCCGCGGTGTTCCCCGGCCAGCAGGGCGGCCCGCTCGAGCACGTCGTGGCCGGCAAGGCCGTGGCGTTCAAGATCGCCGGCTCGCCGGAGTTCAAGGAGCGCATGGAGCGTGTCCTCGCCGGCGCGAAGATCCTCGCCGAGCGGCTCACGCAGGAGGATGTCAAGGCCGCCGGCATCGGCGTCGTCTCGGGCGGCACCGACGTCCACCTCGTCCTCGTCGACCTCCGCAACGCCGCCCTCGACGGGCAGCAGGCCGAGGACCTCCTCGCGGCGATCGACATCACGGTGAACCGCAACGCCGTCCCGTTCGACCCGCGGCCGCCGATGGTCACCTCGGGCCTGCGGATCGGCACGCCGGCGCTCGCCACCCGCGGCTTCGGCGAGGCGGCGTTCCGCGAGGTTGCCGACATCATCGCCGAGGCCCTCATCGCCGGGCCCGAGGGCGACCTGTCCGGCCTCAAGGCCCGCGTCGAGGCCCTCGCCGCGGCGCACCCGCTCTACCCGGGGGTCTCCGACCTGGCGTGACCCCCTGCGTGGGCCCGGCCATCCCGGGCCCACGCACCCCCAACTCCTTCAGGAAGGATCCCCGACATGGCCGTCGGCGTCTTCGAACTGTTCTCCGTGGGCATCGGCCCCTCCAGCTCCCACACCGTGGGTCCCATGCGCGCGGGCGCCGTCTTCGCACGCGAGCTGCACGAGAAGGGCATCCTCGAACGCGTCGCCTCGCTGCGCGTCGACCTCTACGGCTCGCTCGCCGCGACCGGCCACGGCCACGGGACCTTCACGGCCGTGCTCCTGGGCCTCGAGGGCTTCGAGCCGGAGGAGATCCTCCCGCACGAGGTCGAGGAGCGGCTCGCCGCGATCGACGAGACGGGCAAGCTCAACCTCGCGGGCGGGGCGCTCCTCGAGTACGGGGTGAAGGACATGGTCCTGCACCCGCTCACCGTCCTGCCCCGGCACACCAACGGCATGAAGTTCCAGGTGTTCGGCGCGGACGACGCCGAGGGGTCGCCTGAGCTGCTCCACGAGGCCACGTTCTTCTCCGTGGGCGGCGGCTTCATCGTGCGCGAGGGCGAGGAGGACTCCGCGCAGGAGGAGCTCGACGCGTCCAAGAAGGAGCTCCCCTTCCCGTTCCGCACCGCTGCCGAGCTGCTGGGGCGCTGCTCCTCGAAGGGCCTCTCGATCAGCGACATCATGCTCGTCAACGAGAAGGCCTCCCGGTCCGAGGACGAGATCCGCGACGGGCTCCTCCACATCTGGGCTGTCATGGAGGGCTGCGTCGAGTCGAGCCTCAAGCGCGAGGGGCTCCTTCCCGGCGGACTGAAGGTGCGCCGTCGTGCGCCTGACTGGCACGAGCGGCTGCTGAAGGAGGACAAGGACCGCGATCCCAAGTACTGGCAGGAGTGGGTGAACCTCATCGCCCTCGCGGTGAACGAGGAGAACGCCTCCGGCGGCCGCGTCGTCACTGCGCCGACCAACGGCGCGGCCGGGATCATCCCCGCCGTCCTCTACTACGCGCTCAACTATGCCCCCGGCATGGACAAGGCGACGCAGGAGGACAAGGACGATGTGGTCGTCAAGTTCCTCCTGGCCGCAGGCGCCGTCGGTGTCCTGTACAAGGAGCAGGCCTCCATCTCCGGCGCGGAGGTGGGGTGCCAGGGCGAGGTGGGTTCGGCGTCGTCCATGGCCGCCGCCGGTCTGGCCGAGGTGATGGGCGGAACGCCCGCCCAGGTCGAGAACGCGGCCGAGATCGCCATGGAGCACAACCTCGGCCTCACGTGCGACCCCATCGGCGGGCTCGTCCAGGTGCCCTGCATCGAGCGCAACGCGATCGCCGCCGCCAAGGCCATCAACGCCGCCAAGATGGCTCTCTGGGGCGACGGCACGCACCGCGTCTCGCTCGATGAGGTCATCGTGACCATGCGTGAGACGGGCAAGGACATGAGCCACAAGTACAAGGAGACCGCCATGGGCGGCCTCGCGGTGAACGTGGTGGAGTGCTAGGGGCCCAGCGGCTGAGAGCGTGCCGGGCCCCTGCGGGTGGTGCTCCTACCTGTGCTGGCCCTCGGCGATCTCCTCGAGCATCTTGCTGCAGAAGGCCTCGAGGTCGCCGGGGTTGCGGGAGGTCGTGAGGCCGTGGTCTGTCACGACCTCCTGGTCGACCCACTGCGCGCCCGCATTGGTGAGGTCGGTCTCGAGCGACGCGTAGGAGGTCATCGTCCGGCCCTTCACCACCCCCGCCTCGATGAGGATCCACGGGCCGTGGCAGATCGCGGAGATGGGCTTGCCGGCCTCGGCGAAGGACTTCACGAACGCGACGCCCTCCTTCTCGAGGCGCATCTTGTCCGCGTTCACCGTTCCACCAGGGAGCACGAGTGCGTCGTAGTCGTCCGGGTTGGCCCCGGAGAGCGGGACGTCGACTGGGAAGGAATCCCCGTGGTCCCAGTCGCCCTTCATCGCGGTGATCGTTCCCGATTCGGGGGAGACCAGGACCGGCTGGCCTCCCGCCTGCTCGACGGCCTTCCACGGCTCGGTCAGCTCGGCCTGCTCCACGCCGTTGGTCAGGAGGAACGCGATCTTCTTGCCGGTGATGTCATGTGCCATGCCTACCGGTTTCCCGATCCGCCGGGAGCGCAAACCGGCCCCGGAGGGAGGGACGGCAGCGCGGACTGACTAGACTGGCAGAGGCCCGCAGCCAGACCGAAGGGATCCCTCCTCCGTGACCAGCCACACTGTCACCTTCACCGCCCGCTTCGCGAACGACACCGAAATCGAGAACTGGGACAAGCACGTCACGGCCAACCCCAATGGCGGCAACCTGCTCCAGTCGGCGGCGTTCGCGGCCGTCAAGAGGAACTTCGGGTGGGACGTCCGGCATCTCGTGCTGGAGCCGCGCGTCGGCCATGGGGGAGAGGCCGGCGAGCATGAAGCACAGCCGAGCTACAACCTCGTCCTGGAGAAGTCCGTCCCCCTGCTGGGCCGCTTCTGGTACCTCATCAAGGGCCCGGACGTCGCGGCCGCCGAGCAGGTCCCCGCGGCCCTCGCCGCGGTGAAGGAGTTCGTCCTCCGGGAGCGCCTCGGCGTGTTCGCCGTCAAGATCGAGCCGGACATCGTCGACTCCGACTCCTCCCGCGCGCTCCTGGCCGGGGCCGGCCTCGTCAAGGTCCCCAACCTGCAGCCCAATGACTCGACGGCGATCCTCGACATCAGCACCGAGCCCCGACTCATCCTCAAGAGCCTCCACTCCCGCGGCCGCAACGCCGTCCGCCGCGCCGAGCGAGAGGGCGTCGAGGTGGTCGAGGCGGAGCCCACGCTCGAGAACTACCGCACCATGCACGCCCTCATGACCGGGACGCTGAACTCAAAGTCGCGCACCGGCGTGCAGGTGCGCAGCTTCGACTACTACCGCCAGTTCTGGACCGAATTCACCCAGCGCGGCCAGGGGCGGCTCTACTTCGTCTATGAGAACGGCCGGCCCTCCGTCGGGGCCTTCGTCATCAACTACGGCCGCAAGGGCACGTACAAGGACGGCGGCTCGCTGCAGAAGCGGACCCAGTACGGCGACTCCCACCTCGTGCAGTGGACCGCGATCAACCGCGTCAAGGAGCTCGGCTGCACCGAGTACGACTTCTGCGGCACACCCCCGGCGGACCGCCTGAAGGACACCTCCCACCCGTTCCACGGCCTGGGCCTGTTCAAGACCTCGTTCACCAAGACCGTGACGGACTTCGTGGGCTGCTGGGACTTCGTCATCGACCCGCTGCGCTACAGAGCATGGACGACGGCGGGCGAGCGGATCGCGCGCCAGCTCTACACGCGCCGCACGGGCCAGCAGTTCTACTGATCCACGAAAGGGTCCCGGGGGAGGGATACGCATGGCGGAGTCCGAACGCGCGGAGGGGCCCGGCGGGGACATCCCCGCCGGCGTGATTCCGCAGATCACACCCATCGCCTTCACCGACGCGCCCGCGGCGGCATCGGACAGCTCGGCGACCACTGCCGCCGGGGAACGCACGACGCCGGGTGGGCACGCGGCGTCGTCCGGGCCGCCCGCGCTGCACGCACCCACGCCGGCACCGGTCGCCCCGGTGGCCCTGACGGCGACGCCGGTCGCGCCCCCGGCAGCCGCTCCCGCGGTCGCACCGCCGCCCGCGGCGCCGGGGACCCCGGCCACCCAGCCGATCAGCGCCTCACAGGTCCGCGCCAACGCCGCCGCGAAGCGCGTCCTCGCGCGGTTCATGCGGGGCGAGAACCCGCCCACGGCTCCGATGAGCATCGTGGACCGGCTTGCCGGCAGCCCGTACGAGAACCTCGCGATCCCGTCTGGGCCCGACGAGTCCGCCCGGCGGACCCTCGACTTCGCACTCCTGCTGGCCGAGACGATGTTCCGCTACGGGGCAGGCGCCCTCGAAGTCGAGACCTCCATGATCGCTTCCACAGCCGCCCTCGGGCTCCGGCACATCGAGGTGGACATCACGAACCAGTCCGTGGCGATCAACTATGCACCGCAGGACGGGACGCCGATCACGCTCATGCGCGTGGTCCGCTCGTGGACGAGCAACTACGCCGGCCTCGTGCTCGTGCACCAGCTCGTCACCGAGATCGCCGCGGGCGGTGTGGGCCGCGACGAGGCGATGCGCCGGCTCCAGAGCATCTCGCGGCGCGCCAAGCCGTTCCCCAAATGGTCGGTGACCTTCGCGTTCGGCGTCTTCGCGGCAGCGTTCGTGGGCGTCATCGGAGGGGGCCAGCTCGCCTCGCTCGTCGCGTTCGGCTCCAACCTGCTGATCTCGGTGGTGGCGCGGGTGATGGGCAGGTGGCGGATCCCGGACTTCTTCGTCACGCTCGCGAGCTCGTTCGTGGTGACGATGGTCGCGCTGCTGATGTTCGCCGCGCAGCTGCCCATCGCACCGGCCATCGTCGTGGTGGGCGGCATCCTCCTGCTGTTGCCGACCGCCCGGCTCGTCTCCGCGACGCAGGACGCCATCAACGGCTTCCCCGTGACAGCTGCCGGCCGGTACCTCTCGGCATTCCTCACGTTCGCCGCGCTCGTGGCCGGGATCGCCGTCGCCACGGCCGTGGGGGAGCTGCTCGGGATCGAGCGGATCGACGTCACCGAGACGTTCCCGCCCGCCTATCCGTACATCGTCCAGGTGCTGCTCATCGGGGCCGCCGTCGCCTCAATCGCCATCACCGAGCAGACCTCCCGGAGGCTCGTGCTGCCGACGGCGGCCGTCGGCGTCGTGGGGTACCTCGCCCTGACCGGGGTGGGGCTGCTCGGGGTCGGGGACAGGATCGCGCCTGCGGTGAGCGCCGTCGTCATGGGGTTCCTCGCGCGGATCGTGGCCCTCCGGCTCGGCGCGCCGCAGCTCGTGGTCGCGGTGCCGGCGGCGCTCATCCTCCTGCCCGGGCTGACGATCTTCCGCTCCATGTACATCGCGACCATCGACGCCGCGCAGATCACCACCGGCGCCGGGGGAATGCTCACGGCGATGGCCATCATCCTGGGGGCGGCGGCCGGCGTCGTGCTCGGCGACAACCTCGCGCGGCCGTTCACCCGCGGCGGGGCGTCCCTCGAGCGGCGCCGCCGCTCCCGCCGTAGGTGACCCCCAGGACCTGACCCCCAGAGGCACGCGGGGTGCCCCGGGGACGCGGTTCAGATCTGGCCGATGGGGAGCTTCTTCTCCGCCTGGAACTGGTCCTCGGCCCGGCCCAGGGCCCAGTAGCCGGAGAGGGACAGACGTTCGCGCGGCACCTCGCGCTGCTTGAACACGGCGCGGAGCTCCTTCATGGCCCCCCGCTCGCCATGGGCGAAGACGTGGGGGATGCCCTCGGGCCACGTCGACTCGGCGACGGCCTCGGCGAGCACCAGAGTCTCGCCGGCGGGGAAGCCCTCGCGGGAGAGCCATCGGACATCGATCCCGGAGGGCGCGCGCAGCTCGATGACGTCGTCTCCGCTGCCGACTTCGAGGAACGCGATCCCCGTCGCGTCCGCCGGGAGCGCCTCGAGCGCCGCCCCGATCGCGGGAAGCGCGGACTCGTCCCCGGCGAAGAGGTACCACGGCGCGTCCGGTGCCGGCGAGTAGGCGCCCCCGGGGCCGGTGCACACGAGCCGGTCACCCGGCTGCGCGCTTGCGGCCCACGGCCCGGCGAGGCCCTCGTCGCCGTGGACCACGAAGTCGATCGCGAGCTCTCCGGCCGCGGGATCGAACCAGCGCACCGTGTAGGTGCGGGACACTGGCCACTGCGCGCGCGGGAGGGACTCCTTGAGCTCCTGCAGGTCCACAGGCCCGTCCGGCCACCGGCCGCCGGGCAGCTCGGTCGGGAAGGCGATCTTCACGTACTTGTCGGCGAACCCGTTGTCGACGAAGGCGTCGAACCCGGGCCCGCCCACCACGACCCGGACCATGTGGGGGGTCAGCTGTTCGGTGCGCGCGACCACGAGGTCGAGCGTGGGCCGGGCCCTCTTCGCGGGGGCGGCGGCGGGTCCCTGCGGCACTGGGCTCTCGGCGGCCGAAGTCATGCGCCCCAGACTACCGGGTGGCCCGCGCCGGCCCGGCTCCGGTGACGCGGGGCCCGGGTCAGGCCCAGCGGACGGGAGCGGCGCCCTGCTGGGCCAGGAGCTCGTTCGCCCTGCTGAACGGGCGCGAGCCGAAGAACCCCCGCGACGCGCTCAGCGGCGAAGGGTGCGCCGAGGCGATGGTCGGAGTCGCTCCCAGGAGAGGCGCGACCGACTGCGCGTCCCTGCCCCACAGGATCGCCACGAGCGGTGCACCACGGGCGACGACCGCCCACACCGCCGCGTCGGTGACCTCCTCCCAGCCGAGCCGGCGGTGGGACCCGGCCGCGCCGGCGCGCACCGACAGGACCCGGTTGAGCAGCAGGACGCCCTCGTCGGCCCACGGGGACAGGTCGCCGTCACTGGGGGCAGGTACGCCGAGGTCCGCAGACAGCTCCCGGTAGATGTTGGCGAGGCTGCGTGGGAGGGGCCGGACGTGGGCGTCGCATGCGAAGGAAAGGCCGATCGCGTGGCCCGGCGTGGGGTACGGGTCCTGGCCGATCACGATCACCTTCACCTCGTGCAGCGGGCGGGCGAAGGCCCGCAGGAGGCGCGCAGGGGCTGGGAGGATGACGGCGCCGTCGTGCGCCTGCCGGGCGAGTGCGGAGAGCGCGGCGCGCAGGGTCGGCTCGCAGGGGGCGAGGGCCACTGCCCACTCGGGGTGCACGAGTTCGGCGAGCGGGGCGGCCGCCATCCGCTCGAACTCGCGGGCGGCCTCCTCGGACGACGCCGCGTGCTCGCCGGCGGCGGACCCGCTTGCCGCGGGCGCCGGCAGGTCGAAGAGGGGTTCGGCGTCCATCATCTACGCCAGTGTGCCAGAGGGAACTCGGCGGCGCCCGGGAGCCTACGCTCTGGGCGCAGCGCCGGGCGCGCCGGAATGACACTCCTGTAGTTCCCTCTTAAACTGGAACGCATGTCGGCAGCAGCGCACCAGACCCATGTCAGGGCCCAGGATCTCGAGCGGGCGGCGGCAGGCCGCCCCGTGGAGGGGCTCAGCGAGCGGGACGTGAAGATGCTGGCCCTCGAGCGCGGGTGGTGGAAGTACGCGGGCGCCAAGGAACAGGCCATCCGCGACCTCTTCGACCTCTCGGCCACGCACTACTACCAGCAGCTCAACACCCTCATTGACACCGAGGCCGCCCTGGCCCACGACCCGATGCTTGTGAAGAGGTTGCGTAGACTGAGGACGTCGCGGCAGCGCGCGCGCACCGCCCGCCGGCTCGGTGGGGGCGCCTGACGCTGCCCGCTGTCCCCAGCAGGCCACCGACAAGGACCCTGACCCAGGCATGAGAACGTACCCCCGCGACGAATTCGATGCAGTACCCGAGTCTCCCCGCAGGCAGGGCGTGCACAGGACGCGGGAGGGGGAGGAGCCGCAGCGGCGATCGGGCCTCGGGTGGATCCTCGCCGCGGGCATCCTCGCCCTCGTGATCGGGGCGGTGGCCTTCTTCCTGCTCCCGCGCCTCGGGATCAGCGGCTCCGAATCCGCCGTGGCGTCGGCGCCGTCGACTTCGCAGCCCGCCCCCGAGGGCTCCCAGCCCGCGGCCTCCGCGCCTGCCCCGGCGCCGACTTCAGCGGCGCCCACCCCCACCGCGACCCCGACGCCTACCGAGAGCGCCAACAAGGCCCTCGAGGTCGGCGTGTACAACGCGACCGGCACGGCCGGGCTCGGCAACCGCGTCGCGACCACCGCTCGCACGGCCGGCTGGACGGTCACGGACGTGGGCAACTGGGCCGGCGCCCCCGTGAACTCGTCCGTGGTGTACTACCGCTCCGCGGCCCACGCCGGGTCCGCGAAGGCCCTGGCGGCGGACCTCGGGATCCAGACCGTGCTCGAGGCGCCGGCGCTCGGGCTGCCGCTGGCCGCCGTTGTGGGCCCCGGGTACGCCGGGTGAGGTGTCGCGGCACCGCACTGCCACGCCTTGCTGCCGTGGCTGCCGCCGGCCTCGCGTCTCTCGCCCTTGCGGCCTGCGGGCCCAGCGGCGACGCGCGCACCGCCCACCCGGGGCCATCTGGCGACGGCGTCCTGAGGCTCGGCCTCCTCCTGGACTCCGCCGGCCAGTCCGCCTATCTGAACGACGCCCAGCGCGCCGCCGTCGTGCTCGCGGTGCAGCAGGCGAATGCGGCCGGCGGGTTCAAGGGGAAGCCGGTCGAGCTGCTGGACGCAGCCGTCGGCGAGGACACGGGCAGCGGGGCGAAGCGGCTCGCGGAGGCCGGAGCCGACGTCGTCATCGGGCCCACGGACTCGAGCCGCGCGCCCGCCGCCATCGACGCGCTCGCCGCCGCACAGGTCCCTCTCATCTCCCCGGCGGCAGCCGCTGCCAGCCTGAGCGACTACCGGAGCGGCGGCTTCTTCTTCCGCACCGCCGCGCCCGAGGGTGCCGAGGGCGCCGCCCTCGTCGAGCTCGCCAAGCGCGCCGGAGCCCATCGCATTGCGGTGCTGCACGAGGACAGCGCGTACGGGAAGGCAGTCGCGGCCGGCGCGGCGGGAGCGGCCTCGGCCGCCGGGCTCGAGGAGTCCGGGAGCGCCGAGTTCGGACGCGGCGACGTCCGGTCCAAGGCCGCGGGCACGAAGGACGCTGACGCCGTCCTCGTCGTCGCCCGCTCGGACGGTCGGTCGGTGCTCACCCAGCTCGCCGAGGCCGGGATCCCCGGGAGAAGGCTCCTGCTCTCCGACGGGCTCGTGGACCGGTACGGCTCGGCGCTCGCGAACGGCGTGCTCGACGGCGCCCGCGCCGCCGTCCCGGGGGCCTTCCCGAGCATCGACTTCCAGACCGCGGTCCTCGAGCATGGGCCCGGCCTGAAGGACATGACCTTCGCCGCCGAGGCCTACGACGCCGCCGCCCTCGCGATCCTCGCAGCCGGCGCGGCCGGCGACGATGCCGGCGCCTCCATCGCCTCCCGCCTCACCTCCGTCTCGGGCGGGGAGGCCGCTGGGCAGGGCCCGGGCCAGGCCGCCGGACGCGAGAAGTGCTCGGGCCTGGCCGCATGCCTCGAAGCGCAGGGCCGCGGGACCGCCGTGGACTACGAGGGGGAGTCCGGGCCCATCGACTTCGACGGGCATGGGGACGTCACCACTGGCCGGTTCATGGTGCTCGCCTTCCATGCCGACAACCTGCCCGCGCACGACGGCGAGGTGACCGTCACGCGGTAGCCGCGCGCGCCGTCGTGCGCTGGCCGCGAACACGCCGGCGCGCGAGCGTCCGAGAGGGGCTGTGCGCTTGCACTCGGGTGGGTCGAGTGCTAAACATTGACCTAGCACTCCCACGCTCTGACTGCTAACGCTCTCAGGCGCGGGGGACAGGAACACCTCGCTGGGGTGAGGCCTCCGCGGTCCGTCCATACGGGCCCGGGAGCCGGCCGTCGCGGGCGCTTCAGCAGGGTGGCCCACCGACAGACACGTCCCGAAAGGACCGAAGCCGTCATGGCCAAGATCATTGCATTCGACGAGGAGGCCCGTCGCGGCCTCGAGCGCGGCCTCAACCAGCTGGCCGACGCCGTCAAGGTGACCCTCGGCCCGCGTGGCCGCAACGTCGTCCTCGAGAAGAAGTGGGGCGCCCCCACCATCACGAACGACGGCGTCTCCATCGCCAAGGAGATCGAGCTCGACGACCCGTACGAGAAGATCGGCGCGGAGCTCGTCAAGGAGGTCGCCAAGAAGACCGACGACGTCGCCGGCGACGGAACCACCACCGCCACCGTGCTCGCCCAGGCGCTCGTCCGCGAGGGCCTCCGCAACGTCGCCGCCGGCGCCGACCCGCTCTCGCTCAAGCGCGGCATCGAGAAGGCCGTCGCGGCCGTCACCGAGGAGCTCCTCTCCTCCGCCAAGGAGATCGAGACCAAGGAGGAGATCGCCGCCACCGCGTCCATCTCCGCCGGCGACACCCAGATCGGCGAGCTCATCTCCGAGGCCCTCGACAAGGTGGGCAAGGAGGGTGTCATCACCGTCGAGGAGTCCAACACCTTCGGCCTCGAGCTCGAGCTCACCGAGGGCATGCGCTTCGACAAGGGCTACATCTCGGCCTACTTCGTCACGGACGCCGAGCGTCAGGAGACGGTCCTCGAGGACCCGTACATCCTCATCGTGAACTCCAAGATCTCCTCGGTGAAGGACCTCGTCGCGGTCCTCGAGAAGGTCATGCAGACCAACAAGCCGCTCCTCATCATCGCCGAGGACGTCGAGGGCGAGGCCCTGGCCACGCTCATCGTCAACAAGATCCGCGGCACGTTCAAGTCCGTCGCCGTCAAGGCCCCGGGCTTCGGCGACCGCCGCAAGGCCATGCTGACCGACATCGCCATCCTCACCGGTGGCCAGGTCATCGCGGAGGAGGTCGGCCTCAAGCTCGAGAACGCGACGGTCGAGCTGCTCGGCAAGGCCCGCAAGGTCGTCGTGACCAAGGACGAGACCACGATCGTCGAGGGTGCCGGCGACGCCGACCAGATCGCCGGCCGCGTGTCCCAGATCCGCGCCGAGATCGAGAACTCCGACTCGGACTACGACCGCGAGAAGCTCCAGGAGCGCCTCGCCAAGCTCGCCGGCGGCGTGGCCGTCATCAAGGCTGGCGCGGCCACCGAGGTCGAGCTCAAGGAGCGCAAGCACCGCATCGAGGACGCCGTCCGCAACGCGAAGGCTGCCGTCGAGGAGGGCATCGTCGCCGGTGGTGGCGTGGCCCTCATCCAGGCCGGCGCCAAGGCGTTCGCGAACCTCCAGGTCGAGGGCGACGAGGCCACGGGTGCCAACATCGTCAAGGTCGCGATCGACGCCCCGCTGAAGCAGATCGCCTTCAACGCGGGCCTCGAGCCGGGCGTCGTCGTGGACAAGGTCCGCGGCCTGCCCGCCGGCCACGGCCTCAACGCCGCCACCGGCGTCTACGAGGACCTCCTGGCCGCCGGCGTCAACGACCCGGTCAAGGTCACCCGCTCGGCGCTGCAGAACGCCGCGTCGATCGCCGGCCTGTTCCTCACCACGGAGGCCGTCGTCGCCGACAAGCCCGAGAAGGCCGCTCCGGCTGGCCCGGGTGCCGATGACATGGGCGGTATGGGCGGCTTCTAAGCCCCCCCGTCTCGGGTACGGACAATCCGCGTATCTGACGTTTCGGGTACGCGGAGTGTCCGCCCGGACACCCCACGCACGACGGCGGGGTCCCCACTTAGGTGGGGACCCCGCCGTCCGCGTTTCTGTCTCGGGTACGCGCGGTGCGTGCCTAGGAGCAGCCGTCGCCAGCGGGATTGACGTTGCAGTCGTCGGCGTAGCGTTTGACCTCCGAGCGCCAGATGCTCAGCGTGCGCGGGAGCGAGGGGACCTCGGCTGTGCCGACAATGGCCTGGAACGGGCCGCCGTTGACGGAGTATTCGCCGGTGAAGATCGTTGTGAGTCCGACCGCGACGGTGCCGGTAGCTGCGTAGGCGTGGCTCGTGACGGTCTTCTCGCCCCAGCGGCTCTCCGGGATGGGGCCACCCGGCGCTGTCGTGGTGAGGGCTGCGCCGTCGCCGTAGGTCCACCGGTATTCTGCGGGACGGGCCCTGATGACGAAGCCATGGCCTGCGAGGGTGAGATTGAACGTCTGCTCCTTGGCATCGGCGTAGATGTTGGTCTCGGCGCCCTTGAGGGTGTGTCGGCCCGGCTGGGACCCGATGGTCGCGGCGGCCAGGGGCAGCTCGCGGAACTCCTTCTGGGTGAAGGCAGGAATCGCAGCCGGTCCCTGCACCGGCAGCGGCTGGTCCGGGAATTGGCACGTCGGGGTGCCCGACTTCGCGTAGCGGGTGGGCGTTGTCCCCGGAACGGGCACCATGAGCTGCATCAGCTCACCTTCTCCGCCGCAGCGATCCTGCTGAGGAAGGCATTTCGTAGCCACCTCGTTCGGGTCAGTCAGACACGCTCGGTCCCAGTAGGGTTGGGGGCCATCGGCCACGAGGCCTC
This sequence comes from Sinomonas sp. R1AF57, assembly GCF_002224485.1. Lineage (GTDB taxonomy): Bacteria > Actinomycetota > Actinomycetes > Actinomycetales > Micrococcaceae > Sinomonas > Sinomonas flava. The sequence goes on from NZ_CP022463.1 coordinate 579,582, forward strand.
CGGGCAAATCGACGGCATTCTTAGTTGAAGCCCTTGTATCCTTCGTCTGCTTCCGGGCTTCAACGACGATTGAGGCGTCGGTTGCGCCCGCGGACGTCGAGGGAGGGGACGGCGCTGGCTCCCGAGGGATTTGAGAGTGAATTGGGGACAAGAAGCATGCGCCCGCGGCGAGGACGCTGAGCACCTGCGTCATCATGACTTGTCGCCCTTGACCTTGCCCAGGTCCCACATTCGCCAGGCACCACCAGAGAATTCGCCGCTTGCCCCAATGTTCGCGACTCCCCCCGACGCAGATCCCCCCGACCCGTCAGTGCTGAAATCAGTGAATGGACGCTGGCTGATCTTGAGATAAGCAAACCAAATCTCGTCTACGTCAGGGGTGCCGTCCGAGGCGTAACTTTCGAGAGTCAAGTCGCCGCCGACGATCCACTTGCCGGTCGAGTAGGTCTTCTTCACGTCGCTGGTAATCGTGTTGCACATGGTGCAGTCGGGGGCAGCCACGGCCAAGGCCGGCTTCGTGTCCCCGGTCTGGTAGGCGTAGTCCAGAAGGTCGATGTAGTGCCGGACGAAGGCTTCGAATCCCTCCCGCGTGTTCTGCTTCGCAGCTTCCGGAAGCGCTGGGACCGGAATGTTGCGTGCTGGTGCAGTGGAGCTTGCCGGCGTCGGCCGAGGGTCAGCGGTTGCGGCTTCTGAAGAGGGCCCTCCGGTCGGGCTCGGTCCGGCGGTTGCGCCGCCTCCGCAGCCTGAGACAAGTAGAGAACCGCTGAGAAGCAGGGCGGGCAGGGCATAACGAAGTGCGCGATGGTGCGCCATGGACATTCCCCCGAAGTCGTTGGTCGGCCGCCACACGGGCGACCGGTGCGATGGGGCCAGTCTATAGGCCTATGACACCGCCCGTCGCAAGTTATCCACAGGGCTAATTAGAGGCGAATTTGGCGTACCTGAGAGTCCCGAGCGGAGAGTTTGTTGTACCCGAAAGGTGGGTGGGAGGGGAATAGCTGTACCCGAAACCTGGGTGGGGCAGGGGAGGGGAGGGCGGAGGACGGGGGCGGGGAGGGGCGGGGGGGAGGGGCTCAGGATTCTGGGGGGCCCTGATGGGAGCGGAGGCGCCACCGGTCGGCG
>NZ_CP022463.1:580803-684018 GCF_002224485.1 Sinomonas sp. R1AF57
GAAACCTGCTCCTCCCGGTCGGCACAGCGGCGGGTGGGCGGGGGGGAAGGGGCTCAGGATTCTGGGGTGCCCTGATGGAAGCGGAGGCGCCACCGGTCGTCGCTGCGCTGCCAGAGGGAGCTCCTCAGGGTCGCCCCCGCCGCCCCGACGGCGCGGTAGAGCACCTGGATCGCGTCCTCCGAAATGGGGGATGCGTCGATGAGCTCGAACCGGACCTGCAGGTCCGGCGCATCGACCAGTTCCTCGATCAGCTCCTCGCGGCCCCAGATCCGGCCAGACGCGCCGACCTCCCGATATTCCGGGTGGAGGAGGTAGGCGAGCTGGCCGTAGTCGGCCCGGACCTCGGGGTTGAGCAGTTCCTGCTCGAGTTCTACGACTGCGGTGACGTCACGGTCGTCCCCGCGGTCGGCCGGTTCGTCGCCGGGGCCCGCGAAGAGCTCGGGTTGGTCGATGGTCGGAGCCGGGCCGGCCCCGGAGGCCGGAGCCTCCGGGCGGCGTGCAGCGGCAAACCCAGGTCCCTCGGCCGGTTCCGCTCCCGACTGGTAGGCGAGGGCAACGGCCCGCGCGCGCCCGTCGGCGGCCTCGTTCAGCTGGTGGCCCGCGTGGCCCCGCACCCACTCGAAGGTGTACTTCCGCCCGACCAGCTCGGCGTCGATCTGCCGCAGGAGGTCGACGTTGAGCACAGGCTTCCCGTCGGCCTTCTTCCAGCCGCGCCGCTTCCACCCCGGAATCCACTTCGTCACGCAGTTGATGACGTACTGGCTGTCGCACAGGACGTGGAGCGGCTCGTCGGGGACGTGGGCCGTGGACCGGAACAGGTCCAGGACGGCCATGAGCTCGCCCTGGTTGTTCGTCCCGTGCGGCCAGCCCCCGGCGTGCCAGCGCTCCTCGTCGATGTACCAGGCCCAGCCGGCCGGGCCGGGGTTGCCGAGGGCGGAGCCGTCGGCGGCGGCGGTGATGGTCATGGCCTCCATCCTGCCAGACACGGCCGACAGCCCGGGCGGCCCGTCCCCAGCTGCGGAGCGGGTCGCCGCGGAGGCACGATCAGCCGGCGAAGCGGCGCGCGTTGTCGGTCTCGATGGCGCCGTAGGCCGACCCGGCGCTGCGCAGCGCGGCGCCGATCTGGCCCAGGGACGTCTCGACCTGCGCCTGGGTCCGCGCCCAATCCCCGGCCAGGATCTGGAAGCTGTTCGACGCCTGGCCCTCCCAGCTCCCACGGAGGGCCTCGAGATTGTTCCGCAGCGCCTGGACCTCCGCCCTCACCCGCTCCGAGGTCGCCAGCACCGCCTGGGCGCTCGAGTCGATCGCCTCGGTGTCCACCTTCATGATCGCCATCTCACTCCGCCTTCCGTCAGGATCCGCGGCCCTCGCCGCGCCTACCCTGCCGAGCCTAGGAAGGCCTGCCACCGGAGAGCAGCGCAGAGGACTCCTATGTGGACAGATGGCGCGAGTCTGGGCCTGTGGAGGACCAGTGGGAGGCGCGCTATGCGCCCCGCCCGCCACCCGCCGTCGTGCGCGGCGCCGTCCCGGGGCTGCCGGCTTCCTCGCGCGCGACGCCGGTGGACGTGGGCGGTTCGGCCGGGCGCTCGGGCACGACGACGTACGGCAGCTCGATCACGAACGTGGCACCGCCGCCGGGGGTGTCCTGATGCCGCACAGAACCGCCGTGCGAGGCCACGATCGCGGCGACGATCGCGAGCCCGAGGCCGGTCCCGCCGGTGTCGCGCGCCCTCGAGGTGTCCGCCCGGTAGAACCGCTCGAAGATCTTCGCGGCGTCCTTCTCGGCGATCCCGGGCCCGTGGTCCCTCAGCTCGACGGCGGCGACGTACCGGCCGCCGGCCGCCCGCGTCCCGACGGCGATCTCGAGCGGCGAGCCGCCCGGCGTATACCGGAGGGCGTTCCCCACGAGGTTCCCGATGACCTGACGCAGGCGGGCCTCGTCGCCCAGCGTCGGGGCGGCCGCCGGCCTCGCGCCGTCCTCGAGTCCCACGAGCCGGATCGCGCGCTGGGGGGCCGAGGCCTGGGCGTCCACGACGGCGTCGTGCGCGAGAGGCAGGAGGTCTACCGGGCGGAGCTGGAGCGGGCGCTGCTCGTCGAGGCGGGCGAGGGTGAGGAGGTCCTCGACCATGGTCCCCATGCGCTTCGCCTCGCTCTCGATCCGGCCCATCGCGGTGGCCACGTCCTCGTCCTTGGCGAGGGCCCCGTGGCGGTAGAGCTCGGAGAAGCCGCGGATGGTCACGAGGGGCGTGCGCAGCTCGTGGGAGGCGTCGGAGATGAAGCGCCGCATGCGGGCCTCGGAGGCCATCCGCGCCTGGAACGCCACCTCGATGTGGGACAGCATCGCGTTCAGCGACGAGGAGAGCCGCCCCAGCTCAGTGCCAGGCGCCTCCTCGTCGACGCGCTGGGAGAGGTCCCCTGCGGCGATCGCGGCAGCCGTCTTCTCGACCCGGCGCAGCGGCCGGAAGGCCCGGGTCACCGTCCAGGTGGCGATCACGAACGCCGTGGCGAGCGTGATGATCCCGACGCCCGCGGTGAGCGAGAGCGTGTGCGCCACGGCCTGGTCCACGCTGGTCAGCGGCAGGCCGATGATCATCGCCGCGGGCTGGTTGGTCTCGATGATCCGCACGGGAATCGCCGTGTAGCGCCAGTCGATGGCCCGGTCGGTGCCGCGCGTCTGCAGCACCTGCCCCGACTTCTGGATGGCTGCGGCGTCCGCGACGCTCATCGCGGGGACGTCGGGGCGCCCCTCGGTGTCCTCAGGCTGGATGTACGTCTGCGGAGACCCGCCCTCGGGGTACAGCACGAGGATGTAGTCCTGCGGGATGAGGGGATTGACCTCGGTCAGGAGCTGGATGTTCTGGTTGTCCCGCGCGAACCCGGAGGCGGTAGCGAGCTTGAGGTCCAGCTGGCCGATCAGGTAGGTCTTCAGCTGGGTGACGGTGGCCGCGGCCGTGAAGAAGATGGCGCTCGTGAGCAGGACCATCATGATCGCGACGAGCTGCGTCCGCAGCGACGTCCTCTTCCACGCGGCCAGCACGGTCAGCGCTTCTCCGCCGTCCGCAGCACGTACCCCACTCCGCGCTTGGTCTGGATGAGGCTCGGCCCGTTCGCGTCGACCTTGCGGCGCAGGTAGGAGATGTACGACTCCACGATGGAGGCGTCGCCGTTGAAGTCGTACTCCCACACGTGGTCCAGGATCTGGGACTTGGACAGCACCCGGTTCGGGTTGAGCATCAGGTAGCGCAGGAGCTTGAACTCGGTGGGGGAGAGGTCGATCGTGACCCCGCCGCGCCGCACCTCGTGGGCGTCGTCGTCGAGCTCGAGGTCGTCGACGCGGAGCACGGCGTCGTCGTCCAGCAGCGGCTGGGTGCGGCGGAGGACGGCCCGGATGCGCGCGACGACCTCGTCGAGGCTGAACGGCTTGGTGACGTAGTCATCGCCGCCGACGGTGAGCCCCTGGACCTTGTCCTCCGTCTCGTCCTTGGCGGTGAGGAACAGGACGGGCACGTGGCGCCCGGCCGCGCGCAGCTTCCGTGTGACGGTGAAGCCATCCATGTCCGGGAGCATGACGTCCAGCACGACGAGGTCCGGAGCCTGCTCCTCCGCCGCGGTGAGCGCCTCCCGGCCGTTGCCGGCGGCGATGACCTCGAAGCCGGCGAAGCGCAGGGAGGTGGACAGGAGCTCGCGGATGTTCGGCTCGTCGTCGACGACGAGCAGCTTCGCCTCGGGTTCGGTCTTCTTCACGCTTCCCATGGTGCGTTCAGTTTCTGAGAATTTTCTGGATGGTTGCTGTGTGCTGATTGCGGCTGGCCTAGACGGCAGGTGCCGGCGGCGCCGGCGCTGCCGCATTCGGCTCGGCGGGCGACGGCGTCTGGCTGAGGCCGGCGATCTCCTCGAGGGCGGCGCGCATCGCCGTGTACCGCTCGGCGCCGATCGCGGCGCCCCATGCCGCCTCGATCTCCTCGACGGCGGCGAGGGCCTTCGACGCGATGCGGCGTCCCGCGGGCGTGCGCCGGACGATCTTGGCCCGGGAATCGGCGGGGTCGGCAAGCATCTCGACGAGTCCCTGCTCCTCGAGCGCGGCCGCGAACTGCCCCGCCCCGGCCTTGCTCATGCTGGCCAGCGCAGCCATGTCGCCCACCCTCACGCCGTCGTCCGGAACGAGGGTCAGGTAGCGCAGCTGTGACGACCTCAGCCCGCTGCGGTCCCTCGCGTAGAGCTCGGCGCGGAACGCTTCGAAGACCGCCCCCAGGAGATTCGCGATGTTCTCCGCCATCCCCCTAGTGTAGGGGAAAGTAAACATGCTTTACTTTCGGCATGGACGCCTCTCAGGAGGCTCAGGCGGCGAAGTTGGGCCGGGCGCAGATCGCCCTCGATGAGCTCGCGGCCATAGCGGCCCGCGCGGCGGGAACGCACGACGGCGCGCGGCAGCTTGAGCGGCTGACGGTCGAGCCCGTGCCGGGCGAGGTCTACAACATGACCACCGAATGCCTCCACCGCGTCGGCGGGACCGTCGACGGACTCCCGTTCTCCCTCATCGTCAAGGTCTGCCGCAGCCCGCTCTACTGGCCCGGCATCGCGCAGGTCCCCGAGGCTCTCCGGGAGTATCTCGCCCAGGTGATCAACTGGCGGACTGAGCTCGACGCCTATACCGGCCAATTGGCCTCGACCCTCCCGGAGGGCATGGCCATGCCCGTCGTCTATCTCGTCCGGGAGCTGCCCGGGGAGTACGCCGCCATCTGGATGCAGGACGTCCTCGAAGGCCCAGAGCCGTGGGACGAGGCGCGTTTCGCCCGCGCCGGCTACCTCCTGGGCCGCTTCGCCGGCACCCCCGGCGTGCAGCGCCCACCGGAGCGGCCGCTCCGGTTCTTCTACGAGGGCGCGGCGCGGCACGTGTTCATCCCGCGGCTCCTCAGCCGGGAGCCGGAGGACAACCCGGTCATCGCCCAGGCCGCCGACCCGGCGCTCCTTGCGGACCTGCGCGCCTTCGCGCTCCGCGCCGAGGACTACCTCGCCGAGCTCGAGGCCCTGCCGCGACTCCGCGCGCATGGGGACGCCAGCCCGCAGAACCTCTTCGCGTCGGACGGCTCTATGACCGCCATCGACTGGGGCTCCTACTCGCTTCAGCCGGTGGGGTTCGACCTCGGCCAGCTGCTCGCCGGGCGAATCAACAGCGGCGAGCTCGGACCCGACGCCCTCCGGGCACTGGCTCCTCTCGTCCAGGACGAGTACGCCCGCGGGCTGGAGGATGCGGGCACGAGGATCTCGCGCGCCGTCGTGCGCCGCGGCCACGTGCTCTCGATGGCGATCTTCAACTGCCTCTCCGCGCTCTCGCCGCGCGAGCTGGCCGACGGCGACTCGCCGGCCCTGCGCGAGCGCCTGCGCACGCGCGCGGGGATGGCCCGGTTCCTCCTCGATGCGGTGCGCGAGACCGCGTAGGCCGGGGCGCGCACTACTCCGGGCGGTTCGCGGAGCCGGCGTCGTGCCGGAAGGGGGTCTCGACGCCGTCGTAGGCGAGGTGGAAGACCATCCCCTCGCGGGCGTGCTGCAGGTTGTGGCAGTGGTCCATCCAGATGCCGGGGTTGTCCGCGGTCAGGAGGACTGTCCAGATCTGGCCGGGCCGGACGTCGAGGCTGTCCATCCGCAGGTCCGCGGCGGCTGCACGGCCGTCGACGCTCAGCACGCGCACGTGGTGGCCGTGCGGATGCATCGGGTGGACCTCGCTGCTGCGGTTGATGACCGTGAGCTGGACGCGCTCGCCCTCGCGGACCACCAGGGGCGGGATGTTCGGGTACACCGCGCCGTCCACGGTGAAGGCGAACCGGGGCACGCCGTCGACGAAGCGCAGGAGCCTGTCCACCGTGTAGGCCACTGTCCGGTCCGGTGCCGGAGAGGGCTGCGCCGCGGGCGCCCCGTACCCGGCCAGGTCGATCTCAGGCCCCTGGACGAACCGGGGCACGGAAGCGGGAGCCGGCGTCCCGTCCGGTGCGAGCACGAGGGCGCCGCCGCGTGATCCCTCCACGGCCACCTGGACCGGGTGGTCGGGCATGGTGAGCACGACGTCGTAGCGGCCACCCGCTGCGAGCGGCAGGACCGTCTGGGCGAGCTCCGCGCCGCCGGGGAGCTCGCCGCCATCGACTGCCGCGAGCCGGAAGGCGGCTCCCGCGACGCTGAAGCGCTGGGTGAGCTGGTCCGTGTTGATGAGCCGGACGCGCACCTGGCGGCCTGAAGCGACGGTCTCCGTCCACACGCCGGCATGGCTCCCGAACAGGGTGGCCCCGCCGATGGTGTGCACAGGGACGGTGAGGTCGGCGACGGAGGGGTCGCGCCCGTCGGCAGGGTCGACGACGAGGCTGCCGTAGAGGCCCAGCGGCTCGTTCCCGGCCGCGTTCTGGTGCGTATGGTACCAGTAGGTGCCGGTCTGCACGGCCGGGAACTCGTAGGTGAACGACTGGCCCGGCATCACGGCGTCCTGCGTCACGCCCGGGACACCGTCCATGGCGTTGGGGACGTCGTAGCCGTGCCAGTGGAGCGTCACGCCATCGGGGACGCTGTCGTTGACCAGGGTGACCCGGACCGTGTCGCCCTCGGTGGCGCGCAGTGCGGGGCCGGGGAGGGAGCCGAACGTGAGGGCGTCGACGGTCTGGCCGCTGTCGAGGGTGACCCGCTCGCTCCTGGCGTGGAGTGTGTAGTCGCGCACTGGCCCCTGCGGCGCCCCTGCGCGGAGCGTGTCGACGCCGCGAGGAGGCGCGTCGGTGGACGTGGTGGTGGAGGCAAGGGTCGAGTGATGGGACGCGGCATGGAAGGCCGACGGTGCGGCCGCGCGGCTGTCCATCCACGCCACCGCGAGCGACCCGGCGATGAGGGCCACGCCGAGGACGCCCGCGGCCTTGATGGCGCGATGCCGCCAGCCTCGGGCGAACCCGGTGGCCGCGGCGGCCGCGCCCAGGAGCGCGACCGCCGCCAGAACGGCGGCCGGAAGCCAGCCGGCCGGCGTTCCGAGTGTCACGACGGCGAGGAATCCGGCCGTCGTCAGGGCTGCCGCCAAGGCCAGGGCAGGGAGCTTCAGCCGCGGGGCCGACGGGGGGATCAGCGGCGGAAGCACGACGGCGGCGAGGCCGGCCAGGCAGCCCGGTGCGGTGAGCGCTGTGGCCCCCAGGAGGCGGTCGCCCACGAGGGCCGGGACGGCCGCGAGCAGCAGCCCGAACCGCAGGACCCCGAGGGCGACCGCGAGCACCGCGGCCGCGGTGGGTGTCCAGACGGGGAGCCAGCCCGGGGCCGTCGGGCTGCGTCTGAGCACCGCCGCGGCCAGCGCCCCGATCCATGCCGCCGCGCAGGCGGCGGCGAGGATGAGGTCGATGCCGAGGACGGCCGATCCGGCCATGGGGTGCCTCCTGGGGCCGCCTGGTCAGGCGGCGGCTGTCTCGGCGGGCGTGGCGGCCGGCCTCGGCGTGGCTCCCGTCTTGTCGAGACGGCGGGCCCGCAGCAGCAGCCAGTAGCAGCAGAAGATGATCAGCAGGCCCGTGACCGCGTGGGTCGCGACGGCCCACGCGCCGGCGATGGTGGGGTTGTCCGGGCCGGCGCCGGTGAGCAGGCCGCCGACGATGAAGACCAGCAGCTGGACCCAGGTGAGTGCGAAGATCCCGACGGTGAGCCAGATGGTGTTCTTGCCCGCCTTCGCGAGCGCGGCACACAGGATGGCCACGAGTGCCAGGAGGCGCAGGACGACCTGTCCGTTGAAGGCGTGGTAGTCGAAGGACTCGTGGTTGGGGATGAGGTCCAGGGCGAACGTGCCGAACGCGGCAAGGTAGAGCTGGGCGATGGTGTCGAGGAAGAGGAGGGCAGCGACGACGAGGAATGCCTTGCGCATGGGGGGCTCCAGGGGAGAGTGCGAGTGTCCGGTATGGGCCGTCGGCCGAGGCCTCGCGCTCCGGCCAGAGCGCTCATGACGAGGCCTCAGAACATTCCCAGCACCTTCAGGGTAGGCCGGTGGGTACGCGTTGTAAAGATGGTTTAGCTAATTGATTGATGAACTCGAAGGAGGTTCCCTAAGCGGTACAGCGCCCCCGGTTCTGTGGGTCGGGGGCGCTGTCCTTTCTGGTGTTCTAGACGGGCTCAGCCGTTGGTGATGGTGAAGTTCTCAACGCCGCAGGCTGACGAGGCCGTCAGGTTGTTGGCATCGCCCGAGTAAGTCGATGCCCAGCGCCATGTTCCTGCCGTGGCGGCGTGGAACGTGCTGTTGGTGGTGCTGTACGTGCCGTTGCCGCTGACGGGCACCGTCTGCGTGAGGGCCGGTGTGCCGGAGCAGGTCGCGTCGGTCGGAGCGTACAGGTTGAAGGTGATCGACCCGCCAGGGGTTCCGAATCCGCCGGACAGCGTGAAGTTGTCATTCGGGATGAGGTCCTGGGCGGTGGCCACGGTCGGCTGCGCCTTGGTCACGACGAGATGCTCCTCGGTGCAGGTGCTGGAGGCGCCGTTGTTGTTGGCGTCGCCGCTGTAGACCGCCTGCCAGTAGTAGTCGCCCGCAGAGTTGAACGTGATGGCGTTCGAATCCGGGATGACGCCGTTGGTGACGGTCATGGTACCGGCGGCTTGTGCGTTCTTGGCGCAGGCGCTGTCACTGTAGACCGTGTACGTGACGGTGCCGCCAGCGGTGGCCGTCGCTCCCGTGAGGGCGGCGGAGTCATGGACGGCGGTGCCCACCGCGACCGAAGTAGCGGAGAGCGTGGTCGCGATCGTCGGGCTGACGTTGATGTGGTTCGTGTAGGTGCAGTCGACATTGCCGCCCAAGCCCATCGTGACGTTCACGGTGGCGCCGCTGACTGCGTAGCTAGTGCCCGAGCCGGTTGCGGTGCAGGCAACGCTCTTGAGCGTCCAACCTGCTGTAACCTGTGCGGCGGTGAGATTCTCGGTGACTGACGATGCTCCCGCGGCGACGGAAGTGTACTGCTTCTGTCCGCCGTTGCTCAGGGTGAAGGCACTGGTTCCGATCTTGCCCGTCGGCGCGTAGTTGAAGGTCGAGTCTCCGTTCTCGGTGACCTTGTGGATCGTGATCGTTCCGCAGTTGGAGATGTTGACGGGAATCGGTGCGATGAAGTCCTTGAGTTCCGCCGTGAACGAGGACGACGACCTGCTCTTGACGAAGGCGCTGCCGAAGGACTCGCATGTCCCTTCAGGGATGACGCCGGCGCCGGTCAGGTCGATCGCTGCCTCGCCGAACAGGCCGGTGCCGATGTTCGTGTTGAGGAACGGCTCGGACACGGAAGCGCTATTCACAGCGCCCTCGGCGTTCGTTCCTGTCAGTGTTGCGTGCTTGCCCCAACACGGCAGGGCGTTCGCGGAGAAGCATTGGCCGACGGTGTTGCCTGCGGCGGCCGTGAGCCACGTGTTGATGCCAAGCGTCGGGGTGCCGCTGCCGCCGAAGTCGTAGGTGACCAAGAGGTCGCCCGCTGTCCGGTTCAGGCTCACCGGTCCCGTAGTTGATGCCGTGAACCCTGTGGTCGGGTTCTGGCTGATTTCGAAGTCGAGATTTGCGTTTCCGATGTTGACGAGCCGTTCCCAGCCCAAATAGAGGTAGACGTGGCCGTTGGATCCGGTCTCGGACGCCTCGTAGAACCTGGTGAGATCGTTCTTGTTGGGCGGAATGGAGCCGGTCACGACCGTGGCGTTGGGGTCGTCTTCCTTGGTCCCTTGGCCGAACGAGTTGTCGGTGCTGCCCGAGGGCTTGTCGACGCCGGTGTTGAGGCCGGCCACATTGGCCCAGTCGGTGTTGCCGGGAGTGTTGACGGCCAGGTTCCCGTCGGAGCCTTCGAATAGGCTGCCACTGAGGTTCGCCTGCGCCGACGTCGCGCCTGCCATCACGAGGGCGGTCACGGCGATACAAGCACCCCACCGGGTGCGGTGTGTGAGTTTCATGGGGGATGTGCTTTCGCGGGTTTCTTCACGAGAAGCGGTCCGGCCCCAGCTGCCGTCCGTGGGACCGCCGAAGCGGTACGTCCCAGCCATCGGCCATCTACTCATCTGTGACGTAGCTCACAATGAGCTGGGAAAACGCCTGTTATGCAATCTCCCCGGCGTCGAGGATCCGGTAGGCGTACCCCTGCTCGGCGAGGAAGCGCTGCCGCTTCGCGGCGAAGTCCGCGTCGAGGGTGTCGCGCGCGACGAGCGCGTAGAACCGGGCGCCGCGGCCGTCAGCCTTGGGCCTCAGAAGCCGCCCGAGCCGCTGCGCTTCCTCCTGCCGCGACCCGAACGAGCCCGACACCTGGATTGCCACCGACGCCTCCGGCAGGTCGATGGAGAAGTTGGCCACCTTCGACACCACCAGCCGCCGCTCCTCGCCTGCGCGGAACGCGTCGAAAAGCCTCTGCCGCTCCTTGACACTGGTCGCCCCCGTGATCACGGGCGCGCCGATGCGCTCGCCGATCTCCGCCAGCTGGTCCAGGAACTGCCCGATCACGAGCAGCTGCTCGTCGTCGTGCTTGGCCACGAGCCGCTCCACGACGTCGGTCTTCGACTCGCTCGCGGCGCAGAGCCGGTACTTGTCCGCCTCCTCCGCCATTGCGTACGCCATGCGCTCGTCGCGCGGCAGGTCCACCCGCACCTCGATGCAGTCTGCCGGTGCGATGTACCCCTGGGCCTCGATGTCCTTCCACGGCGCGTCGTACCTCTTCGGCCCGATGAGGGAGAACACCTCGCCCTCGCGACCGTCCTCCCGCACGAGCGTGGCCGTGAGGCCCAGGCGCCGCCGGGCCTGCAGGTCCGCCGTCATGCGGAAGATGGGCGCGGGGAGCAGGTGCACCTCGTCGTAGACGATGAGGCCCCAGTCGTTCGCGTCCAGCAGCTCGAGGTGCGGGTAGAGGCCGCCGCGCTTGGCGGTGAGCACCTGATAGGTCGCGATCGTGACCGGCTTGACCTCCTTCACCGCGCCCGAGTACTCGCCGATCTCGTCCTCGGTCAGCGTCGTGCGCTTGAGGAGCTCGTCCCGCCACTGCCGCGCCGAGACGGTGTTCGTCACCAGGATGAGCGTGGTGGTCGAGGACTGCGCCATCGCCGCCGCCCCCACGAGGGTCTTCCCGGCACCGCACGGAAGCACGACGACGCCGCTGCCGCCCGCCCAGAAGTTCTCCGCCGCCACCCGCTGGTACGGCCTCAGTGACCACCCGCCGCCCGCACCCGCGGACGACGCCGGCGACCCGCCGCCGTCGTGCGTCCCACCGGCGGCGTCGGTGCCGGGGGCGGCCGTCACGGTCTCGGTGAGCGCGATGGGATGCGGCGTCCCGTCCACGTACCCGGCACGGTCCTCGGCAGGCCACCCGAGCTTGAGCAGCGCCTGCTTGAGCGCTCCGCGCTGGGAGGAGTGCACCACGGTGGTCTGGGGGTCGATCCGCGGGCCCAGCATGGGGACGATCTTCTTGGCCCGGTGGACCTCCTCGAGCACGGGGAAGTCATCCGAGCGGAGCACGAGCCCGTGCACCGGGTCCTTCTCGAGCCGCAGCCGCCCGTAGCGCGACATCGTCTCCTCGACATCGATGAGGAGGGCGTGCGGGACGGGGTAGCGCGAGAAGCGCAGGAGCGTGTCGAGGACCTGCTCGGCGTCGAGGCCCGCCGCGCGCGCGTTCCAGAGCCCCAGCGGTGTGAGCCGGTAGGTGTGCACGTGCTCGGGCGCGCGCTCGAGCTCCGCGAACGCCGCGATCTCGTGGCGGGCCTCGGTGGCCTGCGGGTGGTCGACCTCGAGGAGGATCGTCTTGTCGCTCTGGACGATGAGCGGTCCGTCGCCCATGCGGGCCTCCTTCCGGCGATCGCGGCGGCGGCCCGGCGCCGCGGACCGTCAGGCCAGCTCGACGTCGATGATCCGGTGCACGCTCAGCACGCGTTCGGTCTCTCGTTCTGGGTCGAAGACGCGCACGCGGCCGGCAGAGATCGACACTGGCCGGAGCTCCTCGACGCTCGAATTGCCGAGCGCGTCGACGATGTTCAAGCGTACCGCCCGCTTGAGCCGGATCGCCTTCTGCAGCGTCTCGATGCCCATCAGCGGAGCTGCCTCGTCCCCGTTGAGGCCGACGGGGGACTGCGTGCGCAGGATCGCCAGCTGGGCCTCCACGGTTTCGCTGTCCGGCTGCTTCGGACGCGGCGCGGGCGTGGGGAGCGGGCTCGCCGCGGTGCGGCGCCGCAGTCGGACCACCGGGTCCAGCGACGCGTCGACGGCGGGGGAGAGCCCCAGCTCGCGGAGCACCACGGCGACCTCGCTCGGTGAGGCGTTGCTCACGACGACGGTCGGGGCGATCTGCGTCAGGCCCAGCGGGCGCGCAGCCGGGTCGGCGAGGAGGCCCGCGAGGGCTGCCTCGTCGTCGCTGGCGATGAAGCTGCCCGCACGGCCGACGCGGATCCGCCCGTGGCGCGCTGCCGTGTCGTCCACGAGGTAGGCGAGGGGCTGGGGGACCGGGGTCGACGAGTGCTCGGCGAGGAAGGCGTGGATCGACGCCGCGTCCTCGCCGGCGTCGAGGGCCCGGCGCAGGCTCGCGGCAGAGAAGCGGTAGATCGTCGCGGGACCGCGTCCCTCGGGCACCGCCAGCAGCGCGAGGCGCCGCGCGAGGACCGGGTCGAGGTAGCCGGGCGCCACGGCGGTGAGGTCCGCCTGCAGCAGGACCTTGTCCACCCCCGCGGGAAGGAACTCCTCGAGGCACTCGCGTGCCGCGTCGAAGTCGTCCCGGAGCACGGCCTCGCCCACGGACGTGAGCGCCCCAGATCCGGTGAAGCCCAAGAGCGCCGCTTCACCCAGGACCATGTCGAGCAGGCCGCGCAGCCTGCGCCCCAGCCGCGGCTGGAGCCAGTCGATCCGCTGGCGCAGGGCCTCCGGCCCGGCCACCGTGCACCGGCCCCTGGCCTGCGCTGTGCCGCGCGCACCGGACTCTGCCGCGATCTGCGCCATGACCTCGAGCACGCGGCGCCGCACGGCCGGGGCGTCCGGGCGCTGGCCCTCCCCGGAGAGCGGGGAGAGCTGGTCGCTGCCCTCGGCGGACATCGCGAGGGAGGGCACCCGGTGCGTGTCGAGCCAGACTGTCGCGAGGATGAGCCACTGCTCGGGCCGCGGCAGCGCGAGCCACGCCTCGGCACCCGTGGCACGCCATGTCGAAGTGTCCGGGTCGAGGCTGAGCACGCCGGCCTCCGAGGCGAGCTCGAGGGCGAACACCGCGGGGTCCGGGTCCGTGCGCAGCGCCGTTGCCAGCCGCCGCAGCTCCCTCGTGCCGACGCCACCGGCGCGGAGCGTCTCGATGGGGCGCTCCGAGGCCTCGACCGCGAGCGCGCTCACCGTCCGCAGGACGTCTCCGATGGCCCCGAGGGCAGCGTTGCGGCGGAGCGCCTCGGTCGTCGTCGTGGTCTCCACGGGAGGCGGCGTGAGGGAGAGCTCTGGCACGATCCTGCCACCGCGCAGTGCGAGGCCCACCGGGCGCGGAAGCTCCACGTGCTCGTCGTCGAGCGGGACCAGGAGGCCGCGGGAGAGGAGCCAGTCCACCGGGTTGTCGGTCCGGCGGCCGGGGCGGATGCGGGCAAGCGCATGGGGCACCGCGCCCACCGGCCAGTTCTCGAACTTCGCCAGGACCTCGGCGGTCCGCGGCGGAGCGCCCTCGAGGGCCTCCGGAAGGGCCGCCCACCGCTCGAGGGCGTACGCGGCCGCGATGTGGTGTTCCACAGGCTGCTGCTGGACGGCGCCGGGGATCGCGTTCACGATCGCCGCGGCCCGGTCCGAGAACAGGGCTGACGCCGCGGTCAGGTCCGTGTAGGAGCGGCCGAGCCCGGCCGGGTAGCTTCCGAGCACCTCGCGGATCCTGGCGACGGGCAGGTAGTAGCGGCGCCGGCTCCCGGAGGCCGAGTGGATGGTGTCCGGCGGGTCCGCCCGGTAGATGAGGGCGAGCTGCGAGAGGGCGGCCAGGACGGACTCGAGCGTCCCCAGCGTCGCGTTGCCCACGGCGTGGCGGAGCTCGACGGCGCTGCCGCTGCGGCCCTCGTCCTCGTTGGTGGTCAGCACGAGCGCCTCGAGCACCTGGAGCTCGGGCTTGGACAGCGCTTCGAGGGCGCGCTGCAGGCTGACCCTCGCGCAGGCCCGCGCGGCGAGCGCTGCGAAGTCCGGCACCCCAGGCATGATGAGGTCCGGCCGTGCCGCGAACAGGTGCCTCAGGGAGTCGTTGCCCCGTGCGGAGAGCTCTTCGGCGAGCGCGCGGATCGAGGACATCTCAGCGCCGCTTCCTCTCGAGGACCGTCCAGACGACGGCCGCGGCCATGATCAGGAAGGCGACCGGCAGCCCGTACAGGGCGACCGACGCGACCCAGGTCGGCGCCGCGCTCCCGGACGCCGCCAGGCCGAGGGTCACCGCCCAGGCTCCCAGTGAGACCACCGCCAGGACTCCGCCGACCACGGTGAGGAGGCGCAGCCGTCCGCGCACGTCGTCGTGCATCCCCGGGCCCGCCCCTGCCGGTCTGTCGGCGGGTCCCCCGTCCGAGTGAGAAGGCACCATGGCCTAAACCTAACAGTGAGTTGCCCGGCCGACGGGCAAGGGGCCTACTTTGCGCGCGTGAGCCAGTAACCTAGGAGCAGTACAGCAAGCGCCCGTGACGGGCCCGGGCAGGCCTCTGCGCCCGCCGACCCGCCGTGCCACGGCGGCGCTTTCCTTCGAGTCCTCACAGATGGGGGTTGTGGCAGTGCCCACTGGCAAGGTCAAGTTCTTCGACAAGGCGAAAGGCTTCGGCTTCATCGCCGGCGACGACGGTCAGGAGGTCTTCCTGCCCGGGTCCGCCGTGCCCGCCGACGCCGAGATCAAGACCGGGACGAGGCTCGAGTACGGCATCGCCGACGGCCGCCGCGGCCCGCAGGCGCTGTCCGCGAGGGTCCTCGAGAAGCTGCCCTCCGTCGCCCGGGCCAAGCGCATGCCGGCCCGTGAGCTCGCCCCGATCGTCCAGGACCTCGTCAGCGTCCTGGACAACCTCTCCGGCCAGCTGTCCAAGGGCACGTACCCGGACAAGGGTGCCTCCATCGCCGCCGTGCTCCGCCGGGTCGCGGACCAGCTCGAAGCGTAGACATGGCCGACGCGAGGAGAACCGCCCCGAAGGGCCTGCCGACCACCGCCGATGGCATCCCCATCTGGCGGATCGGCAAGCCGGATGCCTTCCTGGCCGCCGCGGTGGGCGAGGCGCGCGCGGCCCTCGCCGACGTGGCCCGTCCCGAGGACATCGGGGAGCACGTCGCGGCCAAGAGCGAGGGCGAGCGCGTGGTCACCCACCTGTTCGAGTCGCTGCTGCCCGGCTACCGCGGCTGGCAGTGGTTCGTGACGGTCGCGCGCACCTCCCGCTCCAAGGTGGTCACGGTGAGCGAGGTGGGCCTGGTCCCGTCCAAGGACTCGGTCCTCGCTCCCGAGTGGGTGCCGTGGGCGGACCGCGTGCGTCCGGAGGACCGTGCCCGCGCCGAGGCGGAGGTCGCCGAGGCTGCCCCGGCTCAGCAGGCGCACGACGGCGACGGCTCGCCCGAGGCTGAGGGCTCGCCTGCCGCGGCCGGAGCGGAGGGCGGCTCCGAGGAGGCCGCGCCTGCCGCTGAGGACTGAGCGACCCAGCCCTGACGGAAGGCGGGCCTCCACCTGCGAAGGTGGAGGCCCGCCGTCGTGCGTCGGACGGTGCTCAGCCCTGGAGCTGGCCCACGACCCAGTCGATGGACTGGGTGAGCTTGGTGACGTCGTCCGGCTCGATCGCCACGAACGTGGCGATGCGCAGCTGGTTGCGGCCGAGCTTGCGGTACGGCTCCGTGTCCACGATCCCGTTGGCGCGGAGGACCTTGGCGACCTGCGCGG
Organism: Sinomonas sp. R1AF57; assembly: GCF_002224485.1. GTDB lineage: Bacteria > Actinomycetota > Actinomycetes > Actinomycetales > Micrococcaceae > Sinomonas > Sinomonas flava. The sequence continues at coordinate 596,640 of NZ_CP022463.1, forward strand.
CGTCGACCGAGCCGTCGAAGTCGACGGTCGCGATGACGTTCGAGCGCTCCTCGGGGTCGGCCACGAACGGCGTGGCGAAGGCCGAGGCCTCGGCCCAGGAGTAGACGCGGCCCGCGGAGTCAGCAGTGCGCTTGGCAGCCCAGTCGAGGCCGCCCTGGCCGTTGAGCCACTCGACCTGGGCGTTCAGGCCCACGAGGGTCGTGAGGCTGGGCGTGTTGTACGTCTGGTTCAGCTTCGAGTTGTCGATCGCCGTCTTGAGGTCCAGGAAGTCCGGGATCCACCGGCCGGAGGCCTTGATCTCCTCGGCGCGCTCGAGCGCGGCGGGAGAGAACAGCGCGAGCCAGAGCCCGCCGTCGGACGCGAAGTTCTTCTGCGGGGCGAAGTAGTACACGTCGCTCTCGGAGACGTCGACGGCGAGGCCGCCCGCGGCGCTCGTGGCGTCGATGACGACGAGCGAGCCGGCATCGGCGCCCTCGACCCGCTTCACGGGGGCGGCGACGCCGGTGGAGGTCTCGTTCTGCGGCCACGCGTAGACGTCGACGCCGGCCTCGGCCTTCGGGGAGGGGCGCGTCCCCGGCTCCGAGGCGATGATCGAGGAGCGCTCGAGGAACGGCGCCTTGTCCGTGGCCTTGGCGAACTTCGAGCCGAACTCGCCGAAGGAGAGGTGCTGTGCCTTGGAGCGGACGAGGCCGAAGGAGGCGACATCCCAGAACGCCGTCGAGCCGCCGACGCCCAGGACCACCTCGTAGCCCTCGGGCGCCGAGAAGAACTCCTTGAGGCCCTCGCGGACGCTGCCGACGAGGTTCTTGACGGGGGCCTGCCGGTGGGAGGTGCCGAGCAGCTTCTCACCCGCCGCCGCGATCGCGTCGACCTGCTCTCGACGCACCTTGGATGGCCCTGCTCCGAAGCGTCCATCGGAAGGCAGGAGCTCGGCGGGGATCTGAAGCTGGCTGGTTTCGGCCACGGTGAAGCCTCCTTGTGGGTCAGGGTGGAGGCGGAGGCCGTGCCCTTCGCCCCGGGTCAAGTCTGCCGCACCGGCATTGGTGTCGCGAACCATTGCGCCCGGGAGTCCCGTCTAATCTGAGCGGTTCAAAATAAGCTAGAATTGCGGCAGCGACGCCGTCCGCACCGCCCCACCGCCCGAGGAGCTCGAAGCACCGCATGTCCGACCTCATCGACACCACCGAGATGTACCTGCGCACCATCCTCGAACTCGAGGAGGAGGGCATCACCCCACTGCGCGCGCGCATCGCCGAGCGGCTCCGCCACTCCGGCCCCACCGTCTCCCAGACCGTGGCGCGCATGGAACGCGACGGCCTCGTGGTCGTCTCGGGAGACCGGCACCTGCAGCTGACCCTCGACGGCCGCAGGCGGGCGGTCGAGGTGATGCGCAAGCACCGCCTCGCGGAGCGTCTCCTCTCCGACGTGATCGGGCTGGACTGGCCCTACGTCCATGACGAGGCGTGCCGCTGGGAGCACGTCATGAGCGAGCGCGTCGAGCGCCGGCTGTACGAGCTGCTCGGACGGCCCACCGAGTCGCCCTACGGGAACCCCATTCCTGGCCTCGAGGCCCTCGGCGGCACCCCCTCCGAGGGGTTCGCCGACGGCGTCGTCACGCTCGTGGAGGCGATGGACACCTATGCCCCGGGTTCCCGGGTTGTGGTGAGCCGGCTCGCCGAGCCGATCCAGGTGGACCCGGAGCTGCTGGCCCAGCTCGATGAGGGCGGCATCCGTCCGGGCGCCACGGTCGCCCTCGAGCGGGTGGGGGACTACATCTCGGTGCGCGTGGCAATGGTCGACGGCGCGCTGGAACTGCCGGTCGAGGTTGCGGCGCACGTCTTCGTCTCGGTGGCATAGCTGGCCCACCAGGCGCGTAGTTACTGGGGAGTCGCACAAGGCCTCACACAAGAGGACAAAACCTCTACTCGGTGGAGTAACCCGTCAGACGCCAATTTGATGTGAGCTTCCTCTCACTAAAGGTCACGAAAGCGTTACATCGGGTTTGAGTTCCTCTATGCTGGAAGACAAGCGCCGAGACTTCGGCGTGATCCCAGCCGCACGCCGAGCTCTGCCAGCGGACCGGGATGCAGCAATCCAAGGCAGAGGCGGGGGAACCACCAGCGGCGGCCGAGGCCGCCTTGGGGTGAAGCCCGCAGCACGCTCGGGACACTGGCATGCAGGATCCATCCGTGGATACCCGTGTGCCCAGACCCGTGCGGCTGGGCCGAGTCCGGACTCTCTGGCTCGAACCCGACAGCTAACTTCGCAGGCGCTTGACGAGAGAGGGAATTCGCTTGAGCCAGCAAGCTGTCCGCGGTCGACGTCGCGCCCAGTCGCCGTCGTTCGCTGAGGTCGACCATGCAGCGGGCCTGCGCCCGCGGGACGCCAGCAGACGCGGCCGCCGCGCCGCCGAGCGGCAGAGCCCCGTCCGCCAGCTCGCCGAGATCGCCTCGGTCGCCGGGGTCGGGCAGAAGGCCGGGGTCGCGCTCGCCGCGACGGGCCTTGTCCTGACCGTGACGGTCCCCACCGCCACCGGTGCCATCGAGGCCGGCGCCGCCTCGAAGGCTTCCCAGGTCGTCGACACGGCCGTCCTGCCTGCAGTCACGGCGCCAGAGGACGCCTCCGTCGCCTTCAGCCGGGCCTCCGTAGGCAGTGCGCTCAACCCCGACGGCCAGCTCCAGCAGATGCTCACAGCCGAGTCTGCCAAGGGTGTCACTCCGGCCCAGGCCCAGCACTCCCTCGGCGCCCCCCTCGACTCCATGGAGAAGACCTCGCCCTTCGGCTACCGCGTGAGCCCCATCAGCGGGTGGGCCGCCGAGTTCCACCGCGGGCAGGATTTCGCCGCCCAGTGCGGGACCGCAGTCAAGGCAGCCGCCGGCGGAACCGTGACCTTCGCCGGATGGCATCCCTATGGCGGCGGGAACCGGGTCGTGATCGACCACGGCAACGGGCTCGAGACCACCTACAACCATCTCTCCTCGTTCTCGGTCTCTGTGGGCCAGAAGGTGGACCGCGGGGCGCTCATCGCCCTCAGCGGCACGACCGGCGCCTCCACCGGCTGCCACCTCCACTTCGAGGTCATGGTCAACGGCGACGTCGTCGACCCCAACGGCTGGCTCTGAGCCGCTTCAGCGGCCCTCTCCTGCCCTCCAGGGCGCGTGCTTTCGGGCGCGCGCCCTTCGTCGTGTCCTTTTCGTGATCCTCGATAAACACACCGTGATCCGAATGTGACATATGGTCCGGTGTCCTGTAGGGTCGTTCCTGTTCCAGCTCCTACCAAGTTGGAACATTCGGAGAGAATGCCTAGCTCTGCCACTCTCCGAAGCCGTTCGCACACACCGCTTGGCAGAGGCGGGGGAACCACTTCTGGTCCTCTTCAGGGAGGGCCTTGGGGTTAAGCAGCCCGGCGCGAGCCGGGAGGCCGGATACTTCCAATCCGAACCCGACAGCTCACCTCGTAGGCACTGGGAGAGGCTACTTCTGTGTCGTCACGCACCATGACTGCGCGCCATCGCGCCGTACCGGTCCGCACCCGTCCGCTCGAGGCTGTCGCGCAGGCGGTGTCCGACAATGCAGGCACCATCGGCCGCCAGGCGGCCGTCATCGCCGCGGCGTCCGGGCTGATCATCAGCGCCGGGCTCCCCGCGCAGGCTGCAGAAGCCCAGCGCGAGGCTTCCGCCCTCTCCGACGTGGCCAGCACTGCTGTGCCGAGCGTCGTCGCGTCCACCGATGCCCAGGTCTCCTTCGAGCGCCCCGCCGTTGAGTCGGTCGCCGCGCCCGTCGTCGAGCCCGTCAAGACCCAGTCCACCGCTCCGGCCGCACAGACGCAGACCGCTACCGCGCAGGCCGCGGTCGCGACGAAGTCGTCGCCCGCTGTGGACGCCACCGTGAACGCCGCCGGCTCGAGCCTCGCGGCGATCGCCTACACGGGCATCGGCCACCCCTACGTCTGGGGCGGCAACACCCCTGCCGGCTGGGACTGCTCGGGTTTCACCCAGTGGGTCTACGCCCAGGCAGGCATCAGCATCCCGCGTGTCCAGGCATGGAGCATCATGCGCCAGACCGCCACTCCGGCCCCCGGTGACCTCGTGGTCCAGAACGGCGGCGCCCATGTTGGCATCTACGTCGGCAACGGGATGATGATCAGCGCGCTCAACCCCTCGCAGGGCACGCTGCTGCACGCCGTGGCCGCGACCGGCTCGTCCGTCTTCTACACCCTCAGCTGAGAACCATCCACTTCCGGGCGCGGCGGTGACCCCCGCTGCGGCGCCCTCCGAGGGCCGTCCCCCTGCGGCCTGAGGGACACGAGAGAGAGAACTCACCCGTATGACCACCCGTGCAGGAATCGGGCGCCACCGCGCCGACAACACCTCCTCCCTTGCCATCATCGCCAAGGCTGTCACCGAGAACGCCGGCGGCGTCGGCCGCCAGGCCGCCGTCATCGCGGCTGCCAGCGGCCTCGTCCTGACCAGCGGCGTCGCCGCCAACGCTGCCGAGGTCTCGTCCCAGCGCGAGGCGTCGGCCCCGGTTGCCCTCGAGGTCGAGAGCGCCGTCCAGGCGCCGATCTCGGCTGAGACGACGGCCGCCGTCACCTTCGAGCGTCCCGCGGTCGAGTCCGTCGCCGCCCCGGTCGTCGAGAAGCCGGCCCCGGCCCCCGTCGCCGAGGCTGCCCCGCAGGCCCAGGCTCCGGCTCCGGCTCCCGCCAAGGTGCAGGCCGCGGCCAGCACCGCGGTGCAGGCTCCCGCCCCTGCCCCCGCCGCCGCGAGCGGCCAGGGTGCCGCCATCGCCGCCGCCGCGTACGCCCAGCTGGGTGTCGCCCAGGACTGCACGATGCTCGTGACCAACTCGCTGGCCGCCGTCGGCATCCACTACCACGGCTGGCCGGCCGGCTATCTCTCCCTCGGCCGCACGGTCAGCGCCGCCGAGGCCCAGCCCGGCGACCTCGCCTACTACGCCAACGGCGGCATGGGCCTGGCCCACATCGCCGTGTACGTCGGCAACGGCATGGCCGTCCACGGCGGCTGGAACGGCGGCACCACCGCGCTGTTCAGCGTGAACGTGGGCTCCGGCCCGGTCTTCATCCGCGTCGGCGGCTGACCCAAACGACACCGCCCTCCCGGGCACTGCGAACGGCCCCGGGAACGTGCGCCTCAGGCGCCCCATACCGCGAGGAATGGGGCGCCTGAGGGTTTTAATCCGCACCGGTCAGAACATGTCGCGCGCGTGAACTTCGGCCGACGGTTGGGGCGCCGCATGCCGCCTGTTCGTTTAATCACGCAACCGTTCAGTACTCTTGGAGAGTCGATCCAGCCCGGCTACGCACAGGGCAGCCGGCCCTGTGCCCCTGACCGGGTGCGGCCGTGAAGAGGAACGCGCATGCGCACACTCGTTCTGAATGCTGGTTATGAACCGCTCGCGGTGGTCACGTTCCGCCGCGCCCTCGTGCTGGTGCTCGCCGGGAAGGCGAGCGTCGTGGCGGAAGACGGCGATCCAGTCGTCGGACCGCGCGAAGTGCTGGGGCGCCCGTCCGTGATCCTGCTGAACCGGTACATCAGGCCCCGCCGGACCTACACCACCGCCGTCAGCAGACGCGGCGTGCTCCGACGGGACGCGCATGCCTGCGCGTACTGCGGCAAGTCAGCCCACACCGTCGACCACGTGCTCCCGCGCTCGCGCGGCGGAGCGGACTCGTGGGAGAACCTCGTGGCCTGCTGCCTGCGGTGCAACAACGTCAAGGGCGACCACACGCCCGCGGAGATGGGGTGGAAGCTGCGCTTCAGCCCCTCTCCGCCTGTGGGTGTGGTGTGGCAGATCAAGGAACTCGAGAAACCGGCAGCCCAGTGGAGCCCGTTCCTCGTCCCGGAGTCGGCGGCCTGAGCCAGGAAGCCCCTCCGCCGTTCGACGCCGTCGTCCTCGCCGGCGGCCGCGCCACGCGCCTCGGCGGCTTCCCCAAGCCCCTCCTGGTCTTCGAAGGAGCCACCCTCCTCGAGCGCGCCCTCGCCGCGGTCGCCGCCGCCAGGCAGTCCGTCGTCGTAGGCCCCGGCCCCGACGCCGTCGGCGCGCCGCCGGCGGTGCGCTTCGTCCTCGAGGAGCCGCGCTTCGGCGGCCCACTCGCCGCGCTCGGCGCCGGAGTCGCGGAGCTGGGGCGACGTGCGCCGGACGGGGCGCCGTGGGTGGTCGTGCTCGCGGTCGACGTCCCCCGGTCCGCCGATGCGGTGCCCCTCCTCCTCGACGCGGCGGTGGGCTCCGCGCGGGCGGCCGCCGCTGCCGAGGGCGGGCGGGGGCCCGAAGCAATCGTCGCGGAGGACGACGCCGGGCGCATCCAGCCGCTCCTGGCCGCCTACCGCCGTGGTCCCCTCACGCGGGTGCTCGCGGGACTCGCCCGCGAGGGCGGGCTCACCGACCGCCCGATGCGGGACCTCGTTGCTAGGCTGGACCTGCTGCCCCTGCGCCTCCCAGCAGGCCTCTCCGACGACGTCGACACGTGGGACGCCGCGGAGCGCTGGGGCATCGGACGCCCGGATGCCCCGGGCGGGACGGCACGGCAGGAGGACCTGTGATGACTGAGCCCTCGACAGCGGGCGGGCCGGAGGGCGGCCGCCAGGACGGCGCCCCGGACCAGGACGCCGTGCTGCGGACCTGGTGCGCCGAGCTGGCGCAGGCGCTGGGGCTCGAGATCGACGTCGACATCGATGCCGTGCTCGGACTGGCCGGGGTCGCGGCGCATTCCATCGTCCGCCCGGCCGCGCCACTGACCACGTACCTCGTCGGCTACGCGGCCGGCCTCGCCGCCACCAGCGCCGATGCCGAGCTGGGCCCGGAGGCCGAGACCCCGGGCCAGATCGCCCTGCGGCTGGCCAAGGCACACGGGACGGCCGGGACCGAGGGATGACACCAGGCCCGCCAGCGGCCGATTCCCACCACGCGCTCCAGCACTCCTGGGCCGAGGCCCGGGCGGCAGCGGCCGCCGCGGCAGGCCCGCTCCCGCCGTCGTCCGCCCCCCTCGAACGGGCCTCGGGCCGCACCCTCGCCGAGGACCTGGTGGCCTTGCGCGACATGCCGCACTACGCCTCGTCCGCGATGGACGGATGGGCCGTGTCCGGGACCGGCCCGTGGATCCTCGCCGAGCCGGGGGAGCCGCTGCACGCCCACCAGGCGAGCACCATCGTGACCGGCGGCGCGCTCCCGCCCGGTGCGCGCGCCGTCCTCCGCCGCGAGTACGGAGAGGTGGCCCCGGACGACGACGGCCTCCCGCACCTGCGACTCGGCCCCGCCGCACCGCCCGGCTCGCCATCCGGCGGCGCGGACATCCGGCCCGCGGGGGAGGAAGCCCGCGAGGGCGAGGTGCTCCTTCGCTCCGGTACGTCTCTCGGCCCGGCGCAGGTCGCGCTCGCCGCGCTCGCCGGGTACGACGAGGTCCCCGTCACGGGCCGTCCCCTGGTCAAGCTGGTGCGCACCGGCGACGAGGTCACCGAGGCGGGCCTGCCCGGCCCAGGCCGTGTGCGGGACGTGTTCAGCTATCTCATCCCGCCCCTTGTCGAGGCCTACGGCGGGATCCTCGCCGTCCACGAGAAGATCGGCGACGGCGCCGACGAGTGGGCGGCAGCGATGGCCGACACGCCCTCCGCCAGCGGCGCGCCCGGTGGGCGCGACGGCGACGCCCCGCCGCCCGACGTCGTGATCACCACGGGCGGCACCGGGCTCGGCGGCTCGGACTACTTCCGTGCCACGGTCGCCGAGCTCGGCGGCCGGCTCCTCATCGACGGCGTGGCCATGCGTCCGGGCCACCCCACGGTGCTCGCCGAACTCCCCGACGGCCGCTTCTTCCTCGGCCTGCCGGGCAACCCGCTGGCCGCCGTCGTCGGGCTCGTGACGGTCGGCGAGCCGCTGTTCGCCGCGCTGTGCGGGCGGGAGCCGCTCGCCGTCGTCGAGCTTCCCTCGGGGGAGGCGTTCGAGGCCGAGCTCAAGCGCACCCGGGTGCTCCCGTTCCGCCGGATGTACGGCATGGCCTCTCCGGCGACCGGCATCGGGTCGGGCATGCTGCGGGGCCTCGCGCGGGCGGACGGCTTCATGGTCGTGCCTCCGCACGGACTCGAGCTCGCGCAGCCGGTTGCGTGCCTGCCCCTGCCGTGGGGCCGCCCCCTCGACACGCCAGCCAAGCCCGCGGCCGCGAAGGGCAGGCGGCGCTCCGCGGCGTCAAAGGAGCCCGTGGACTGGAGCGGCCTGGACGCCTGAGCGTGCCGTTGCCCGCATCGTGGGCGGCGATTCGCCTTCTCCTGTGGCGTACAGCACGATGGTGCCATGACCCACGACTCGCCGGTGACGGACATCAACGAGGATTCCCTGCACGTCGAGGCCCCCGAGACGGCGGCCGCCGGGCTGAAGGCGGTGACGGTTGCCCTCCAGCGCGGGCTCGAGCAGGCTGGGCCGTGGCGCACCGCCCGTTCGCTGCTGCGCATCAACCAGCGCGGCGGGTTCGACTGCCCGGGCTGCGCCTGGCCTGAATCCGACGGCAAGCGCAAGACCGCGGAGTTCTGCGAGAACGGCGCGAAGGCAGTCGCGGAGGAGGCCTCGGTCTCCGCCGTGACCCCCGAGTGGTGGGAATCCCACCCGATCGAGACGCTGCGCGACAAGACGGACTACTGGCTCTCCAAGCAGGGGCGCATCACCGAGCCCGTCGTCCTGCGCCCGGGCGACGACCGCTACCGCCGCATCTCTTGGAGCGAGGCGTTCGACCTCGTGGGCGAGCACATCCGGGCGACGACGCCGGACCGCTGCGTCTTCTACACCTCGGGCCGGACGGCCAACGAGACCGCCTTCATGTACCAGCTGTTCGCCCGCAGCCTCGGGACGAACAACCTCCCCGACTGCTCCAACATGTGCCACGAGTCGTCCGGCTCCGCGCTCAACCCCACCATCGGGATCGGCAAGGGCACGGTGTCCCTCGAGGACATCCACGAGGCGGAGCTGATCCTCGTCGTGGGGCAGAACCCCGGCACCAACCACCCGCGCATGCTGTCCGCGCTCGCCGAGTGCCGCGCGAAGGGCGGGAAGGTCGTGGCCGTGAACCCGCTGCCCGAGGCCGGCCTCCTGCACTTCAAGGACCCGCAGAACCTCTCGGGCTATGTCGGTGAGGGCGCAACGATCTCGGACGAGTTCCTGCAGATCAAGGTCGGCGGCGACCTCGCGCTGTTCCAGGCCCTCGGCCACCTCCTCCTGGAGGAGGAGAAGCGCGCGCCCGGGACGGTCGTGGACCGCGCCTTCATCGAGGCGCAGACCGTGGGCTTCGAGGCGTACGCGGCCGCGCGCGCCCAGATCGACTGGGATGAGACGGAACGGGCCACCGGCCTGTCCCGCCTCGAGATCGCCACGGTCGCCAACCTCCTCGCCAAGTCCAAGGCCACCGTGGTGTGCTGGGCCCTCGGCCTGACGCAGCAGCCGCACTCGGTGGACACGATCCGCGAGATCATCAACCTGCTCCTGCTCCAGGGCAACTTCGGCAAGCCGGGCGCCGGCGCGTGCCCGGTCCGCGGCCACTCGAACGTCCAGGGCGACCGGACGATGGGAATCTGGGAGAAGCCCAAGGAGTGGCTCCTCGCGGCGCTGGACAAGGAGTTCGGGATCGCCTCCCCGCGCGAGCACGGCTTCGACTCCACGGAGACGCTGCACGCGTTCGAGAAGGACGAGGTGGACGTGTTCGTGGCGCTGGGCGGCAACTTCGCCCAGGCCAACTCGGACACCGAGGCGCTCGAGGCGGGCATGCAGCGCGCCGGCCTGACCGTGCACATCTCGACCAAGCCGAACCGCTCCCACGTGGTGCACGGGAAGACCTCGCTGATCCTTCCGACGCTCGGCCGCACCGACCGCGACGACAAGCACCCGAAGGGCCGACAGTTCCTCTCGGTCGAGGACTCCATGTCCATGGTCCACGCGACGCAGGGACGGCTCGAGCCCATCTCGGACCACCTGCTGGCCGAGCCCGTCATCGTCGCGCGCATGGCCGTCGCGGCCCTCGGCGAGGACCATCCCGTGGACTGGCGCGCCATGGCGGAGGACTACGACGTGATCCGCGACCACATCTCCCGCGTGCTGCCCGGCTTCGAGGACTTCAACGCCAGGATCCGCACGAAGAACGGGTTCGTCCTGCCGAACCCCCCGCGGGACACGCGGACCTTCGCCACCGAGGCCGGCAAGGGCCAGTTCACGGTGAGCCCGCTCGAGTACCTCGATGCGCCCGACGGGCATCTGGTCCTCCAGACCATTCGCAGCCACGACCAGTACAACACCACGTTCTACGGGCTCGACGACCGCTACCGGGGCATCCGCGACGGACGCCGCGTGGTCCTCGTCCACCCCGAAGACCTCGCGGAGCTGGGCTTCGCGGACCGTGAGCTGGTCGACGTCGTGAGCGTGTTCCGCGGCGAGAAGCGCCGGGCCGAGCGGTTCCGGCTCGTCGCCTACCCCACTGCGAGGGGCTGCGCGGCAGCCTACTTCCCGGAGGCGAACGCGCTCGTGCACCGCGACAACGTGGCCAGGGAGTCCAACACGCCGGGCTTCAAGGCCATCACCGTCCGCTTTGAGCGCCACGCAGCTGCTGAGGACGAGGCGCGCGCGGGACAATTGAGCTGACGCATGCCGCCAGAACCGAGCTAGGAGGCCGTGATGGGCCGGTTGAGCCAGCGCCGCAAGGTGCACAAGTACGTCCTGGGCAGCGAGCACCCCGTGCGCCACAAGGAGGACGTGCTAGCGGTCGAGGAGCCGCTCGAGATCCGGCTGTCCACGCCGCTGGGCGGCATGACCTACAGCGTGACGATGCGCACGCCCGGGGACGACTTCGACCTCGTGGCCGGGTTCCTCGTCTCCGAGGGCGTCGTGTGGGAGTCCGGGCAGCTCGTCTCCGAGCGCTTCTGCGCGGGGGAGGACGAGCAGGGCCGGCAGACGTTCAACGTCGTCGACGCCCAGCTGCGCCCCGGCGTGCCGCTGCCCGCCACCGGCCGCAACGTGTACACGTCGAGCTCGTGCGGGATCTGCGGGACCGAGTCGATCGAGGCGGTGCGGCGCTCCTCCCACCACAGCCCCGCGGGCGACGGCGTGCGGCTGCTCCCCGAGCTCGTCGCCGGCCTGCCCGCCCGCCTGCGCGCGGCCCAGGCGCTCTTCGACCGGACCGGCGGGGTGCACGCCGCCGGGCTGTTCTCGGTCGGCGACGACGGCACCTCGGCTGAGCTGCTCTGCCTCCGGGAGGACGTTGGGCGTCACAACGCGGTGGACAAGGTCGTGGGCTGGGCCCTCCGCGAGGGCCGGCTGCCGCTCGCCGGGACCGTCCTGCAGGTCTCCGGGCGCGCCTCCTTCGAGCTCGTGCAGAAGGCTGCGATGGCCGGCATCCCCGTCCTGGCAGCCGTCAGCGCTCCGTCGACGCTGGCAGTGGAGCTGGCCGAAGAGTCCGGGGTCACCCTCATCGGCTTCAGCCGCGGGGACGGCTTCAACGTCTACGCGGGACACGAGCGGCTGGTCGCCTCGTAGTCCCTCTCGGATCTGTACCGAAATGAGACCGGCCGTCCGTTCCGCCGGGGGATACGGCGGAGTAGCTTTGATGTCCACAGGTTTGTCAACTGATTGGATATTCCGTGCATGACGACCGCCGGATCATCGAGGCGCGCATCGACAGGTTCATCCGGGAGCGCCTGCAGCGCGCCGTCTACCGCCGTTCCATCCCCCTGACGGTCGAACGCTGGGACGCGCCGGGGGAACCCGTGCCCGTCGCAGAGGCCCTGCGGCAGGCGTTCGTCCCGGCGGCAGAAGGAGCCCCATGGGGCCCGCCGTGGAGCACGACATGGCTGCGCCTCACCGGCGAGGTTCCCCCCGGGTGGGGAGGCCCGGGCACGGACCTCGAGGCCGTCGTCGACCTCGGATTCACCACCGAACTGCCCGGCTTCCAGTGCGAAGGGCTCGTGTGGCGCGCCGACGGCACGACCGTCAAGGCCCTGAACCCGCGCAACCACTACGTCCCGCTCGCAGCGCTGGGAGGAGGGCGCGACGTCGAGTTCTACGTCGAGGCGGCGGCGAATCCTGACATCGCCCAAGGGTGGACGTTCCAGCCGACCCCGCTCGGCGACGCCGCCACTGCGGGCACCGAACCCCTCTACCGGCTCGGCCGCATGGTCCTCGCAGAGCGGGACACCACCGCATGGGAGCTCCTCCAGGACGCCTCAGCCCTCACCTCCCTGATGCATGAGCTTCCCGACGACCGTCCGCGGCGGCACCAGATCCTGCGCGCGCTCGAGCGCATGGCGGACGCCGTGGACCCCTCCGACGTCGCAGGCACGGCGCCTGCGGGACGCGACGCGCTCGCCGGCGTCCTCGCGCAGCCGGCGACGGCGAGCGCCCACCGGATCATCGGCACGGGCCACGCCCACATCGACGCGGCCTGGCTGTGGCCGGTGCGGGAGACGCAGCGCAAGTGCGCCCGCACATTCTCCAACGTGGTCGCGCTCATGGACGAGGACCCGGACCTGGTCTTCGCCTGCTCGCAGGCCCAGGAGCTGGCCTGGATCCGCGACGGCTACCCTCAGCTGTTCGAGCGGATCAAGGAGAAGGTCGCCGAGGGGCGCTTTGTCCTCGTCGGAGGGATGTGGGTCGAGTCGGATACGAATATGCCGGGCGGGGAGGCCCTGGCCCGCCAGTTCCTCGAGGGCAAGCGTTTCCTGCTCGAGGAGTTCGGGGCGGAATGCGAGGAGACCTGGCTCCCCGACACCTTCGGCTACTCGGCCGCGCTCCCGCAGATTGCCCGCTCGGCGGGCAACCGGTGGTTCCTGACCCAGAAGATCTCCTGGAACCAGGTCAACCGTTTCCCCCACCACACATTCCTCTGGGAGGGGATCGACGGCACCCGCGTGTTCACGCACTTCCCGCCCGCGGACACCTACAACTCGGACCTGCGCGCCTCTGACCTCGCCCACGCCGAGCGGAACTTCCGCGAGCACGGACGCGCCACGGTGTCCCTCCTCCCGTTCGGCTACGGCGACGGCGGCGGCGGCCCCACCCGGGAGATGATGGCGGCCGCGCGGCGCTGGGACGACCTCGAGGGCTCACCCCGCTTCGAAGTGGCCTCGCCGCGGCGGTTCTTCACCGAGGCCGAGGCGGAGTACGCGTCTCCGCCCGTGTGGGCGGGGGAGATGTACCTCGAGAAGCACCGCGGCACCTACACCGCCCAGGCGCGCACCAAGCGGGGGAACCGGCGCTCCGAGCACCTCCTGCGCGAGGCCGAGCTGTGGTGCGCCACGGCGTCTGTCCGGGCGGGCGCGCCCTACCCGGCGCACGAGCTCCAGCGCCTGTGGAGGCTCACCCTCCTCCAGCAGTTCCACGACATCCTCCCGGGTAGCGCGATCGCATGGGTGCACCGCGACGCCGAGCGGAACTACGCCGCGATCGAGCGCGGCCTCGAGGGACTCATCGCGCGTGCGGCGGAATCGCTCGTGGGCGCGGGAGACCGCGAGATCCTGCTCAACGCCGCGCCCCGGGCCAGGGCGGGAGTCCCGGCTCTGGCCGCGGGCGCCGTCGTGCGCCCCGAGCGGCCGGCGACCCTCGCCGCGAGGGGCGGGGGCTGGGTCCTCGAGAACGGCGCGGTGCGCGCGGAGGTCGACGGCGAGGGGTTCCTCGTGGGCCTCGTGGACGCGGTGTCGGGGCGTGACGCGATCGCCCCGGGGGCGCGCTCGAACCTGTTCGAGCTGCACCGGGACACCCCCAACGAGTGGGACGCCTGGGACCTGGACGAGTTCTACCGCAACAGCGCCGAGGCGATCATGGGCGCGGACGCGGTGGGGCCGGGAGACGGGGCGGAGGGGGAGGCGGTGCTCGTGGTCGAGCGGTCCTTCGGCGCATCGCGGGTGCGCCAGCGCCTCGTGCTCGCCCCCGGCGCGACGTCCCTGCGTATCGAGACCGAGGTCGACTGGCACGAGCGCCAGAAGCTCCTCAAGCTCGGCTTCGGCCTCGACCTCCGCGCCGAGCACAGCTCCTCGGAGACGCAGTTCGGCCATGTGCGGCGCCCCGTCGCGGTGAATACGTCGTGGGACGCGGCCAGGTTCGAGATCTGCGCGCACCGCTGGATCCACGTGGGCGAGCCGGGCTACGGCGTCGCTCTCGCGAACGACGCGACCTACGGCCACGACGTCACGCGCACCGTCCGCAGCGACGGGGGCACGACGACGACCGTGCGGCTCTCCCTGCTGAAGTCGCCGCTGTACCCGGACCCGGCGGCTGATTCCGGACTGCACCGGTTCACGGTCGTCCTCGCGCCGGGGGCGGGGATCGCCGACGCGCTGCGCGAGGGCTACGAGCTCAACCTGCCCGAGCGGACGGTACGGGGCGCGCGCGACGTCGAGGCGCTCGTGTCCGTCTCGGAGTCCTCGCTCGTGGTGGAGGCCGTGAAGCTCGCCGCCGACGGTTCGGGCGACGTCGTCGTGCGGCTCTACGAGTCCCTCGGTACCAGAGCGGCGGCCGAGGTCGAGGCGGGGTTCGAGTGCGCGGGGGTCGACGCGGTCGACCTGCTCGAGCGACTGCTCGCGCCGGGAGCGCCCTCGCCCATCACGGGCGCGACGGGCCGTACGGTCCAGCTCAGCGTGCGCCCGTTCGAGCTCGTCACGCTGCGCTTCCGCCGTCCATAAGCCCCAGCGCCTGTGTGAGCTTGCCCTTAAATGGCTGAGTGGTGGCGGCCCGAAGGCCGCCGCCACTCATCCCCCCAATGAAGAACCACCCTGTCCCCCTGACAGGCCGTGTTCACACAATCATGATTGTGGCACGTCCTAATGAAAATGTGAATTCAGTTCCTCAATGTGCTGGATTTTTACCTTGTGAGACGTCGCGGGGCGGACGCGGCGCGGCGACGGGCCTGCAGGCTGGCGACCCAGATCACCGTCAGCCCGGCGAAGAGCAGCAGGAGCACCGAATAGTTCATCGTCTGCATGACGGGCACCCAGGAGAGCGGCATGAGCGGGAAGAGGTTCGTGAAGATCAGCAGGGTATAGCCCGCGCCGATCAGCCCGGCGGCAACGCGCAGCGCCGGCAGGGCAGCCCCGACCGTCGCCCGGACCAGCGAGGGGATGAGCACCACACCGGTGAACGTGGGGTACACGCGCCCCAAGGCGGCGTAGACGCCGAACCAGACCTCGTCGGTGCCCTCGTGCAGGCCCACGCTCGACGGCTGCAGTCCCATGAGGAGGAAGGACGCCACCGTCCCCGCGGCCACGACCCCCAGCGCGCCCAGGCCCCAGGGGCCGTACAGGGCCTGCTCGGCCCCGCGGGACCCGAAGGCCCGCGCGATCCGCACCGCCAGCAGCAGGCACACGGCGTAGATGAAGAAGCGCAGGAGGAGGTTGGCGAGGTTCACTCCGCCGAGCAGGGCGTCGATGGCGAGGTAGGGCCGCTCGATGCTGAGGAGGATGGTGGCGGCGAACAGGGTGAAGAGCCACATCATGAGGCGGTTCTCCCCGCGGAGGGCCGCGGGGATCCGCACGACGGCGAGCAGGACGGCGATGCCGAACGTGATCCAGGCGAGCCAGGTCATCCGAGGTGCTCCCAGACGCGCGATGCGGCGCGCTCGTCGGTGGCGGCGCGCCGCAGGTTCTTGCCCAGGGCCGCGAGCCGCTCGGAGGCCATGAGGACCAGTTCGGCGTCGGGGAGCCGCCTGAGCGCGCCCTCGGTGGCCTCGGGCGGCCATCCCGCCTCGCCTGCCGTCACCAGCCCGGTGACCACGAGGCCGTTCCGGAGGCCGACCCCGGCCTCCCTCGCCGTGCTGACGGCGAGCTCGGGGCTCAGGCGGTTCGCGCTCAGCTGGGCCGAGAAGTTCTGGGGGGCCACGCCGGAGGCGATGCTCACACGCTGTCGCAGCTCGCCGTCGTCGATCGCCTCGACCCACTGGCGCACCGCCGCATCCGGATGGCCCGCCGCGGCCGACGCCGGGTGCGTGCCGTTGGGGGCCAGCTCGCCGCTGCGGACCAGCAGCTCGCGCAGGAAGCGGGCCGTGGGGACCTGGCTGAGAAGTTCGGCGTCGGTCGGAGGCGCGGTGCTCGCCGCGAGCTCGCGGTACGGGTCGAAACGCGCGAGGCCGAGGACGGGGTTCTGCCCGTACGCGCGGGCGACTGCGACGACGGTCGCCTCGGGGACCTTCCCGCGGACCAGCTGCTGGGCGAGGGTGCTCCGCTTGACGCCTGACCTGCGGCAGATGTCGGCGGCGGACTTGCCTGGAGCGAGTTCCTGCATCCAGTGGCGGAAGTCCAACGCTGAGACAGGCACGGAACCCCCTCCTTCCATTTCAGCCGCGCGAGAGCTCCCCGGGCGGGCGGCTTGGTCCTGCGTGTCGATTTTACGTTGTCCGGGGGCTGCCCTATGCTGGTCTTAGCCCGCCGGCTCGCGCACCCCCCAATCGCGAGTCGGCGGGTCTTTCACTTTCTCGGGAGAGTTCATGAGCAGCATGTACAGCGCGGCGTGGAGCTCGCTGCATCAGATCACGCGGGCCAAGGACGGCAGGAACCCGTTCAACCGCGAGACCCTCCGCCGGGTCCTCGGCTTCGCGAGGCCGCACCGCGGGCGGCTGGTGGCGTTCGTGCTCGCCTCGGTCGTCGCGGCGGTGCTCGCGGTCGCGACCCCGGTCCTGGCCGGGCAGGTCGTCGACGCGATCGTCGCGCGCGAGGACGTCTCCACCGTCGTGTGGCTCGCCGTCCTCATTGCCGTCGTCGCGGTCGCCGATGCCGGGTTCGGACTCCTGACCCGGTGGCTGTCCGCGACCATCGGCGAAGGCGTGATCCTCGACCTCCGCCGGGCTGTCTTCGACCACGTGCAGAAGATGCCCATCGCGTTCTTCACCCGGACCCGCACCGGCGCGCTCGTGAGCCGGCTCAACAACGACGTCATCGGGGCCCAGTCGGCGTTCGCGGGCACCCTCTCCGGCGTCGTCAGCAACGCCGTCGCCCTCGTCCTCACCGTTGCCGTCATGGCGCAGAAGTCATGGCTCGTGACGCTCCTCGCGCTCATCCTCCTGCCGATCTTCCTCGTCCCGGCACGCCGCATGGGCGGCCGCGTCGCCGACCTGCGGCGCGAGGCCGCGGCCCACAACGCCGCCATGAGCACGCAGATGACCGAGCGCTTCTCCGCCCCGGGCGCCACGCTCATCAAGCTGTTCGGCCGCCCCAACGAGGAGTCGCGCGAGTTCGCCGTGCGCGCCAGGCGTGTGCGGGACATCGGGATCCGCTCCTCGATGCTGACCTTCACGTTCATCACCGCGCTCACCCTGGTCTCCTCGCTCGCCCTCGCGCTCGTCTACGGGGTGGGCGGCTGGCTCGCGATCGGCGGGCAGCTCGCGGCGGGCGACGTCGTCGTGCTCGCCCTGCTCCTGACCCGCCTGTACGCGCCGATCACCAACCTCTCCAACGCGCGCGTGGAGATCATGGGCGCCCTGGTGAGCTTCGAGCGGGTGTTCGAGGTGCTCGACCTCGCCCCGCTCATCACCGAGAAGCCCGACGCCAAGGCGCTGCCCTCGGGCGCGGTGCCCGTCGAGTTCGACGACGTCCGCTTCGCCTACCCGAGCGCCGAGAAGGTCTCCCTCGCGTCCCTCGAGGAGGTCGCGGTGCTCGACACGCGCGGCGGCGAGGAGGTGCTCCACGGCATCTCGTTCCGGGTCGACCCGGGGCAGACGGTGGCGCTGGTCGGCTCCTCGGGCGCGGGCAAGTCCACGGTCGCCCAGCTCGTGGCCCGGCTGTACGACGTCGACTCGGGCGCCGTGCGCATCGGCGGCGTCGACGTGCGGGACACGACCTTCGAGTCCATGCGCGGCACGGTCGGGATGGTCACCCAGGACGGGCACCTGTTCCACGAGACCATCGCCGAGAACCTGCGGCTCGTCCGCCCCGGCGCCTCCGACGAGGAGCTGTGGGACGTGCTGCGCCGCGCGAGGCTCGAGGCGATGGTGCGCTCGTTGCCGGACGGTCTGGGCACCATCGTGGGGGAGCGGGGCTACCGGCTCTCCGGCGGCGAGCGCCAGCGGCTGACGATCGCACGTCTCCTGCTCGCCGCGCCCCGCGTCGTGATCCTCGACGAGGCCACCGCCGCCCTGGACTCGACCAACGAGGCCGCCGTGCAGGCGGCCCTCGCCGAGGCGCTCGAGGGCCGCACCGCCGTCGTGATCGCCCACCGGCTCTCGACGGTCCGGGCCGCGGACCAGATCCTCGTGGTGGAGGACGGCCGGATCGTGGAGCGCGGGACGCATGCCGAACTCCTCGCGGCCGGCGGCCGCTACGCCGAGCTGTACACGACCCAGTTCGCGGAGGCATCTGCGGTGGCGGACGAATTCGCGCAGTAGCCCCGGTTGAGGGGTCATGTCCCTGTGTTGAGGGGTCATGTCCCTGCGCCGACGGTCCTCGGGATAGTCTCTGACTGTGCCTGCCCGGATCACCGTCTCTGCCGTGTGCGTCTACTCGCCGGAGGGGCGCCTCCTAACCGTCCGCAAGCGGGGGACCGACCGCTTCATGCATCCGGGCGGAAAGCCCGAGCCGGGCGAGTCCGCGGCGGAGGCCGCGAGCCGTGAGCTGTCCGAAGAGGTGGGCATCGACGTCCCGGCCAAGGACCTCGTGCTGCTGGGCGCCTGGATTGCGCTCGCCGCGAATGAAGCCGCCACCGACATCGAGGCGACGGTGTTCACCGCGCCCGGGGAGCACAACCCGAGCGAGGTCCATCCCGCTGCCGAGATCGAGGAGCTCCGCTGGATCGATCCCGACGCCGAGCCGTCGGAGGATCTGGCGCCGCTCCTGACGGACCACGTCCTTCCCCTGCTTGCGCGGCAGGGACGCGACCCCTCAACACAGGGACATGACCCCTCAACGCGGGCAGCCTCCTGAAGCTGGGCGCCAGGTGGGAAATCGGCGAACCGGGCATGAACAGTCGCTGAAGTCCGCCGCCTGCGGCACTACCCGCCGGTAACTTGGTGGGCCGTGACCACTACCCGCCGCAGCTTCCTCTCAGCAGCGTCCCTCGCCGCCCTCGGCGCCGCAGCCCTCACCGGGGCCGCCGCGCCGTCCGCCGCCCGGGTCATCGCGCCTTCCGCCCTGCCCGCCGACCCGGCCGCGTCCGGGGTCGAGCACATCATCGTCGTGATGATGGAGAACCGTTCCTTCGACCACTTCCTCGGGTGGCTCCCCGGCGCCGACGGGAAGCAGAGCGGCCTCATCTACACCGACCGCTACGGCATCCCGCACGGAACGCACCATCTGGCCGACTACCAGGGGTGCAGCCACCCCGACCCCGACCACTCGCAGGAGGGCGGGCTGATCGAGTTCAACAACGGCAGGTGCGACGGCTGGCTCCGCGCCGGCGACAACGACGACTTCGCCATCGGCTACTACACGGACGCCGACCTCGCGTTCTTCGCCCAGGCCGCGCCCGGCTGGACCGTCTGCGACAACTACTTCGCGGCGGTGATGGCAGAGACGTACCCGAATCGCTTCTACCAGCACGCCGCCCAGACGGACCGCATCCACAACTCCTCCGCGAACGCGACCATCCCCACCATCTGGGACCGTCTCGCCGCCGCCGGCGTCAGTGGGAAGTACTACTACTCCGACGTGCCGTTCCTCGCGCTGTGGGGGACCAAGTACATGCCGATCTCCTCGCCGTACTCGGCGTTCCTCAGCGACTGCGCCGCCGGCACCCTGCCGTCGGTCAGCTTCGTCGACCCGCGCTTCATGGACGAGGGCTCGGGAACATCCGGCGACGACCACCCCCACGCGGACGTCCGGTCGGGAGAGCTCTTCCTCAACGAGGTCTACCGCGCCGTGACGACGTCGCCGACGTGGTCCCGCACCATGCTCGTGGTCAACTTCGACGAGTGGGGCGGCTTCTACGACCACGTCGCGCCGACCACCGCCCCCGACACCAGCCAGGCGACGGCGCTGCGCGGCTTCCGGGTTCCCGCCCTCGTCGTCTCGCCCTTCGCCCGCCGCGGCGCGGTCGCGTCCGGCACCTACGACCACACCTCGGTCCTCAAGGCCATCGAGTGGCGCTGGAACCTCCAGGCCCTTACCCCACGCGACGCCAACGCCGCCAACATCGCCGAGGTCCTCGACTTCGCCTCGGCGCCCAACCTCGCCGCCCCGGCCTACACGGTCCCTCCCTTCGCCGCCGGCGCGCCCTGCACGCCCCTCCCCGGCGGGGACCCGGAGGACGAGTGGCACCCGCTCAAGAACCGCGCCATCGCGGAAGGATGGAAGCTCGCATGAACCGCCCACAGCTCGCCCCGGGCGCCCTTGCCTTCTCCGCACGACGGCGCCCGCTCGCCGTCGTGCTCGGAGCCCTCGCCGTGCTGGTGCTCGCCGCCGTCGCGCTCGTGCGTGCCGGAGGGGGCCAAGAGGCAAGCGCGGCCGACACCGCGCCGCAGTACCTGCCCGCGAGCTCCCACGTGTTCGTCATCAACCTCGAGAACAAGGGCTACGACGAGACGTGGGGCGCGTCCTCGCAGGCGCCCTACCTCTCGCAGACGCTGCGCTCGCAGGGCGTCCTGCTGAACAGCTACTACGGCACCGGCCACAACTCCCTGGACAACTACATCTCCCAGATCTCGGGCCAGGGCCCGAACAGCCAGACCCAGGCGGACTGCCAGACCTACTCGCCGTTCGTCCAGACCGGCACCGCGGCCCAGGGCCAGGCGGTGGGCAGCGGGTGCGTGTACCCGTCCGGCGTGCCGACGGTCGCGGACCAGCTCACCGCGGCCGGCAAGACGTGGAAGGGCTACATGGAGGACATGGGCACGCCCTGCCGCCATCCCCAGCCCGGCGCGGTGGACGACACCCAGAAGGCCCGGGTCGGCGACCAGTACGCCGCGCGCCACAATCCGTTCGTGTACTTCGCGGGCATCACCCGCTCCCCGGACTGCGCCAAGAACGACGTCGACCTGACCGCCCTCAGCGGCGACCTCGCCTCGGCCTCGACCACCCCGGCAGTCTCCTTCATCACCCCCAACCTCTGCCATGACGGGCATGACTCCCCCTGCGTGGACGGCCAGCCCGGCGGCCTCGTCTCGGCCGACGCCTGGCTGAAGCAGTGGGTGCCCGTCATCACGAACTCGCCCGCGTTCACGAAGGACGGCGTGCTGGTCATCACGTTCGACGAGTCCGACGGCCCGCAGCAGGACGCGAGCGCGTGCTGCGGCGAGGGGCCCGGCCCGAACGCCGCGCTGCCCGGCATCACGGGGATGGGCGGTGGCCGCGTCGGCGCGCTCGTGCTCTCGCCGTTCACCGCGGGCGGGACGTGGTCCACGACCCCGTACAACCACTACAGCCTGCTCGCGAGCGTCGAGGATCTCAACGGCCTGCCCTACCTCGGGTACGCCGGCGCCCCGGGCCTCAACCGCTTCGGGCTCGACGTGTACAACAAGGGGGTCTGACCCTCAGCGCAGGGACATGACCCCTCAGCACAGGGACATGACCCCTCAACGCGAAGGGACGGCAGGGTCAGCGGGTCCGGCGCAGGACGCTCTCCAGGAGCAGGTCCTTCGCCGGGCCGGTGACGTCCCACGTCCAGCGCAGCTCGTCGGGGCCCACCGCCTCGTAGTACACGCGGTAGTCGTCGGGGGAGCACCAGTGGGTGCCGTCGGAGGCCGCGCGGGTGAGGTCGACCGAGTGGAAGGGGCGCCCGTCGGCGAAGAAGACCTCCATCGCGCCCGGGTGCGCTCCGGGCCGCCAGACGTACTCCCGCGTCGCCGGTCCCTCGTGGGCGCCCCAGCGGACGGTGCCCTCCTCGCGCTGCTGCAGCGCGCCGTCGTCCGCATCGGTGCTGAGGGGGGCGAAGGTGACCGTGCCCGAGAAGCGGCCCCGGGCGCCGGTCGCGCGGTCCAGCATCGTCCGTTCGACGGACCACGTGCCGCGGAGGAACGCGTACAGGTCAGGCACTGGATACGACAAGTGCCCCCGACCGGAATCGAACCGATGGCCTGCCCTTTAGGAGAGGGCCGCTCTATCCTACTGAGCTACGGGGGCCCGCCCGCGAGAGCGGGCACGCACCAGCATACAAGGTCGTGAGGCTAGGCTGGCGACGTGGCACAGGCACGGTCTCGGCAGGGTTCGGGCGACGGCGGCCGGACGGAACGCATCCGGCTCTACCTCGGCGCGTGGTCGGCCGTGAGCGTCGTGCAGTTCTTCGCCGCCGAGGCGGCCACGATCGCCCAGTGGGCCGGACCCGCGCCGTACAGCCGCAGGCTCGGCTTCATCTCGGACCTCGGCCAGGTCAGCTGTGGCCTCCACGGCACCCGTGAGATCTGCTCGCCCCTCCACGCCCTCATGGACGTCTCCTTCGTGCTGCAGGGGATCGGCATGGTCATCGCCGCGCTGCTCCTGACGTCCCCGGTGCTCCGGGTCGCCGCCGAGTGGCCGGCCGTGCTCGCCGAGCGCCGCCTCACCGCCGCCCTGATGCGCACGACGCCGCCCCTCGCCTCCCACGCGACGGTCGCCGTCCCGCGGCTCGCCACGCTCGCGGTCCGGCTCCTGCTCGCGGCCGCGGGGATCGGGGTGGCGGTCGTGGGACTCTTCCCGCAGGATTCGGTGGAGTCCATCCATCTGGCGGGCGCCACCGCCTACTTCCTGGGCGGCTCGTGCGCGCTCGTGGTCCTCGGACTCCTCTGGCTGCGCCGCACGGCCGCCGCCTGGCCGGTCCTGCTCCTGGGCGCGACGGCGCTCACCTCGACCCTCGTGGGCGGCGCGCTGCAGATGCGCGTGCCCGAACCCGGCACCCTCGAGCGGCTCATGGGCTACCCGGTCACGATCGGCATCGCCCTCGTGGGCGCCGTCCTCGCGTGGCGGCTGGGCGTGCCCGCCCGGGCCGCGCGGGCGCTCGCCAGAGCCCGCGCCTGAGGCGGCCGGACCGCAGCGCCGGGATCACGCCGTCGTGCGCTGCCTCCTGGCCAGCAGGACGGCAGCCGCGGCCGCCGCGAGCATGAGGACCAGCAGCACCCACCCGGCCACGACGAGCACCGACGCGAGCACGGCTGCCCCGGTGTCGGCGGGTGAGCCCAGAGCGGTGTCGACGGCCACGTTGCCCGCCAGGCGCACGACGACGAATGCGGCCACGAGCGCGAACGCGGACCATCGCTGGGCCTTGGCCTTGAGCCAGGAGCCGAACACCAGCAGGAACGTGAACCCGGCCGCGAGCGGGAAGATGGTCCCCGCGGTCTTGTGCACGTAGTTGAGCTGGCCGAGGGCGTCGTCGTCCATCGCCCCGCGCAGCTGGGAGATGTAGTCGGGGGAGAACCCGCCGATGAGCGAGTCCGGCATGGCGAGGCCGCCGGAGAGCTGGGTCATCTGCGTCAGGGTCAGCAGGTGCAGGTACCAGAACATGAAGACGCTCGCCACGAGGCCTGCGATGATGATGAGCTTCGCGTTGCCCTGGGCCTGCTCGGGCGTCCGCTGGGTCGTCGGGTTCACGGGCTGGCCGGCACGGGCTCCCGGCGGGACCGCAGCCCGGTCGCCGTGCTTGCGCGCCCGCTGGGCGGGGGTCTTGGACATGGTCCCATTATCGCCTCCCGGGCGCCGGTGGACTGGGCGCCGGTAGGCTGGGGGCCGTGGCTGAGATGAGCGAGCACCTCGATTCCCTTCCCGACCTCGACCCCGGTCTGAACGACGCGGACCTGGCCGCCGCCCTCGTGCGGGCCGCGGGCGACCTCGCGCTGCGGATGCGGCAGGACGGGCTCGACGCCGAGCGCAAGACTTCCGTCTCGGACATCGTCACCGCCGCCGACAAGGCCGCCGAGGCCTACGTCCTGGCCCAGCTGCGGCGCTGCCGCCCGGACGACGGCGTGTTCGGCGAGGAGGGGGCACAGGTGCCCTCGGCCTCGGGGCGCACGTGGGTGATCGACCCCGTGGACGGGACGCTCAACTTCTTCACGGGCTCGAGCTACTGGTGCTCGGCGCTCGCCCTGCGCGGCGAGGCGGCCGACAGCGACGCCGACCCGGAGTCCCTCCTCGGCGCGATCTACCAGCCCCAGGAGGACAAGCTGTGGGTGGGAGGCGACGCCACGCCGGCGACCCTCAACGGCGAGGCGCTCGCCGGGCCGGCCGACGCGCGGCTCGGGCTCCTCGGCGCGGCGACGTCCATCCAGCCGCGCTGGCTCGAGCAGCCGCTGTCCGCGATGCCCTGGCACGCCGCGGCCGTCCAGGCCGCGTCGATCCGCATCCTCGGCTCCGGCTCGTGCGACCTGGCCCGCGTGGCCACCGGCGAGATCGGCGTCTGGTTCCAGCACTCCTGCCCGCAGTGGGACTGGCTTCCCGGCAAGGCGATCGTGACCGCGGCGGGCGGCTCGACCGCCACCGTGGAGGTCAATGGGCTCACCTGGTTCGCGGCGGGGGGCACGACGGCGGTGCGGGAGGTCGTGGCAGCGCTCGCCTCGGCGCGGCTCGGCTGAGGCGGCGCGGGCCGCCCGCACGGGCGATGGCGCGTCCATTGTTGCAGCCCCTGTGAGGCGGCGGGACAATGGACCCAAGGACTGAGGCGGACGCCCCGCAAGAAGTGCCAACAGGCTTCGCGCCCGCCGCACGCCAGCTGGGAGGCGACGGACTGCCATGTTTGAGCACTTTTCCGAGGCCCATGAACTCTTCGTGTACCGGATGGGCATCGCCCGGGGAACCACCCGGCGGGCGATCGTGACCCTGGGGACCCTTGAGCAGCACGCGCAGCGCGCGGAGGTCGGGGCCCTGATGCGGGACCTGTCCGAGGAGGCCAGGGCCCATACTGCCGCCCTCGAGGACCTCTTCGCCGAACTGGAGCGCAACGTCGCCGTTCCTGTTGCGCATACCGCGGACGGGCTCGACAAGGAGGTCCACTCCGTGGTCCGCAAGACCGACGAGGGCATCCTCGACCTCGCGGTCCTGCCGCTCGCGCTCGAGATCCAGTACGCGGCCATCGCGGCGTACGAGCCGCTCGCCGTCTACGCCAGGGAGTGGCTCGAAGGGGACGTCGCGGACCGCCTCGAGAAGTGCGTCGCGGAGCAGCTCTCCTCACGCAACCAGGTGCTCGGGCTCATGCGCACCGTCTTCGCCAGCGGGGACACCGTCCAGGCCCGGCCGGACTGAGACGGACCGAGCGGGGCCTGAGGGGCTGACGCACCACTGAGCGGGGGAGCCACGACGGGAGGAACGATGAGACACCACAACGAGAACCAGCACGAGCCGGGCGCTCCGGAGACGCGCGTGAGCACGTTCATGCGTGTCATGGGCCGGCTGCGGGACGTCTACGGGCCCGCGAACCGGCGCATCGCCCAGGAGGAGCTGCGGCACCGGCCCAACCCGGAGGACCTCAGGACCCAGCACGAGGTCGACGGGATCGAGGTCGAGGTGGACAGTGAGGGGCACCGGTACGGGGTGCGCAGGGACGGCGCCGGCGGGTGATCCCGCAGGCTGCCGCTCCGCCGGCACCGGCGGCCTAAAATAGAGGGATCATGGATATGCTCTTCGATCCCTATGCCCACGTGCCCAAGCCCGGTGTGCCCGGGGGCGCGCAGGAACCGGATCCCGACGAGCTGCCGCCGGTTCCCGACGAGGAATACGGCGCGCCCGAGGACATGCCTGCCGGCTGGCTGCCGGCCTCCGACCCCGCCGAGGACGCCCGGCGCGAGGCCGAGGAGTCGGCGGCGCGCCTGCTCGAGGGCCTCAACCCCCAGCAGCTCGAGGCCGTGACCCATGCGGGGAGCCCCCTGCTCATCGTCGCCGGCGCCGGCTCGGGCAAGACGCGCGTGCTCTCGCACCGCATCGCCTACCTCATCGCGACGCGCCGGGCGCACCACGGGGAGATCCTCGCCATCACGTTCACCAACAAGGCCGCGGCGGAGATGCGCGAGCGCATCGAGGCGCTCGTGGGCGAGCGGGCACAGCGGATGTGGATCTCGACCTTCCACTCCTCGTGCGTGCGGATCCTGCGCCGCGAGGCGAAGTCCGTGGGCCTGAACTCCAACTTCTCGATCTACGACTCGGCGGATTCCCTCCGGCTCATCACCCTCGTGCACAAGGGCCTCGAGCTCGACCCCAAGAAGGTGGCACCCAAGGCCGTCCAGCACAAGATCTCCTCGCTCAAGAACGAGCTCATCGACGCGGACGACTTCGCGGGGCGCGCCAACCTGAACGACCCCTTCGAAGCAGGGGTGGCCGAGGTCTACAAGGGCTACACGCAGCGCCTGCGCCAGGCCAACGCGATGGACTTCGACGACCTCATCGCCGAGACCGTGTACATGTTCCGGGCCTTCCCCGCGCTCGCGCAGATGTACCGCCGCCGGTTCCGCCACGTCCTCGTCGACGAGTACCAGGACACCAACCACGCCCAGTACGCGCTCGTCCGGGAGATCGTCGGGGAGGGGGACGAGGCGTCCGAGCTGACCGTGGTCGGCGACTCGGACCAGTCGATCTACGCCTTCCGCGGCGCGGACATCCGCAACATCGTCGAGTTCGAGAAGGACTACCCCGAGGCCCGCACCATCAAGCTCGAGCAGAACTACCGCTCGACCCAGACCATCCTCTCCGCCGCCAACGCCGTGATCTCGCGCAACCCGAACCGGCCCGAGAAGCGGCTGTGGACCTCGGAGGGCGACGGCGAGAAGATCATCGGCTACGCCGCCGAGAACGAGCATGAGGAAGCACGCTTCATCGCCAAGGAGATCGACAGGCTCACCGACTCCGGCGAGTTCCGCCCCGGCGACGTCGCGGTCTTCTACCGCACCAACGCCCAGTCCCGCAGCCTCGAGGAGATCCTCATGCGGGTCGGCCTGCCGTACAAGGTCGTGGGGGGCACGCGCTTCTACGAGCGCAAGGAGGTCAAGGACGCGCTCGCCTACCTGCGCGTGCTCGTCAACCCGGACGACGACGTCAACCTCCGCCGCGTGCTCAACGAGCCGAAGCGCGGCATCGGCGAGCGGGCCGAGGGGACGATCGCCGCGCTCGCGGAGCGGGACCGCGTCTCGTTCATGGCGGCGATGCGGCGCGCAGACGAGGCGCCCGGCATGGCGACCCGCTCGCTCAACGCGGTGAACGCCTTCGTCAAGCTCCTCGACGACCTCGCGGCCGTCGCGGAGGGCTCGGGCGCCGCCGAGGCGCTCGAGGCCGTGCTCGAGCAGACGGGGTACCTCGCCGGCCTCCGTTCCTCGACGGACCCCCAGGACGAGTCGCGCGTCGAGAACCTGGCCGAGCTCGTCGCCGTCGTGCGCGAGTACGAGCGCGAGAACCCCGAGGGCAGCCTCGAGGAGTTCCTCGAGCAGGTCTCGCTCGTGGCGGACGCAGACCAGATCCCGGACACGCCCGACGGCGCCTCTCAGGCCGAGGTCGACGCGGCGGTCGCCGAGGCGAGGCGGCAGGGCGTCGTGACGCTGATGACCCTCCACACAGCCAAGGGGCTCGAGTTCCCGGTGGTGTTCCTGACCGGCATGGAGCACGGCGTGTTCCCGCATCGTCGCGCAGCCACGGACCCCGACGAGCTCGCCGAGGAGCGGCGCCTCGCGTACGTGGGCCTCACGCGGGCCCGCAAGCGCCTCTACCTCACGCGCTCCGAGGTCCGCAGCCTCTGGGGCCAGAGCGAGTACTACCCGGCGAGCCAGTTCCTTGGCGAGGTCCCGGCCGAGCTCATCCAGTGGAAGCGGGAGGGCTCCAAGCGGCCCCCGGCCGTGGGCACCGCCGGAGACGGCTTCAACGGCCGGTACGGTGGCGCGGGGTCCCGGTACGGCGGCTCGTCGTGGGGCGCCGGGGCGAGCCGGAACGCGAGCTTTGCCACGATCTCGCCCGCGTCCTCGGCCACGAAAAAGGGCCGCGTGCAGCCGCAGAAGGAGGTCATCTCCGTCAGCGTGGGGGACAAGGTGAACCACACCGCGTTCGGAGACGGCACCGTGATCGGGGTCGAGGGCGCGGGCGACAAGACCGTCGCGAAGGTGAGCTTCGACGTCGGCGAGAAGCGACTCCTGCTGCGGTACGCGCCCCTGACGAAGGTGGGCTGAGGCGGCAGGCACGCCCCGCAGCCCTTCTCACGGGCGCAGACCCGGCCTACCGTAGGAGTGGTCTCTGGGCGTGAACGGAGCCGTGCCATGAAGATCCTCTTCGCCAGCCTCACCCAGGACGGCCACTTCAACCCGCTCACCGGGATCGCCGCGGCTGCCCAGGACGCGGGCCACGAGGTCGCGTTCTACACCGGAAGCCTCTACGCGGGGAAGCTCGCGCGCATGGGCGTCCGGCATGAGCCCTACAGGCGGGCCGTCGAGATCACGGCGGAGAACATCAACGAGGTCTTCCCCGAGCGCGTGAAGCTCAGCGGGCCCCGGCAGATCGCCTTCGACGGCCGGGCCATCTTCGCCGACAACGTGGGCCGGTTCTTCGAGGACCTGCGCGAGATCCACGGCGAGTTCCCCTTCACGGTCCTCGTGCACGACACCGGGTTCTTCGCTGCCGAGCTCGCCGTGCGGCTGCTCGGCGTCCACTCCGTTCCGGTCAACGTGATCGGGGACATCGAGAGCGACCCGGACGTGCCCCCGATGTTCTTCGGCTTCGGGCAGGCACGGAACCGGCTCGACCGCGCCAAGCACGCCGCGGCGCGCTACCTGTCCAACCAGGTGGTGTTCCGCCCGGCCAAGGTCCGCTACCGCGAGATCCTCGCACAGCACGGGGTGCCCTTCAGCCTGCGGACCGTCATGACGGACCTGCCCTACCGCTACGCGACCGCCGTCATCCAGACCGGCACGCAGAGCCTCGACTTCCCGCGCAGCCGCGTCAACCCCAAGGTGCGGCACGTGGGTGCGCTCCTGCCGTGGCGGGACCCGGGCGGAGACCGGGGCGCCGATGTCCCGCTCGGCGGGTACCGGCGTCGTGCGCTCATCTCGCAGGGGACCATCGACACCGCCGACTTTGCCAAGCTCGTGTACCCGGCCGTCGAGGCGCTGCGGGGGAGCGGCATGCAGCTGGTCGTGTCCACGGGGCGGCAGCCGGCGGCGCCGGTGCGGGAGCGGATCGGCGGACCGGACGTCGTGGTCGAGGAGTTCGTCGACTTCGACGCCGTCCTGCCCGCCTCCGACGTCTACATCACCAACGGCGGACAGGGCGGGGTGCTCATGGCGATCGCGCACGGCGTGCCGATGGTGGTCGCCGGGCTCAACGAGGGCAAGGGGGACGTCAACGCGCGGCTCGCCTTCCGCGGCCTCGCCGAGGACCTGCGCACCGAGCGCCCGCGGGCCGAGGCGATCCGGGCCGCCGTCGACCGTGTGCTCGCCGACGACGCGATGCGCGCCCGCATCGCGGCCGTGCGGGCCGAGCTCGCGGCGCACGACCCGCTCGCGGAGAGCATCGAGGTCATCGAATCCGTCGGCTCCCGCCTACAGCACCGCCCCTGATTTCTACCAATTGTAGAGCTGTGCGGTTGGTCACGAACGGCTCCCGGGGCGGACTGGTGCGGGGCGGAGGGACTAGAGTTGCCCCTTGGAGCATCAGGCCCGCCGTGGGGAGGCTCTCTGCGGCGCGTGCTCCGAGTCAGAACTACTTCGACGTAGAGGACACTGAACCGTGGACCTGTTTGAATACCAGGCGCGCGATCTGTTCGAGGCACACGGCGTTCCCGTGCTCGCCGGAATCGTTGCGCACACCCCCGAGGAAGCCAAGGCTGCTGCCGAGAAGATCGGCGGGGTTACCGTTGTCAAGGCCCAGGTGAAGATCGGCGGCCGCGGCAAGGCCGGCGGTGTCAAGGTCGCGAAGACCGCTGACGAGGCATTCGAGCACGCCACCAACATCCTCGGCATGGACATCAAGGGCCACACGGTCAAGAAGGTCATGATCGCCGCCGGTGCGGACATCGCCGAGGAGTACTACTTCTCGGTCCTCCTCGACCGCGCCAACCGCAACTACCTGGCCATGTGCTCGGTCGAGGGCGGCATGGAGATCGAGCAGCTCGCCGTCGAGCGCCCCGAGGCCCTGGCCAAGGTTCCCGTCGACCCGGCCGTCGGCATCGACGCCGCCAAGGCCTCCGAGATCGTCGAGGCCGCCGGCTTCGCCCCCGAGCTGCGCGAGAAGGTCGCGGCTGTCCTGGTCAAGCTGTGGGACGTCTTCAAGGGCGAGGACGCCACGCTCGTCGAGGTCAACCCGCTGGTCAAGACCGGTGCCGGAGACATCATCGCCCTGGACGGCAAGGTCTCCATCGACGAGAACGCCGGCTTCCGCCACCCCGAGCACGAGGAGCTCGTGGACAAGGAGTCCGAGGACCCGCTCGAGGCCAAGGCCAAGGCCCTGGACCTGAACTACGTCAAGCTCGACGGCGAAGTCGGCATCATCGGCAACGGCGCCGGCCTCGTGATGTCCACCCTCGACGTCGTGGCCTACGCCGGCGAGCGGCACGGCAACGTCAAGCCCGCGAACTTCCTGGACATCGGCGGCGGCGCGTCCGCCGAGGTCATGGCCAACGGCCTCGGGATCATCCTCGGCGACGAGCAGGTCAAGAGCGTCTTCGTGAACGTCTTCGGGGGCATCACCGCGTGCGACGCCGTCGCGAACGGCATCGTGGGCGCGCTGGACAAGCTCGGCGACTCGGCGAACAAGCCGCTCGTCGTGCGCCTCGACGGCAACAACGTCGACGAGGGCCGCCGCATCCTCCACGAGGCGAACCACCCGCTGGTGACCCTCGCCGAGAACATGGACCAGGGCGCCGACAAGGCCGCCGAGCTCGCCAACTCGGGCGCTGCGAAGTAAGGGACGAGAGAAAAATGTCGATCTTCCTCAACAAGGACAACAAGGTCATCGTCCAGGGCATCACCGGCGGCGAGGGCTCCAAGCACACCGCCCGCATGCTCGCGGCCGGCACCAACATCGTGGGCGGCGTGAACGCCCGCAAGGCCGGCACCACGGTCTCCCACAACGACCAGCACGGCAACCCGGTCGAGCTCCCGGTCTTCGGCTCCGTCAAGGAGGCCATGGCCGAGACGGGCGCGGACACGTCCATCGTGTTCGTGCCGCCGGCCTTCACCAAGGACGCCGTGGTCGAGGCCATCGAGGCCGAGATCGGCCTCGTCGTGGTCATCACCGAGGGCGTCCCGGTCCAGGACTCCGCCGAGTTCTGGGCGCTCGCGCAGTCCAAGAAGGACGCCGAGGGCAACCAGACCACGCGCATCATCGGCCCGAACTGCCCCGGCATCATCACCCCGGGCGAGGCGCTCGTGGGCATCACCCCGGCGAACATCACCGGCAAGGGCGGCGTGGGCCTGGTCTCCAAGTCCGGCACGCTGACCTACCAGATGATGTACGAGCTGCGTGACCTCGGCTTCTCGACCGCCATCGGCATTGGCGGCGACCCGGTCATCGGCACCACGCACATCGACGCCCTCGCCGCGTTCGAGAAGGACCCGGACACGAAGGCGATCGTCATGATCGGCGAGATCGGCGGCGACGCCGAGGAGCGCGCGGCCGAGTTCATCAAGAACAACGTCACCAAGCCGGTCGTCGGCTATGTCGCGGGCTTCACCGCGCCCGAGGGCAAGACCATGGGCCACGCCGGCGCCATCGTCTCCGGCTCCTCCGGCACGGCCCAGGCGAAGAAGGAGGCCCTCGAGGCCGCCGGCGTCAAGGTCGGCAAGACGCCGTCCGAGACCGCCCACCTCCTCCGCTCCGTCTACCCGGTGCACCTCCCGGACAGCAGCCTCTGAGGTTCTGACCCGGCCCACGACGGCGGCCGGTCGCCTTCCCGCACGGGAGGCGACCGGCCGCCGTCGTGCTTCCCGGCCAGACCCGTCTGGGGGTCACGTCCTGAGGGTCACATCACGTGACCCCCAGGAGGTGACCTTCAGATGGGCTCTGCAGTTCAGGCGGGGCTGCGGCTCAGACGGGGGCGAGGGTGCGGGCCGCAATCTTCTCCGCGACGAGTCGGGCGTCCTTGCCGACGCCGCCCACGAGGTGCGAGTAGAGCCCGCGTTGGAAGAGGAGGCCCACGAAGAAGAGGCCCGGGAGGCCCTCGGCCGCGCCGTCGGTCTGCACCGGATAGCCGTCCGGCCCGAGGTCCAGGGAGCGGACGAAGGAGTAGTCGTGGGTGTACCCGGTGCACCACAGGACGTTGGCCACGTCGAGCACCGTCCCGTCGTCGAGCTGGGGCCTGCCGTCGACCACGCCCACCGTGCGGGCCTGCACCCGGTGGACCCCCGCGGCGTCGAGGTCGGCGCGCTTCGTGCGCACGAGCGGAGCGCTGCCGCCGCGGATCGCGGGGCGCGCTCTGCGCCCTACCGGAGTCCGGAGTGTCAGGACGTAGTTCGCGAGGAACCAGAAGAGCGGCCCGCGGACGCGCTCGCCCCCCGGGATCTCCCCGGGATGGCGGCCGGAGAGCCACGTCTCGTGGCCGGCCCGGACGGAATCCAGGGCGAGGTCCGCGCCGGAGGTGCCGGCACCGACCACCAGCACGGGCCCGGGCAGCAGCTGGCCGGCATTCCGGTAGCCGCTCGAGTGCATCTGGCGGATCCCGGGATCGAGGGTCGCCGCGACGGCCGGAACCTTCGGCACGGCATCGGCACCGGTCGTGATCACCACGTTGTCCGCCCGCAGCTCGCCGTCGTCTGTCGCCACGCGGAAGCCGCCGCCGTCGAGGGCCTCCACCGAGGTGACGCGGACGCCGGTGCGGATGCGGGCGCCGAGCGGCGCGGCGTACGACTCGAGGTAGTCGCCGAGCTCGCGGCCGGTGGGGAAGGCAGATCTGGGCCCGGGGTACGGCATCCCCGGGAGGCCGTTGACGCGGGCGGGCGTGAAGAGCCGCAGGGAGTCGTAGCGTTCGCGCCACTGGTCGCCGATCCGGTCGCG
The DNA here is from genome assembly GCF_002224485.1 of Sinomonas sp. R1AF57. Classification (GTDB taxonomy): domain Bacteria; phylum Actinomycetota; class Actinomycetes; order Actinomycetales; family Micrococcaceae; genus Sinomonas; species Sinomonas flava. The sequence continues at coordinate 629,456 of NZ_CP022463.1, forward strand.
GGCCTCGAGGACCACGCAGTCGAGGCCGGCGTCGGCGAGCCAGTGCGCCGTGGCGAGTCCGGCTTGGCCGCCGCCCACGATCACGGTGCCGATGCGGTGCTCCGCGGCGCTGCCGGCCGGAGCGGGGGAGGGAATGCGGGGCTGGGTGCTGGTCATGCCTCGACGGTACGGCCACGGATGCATGCGGCGCGTCGGGCGGATCGTGTATCCGCGAGGCCGGCGGCATGGGCATTTGTGTGCAGGGACGGGACCTCGCAAGGGGTGGGACGCGACCCCGCAACGGGGGGAGGTGGGGAGCGGCCTAGACGAGGGAGTGGTCGTACGCATAGGCCGTCGCCGCGGCGCGGGAGGCGATGCCGAGCTTGGCGTAGATGTTCGCGAGGTGCCGGGCGACCGTCTTCTCGCTGAGGACGAGTTCGTTCGCGATCGCGCGGTTCGTGAGCCCGGCGGCCACGAGCCGCACGACCTCGACCTCCCGCTCGGTCAGGGGAACGGGCGACGGCGCGCGGCGCCGCCCGCGCCCGGCGTCCGGCAGCGCCGCGAGGTCCGGCTGCGCGCCGAGCCGTTGGAAGGCCTCCCGTGCGGCGTCCACCTCGAGGGCTGCCGCCTCATCGTCCCCGAGTGCGGCGTAGCAGCGGCCGAGCGTCACCCGCGCGCGAGCTTCGGGATAGGGCATGCCGAGGTCGTGCCACGCGAGCGACGCGTCCCGCAGGCTCCGCACCGCCTGGGCCGCCTCGCCCGCGGCACAGCACACCGTGCCCTCCGCGGTGAGCGCACGAGCGCGGGACAGGGCGGCGGCAGGCCCACCCGAGGGCCCGGCCCTCTCGGCCATGGCGGCAATCTCGGCCGCGCCGGCCCGAGCGGCATCGATGTCTCCGACGGCGGCCATGACCTCCACGTACGCCGGGAGGAACTCGGCGCGCTCGGACCGCCGCGTGAGCTCGAGGCTCAGCCGGCGGGCCGAGACGGCTGCCGCGTCCGCCCTCCCTTGGGCCAGGCGCAGGAGCATCAGTCCCGGCTCGGGCCGGCGCCCTGCGGAGTTCGCGAGGCGGTAGGCGTCCTCGGCCTCGGCGAAGCGCCCGGTGAGCCGGTGCATTTCTCCGAGCTGGTAGCCGGCCAGACCCGTGTCGGCGGGAAGGAGCCGCTGCACCGCCCGGGCGGCCTCGTCGAGTGCGCCGGACCAGTCGCCGTCGAGCATCTTCACCTGGGAGCGGTGCACGAGGCACTGCCCGCGGAAGGGCACGAGCTCGGGGTGCTGGGCGCACCAGTCGGTGGCGGCGGTCGTCCACTCGCGGGCGCGGGCGAGGTCCTCGGACCGCAGCGAGGCCGAGATCACCGAGCAGTAGGCCACTCCGTTGACGATCGGCGTGTTCACCTCGCCCGAGGTCACGGTCGCCATCGCCTCGTCGAGCTCGGCGAGGCCTTCGCCGGTGCTGCCGAGCCGCAGGAGGGCCCAGCCGGCGCTCAGGCGCGAGAAGACCTCGGTGTCCGTGTCCCGGACGGGGCGCGCGAGCGCAATGGCCTCGCGTGACAGCTCGAGCGCCCGGCGCGTCTCGGCAGGGTCCGGCGAGGCGAGGGACCGGTGCCCCAGGCCCGAGAGCAGCAGGGCACGCTCCGCACCGAGCCGGGACTCGTCGACGATCCCCGCGAGCCGCCGGCCCCACGCCTCGGCGCGGGCCCGGTCCCCGCGGCTGTCGTGCGCGAAGGAGAGCCAGAAGGCGGCGCGGGCGGCAGCGGCGGCGTCGTCCGTCCCGAGGAAGTCCCGGAAGGCGCGGCCGAAGAGGTCGATGCTGCGGTCCTCGCGCCCCAGGAGATAGGCGCTGAACGCGGCCAGCATGAGGTCGCTGCCGGGCAGCGGTGTGTCCGAGTCGGCGCGCTCGAAGGCCTCGAGGGCTCGGGTCCAGGACCCTGCCTCGTACAGCCGCCGGCCGTCGGCTGCGAGCGGAACGGAGCTGGGGACCGCCACGCTTCGAGGATAGATCGGAGTAGGTTGGAGCTGAACTGCCGAGCCGGACCGCCGGGCTGATCCGCCGGGCTTCGCCCCGGTGCCCCCACACGACCAAGGAGCATCCATGCGCGCCACCATGATCCACGGAACCCGCGACATCCGGGTCGAGGACCGCCCCGACCCGGAGGTGCTGCTGCCCGGCGACGCCGTGGTCCGGGTGACGGCCGCGTGCGTGTGCGGCTCCGACCTGTGGCCCTACCGCGGCGTGCGCGAGGTGACGGAGCCGAAGCCGATTGGGCACGAGTTCGTCGGCGTCGTCGAGGCGGTCGGCGACGAGGTGACTGCCGTGAAGCGCGGCGACTTCGTCATCGCGCCCTGGGCCGTCTCCTGCGGGACGTGCCCGCCGTGCCGCAACGGCGTCCAGGTCGCGTGCGAGCACCGCGCAGCCTGGGGCGGCAGCGACGAGCAGGGCCTCCCGGTGGACGGCGGCCAGGGCGAGCGGGTCCGCGTCCCCATGGCGGACGGAACCCTCGTGGCCGTGCCGGGCGTGACCGACCCCGACGAGGCGCTCACCAAGAGCCTGCTGACTCTCTCCGACGTCATGGGAACGGGCCACCACGCGGCGGTCGCCGCGCACGTCGGGCCCGGTCGCAGCGTGGTGGTGGTGGGCGACGGCGCCGTCGGCCTCTCCGGGGTCCTCGCGGCCAGGCGGCTGGGCGCCGAGCGGATCATCGCGATGTCCCGGCACGAGGACCGCGCCGAGCTCGCACGCCAGTTCGGCGCCACGGACGTCGTCGCCGAACGCGGCGCTGAGGCGGCCGAGAAGGTCCGCGAGCTGCTCGGCGGGGTGCTCGCCGACTCCGTCCTCGAATGCGTGGGCACGAAGGAGTCGATGGACCAGGCGCTCCGCTGCACCCGGCCGGGCGGAAGCCTCGGGTTCGTCGGCGTCCCCGCCGGCGGCGCGGAGCTGCCCATCGGCACCCTGTTCTCGAAGAACATCTCCGTGGCCGGTGGCGCTGCCTCCACCCGTCACTACCTGCCCGAACTGCTCGAGGACGTGCTCTCCGGAGACATCAACCCGGGCCTCGTGTTCGACTCGGTCATGCCGCTCGAGGAAGCCGCCGAGGCCTACAGGGCCATGGACGAGCGCCGCGCGGTCAAGGTCATGCTCGTCCCCGGGCTGCAGCGGTGACGCGCGACATCGGCTTCGAGGCGGCCCTCGAGGCGGCCCGGGCCGGGCTCGCGGAAGGCGGCATTCCCATCGGCGCCGCCCTCGTCCGCGGGGGCGAGGTCCTCGCCGTCGGGCGCAATGAGCGGGTCCAGAACGGGGACCCAATCGCCCACGGGGAGATGTCCGCGCTCCGTGCCGCGGGCCGGCAGTCCACCTACCGCGACACCGTCCTCTACACCACCCTCGCGCCGTGCGCCATGTGCGCCGGGACCATCGTCCAGTTCAAGATCCCGCGCGTCGTGGTCGGGGAGCAGCGCACCTTCCCCGGCGAGCTGGAGCTCCTGCGCTCGCGCGGTGTCGAAGTCGAGGTCCTCGACGATGCGCGGTGCGTGGAGATGATGGAGGCGTTCCAGCGGGATCAGCCCGCGCTCTGGGCCGAGGACATCGCCGAGTAGTCCGGTCCGCGACCGCGGGGTTTGCGCCGGTCCAGCGGGGGAAGGTTCCCCTCGGCACAGTTCCGAGGACGAGGAGGAGCCATGGCGGACAAGCCCGGGAACCAGACCCCGAACACGCCCGACGTCAGCGAGACCGAGCTGCGCGGGATGACGGTGGACGAGCTGCGGCACAAGGCCAAGGAGGCCGGGATCGGCAGCACGTCCACGATGAAGAAGGAGGAGCTCGTCCACGCCCTGGCGGAGGCGGGCGGCGGACGCGGCGGTGCGGACGCGAAGGGCGAGAAGGCCACGGGCGGGACGGACGGAGGCGAGGGCGCAGGGCCCGACGGGGGCCGGATCCGCACCGGCAGCGGGACCTCGGACTCGCTCAAGTACTCGCAGGAAGTGACCTCGCCCGAGGACGAGCCCGAGCGCGAGGGCCGCAGCCTCGTCACCACGCACCACGAGGTGATCCGGAAGTGGGCCGAGGAGCGCAACGGTGTCCCCGCGACCGTCCCCGGCACCGAGCACGGCGACAGCCTCGGGGTGCTGCGGATCGACTTCGGGGGCGACAGCGACACCCTCCGCGAAGTCAGCTGGGACGAATGGTTCGCGACCTTCGACGAGCGCAGGCTCAACTTCATCTACCAGGAGCAGCGCAGCGACGGGCGCCAGTCGACGTTCTTCCAGCTCGAGAACCCCGAGCGCGAGGACGCCTGAGCCCGTGGCGCTCGGGCCCGAGGCGCCTGGGCCCGAGGCTGCCGCAGCAGTGTCCTAGCTGGCCGCAGCCGCGACCGGGCTGCCGCCGAGGCGCCGCGTGATGTCCCGGGCAGCCTGGGCGCACGCCTCGCCGAGCACCTGCAGGTGCTCCGGGGAGATGCGGAAGCGGGGGGCCGAGATGAGCACGGCGGCCACGACGTCCCCGCGGTGGTCGAAGACCGGTGCGGAGACGCCGACCTCCTCGACGGAGGTCTCGCCGTAGTTGAGGGCGTACCCCCGCTGGGACACCTCGGCGAGGCGGCGCGCGAAGGCATCCAGGCCGGCGTCGTCCGTCTCCGCCAGCGCGACGGTGCCCGCGCGGAGGAGCGCGCGGGCCCGTTCGGGCTGCTCGGCCGCGAGGAAGACCTGCACCGAGGCGGACACGGCGGTGCTGTAGCGGGTCCCGAGCGTCGTGGTGTGCTTGACCTGGTGCGGGCTCGGGATCTGCTCCACGGAGACGGCCTCCTGGCCGTTCCACTTCAGCAGCGCGCTCGTCTCCCCGGTCCGCTCCGTGAGTTCCCGCAGCACCGGATACGCCACGCGGCGCTCGTCGAGGTCGGCCAGGAGGGGGCCGGCGACGGCGATGAGCCCGAGGCCGAGCCGGTACCGCCGCGTCGGCTCGTCGCGTTCCACGAGCCCCTCCGACTCGAGGGTCGCCAGGATGCGGGAGACAGAGCTCTTGTGCAGCCCGACGCGGGCGGCGATGTCCGTCACCCCTATGAGGGGCTCGTCGACGCTGAAGCAGCGCAGCACCGCGATGGCATTCGAGATGGGGGACGACCCGCGCGCCTCAGCGGCCTCGCCGTTCACGCTTTCGATCATGGGACAACACCTTAGGGAATGAGGGACGCCTGGGGCCACACGGCGGGTGCGCGCACGACGGCGGGTGGGAGACCGCCGTCGTGCGCGCACCCGTTCTCAGGCACGTCAGTGGGCGAGCGGCCTGTTCGACGTCTCCTTCGCGCACAGGACGGCGACGAGGGAGACGGCAGCCGCGGCGACGAGGTACCACGCCGGGGCGAGCTTGGTGTGCATCATCCCGATGAGCAGGGTCGCCATGAACGGGGCTGTGCCGCCGAAGACCGCGTTGGACAGGTTGAAGCTCACCGCGAAGCCGGAGTAGCGGATGCGGGTGGGGAACAGCTCGGCGAGGAAGCTCGGGAGCGTGCCGTCGTTGAGGGTGAGCATCGCGCCGAGGGCGATCTGGACGAGGAGCACCATCGCGAAGCTGCCCGTGTCAAGGAGCATGAACGCCGGGACGGTGAAGAGGATGAACGCCACCGAGGCGGTCAGGAGCACCCGCTTGCGGCCGAACCGGTCCGAGGCGAGGCCCGTGAGGAAGATGAAGCCTATGTAGGTCGTCAGGGCGATTGTCGTGGCGAAGAACGACTCCGTGGAGCCGAAGCCCAGCTCCTCGGAGAGGTAGGTGGGCATGTACGAGAGGATCACATAGAAGCCCACGGCGTTCAGGAGCACCGCGCCGACGGCGAGGAGCAGCGCGCGCCAGTGCTTGGAGAACATGTCCTTGACCGGGGCGTGGGTGGTCTCGGCCTGGTCCTCGATCGCCCGGAACGCCGGGGTGTCCTCGAGCTTGGTGCGGATGTAGCGCCCGATCAGTCCCATCGGGGCCGCGAGCAGGAACGGGAGGCGCCAGCCCCACTCCGTCATCTGCTCGGGAGTCAGGACGATGGACAGGAGCGCGGCCAGGAGGGAGCCGAGCAGGAGGCCGGCGGCCGTGGAGGCGGGCACCACTGCGGCGTAGAGGCCGCGCCGGTTGGCAGGGGCGTACTCGACCAGGAACGCGGAGGCCCCGGCGTACTCGCCTGCGGCGGAGAAGCCCTGCACGACCCGGACGGCCAGGAGCAGGATCGGGGCCCCGACGCCGATCACCGCGTAGGACGGGATGAGCGCGATGCAGAACGTCGCGCCGCTCATGATCAGGATCGACAGGGACAGGGCAGTGCGGCGTCCCAGCCGGTCGCCGATGTGGCCCCACACGAACCCGCCGAGCGGGCGGATGAAGAAGGAGATCGCGAAGACCGCGAACGTTGCGAGGAGGGCTGTCTGACGGTCCGTCTCCGGGAAGAAGGCCTGGGAGATCGTCGCCGCGAGGTACCCGTAGACCGCGTAGTCGAACCACTCGACGAAGTTGCCGAAGAAGCTGCCCCACAGGACGCGGCGGCGTGCGTCTTTGCTGATGCCGTCGGCCTGCTGGATGTCGGAGGGGGCTGTGGAGTTCTCAGTGCTCAAAGGAAACCACCAGTATCTTGGGGTTGCGTTTAGCGCAACTCGATTGCACCAATGTAGGCTCGCCCACCGCTTGTGGTCAAGATCACTCGTGCATGTGACGCGCAGAACGCACCTCGGTTGCCTCCAGGTACTGCCGCCACGTACGACGACGGCGCCGCACCCCGCGCGGGCGGGGTGCGGCGCCGTCGTGCGTGCCGGATCAGGCCTCGATGATGTTCTTCTCCGGGCCGAACGGGAACTTGGTGATGTTCTCGACCGAGTCCTCGCCGATCACGAGGATGTCGTGCTCGCGGTAGCCGCCCGCGCCCGGGAGGCCGTCGGCGACCGTGATCATCGGCTCCATGGAGACGACCATGCCCGGCTCGAGCACCGTCTCGATGTCCTCGCGGAGCTCGAGGCCGGCCTCGCGGCCGTAGTAGTGCGAGAGGACACCGAACGAGTGGCCGTAGCCGAACGTGCGGTTGGGGAGGAGGCCGTAGCCGATGTAGATCTCGTTGAGCTCGGCGGCGATGTCCTTGCAGACGGCGCCCGGCTTGATGAGCTCGAGGCCGCGGCGGTGCACCTCGACGTTGATGTTCCACAGGCGCAGGCTCTCCTCGTCCGGCTGGCCCAGGAACAGGGTGCGCTCGAGGGCCGTGTAGTAGCCGGAGGTCATCGGGAAGCAGTTCAGCGAGAGGATGTCGCCCTTCTCGAGCTTGCGGGTCGTGGCCCAGTTGTGGGCGCCGTCCGTGTTGATGCCCGACTGGAACCAGACCCAGGTGTCGCGGACCTCGCGGTGGGGGAACGTCTTGGCGATCTCGTGCACCATGGCCTCGGTGCCAGCGAGGGCGACCTCGTACTCGGTGATGCCCTCGCGGATCGCGTTGCGGATGGCCTCGCCGCCCAGGTCGCCGATGCGGGCGCCGTGCTTGATGACCTCGATCTCCTCGGCGGACTTGATCATGCGCTGGCGCATGGCGTCCTGGGAGACGTCCAGGAGCGCGGCGCCGGGGAACGCGGCGGCGATCTTCTCGCGGGTCAGGGTCGGGAGCGCGTCGTCCTCGACGCCCAGGCGGGTGGCCCGGACGCCGCGCTGGCGCAGGGCCTCCTGGAGGCCGAAGTAGAAGTTGTCGCGGCGCCAGTCGGTGTAGACGATGTTCTCGCCGTAGGAGGTGCGCCACGGCATTCCGGCGTCGATGTTCGCGGTGACGGTGACCGAGTCGTCGGCGGTGACGACCAGAGCGTAGTTGCGGCCGAACGTCGTGTAGAGGAAGTCGGAGTAGTACTTGATGCCGTGGTAGCTCGTCAGGATGACGGCGTCGAGCTCCTTGGCGGCCATGATCTGGCGGAGGCCGCCCAGGCGGCGCTCGAACTCCGCATCGGAGAACGTGAGCTTGCCCTTGGAGCCGTTGTGGAGCACCTTGAGGCGCTCGAGCTCGGCGACGCTGGTGGCGGACGTGGAAGCCGTGTCGACGGACATGGTGTCTCCTTCTCAGGGATCGTTGCGTGGTTGCGAGAAAGTCTTCGGTTGCGTTAGCCGCAACCTCGTTGCATCAGACTAGCTGTGGTGGGCGTCACGGTCAAGCGACGTGCACTTTGGTTGCGATGAGCGCAACTTTGCGGTGCTCAGGGCCGGCTGACCTCGGCGGCGATGGACTCCGCGAGGGCCTTGGACGTGCGCTCGAGCAGGAGCTGCCCCGCCGCCTCCGAGGCGGCCTTGGCCGAGGACAGGCAGCCCGAGGCCGGGGTGAGCTCCGGCCGCACAGGGAGCACGTCGTATCGGGGCAGCTGGGCCGCGGGAAGGTCCATGACGCGGTCCAGCTGGACGAGGCGCGGATAGAGGTGAAGCATGAGCGAGGTCTCGAGGACGCCGCCGTGCTCGACGTCCCAGCCCGGGAACGAGCCGCGGTAGATCTCCTCGATCGTCTCCTCGTCCACGAAGTCCCAGTAGGAGAGCAGGACGGCGGAGAGGTCCTGGCCGCGCAGGCCGAGCTCCGCGGTGGCCTGCTCGACGCCCTCGTAGATGAACTGGTAGTTCTCGAAGTGGCCGTTGAGGAAGACGATCCGCCGCGCCCCGTGCCGGGCGAACTCGAGCGTGAGCGTCCTGGCGATGGAGATAAGCGTCGTGCCGTCGAGGCTCGTCGTGCCCCCCAGGTGGTTGCCGCCGCCGGAACGCTGTTGCGACTTGTAGCCGTACACGATCGGCGCGGCAACGAGGCCTCCCAGCGAGGCTGCGAGGCGCTCGCCCATGGCCTTCGACAGCAGGACGTCGGTGTTGAGCGGCAGATGCGGCCCGTGCTGCTCAATGGATCCGACGGGGACGATGACGGGGGCGCCCGAGGCGATTGCCTCCCGGTAGCTGAAGGCGTCGAGCTCCTCCATGAAGACGCTGGTGGCCATGGTTCCTCCTGGGTGCAGGGTGTGGGAAGGCGTGCTGAAGGGCGCCGGCGGCGGGGGTCGTGCCCCGCCGCCGGCGGAAGGTGGTGTCGCTGGACGCTAGGGGATCGTCGGTGCGGCGGCCGGCGCGGCGGCCGGCACCTCCGGTGACGTCGCGGACGACGCCGGGGACTCGCCGTCGTGCGCGGCGTTGCCGTGGGCCTCGAGGAACTCCTCGTCCCGGATGTCGGTGCGGATGCCCAGCGGGACGCCGTGGTGGATCCGGTCGCGGAAGCGCGGGTAGCCGAGTGCGAAGTAGGTGCCGCCGGCGACGACGGTCCCGGCGAGCCAGGAGAGGTCCACGCCGCCCATCGCGGTGGCGATCGGGCCCTGGAAGATCGGGATCGCGCCGTACATGAAGAGCCAGGTCGCGAAGAGGCCCAGGGCGAAGGCGATGAGCGCGGACGGGTTCACCGCCTTGAGGTGGGTGTCGCGGGGGCTCATGAAGAGGTAGTCGAACTTCTTGTGGCGGCGCTCGAAGATGAAGTAGTGGACCGCCATGATCCCGCCCCACGTCGCGACCCACGCCGCGATCGCGATGACCCAGGTGTCCAGGAGGGTCGCGAAGTCCTCGGCGAAGAGGAAGAGGATGACCGCGCACATCGAGAAGCAGCCGACGATGATCGAGATCTTCTTGCGGGAGATCCTGATGTCGAGTGCCTGCGTCGCGACGCCGAACGTGTAGAGATTGATGATGTTCGTGGCGATCGGGCCGTGGATCACGAGCAGGATCACCGGGATCGCCATGGCGCCGAAGCTCTTGACGATGAGCTCGCCGGGGTCTGCGGTGCCGTTCATGGTCGCGAGGCTCGCGCCGAGGAGGCCCAGCCAGATGACCGGCAGGAACTGGCCCAGGACCGAGGTGAGGTAGAGCTTGCGGGCCGGGATCTTCTTGGACACGAACCGCGAGTAGTCGGGGGCGTACGTGAACCAGCCGATGCCCCAGCCGATGCCGATGGCCGTCATGATCCCGGACATCGCGGCGATGCGCTCGCCGCCGGTGAGGACGGCGCCGGCGGGGCCCGCGTAGGACCAGTCGATGGGGAGCTGCGTCCACGCGATGATCGACATCGCGACGAGGACCAGGAGCGTGGGCGGCATGGTGATCCGCTCGAACTTGGCGATCGCGCCGTAGCCGCGGTAGCAGATGCCGACCTGGATGCTCATGATGATCGCCGCGACGGCGATCTTCCAGACCAGGTTCTCCTCGGCCGGGTCGACCCATCCGATCATGCCGAACAGCGCCATGACCAGGTCCAGGATGACCCAGGTGTTCACCGCGGACCAGCCCACGGCCACGATGGCCTGGATGGCCGCAGGGACGTAGGCTCCACGGCGGCCGAAGGCGCCGCGGGCCAGCAGCATGCCGGTCGCGCCGGTCTTCTGGCCGAGGAGGACGAAGAATCCGAACCCGACCATGCCGATGATGTTGCCGAGGACGAGCACCGTCATGGTGTCCGCGAGGCCGAGGCCCATGTTGATGCCCAGGGCGCCGAGGATCCAGTTGATGGGGGCTACGTTGGCCCCAGCCCAGATCCAGAACTGCCCGGAGACCTTGGTGGTGCGAGCGGACTCGGGGACGGGCTGCAGCACGTCTTCGACGACGTGCGTGGCGTCCTCAGTCTTGCTCTGAGTGCGAAGGCTCATGTGAGACTACTTTCTCGAAGGTATCGCTTGGGGGAGCGAGTAGCCGGCTGCCTTCAAGCGTAGATGTGCCCCACGTCACCACCTAGACTCGTTCTGTCGCCTGCTGCTCCTGTTGCGGGGGACACTCTGTCTCCTTCCGATGGGATTTGCCGTGGCCCTGCCTCTCACCGAAGTCCTCGCCAGCAGCGTGCTCGCCGTCGGCGCACCGGTCGTGGTGGGCGGCGGTGCCGCGGTGGAGCAGGCGCGTGTCCGATGGGTGCACTCCTCGGAAGTCCTCGAGATCGCTCCGCTCCTCTCTGGCGGCGAGCTCCTGCTCACCGGCGGGTCCGCCCTCCTCGCGCTCAAGCCGGCCGCGCAGTCCGAGTACATCTGGAGCCTGTCGAACCGGAGGGTCGCGGCGCTTGCCGTGCAGACGGCGGGAACCGGCAGGCGCCTGCCGTCCGAGCTCGTCGCTGCTGCGGACGAGGCGGCCCTGCCGCTGATCGAGCTCAGACAGGTCGTGCCCTTCGTCGAAGTGGCAGAGTCCGTCAACCGGCGGATCGTCTCGGGGCAGGTCACGGCGCTCCAGCTCGCGGACAGCCTCTCGCAGGCCCTCACCGAGCGCATTGCCAACTCCGGCGCGCTGCTCGGTCCGCTCGTGGCGCTCATCGCCGAGACGATGGGAGTGTACGTGCGGGTGGTCGACACGCGGGGCGCCGTGCTCGCATCGGCGGGCCAGGAACCGGGCGAGGGCGCGCACGGTCCCGACACCGAGCTCGCCGTCGGCGGGATCGGTGCAGCCCGGCTCGAGCTCATCGGGGGCCGCGACGCCGACGACGAGCTTCTCGAGACCGTCCTCGCGCGGGTCCGCAGCATCGTGGCGCTCGCCCTGGCCCAGCAGCACCGCCCGAGCCTCGCACGCCTCGCCGAGGACGAGCTCCTGCGGCTCATCGACGCCGGCGGCGGCGGCGACCGGCTGCTCGAACTCAGCCAGGCCGCCGGCATCCCTCCCGAGCAGCCGCTCGTCATGGCCGTGGTCCGCAGGCCCGTCGACCGGTCCGCCGACATCGAGCAGCGGGCCCGCACCGCCCTTCCGTCGGCACTGCTGGCCGTCGACGGCGACTGGGTCGACATCCTCATGACCCTGCCTCCCGGCGCCGGGTCCCAGGACCGGGAGCGCGTGCTCGCCGTCCTGCGCGAGGCTGTTGCGGGCCGTGGGCTCACGGGTGCCCTCGGCCCCACCGCCCCGACCATCCGCCAGGCGGCATACTCGCTGGCCGAGGCCAGGGCGACGTGGCGGATCGGCCGGTCGTCGAAGTGGACCGACGCGATTCACGACGCCTCCGACTTCCTCGTGGAACGGATGGCCGAGCGCTCGCTGTCCCGGGGGGCCGTGGACGCCATCGTGGAAGAGTCCATCGGCGAGCTCATCCGCCTCGACCAGCGCCACGGCGGCGAGCTCGTGCGCACGCTCGACGTGTGGATCACCACCGGATGCAATGCCACTGAGGCGGCCGAGATCCTCTTCCTCGAGCGACAGTCGCTCCACAAGCGGCTCCGGCGGATCTTCTCGGCGCTCGGCGGGGACCCGCGGGGGCGGGGGAAGCTCGGGGCGCTCGCGTTCGCCGTCAAGCTGGTGCGCGGCAACGCCCAGCTCCGGGACGACGCCCGTCCCTGATCCCGCCGCCCCCACCGCGAGGTCACCCCGTGTGGCGCCGAGGTCACCCTGTGTGGCGCCGAGGTCACCCCGTGTGGCGCCGAGGTCACCCCGTGTGGCGCCCTAAGGGGTGACGTCGCGGTCAGAGCAGGTGACCTCGGCGGGGGAGGGCGTGAACCTGGAGACGACGGCGCGCGAGGCGCGTGAGTGCGGCGAGCGGCCGGTCGCGTCAGGGATCGGGCGCGCCGTCTGACCCGACCGAGCGCGAGGACATCACCGTCCGGCCGGTCAGGAGCGATCCTGGGCGGCCGGACCTCCCATGAGTTCGGTGATCTCCTCGCCGGCGGCGATCACGGCCTTGACGAGGTCGGGGTCGGCGTCTGGGTCGAAGCGGAACGCAGGGCCGGAGATGCTCACGGCCCCGATGACCTCCCCGGTGTGCCCGAAGACGGGGGCCGCGATCGCGTTGAGGCCCTCCTCGAGCTCCCCGTGGGTCGCGGCGTAGCCCAGACGCATGATCTCGGGCAGCTGCTCGTCCAGCTGCTGGCGCGTGAGAGTGCGCGGCGTGAGCGTCTCGGGAGGCGCATCCCGCAGCACGTCGTCGCGCAGGCCCGGGTGCATGTAGGCGAGGAATACCTTGCCGCTCGAGGTGGCGTGCAGGGGGGTGAGGTTGCCGATCCAGTTGAAGCTCGCGAGGTTAGTGGGGCCCATGGCCTGGTCGACATTGACCGCGTACCCGCCGCGGAGCACGGCGAGGTTGACCGTCTCGCCGAACTGATGCGCGAGGTCCTCGAGGACGGGCCTGGCTGCGTGGACGAGGCTGAGGCGGCGCGGGATCGAGCTCGCGATCCGCAGGAGGCCAACGCCCAATTGGTACTTGCCGCGCCGGGAGCTCTGCTGCACGAACCCGTGGGCCTCGAGCGCGCCGAGGATGCGCGACGCCGTCGACTTGTGCACGCCGATGCGGTCCGCGACGTGGCCGACGGCGGCGCTGCCCTCCCTGGCGAGGATCTCGAGGGCTTGGACGACGCGCTCGACGGATTGGACGCCATTGGCTGAGCGGCCCACGTCCGGATCATGGTCGCCGGATGTTCTGCTCATGGCCTGATTCTTCCAGACCTGTCGAGCCGGCCCCCGGAGCGCCGAGGTCACCGGGTGTGGCGTCGAGGTCACCGGGTGTGGCGTCGAGGTCACCGGGTGTGGCGTCGAGGTCACCCCGAGCGGTGCCAGCTGAGATTTCGAGATGACGGGCGGTTGAGGCACAACAACCCCGGCACCTTCCGCAGGGAAGGTGCCGGCCGTTGTCCGTCGGTCCAGGTCGTTCTGGATGCCAGCAAGGGGTGACCTCGGCCTTACACGGGGTGACTTCGGGCCCACTGGGGGTGACCTCGGCCTCACACGGGGTGACCTCGGGCCCACACGGGGTGACCTCGGGCCCACTGGGGGTGACCTCGGCGGGCCCGGCGGGCCCGGGCCGGACCTCCGCGGGCCCGGGCCGGGCGGCCCCGGGCCGGGCGGGGTCGGGTCAGTGGCCCCGGTCGATCCACTCCTGCAGGTGCGGGGCCTCGTCGCCGATCGTCGTCGAGTCGCCGTGCCCGGTGTTCACCACGGTCGCGGCGGGCAGCGTGAGCAGCCGGCCCTTGATGGACTCGATGATCGTTCCGAAGTCCGAGTAGGACCGCCCGGTCGCGCCCGGGCCGCCGGCGAACAGCGTGTCGCCGGTGAAGACCGTCCCGAGCGACTCGGCGTAGAACGACACCGAGCCGGGCGAGTGGCCCGGCGTGTGCAGGGCACGCAGCTCGGCCCCGCCCACGCTGAACACCTCGCCGTCGGCGATCTCCGCGTCCGGCGCAGTGCCGGGGTACACGTCCTCCCACAGCATGAGGTCGCCGGGGTGCAGGAGCACGGGCGCCCCGACCTTGTCGGCGAACTCCCGCGCGTGGCGGATGTGGTCGTCGTGCCCGTGCGTGAGCAGCACCGCGGTCACGGTGCGGCCCGCGACGGCGTCGGCGACAGCCCCGGCGTCGTGCGCGGGGTCGATGACGATGGCCTCCGCGTCGTCGCCCACGATCCAGACGTTGTTGTCCACATCCCAGGTGCCACCGTCGAGGGAGAACGTGCCGGACGTGACCAGGCGATCGATCCGAGCCGTCACAGCTCGACCACCGAGCGCAGGACCTCGCCGCGGTGCATCTTCTCGAACGCGGCCTCGACGTCGTCAAGCCCGATCCGCTCGGTCACGAACGCGTCCAGCGGCAGGCGGCCGAGCTTGAACTGCTCGACGAGCATCGGGAAGTCGCGGCTCGGGAGGCAGTCGCCGTACCAGGAGGACTTGAGCGAGCCGCCGCGGCCGAACACGTCCAGGAGCGGCAGCTCGAGGGTCATCTCGGGCGTCGGCACGCCGACGAGGACCACGCGGCCGGCGAGGTCGCGCGCGTAGAACGCCTGCTTGTACGTCTCCGGCCGGCCGACGGCGTCGATCACCACGTCCGCGCCGAAGCCGTTGGTGAGGTCGCGGATCGCCTCGACCGGGTCGGTCTCCTTCGACACCACGCCGTGCGTCGCGCCGAGGCCCTTGGCGAGCTCGACCTTGGCGGGGTCGAGGTCCACGGCGATGATCGTCGTCGCGCCCGCGAGCTTGGCGCCCGCGATGGCGGCGATGCCCACGCCGCCGCAGCCGATGACAGCAACGGACTCGCCCCGCTTGACCTCGCCGGTGTTGATCGCGGCGCCGATGCCGGCCATGATGCCGCAGCCGAGGAGGCCGACGGCGGCGGGGTCGACGTCGTCGTCGATCTTCGTGCACTGCCCGGCGGCGACGAGCGTCTTCTCGGCGAAGGATCCGATGCCGAGCGCGGGCGAGAGCGGCGTGCCGTCCTTCAGGGTCATCTTCTGCGTCGCGTTGTGGGTCGCGAAGCAGTACTGCGGCTGGCCCTTCCTGCACGCGCGGCACTCGCCGCACACGGCGCGCCAGTTCAGGATGACGCGGTCGCCCGGCTTGAGGTCGGTCACGTCCGGGCCGACCGCCGAGACGACCGCGGTGGACTCATGGCCGAGGAGGTAGGGGTAGTCGTCCCCGATCCCGCCGAGCTTGTAATGCAGGTCCGTGTGGCAGACCCCGCAGGTGAGGACGTCGACGAGGGCCTCGCCCGGCCCCGGGTCCGGGACGAGGATCGTCTCGACCGTGGCGGGCGCGTTCTTCTCGCGCACGACGACGGCCCTCACCTCGTGCAGCTGCGTTCCGTTGGCGGTGGTGGTCATGAAGGAACCTCCAGATGGGTCTGAGGGACGGTGCCTAGACGACCATAGCCGCTCGGGCGCGGACGCATCGACGCTCACGGCTCAGGTACACGTCTGATATACCTGCCCAGCCTAAGGAGCCTTTCGCCTCTGGTCAACGCTCTGGCCGCAGCCCGTGTTTCGGGCTCGTGACATTCTTCTCCGGCTTCCCGAAACGCTTGACAGCCCTCTGTGAAGCAGATCACTGTTGTGCATGCCGAAGCTTGTTGCATCTTTTGCAAGTGATGAAGGAGAAGGCATGCCCGCTGGAAAGAAACCCCCCGTTCAAGGAGCTGCGCACATCATGTCAGGCAAGCAGTACGACTACATCATCGTCGGCGGTGGCAGCGCCGGCTCGGTCCTGGCGGACAGGCTCAGTGCGGAGGGGGACCGCACAGTGCTGGTCCTGGAGGCGGGGCGCAGCGACTACCCGTGGGACCTGTTCATCCAGATGCCGGCGGCGCTGACGTTCCCCAGTGGGAACCCGCTGTACGACTGGCGCTACGAGTCCGACCCGGAGCCGTTCATGGGCGGCCGGCGCGTGGCGCACGCCCGCGGCAAGGTCCTGGGCGGGTCCAGCTCCATCAACGGGATGATCTTCCAGCGCGGGAACCCGCTGGACTACGAGCGGTGGGGCGCCGACGCGGGCATGGAGACCTGGGACTTCGCTCACTGCCTGCCCTACTTCAAGCGCATGGAGACCTGCCTCGCCGCAGCCCCGGAGGACCCGTACCGCGGCCACGAGGGCCCGCTGATCCTCGAGCGCGGCCCGGCGGAGAACCCGCTGTTCCAGGCGTTCTTCGACGCCGCCGTCGAGGCCGGCTACCCCCGCACCGAGGACGTGAACGGCTTCTGCCAGGAGGGTTTCGGCCCGTTCGACCGCAATGTGCACAAGGGCGAGCGCTACTCGGCCTCCCGCGGCTACCTCCGTCCGGCGCGCCGGCGGCCCAACGTCACGGTGCAGACCCTGTCCTTCGTCACCGGGATCGTCATGGACGGCACGCGGGCCACCGGCGTCCGCTACCGCCGGGGCCGGCAGGAGCACGTGGTCTCGGGCGGGGAGGTCATCCTGTGCGGTGGTGCGTTCAACACCCCGCAGCTGCTGCAGCTCGCAGGCATCGGCGACCCGGAGCACCTGCGGTCGGTCGGGGTCGCGCCCCGCGTCGCACTGCCCGGGGTGGGGGAGAACCTGCAGGACCACCTCGAGGTCTACATCCAGCACGCGTGCCTGCAGCCCGTCTCCCAGCAGCCGTCCCTGGACCTGTGGAGGATGCCGTTCATCGGCCTCCAATGGCTCCTGGGCCGCACCGGCCCGGCCTCGACCAACCACTTCGAGGGCGGCGGGTTCGTCCGCTCCAACGACGAGGTGGGCTACCCCAACCTCATGTACCACTTCCTGCCGGTGGCCGTGCGCTACGACGGGAAGAAGGCCGACGTCCAGCACGGCTACCAGGTCCACGTGGGCCCCATGTACTCCGACGCCCGCGGCCACCTCAGGATCCGCTCCGCCGATCCCGCTGAGCGCCCCTCCATCCTCTTCAACTACCTCTCCACCGAGCAGGACCGCCGCGAGTGGATAGAGGCCATCCGCGTCTCCCGCGAGATCCTCCGGCAGCCGGCCATGGCCCCGTTCAACGGCGGGGAGATCTCCCCCGGCGCCGCAGTCACCACCGACCAGGAGATCCTGGACTGGGTCGCCCGCGACGCCGAGACCGCCCTCCACCCCTCCTGCACCGCCAAGATGGGCCCCGACTCCGACCCCATGGCCGTCGTGGACCCACTGACCATGAAGGTCCACGGCACCGAGGGCCTGCGCGTCGTGGACGCCTCCGCGATGCCCTATGTGACCAACGGGAACATCTTCGCCCCCGTCATGATGCTGGCCGAGAAGGCCGCTGACCACATCCTCGGACGCGCACTCCCCGCCGAGGACCTCGCCTACCACCGCCACGAACTGGCCCAGACCGAGGAGGCAGCATGAGCGCCACCGTCCTGGATCCCACCTCGACCGGACGCCACGCCGCCGCGGGCCGGGACTCCCGAGAGCCCGCGCTGAAGGTCGAGGGGCTGTGGAAGATCTTCGGGGCGAAGGCGGACAGGATCATCGGCTCCCCCGATGAGCATCTGGGCCGCAAGGAGCTCCAGGCCAAGACCGGGTGCCTGGCGGCGGTGAAGGACGTCTCGTTCGAGGTCGCCCCTGGCGAGGTCTTCGTCGTCATGGGCCTCTCCGGCTCGGGGAAGTCCACGCTCGTGCGCCTGCTGACCCGGCTCATCGAGCCCACCGCGGGCACCGTCACGATCGACGGCGAGGACGTCACCCGGGCGGGCAGGGCCAGGCTGCGCCAGATGCGCCGGAACCACATGGCCATGGTCTTCCAGCAGTTCGGCCTGCTGCCGCACCGGAAGGTGATCGACAACGTGGCCTACGGCCTCGAGGTCCGCGGGGAGTCGAAGCCGAAGCGGCTCGCGAGGGCCCAGGAGATGGTGGACCTCGTGGGCCTGTCCGGCTACGAGGGCTCCTTCCCGGACCAGCTCTCCGGCGGCATGCAGCAGCGCGTCGGGCTCGCCCGCGCGCTGGCTGTGGACCCGCAGGTCCTCTTCTTCGACGAGCCGTTCTCGGCGCTGGACCCGCTGATCCGGCGCGACATGCAGAACGAGGTCTGCCGCCTGCACGAGGAGGTGGGCAAGACGATGGTCTTCATCACCCACGACCTCCAGGAGGCACTCAAGCTCGGGGACCGGATCCTCATCATGCGCGACGGCGAGGTCGTCCAGATCGGCACGCCCGCCGAGGTCGTGGCGAACCCCGCCGACGACTACGTGCGCGACTTCGTCTCCGACGTGCCCCGCTCGCACGTGCTCACGCTGCGCTATGTGGTCCGGCCCCCGCGGGCCGGCGAGTCCCTCGAGGGCCCGGTCATGCAGGCCGACTGCGTGGTGCGGGACGCGGCCCGGCAGGTCCTTGCCTCGGCGCTGCCGGTGAGGGTATTCGAGGGGGAGCGGTTCCTGGGCGTGGTCGACGACGAGGACGTCCTCCGCGTCGTCGTCGCCGAGGAGCCCGCCGCGCTCGGCGGCGCGGCGGCGGCCGCGGCCGGGGGTGCGGCATGAGCACCGTCACCACGGACCGCGCGGACGCCGCGGTGTCGGCGCCCGCCGGTGCGCGGGAGCGCGCGGCCGAGCCCGCCACGCGGCCGCCGACACGCACCGGCGCACTGCGCCGCCACTGGCGCGCGGCCGTGCTGGGCGCCGTGGTCCTCGCATGGATCCTGACGTGGGCGGCCCTGCGGGGCACCCAGACCCTCGAGCTGGGAGGGGCCGAGCGGACCGATGTCCACACGTGGCTCAACGGCCTCCGGGACAGCTTCGACGCCGCGCGGGGCACCTCGGCCGTGTTCGAGTACCTCATCCAGCCGATCACCAACGGACTCAACGGTGGCGTCGCCTTCCTCCAGCACCTGCTCAGCCAGCCCTCAGCGGTGCGGCCCGTGCCCGAGATCGGCTGGCTCGGCGTCGTCGCTCTCCTGGGCTGGGCGACGTTCGCGGCCGCCGGGGTCCGGTCGATGCTGCTCGTGGCGGCGTGCGTGCTGCTGTTCGGCTTCTTCGGCTACTGGCAGCAGAGCATCGACACGCTCATCGTGACGTTCGTTGCCGTCGCCATCTGCGCTCTCGTCGGGCTCCCGCTGGGCGTGCTCACGGCCCGCAACCGCAGGGCCGCCGCGGTCGTCACCCCGGTGCTGGACCTCATGCAGACCCTCCCCTCGTTCGCGTACCTGGCCCCGCTCGCCTTCGTGTTCGGGATCGGCCCCGCCGCGGCCATCGTGACCACGATCATCTACTCGCTGCCGCCGCTCGTGCGCATCACCGAGCACGGCATCCGCGCCGTCTCCCCGGTCACGCTCGAGGCCGTGGAGTCCATGGGCGGGACCGCCTGGCAGACCCTGCTCAAGGTCCAGCTGCCCATGGCGCGGCGCACGATCGTCGTCGGGATCAACCAGTGCACGATGGCGGCGCTCTCGATGGCCACCATCGCGACGCTCATCAACGGCCCCGGACTCGGAGGACCCGTGCTCCAGGCCCTGCAGTCCCTTGATGTCGGTTCGGCGTTCGTCTCAGGGCTCGCGATCGTGCTGATGGCGATCATGCTGGACCGCACGACGACGGCCGCCTCCGAGCGCTCGGGGATCGAGGCCCGCGTCCAGCGCGGGACCGCCCCGACCGGGATGCGCGGCCGGCGCGGGAGGAGGATCGCCGTCGTCGTCGGGGCCGTCGCCGCCGCCGTCGCCGTCTACCTCTCCCGCACCTACATCGCGTTCGCCCAGTTCCCCGCCTCGCCGGACCTCGGCGGCCCGCTCGCGAAGGCGGTCTCGGGCGCGACGGACTGGACGGTCGGGACGTTCTCGGGCTTCACGAACTGGCTCCGGGAGGCCGTCACCGCGGTTCTGGTCAACCCGCTCGAGTCGCTCCTGGCGCAGTCGCCGTGGTGGGCGATGGCGCTGGTGCTGCTCGCGCTCGCCTTCACCCTCGGCGGCTGGCGCCCGGCAGCGGTGACCCTGGCCTGCGAGGCCGTGATCCTGGGCACCGGGCTGTGGAACGAGAGCATGAAGACCCTCGCCACCACGCTCGTGGCCACCCTGCTAGTGGTCGTCGCCGCGGTCGCCGTGGGCGTCTGGATGGGCAGGAGCAGGCTCGTCGACTCGGCCATCCGCCCCGTGCTGGATGCGTTCCAGACCATCCCCCCGTTCGTGTACCTCGTCCCCGCCCTGGCCCTGTTCGGCCCGACCCGCTTCACCGCCATCGTCGCCGCCCTGGCGTACGGCGTCCCGATCGCGACCAAGCTCGTCGCCGACGGGATCCGCGGGGTCTCCCCGGTCACCGTGGAGGCTGCCGAGTCCATGGGAACGACCGGGTGGCAGATGGTCTCCCGCGTCCAGCTGCCCATGGCCCGCGCCGCGGTCGTCCTGGCCGCCAACCAGGGCCTGCTCTACGTCCTCGCGATGGTCGTCGTCGGCGGCCTCGTCGGCGGCGGGGGCCTCGGCTACCTCGTCGTCTCCGGCTTCTCCCAGGGCCAGCTCTTCGGCAAGGGCCTGGCCGCCGGAATCGCCATCACCGCACTCGGAGTCATGCTCGACCGCATCGCCCAGCACGCCGCCGCCCGGTACGGCCGCGTCTAGTCCCACCGAACTCCCCCCCCCACGAAGGAAACCCCCATGAAACCCTGGATCAAGCACTGCACCCGCCCGCTCAAGCGCACCGGGTCCGCGAAGGCCGCCGCCGCCGTCGTCCTCGCCGCGACCCTGTCCCTGACCGCCTGCGGCGGGGACATCTCCTCAGCCTCGACCGCCTCCTCGGGCGGGGCCGCCCCGTGCGGGACGTTCAACATGGCCGTGAACCCCTGGGTCGGCTACGAGGCCGACGCCTACGTCGTCGGGACGCTGGCCAAGGAGAAGCTCGGCTGCACGGTGAACTACAAGACCCTCAAGGAAGAGGTCGCCTGGCAGGGCTTCGGCAGCGGCGAGGTGGACACCGTCATCGAGAACTGGGGCCACCCCGACCTGACCGAGAAGTACATCAAGCAGCAGAAGACGGCCGTGGACGCCGGCCCGACCGGCAACACCGGAGTGATCGGCTGGTTCGTCCCGCCATGGATGGCCAAGCAGTACCCGGACATCACCGACGGGGCCAACCTGAACAAGTACGCGGACCTGTTCAAGACCTCCGAGTCCGGCGGCCAGGGCCAGCTCCTGGACGGTGATCCCTCGTTCGTCACCAACGACGAGGCCCTCGTGAAGAACCTCGGCCTGAACTTCAAGGTGGTCTACGCCG
Organism: Sinomonas sp. R1AF57; assembly: GCF_002224485.1. Lineage (GTDB taxonomy): Bacteria > Actinomycetota > Actinomycetes > Actinomycetales > Micrococcaceae > Sinomonas > Sinomonas flava. Next base: position 650,818 of record NZ_CP022463.1, read on the forward strand.
GCTCCGAGCCCGCGCTGATCCAGGCGTTCCGCCAGGCAGAGCAGAACCACACCCCGCTCATCGGCTACTTCTACGACCCCCAGTGGTTCATGGCCGAGGTCCCCTTGGTCAAGGTCAACCTCCCCGCCTACACCGACGGCTGCGACGCCGACGCCGCCAAGGTCGCCTGCGACTACCCGAAGTACGACCTGAACAAGATCGCCTCCACGAAGTTCGCCAACTCAGGCAGCCCCGCGTACAAGCTGGTCAAGAACTTCAGCTGGACCAATGAGGACCAGAACACGGTCTCCGGATACATCGCCCGCGACGGCATGGACCCGGCTGCCGCCGCCAAGAAGTGGATCGACGCCAACCCCGACAAGGTCGCGGCATGGCTGAAGTAGCGACGGAGCCCCGGGCACAGACCCGCGACGCGACGGCGCCGGACCGAACGGCCAGGCCCGCGAAGGGCCTGTACGTGGACGGGGCCTGGCAGAACGCGCAGGACGGTGCCACCTCTGCCGTGCGCTGCCCGGCAGACGGGCAAGAGGTCGCCGTCGTCGTCTCGGCCGGCGCCGTGGACGCCGAGCGGGCGATCGCCAGTGCCCGGGCCTCCTTCGACCACGGCCCGTGGCGGCGCCTGACCGACACCGAGCGCGGCGCGGTCATGCTGCGGGTCGCCGACCTCCTCGAGCGGGACAAGGCCGCCTACGCCCGCGCCGAGGCCCTGGACACCGGCAAGCGGCTGGTCGAAGCCGAGTACGACCTGGACGACATCGCCGCGTGCTTCCGGTACTACGGCAAGGTCGCCGGACTCGACGCCGGCCGGGTCGTGGACACCGGCAGGCCGGGGGCGATCAGTCGGGTCGTGTACGAGCCGCTGGGCGTGTGCGCGCTCATCGCCCCGTGGAACTATCCGCTGCTGCAGGCGGCGTGGAAGGTCGCCCCGGCCCTGGTGGCAGGGAACTCGTTCGTCCTCAAGCCCAGCGAGCTCACGCCGTCGACCTCGATCCTGCTCATGGAGACCCTCGCTGAGGCCGGCGTGCCGGCTGGCGTGGCGAACCTCGTCACTGGGCGCGGATCGGTGGTGGGCGGCCCGCTGAGCGCAGATCCGCGCGTGGACCTGGTCTCCCTCACCGGTGGGCTGTCCACCGGGCAGACGATCATGGCCGCTGCCGCGCAGACCGTGAAGCGCGTGGCGTTCGAGCTCGGCGGGAAGAACCCGAACGTGGTCTTCGCCGACGCGGACTGGGACGCCGCCGTCGACAACGCCCTCACCGCCGTCTTCCTCCACTCCGGGCAGGTGTGCTCGGCCGGGGCCCGGCTGGTGGTGGAGGAGCCGATCGCGGAGCGGTTCGTCGCCGAGGTGGTCCGGCGGGCGAAGCTGATCCGGCTCGGCGGACCGTTCGATCCCGAGGCAGAGGCCGGCCCGCTCATCTCGGCCAAGCACCGCGAGCAGGTGCACGCCTACGTCCAGGCCGGCCTCGCCGAGGGGGCGGAGCTGCTGTGCGGCGGGTACATCCCCGACGAGGGCGCCCTGGCCGACGGGTTCTTCTACCCGCCCACCGTGCTGGGCAACTGCCGCCGCGGGATGAGCGTGGTCCGCGAGGAGTCCTTCGGGCCCGTGCTCACGGTCGAGACGTTCCGCGACGAGGCCGAGGCCATCGCGATCGCCAACGATACCGAGTACGGCCTCGCCGGGGCCGTGTGGACCTCGGACGCCTCACGCGCCCAGCGCGTCGCGGCAGCGCTGAGGCACGGGACGGTGTGGATCAACGACTACCACCCCTACGTGCCCCAGGCGGAGTGGGGCGGGTTCGGCAAGTCCGGCATCGGCCGGGAGCTCGGCCGCGCCGGCCTCGACGAGTACCGCGAGGCAAAGCACATCTGGCAGAACATCGCCCCGGCCCCCAGCGGGTGGTTCGGGGGTTCGGCCCCCGCCTGACCACGGTTCAGGCGCGGGCGCCGCTCTGCCGGGCCTCGGCGGCGACGGCGATTGCCTCGGCCCGCGAGCCCACGCCGAGCTTCCTGAAAAGGTTCCGCAGGTGGAACTTGACGGTGTTCTCGCTGACGCCCAGCTCTGCCGCGATGGCCCTGTTGCGCAGGCCCCCCTCGAGGAGCTGGAGGACCTGTTCCTCGCGCTCGCCCAGCCCCCATTCCGCAGCCTCGCGGGATGGGGGCTTCGGCGCGTCGAGGGGCAGGGAGACGAACACGTCCGCGCCCCACCCCGGCATGGCCTCCATCCGGAGCCTCCCGTCGAGGGCCTGGACGCGCTGCTCGATGCGGCGCATGCCGTCGTGGGCGGGGCAGAGGCTTCCCTGCCCGTCGTCGCGGAGGTCGATGAGGAGGTTCGTCCCGTCGCAGTCCCACTGGATCCGGATCCGGCGCACCTCGTCTTGCTCGACCATCGCGAGCACGAGCGCCCTGACAATCGCCCGGGCCGCATGCGCCACCTCCCCGGGGAGCGCCCGCCCATCCGCGGGCGGCTCGACGAACTGCAGTGAGATCCCGCTGAAGCGCTCGAGCGGGCGGAGCTCGGCCTGCAGTCGCTCGAAGGCCCTCGCGACCGGCTCCTCGAGCAGCGAGGCGGCGCGGTCCGCCGAGGCTCTCAGCCGCACGAGCGCCGCGGCCGCGATGTCCGTCGCCGCGCGCCGTGCCGACTCGTCGGGCTGGTGCGGGGACCGCAGCGCGGCGAGGACCGTCTCGAGGGTGGTGGAGTGCTGGTCGGTGAGCTCGGCCGTGAGCCGGGACCGCTCGGCGCTCGCCGCTCGGGACTCCCGCAGGTACGACGGCGCCGCTTCCGCCACCTTGTCGCGGATCCGCACCGCCGCGAGGTGCCACAGGCGCACGACGGCGGGCATCGCCTCCTCGTCCCGCCACCCGGCCGCCGGGGCCGGGTCGGTCAGGACCAGCAGCGCGTTCGTCGTGGACCGTGCCGCCAGGACGGGCCGCGGCTCGCCCGCAATGAGCTCTGTGGTGCGCCGCGGGGCCAGATCCGGAAGGGCGGACCGGATCGCGTCGAGCTCGTCGAGCGAGACCCGGCTGATGATGTTCTCGGCCCCGGCCTTCTTCTGGGGGCGGCCCGTGCAGTCCTCGGTGAAGATCACGAGCGCGGAGCAGCGCACATACGGTGCCAGTGCGGTCCGCAGCGCCTCCGCGATCCCCAGGAGCGGGGCGTCGGCGAGGTCCGCAGCGGCGTCGAGGAGCGCGAGTGCGTCATGCGTCGGGGCCATCGGGCCAGTCTAGGGCTGCGACTGCCCGAATGGGTAGGCACGACCGTCCGGCCGGGCAGTTATCCCACCCGTGTGGGTGGCGGGATGCTGGAGGCATGCACGGACCGACAGCAAAGGAGCGCGTATGAGCGTGCAGACGACCACACGGGCGCGTCCCGTCACCGCGGACGCCGTCCATCACAACCTCGGCCTCATCCACGGCGAGGTCCTCACCACCGCCGGGGCGCTGCGCCGCGGCGACCTGGCCGACGTCGCGCGCCTCATCGGCGAGGCACCCCGCGTCTTCCTCGCCGGGGCCGGCCGCTCGGGCCTCGTGCTGCGGATGGCCGCGATGCGGCTCATGCACCTCGGACTCGAGGTCCATGTCGCCGGCGACACGACGACGCCGGCGATCCGCGCCGGGGACCTGCTGATCGCGGCCTCCGGCTCGGGCGCCACGGCGGGGGTCGTGAAGGCCGCGAGCACCGCCGCCGCGGTCGGGGCCCGCATCGTCGCCTACACGACCGACCGTGACTCGCCGCTCGCCGCGCGGGCCGACGTCGTCGTCGTGATCCCCGCAGCGCGGAAGACCGACCACGGCGGCGCCGTCTCGCGCCAATACTCGGGGAGCCTCTTCGAGCAGGTGCTGCTCCTCGCCACGGAGGCCGTGTTCCAGAGCCTCTGGGATGCGGACGGCACGCCGGCCGAGGAGCTCTGGCTCCGGCACGCCAACATCGAATAGCCGTCCCCCGCATCTCCCATCCGCCACAGGAAACACAGAAAAGGAAACACCCACATGAAGCTGCAGGTCGCCATGGATGTCCTCACCGTCGACGAGGCCCTCGAGCTGGCCTCCCAGGTCGCCGAGCACGTGGACATCATCGAACTGGGCACCCCGCTCGTGAAGAACGCCGGCCTCTCGGCCGTCACCGCCGTCAAGGAGGCCCACCCCACGAAGGTGGTCTTCGCGGACCTGAAGACGATGGACGCCGGCGAACTCGAGGCCGAGCTCGCCTTCAAGGCCGGCGCGGACCTCGTCTCGGTCCTGGGCAGCGCCGACGACTCCACGATCGCGGGCGCCGTCAAGGCGGCGCGGGCGCACAACAAGGGCGTCGTCGTGGACCTCATCGGGGTCCAGGACAAGGTTGCCCGCGCGCAGGAGGCGCGCCAGCTCGGGGCGAAGTACGTCGAGTTCCACGCCGGCCTCGACGAGCAGGCCAAGCCGGGCTACGACCTCAGCGTGCTCCTGACCGCCGGAGAGCTGGCCCGCGTGCCGTTCTCGGTGGCAGGCGGCGTCAACGCCTCGACCATCGGTTCGGTCCAGCGGGCGGGGGCGGACGTCGCCGTCGCCGGCGGCTCGATCTACGGCGCGGCGGACCCGGCCGAGGCCGCCCGCCAGCTCAAGGCCGCCATCGTCTGACGATCGATCATCGGCGGTTGACGTCTCGTTCATTCGACGAGGCGCCGCCGAAGGCCGCCTGCGCAGACGACAGGACGCCCTGCCGCGGAGCGGAACGCTTGAAGGCGTTCCCTGTGCGGCAGGGCGTCCGTCGTGCTGTGCCGCTCAGGCCCGATCGTGGACCGGGGTGTGGCGCGCCGTCGTGCCTGCGTCGAGCGGGCGGTGCGCCGTCTCCGGCAGCAGCCACGCCGCGATCAGTGCCCCCGCAGCGATCACCGTCAGGTAGATCGCAGGCGCCATGGGGTTGCCCGTGGCCGCGATCAGCCATGTCGCGACGAACGGCGCCGTCCCGCCGAACACTGCATAGCTGACGTTGTACGTGACGGCTGACGCCGTGTAGCGCACCTCGGTCGGGAAGACCTCCGAGAGCAGGACGGCTGTCACGACGTTCGCCGTCACAGCGCCGACGGCGAGCAGCGCCTGTCCGCCGAGTGCCATGCCGAAGGACCCGCCGGAGGCCAGCAGGTACGCGGGCACCGCGAGTGCGCCGAGCAGCACGGACGAGGCGACCATCGTGGGCTTGCGTCCGATCCGGTCGCATACGCGGCCGAGGACCGGGGCGAGCGCGGCGGCGAACGCGAGGGCGATGACGTTGCTGAACAGCACGAGGTCCGCCGGCATCTTCACCACCTCGCGCAGGAACGTGGTCATGTACGTCGAGAACGTGTAGAAGCTCAGCGCGGTGAGGGCGATGTATCCGCCCAGGATGAGCATGGGCCGCCACTGGAGGGCGAGCGTGCGCCGGAGCGGAGCATGCTCCTTGCCCCGCTGGGCCTCGAGGGCCTCCTGGAACACCGGCGACTCGTCGAGGCGCCGCCGGATGTAGAACGCGACGATGCCGAGCGGCGCGGCAACGAGGAACGGGATGCGCCAGCCCCACTCGTTCATGGCTGCGGTGCCGAGTGCGGAAGTGAGGCCCCAGCACAGCAGGGCAGCGCCCGAGAACGAGCCGAACGTGGCGGCGGGCATCCAGGAGGAGTAGCGCGAGCGCTGGTCGGCGGGCGCGTGCTCGATCACGTACGCGACGGCGCCGGCGTACTCGCCGCCGGCGGAGAGGCCCTGGACGCTCCGGGCGAGGGTCAGCAGGAGAGGTGCGAGGACGCCGACGGCACCGAACGTCGGGAGGAGGCCGATGGCCATGGTGGCGCCGGACATGAGGAGGACGGTCAGGGCGAGCACGCGCTTGCGCCCGATCCGGTCGCCGAGGACTCCGAACACGGCCCCGCCGAGGGGCCGGAGCGCAAACGCGACGGCGAACACGGCGAAGGTCTGGAGCAGGCCCACGACGTCGTCTCCTGCGGGGAAGAAGGCGTGGGCGAGCTGGGTCGCGAGGAAGCCGTACACGGCGAAGTCGAACCATTCGACGACGGTGCCAGCGGCTGCGGCGCCGGTGACCTTGCGGAGCACCGACTGGGGGACGGGGGCGGTCGCGCCGCCAGGGGTGGAGGGGACTGCGGGGTTCATGGAGGGCTCCCGGGGGCTGGGGATCATCTGCGGGCGTCCGGGGTACTCGACGCCAGATTATGCGCAGCGCCCGCCGTCACTGAAGACGGCGGGCGCTGCACGGTGCGGCTCAGGCCGGGTCTGCGGGGGCCTGGACCTCGGGCTGGGGGTCCGCGAGGGTCTTGGGGACCGTGTCCTCGAACTGCGGGAGGCGGTTGAGGTACTCCACCACCGAGTCCGTGGATTCCACGTCGCCGAACTTGTTGTCGATGTCGTAGAGGTTCCACTGCACGACGCCCGGGACGCGGTCGCCGATGGTCTCCCTGGCGATGATGGGGCGGAAGCCCTTTGCGATCGCGTCCTCGACGGTGTGGCGCACGCACCCGGCGGCGGTCGCGCCGGTCACGATGAGGGTGTCGATGCGGTTGGCGGTCAGGAAGAGCTCGAGGTTCGTCCCCGGGAACGCCGAGGCGCGGTTCTTCTCGATCACGACCTCGCCTTCCGCGGGCGCGATGCGGTCGTCGATCTGGGCCCAGTAGGAGTCCGCCGGAAGGGTCTCCACGGGGATCTTCGAGTACCACAGGCCCATGTCGTTCGTCCCGGAGGAGGCGTCGCGGTTGCGGTACACGTTGGTGGTGTAGAAGACCGGGACCCCCTTGGCGCGCGCGGCCTCGTTGATCCGCTGGACGTTGGGGATGATCGTCTCCATGCCCGGGCAGCTGAACGGATGGCCCGGGCGGGTCCAGGCGTTCGCGAGGTCGATGTGGATGACGGCGGGGCGGTTGCCGTAGCCGATCCGACGCTTGAAGCCGCGCTCGTTGTAGATGTCTGTGCCGGCTTCGAAGGCCTCCTCCAGCACTGCTGCAAGGCGGGCTTCGATGTCCTGGCTCACTGCGACGTCCTGGCTCATGGCGTACTCCTTCATTTGCTCTGCTCGGTAGGTATTTGCTGTCTTAGCAACATCTGGTAGCTGTGTGATGTGCACCTCGTCTGTTGCTGTATCACCAATCTATTTGCTCTTTCAGCAACATACAAGAGGTGCGGAGGACTTTCTTCTCGCGCCCGGGGGGCTAGTCCTGGCGGACGGTGCGGGGGTTGACGTTCCTCGCGGCGAGGATGAGCAGCCCGGAGGCGAAGATCGGCACACAGCCGATCCAGAAGGCCGCGGTAGTCCAGCTCCAGCCGGCACCCAGGGCGAGCGTGATGAGGAAGCTGCTGACGATGGCCCCGACCTGCCCCCCGGCGTTGATGATCGAGCCGCCCGTGGCACGGGTCCGCACCGGGAAGCTCTCGCCGTTGAAGAACAGCAGGGCGGAGAACGGGCCGATGAGGAAGAACAGCCCTGCGCTGTAGAGCGCGACGACGATCCCAAAGTTCCCCGAGGGCGCGAGGAGCATGGCCGTGAACGACGCGCCGCACAGGATCCAGCCGAGGGCAATCGTGTTGCGCCGGCCGATCCTGTCGCCCAGCCAGCCGTGGAACACGTAGCCGGCGAACGCGGTGGCATTGGAGACGACGAGGATCACCAGGGCGTTCGTGAACGGGATGTCCTTGCCGTCCGGGGCGCTCAGCAGGGACGTGCCGAGGATGGCGAAGACGAGGACGCCGACCCAGTTGAGCAGGAAGGACAGGCCGATCACCACGGTCGACCGCAGGGACTCGCCCCGGAACGCCTCGGCGAGGGGAGACCCGCCGCCCGTGTTCGCGTGCCGGTGCGCCTCGAACTGCGGGCTCTCCTTGAGCCAGCGCCCCGCGATGACGATGAAGACGGCCGGGAAGGCGGCGACGATGAAGCACAGCGCCCACCCGCCCACGGGGAACAGGAGGTAGATCGACGCCGCCGCGAGCACCGAGCCGATCGGCCAGCCGGACTGCACGAGGGAGTAGATCAGGCCGCGGCGCCGCGCCTTGGCCGGGTCCGTGTAGGCGTGCGCGAAGAGCTCGTTGAGGTACGCCGCGTTGACCGACTGCTCGGCGTAGCCGAGGCCGGCGGCCGAGCGCACGAGGATGAGGAGCACGACCCCGAGCCCGCCCACGACGCCGACAGCCCACCCTGCGACGGCCGTCAGGAGCGAGGCGATCGCCGCACCGATCACGGAGATCAGGATGCCCTTGCGGCGCCCGATCCGGTCCACGAGCGGGCCGACTGCGAATGCGACGAGGGCTGTCCCGGCCGTCACCCAGGTGTTGACCTCCGTGGACTGTGCGGGGGCCCAGCCGACCTCCGCCGCGAGGACGGGCAGCAGGTTGCCGAACAGGACGAAGTCGTACACGGCGAACGTCCAGGCGAAGAAGCAGATCCACGTGGCGATGCGGACGTCGCGCGCGGTGAGCTCTCCCGCGGGGGGAGGCGCCGCCGTCGTGCGTGTGCGCGGTGACCCAGACGCCGTGGTCGGGTCGAGGGTGCTTTCCATCGGTTCCATGAGTACTCCTGGGGTGAGGCGGTTATCGGTGGGAAGTGGGCAGGGAAAGGGGCGGCCGGGAGGGACGCTGTGCGTCCCCCCGGCCGCCCCAGTGAGTGGATTCAGTGCGGTACTGCTGGGTGTTGCTCTTTCCTAGAACGCGCTCACGACGCGGCGTGGACCGTCGCCGCGGAGCGGCGCTGCGCCGTGCGTGCGGCGTCGACCGTCATCGTCGCGGCGTCGATCACGACGCCGTAGTCGCGCTCGGCGAGCTCGAGCGTCGTGAAGCCGTCGAGGACGTCCGAGAGGACCTGCTCCGGGCTGCGCTTGAGCGGGTCGCCGTAGCCGCCGGAGCTCGGGACCGTGATCTCGAGGGAGTCCCCTGCGTGCAGCTGGCGGGCGGTGACCTTGGACGGCCAGCTCTCCTCGCCGGCGCGCCCCGGGTTCTTGGTCAGCGAGCCGTTGAGCCCGTCGTGGCCGCCGAAGACGCCCCACGGCTCGTCGGACTCGTGCCGCTCGCCCTCGCACGTGACCACCGTGTCGGTGAGGAACGTGTTCTCGCGGACGATCCCGATCCCGCCGCGGAATTCGCCCGCGGCCGCGGGGTCGCTGCGGAGCTCGTAGCGGTCCGTGCGCATCGGGAACCGCCACTCGAGCTCCTCGATCGGGTTGTTGCGGGTGTTCGCGATGAGGTTGTCCACGGAGTCCAGGCCGTCGCTGTCCGGCCGGCCGCCGTACGAGCCCTCGTTGACCTCGAGGTACACCCAGTACTCGCCCGCCTTCTCGCTCCAGCCCGAGTAGGAGATGAAGTGGATGTGGGCCGAGTTGCCCGCCGTGACCTGCTGCGGCAGGACCGGGGACAGGGCGCGGAGGGCGAGGTCGACGGCGCGCTGCACCTGGGCGAAGCGCGCGAAGCACGCCGCCGGGTACGTCGGGTTGAAGATCGTGCCCTCGGGGGCGATGACCTTCACCGGCTTGAGCATGCCCTCGTTCTGCGGGACGAAGACCTTGTGGGCCACCTCGTCGAGGAAGATCATGCGCGTGATGAACGTGAACGCGGACACTGTGGTGCCCTCGAACGGGCAGTTGTACGCGGTGGGCACCTGGGGGCTCGAGCCGGTGAGGTCGTAGGTGATCTCGTCGCCTTCGATGATGACCTTGACCTTGATCGGCAGCTTCTCGCCGTAGTTCTTGCCGTCGTCGTCGAGGTAGCCGACCTCCGTCTCGTAGACGCCGTCCGGGACTTTGGCGATCTCGGCGCGGAGCATCTTCTCCGAGTAGTCGATCCAGCCCTGGCCCGCCTGCTCGATGGCCTCGCGGCCGTAGCGGCGCGTGAGGTCGAGGAAGCGGCTCGTGGCGAGCTCGCACGCGGCGATCATGGCCTCGAGGTCGCCCGCGTTGTGGGTGGGCGTGCGCGTGTTGCCGAGGATGTGCTTCAGGAGCGACTCCTGCCGCACGCCCTTCTCCTGGATCTTGAGCGCCCGGAAGATCTGGCCCTCCGCCTTGTTGTCCACGATGTCGATCGCGAGCCCGGGGAATGCGCCGCCGATGTCGAGCAGCTGGCCGGACGCGCCGGCGAAGCCGATCCGCTCGCCCTCGTGGAAGATCGGCATGATGATCGCGACGTCGGGGGAGTGGGTCGCGCCGAGGTACGGGTCGTTGTGGAGGATGATGTCGCCCTCGTGGATGTCGTCGCCCAGGACGCTGATGACGCCGCGGACGATCTTGGGCATGGCGCCCATGAACATCGGGGTGGAGTCGGATTCCGCGAGCACGTGCCCCTCGGCGTCGAAGATGCCCGCGCCGAGGTCCTCGGACTCGCGGATGATCGACGAGTAGGACATGCGGAACAGGACCGAGGCCATCTCCTTGGCCATGGAGTTGAACGCGCCGCCGATCACGCGCATGAGGATGGGGGTCGCAAGCTCGCCGCCCTCCGCGTCGGCCGCGGCCTTCTTCGGGCAATCGATGACGATGTTGCCGTGCGGATCGATCGCGGCCGAGAAGTGCGGCGGCACGACGACGGTCGAGTCGTACTGCTCGATGATGGCCGGGCCCTCGATGCGCACCCCCGCGCCCAGTTTGGAGCGGTCGTAGTACGGGGTGTCGAAGCCGACGGCCTTCCCGCCCTCGTCGAAGACCACCGACTGGCGGTCGACGATCGCGTCGGCGAGCGCCGTCGTCGTGCCCTCGGCCTTCGGTGCGGGCAGCTCGTCCATTGTGCCGATGCCTTCGACCCGGATGTTGACGATCTCGACGCCGCCGGTGGCGAAGCGGTGGCCGTACTCGGCCTCGTGCGCCTCGTGGAAGAGCTCGACGAGGCCCTCGAGCCACTCGGGCGTGACCTCGCCGTCGGGGACCTCGAAGCGGACCTCGTACCCCTGGCCCTCGTAACGGCCGTCCGCAAGGCGGCGCAGCTTCTGCCGCTCGGCGGGGACGCCGTCGGCGGAGAGCTGGTGCTTGGCCTCGAGCGCGAGGGAGTCGAAGCGGGACTGGAGGCCGGCGGCGTCCGCGTCCGGCAGCGAGTAGCGCGCGGTCGCGACGAACTCGTACTTCTGGTCCGTGGCGAGCAGGCCCGTCGCGGCGATGATGCCGGGGTGGGCCGGGACGAGGACATGCGGGATGTCGAGCTCGGCCGCGATCTCGCAGGCGAAGAGGGCCCCGGCGCCGCCCGCCGCGACGAGCGTGAAGTCGCGCGGATCGTACCCGCGGCGCACGGAGTTGAGCTCGATGGCCTGGCTCATGCCGAACTTCTGGATCTGGAGCGCTCCGAGCGCCGCCTCCTCGATGCTCATGCCGAGCCGGTCCGCGACCTTGGACATCGCGTCGCGGGCCAGGTCGACGTCGAGCTTCATGTCGCCGCCCGCGAGGCTGCGCCGCGCCCGGAGGCGGCCGAGGACGAGCTGCGCGTCCGTCGAGGTCGGCTCGGTGCCGCCGTGGCCGTAGCAGGCGGGGCCCGGCCGGGCACCCGCAGACTGCGGGCCGACGCGGAAGATGCCGCCGTCGTCGACGAACGCGATCGAGCCGCCGCCAGCGCCGATGGTGTCGATGTCCACCATCGGCACCATGGCCTGGTAGTCGCCGACCTTGGTGTCGAGGAGGTGGCGCATGCGCAGGGTGCCCTGCGGCGCGACGCCGATGTCCGCCGAGGTGCCGCCGATGTCCAGTGTGACGACGTTCTCGAAGCCCGCCTGCCGGCCGGCCCAGATGCCGCCGATGAGGCCTCCGACCGGGCCGGACATGAGGAGGTTCACGGGCTGCTTGGCGGCCTGGGAGATGGGCGTCATGCCGCCGGAGGACTGCATGAGCAGGACCTCGCGCTGGTAGCCGAGTGCCTTGACCTCGTTCGCGAGGCGGTCGAGGTACCTGGAGACCTTGGGGCCGACATAGGCGTTGAGGGCGGTCGTGGAGAATCGCTCGAACTCGCGGTAGAGCGGGACGACCTCGCTCGAGACGGACAGGTACGCCTCGGGGAACTCCTCCGCGACGATCTGCTTGATCGCCTGCTCATGCATCGGGTTGAGGTAGGAGTGGAGGAGGCACACCGCGATGGCCTCCACGCCGGCGTCCTTGAGCTGCCGTACGCGCTCGCGCACCTCGGCCGGGTCGAGCGGGACGAGGATGTCCCCGTTCGGAACGGTGATCCGCTCCTTGACAGTGAGGCGGTTGCGGCGCTTCACGAGAGGATGCGACTGCCACGGGAGGTCCTGCTGGAGCGAGAAGTTGAAGGGCTTCTTGTGCCGGGCGATGTGGAGGATGTCGCGGAAGCCCTCGGTGGTGATCATGCCGACCTCGGCACCGGTGTGCGTCAGGGCGATGTTCGTGGCCACCGTCGTGCCGTGGACGAGCTGGTCGATCTCGGCCAGGCTCGTGCCGGCCTTCGCGACGAGCCGGTTGAGGCCGTCGATCACCGCCCGCGAGGGATCGTCGGGCGTGGAGGGGACCTTCTCGATGACGACAGCCCCGACTTCATCGTCGGAGAAGTAGAGGTCGGTGAATGTGCCGCCGACGTCAACGCCTATACGCTTCATGTGGCTTTCCTTTCGATGCTGCCGGTCGTGGGCTGATCGGCACGTAGCGGGTTGCTCACTCCACAAGGTATTTGCGCAGAGAGCAACGTAGGTTTCGGGCGGGTAAGACATTTCGCACCGTGAGGTGCATCACACATGATGTTGCTGTGACACCAAAGTAGTTGCTGCCCTAGCATCGGACAAGGGTTGCGGCGAAGATGATCGTGGACTCTAAGATGGTTCAGCCGAGCCGACCGTTAGGAAGTGCATTGTGGTAGGACGCCCCCGCACGAGCGATGAGGCCCCCCAGGGGGCGGCTGCATCCCTGCTCAACGGCCTCGGCGTGCTCGAGGCCTTCTCGATCGAGAAGCCCATCCTCGGCGTCACCGAGATCGCGCAGCGCGTAGGGCTGCACAAGAGCACCGTCTCCCGGATCCTCGCCGGCCTCGCGGAGGCGGGATACGTTCAGCGTGACGAGGCCAGCGGCCGCTACCGCCTCGGGCTGGGACTCCTCGCGCTGTCCGGCCCCCTGCTCGCGGATCTCGACGTCCGCCGCGCCGCGCTGCCCTACCTCGAGGAACTCACCGAGCAGACCGGGGAGACCAGCGCGCTGGCGGTGTGGAACGGCGAGGAGGCGATCGTCGTCGAGCAGGTCCCGAGCCCGCATCAGGTCAAGCACACCGCGTCGATCGGTACGCGCTACAACAAGTTCGCCTCGTCCTCAGTCCAGGTGTTCCTCGCTGGGCTCACCCCGGACGCGGCGCGCGAGCTGCTCGCCTCGGGTGCCGTGGTGCTGCCCGGGGCGCACGACGCCGGCCCCCAGACTGCCGCCGCCCGGCGGGCGCTGGATGTGCTCACCACGGTCGCGGCGGATGGCGTCGCGGTGAACGACGGCGCCACAACGCCGGAGGAATTCGGCGTGTCTGCCCCCGTGTGGGACTACCGCGGGCGCATGGTCGGCTGCGTGACGGCGTCCGCCCCGCGCTCGCGGGCCCAGGGCGAGGTCGCCGAGCGGCTGGCCGCGGCCGTCGTCGGGACTGCAGGGCGGGTCTCCGCGCGTCTCGGGTACGGGGCCAAGCGCGCCGAGGCCTGACCTCCGCCGGGCTGCCGCCCGATGCCGCGATTCGGGCCTCCGAGCGGGTGGGATCGGGTCTATGGGATGGGCATCGGCCGACGTGGCAAGTGCCGTTGGCGCGGACAAGTCGTCGAAACGGCGACTTATGGATGGGAACCGCACTTCCGACCGCCTAGGCGAGGCCGGGATGCGGCGCTGGCATCACACGCCCCGCCCTCGCCGCGACAGGGGGTGACGTCGGCGCCAGAGGGGGTGACGTCGGGGCCACAGGGGGTGACGCCGGGCTCACACGGGGTGACGTCGGGGCCACAGGGGGTGACCTCGGCGGGTCAGAGGGCCTGGCGGATCGTGGTCTCGAAGCTCGTGACGTGCTCGAGGGCCATGCGTCCCGCGGTCTCCTCGTCACCGTCTGCGATCGCGCGCAGCAGATCGGCATGCTCCTTGACGTGCCCTGCCACCGAGGGAACCTTGTCCAGGACGAGGCACCAGATGCGCGTGGCGAGGTTGTCGTACCGGATGAGCGTGTCGGTGAGGTGCGGGTTGCCGGCGGCCTCGTAGATGAGCCGGTGGACCGTGATGTCGTAGCGCATGAGCTCGCGCTGGTCGAGCGGCTCTGACAGCGACTCGATGCGGTCGGCAGTCTCGCGCAGCTTTGCGCGCATCGCCGGCGACGCGTCCCGGGCGGCGCGGCGGGCCGCGAGGGGCTCGAGCTGCTCGCGGATCTCGGAGACATCGGCGAGCTCGGTGATGTCCACGATGGTCGCGAACGTGCCGCGGCGGGGGTAGGACACCACGAGGTGGTCCACCTCGAGCCGCTTGAGCGCCTCACGCACCGGCGTCCGGCCGACCCCGAGCTCGGCGGCGAGGGCGGTGTCGTTGATGGGGTCGCCGGGCTTGATCTCGAGCATGATGAGCCGGTCCCGCACGGTCAGGTACGCCTGCTCGGCGAATGAGGCGGACGCCCCGGCCGTCTCGGCATGGGCTGTGATGGTCACCTTTCGCCTCCTTCCGGGGTGCGCTTGACTCCCCTGTGATGTGAACCATAGTATCGATGCCAGAACTAATATATCAGTTGATGATTAGTTAGATATCACTTCCGGTATCAAGCAGACGACAGACCAAGGAGGCACCGTGGAGAACCTTCTCGACCTGCCGCTCGTCCAGGCCGACCCCGAGGTCGCGGCAGCCATCGCCGCTGAGCTCGGGCGCCAGCAGGGGACGCTCGAGATGATCGCGTCGGAGAACTTCGCCCCGACGGCCGTCATGGAGGCGCAGGGTTCAGTCCTGACCAACAAGTACGCCGAGGGCTACCCGGGCAAGCGCTACTACGGCGGCTGCGAGCACGTTGACGTGATCGAGCAGCTCGCGATCGACCGGGCCAAGGCCCTCTTCGGCGCGGAGTACGCGAACGTCCAGCCGCACTCGGGCGCCCAGGCGAACGCTGCGGCGATGCACGCGCTCATCCAGCCCGGGGACACGATCATGGGCCTCGACCTGGCGCACGGCGGGCACCTGACCCACGGGATGAAGATCAACTTCTCCGGCAAGCTCTACAAGGTGGTCCCGTACCAGGTCTCCGAGAAGGACCACCGGATCGACATGGCGGAGGTCGAGCGGCTCGCCGTCGAGCACCGGCCCCAGCTCATGATCGCGGGCTGGTCCGCCTACTCCCGCCAGCTCGACTTCGCCGAGTTCCGCCGCATCGCGGACAAGGTCGGGGCCTTCCTGCTCGTGGACATGAGCCACTTCGCGGGCCTCGTCGCCACCGGCCTGCACCCGAACCCCGTTCCGCACGCCCACGTCACCACGACGACGACCCATAAGACGCTCGGCGGCCCGCGCGGCGGGATCATCCTCACCAACGACGCCGCCCTCGCCAAGAAGGTCAACTCCGCGGTGTTCCCCGGCCAGCAGGGCGGCCCGCTCGAGCACGTGATCGCCGGCAAGGCCGTCGCCTTCAAGTTCGCTGCGACCGAGGAGTTCCGCGACCGCCAGCGCCGCACGCTCGAGGGCGCGCGCATCCTGGCGGACCGCCTCACGCAGCCCGACCTCACGGAGGCGGGGATCGGCGTCGTGAACGGCGGCACCGACGTCCACCTGGTCCTCGTGGACCTGCGCCACTCGGAGCTCGACGGGCAGCAGGGCGAGGACCGCCTCCACCGGATCGGCATCACGGTCAACCGCAACGCCGTCCCGTTCGACCCGCGCCCGCCGATGGTGTCCTCCGGCCTGCGGATCGGCACGCCCGCCCTGGCCACCCGCGGCTTCGGCGCCGCCGAGTTCACCGAGGTTGCCGACATCATCGCCGCCGCCCTCAAGCCCGAGTTCGACGACGAGCTGGCCGCGGCGCTGCGGTCCCGCGTCGCCGTCCTCGCCGACAAGCACCCCCTCTACCCGCACCTGACCCCGGCCGAGTCCGGGGCCGCAACCGAGAACGGAGCCCAGTGATGGCGGACCTCCTGCCCGAACACCCGGACTTCCTCTGGAGGAACCCGGACCCGAAGCCCTCCTACGACGCCGTGATCGTCGGCGGCGGCGGCCACGGCCTCGCCACCGCGTACTACCTCGCGGCCCACCACGGCATGACCAACATCGCCGTGCTCGAGCGCGGCTGGCTCGCCGGTGGCAACATGGCCCGCAACACCACGATCATCCGCTCGAACTACCTGTGGGACGAGTCGGCGGCGATCTACGAGCACTCCCTCAAGCTGTGGGAGGCCCTGCCCGAGGAGCTCGAGTACGACTTCCTCTTCAGCCAGCGCGGCGTCATGAACCTCGCCCACACGCTCCAGGACGTGCGCGAGTCCGTCCGCCGCGTCGGCGCGAACAAGCTCAACGGCGTCGACGCCGAGTGGCTCGACGCCGACCAGGTCAAGGAACTCTGCCCGATCATCAACACGAGCGAGGACATCCGCTACCCGGTCCTCGGCGCGACCTACCAGCCGCGCGCTGGCATCGCCAAGCACGACCACGTCGCGTGGGCCTTCGCCCGCAAGGCCGACGAGCTCGGCGTCGACATCATCCAGAACTGCGAGGTCACGGGCTTCGTCAAGAACGGCAACCGCGTGGTCGGCGTCCAGACGAACCGCGGCACGATCAATACCGGCAAGGTCGCGCTCTGCGCCGCAGGCCACTCCTCGGTCCTGGCCAAGCTCGCCGGCTTCGACCTGCCGATCCAGTCGCACCCGCTCCAGGCGCTCGTCTCCGAGCTCCACCACAAGGTGCACCCGACGGTCGTCATGTCCAACCATGTCCACGTGTACGTCTCCCAGGCGCACAAGGGCGAGCTCGTCATGGGCGCCGGCATCGACTCGTACAACGGCTACGGCCAGCGCGGCGCGTTCCACGTCATCGAGGAGCAGATGGCCGCCGCCGTCGAGCTCTTCCCGATCTTCGCCCGCGCACACCTGCTGCGCACCTGGGGCGGCATCGTCGACGTCACGCTCGACGCGTCCCCGATCGTGGGCAAGGCCCCGGTCGAGGGCATGTACGTCAACTGCGGCTGGGGCACGGGCGGCTTCAAGGGCACCCCGGGCGCCGGCTGGACCATGGCCCACACGATCGCGACCGACGAGCCGCACGCCCTCAACGCGCCGTTCGCCCTCGAGCGCTTCGAGACCGGCGCCCTCATCGACGAGCACGGCGCCGCCGCCGTGGCCCACTGAGCCACAGGCTCAGACAGACACAGAAAGGAGCACGAGCATGCTGCTCATCACCTGCCCCAACTGCGGGCCGCGCGACGAGACCGAGTTCCACTACGGCGGCCAGGCTCACGTGGCCTACCCCGAGAACCCCGCCGAGCTGACCGACGCCGAGTGGTCCCGCTACCTCTTCTACCGCGAGAACCCGAAGGGCGCCTTCGCGGAGCGCTGGGTCCACACCGGCGGCTGCCGCAAGTGGTTCAACGCCATCCGTGACACCGTCACTTACGAGTTCAAGAGCATCTACACCGGCGCCGCGCCAGCGGCAGCCACCGCAGCAGCCACGAATGGAGGCCAGAAGTGACCAGCCAGAGCCACCGTCTCCCCGCCGAGAAGGCGCCGGGCTCGCGGATCGACCGCGACGCCGTCGTGCGCTTCACGGTCGACGGGACCGAGTACACGGGCTTCGCCGGCGACACCGTCGCCTCGGCCCTCCTCGCCAACGGCGTCGTCGAGACCGGCCCGTCCATGTACCTGGGCCGCCCGCGCGGCATCCTCGCCGCAGGCGTCGAGGAGCCCAACGGCCTGCTCACCGTCAAGGACCGCGGCGCCGGCGGCGTCGACGAGACGATGCTCCCGGCCACGATCGTCGAGCTCACTGAAGGGCTGACGGCCACATACCTCTCGGGCCTGGGCACCCTCGATCCGCGCACCGACGAGGCCGTCTACGACAAGAAGCACGTCCACACCGACGTCCTCGTCGTCGGCGGCGGCCCCGCCGGCCTCGCCGCGGCCCGCGAGGCCGCGTCCACCGGCGCCCGCGTCATCCTCATCGACGACCAGCCCGAGCTGGGCGGCTCGCTGCTCTCCTCTCCCGGCGAGACGGTCGACGGCGTCCCGGCACCCGAGTGGATCGCGGCCGCGGCCGCCGAGCTCGCCGCCGGGGACGAGGTCACGGTCCTGACCCGCACGAACGCGTTCGGCTCCTACGACTCGAACTACATCGTGGCCCTCGAGTCCCGCACCGACCACCTCGGTGCCGAGAAGGCCCGCGAGCTCAGCGCCCAGGGCGTCTCCCGCCAGCGGCTGTGGCACATCCGCGCCGCCCAGGTCGTCCTCGCGACCGGCGCGCACGAGCGTCCGGTCGTCTTCGCGGACAACGACCGCCCGGGCATCATGCTCGCCTCCGCGGCGCGCACGTACCTCAACCGGTACGGCGTGCGCCCCGGCTCGTCCGCGGTCGTCTTCACGACCAACGACTCCGCCTACGCGACCGCCACCGAGCTGGCCGCCGCAGGCGTCCCGGTCGCGGCAGTCGTCGACGCCCGCGCCGAGAAGACCGAGGCGGCCCTCGCCGCCGAGGCCGCCGGCCTGCGCGTCATCGCCGGCTCCGTGGTGAGCGGCACCGAGGGCTCGGCCGAGAGCGGCAGGGTGAGCGCCGTCGTCGTGCGCGGCCTCGCCTCTGACGGTTCTCTGACCGGCGACGCCGAGCGCATCGAGGCGGACCTCCTGGCCGTCTCGGGCGGCTGGAGCCCGGTGGTTCACCTGTTCAGCCAGCGCCAGGGCAAGCTGCGCTGGGACGAGGACCTCGCCGGGTTCGTTCCGGCCGGCACCGTCACCGGCCAGCAGATCGTGGGCTCGGCCCGCGGCTCATACCTGACCTCCGACGTGGTCTCCGAGGGTGCGCACGCGGGCGCGGTGGCCGCGTTCAACGCGGGCTTCGTGACCGAGGCCGGCGAGCACGCCACGGCGGTCTCGTCCCGCCCCGCCGTCGCCTCCGCCCCGACCCGCCAGGTCTGGCTCGTCCCCGGCGAGACCGGCGAGCCCGCCGACTGGAACACCCACTTCGTGGACCTCCAGCGCGACCAGACCGTCCACGACGTCCTCCGCGCCACGGGTGCCGGCATGCGCTCGGTCGAGCACGTCAAGCGCTACACCTCGATCTCCACGGCGAATGACCAGGGCAAGACCTCGGGCGTGAACGCGATCGGCGTCATCGCGGCGGCGCTCAAGGGTGAAGGCTCTGCCCCCGGCATCGGCGAGATCGGCACGACGACGTTCCGCGCCCCGTACGCGCCCGTCGCCTTCGCTGCGATGGCCGGCCGGAAGCGCGGGGAGCTGTTCGACCCCGAGCGGATCACCTCGATCCACCCGTGGCACGTGGCCCACGGCGCCAAGTTCGAGTTCGTCGGCCAGTGGCTGCGCCCGTGGTACTTCCCGCAGGGCGAGGAGACCATGGACGAGGCCGTGCTGCGCGAGTGCGCCGCCGTGCGCGAGTCCGTGGGCTTCATGGACGCCACCACGCTCGGCAAGATCGAGATCTGGGGCGCGGACTCGGGCGAGTTCCTCAACCGCATCTACACCAACGCGTTCAAGAAGCTCGCCCCCGGCATGGGACGCTACGGCGTCATGTGCGGCCCGGACGGCATGATCTTCGACGACGGCGTGACCCTGCGCCTGGACCAGGACCGCTACTTCATGACCACCACGACCGGCGGTGCCGCGAAGGTCCTCGACTGGCTCGAGGAGTGGCACCAGACCGAGTGGCCCGAGCTCGACGTGAACTTCACGTCCGTGACCGAGCAGTGGACCACGGTCGCCGTCGTGGGCCCGAAGTCCCGGGCGGTCATCGCGAAGGTGGCCCCGGAGCTCGACGTCGACAACGACGCGTTCCCGTTCATGGCCTGGCGCGAGACCACCCTCGCCTCCGGCATCCCCGCCCGCGTGTGCCGCATCTCGTTCTCCGGCGAGCTCGCCTTCGAGATCAACGTGGCCACCTGGTACGGGCTGCAGGTGTGGGAGGATGTGGCCGAGGCCGGCGCGGAGTTCAACATCACCCCGTACGGCACCGAGACCATGCACGTGCTCCGCGCTGAGAAGGGCTACCCGATCGTCGGCCAGGACACCGACGGCACCGTGACCCCGCAGGACGCGGGCATGGAGTGGATCGTGTCCAAGGCCAAGGACTTCGTGGGCAAGCGCTCCTACTCCCGCCTCGACACCGCCCGCACCGACCGCAAGCACATGGTCTCGCTGCTCCCGGTGGACCCGTCCTTCCGCCTCCCGGAGGGCACGCAGGTGATCGAGCAGGGGATCTCCACGAACCCCGCGTACGGGCCCGTGCCGATGCAGGGCCACGTCACGTCGAGCTACCACTCGGCGGCGCTCGGGCGCTCGTTCGCGCTCGCGCTCATCAAGAACGGCCGCAACCGGATCGGCGAGACCCTCACCGCCGTCGCCGGCGACCGGCTCGTGGATGTCCTGGTCGGTGAGACCGTCCTCTTTGACCCCGAAGGGAAGCGCCGTGATGGCTGAGACGATTGAAGTGACTGCTCCTGCTCCCACCGCCCTCCGCGGAGGCGCCGCGGCCCTGCGCCGCAGCCCCGCCGCCCAGCTGGCGGACGCCTTCGCGGCGGCGACGGTCCAGGGCGAGCGCGGCGTGGCCGTGCGCGAGGTCCCGTTCCTGACCCAGCTCGGCGTCCGCGCCGTCCCCGGGTCCGCCGGCGCCGCGGCCGTCGAGTCCGCGCTCGGCGCGCCCCTGCCGTCGGGCCACGGACGCACGACGACGGGCGGCGGCTACACCCTCCTGTGGGTTGGACCCGACGAGTTCCTCGCGGTGGCGGACGAGACGGCGACCTCCGCCCTCGAGGACCGCGGGCCGGCCGAGGCGGCCCGGGTGGGCGACGCGCTCGGCGAGGCCGGCTCGCGGGCCGCGGGCGCCGTCGTCGACCTCTCCGCGAACCGGACCACGTTCGAGCTCAGCGGCCCGAGCGCGCTCGCGGTGCTCGAGAAGGGCATCTCCTACGACCTGCACCCGCGCCGCTTCGAGGTGGGCACGGCCATCGCGACGGTCCTGGACCACGTGCCGGTGCTCCTGTGGAAGACCGCCGAGGACACCTACCGGGTGCTGCCGCGGGCCTCGTTCGCGGACCACGTGGGCCGCTGGCTCGTGGACGCGATGCGCGAGTTCGCGGTCAGCGGCGCCGCAGCAGCGGGCGTACGGTGAAAGCATGACTACCGAATACGTCCTGACGCTGGACTGTGCCGAGGGGCCGGGGATCGTGTACGCGGTCTCGGGGTTCCTGGCCGAACGCGGGTGCGACATCATCGACATCAAGCAGTTCGGCGACCGCCGCGGCGGCCACTTCTACATGCGGGTGCACTTCGAGGCCCCGGGTGACGAGCAGGGGAGCGCCGACGCCGCCGACCGCCTCCGGGAGGAGTTCGCACCGGTCTCCTCGAAGTTCGGCATGGAGTGGACGCTGCGGCCGGCAGGGGAGAAGACCCGCGTGCTGCTCATGGTCTCCAAGTTCGGGCACTGCCTGAACGACCTCCTGTTCCGGGCCCGGATCGGGGAACTGCCGGTCGAGATCGTGGCCGTCGTGTCGAACCACGAGGACCACCGCGGCCTCGTCGAGTGGCACGGCATCCCGTACCACCACATCCCCGTCACGAAGGAGAACAAGCCCGAGGCCGAGGCGAAGCTCCTGACGCTCGTGGACGGGTACGGCGTGGAGCTCGTGGTCCTGGCCCGCTACATGCAGGTCCTGTCCGACCAGCTCGCGACGAGGATGTCCGGACGGGTGATCAACATCCACCACTCGTTCCTGCCGTCGTTCAAGGGCGCCAAGCCCTACCACCAGGCGTGGGAGCGCGGGGTCAAGACGGTCGGCGCCACGGCGCACTACGTCAATGCCGAGCTCGACGAGGGGCCGATCATCGCCCAGCAGGTCATCGAGGTGGACCACACCCACTCGCCCGAGGACCTCGTGGCCGTGGGCCGCGACGCCGAGTGCAAGGCGCTCTCCAACGCGGTGCGCTGGCACTGCGAGGGACGCGTGATCCTCAACGGCAACCGCACGGTGGTGCTGCGCTAGCAGCCCGCTCCTCCTCCCCTCGCTCCAGGGGTCACGTTCTGGGGGTCACCTCCCGATGGTCTTTGTCACGACATTGACCATCAGGAGGTGACCCCCAGACGTGGTTAGGTGGTGGCCCAGCCAGACGTGCCTAGGTGAGCGGCCGTGTCATTCGGCGGCGGCCACGTGCAGGCGCCAGGGGACGGCAGGGAGTGCGAGGGTCCGCGCCACCGCGCCGTCGGGGGAGAAAATGTCGCCGACGAGGCTGCCCGAGTTGGCGGCGATGACCACGTCCATCTGGTCCACAATGCATGAGCCGGCCGGAAGCGATTCGAGGAAGGGCGCGAACTGCTCCTGGATCCGTGAGACAAGGACGTCGGCCGCCGCCACGCCCACCGACCGGCCGTCCTTCACCACCCGCTTGCTGAACGTGACGAGGTACGCGTTGGAGCCGAGCGCGTCCACGTATGAGTAGCTCGCCTGCACACTGCCCTTCTCATCCTTGGGCCACCAGGCGGAGCTCGAGTAGTCGTAGTACTGGAGGTCCATCTCGAGCCGCTCGGGTGCCTGCCGGCCGACGGGCACGTACGACCACACGATCCCCGTGTCGCCGAAGTAGGCCGCATCGGCGAGGAAACCGACCCCGTAGAGCACCGGACGGGCCGCGATCAGGGAGTCCAGCGTGACGCCGTAGACGGCCTCGAGGGCGGCGAGCCCCTTGTCCGGCGCGGCGTCGAGGGCCGCCAGGACGGTGTCGTCGACAGCGCGGATCGCAGCGACGGCGCGCTCCTCGATCTCGACGGCCAACGACTCGATGCCGGCGACCGCCTCGGACTCGGCGCTCCCGGCACGGCGCTGCCGCGGGGCCATCGGTGCCGAACCGTCCATGGACATGCGCAGGTCGATGAGGGCGTTCATCTCGTGCCGGACGTGCTCTTCCGCGCGCACGCGTGCCTCGGCGGCCTGGCCGAGCCGGATCGCCTCGACGATGGCGGCATGCTCCTGGGCGGCGCGGACGCCGCTGCCCGCGGCGCTCGTCCAGATGAGCGGCCCGACCTCGGCCTGGAGCGCCATCTCCTGGCGCGTGAGGCGCACGGAGCGTGACGCTGCCGCCAACTCGAGGTGGAACCTGCTGTCCGCCCGGGCCATGCCGGCGGGCTCGGCGGCCGATTCGACCATGGCGCCGAGCGAGGCCAGGCGCGCCACGGAGATCTGCTGCGGCCTCGCCGCTGCCGCTGCCGCCGCCGAACCGGCTAGGACGGCGCGGTACTCGCGGATGTCGCGCAGGTCGTCCAGCGTGTAGGCGGCGAGCGTTTCCCGCCGCGCCCGGGCGAGCTCGCCGGTGTTCGCCTTGACGAAGCTCCCACCGCCGCGCCCGCGGCGGGTCTCCACGAGGCCCAGATGGCGCAGTTCGGCAAGCGCGGTCCGCAGCGTCTGCGTCGAGACGCGCATCATCGCGGCAAGGTCGTTCTCGCTCGGCAGCTGGGCCCCGTCCTCGAGGACTCCCAGCTCGATGGCGTGGCGGATCCGGCGCCCGATCTCCTCGCCGCGCTCGCCGGTCTCCAAAGGGGCGAACGCGAGCTGTTCCCTCCAGCTGGTCATGATCCCATCCTCCTCCCGCGGAAGGATTTCAGTATAACTCTTGACATGTGATCTCACAGGTTTAGAGTTTAAATATCAGCGGGAAGGGATCGAGGTCCCGGACCGACCGCCACAGAGAAAGACCTAAGGAGGCGGGGGCCATGGTGGATGTCAACGAAGTCGTCCATGTGTGGAGCCGCGCCGGTCACGGAACTCCGGATGACCGACTGGGCCGCTACGCCCAAGCACTCACTGCCGATCGTCCCGTCGGTCCTTACCGGGCCCTCGACGACGCCCAGGAGGACCAGGCGATCCTCGCCCTCTACCGCGTGGACCGCCCGCAGGCCACGATCGCGGACCTCCACCAGATGCCGCCGCTCGCGCTGTCCAGCTACCACCAGATGCTCCACGATCTGGCCCGCGAGGGGCTCGGCCCGATGCGGGACTCCCGCCCGTTCCCGATCGGGGGACTGCGGTGAAGCGGCGCATCCCGCGGGCTCCGCGCGGCCTCGGAAACCCGGTCGCGCCCCGCACCCACGGCGCGGCGCCGCTGCCGGATCAGGTCCTCGAGGAGGAGCGCGAGCGGCTCATCCGCCGGCTGGACGTGGAGATCATCGTCGCAGACTTCGTCTGACGCGCTGTGGAGCGGCCCTTCCCCGGCCGCATTCCCGCCCAGCTGCCCGCGAGGACGAGCAGGCCGCCGACCGCCAGGCCCGGGGTGAGGGGCTCGGCGTCGATGAGGGCGGACAGCACGATGGCGGGGATCGGGATCAGCAGGAACTGGTACGACGTCGCGGAGGCGCTCCATCGCCGCAGGACGAACAGGAACGCCGCGAAGATCGCCACCGTCGACACGACCAGGAAGCCGAGGGCCACCCATGTCGAGGGAACGGCGGGAACCGCCCAGCGCTCGCCGCTTGCGACGGAGGCGATGGCGAGGAGGCCGGCACCGACCGCCATGCCGATGGCATTGAGGGCCGCGATCGGCAGGGGCGGGAACCGCTTGACGACGACGGCTCCCGCGCCGACCGACACGGCGGCCGCGGTGATCGCGAGCACGCCGAGGATCGAGAACTCGGGCGCACCGCCTGTGCCGATCCCGCTGACGACGGCGATCCCCCCGAGCGCCACGACGGTGCCGAGCAGCCGGCGCCAGCTGAAGACCTCTAGCCCGAAGGCTGCGGCAAGGAGGATCGTGGCCAGGGGCACCGAAGCGAGGATGATCTGGGCGAGGCCCGCGTGGACGGTGCGCAGTCCCTCGTAGATCAATCCGTAGGCGAGCCCGAAGTTGAGCACCCCGTACAGGAGGGCCCCGGCAAGCTGCCGACCGCGCGGCCAGGCCTTGCCGCTGAGGGCCATGATGACCACGAACACGAGTGCTGCGGCGGCGAACCGTGCTGCCGCCCCGAAGAGGGGATCGAGTTCGCGGTTGCTGACGCGGATCGCCACGGCGTTGCCTCCCGTGACGACCACCGCACCGGCGAAGACCAACGCTGTCAGCACGCTGCCCCGGCGTGCGCTATGGCCGCTGTCCAGGGGCCCAGAAGTCTCCGCGGGTTCGGCGGTGTCCATGGGGACAGTGTGCGCCGATGCCGCCCCCGCCGCCATCGCGCGAACGCGCCCCCGCGTGCCTGGGTTCGTCAGCGGTACTCGGGGTTGGGGTGATCCTTGTTGGACAGGTCCCAGTTCGAGATCACGTTGCCGTGGGCCGGGATGCCGCCGGCGTCCTTGAGGCGCCGGGCCGTGTGCAGCATGTTCCACGCGGCGAACACCGCGTTCCGGGTGGTCCAGTGGTTCTGCGCGCCCCGGTTGTCGTCGAGGTAGGACGGGCCCGGGCCTGCCTCCCCGTTCCAGTAGGCGTCCGCCTGCGGAGGGATCGTGAAGCCGATGTGGCTCAGGGCATAGAGCAGCTGCGAGGCGCAGTGCTTGCCGCCGTCCTCGTTGCCGGTCACGATGACGCCGCCCACCTTGCCGTAATAGGCCCACTGCCCCTTCTCGTTGGCCTCGCCGGAGTAGCCGTACAGCCGCTCGACCATCAGCCGGGTGACCGAGGACTGGTCGCCGAGCCACGTCGGGGTGGCGAGCACGACGATGTCCGCGGGCTCGATGAGGGAGCGGTAGAGCTCCGGGAAGGCGTCCGTGGGCCAGCCGTGCTCGCGCATGTCGGGGTAGACCCCCGGCGGGATGTCGTGGTCCACCGTCCGGATCTCGTCCACGCTGGCGCCCACGCCCTCGACCACCCGTCTGCTGACCGCGATGAGGCCGTCGGTATGGCTCTGCTCGGGGCTGGGTTTGAGCGTGCCGTTGATGTACACCGCCCTCAGGTCCGAGAAGTCCGTGGTGCTCGCCGCGACCTCGGCGTCGATGAACGCCTGCACTGACTCCGGCAGCATGGCCGGCTCCTTCCGTTGTGGGCCGTTCCCGCTCTCGTCCACACGATGCTAGGCGCGCCGGGAGCAGGAGGGGAGGGGCGGCGTCGTGCGTCAGCGTGTGCGGATCGCCGCGAAGCCGCTGGCAGCCATGACGAGGACGGCGACGAGGATGAGGGCGAGCGGCGCGGTCCAGCCGCCCGCCCAGGCACGCAGGCCGCCCATCACGATCGGCCCGGAGGACGCGACGGCGTAGCCGACGGTCTGGATGAGGGCGGTCATGCGGCGGTTCTCGTCGAGCGTGCGGGCCCGCTGGATCACCACCGTGAACACGACCGTGAATGTCCCTCCCTGGGCGATGCCGCCGAGGACGGCCCAGGCCAGCCAAGCACCCGGCGCCGCGAGCAGGCCCGCCGGAAGGGCCACCCAGCACGCGGCGACGAGGGCGAAGAGCCGGGTCGGGCCCCAGGAGAACGCGTGCGCGAGCACCGGGACGAGCAGCGGTCCTGCGATGGCGAGCACCTGGAACAGGCTGGCGGCGAGGCCGGCCTCGGACGGCGTCATGCCCCGGGTCTCGACCAGGAACGTGGGGAACCACAGCGTGACGGCGTAGTAGCCCAGATTGTGCAGCCCGAACGTGACGGTGAAGAGCCACATCATGCGCCTGTTCGCCGGGCTCACCTTCGCCCGCGGGACCGTCGGCGTGGGTGCGGCCTGCGCACGACGGCGCGCGGCCGCCCGGGCGAGCGGGCCGGGGAAGTCCGCGTCCGACCACCGCGGCCCGTCCTTGCCGGGCGGGAAGACGAACAGCCAGGCGCCTGCCGCGACTGCTGTGACCGCGAGCCAGGAGGCGAGCGAGGCCTGCCATCCGACCGCAGCTGCGAGGGGCGCTGTGAGCGCCGAGGCGAGGGTCGTGCCCACGTTGACCGCCGCCGTCGTGAGCCCCGTCATGAGCGCCGCACGGTGCGGGAAGTCTCGGCCCACGAGCAGGGGAGTGGCGACGTTGACGATGGTCATCGCGGCTCCGATCGCCACGGTTCCCGCCAGTGCTCCGTCCGCCCCGCCGTACGAGCGCAGCAGGATGCCGGCCGCGAGGCCGCCGAAGAAGTACAGGAGTGCATGGTTGATCCCGATCCGGCCGATGAACCAGGCCGCCGCCGGCGTGATGAGCCCGAAGCACAGGACGGGAATCGCGGTAAGGAGCCCGACGACGGCGGCCCCGAGGCCGGTGCCGCTCTGGATGTCCGGCAGCACCGGGCCGAGCGCGACGAGCGGCGCGCGGGCGTTGAGCGAGACGAGGCCGACGGCGAGCAGGGCCAGCGCCGCGGCGCGGCTCATCCGGCTGGTCACGGGGAGTCCTTTCGACGGGTGACGGCCGGCGGGCTCCCACGTCGAATGCGGTTCCGGGCGGCGTTCCCACTCTCTCACGGCCGGGAGGAGGCCAGCAGAATTTGTCAGGACAAAGTGTTGCAGACAGGGGCCGGTTCTCATATTGTAGTTATGTCAGGACAAAGTACGAACGAAAGATTTGAGCGCATGCCCCTCATCCGCATCGACGTCGCCGCAGGCCGCAGCCCCGAGGAGCTCGCAGCCATCAGCCGGGCCATCCACGACGCGGTCCTCGCGGAGTACCGCATCCCCGAGCGCGACTACTTCCACATCATCACCGAGCATGCCCCGGGCCAGATCGTGGCGCAGGACGCCGGGCTCGGCTTCGACCGGACTTCTGGCGTGGTGATGATCCAGATCTTCACCCAGGGCGGCCGGGGGCAGGAGGCCAAGGAGGGCCTGTTCGAGGCGATCGCCCGGAACCTCGGCGAGGCGGGCGTGCCGGGCGAGGACGTGTTCATCGGCTACGTCGAGAACACCGCCGGCGACTGGTCCTTCGGCTTCGGCCGGGCTCAGTACGTCACCGGGCAACTGGCTGTCCCTCGCGCTGAGACCTTCGCATGAGAATAGCCAATTGTCAGTACAAACCTTTGACAGGACATTAAATCTGTAGCAGAGTGGACCTGTGGCCGCCGCCACAGGCGGCGAAGCCGGCCCGGGTCACCGGGCTCCCAAGGAAAGGCGCGCAGTAGTGACCTACGACGTTCTCACGATGGGGCGCATCAGCGTCGACATCTACCCCAACGACATCGGCGTCGGCCTGGCGGACGTGACGAGCTTCGGCAAGTACCTGGGCGGTTCGCCGTCGAACGTCGCCGTCGCAGCTGCGCGCCATGGGCGCGCCACCGCCGTCGTCACCCGCACGGGCGACGACCCCTTCGGCGAGTACCTCCACCGCGAGCTCGCCAAGTTCGGCGTCGACGACCGCTTCGTGACCCCGGTTGCGGGCCTCCAGACTCCGGCGACGTTCTGCGCGATCATGCCCGCCACGCATGATTTCCCGCTCTACTTCTACGGCCGCTTCCCCACCGCCCCGGACCTGCAGATCCGGGCCGACGAGCTCGACCTCGACGCCATCAGGGATGCGCGCATCTTCTGGTCCACGGTCACGGGCCTGTGCCAGGAGCCCAGCCGGTCCGCGCACATCGCCGCGCATGAGGCACGGCCGCGCGCGGGCCTCGCAGAGGCCACAGGCACAGCGGGCCAGTTCACCGTCCTCGACCTCGACTACCGCCCGATGTTCTGGACTGGCGAGGAGGCCGCCCGCGAGCAGGTCGCCAAGGTCCTGCCCCACGTCACAGTTGCGATCGGCAACGAGGAGGAGTGCGCGGTCGCCGTCGGCCACGGCACCCCGGACGAGCAGGCGGACCGCCTCCTCGCTGCGGGCGTCGAGATCGCCGTCGTCAAGCTTGGCCCTGAAGGCGTCATGGCCAAGACCCGCACCGAGCGCGTCGTCTCCGCCCCTGTCCCGGTCGAGACCCTCAACGGACTCGGCGCCGGCGACTCGTTCGGCGGCGCGTTCTGCCACGGCCTCCTGGCCGGATGGCCGCTCGCCCAGGTCCTCGACTACGCCAACGCCTCGGGGGCGATCGTCGCCTCCCGCCTCGCCTGCTCCGACGCGATGCCGACGCCGGAGGAAGTCACCTCGCTGCTGGCCGAACGCGGCCGCCTCGTCCCCGAGGCGGTGGCCCAGTGACCGCCGGCTCCACGACCGCCGCCGGGTCGCCGTCGGCCGCCCTCGCCAACGCGCACGACGACGACCCGCGCCGCTACGAGTACCTCACCAAGATCCGGCTCGAGGACCCGCAGGCGGTGGCCCGCGCAGCGGCCTCCCGCCACCGCCACCCGGGCGCCGTCCTCGGGAAGCAGAACTTCATCGTCGCGGCCGACCACCCCGCCCGCGGGGCGCTCTCGGCGCAGGGCCAGCCCGAGGCCATGGCCGACCGGCTCGAGCTCCTCGACCGCCTCCGGATCGCCCTCGCGAACCCGGCCGTCGACGGCGTGCTCGCGAGCCCGGACATCATGGACGACCTGCTCCTGCTCGGCGCGCTCGAGGGCAAGCTCGTCTTCGGCTCGATGAACCGCGGCGGCCTCGCCGGGTTCGTCAACGAGCTCGACGACCGCTTCACCGGCCACACCGCCGAGGCGCTCGCGGCCCTCGGAGCCGACGGCGGGAAGATGCTCACGCGCATCGCCCTCGGCGATCCCGCCACGGCGTCCATCCTCGAGAACACGGCCAAGGCCGTGGACTCGCTCGCCGCCCACGGCCTCATCGCGATGGTCGAGCCCTTCCTCTCGAGCTGGGTCGATGGCAAGGTCAAGAACGACCTCTCCACTGAGGCCGTCGTCAAGTCGGTCGCGATCGCGTCCGGCCTCGGCTCCACGAGCGCGTACACCTGGATGAAGCTGCCGGTGGTGCAGGACATGGAGCGCGTCATGGCGGCGACGACCATGCCGACCGTGCTCCTCGGCGGCGATCCGGCCGGCCACCAGGACGAGGTCTTCGCCTCGTGGGGCCGGGCGCTCGCCCTTCCCGGCGTGCAGGGACTCACGGTGGGGCGCACCCTCCTGTACCCGGCCGACGGCGACGTGGCCGGCGCCGTCGCTGCCGCAGCATCGCTGCTGCGCGCCGAAGAGATCACCCCCGCTGCGGCGGCCAAGCCAATGGAGGCATCGAAGTGACATCCACCCGCACGATGACGGTCGCCCAGGCCCTCGTCGAGTTCCTCGGCCGCCAGTACACGGTGGACTCGGTGGGCGGCCCAGACGGTGGCGCCTACCGCGAGCGGCTCATCCCGGGCATGTTCGGCATCTTCGGGCACGGCAACGTGGCCGGCGTGGGCCAGGCGCTCAAGCAGTGGCAGGTCGTCGACCCCACGCTGATGCCGTACTACCAGGGCCGCAACGAGCAGGCGCAGGTCCACCAGGCCGTGGGCTACGCCCGCCATACGCGCCGCCGGCAGACGTTCGCCATCTCGACCTCGATCGGCCCGGGCTCGTCGAACATGCTCACCGGCGCGGCGCTGGCCACGGCCAACCGCCTCCCGGCCCTGCTCCTGCCGAGCGATACGTTCGCGACCCGCGCCGCGGACCCGGTCCTGCAGCAGCTCGAGCAGCCGCACGGCTACGACATCACGGTCAACGACGCGTTCCGGCCGCTCTCGAAGTACTTCGACCGGGTGAACCGCCCCGAGCAGCTCTTCTCCGCGCTCCTGCACGGCCTGCGCGTCCTCACGGACCCGGCTGAGACCGGAGCCGTGACCATCGCCCTCCCGCAGGACGTCCAGGCCGAGGTCTTCGACGTTCCCGAGGAGTTCCTCGCCGAGCGCGAATGGCGCATCCGCCGCCCCGAGCCCGAGGCCGAGGACATCGCCGAGGCCGCCCGCCGCATCCGCGCCGCGAAGCGCCCGGTCATCATCGCCGGCGGCGGCGTCCTCTACGCCTTCGCCACGGACCAGCTCCGCGCGTTCGCCGAGGCCACGGGCATCCCGGTCGGCTGGACACAGGCCGGCGTCGGCTCCCTCGCCTGGGACCACCCCCAGGCGCTCGGAGCGGTCGGTTCCACGGGCACCACGGCCGCGAACGCCGTCGTGCGCGATGCGGACCTCGTCATCGGCATCGGCACGCGCTACGAGGACTTCACCACGGCCTCGCGCACCGCATTCCAGGACCCGGACGTGAGCTTCGTGAACATCAATGTCGCTCCCATCGACGCCTACAAGCACGGCACCTCGCTGCCGATCGTCGCCGACGCGCGCAAGGCCCTCGCGGCGCTCACGACGGCGCTCGGCGGCTACCGCGTCGGCGCGGAGCTCGAGCGCGTGGTCGCCGACGAGAAGGCCCGCTGGGACGACACCGTCGACACTGCTTTTGCCGAGGACAACCAGCCCCTCGTGTCCCAGAACGCGATCATCGGCGCGGTCAACCGCGCGATGGACCCGCGCGACGTCGTGGTCTGCGCCGCCGGCTCCCTGCCGGGCGACCTGCACAAGATGTGGCGGATCCAGGACCCGTTCGGCTACCACGTCGAGTACGCCTACTCCTGCATGGGCTACGAGATCCCCGGCGGCCTCGGCGTCAAGCGTGCGGCACTGGACGAGGCGGCGCGAGGCGGGGGCGGCGAGGACGCGCCGCGCGACGTCGTCGTGATGGTCGGCGACGGCTCCTACCTCATGATGCACACGGAGCTGGTCACGGCGGTCGCGGAGGGCATCAAGCTCATCACCGTGCTCATCCAGAACCACGGCTACGCCTCGATCGGCGCACTCTCGGAGCAGCTGGGCTCGCAGCGCTTCGGCACCAAGTACCGCACGCTGGACCGTCAGCACCACACGTTCGACGACGGCGAGAAGCTCCCCATCGACCTGGCTGCCAACGCCGAGAGCCTCGGCGTGACCGTGTACCGGATCGAGCCCGGACCGAACGCGATCGCCGACCTCGAAGCCGCGATCGGCAAGGCCAAGGCCGCGCCCGAGGGCTCGGGCCCGATCGTGATCCACATCGAGTCCGATCCGCTCGTGGACGCCCCGAGCTCGGAGTCCTGGTGGGACGTTCCCGTCTCCGGCGCCTCCGAGCTCGAGTCCACCAAGCAGGCCTTCGCCACCTACATCGACCACAAGTCCCGCCAGCGGCCCTTCCTCGGCTGACCCCTCAGAACGAACCGCGAAAGTCCATCAGGAGTACGAAGCACATGAGCATCAAGACCATTCCGCATTTCCTCAATGGTGAGGAGTCCAACGGTGTCGGGGAGCGGACGCAGCCGGTGTTCAATCCGGCCACGGGCGTCCAGACGGGTGAGCTGCGCCTGGCGGACCGGGCTGATCTGGAGGCGGCGGTGGCGAACGCGCGCAAGGCCGCCGAGGCCTGGGGTGAGACCTCCCTGGCCAAGCGCACCGCGGTGCTGTTCCGGTTCCGCGAGCTGGTCGCCTCCCATGTGGAGGACCTCGCCGCGCTGGTCACGGCCGAGCACGGCAAGGTGATCTCGGATGCGAAGGGGGAGATCGGGCGGGGCCTGGAGGTGATCGAGTTCGCCTGCGGGATCCCGCAGCTGCTCAAGGGCGCCTACTCCGACCAGGCCTCCACCGGCATCGACGTGTTCTCCTACCGCCAGCCCGTGGGCGTGGTCGCGGGGATCACCCCGTTCAACTTCCCCGTCATGGTCCCGCTGTGGATGGCCCCGGTCGCGATCGCGACCGGCAACGCGTTCATCCTCAAGCCCTCCGAGCGGGACCCCTCCGCCTCGATGCTGCTTGCCCGGCTGTGGGCCGAGGCCGGCCTCCCGGCGGGCGTGTTCCAGGTCCTCCACGGGGGCAAGGAGACCGTGGACGGGCTCCTGACCCACCCCGACGTGGACGCGGTCTCGTTCGTCGGCTCGACCCCGATCGCGCGCTACGTCCACGAGACCGCGACCGCGCACGGGAAGCGGGTCCAGGCCCTGGGCGGGGCGAAGAACCACGCGATCATCCTCCCGGACGCGGACATGGACAACGCCGCGGACCACCTCGCCGCGGCCGCGTTCGGCTCCGCGGGGGAGCGGTGCATGGCCATCAGCGTCGCGGTCGCGGTCGGGGAGGCCGCGGACGCGCTCGTGGGGAAGGTCAAGGACCGGGCCGAGGCGGTCAAGGTCGCCGAGGGCACCGACCCGGGCGCGGAGATGGGCCCGATCATCACCGCCGCGTCCAGGGACCGGATGAAGGGCATCGTCACCGCCGCGGCCGAGGCCGGGGCCCAGCTGGTCGTGGACGGGCGGGAGTTCACCGTGGCGGGCAAGGAGGGCGGGAACTGG
>NZ_CP022463.1:684118-814681 GCF_002224485.1 Sinomonas sp. R1AF57
AAGTTCCACCGCGGGGTGCACGTGGGCATGATCGGGGTCAACGTCCCGATCCCCGTCCCGGTCGCGTACCACTCCTTCGGCGGGTGGAAGAACTCCCTCTTCGGCGACAAGCACATCTACGGCGAGGAAGGCGTGGCCTTCTACACCCGCGCCAAGGTCATCACCCAGCGCTGGCCCGAACCCACCCACGCCTCCGGCGCCACCTACAGCTTCCCCTCCAACTAGCCACGCCGGTTCAACGGAGCCCAGCGGAGTCGAAACCCGCAAGCGGTTCCGACTCCGCCCAACCACCGCCTCGGCCCGACCGCGAAGGAGCACCATGACTGACATCGAGAACAAGATCATCATCGGGACGGCCCCGGACTCGTGGGGCGTCTGGTTCGCCGACGACCCGAAGCAGACCCCGTGGGAGCGCTTCCTCGACGAGGTGGCCGAGGCCGGCTACAAGTGGATCGAGCTGGGCCCCTACGGCTACCTGCCGACGGACCCGTCCCGGCTCGCCGACGAGCTCAAGGCCCGCGACCTGCAGGTCTCCGCAGGGACCGTGTTCACCGCGTTCCACCGGGGCGGGCGGCCGGGGGACGCAGCCTTCGAGGAGGCCTGGGAGCCGGCCTGGCGCGTCGCCGAGCTGACGGCCGCGATGGGCGGCGAGCACATCGTCGTCATCCCCGCCATGTGGCGCGACGACGTCACCGGCGAGGCGGTCGAGAACCAGGTCCTCTCCTCCGAGCAGTGGGACTCGCTCTTTAACGGCCACAACGAGCTGGGCCGCCGCCTGCAGGAGCAGTTCGGCCTGGCGCAGCAGTTCCACTCGCACGCGGACTCCCATGTCCAGGGCCAGGCCGACATCGAGCGGCTGCTGGAGAACACCGACCCGGAGCTGCTCACCCTGTGCCTCGACACGGGCCACGCGGAGTACGGGGGAGCGAGCAGCGTCGACCTCATCCGCAAGTACCCCGAGCGCATTGGCTACCTGCACCTGAAGCAGATCGACCCCGACGTCCTCGCGAAGGTCCGCGCGGAGAACATGACCTGGGCTGCCGCGAATATCGCCGGGGTCATGGTCGAGCCGCCGTCGGGCCTGCCTGACCTGCGCGAGGTCATCGAGGCGGTCGAGGGGCTCGACCGCCCGATCTTCGGCATCGTCGAGCAGGACATGTACCCCGTCGCGTTCGACGTCCCGCTCCCGATCGCCAAGCGCACCCGCAACTACCTCCTCTCGTGCGGGTCCCGCACGCGCGTCTCCTGACCTGCCGGTCTTCACCGAAACAGACCTAGAAAGGCACATTCCCATGGCTGAGAACCTGCGCGTCGCCGTCATCGGCGCCGGCCGTATGGGCGCTGACCACATCCAGCGCCTCCACACGCGCATCCACGGGGCCGACGTCGCCGCCGTCGTCGACATCGACCTCGAGCGCGCCAAGGCCGCGATCGCGGACATCCCGGGCGCCCAGGCGTTCGCGACCCCGGCGGAGGCCTATGCGTCCGGCACGGTGGACGCCGTCCTCATCGCCACGCCCGGGTTCCTGCACGAGCAGGCCCTCCTCGAGGCCCTCGAGCTGGACATCCCGATCCTCTGCGAGAAGCCGCTCACCCCGGATGCCGCCTCCGCGTGGAAGATCGTCGAGGCCGAGCAGAGGCTGGGCCGCCAGCGCATACAGGTCGGCTTCATGCGCCGCTTCGACGCCGAGTACGCGCAGCTGGGCGGCCTCGTCCGCGGCGGCGACCTCGGCGAGCTGCTCATGCTGCACTGCAGGCACCGCAATCCCGACACCCCGGCAGGCTTCACCAACGAGATGCTCATCAATGACTCCGTGGTGCACGAGTTCGACGTGATCCGCTACCTCACGGGCGAGGAGATCACCTCCGTCCAGGTGCGCCTCGGCAAGGCCTCCTCGAAGGCGCCGGCAGGCCAGCACGATCCGCAGCACGTCCTCATCGAGACGGAGTCCGGCGTCCTCGCCGACGTCGAGATCTTCGTCAACGCCCAGTTCGGCTACGAGGTCGCCACCCAGGCCGCGTTCGAGGACGGGATCGTGGACATCGGCAACGACGGCGGCGCCTACATCCGCCGGGCCGGCCGTTGGGGCGGTGAGGTCACTCCCAGCTTCATCGAGCGCTTCGGCGCCGCCTACGACGTCGAGGTCCAGTCCTGGGTCGATGCTGCACTCCGGGGTGGGATCGGCGGCCCGTCCGCCTGGGACGGCTACGCCACCGCCGCCTGCTGCGAGGCGGGCGTCGAGGCGCAGAAGAGCGGCGAGAAGGTCGCCGTCGTGCTCAACGAGAAGCCGGAGCTGTACCGTGCGGGGACAGCCGCGGAGGCGGCGAAGTGAAGATCGCGCTCGATCCCACCCCGTTCCACTCCACGCATTCGCTGCTCGAGTTCCCCGCCCTCGCCGCGGAGCTGGGCTAAAAGTACCTCCAGATGACCCCGCACCGGGACTTCATCCCGTTCTTCACGCACCCCAAGGCCGACGACGAGCTCGTCCGGCAGTTCCGCAAGGCCTGCGCCGACGCGGAAGTCGAGGTCGCCTCGGTCCTGCCCGTCCTGCGCTGGTCCGGCCCGGACGAGACGATGCGCGAGGCCGCGGTGCGGTACTGGAAGCGTGCCGTCCAGATCACCGTGGACCTGGGATGCAGCCAGATGAACACAGAATTCTCGGGGCGCCCCGAGAAGCCCGAGGAGTCTGAGGCCTGCTTCTACAAGTCCATGGAGGAGCTCGTCCCCGTCTTCGAGCGGGAAGGCGTCCACGTGGCGATCGATCCGCACCCCGACGACTTCGTCGAGGAGGGCCTCGCCGCCCTGCGCGTGATCCGCGGCATCAATTCGCCCAGCATCGGGATGGTCTACGTCGCCTCGCACACCTTCCACATGAAGGACGAGCCGCTGGAGATCATGCGTGCCGCCGGGGAGCGCATCCGCGTGGTCCACGTTTCCGACACGATGAACCACCACGCCTCCCACGGACTGCGGTACATCACCAATCCGCCCGGCAACGATGTGCGCGTGCACCAGCACCTCAAGATCGGCGACGGCGACGTCAACTGGGACCAGTTCTTCGGCGGCCTCGGCGAAATCGGCTTCCTCGACCGCGACGACACCGTCATGGTCTCGAGCGTCTTCGCCGAGAACGAGAACGCGGACGAGGTGTCCCGTTTCCAGCTGCGCACCATGCAGGACCGCGTCTCGCGGGTCTCGCGCTGACGCAGCTTCCGGACGCCTCGATGGGGGATGACCGGATCCCGAGGGGCCCAGGCCCGGTGACTCGCTCACCGGGCCTGGGCCCCTCGCCGTCCCCGGCCGCCGAGGTCACCCCGTGTGCGCGCGAGGTCACCCCGCGTGCGCGCGAGGTCACCCCGTGTGCGCGCGAGGTCACCCCGCGGAAATGCGCACGACGGCGCGCGGCCGCCCGCGCCGGCGCCGGCCACCCGCCGTCGTACCTGAGAAGCGTGTGGGGCGGGAAGAGCTGTACCCGAAACGTCCTTGGGGCGAAAATGGCGTACCCGAAACAGGGTGGGCGGTGGGTCAGGCGGTGAAGGGGAGGCGGGCGTCCACCTGCTGCGCGTCCCAGGTGGAGCGGATCCAGCCGTGGTGGGGGTCGTCGCTGATGAGCCACTCGCGCACGCGGCCCGGGCCGGCCATCACATTGAGGTAGTAGAGGTCGTAGCCGGGAGCCGCCATCGCGGGCCCGTGCCAGCCGTGGGGGACCAGCACGACGTCGCCGGTGCGCACCTCGGCGTTGACGTCGATCGGCCGCTCGTCCGAGGCGTACACGCGGGCGTACCCGACCGGGTCCTGGCCGGCGGCGGTGTCGGTGCCCGTGGGGGACCCGGGGGCCAGACGGGTCTCGAAGTAGTAGATCTCCTCGAGGAAGGTCTCCCCGTCCTTCTCCTCATCGTGCTTGTGCGGAGGGTAGGAGGACCAGTTCCCTGCAGGCGTGATGACCTCGCACACGATGAACCGGTCCGCTTCGAGCGCGGCGGGCGTGCCGAAGTTGTGCACCTGGCGCGAGCAGTTCCCCGCCCCGCGCAGCTCGACCGGCGTCTCTTCAGCCCGCACGAGCCGCGTCGGGTACTCCGCCTTCGCGGGGGCGAGGGCGACGGCGACGCGGCCGCCCTCCGCGCTGGAGATCTCCACCGCCTTCCCGATGCCCGTGTAGAGGACGTCGCTCGGGCCGGAGAAGACCGAGGCCCGGCCGCGCAGGGAGTGGGCGACGCCGTCGACCGTCACCTCGAAGGCCCCGGTGAGCGGCACGACGATCCGCTCCTCGCCAGTGGCCTCGAGGGAGACCGAGGCGCCGGGCGCGAGCTCGGCGACCTTGAGACCCGTGTGCTCCCAGCCGTCCACGGCCGTGGAGCTGTCGTGGCCGCCGAGGGAGACCTGCCAGTCGCCGTCCTTGGCCGTTCCGAGGGGGTAGACCCACTCTGCCATGTGATTCCTTTCGTCAGGTGCCGCTCGGGCGCTGCCTCAGCGCTGGACCAGCGTCATCTCGAAGCTGTACGAGTCCGCCCGATAGACGTGCCGGCCGGTCTCGACGTTGCGCCCGGTGTCGTCCACGGCGGTGCGCTCCATCGTCACGAGCGCCGAGCCGGGCGCCGTCTCGAGGAGCTCGGCCTGGTACTCGTCGGCAACCGTGGCCCCGATGCGCTGGTTCGCGAGGCGGAAGTTCACCCCCGCGTCGCGCAGGATCTGGTACATGCCGCTCTGGCGCAGGCCTTCCTCGGTGAGCTCGGCGACGTCGTCGCGCACCCAGTTCTCCATGAGGGCCAACGGCTTCTCGCCGACCGAGCGCAGGCGCGTGAAGTGGTAGACGCCGACGTCGGGCGGCAGCTGCAGCGTCTCGGCGATGTCCCGCTCGGCGGGGCCGTGACGGAACGCGAGCACCTTCGTGGTGGGCTGCTTGCCGCCACGCGAGAGGTCGTCGAAGAGGCTCGAGAGCTCGAGGTGCCGGCGCACCTGGCTCGCGACGACCTGGGTGCCCACGCCGCGCTTGCGCACGAGCAGGCCGGCGCGGACCAGCTCGTCCATCGCCTTGCGCATGGTCGGGCGCGAGAGGTTGAGCTGCGCCGCGAGCTCGATCTCGTTCTCGAGCCTCGAGCCGGGCTCCAGAGTGCCGCTGCGGATCATCGCCTCGATCCCCTGGACCACCTGGTGGTACAGGGGAATGGGGGACGAGCGGTCGATTGGGATGTTGAGGCTGGCTGCCATGACCCCTCCTTGGGTCGAGGTGACGGGTCCTGTGTCCTCGAACCGCTTTGTTTATTTGATAGGACAAATTCTCCACGCTCATCCTAGCAGTCGCAACCCCATTCCTCCGGGAATTCCGGCGGAAGGATGGTCGGCCGGCGCTTGTCTGCAGGAGGTGACAAACCATCATTGATGCTTCGGAGCGCTCCAAAAATTAGTGCGTATGTGTGGACAAACTGTTGACAGCGGTGATGTACGTCACCCAAGATCGACGCAAGAGCCTCAGGGGCCGGCGCAGCCGCCGGCCAGGCCGAGATCAAAGGAGATTTCCGTGACCAAGTTTTCGTGGCGCCGCGCAGCTGTTGTGGCCCTCGCCGTGCCCGCGCTCGCCCTCTCGGCCTGCTCGGCCGGCGGCAAGGCCGGTGACACCGGCGGCGGCAGCGGCGGCGGCCAGGCTGCCTCGACGCCCAGGATCAAGGTCGCGCTCGTCACGCACGCAGCAGCGGGCGACACGTTCTGGGACATCGTCCGCAAGGGCGCCGAGGAGGCGGCGTCGAAGGACAACGTGGACCTGCAGTACCTCAACGACCCCGAGGCGGGGCGCCAGGCCCAGCTCGTCCAGCAGGCGATCGACTCGAAGGTCGACGGCATCGCCGTTACCCTCGCAACGCCCGATGCACTCAAGGACGTCGTGAAGAAGGCGACGGACGCCGGCATCCCCGTGGTGAGCCTCAACGCGGGCGAGGACGTCTCCGCGAAGCTCGGGGCGTTCACCCACTTCGGCTCCAACGAGAAGCTCGCCGGCGAGACGGTCGGCACGCGCCTCGCGTCCGATGGGTACAAGCACCCGATCTGCGTCATCCAGCAGCAGGGCCACGTCGGCCTCGAGAACCGCTGCGCGGGCGTCAAGGCCAAGGTCCCCGGCACGGAGATCCTCTACGTCAACGGCCAGGACATGACCTCGGTGCAGTCCACCGCGACCGCCAAGCTCCAGGCCACCAAGGACGCCGACGTCATCATCGGCCTCGGCGCCCCGATCACCCTGACCCTGCTCAAGTCCGTCACGGACGCCGGCAGCTCCGCCAAGGTTGCCAGCTTCGACCTCAACGCCGAGCTCGCGCAGAAGATCGCCGACGGGACGGTCATCTTCACCATCGACCAGCAGCCGTGGCTCCAGGGGTACATGTCCGTCGACGCGCTCTGGCAGAACAAGCGCGGCGGCTTCAAGATCGGCGGCGGCCAGCCCGTCCTGACCGGTCCGACCATCGTCGACAAGTCCAACGCTGCCGACGTCGTCAAGTTCGCCCAGCAGGGCGTCCGCTAACACCGGATCGCGGGCTGCGCGGCGCGCATCGTCCAGAAGTGCGCCGCGCGGCCCGACCACCAAGGAGCATCCCCCATGGCAACAGCAACCCTGCCGTCGGCGCCAGCGCCGCTTGCGGACGAGCGGATCGGGCGCCGCGGCCCGTTCCAGAAGCTCCTCGGGCGTCCCGAGGTCGGGGCCCTCGTGGGCGCCGTCGTCCTGTTCATCTTCTTCTCGTTCGTCTCGAGCACCTTCCTCCAGCCGAACGCCTTCGCCACCGTGCTGTACGGGTCCTCGACCATCGGGATCATGGCCGTCGGGGTGTCGCTGCTGATGATCGGCGGCGAGTTCGACCTCTCCGCCGGCGTCGCCGTGATCTCGTCGGCCCTGACCGCCTCGCTGTTCTCCTGGAACTTCGGCGTTAACGTGTGGGTCGGCGTCCTGCTCGCCCTCGTCGTCTCCCTCGGCATCGGGTTCGTGAACGGCTGGATCCTCGTCAAGACCAAGCTGCCGTCCTTCATCGTCACCCTTGCCACGTTCCTCATGCTCACGGGCCTGAACCTCGCCCTGACCCGGGCGATCGGCGGGGCGGTGTCCTCGCCGTCGATCGGGGCGATGGACGGGTTCTCGGCGGCCAAGGCGATCTTCGCCTCCTCGGTCTCCATCGCCGGGGTGGATGTGAAGATCACGGTCTTCTACTGGGTCGTCCTGGTCCTCATCGCCTCCTGGGTCCTCCTGCGGACCCGGGTGGGGAACTGGATCTTCGCCTCCGGCGGCGACGCCAACGCGGCACGCGCCGTCGGCGTCCCCGTCACGGCGACCAAGATCGGCCTGTTCATGGGCGTGGGCTTCTGCGGGTGGCTGCTGGGCATGCACAACCTCTTCGCGTTCGACGCCGTGCAGTCCGGGGAGGGCGTGGGCAACGAGTTCCTCTACATCATCGCCGCGGTCATCGGTGGCTGCCTGCTCACCGGCGGGTACGGCTCGGCCGTGGGCGGGGCGATCGGCGCGTTCATCTTCGGCATGGCCAACAAGGGCATCGTGTACGCGCAGTGGAACCCGGACTGGTTCAAGTTCTTCCTTGGCCTGATGCTCCTGCTGGCCACGATCGTGAACCTCATCGTCAAGCGCCGCGCGGAACTGAAGTAGGACGGAGTGGCCACCATGGCACAGCACAACGCAGCCCAGCACATCAGCAACAAAGACCTCCTCGCGGGCGAGAGCGACCCGCTGACCGACCGGCCGGTGCACCTGCTGCACCTGGACTCTGTGGGCAAGCACTACGGGAACGTCATTGCCCTGCGGGACGTGACGATGGCCGTGGACAACGGCCGGGTGACCTGCGTCCTGGGCGACAACGGGGCGGGGAAGTCGACCCTGATCAAGATCATCGCCGGGCTCCACCAGCACGACGAGGGCACCTTCACCATCATGGGCGAGGAGCGGAAGCTCTCCAGCCCACGCGAGGCTCTGGATGCCGGAATCGCCGCCGTGTACCAGGACCTAGCGGTGGTCTCGCTCATGCCGATCTGGCGGAACTTCTTCCTCGGCTCCGAGCTGACCACCGGCGTCGGCCCGTTCCGGCGCATGGACGTGAACCGGATGAAGGAGATCACCAAGAAGGAACTGGCGCAGATGGGCATCGACCTGCGCGATGTCGAGCAGCCCATCGGCCAGCTCTCCGGCGGCGAGCGCCAGTGCGTGGCGATCGCCAGGGCCGTGTACTTCGGGGCCAAGGTCCTGATTCTGGACGAGCCCACCGCCGCCTTGGGTGTGAAGCAGTCCGGGGTGGTCCTGCGGTACATCCTCCAGGCCCGTGACCGGGGCCTCGGAGTCATCTTCATCACCCACAACCCGCACCACGCCTACCCCGTCGGGGACCGGTTCCTGCTCCTGAAGCGCGGCCGCTCGATCGGCTACTACGACAAGAAGGACATCACTCTCGAGGAGCTCACCGCCCAGATGGCCGGCGGCGCCGAGCTCGCAGAGCTCGCCCACGAGCTCGAACAGCTCGGCGGCCACACCCAGGCGCTCAAGGAGGTCAAGGCCGAAGCCGCCGCGGTCACGGCGGAGGCGCCCTCCTCCGAGCGGGACCTCTCGACCCGCCCCTGACCCCCTTTCATCGACTGCTCCACAAGTGTCGTTATCGAGCCTCAGACCGACACTTCTGGAGCAGTCGATCGGGGTGTGGGGGACGCGCACGACGGCGCGGCGCGGCACCCAGCCCGCCGCGCCGCCGTCGTGCGCTGGTATGCGGGTGACGAGCGCACCTTGACAGGACAAAGTCGGAGCGTCTCAGATGGTGACAACGTTACCTTGGAACGTTCCACTAACCCGGCGGAGGAATCGGCATGAGCATCAGAGTCGGCGTGATCGGCGCCGGAATCATGGGCGCGGAGCGCGTCCGTTACCGGGCGCTGCAGATGTCAGGAACTGCACAAGCCGCGGCCGGAAGCGGCCACTGGGGGCGTCGTCCGTCCCCGAGATGTGCAGTTTCGGGCGCCGCTCAGAAGATGTCCCCTCAGGACGTGACCCTCAGAAGATGACCCTCAGGAGAGGACCTTCAGACGGAAGCCGCTGGGGCCGTCGAGGCGCGGACCACGAGCTCGGGCGCCAGGAGCTCGCGGTGCGGGGGAGCGTCAGGGTGGTCCAGCCGGGAGAGCAGGGCCCGGGCGGCGGCGGCGCCGACCTCTCGTGAGTGTCCGTCCACGCTCGTGAGCTGGAGGTACCGGTAGGCGGCGAGAGGCGAGTCGTCGTGACCGACAAGCGATACCTCGGCCGGCACCGACAGGCCGCGTTCGCGAAGCGCCGCCAGCGCCCCGACCGCCATGACGTCGTTGCCTGCGACGATCGCCGTCACGCCCGCGGTCCCGTCGAGCAGGTCGCACGCAGCGGCATAGCCGTCCTCCTCGGAGGTCCCGCCGTCCTCGCCTGTCACGGCGGGCGCGAGGCCGGCCGCCGCCATCGCGGCCTCGTATCCCCGTCGCCGATGCGCGCCGGGCCCGCTGCGGCCGGTCAGGTGGCCGATGCGCCGGTGCCCCAAACCGATGAGGTGCTCAGTTGCGAGACGCGCGCCCAGCTCGTCGTCGCCGGTCACGATATCGGCGTCCTGCGCGCCGCCCAGTTCGCGGGTGCCGGCGACGACGATCGGCGCGCCCACGCCGTCGAGCGCGCCGGGCGCGGGCTCGGCGGCGACGACGAGCGCGTCGACGTGCTGGGCGAGGAAGCCGTCCACGGGATTGCGGCCCGAAGCCGCGTCGAGCTGCAGATCGGCGACGCTCGCGGTGTACCCCGCAGGGTCGAGGACGGAGCGCAGCCCCGCGAGGAGCTCGACGAACCAAGGGTTGTGGAAGTCATCGATGAGCACCCCGACCGTGCGCGTGCGCTGGCTGGCGAGGGCTGCGGCGGCCCGCGACGGACGGTAGCCCAGCTCTTCGATGGCGGCCTCGACGGCCTCCCGCCGCGCCTCGCTCACGTGCGGAGAACCGCGCAGCACGAGCGAGACGAGCGACTTCGACACGCCGGCCCGCTGCGCGACATCGTAGATCGTCGGACGGGGGCTCGTATCGGCTGGCACGGGTCCATCATGGCACCCGCCGCTGACGGGCACGCGCTGGGAAACGCCCCGCCGCGCTCTCTATTGACAGGACAAAGTCGCCGCCTCTACCCTGTTTTGGAGCGCTCCAAAATTAGGCAATCCCCGGCGACGCCGGACCCCTCGAAGGAGAGAAACATGAGCAAGCCCCTCGGCGTCGCCGTCATCGGCGCAGGCATGGCCGGCAAGGCCCACGCCGCCGCATACCGCACCGCGAGCACCCTCTACAAGCCCACCCTGCCGGGGATCCGCCTCGTCTCGATCGGGGACGTCAACGCCGAGTTCGGTCAGGCCGCCGCGACCCGCTTCGGCTACGCCCGCCACGACCCGAGCTGGCAGGCCATCGCCGAGGCGGACGACATCGACGTCGTCTCGGTCGTCATCGCCAACTCGCTGCACCGCGAGGTCGTCGAGGGCCTCCTCGCCGCCGGCAAGCACGTCCTCTGCGAGAAGCCGCTCTCCGACTCGCTCGTGGACGCCCGAGCGATGGCCGACGCCGCCCGCGCCGCCGAGGAGCGCGGCGTCCTGGGCCGCATCGGCTTCACGTTCCGCCGCACGCCCGGCATCGCCGCGATCCGCCAGCTCATGCAGGACGGCACGCTCGGCCGCCCGCTGCACTTCTCCGGCCGCTACTGGACCGACTACGGCTGCAGCCCCGAGGCCCCGATGAGCTGGCGCTACAAGGGCGGCCCCGGCTCGGGCGCGCTCGCGGACGTCGGCAGCCACCTTGCCTACGTGGGCGAGTTCCTCTGCGGCGACATCCAGTCGGTCTCGGGCGGCCAGCTCTCCACCGCGATCGCGCATCGCCCCCTGCCCCTCGGCGCGGTCATGGGCCACGACCACGCGGCCGTCTCGGACCGCTTCGAGCGCGTGGAGAACGACGACGTCGCCTCCTTCTCGGCCGAGTTCGCCTCGTGCATGGGCTCGCTCTCGGTCTCCCGTGTCGCCGCAGGGCATGCGAACTCGCTCATGTTCGAGGTGTTCTGCGAGAACGGCGCGGCCGTCTTCGACCAGCGTCGCCCGGCCGAGATCGGCCTGTTCCTCCACGAGGGTCCCGACGCCCAGAAT
This sequence comes from Sinomonas sp. R1AF57, assembly GCF_002224485.1. Classification (GTDB taxonomy): domain Bacteria; phylum Actinomycetota; class Actinomycetes; order Actinomycetales; family Micrococcaceae; genus Sinomonas; species Sinomonas flava. The sequence continues at coordinate 695,273 of NZ_CP022463.1, forward strand.
GGCTACCGCCAGGTCATCCTCGGCCCCGACCACCCGTACATCGCGGGCGGGCTGGCCATGGACGCCCCGAGCGTGGGCTTCGGCCAGAACGACGCCTTCGGCTACCAGGCGCGCGCGTTCCTCGAGGAGGTCGCCGGCCTGTCCGAGGCCGAGTCCCTCCCGCGCTGCGCGTCCTTCGACGAGGGCGTGCGGAACATGGAGATCCTCGACGCCGTCGCCGCCTCCGCCGCGGATGCCGGCCGCCGCGTCGAGGTGGGATCCGCCGCGAAGCCGACCGCCGCCGTCGTGCGCTGACCCCCTGAAAGGAACCGACATCATGGAGCTCGGCGTCTACAACGCGATCCTGCACGACCGTTCCCTGCCCGAGGCCCTCAAGGTCATCGCCGGCCTGGGTCTGACCGGGATCGAGATCAACACCGGCGGCTTCCTGCCCGCCGTCCATGTCCCCACCTTCGATGAGATCCTCGTCAGCGACGCCGCCCGCGACGACTACCTCGGGATCTTCGAGGGCACGGGCGTGGGCATCGCGGGCCTGAACTGCAACGGCAACCCGCTGCACCCCAAGGCCGAGATCGGCCAGAAGCACGCGGAGGACATCCGCCGCTCCATCCGCCTCGCGGAACGGCTCGGCCAGACCCGGCTGGTGACCATGTCCGGCCTGCCCGGCGGCGAGCCCGGAGCGACCGTGACGAACTGGGTCGTGAACGCCTGGAACTCCGCCGCCCTGGACGTGCTGGACTACCAGTGGGGGATCGCCGCGGACTTCTGGCGCGAGACCGACCGGTTCGCCGCGGACCACGGCGTCAAGGTGGCCCTCGAGCTCCACCCGCAGAACATCGTGTTCAACACGGCGGATGTGTACAGGCTCGTGGAGCTGACCGGCGCGACGCACGTGGGAGTGGAGCTGGACGCGTCGCACCTGTTCTGGCAGCAGATGGACCCGGTCGCGGTGGTCCGCGAGCTCGGCCCGCTCGTGTTCCACGCCGCCGCGAAGGATGTGCGCGTCAACCCCGAGAACGCTCGCCTGTACGGCGTCCTCGACAACCGCTTCCGCCGGCTCTCCCCGGACGAGCCCCGCACCAACCTCGGCGGTGACGAGTGGGCCAACGAGTGGCCCAAGGACTCGGCGTGGGACTTCGTGGCGCTGGGCCGCGGGCACGACGCCGCGTACTGGGCCGAGTTCCTGCGCGCTCTCCGCGACGTGGACCCGGAGATGATGGTCAACATCGAGCACGAGGACGTCTCCCTCGGTCGGATCGAGGGGCTCGAGGTCGCCGCCGGCGTGCTGCTCGAGGCGGCGCGGATGATCGGGGAGGACGCCCCGGCGCGCGCCTGACGTCCCGCCCACCCATCGACTGCTCCGCAAGTGTCGTTATGAGCCCTGAAACGGACACTTGCGGAGCAGTCGATGGGGTCTAGCGCACGACGGCGCGCGGCGGGGCCGTGCTCGACCTCACCGTCAGCGAGGGCGGGACGAGGACCTGCGCGGGCTGCCCGTCGAGCGCGGCGGACGCGGCACCGACCGCGGCTGCGGCGAGGGCGTCAGGGTCCTGGCGCACGCTCGTGAGGCTCACGTGGGCGAGGGCGGCGAGCCGTGAGTCGTCGTAGCCGACCATCGAGACGTCCTCCGGGATGCGCACCCCCCGCTCGCGCAACCCGTGCATGAGCCCCACGGCGAGGACGTCGTTGAACGCAACGACGGCGGTCGGCCGGGACGCGTCCGCACCGCGGAGGATCTCCGCGAGGCCGTCAGCCGCGGCCATGCCGTGCTCCTCGGTGGGGCCGGCGGGAAGCAGGAGGGGAGCGGCGCCGTCGTGCGCGGCGAGCAGCTCGAAGGCGTCTGCCCGGGCACGGGATCCGACGGCCCCGCCGCCGGTGACGTGCGCGATCCGCGCGTGCCCGAGGGCGCGCAGGTGCTCGACGGCGAGACGCACGCCGGCCGCCTCGTCGGTCGCGACGCTCGCGAGGGTCGGGCGCCCGGACGGCTCGAGGACGGAGACGGCCGGAACCGGCAGCTCGAGGAGGCTCTCGCCGGGCGCATCGGGAGCGAGGACCAGGAGCGCCTCGACGCCCAGGTCCAGCAGGTCCTGGACGGCCTCGCGCTCCGGCCGGCGCGGTCCCCGCGCCGAGAGCGCGACGCCGAAGCCCGCCTGCGCCGCAGCCGGATACAGCGCTTCGACGAGCTCGGCGTGGAACGCGCCGTCGAGGGCGAACACCACGCCCAGCAGGCGGCTCCGTGCGCTGCGGAGGAGCCGGGCCCGGGTGTCCGGCCGGTATCCGAGGCGCCGGGCGGCGGCGAGGACGCGCTCGCGGGTCGCATCGCTCGCGCCGGGTGCGTCGCGGAACACGATCGAGACGAGGGCACGCGAGACGCCCGCCGCTGCGGCGACGTCGGCCATGGTGGGGCGTCCGGCCATGCTCCCTCCTTCCGGGCGTCATCCTCACCCATACTACTAGATCGATCTAGACGAGCGCGGCAGTGCCGTGCCACACTGGCTCCAGACGCTTTGCTAGATCGATCTAGAAGCCTCGCTGCTATCGCCCCGACCCCGAGAGGACCCGTCATGAGCTACCTCCCCATCGCCTCCACGAGGCCCGCCCCCGTGCGCGTCGGCCTCGTCGGCGCCGGCTGGATGGGTGCCTACCACGCGCGCAGCCTCGCGCTCCACATCCCGGGCGCGGCCCTCGCCGCGATCGCCGACCCCGCCCTCGAGCCGGCCTCGGCGCTCGCGGCCGAGCTCGGCGTCGCCCGCGTGACCGCCGACCCGGCGGACCTCTTCTCCGACCCGGAGATCGATGCCGTGGTGATAGCGGGGCCCGCCCGCTTCCATGCGCAGCTCTCGGTCGACGCCGCCCGCGCCGGCAAGCACGTGTTCTGCGAGAAGCCCGCGGCGCTCACCCTCGAGGAGCTCGCCGCCGTCCAGGACGCGGTCGCCGAGGCGGGGGTGCACTGGCAGATCGGCTTCAACCGCCGCTACGCCGCCGACTTCCTCGCCGCCCGCCGCGACATCGCCGCCGGCGCCGTGGGCACGCCGCAGCTGCTCCGCTCGCTCACACGGGACCCGGGCACCGGCAGCATTCCCCACGCCGCGCGCGTCCCCCAGTGGACGATCTTCCTCGAGACCCTCATCCACGACTTCGACGCGCTCAACTGGTACAACGCCGGCGCCGAGCCCCTCAGCGTCCACGTCACGGCCGACGCGCTCGTCGAGCCATCCCTCAAGGACGCGGGGTTCCTCGACACCGCGGTGGTGACCGTCCGCTACGCGAACGGCGCGATCGCCGTGGCCGAGGCCAGCTTCTCCGCGCTGTACGGCTACGACGTCCGCGGCGAGGTGTTCGGCTCTGCCGGGATGGTCCAGGCCGGGCGCCCCACCGAGACCGCGGCCCTGCGCTACGGCGCGGGCGGCCTCTCCGCCGAGACCCCGCGCCTGAACATCGAGCTCTTCGCGGACGCCTACCGCGACGAGCTCGCCGACTTCGCGGCCCACGTCGCCGCCCTCCGCGGCGGCGCCCCCGCCCCGGACCACGGCGTGCCCCTCACCCCCGGGCTCGACGATGCCCGGCGGGCGCTCGCCGTGGCCCTTGCGTGCATCGAGTCGGCCCAGACGGGGGCCGCGGCGGCGGTCCCGGGGTTCGCGCCCGGCTCACCGTCACGAACGGGGCCCGCGCACGACGCCGCCGGCTCGCCCGCCGCCTCGGCGGCACCTGCCGCCGCACCTCGCGCCGCGGGAGCCCGGGCATGAGGCTCGCCGTCTGCGCCGAGATGGTCTACACGGACCTGCCCTTCCCCGAGCGGGTGCGCCGCATCCACGAGGCCGGATTCGACGTCGAGCTCTGGGACTCGCGCACCAAGGATCTCGCAGCGCTCACGGCCACGGGAGCGCGCTTCTCGTCCATGACCGGCTACGGCGCGGGCTCGATCGTCGAGCCGGACACCGCGGACCTCGTGGTGCGAACCGCGGAGGGCCTGATCCCGGCCGCACTCGAGCTCGGCGTCGAGCGTCTCGTGGTGCACCCGGCCGAGCTCGTCGACGGGCAGGCGGCGAGGCCCCACTGGCGCTCGGACGGGACGATGTGGCTGACCGCGGCCAGGACGCTCGAGCGGCTCGGCGATCTCGGCGCGCGGCACGGGTTCACGTTCTGCCTCGAGAACCTCAACACGGTCCTCGACCACCCGGGCATCCCGCTGGCCCGTGCGAAGGACACGCTCGCGCTCGTCCGCGCAGTGGACCACCCCAACGTGCGGCTCATGCTCGACCTCTACCACGCCCAGATCGGCGAGGGGAACCTCATCGGGCTGGTGCGCGAGGCGCTGCCGTGGATCGGCGAGATCCAGATCGCGGACGTGCCGGGCCGCTGCGAGCCCGGCACCGGGGAGGTCAACTACGCGGCGGTGCACCGGGCCCTCGCCGAGGCTGGCTACGAGGGGACCGTGGGGATGGAGGCCTACGCCTCCGGGGACTCGGACGACGCGCTCAAGGCCTTCGGCTCCGCCTTCGGGCGCTGAGCCACGCACGACGGCGTGGCACACGCCCGGCCGGTCGACCCGAGCGGCGGCCGGTGGGAGACTGGGCCGCATGACCCTGCGCATCACCGGCGACGCCGACGCCGACCGCCTGCTCACCGACGACCCGCTCGCCCTGCTCATCGGGATGCTCCTGGACCAGCAGGTCCCGATGGAGACGGCCTTCGCCGGGCCGCACAAGATCGCCCAGCGCGCGGGCACCCTAGACCCCGCGGCCCTCGCGCAGATGAACCCCGACGAGTTCGCGGAGCTGTTCAAGGAGACGCCTGCCGTGCACCGCTTCCCCGGCTCGATGGCGGCCCGCGTGCAGGCGCTGTGCGGGGCGGTCGAGCAGGACTTCGGCGGGGACGCCAAGGCGATCTGGACCCAGGGCGACCCGGACGGCGCCGAGGTCCTCAAGCGGCTCAAGAAGCTGCCCGGCTTCGGGGAGCAGAAGGCGAAGATCTTCCTCGCCCTGCTCGGCAAGCAGTACGGGTACGCCGGCGCGGGCTGGCGCGAGGCGTCCGGGGCCTACGGGGAGGAGGACTCGTACCGCAGCGTCGCAGACATCGTCTCGCCTGAGTCCCTCGCGAAGGTCCGCGAGTACAAGCGCGGGCAGAAGGCAGCGGCCAAGGCGAAGGCGCAGACCTCCTAGGCCGTTCCGGAGGAGAGGGAATGCAGAACGGGTACAGCCACATCGTCATCGGAGCCGGCGCGATCGGCTCGGCGGCGGCCTACTGGCTCTCGCGCAGGCCCGGCACGCGCGTGCTCGTGGTGGAGCAGTTCGGCCTCGTCAACACGCTCAACTCCTCCCGCGACGTCTCGCGGATCATCCGCCACGCCTACCACAGCAGCGACTACACCAAGCTCACGCCGGCGATGTTCGAGGCGTGGGCCGAGGTGGAGGAGCGCTCGGGGATGACCCTCTACGTGAAGACGGGCGGCCTGGACCTCGCGACCTCGGCCGAGGCCAGCATCGCCGAGCTGGACGCCTACCGCGGCGCGCTCGCCGCCGAGGGTATCCCGTACGAGGACCTGACCGCGGCGGAGATCCGCGCGCGCTACCCGCAGTGGCACATCGACGACGACGTGACCGGCATGTACCAGGAGGCAGGGGGACTGGTCGACATCCGCGCCACGGTCGCGGCCCACACTTCGCTTGCGCTCGCCGCCGGGGTGCAGTTCCTCCCCGACACCCGCGTGACGGGGGTGGGCGTGCTGCCGGACAGCGTCACCGTCAGGACCGACGGCGGCGAGTTCCACGCGCAGAACCTGGTCGTCGCGGCCGCGTCCTGGCTCCCCGAGCTCATGCCGGACCTCGGGCTCGATTACCCGCTCACGCTCTCACAGGAGCAGGTCACCTACTTCACCTCGCCGAACCTCGGCGACTTCGCCCCCGAGAAGTTCCCCATCTGGATCTTCCACGGCGACGAGACCTTCTACGGCTTCCCGGTGTACGGAGAGCCGGGCGTCAAGCTCGCCCGGGACATGCGCGGGCGGTTCATCACCAGCAGCGAGCGGGTCTTCGAGGGCGACGACGATGAGGCCGCCATCCTGCGCAGCTTCCTCGAGCGGCACCTGCCCGGCGCGGTCGGCCCGGTCTGGGCCAACAAGACGTGCGTGTACGACATGGCCCCGGACCGCGACTTCGTCCTCGACACGCTCCCCGGCAGCCCCCACGTCGCGGTCTTCAACGGCGCCGGCCACGCGGGCAAGTTCGCGAGCCTCATCGGGAAGATCCTCGCCGAGCTCACGGTCGACGGCGCGGCCTCCCTCCCGATCGGGCCCTTCTCGCTGACGCGGCCCGCCCTGACGGATCCCGGCTTCGTGCCAGCGTTCCGGCTCACCTGATGCACCGACGATGGCGCGGACCGCTGCGGGGCCGGGTCAGCGCACGACGCCGGTCGGCGGCGCCGTGCTCGAGCGCGCCTTGAGCTCAGGGCTCAGGAGGACGACGGCGGTCGGTTCCGCGCCGCCGTCGTCCGTGCCACCCGTGCCCGAGCCCCGTGCGCCGGCGATGCGCTGGGCGAGCAGGTCCGCCGCGACGCGCCCGGCCTCGCGGCTCGCGTTGTCCACGCTCGTGAGGCCGACGGCGCGCAGCCTCGCCGCGGGCGTGTCGTCGTAGCCCGCCAGCGAGACGTCCCCGGGGACGCCCAGGCCCAGCTCCTCGGCGGCGGAGAGCGCACCGAAGGCGGCCATGTCGTTCACGGCGAAGAGCGCCGTGGGCCGCGGATCCTTCCGGAGCGCCTCGAGGGCTGCCCGGCGCCCGGCCTCCTCCGTCAGCCCGCCCGGGACGGTGGATGCCTCGATCCCGGCGCGGCGGGCCTCGTCCTCGAACCCCGCTTGGCGCGCTTCGCCCACGGGCGTCCCGGGCGCGGAGAGGTGCGCGATGCGCCGGTGGCCGAGGGCCGCGAGGTGGCGGACCACGCGGCGGGCGCCCTCGGCGTCGTCGTTCGTCACCACGGCCGCGCCCGGGACCTGGGCGAGCGGGGAGCCGACCTGGACCGCCGGAAGCCCGCCGAGCGCGGGGAGGGCGCTCTCGGCGCCGTCGAGCGTCCCCACCAGCACGAGGCCCTCCACGCGCAGTTCGAGGAAGCGCTCGGCGAGGGCCGCGCCCTCGAGCCGCCAGTCCCCGAGCAGCGGGCTCAGGCCCGCGGCGTGAAGGCCGTCTGAGAGGCCCTCGACGGCGGGCACGAACCACGGGTTGCGCAGGTCGTCGAGGATGAGGCCCACGGTGCCGCTGCGGGCTGAGCCCATCGCGCGGGCGGCGGCGTTCGGCCGGTAGCCGAGCTCCGCGGCCGCCTCGAGGACGGCGCGGCGCTTCGCCTCGCTCACGTAGCCCGTCCCGCGCAGGGCGAGGGATGCGGCCGACTTCGAGACGCCCGCGCGTGCGGCGACGTCGAGGATCGTGACGGACTTCGCCACCCCGACCTCCTTTCATGTCAGGACAAAGCTTGACCGCGCGTGCGGCCTCAGAGATACTCTAAGGGAAATGTTGGAACGTTCCCACAACACGATGGAGTGCCTCATGAAGACTGTCACGCTCGGGCTCGTCGGCGTCGGCCGGATCGGCGTCATGCATGCCCGGAACATCGCGGCAATCGCACCGCAGCTCGCCGCGCGCGGCGTCGAGCTGCGCCTCGCGCTCACCGACGTGGCCGAGGAGCACGCCCGCGGCGTTGCCGCCGAGGTCGGCGCGGAGTTCGTCCCCGGGGGCGCGGCCGGGCTCATCGCCCATGGCGTCGACGCGCTCGTCGTCGCGACCGGCACCCAGACCCACCCCGAGCTCATCCGCGCCGGCGTCGACGCCGGCCTGCCCGTGTTCTGCGAGAAGCCGGTCGCGGGCTCCGTCGCAGAGTCCCGGCCCGTGCTCGAGTACATCGCCGAGAAGGGCGGCACGGTCCAGATCGGCCACCAGCGCCGCTTCGACGCCGGCTACCTCGAGGCCAAGCGCCGCTTCGACGCGGGAGAGATCGGCTGGATCCACTCGCTGCGCGCGATGACCGGGGACATGGTCCCGCCGTCGGTGGAGTTCATCGCCACCTCGGGCGGGCTCTTCCGCGACTGCTCCGTGCACGACTTCGACATCCTGCGCTGGCTCACCGGCCGCGAGATCACCGAGGTCTACGCGAAGGGCTCCAACAACGGCGACCCGGCGATCGGCGAGGTCGGCGACGTCGACACGGCGCTCGCGGTCGTCACGTTCGACGACGGCACGGTCGGCACCGTCTCCGCGACCCGCTACAACGGTGCTGGCCACGACGTGCGGCTCGAGATCCAGGGCTCGAAGTCCTCGGTCATGGTCGGGCTCGACGACAAGACCGCGCTGCGCTCGACCGAGGCCGGGGTCGCGTTCCCCGCGGGCGAGACGCACAAGACCTTCGCCGAGCGGTTCGACGCCGCGTACCGCGCCGAGCTTGTGGCGTTCGTCGAGCTCGTGCTCGGCGAGCGGGAGAATCCCTGCACCCCGGAGGACGCGGTGGCAGCGTCCCGCGTGGCCGACGCAGCCCAGGAGTCCCTCGAGACCGGCGCCCCCGTCCAAGTGGGGGTCCCCGCCCGCGCCTGACCCGTTTCGGGTACGCCAAACTCGCGCCAGGCCCGTTTCGGGTACGCCAAGTTCGCGCCCCGCCCGTTTCGGGTACGCCAAGTTCGCGCCCCGCCCGTTTCGGGTACGCCAAGTTCGCGCCCCGCCCGTTTCGGGTACGCCAAGTTCGCGGCAGGGCGGGTTCCGGCCACGCCGTCGCGTACCCGGAGGCCGCTCGGGCGCGATCATCTGTACCCGAAACGGAGTCCCGCTACGCTGGCCCCATGGACCCCGCCCCAGCGCTCAACCCGATGCCGCGCACTCTGGAGGTCGAGTCGCTTGAGCAGTTCGACGCGCTCGTCGAGGCGGGGGCCACCGAGATGACCGGTTGGCATGTCCAGTCAGTCGACCTCACGGAGCGCTCCGGCGTGCTGAAGGCGCTCAACCCGGCGGCGGCGATGTTCCTCGGCTGCGCCCTGCAGCCCGGCATGGAGCAGTCGCTGCGGGCAAGGGGCGCGCTGGTCTTTCCGATACTCCCCGGTGTGCCGTTCAACCCCTACCGCCCGACCCTCTACACCGGTCCCGAGCTCTACGAGGGGGTCCTCGCCCGCCCCTACGAGGAGACCCCGGACGCCCGGATCTACGCCTGGACCAAGCGCCAGGGCCGAGCCGGCGTCGAGTCCGCCCTGTCCGCGGCCCTCCACGACCACCACATCGGCGACGCCCTCCTCGACACGCTCGAGGAGCTCGGCGCGGGGAGGCGCGTGGTCGGCGTCATGGGCGCCCACGCGGCGGCGCGGGGGAGCCACACGTACGACGACGCCGCGCGGCTCGGGCGCGCGATCGCCGCGGCGGGGCACGTGGTCGCCACGGGCGGCGGTCCCGGGGCGATGGAGGCGGCGAACCTCGGGGCGTACCTCGCGGCCGTGCCCGACCGCGAGTTCGCCGCGGCGCTCCGGGAGATCGCCGTCGTCCCCTCGTTCCGCCCGTCCGTGAGCGCGTGGGCGCGCGTGGCCCTCGCGGTGCTCGGGCGCTTCCCGGGCGGGACGCCGAGCCTCGGCATCCCAACCTGGTTCTACGGGCACGAGCCGCCGAACATGTTCGCCACCCACATCGCCAAGTACTTCGCGAACTCGGTGCGCGAGGCGGTGCTGCTCGAGAAGTGCACCGGGGGCGTCGTGTTCCTCCCCGGCGCGGCCGGCACCGTCCAAGAGGTGTTCCAGGACGCGTGCGAGAACTACTACGGCACTCCCGAGACGATCACGCCCATGGTCCTCGTCGGGGTGCGCCACTGGACCGAGGAGCTGCCCGCGTGGCCCCTGCTGGCGCGCCTTGCCGAGGGGCGGGGCATGGCCGGGCGCGTGCATCTCGTCGACTCGGTCGAGGAGGCGGTCGCGGTCCTCGGCTGACCCCGCAACGGACCGGACGGGACCCCGCAACGGACCGGACGGGACCCCGCAACGGACCGGACTGGACCCCGCAACCAGTGCGGTTGTGGGGTCCCGTCCCGGTGGTTGCGGGGTCGTGTCCCGCTGGTCGGGTTGTCAGTCGAGGTCCCGCCGGGTCCCCTCCGGGGTGGCGCGGACCGCGACGAACGCGACGAGCAGGATCCCGATCCAGAATGCCGCGACGGGCCAGAGCGCTCCGCCGGCGGCGAGGGTCAGGCCGGTGATGATCATCGGGGTGAAGCCGGCGCCCAGCATCGACGCGGTGTGGTACGCGAGCGATGCGCCGGTGTAGCGGTGCCGGGTCGGGAACTGCTCCGCGACGTACGCCGCGATCGGGCCGTAGAGGACGCCCTGCACGAGGCCGTTGCCGATGAAGATCGCGAGCCCGAAGCCCCAGAGCGTGCCGTTGGTCATGAGCAGGACCGTCGGGTACGCCGCGACGATGCCGAGCAGGGCGCCGAAGGCGAGCACGCGGCGTCGTCCGAACCGGTCGGAGAGGCGCGCCGAGACGAAGCACATCACGAGGGTCAGGACCGCCGCGCCCGCCTTGATGTTGAGCACGCCGTTCTTGTCCGCACCGGACTCGACGGCGACCGAGACGCCCCACACCGTGGTCATGGCCTGGCAGACGTAGAAGGCGGTGGTCGCGGCCAGGCCGAGCAGGACGGCGCGCTTCGAGTGGCGCAGGACGTCGACGATCGGCACCCTGCGCTTCTCGCTCGCGGCCTCGAGGCGCTGGAAGGCCGGGGTCTCGGAGACCTTGAGGCGGATCACGAGGCCGACAGCGATCAGGAGCGCCGAGAGCAGGAACGGCACCCGCCAGCCCCACACGAGGAACTGGCTGCCCGAGATCGCGGCGAAGAACGAGAGCGCCAGCGTGCCGAGGATCGCGCCCGCGGGGCCGCCGGCGTTGGCGAAGGAGGCCGCGAAGCCGCGGTGCTTCTGCGGAGCGTGCTCGATCGCCATGAGCGCGGCGCCGCCCCACTCGCCGCCCACCGCGACGCCCTGGACGAGGCGCAGCAGCACGAGCGCAATGGGGGCGACCATCCCGACCTGGGCCGTCGGGGGGAGCAGGCCGATCGCGATCGTGCCGGCGCCCATGATCACCATGGACAGCACGAGCATCTTCTTGCGGCCCACGAGATCGCCGAAATGGCCGAAGATGAGCCCGCCGAGGGGCCGGGCCACGTATCCGACGGCGAGGGTCACGAACGAGGCGAACAGGGCGAAGCCGGGGCCGAGGTTCGCGAAGAACACCTTGTCGAACACGAGGGAGGCCGCGGTCGCGTAGAGCATGAAGTCGTAGTACTCGATGGCGCTGCCGGCGAAGGACGAGGCCAGGATGCGGCGCATGTCCTTCGTGTTGAGCGTCTCGGTCGACCCGGTCTGCTGCCCACGGGTGGTTTCGGTTGCCATGGTGCTCTCGGTGGTGGCGGTGCTTTCAGTGGTCACGGTGGTCCTCTTCCAATGATGGACTCAGGTGGGTCGGCCGTCAGCGCTGGCGGCCGAAGGGGATGACGTCGAGGTCGTTGGGCAGCACGAAGCTGCCGGTGAAGTGCTCGGCGGCCTCGGCCCAGACGGCCTGGGGCGCGTGGCCGGGCACGAGGTGGTGCAGGGCGAGCGTGGCCGCGCCCGCGGCGTCGGCGGCCTTGGCTGCCTCGCGGACGCTCGTGTGCGACTTGTAGTGGTGGTCGCGCCCGGCGCGGGAGGCTTCGTCGGTCTTGTCCCCGTAGAGGGACTCGACCCAGTCGAAGTCGATGGCCTCATGCAGGAGCAGGTCGGTGCCCTGCGCGAGGGTGATGAGGTTCTGCGTGTAGCAGGTGTCGCCGGAGATGGTCACCGAGCCCTCGGCGGTGTCGAAGCGGAACGCGAACGCCGGCGCGACGGGCGGGTGCTCGACCAGGATCGCCGTGACGGTGACGAGTTCGTCGCGGTAGACCTCGAACGGGTCCATCTCGGGGGTCTGGTTGTCGTTCGGGTGGTAGCCGATCCCGGCTGGAATCTCGATGTCCTCGGCGCTGAACACGTCCAGCGGGCTCGGCTTGAGCGAGTCGAGGATGCGGTCGTTGAGGTCCGTGGCGTGCGCGGCCATGAGGGTCTCGAACATCTCCCGGGTGCCCGGCGTCGGGCTCTGCGGCGCGAGGGGCTCGGGACGCACGACGGCGCGCGGGGACACCGGGGGCAGCTCGCCGCGGTTGCCGGGGCCGAGGATGCGCACAGGGTCCTTCCCGGCCCGGTCCTGGAGGGCGTAGAGGCCGAAGATGCCGAGGCCCGCGAGGTCGTAGACGTGGTCGGAGTGCAGGTGCGTGATGAACAGGGCCCGGAGGTCCTTCAGGTCCAGGCCCGCCTGTGCGATCCGGCGGCCCGCTCCCTGGCCCACGTCCACGAGGTAGAAGGACTCGCCGACCACGACGGCGGTCGCGATCCCGGTGCGCTCGCCCGAGTCGGCGGCGGCCCACCACCGGGGGCCGCCGGCGGTGCCGAGGGTGACGATGTGCGGGGCGAGTGGCGCTGCCATGGGGATTCCTGTTCTTCCGGTCCTGCGGGTCTGGGATCCAGTGTGTCCTCGGCCACTCCATTTGTATAATCAATCATTCCGGTCAGAGGCATAAGGAGAGTTGATGTCTGACTTCACGCTGCGGCAGCTCGAGTACTTCGTCGCAGTCCTCGACACGGGCTCCGTCACCGAGGCCGCGCAGGTCTGCCGGATCTCACAGGCCGCCGCCTCCATGGCCGTCGCGCAGCTCGAACGGTCGCTCGGCGTCGACCTCCTGGTGCGGGCGCGCTCCAAGAAGGTAGTTCCGACGCCCGCCGGCGTCGAGCTCGGGGCGCGGGCCCGCCGGATCCTCTCCGAGGCGGCCGACATCCCGGACGCGATCAGGACCGGCTTCGAGGAGCTCCGCGGCCGGGTCCGGCTCGGGTGCATGATCGCGATCGGGCCAAGGCTCATGCCCCGCCTCCTCGCCGAGGTCGGAGAGCGCTGGCCGGAGATCAGCGTCGAGTTCCGCGAGGGTGCGGCCGAGGAGCTCCAGCGCGCCGTCGCCGACGGTGAGCTCGACGCGGCGTTCGTCTACTCGCTCCAGGCGATCGGCGGCGTCGACCTCGTGGCGGTGGCGGAGTCCCGTCCGCAGATCATGCTGCACGAGTCCCACCCGCTTGCCGGCCGGGAGTCGCTCGCGTTCGCCGACCTCGCCGGCGAGGACGCGGTCCTGTTCGACGTTCCTCCCAGCGCGGAGCGGGTCCTGGCCATGTTCCGCTCCGCCGGGGTCGAGCCGCGGGTCCGGTGGAGGAGCGTCGTCGCCGAGAACATCCGGGGCATCGTCGCCCGGGGCCTGGCCTACTCGGTGGTGAATGTCTGGGAGGGGATGGGGGAGCTGTTCGCATCGTCGGGCGTGGTCCTGGTGCCGGTTTCGGACCCGACGCCGCACAACGCCGTGGTGGCAGCCGTCCCGCCGGGGCTGAGCAGGCCCCGGCGGGTCGATGCCGTCATCGCCGCGGCGCGCGAGATCGCGAGCGCGTGAGCGGGACCGGCCAAGCCCCCGCCGCCCCCGCCGCCCCTCAGCCGATCGGCGCCCCCGCGGGCTCCTGCTCCGCGACGGCCCGGGCCGGACGCGCGGTGCGCCCCGAGATCCGTCGTTCCAGGTACCGGGCGAAGTGCGAGATGAGAATGTTGGTGACGATGTAGACGGCGGCGATGACGAGGAAGGTCTGGATGAGGTGGCTCGTGTACGCCGTGAGGTTGTTGGCCGTCTTCATCAGCTCCGGGTAGCTGACCGCATAGCCGAGGGTCGTGTCCTTCAGGAGCACGACGAGCTGCGCGACCATCGAGGGCACCACGATGCGCACGGCCTGCGGCAGGACCACGTACCGGGTGGCCTGGGAGGGCTGGAGGCCGATGCTGAGGGCGGCCTCGACCTGCCCGGCGGGAAGGGCGAGGATGCCGGCCCGGAAGATCTCCGCCATCACCGCCGAGCTGCACAGTGTGATGGGAATGACGAGCTTCCAGAAGATGTCCGGGTTGATCCCGTAGGACGGCAGTCCGCTCACGAAGACGTAGACGACGAGCAGGAGCGGGACCGAACGGAAGAACTCGATGTAGGCGACCGCGGGCAGCCGAAGCCACGCGCGGTGCGAGGTGCGCGCCAACGCCATGAGCAGCGCCGTGGGGATGGCGAAGACCGCGGAGGCCCCGGCCGCGAGGGCGGTGTTGCCCAGGCCCGCCAGCAGGAACTGGAGGTAGGGCCACTGCGTGAACTCCGCCCAGCGGTCGGCGGCGAGCTGCCCTGCCTGGCCGAAGCGCAGGACGATCAGGATGGCGACGGCCGCGATCGCCAGGAGGCTGAGGGCTGTCACCGCCCGGATCGTGCGCCGCGCGCGCGGTCCTGCCGCGTCGAAGATGTGCTCCTGGGTGCTCACCGCTGGACCCTCCACCGCTTCTCGAGCCGCGCGCCGAGGCCACCGGCGAGGAGCGAGATGATGACGTAGGCGAAGGCGACGACGACGTACGCCGTGAGACCCAGAGCCGCCTGGTTGTTGATCTCGGACACCTGGAGCGTGAGGTCCTTGACGCCGATGACCCCCGCGAGCGAGGAGCTCAGGAGGATCCCGATGAAGACGTTCACGAGCGGCTGGACCACGCTCCGGTAGGCCTGCGGGAACAGGACGTGCCGGAGCACCCCCGAGAAGTCCAGCCCGATCGAGCGGGCCGCCTCGATCTGCCCGACCGAGACCGCGTTGATTCCCGTGCGGATGGCCTCGCACGTGAACGCGCCGCCCAGCAGCGTCATGGACAGGGCGGCGCACGTGAAGAGGTCGAACGTCACCCCGATGTCAGGCAGCCCGAACGTCACGACGACCAGGAGGCTGATCAGCGGGATGTTGACGAACAGCTCGACGTAGACCCTGCCCACGGCGCGGAGCGGCACGATCGGGCTGATCCGGAAGGCAGCCGCGACCGTGCCGACCACGAGCGAGCCCAGGAAGCTGACCGCCGTGAGCCTGAGGGTCATCCACAGGCCGTCGAGCAGCTCCGGCAGGTAGGTGCTGAACAGCTCCTCCATGGGTCAGGAGGCGATGGCGGGCGGCGCGGGCGGCTCCGTCTTGACCACCTGGCCGACGGTCGCCTTCCAGAGGGCGGCCCAGGATCCGTCGCCCTCCATGACCTTCAGCCAGGCGTTGACGAAGGCGAGCGCATCGCTGCCCTTGTGCAGCCCGATCCCGTACGGATCCGACGAGCCGAACGGCTCCCCGACGATCTTGACGTCCTTGTTCTTCGCGACGTTCGACAGCAGGATCGACTGGTCGATCACGTACGCATCGACACGGCCCTGCTGCACCGCCGCGAGGCACTTCGGGTTGTCGTCGAAGGTCTGCACGTTCGCCTTGGGTGCGTACTTCTGCAGGAGTGCGACGCCGGTGCTCGCCGCCTGGGTCGCGACGTTCTTGCCCGCGAGGTCGTCGACGGAGTTGATGTCGTTGTTGGTGGACTTGACCAGGATCGCCGACTTCGACTCGTAGTACGGCCCCGCGAAGTCGACCTTCTGCTGGCGGGCGGGGGTGATCGAGTAGGTCGCCACGATCAGGTCGACGGACTGGTTCTGCAGGAGCGTCTCCCGGGTGTCGACCGTGACCTGGCTGAGGTTCTCCTTCGGCTGCCCGGTGATGTACTTCGCCAGGAGCTGGGAGATGCCCGCGTCGAAGCCCGCGACCTTCCCCGTGGTCGGGTCCCTGAGCGAGAAGAGCGACGACGTGTCGGTGCCGCCGCGGTTGATCGTCCCGCGGTCCTTGATGGCCTTGGCCCAGGAGTTGCCGTCCACGAGCGAGGCATCCGCGACCGCCCCCTTCGAGAGGACGGCATCGAAGGCCGCGAGGTCGATCGCCGAGCCGGAGGAGGACGCCCCCGCGCTCGCGGAACCCGACGACGCCGGAAGCGTGGGGGAGCTGGAACAGGCGGCCAGCGCTCCGGCACTCACTGCGCCGAGGCCGATTCCCAGAAGTCCCCTTCTGCTGAGGCTGCGCCGAGCATTCTCGATCTGGTCCATGGCAGTTCCTCCCGTTTCCCCTGATTCCTCAGTACGGGCGCCTGACCGTGGCTCTCGGGCCCCACCAGGTGCCGCAGGGTCAGTCTAGGCACGCGGTGCGCCAGTACTGCAGACCCCGCGCGGGAGTGGCTCGGCGCCGTCCGGCCGCAGGGGCCGCGGGACGTGCCGGGATGCCGGCCTCCGCCCAGCTAGCCGACCGTGGCCCCGAAGACCCAGCCGAGAACGTACGTCACTCCGGCCGCGCCGAAGCCGATGCCCAGCTGGCGCAGGGCCCGCGTGAGCGGCGAGGCGCCGGCGAGCAGGCCGACCACTGCCCCGGTGGCGAGGAGTGCGAGGCCCACGAGGACTCCGGCCAGGACCAGCGCCGGAACCCCGGTCATGCCGAAGAGGAACGGGATGATCGGCACAATCGCGCCCGAGGCGAAGAAGCAGAAGCTCGAGAGCGCCGCGCCCCACGCGGAGCCGATGGCCTCGTGCTCGTCCTCGGCCTCCTCCTTCTCCGGGTGGAGCGACAGGCTCGGGTCGCAGTCGCACGCGAAGTGGCCGAGCCGCTCGGCCGCGCGGTGCTCGGCGGCCTGCTGGCTCATGCCGCGCGCCTTGTAGACGAGCACGAGCTCGTTCTGGGTGAGGTCCAGGTCCGGGGCGGCGGTCAGGGTGATCTGGGTGGGGCGCGACGCCGAGAGCAGCTCGCGCTGCGAGCGGACGGAGATGAACTCCCCGGCGCCCATGGACAGCGCGCCGGCAAGCAGCCCTGCGACGCCGGAGAGCAGCACGACGTGGCTCGCGACGCCCGAGGCGGCCATGCCTGCCACGAGGGACAGGTTGCTCACGAGGCCGTCGTTGGCCCCGAACACCGCTGCGCGGAACGTCCCGGAGAGGCGGGTGCGGCCGCGGATCGCGAGGCCTCGCACGACCTCCTCGTGGATGCGCTCGTCCGCCGCCATCGCGGGGGTGGCGAATGGGTCGTCCGCGTACGGGGAGCGGCTCTCGGCCCGCTGGGCGAGCGCGAGGACGAAGACGCTGCCGAAGTGCCGGGCGAGGAACCCGAGGAGCTGGCTGCGCAGCGAGGGCGCCACGGGACGGCCGGCCTTCTCGCCCAGCAGGGTCCTCCAGTGGGCCTCATGGCGTCCCTCGGCCTCGGCCAGGCCGAGCAGGATGTCGCGCTCCTCGCCCTCGCGGCGCGACGCGAGCGCCCGGTAGATGGCTGCCTCGGCCCTCTCGTCGGCGAGGTACTGGCGCCAGCGCCGGACGTCGGACGAGGAGGGGTCCGGGCGGGATCCGGGCGCGGTGGGGGAGGTCTTCTGCATGGCGTCTCCTGGGCTTCACGGGCGAACTGCGGGCGCCTTTGCCTCCAGCACTGTAGTCCTTTTGGCCGCCGATTTTCGGCCGGTATACCGCTGCTCCTGAGTTAGGCGGGCCGCAATCTCGCCCTCCTCGGGCACGGGTGCCTAGAAGGCAACGGCTGTTGTCCTCTAGGCTTGCGGGACCGAGCACATCGTCCTGGCAGAACGCCAGCCTGCCTCCAGCGTCTTGGGGAGAACCAGATGAAAGCCCTGCCCGTCGAGCCGAGCAACGCCCCCGTGGCCATCGGTTCCCGCATCCGCGCCGCGCGGCAGTCCCAGCGGATGACCATCGAGCAGGTGGCAGACGCGACCGGGCTGACGAAGGGGTTCCTCTCACGGGTGGAGCGGGACCTCACCTCCCCCTCGGTCGCCTCGCTCGTGACGCTGTGCCAGGTCCTCTCCCTCTCGATCGGCGACCTCTTCGCCACCCCCGAGACCCACCTCACCCGCGCCGCCGAGGCCCCACGGATCTCCCTCGGCGGCGAGGGGATCGTGGAGAAGCTCCTCACCGCGAGGTCGGAGCGGCGGGTGCAGGTGCTGCAGGCGGACATCGAGCCGCACGGCACGGGGGAGTCGGAGCTCTACGCCGTGGACTGCGACGTGGACGTGCTCCACGTGGTGCGGGGCCAGATCGAGCTCGTGATGACCAACGAGCGGTACGCCCTCAGTGCCGGGGACACGCTCACCTTCCCCGGCCGCGAACCGCACACCTGGGTCAACCCCACGGACAGGCCCGCGACCGTCCTCTGGATCCTCGTGCCGGCTGCCTCGCGCTGACCCCGCCCTTGCCCAGCGCAATCCCCATCCGGCCGGGAAGGCCGGCGGCCCGCGTCACCGCCGCGTCATGAGGTACGCCGCCCACCCGTGCGGCCAGCCCTTCAGCCCGGACTCGCCCGCGATGCGCTCGATGGAGAAGTCTCGTCCGAAGCGGTCCTCGACCTCACCCGGGCGCAGCGCCATGTCCCCGAAGGGCAGCGCGGCCACGGCCGCCCTCTCCCACAGCGATGGAACCCACTCGAAGCACCACAGCAGGAACAGCCCGCCCGCGCGGAGCAGCGGCACGACCGCGCGCACGTACGCCTCCCGGTCCCGTCCATGCAGGTCGTCGAACGAGCCGTAGTCCACGAGGACATCGAAGGGACCGGACACGCGGCGCATGGTGGTGAGGTCGTCTTCGATGAAGCGCACGACGACGCCCGCCGCCTCCGCCTTCGACCTCGCCTTCGCGAGGGCTGCCGGGGCGAAGTCGACGCCGGTCGCCTCGAAGCCGTGCCGCGCGAGGAACACGGAGTTGTCCCCTTCGCCGCAGCCCAGGTCGAGGGACCGGCCCGGCGGGATGCGGCCCGACTCGACCAGCTGAACGAGCTCCACCCGGGCCGGGCCTACCCAGGGCGGAGTGCCGCGGCGGTACCAGAGGTTGTAGAAGGCCCTCATGGCTCAGTCCTCCTTGGGTCAGTGCGAGGTGGGCCGGCGCCGTCGTGCGTACCCGCCACGGCCCGGACGAGAGGCTCAGCCGACGTGGACCCAGGGCCGCTCAGTGATGTCCGGCTCGGCCTCGCGGAGCACCTCGCGGGTCACCGGGGCGATCTCGCCCTCGCCGAAGAACAGGAACTTCGTGAGGTTCGTGACCGGGTTTCCCTCGGTCCAGCGGAAGTAGATGTGCGGCATGAGGCCGGTGACGTTGCGCAGGTGCAGGAGCACGGCGGCGAGGGTGTTGGGCACGTTGTTCGAGTGCACCTCGAGCACCTTGAAGCCGTGCCGCTTGATGCCCACGACGTCGAGCTCCTGCTCGAATTCGGAGGAGTCGTCCACGACGACCTCGATGAACAGGATGTCCGCGTCCTCGGGCAGGTGGTTCGCGGCGCGGGCGTGCTCGAGCTTGTTGCGGTAGCGCTCGGAGTCGAGGCGCTTGGGCTCGTGGGCGATGAGCCGGATCGGGCCCTGCTCGACGTCGGTGAGGAACTCGAGGGCCTGCTCGTCGAGGCGGACGTGGGTGGCGCGCAGCTCGAACGAGCGCCGCACGCGGGAGGCGAACGAGACCACGATGATGCCGACGATGAACAGCGCTGCGATCCGGATGCCGTCCGGCCGCTCGACCACGTTGGCGATCGTCGTGTAGGTGAACACGGCGCTGACCACCCCGAACGCCCAGGTCCGGGACCGCTGCCTGCGGTGCTTCGCCGAGAGGGTCACGGCCACGGCCGCCGAGGTCATGAGCACGAGGACGCCGGTGGCATACGCGCCGCCCTGGGCCTCGACGTTCGCGTCGAAGATCCAGGTGATGAGGAACGCGACCGCGGAGAACACGAGCACGAGCGGCCGCACCGCGCGCGTCCACGCCGGGGCCATCCCGTAGCGGGGGAGGTACCTCGGGACGAGGTTGAGGAGCCCGGCCATGGCCGAGGCCCCTGCGAACCAGAGGATCGCGATGGTGGAGATGTCGTAGACCGTGCCGAACCCGTCGCCGAAGAACTGGTGGGCGAGGTAGGCGAGGGCGCGCCCGTTGGCCTTGCCGCCGTCCTCGAACTCCTGCGCGGGGATGAGCACGGTCGTGGCGAAGCTCGAGGTGATCAGGAACGAGGACATGATGAGCGCCGCGGTGGTCAGGAGCCGGTGCGTCCCGCGGATACGGCCCTCGGGGTTCTCCTCGGTGTCCGTCGGGTAGCCCTTGACCTGCGGCATGACGGCCACGCCGGTCTCGAAGCCGGACAGGCCGAGCGCGAGCTTCGGGAACACGAGCAGGGAGATGCCCACCATCATGAGGGGGTCGCTGTGCTGGGTGGTGAGGGCGGTCCACCAGTCGGTGACCACCGCACCTTCCGTGAACACGCGCACGACGGCGGTCCCGACCACCACCGCGTTCAGCGCCAGGTACAGCCCCACGAGCACGACCGCGACGTTGATGGCCTCCTTGAACCCGCGCAGGAACACGACCGCGAGCGCCGCGATGAGCACGAGCGTGATGGTGACCTGCTGGCCGTGGAACGCCTCCGGCGCGAACGGGTTCTCGATGAGGTGCGCGCTCGCATCCGCCGCCGAGAGCGTCATGGTGATCATGAAGTCCGTGGCCGCGAAGCCGAGGAGCGCCAGTACGAACAGCTTCCCGGTCCACCGGCCCATGAGCCGCTCGAGCATGGCGATCGACCCCTCGCCGCGATGGCTCTCGCGCGCCACCCGGCGGTAGACCGGAAGCGCTCCCGCGAGGGTGACGATCACGAGGATGACCGTCGCCATCGGAGCGAGCAGCCCCGCGGCAAGGGCCGCGATGGCGGGCTGGTAGCCGAGGGTCGAGAAGTAGTCGACGCCGGTGAGGCACATGACGCGCCACCATGAGGCGGGCTTGTGGTCCTCCTTGGGGACGCCGTGGGGGCCTTGCCTCTTGCCGGCCGTCTCGGGCATCCCCTCGAGGAGCCAGGTCCTCAGTGGGTGCTGGTCGTGGTGGCGCCGCTTGGGGCTCGGCTCGGCGGGGGGTCGGGTGAGTGTGCTCATGGCTCCTGCTGGTGCGGGACGCGGGGATGGCGTCCACTGGAGCGTAGGGCGGCGCCGCGGCCGGGACTGCTGCCTTTTATGGAACCTTTACGGCGCCCTCGCGGCGTCTTTGCGGACGACGCCGGCGAGGAACCCTGCGCGACGAGGTCACGGCGCGATCCCAGTCGGCCAATCCGGTAAACAAGGGGTGCATAGAGGGCAACTTTTCCTGTAGGCTGGCTCACAGAAGAGCCACCTACGGAGGGTTATCGTGCAAGAGCTGCGCATCGAGGAGAACGGCAACCTCGGCCCCATTGATTCATCCCGCATCCCGCGCTTCTCCGGCGCCGCGACGTTCGCCCGGCTGCCCCGCCTGGACCAGGTGCAGCGGGCGGACATCGCGGTCGTGGGCGTCCCCTTCGACTCGGGCGTCTCCTACCGCCCGGGCGCGCGCTTCGGCGCGAACCACGTCCGCGAGGCGAGCCGCCTCCTGCGCCCCTACAACCCGGCGCAGGACGTCTCGCCGTTCGCGAGCGCCCAGGTCGCCGACGCCGGTGACATGGCGGTGAACCCCTTCAACATCCACGAGGCCATCGAGACCATCCAGCAGGACGCGCTGGACCTCACGGCCGACGGCGCGCGCCTCCTCACGCTCGGCGGCGACCACACCATTGCCCTCCCGCTCCTGCGCGCCGCGTCCGAACGCGCGGGGGAACCCGTGGCGCTCCTGCACTTCGACGCCCACCTCGACACCTGGGACACGTACTTCGGCGCCGAGTACACGCACGGCACCCCGTTCCGGCGGGCCGTCGAGGAGGGCCTCCTCGACACCGAGGCGATCTCCCACGTCGGCACCCGCGGCCCGCTCTACGGCAAGCGCGACCTCGAAGACGACCGCCGCTTCGGCTTCGGCATCGTCACGTCCTCCGACGTCTACTACCAGGGCGTCCGCGAGGTGGTGGCGAAGCTGCGCGACCGCATCGGCAGACGCCCGCTGTACATCTCGGTGGACATCGACGTCCTGGACCCCGCGCACGCGCCGGGCACCGGCACGCCCGAGGCCGGCGGCATGACCAGTCGCGAACTCCTCGAGATCATCCGCGGCCTGCGCGGGCTCAACCTCGTCGCTGCCGACGTCGTCGAAGTCGCCCCCGCCTACGACCACGCCGAGATCACCGGCGTCGCCGCGAGCCACGTCGCCTACGACCTCGTCACGCTCATGAGCGAACTGCCCCGCCCGGTGGTTGAGCGCAGTCGAAACCAAGAGCACGGGATCCCCGCCGAGCAGCGCACGACGGCGGGCGCCCAGTGAGCGCCGTCGAGTCGCCCCGCACGGGGGAGGCCGAGGCGATCCAGGCCCGCGAGGCGGGCATCGCCGCGGCGGCCCGCGAGGACGGCGAGCGTGCAGCGCAGGGCGGCCAGGACGGCGTCGTGCGCCAGGTCGGTGACCGTTCCGTGCGGAACGGCGGCGACCTCGTCGTCGAGACGCTCGAGGCGCTGGGCGCGAAGACCGTGTTCGGAATCCCCGGCCAGCACGCGCTCGGGCTGTTCGACGCGATGGGCCGCGGGAACCTGAAGTTCGTCTCGAGCCGGGTGGAGAACAACTCGGCGTTCGCCGCGGACGGCTATTCCCGGGCCACGGGCGAGGTCGGGGTCCTGTTCCTCTCCACCGGCCCCGGTGCGCTCACCTCGCTCGCGGGCCTCCAGGAGGCGTACGCGACCGGCGTGCCGATGGTGGTCATCGCGAGCCAGATCCCGCTCGAGGGCCTCGGCGCGCGGCGCAAGGGCATGCTGCACCAGCTCGACGACCAGAAGGCATCCGCCGCGAACGTCACGAAGAGCCAGCGGCTCATCCAGCACGCCTCGGGCATCCCGTCCGCCATCCAGGACGCCTGGACAGACGCGATCTCCTCGCCACAGGGTCCCGTGTGGGTCGAGATCCCGCAGAACGTGCTGCTCGAGCCGATCATGGTCCCGCCGGTCGAGGACGCGCTCGCGGTCGCGGCCGACAACCCGCCCCGCGTCGAGCTCGTGCGCGAGGCCGTCAGGTGGCTGCGCGAGGCCCGTCGGCCCGCGGTCATCGCCGGCGGCGGCACCCGGCGCGGGCACGCCGAGAAGGCGCTGCTCTCCTTCGCCGAGCGCCTGCGGGCCCCGGTGATCTGCACGCCCGGCGGCAACGGAGCGTTCCCGTGGGAGCACCCGCTCTCGCTCCAGTCCTGGATCGAGGACCGGCACATGACCGACCTCCTCGAGGACGCGGACGTGCTCGTGGTCATCGGGTCCTCGCTGGGGGAGGTCACGTCGAACTACTTCACGTTCGAGCCGCGCGGGCGGATCATCCAGATCGACGCCGAACCGAGGGTCCTCGAGTCGAACCGGCCCGGACTGGGGATCCGGGCCGACGCCGGGCAGGCGCTGGACGCACTGAACGCCGCATTGGACGCGGCGCTGCCCGGGGCGCTCGACGGGGAGCGGCCGGCCCCGGACTGGCACGGGAGGAGCCCGGAGGAGGTGGTCGCCGACTCGCTCGAAGCTGTCCGCGCGCGCCTCGCCTCGCAGGACCTCGGCAAGGAGCTGCGCTTCATGGCGGACATCCGCGCGGCCGTGCCGGACGACATGCAGACCTTCTGGGACATGACGATCTCCGCCTACTGGGCCTGGAGCTGCTGGGACGCCCGGCAGGGCCAGTTCCACTCCGCCCAGGGCGCGGGCGGCCTCGGCTTCGGGTTCCCCGCCGCGATCGGCGGGGCCGTGGGGCTCGCGACCATCGGCAAGCCCGCGCGCGTGCTCGCGGTGTCCGGGGACGGTTCCGCGATGTACTCGATCTCCGAGCTCGCGACGGCGCGGCAGCACAACGTCCCGGTCACGTGGCTCATCGTCGACGACGGCGGGTACGGGATCCTGCGCGAGTACATGGTGGGCGCCTTCGGCAAGGCCACCGCGACGGAGCTCGCGCGTCCGGACTTCGTGGCGCTCGCAGAATCCTTCGGCGTCCCGGCCAAGCGCGTCCCCGTGGACCGGGTGCGGGAGGCGCTGGAGGAGGGCTTCGCCGCGGACGGGCCCAACGTCGTCGTGGTCGAGACGCTCCTGAAGATGTTCGCCCCGACGCACCTGGAGGCGTAGCCCGCCCGCGCGCCGCCCCGTCTGGGGGTCACCTTCTGGGGGTCACTTGATGTGACCCCCAGAAGGTGACCCCCAGACGTCGTTAAGGGCGGGCGCCCGCGCCGGAGAGTGGCGAAGCTTACAAAGGTTACCTAGCGAATTGGTTTGTGTAGGCAACCTTCACGGCGTATAGTTGCTGTAAGCAATCAATTGAGGAGGCGGCAATGCCTGTCGATCCCGAGACCGCGCGGGAACTCGTCCACCGGGTCTTCGACCTCCAGCGCGTCGTGCGCTGCCTCGCCAACTCGGAGCTCAAGCACCACGACCTCGGCGTCGCCTTCCAGGGCGTGCTGCGCATGGTCGCCGAGCACGGGGGGCGCGCCGTCGAGATCGCCTCGCGGCTCGGGGTGAGCGCCCCGGTCCTGAGTCGGCACCTCTCCGACCTCGAGGCCCTCGGGTACGTCGAGCGGCACCGCGACCCCGAGGACCGCAGGGCCCAGCTCATCGCGCTCACCGAGTCCGGGTGGGCCGCGCTGCGCGAGATCGAGGAGCACCGGATCGCCCGGCTCCAGGGCTACCTCGCCGACTGGGACGAGGGGCAGGCGGCCGCCGCGGTCGAGGGCCTGTCCCAGCTCTCGGACGCCCTCCGGCGCGGCTCCGCCGACCGCCGCCTCACAGCCGTGACCACTACGACCGCACAGGAGGAAGCGCGTGCAGCCCACTGAAGCACCGGCTCCGCAGATGAGCCACAAGCAGATCCTCGAGGCCCTCACGGGCCTCCTCGCGGCGTTCTTCACCGCGATCCTCTCGTCCACGATCGTGGCGAACGCCCTGCCGACCATCATGTCGGACCTCAAGGGCACCCAGACCGACTTCGCGTGGGTCATCACCGCGGCCCTCCTGGCCAACGCCGTGACCACCCCGGTCTGGGGCAAGCTCGCGGACCTGTTCAACAAGAAGCTCCTCACCCAGCTGAACATCGTGGTGTTCGTCGCGGGATCGGTCATCGCCGGGTTCGCGCAGGACATCCCGTCGCTCCTCACGGCGCGCGTGATCCAGGGCATCGGCATGGGCGGCCTCACGGCCCTGGCCATGGCGATCATCGGCACCATGATCCCGCCGCGCGAGCGCGGCAAGTACTCGGGCTACATGGGCGCCGTCATGGCGGTCGGCACCGCGGGCGGCCCGCTCCTGGGCGGCTTCATCGTGGACTCGCCGCTCGGCTGGCGCTGGACGTTCTTCGTCTGCGTGCCGCTCGCCGTCGTCGCGCTGTTCCTCATCCAGACCACGCTCAAGATCCAGCACGTCAAGCGCCCCGCCAAGATCGACTGGCTCGGCACCATCCTGCTCACCGCCTCGGTCTCGACGCTGCTCATCTGGGTCTCCTTCGCCGGCAAGGCCGACTACTACGACTGGTGGAGCTGGCAGACCGCCGTCATGGTCGGCGGGTCCGTCCTGGGCCTGATCCTCCTCGTGGTCGTCGAGTCACGCGTGGCCATGCCGATCATCCCGCTCAAGATCGTCGCCAACCGCACGACGGCGCTCAGCATCCTCGCGTCCGCGGCCGTCGGCGTGGCCATGTTCGCGTCGTCCTCCTTCCTGGGCCAGTACTTCCAGGTGGCCCGCGGCGCGACGCCGACCGAGGCCGGCCTGCTGACCCTGCCCATGATCGCGGGCAACTTCCTCGGCTCGGTCGCGTCCGGCCAGATCATCACGCGGACCGGCAAGTGGAAGCGCTGGCTCGTCCTCGGCTCCGTCCTGACGATCGCGAGCCTGGGCCTCCTCGGCACGATCGACCACACCACCGAGCTCTGGATCACCGGCGTGTACACGTTCGGGCTCGGCCTCGGCCTCGGCATGACCATGCAGAACCTCGTGCTCGGCGTGCAGAACACTGTCCGCGCCGCGGATATCGGCACGGCCAGCTCCACGGTCGCGTTCTTCCGCTCGGTGTTCGGCGCGGTCGGGGTCTCGGTGCTCGGCGCCGTCCTGAGCAACCGCTCGAGCGACCTCGTCGTCCAGGGCCTCGCCGACCACGGCATCCAGGCCTCGGGCGGCTCCGCCGGCGGGAGCATGGACCTCAAGGACATGCCTGCCCCCATCGCCGAGATCGTCCGCGGCGCGTTCGGCGACGCGACCGCCCGGGTGTTCCTCATCGCCGCCGTGATCGCGGTCGTCGCGCTCATCGCGGTGGCCTTCATCAAGGAGGTCCCGCTGCGCCGCACGGTGGACATCGTCAAGCCCTCCGAACCGGGCCAGGCGCACGACGCCGCCTCCTCGCCCGAGGCGACCGGCTCGCCGTCGTCCGCTGTCCGTCGCGGCGCGGAGGCACGCACACCCGCGGCGGGTGCGGCCGACGACGGCGCGTCCCGCCGGGCTGCGGTCCGCGCCGCACTGGCCGGGCGCGAGGGCGAGGCCGCGGGCCTGGACGGCGAGCTGCAGCTCCTGCTGGCCGAGGCCGAGTCAGCGTCTTCGTCCGCGGAGCGCGCAGGTGCCGCCGGCGTGCCCGACGCCGCTGTCCTCCAGGAGACGCAGCGGCTCCTCGCCGCGCAGCAGGTCCAACTGGGCCAGCTGTTCTCCCGGGTCGCGGACCAGCTCGAGGTACAGCAGCGCATCGCCGCCGAGCAGGGCCAGACGGCCAAGGCCCAGGCCGAGACGGCGGCGTTGCTCGCCGAACTCCAGGCCGAGCTTGCGGCCGAGCGGCAGCTCCAGAAGGAGGCGGCGCTCTACCTCGCCACGCGGGGCCGCCACACGGCGACCTGAGGCCCTGTCGGAGGCTTCTCATCGATCAGCCAGCCTGCGGACAATCGCTGTCCGCAGGCTGGCTGATTAGTCCTCAGGACTGATGCCCCGCAGGTGCGCGCAGGCCTACGCTTGACACGCCCCTTTCGGCATCCCGCAGGGGCCCAAGACTCGAAGGACTTCGATGCTCCTCACACTCATCCGGCGCTACAGCGCCCGCTACTGGCTCTGGATTCTGGCTGTGGTTGTCTTCCAGCTCGCGACCACCATTGCGACCCTCTACCTGCCCAGCATCAACGCCCAGATCATCGACCAGGGCGTCGCGAAGGGCGACACCGGGTACATCTGGCGCCAGGGCGCCCTCATGCTCGGCATCGCGCTGGCACAGGTGATCACCGCGATCGCGGCGGTCTACTTCGGCTCGAAGACCGCGATGGCCTTCGGCAGGGACCTCCGGCAGGCAGTGTTCCGCAAGGTCACGTCCTACTCTGCACAGGAGGTGCAGTCCTTCGGTGCGCCGACCCTGATCACCCGCGGGACCAATGATGTCCAGCAGGTCCAGATGGTCCTCCTGATGGGGCTGAACTTCATGGTGTCCGCGCCGATCATGTGCGTGGGCGGCATCATCATGGCGCTTCGCGAGGACCTCGGGCTCTCGTGGCTCGTCTGGGTGTCCGTGCCGGTGCTGTTCGCGATCGTCGGCTACCTCGTGTACCTGCTCCTGCCACTCTTCCGCGGCATGCAGAAGCGGGTCGACGGGATCAACGGCGTGCTGCGCGAGCAGATCATGGGCATCCGAGTGGTGCGCGCCTTCGTGCGCGAGCCGTTCGAGGAAGGGCGGTTCGCCGAGGCGAACAAGGCCCTCACCGACATCTCCCTCCGCGTCGGCGCGATCTTCGTGCTCATGTTCCCGATCATCATGATGCTCCTGCACCTGTCCACCGCCGCGGTCCTGTACTTCGGCGGCCAGCGTGTGGACGCGGGCGAAATGCAGGTCGGGTCGCTCACGGCGTTCCTCCAGTACCTCCTGCAGATCCTCATGGCCGTCATGATGGGCACGTTCATGGCCATGATGATCCCGCGCGCCTCCGTCTGCGCCGACCGCATCGGCGAGGTGCTCGCCGTCGTGCCCTCGATGGCCGCTCCCGGCGATCCGCAGATCCCGGCCAAGCGCGAGGGCGTCGTCGAGTTCCGCGACGTCTCGTTCTCGTATCCGGGCGCGGAGGCCGCGGTCCTCTCGGGCCTCACGTTCACCGCGCGGCCGGGGCAGACGGTGGCGATCATCGGTGCGACCGGTTCGGGCAAGACGACCCTGCTGTCCCTCATCCCGCGCCTCTACGACGCGGAGCGCGGCCAGGTGCTCCTCGACGGGGTGCCCGTAGACAGGATGCCCCGCTCCGAGATCACCTCCCGCGTGGCGATGGTCCCGCAGCGGCCCTACCTGTTCTCGGGCTCGATCGCACACAACCTCCGGTTCGGCCGCGAGGACGCGAGCGAGGATGAGCTCTGGCAGGCACTCGACGTGGCGCAGGGAGCGGACTTCGTCCGCGAGAAGCCCAAGGGCCTCGAGGCCGGGATCGCGCAGGGCGGCACGAACGTCTCCGGCGGCCAGCGCCAGCGCCTGTGCATCGCGCGCGCCCTCGTCGCGAAGCCCGCGGTGTACCTGTTCGACGACTCCTTCTCGGCCCTCGACGTCACCACGGACGCGAGGCTGCGCCGCGCCCTGAAGAAGCAGACCGCCGACGCGACGGTCATCATCGTGGCCCAGCGGGTGTCCACGATCATCGACGCGGACCTCATCCTCGTGCTCGACAAGGGCAAGATCGTGGACCGCGGCACGCACGAGGAACTGCTCGAGACGTCGCCGACGTACCAGGAGATCGTGCAGTCGCAGATCACGGCCGAAGAGGCCGCGAGCGTCTCCTCCGGCAGCAAGGAGGTGCACGGTGGCTGATCGCCGCTTCAAGAGGCAGGGCAGGAACGAGGTCCGGAAGGAAGCCGTGTCCCAGGACGGAGCACCCCAGAGCGGCCAGGTGGTCGCCGAAGCCGAGGAGATCCTCGAGGAGGAGTACCGCCCCACCGAGGCCGACGGCGGCATGTTCGGCGAATTGCCGGCCAAGAAGGCCAAGAACTTCGGCCCCAGTGCCAAGCGGGTCATGGGGCTGCTGAAGCCCGAGCGGGCGCTGATGAGCGTCGTCGTGCTCTTCATCCTCGTCTCTGTGGTGCTCACCGTGATCGCCCCGAAGATCCTCGGCCAGGCCATGGATGTCATCTTCGCCGGTGCGATCGGGAAGCAGATGCCTGCCGGCGTCACGAAGGAGCAGGTCGTCGAGGGCCTGCGGGCGCAGGGCCAGGACAACTTCGCGGACATGCTCTCAGGCATGAACCTCGTGCCGGGACAGGGCATCGACTTCTCGCGGCTGACGTTCCTCATCGCCGTCGTGCTGCTCATGTACTTCGTGGCCGGCGTGTTCATGTGGGCGCAGGGCTACATCCTCAACCGGCTCGTCATGCGGGTCGTCTACCGGCTCCGTCAGGACATCGAGGCGAAGATCAACCGCCTCCCGCTCGGCTACTTCGACACCCGGCAGCGCGGCGACGTGCTCTCCCGGGTGACGAACGACGTGGACAACATCCAGCAGGGCCTCCAGCAGGCGTTCTCGCAGCTGCTGTCCTCGCTCCTGCAGGTGCTCGGCATCGTCGTCATGATGTTCATCGTGTCGTGGCAGCTCGCCCTCATCGCCCTCATCGCGCTGCCCCTCTCAGGCGTGGTCGCGGGCGTGATCGGCTCGCGCAGCCAGAAGATGTTCCAGTCGCAGTGGAAGAACACGGGTCTGCTCAACGGACAGATCGAGGAGTCCTTCTCGGGCCACGACCTCGCGACGGTGTTCGGCCGCCAGGCGGACATGGTGCGCCGGTTCGACGAGAAGAACGAGGAACTGTACCGGGCCTCGTTCAACGCGCAGTTCGTGTCCGGCATGATCTTCCCAGTCATGAACTGGGTGAGCTACCTCGCCTACGTGGGCATCGCCGTCGTGGGCGGCCTGCGGGTCGCCGCCGGCCAGATGAGCCTCGGCGACGCGACCGCGTTCATCCAGTACTCCCGCGAGTTCACGCAGCCGCTGGGCCAGATCGCGGGCATGGCCAACATGCTCCAGTCCGGCGTCGCCTCCGCCGAACGGACCTTCGAGCTGCTCGACGCCGACGAAGAGGAGCCGGAGACGGCCACTTCGCACCTGCCGGCGGTCACGGACGGGCACGTCGACTTCGAGCACGTCTCGTTCTCCTACTCCGAGGACAAGCCGCTCATCGAGGACCTGTCGCTCACGGCCGAGCCGGGCCACACCGTCGCCATTGTCGGCCCCACCGGCGCCGGCAAGACGACCCTCGTGAATCTCGTGATGCGGTTCTACGAGATCCAGGCCGGCCGGATCCTGCTCGACGGCGTGGACATCCGCGACCTCTCGCGGGCCGAACTCCGCTCGAAGGTGGGCATGGTCCTGCAGGATGCGTGGCTGTTCGGCGGGACGATCTACGACAACATCCGCTACGGGAACCTCGATGCGACGGAAGAGGAGGTCATCGCCGCGGCGAAGGCCACCTACGTGGACCGGTTCGTCAGGGCCCTTCCCGACGGCTACCAGACCGTCATCGACGAGGAGGGCACCAACGTCTCCGCCGGCGAGAAGCAGCTCATCACGATCGCCCGCGCCTTCGTCTCCAACCCCTCGCTGCTGATCCTCGACGAGGCCACCTCGTCCGTGGACACCCGCACCGAGCTGCTCGTGCAGAAGGCCATGGCCGCGCTCCGCACGGACCGCACCTCGTTCGTGATCGCCCACCGGCTCTCCACGATCCGGGACGCGGACACGATCCTGGTCATGGAGAACGGCAAGATCGTCGAGCAGGGCCGGCACGACGAACTCCTAGAGCGCGGCGGCGCCTACCACCGGCTCTACATGAGCCAATTCGCGGGGGGCATCGATCTCGACGAGCAGACCGCAGCGTCGGCCGGAGCGCCGCCCCGCACCTAGCCCCCCGCGCCCTCCTGCGGCGTTTCGGGTACGCCAAATTCGCGTTGGTGGCGTTTCGGGTACGCCAAATTCGCCCCCGGCGCGTTTCGGGTACAGCAACTCTGGCGCGGGCTGCAGGCGGACGGGGGAGGTGAGCCTCGAGGCACGGAGACGCCTCGACGCGAGGGAGGCGACTCGAGGGCGTCCTGCCCGCGACAGGGCGTCTCACCATCACCCGCAACCCGTCTCATCCGCATCTCGGCGCCTCAGTCGGGGAGAAAACCCGTGCCCTCTGCCAGACGGCGGTTCACCCGGCCTGACCGAGAAGTCGGCCAGCAGGGCGGGTAGCGTGTCGGGCGCGGGGCGCCGACGGCGTCGTGCGTACCCGAAACGGCGTGCGTGTGGATTAGCTGTACCGGAAACGGCGTGGGGCGTGGATTATCTGTACCCGAAACGGCGCGGGTGTCGATTATCTGTACCCGAGACGGCGTGGGCGCGGAATAGCTGTACCCGAAACGGTGTGGGGCGCGTGGCAGGGGCCCCTCAGGACTCCGGCGCGAGCTCCACGCGGATGCCGTCCAGCTCCTGGTCGTGCGCGATCTGGCAGGAGAGGCGGGAGCCGCACTCGCGGAACCCCTCGGCGTCGGCCAGGAGCTCCTCCTCGTCGGCGCTGCGCGCGCCCAGCCGGACCGCGACAGGCTCGTCGAGGTATACGTGGCACGTCGCGCAGGACGCCGTCCCGCCGCACGAGGCGAGCACGGGCAGGTCGTTGTCGCGGAGGACCTCCATGAGGGACTGATCCTCGTCCCATTCGAGGGAGTGCTGGGTGCCGTCGCGGTCGACGGCGGTGATGGTCGTGGGCATGGCGCTCACCTTTCGGCAGTGGTTGGTAGGGGTCAGAATGCCGGTTCGAGCGACACAACGGCCTGCTCGAGCGGGACGGACGGGTCCGCGGCAAGTGCGGGGGAGAGTGCAGCCCGCTGGGCGACGAGCCGCTTGCCGGCGTTGAAGTCGGCGAGCGATCCGACGGTGTCCACGGCAGCAACGCGGCCGTCGCGGAGGTAGACCACGGTGAACTTCCCCGTGGCCGGGGCGCCGCGCAGGATGACGTCGTCGTCCGGGTGGCGCACGCCCGCGGTCTGCAGCCGCACGCCGTGCTGGACCGTCCAGAACCAGGGCACCTCGGCGGCCGGCTGCGCCTGCCCGGTGATGTCCGCCGCGATGGCCTCGGCCTGGGCGCGGGCGTTCTGGATGCATTCGAGACGCTGGCTCGCCCCGTCGTAGAGGCTCGCGAACCGGGTCGCATCGCCGGCGGCGTAGATGTCCGGATCGGAGGTCCGCCCGGCCGCATCGACGAGCACGCCGTCGCTCACGTCCAGGCCGGCCGCGGCGGCGAGCCCCTGCTCGGGCACCACCCCGATCCCGGCGACGACGACGTCGGCACGGTGCCGCGCGCCGTCGGCCGTCACGACCCACTCGACCCGGCCCGCGCCTCCCGCGGAACCCGTGCCCTCGATCGCGGTGACCGCGGCGCCGAAGCGGAACTCGACCCCGGCACGGCGGTGGGCGTCCTCGAAGAACCGGGACACGGGCTCGCTCGTCACCCGGCTCATGACCCGGTCCTGGAACTCGAGGACGGTGACCGAGCAGCCGAGCTTCGCCGCCGCCGCAGCCACCTCGAGCCCGATGTAGCCGGCCCCGATCACGACGACGTGCCGGCCGGGCGCCAGCTCGCCGGCGAGGCGGCGGGCGTCCGGGAGGGTCTTGAGGAGCAGGACGCCGTCGAGGTCCCCACCTGGGACGGTGAGCCGGCGCGGCGTCGACCCCGTCGCGAGGACGAGCTTCGCGTACGGCAGGACGCGGCCGTCGTCGAGCGTCAGTTCGCGGCGCTCCCGGTCGACCGACACGGCCGTGGCGTGCACGCGCTCGATGCGCCGCGCGGCGTACCAGGCCTCTTTGCGCATGGGCACGGGCTCGGCCGCGGCGCCGGGGGCGAGGAGGTCCTTGGAGAGCGGTGGCCGCTCGTACGGAAGCTGATCCTCGGCGTCGACGAGGACAACACGGCCGTCCCAGCCGCGCGAGCGCAGCCCCGCGGCGACGCCGACCCCTGCGTGTCCCGATCCGACGACGACGATCGGCCGCGCCGGCTGGATGGTCTCACTCATGGCTTCCCTCCACGGTGTTGCGTCCCTCCACGGAGACGACGAGGCGCTCCGGCCCCGAGTTGGTCAGGTTGTTGCCGCGCACGTACTCGATCGGGTGCGCCGGGTCGAGCGCCACGCCCGCGAGGCGCTGGCTCAGGAGCTCGGCGGTCACAACCGTCTCGAGGCGGGCGAGGGGCGCTCCGAGGCACGCGTGGACACCGTGGCCGAAGCCCATGTGGCCGCTCGTGTCCCGGTCGAGGTCGAACACGTCGGGGTTGGGGTACTTGCGGGGGTCGTGGTTCGCCGCCGCGGGCATGAGCCGGACGATGGAGCCGGCTGGGACCGTCACCCCGGCGACCTCGACGTCCTCGGTCGTGACCCGGGAAACGCGCTGGACGGTGCCCCGGAACCGGGCGAGCTCCTCGACGAACTTCTCGGCGCCCGACGGCGTCTCACGCACCTGCGCGAGCAGCTGCGGGTTCTCGGCGCAGACGCGGAAGGCGTTGGCCAGGAGGATCGTCGTGGTGTCGTGGCCTGCGATGAAGACGAACGCGCACAGCTCCTTGGCTTCCTTCTCGGAGAGCT
This sequence comes from Sinomonas sp. R1AF57, assembly GCF_002224485.1. Taxonomy (GTDB): domain Bacteria; phylum Actinomycetota; class Actinomycetes; order Actinomycetales; family Micrococcaceae; genus Sinomonas; species Sinomonas flava. The sequence continues at coordinate 728,690 of NZ_CP022463.1, forward strand.
GCCCGTCCTTCCACATCCGGGCGATCTGGCCTCCGACCGACTCGTTGCCGGCGGCGTGCAGTCGCTCCATCGTGTCCTTGAGGTACGCGAAGAATGCGTGGGCGCTCTCCTCGTCCGTCCCGGTGCCCGGGGCGTTGCGGGCGAGGCGGCCGAAGTAGCTGAACGTCTCGTCGGACCAGAACTTCATCTTGTCGAAGTCCTCGGCGGGGACGTCGAGGAGGGCGCTGATGGTGGACATGCTCAGCGGGATCGCGTACTCCTCGACGACGTCGCCGCCTCCGCGGGCGATCAGCCCGTCGAGCAGGCGTGTGGCGGTCTCGCGGATGCGGTCCTCGAAGAGGCCGATGGCCTTGGGCGTGAACGCCTTCGCGACGATCTGCCGCAGCCGGGCGTGGTCGGGGGCGTCGATGAGCGTCAGGAACGTCAGCGGCACGGGCTTGACCACCTCGGAGGAGAACACCTTGGGGGCGCGGAGCGCCTTGCGGACGTCCTCGAAGCGCGAGATGAACCAGACGTCCGTGGTCGCGGAGGCCGCGCGCAGGACCGGGGCGTTCTCGAGCATCCACGCGTAGTGGGCGTAGGGGTCGCCCTGGCTGCCGTCGTCGACCACCTTGAAGGGCTCCAGGCCGTCGGGCCAGGGGAGCTCGTGCGAGTACGGCGGCAGGGTCGGTTCGGTGGGGCGCACGACGCCGGCCTGGTCGCCGGCGCTGGGAGCCGCACCGGCGGCGTCGGCCGTGGCTCCGGTGAAGGGGCAGGTGATGGTCATCCTGGGTCCTTTCCGCCGAGGGCGCGCGGCACTGCGCGCACTGCGGTCGCAAGGGTCGGGGTGTCGGAGTGGGTGCTGGACCCTGCTCCGTGACGCTGATCACGTCGATGGATTGAGTCTGGCCGAGCCCGGCACACTGTGGCAGGCACCCTTCCGGTGACCGGAAGAAGTCACCGCCCCAGGCGCGGAGGTGACCCCTCGACAGGGGTAAGCGACCCCTCGGCAGGGGGAGGCGACCCCTCGACAGGGGGAGGGGGAGGGGGAGGGGGAGAGGGCCGAGGGCTCAGCCGCGGAGGGCGCGGGACATGCCGCGGGCAGCCGTCGTCAGCGCCGGGACGACGCGAGGGACGAGGTCGGCGGCGTCGAGGGGGAGGATGCAGTTCAGCGCAGCCGCGATGCAGGGCCCGTGCGCGCTCTGGCCGGGCCCGAACACGGGCACGGCGACGCCGATCCATTCGGCGCGTCCCACGCCGGGCGGCGCGGCGAAGCCCCTCTGCCGGATGTCGGCGAGGTGGCGCCGCAGCTGCTCGGGGTCCGTGACGGTGGCGGGCGTGACCTTCTCGAGCGGGCCGGCAAGGGCGCTGGCCCGGACTGAGGGGTCCGAGAACGCGAGCAGGACGAGGCCGCTCGAGGAGGCGTGCAGCGGCATGCGCTGGGCGATGTGGGCGGCGTCGAGCGGGGACTCGGGCGCGGAGAGCCGCTCGACGTAGAGGGCGCTGCCACGGTCCATCACCGCCAGGGTCACGTGCTGGCGCACGGTGTCCTGGAGGTCCTCCATGTAGGGGCGGCAGGCCTCGCTCAGCGTGAGGGCGTGGGAGGCGCGGGAGCCCAGCTCCCAGATGCGCAGCCCCGGGCGCAGGTCGCCGGCGGCGTCGCGCTCGAGGAGGCCATGCCGGAGCAGCTCCTCGCAGAGCCGGTGGGCAGTGGTGAGCGGCAGCCCCGAGCGCCGAGCGAGGCTGCTCAGGCTCAGGGCTGCGGTGCTGCGGTCGAAGCAGCTCAGGATGCGCACGACGCGGCTGATGATCGAGTCACGGGTGGGTTCGGCGGGCGTGGGCATGGCCGGCTACACCGCGGTGTACCCGCCGTCGACCGCGAGGACGGCGCCGACCACGAACGACGCCGCGTCCGAGGCGAGGAAGGCGATGGCCTCGGCCACCTCCTCGGGCCCGGCAAGCCGCCCGATCGGCTGCCGCGCCGCGATCGCGGCGCGGACCTCGTCGGGAAGGCCCGCCACGAGCGGGGTGTCGGCATAGCCGGGCGCGACCGCATTGACGCGGATCCCCTGGGACGCGTACGTCACGGCCGCCGACCGGGTCAGATTCGCGACGGCGGCCTTCGCGGCCGAGTAGGACGTGCTGTTCGCCTGGCCCACGGTCCCGAGGATCGAGGACACGTTGACGATCGAGCCGCGGCCGGCGGCGACCATGTGCCGCAGCGCGTGCTTCCCGCACAGCGCGACCCCGGTGAGGTCGATCTCCACGACGCGCCGCCACGCGTCGACGTCGAGCTCGTGCAGCGGCGCCTTCGGCTCGGCGATGCCGGCGTTGGCCACGAGCACGTCGGGGGCGCCGAACTCGGCGGCCGCGCGGTCCATGAGCGCGGCCACCGAGTCCTCGTCCGTGACGTCGGTGCGCACGCACAGCGCCCGGTGCCCGTCCCCGCGGAGGGAGCGCGCGACGTCGTGCGCCCCCTCCGCGACGTCGCCGAGCACGACGGCGGCGCCCCGCTCGGCGAGCAGCCTCGCCGTCGCGGCCCCGATGCCCGACGCCGCACCGGTGATGACGGCGACGCGGTCCGTGAAGGACGCGCTCACGCGTCCTGCCGCAGGTTGTTGCCCGCGGTCTCGCCGCCGTCGATCGCGAGGTTCGCCCCGGTCATGAACCGCGACTCGTCCGAGGCGAGGTAGAGGATGAGGTCGGAGATCTCCTCAGGCGCGGCGTCCCGGCCCAGTGGGATCTGCCCGAACCCGCGCTTCAGGCCCGCCGTCAGCGGCGTCTTGACCGACCCCGGATGCACGGAGTTGACGCGGATGCCGTACGGCCCGAGGTCCAGCGCGCTGGTCTTGGTGAGCCCCTGGACGCCCCACTTCGCCGCGGCGTACGCGGCGCGGTTCTTGAACCCGACGAGCCCGGCGATCGAGGAGATGTTGATGATCGACCCGCCCGCGGCCTTCATGGCCGGCACCGCGGCCTTCATGCCGAGGAAGTTCCCGGTGAGGTCGATGTCGATGGTGCGGCGCCACTCGTCGACGTCGGCCTCCTCGACGCTGCCCCGCGTGAAGATGCCGGCGTTGTTCACCAGCACGTCCAGCGTCCCGAAACGCTCGACGGCGGCCCCCACCGCCTGCTCCCAGCTCGCGAAGTCCGTCACGTCCAGGTGGACGAACAGCGCCACGTCCCCGCCGAAGCCGGTGTTGAACTCAGCATTGATCTTCGCCGCGAGGGCGCGGCCCTCGTCGTCGAGCAGGTCTCCGATGACGACCTTCGCCCCGTGCGCGGCGAGGACGCGGGCGTGGGAGGCGCCCATGCCGCGGGCGGCGCCGGAGATGAGGGCGACCTTTCCGGCGACGCGGTCCGACAGCGTGCTCATCGTGCCGCCTCCTCGGTGGTCTCGACCCCGCGGGCCGCACCGCGGACCGCCCCGCGCTCGGCTGCGAGCCGGGCGATGTCGCGTCCGGCGCGGTAGCCGAAGACGAGGGCCGCTCCGATGTGGGAGCCGTAGCCGGGGTAGCCGCCGCCGAACACGCTGCGTGCGGCGGCGCCGACCGCGTACAGGCCCGGGATGGGCGCGCCCTCTTCGGTCACCACGGTGTTGTCCGAGTCGACGGCCACCCCGGCGAACGTGCCCAGGTCGCCCATCTGGATCTTGGCGGCGTAGAACGGGCCCTTGTCCAGCGGGGCGAGGTTGGGGTTGGGGCGGTGGTCCATGTCGCCGCGGAAGTGGTTGTACTCGGTGGAGCCGCGGCCGAACTCCGGGTCGGTGCCAGCTGCGGCGTTGCGGTTGAACTCGGCGACGGTGGCCTCGAGCCCGGCGGCGTCCACGCCGATCTTCCCCGCGAGCTCCGGCAGGGTGGCGCCCTTGACGAGGTACCCGACCCTGTAGAAGTACCCGCGCGGCATGGGCCACGGCTTGGCGTAGCCGATGCCGTACTTGTGCATCGTCTTCGCGTCCCCGATGACCCAGCCGAAGGTCTTCTCCTCGCCGGCGTTGTGGGCGATCATCGCCCCGCCGAAGTCGTGGTAGCTCAGGGCCTCGTTGCCGAAGCGCTTCCCGTGCCGGTCCACGGCGATGAGGCCGGGAAGGCCGATCGCGCGAAGGTGCGGGAAGAGCCGCTGGCGCCCGTCGTTGTGCCGGAACACAGTCACGGGGGCCCACGAGCCGACCGAGGAGACGCGGTCGTCGATGTACCCGCCGGCGGAGAGCGCGAGGTTCGCGGCGTCGCCACCGTGGCCCACGGTCGGGGTGAAGTGGTCGTCGCCCGCGGCGTCGTGCGGGAAGTACTTCTGCCGCAGCTGTGCGCTGCCGGAGAACCCGCCGGCGGCGAGGACGACGCCGAGCCTCGCCTCGACCCGGGCGGCGTGCCGGCCGCCGAGCACGGCACCGGTGACGGCGCCGTCGTCGCCCCGGGTGAGGGAGACGACCGGGGTGCCCTCCCACAGCCGGATGCCGGCGTCGAGGGCGCTCTTGACCATGAGGGTCATGAGCGCGTTGCCGTTGGTGCGCAGCACGGGGCGGCGGTAGCGGGCCGTGTCGAACCAGGTCCGCAGGAGCTTCTTCGCCACGTACACGAAGGACTTCAGCGACTGGTTGACGTGGACGAACTCGTTCATGTCCGGGCCCACCTGCGGCATGTACCCGAACACGGTGTAGGAGGACAGATAGGGCTGCATGAGCAGGCGCTTGTCCCCGAGGATGCGGGCGTCGGTGTCCTTGGGCAGGATCGCCCGTCCGCCCAGGCGGGCGCCGGGGAGGTCCATCTGGTAGTCGGGTGCCTTGTCGGGGTAGACGAACTCGACGTCGGTCTCCCGCTCGAAGAACTCCAGCGCCTCGGGGACGGTGTCGAGGAACTGCCTGACGCCGTCGGCGTTGTACGTCTCCGGGGCGAGGTTCTTCAGGTAGGTCTCGACCTCCTCGCGGGTGTCCCCGGCGGCGGCGCCCACGCGGTTGCCGGGCACCCAGGCCCAGCCAGCGGAGATCGCCGTCGTGCCGCCGAAGTGCTGCTCCTTCTCGGCGACGATCACGCTCAGGCCCCGGCTCGCGGCCGCCAGGGCTGCGGCCATCCCGGCCGCTCCCGATCCGACGACGAGGACGTCGCAGGCTACTGTCTTGTCGTTGCTCATGGTGCCGATGTCTCCTGAGGTCACTTCGTGCGGGTGGCGGTGAGGTAGGGCTCGCCGAGCTCGTCGACCGGCGTGTGGGCGGTCTCGCGGGCGCTGAAGGCGGCGATGGCGGCGGCGATCGCGCAGGCCGCCCCGAAGACGGCGACCGGGACCCAGCCCGTGGGGCCTGCCGTCATGAGCAGGCCGCCGATCATGGGCCCGAAGCCCGCGACGAGGAGGCCGAGCTGGTTGCCCAGGGCCATGCCCGTGTAGCGGACGGGGGCGGCGAAGAGCTCCGCGAAGAAGGCCGGCCACACGCCGTTGAAGCCCGAGTACAGCAGCGTCATGAAGACGAAGCTCGCGATGAACACGAGGACGAGGTTGCCGGTGCCGAGGGCCCAGAAGTAGGCGAACAGCGCGGCCGAGCAGCCGAGCATCGCGGTGAGCATGAGGGGCTTGCGGCCGATCCGGTCCGAGAGTGTGGCCACGGCGGGCATCACCAGCATGGAGGCGCCGATGGTCACGGCGTTGATCGTCAGGATCGCGCCCTTGTCGAGACCGCCGTGGGCGGTGGCGTAGGACAGCCCGAACACCGTGAAGATGGTCTGCATGACCGAGAAGATGGACATGCACAGGACCCGCAGCACGTCGGGCGCCTGGAACCGGAGCACCTGGCCGAGCGGGAGCTTGCGGGCCGTGCCCGTCTCGAGGGCCTCCTCCTTGGCCTCCTCGAACACCGGGGTCTCCTCGAGGTGCGTCCGGACCCAGTAGGCGATCGCGAGGACCACGATGGAGCACCAGAACGGCACGCGCCAGCCCCAGGACATGAGGTCGTCCTTCGGCAGCGCCGTGATCGGGACGAACACGAGGGTTGCCAGGACCATCCCGGAGGCGTAGCCGGTCATGACGAACGAGGTGAAGAAGCCGCGGCGGCCCTCGGGGGAGTGCTCGAGGGTCAGCGTCGAGGCGCCTGCCGACTCCGCACCTGCGGAGAAGCCCTGGATGAGCCGGCCGAGGGTGAGGAGCACGGGCGCGAGGAGGCCCACGGCGTCGTACGTCGGGAGGAAGCCGATGCCGAGCGAAGCGAGCCCCATGAGCGAGAGCGTCACGAGGAGCACGTTGCGGCGCCCGAGGCGGTCGCCGAAGTGGCCCATGACCATGCCGCCGAGCGGGCGGGCCACGTAGGCGACGCCGAAGGTCGCGAACGCCGCCACGAGGCCCGCGGTCGGGTTGTCGGCTGGGAAGAACAGCGCGGGGAAGACCAGCGCGGCGGCGGTGCCGTAGATGAAGAAGTCGTAGTACTCGAGCGTGGAGCCGAGGAACGACGCGAGCGCCGCCTTGCCCGGGGTCTTGCGGGGCTGCGCCGCGGAGGGCGCGGGTGCTGCTGCGGTGCGCGGAGCGACGTTGCTCATGGTGCATCCTTGCTGATCTCGAAGTCGACGGAGATGATCTGCTCGCTGTTGGGGAAGGAGTACTTCTTCAGCGGTTCGTGCAGGGGGTGGGTGTTGTACACCTCGATGTCGGCGACGGACTCGAAGTCCGCGACGATCGCGTAGTCGAAGGCCCGCTCGGAGCGGATGACGTCCGGCCCGTGCGTCAGGGCCAGGAGCCCGGGGACGTTCCCGCGCATGCGGTCCAGTCCCGCGGTCCAGGCCTCGCGCTGCTCGGCAGGGAAGTCGGGCTTGAACTTGAACAGGACGGCGTGGCGGATCATCGCGCCGCCCCCGCCAGCTCGGCGGTGACAGCGCCGGCGGCGGCAGCCCCGGCATCGTACTCGACCGGCTCCCCGGCGATCGTCCGGCCGGCAAGGTACCCCATCGTCATGAGCGGGCCGAGGGTCGCGCCGGCGCCGGGGTAGCCCGCCGCGTAGGCGCTCTCGGTCGCGTTGCCCACGGCGAAGAGGCCGGCGATCGGGGCGCCGTCGACGTCGAGCACGCGGGCCCGGCCGTCGGTGGCGATCCCGCCGTTCGTGCCGAACGCGCCGTTGACCACCTCCATCGCGTAGAACGGGCCGCGCTCGAGCGGGCCGAGCGAGGGGTTGGGCCACGCGTTCTCGGCGTCGCCCCAGTACTTGTCGTAGGCCGTCTCGCCGCGGTGGAAGTCCGGGTCCTCGCCCTTGACCGCGAACGCGTTGAACCGCTCGACCGTCGCGACGAGGTTCTCGGCGGGCACGCCGATCTTCGCCGCGAGCTCCGGCAGGGTCGCGCCCTCGATGAGGTACGACGGCGTCGGCTCGCCCGCGCGGTGGGCGAGGATGCCGTAGCGCTCGAGGTAGGCGTGGTCGAAGACGACGTGCGCCGGGGTGTTGAGCGTGGTGTTGGCGGGGGAGTCCCAAGACTGGAGGCAGCGGGCCAGGTCGTTGTAGTTCTGCGACTCGTTGGCGAAGCGCTTCCCGTGGCGGTTGAGCATGATCGAGCCCGGTCCCTGGCGTTCGAAGCGCAGGAGGGTGCCGATCGGCTTGCCGTCCCGGGTGTCGCCGGTGATGGACATGGGCGCCCACCAGGCCTCGCGCGTGCCGCGCGTCTGGGCGCCGAGGCGCTGGGCCATCCGCAGGCCGTCGCCCTCGTTCGTGGGCGGGGAGCACATCGTGTAGAGGCGGCTCGCGAGCATCGAGTCGGCGAGGGCGTGGTCCCATTCGAAGCCGCCCGTGCCGATCACCACGGCGTCCGCCGCGGCGATCTCCTCGCCGGTGGCGAGCACGACGCCGGTGACCCGGCCGCCGTCGTGCGCCAGCCTCTCGCCGCGGGCCTCGACCGCGATGTGGACGCCGTCGCGGACGGCGGCCGCGAGGAGCATCGCGATGAGGGCGCGGCCCTTGGCGACGAGTCCGGCCTTCGCGCGGGCGTCGAGCTCGTCCCAGGGGAAGCGCGTGAAGGCGCCCCAGTCCTCGTACTCCTGCATCGTGAAGGGGGCGCGGCCGTCGGAGCGCACGTGCTCGGCGAGGTCGCCGAGGAGCTCGTTGATGTTCGCCAGCTGCGGCTCGATGGTGCGGCCGCCGTCCACCGCGCCCGGGAGGTCCTGGCGGTAGTCCGGGAAGTTGTCGAGGAAGAGGAACTTCACGCCGAGCTCGTCCTCGGCGTAGCGGAGCATGGTGTCGCCGTAGGAGACCGCGGCGTCGAGGAGCTCCTCGCGGCCGCGGCCGCGGGACACGGCCCGGACGTACTCGGCGGCGGCCTCGCGGGTGTCGGCGAACCCACCGTCCGCCATGGCCTCGCGGGCGTGGTGGTTCGCCGCGATCCAGAGCATGCCGCCCGAGATGGCGCTCGTTCCGCCGAGCAGGCTGGCCTTCTCGAGGACGAGGACGGACTTGCCGGAGCGCGCGGCCGTCGCCGCGGCGGTGAGGGCGCCTGCGCCGGAGCCGAGCACGACGACGTCGTACGAGCTGCGCGGGGCGCCGATGAGGTACTTCATGGGACTCTCCTTCGAGCCGGGAAACTGGCTACTCACGAGAGTCGAGGTTCGGTGTGTTCTGCACATCACACATTCCCGATCATCGGGAATTGTTTCGGTCAGTGGCTCCGCTGGCGCGTGTCCTAGAGGCTCCGGCGGATCGCGTCGCGCAGCGTCCCGTCCCAGCCGAGCGCGCGGGAGATGCCGCGCGCCGCGGTCTGGAGCGCGGAGATCGAGGTCTGGAGGGGCCCGCCTGCGCGGGGGATCACGACGCTGAGGCCCGCGATAGCGGTGCCCTCCGCGTTGAAGACCGGCACCGCGACGCCCGTCGACTCGGGCACGATCGCGCCCGTCATGACGCAGAAGCCCATCTGGCGGACCTCGGCGAGCCTGCGGCGGAGCTCATCCGGGTTCGTCGTGGTCGTGTCGGTGTACCGGGGCAGGCGCCGGCGGAGGAAGGTCTCCTGCGCGTCCGCGGGGCCGAAGGCCATGAGGACCAGGCCGGTCGACGTCGCGTGGACGGGCAGGCGGCCGGCCACCTTGGTGATGTTGATGGTCGAGGAGTTGGAGCCGATCCGCTCGATGTAGAGGACCTCGTTCTGGTCCAGGATCCCGAGGACGGTGTGGTGGCCCACCACGGACTGCACGTCCTCCATGAAGGGCAGGGCCGCCTCGCGGAGCCCCAGGACCTTGGAGCCACGGGAGACCAGCTCCCAGAGCCGGGTCCCGAGCCGGAGGCGCCGCCCGTCACGGTCGAGGAGCGACTCGGCGAGGAGTTCGTCGACGAGGCGGTACGCGGTGCTCGTGGGGAGGTCCGCGCGGCGGGCGATCTCCGCCGCGCTCAGGGTGCGGTGCTCGCCGTCGAACGCCTCGATGACCCGCACGAGGCGGTGGACCATCGAGTCGCCCGACGGCGAGTTGGCCATGGCGCGGCGCCAGGGCTCAGTAGTCGTGCGCGGTCGTGGCCTCCGGCTCCGCGCCGAGGCGGAAGTGGCGGCCCTCGACGTGCTGGGGCTCGATCTCGACGTACACGGACTTGACGGTGGGCAGCCAGGTCTCGATGCCGACGGCCTCCGCCTCCTCGATCTCGGCGGAGTGCTCGAGCACTCGGGCGGTGCCCTTGACGACGACGCTCCACGCCTCGTCCTGCATCACGCCGTCGGCCTCGAAGGCGACGCCGGGGTGGATGGTGAGCTCCGCGAGCTTGGTGCCGGGCGTCGTCTTGAGGAACAGGCGGCGGCCCGAGGCCCGGAAGTTGATGGGCACGATGTCGAGCTCACCCGCGGCGAAGGTGGCCAGACGGCCATGGCGCGCGGCTTCGAGCAGTTCCCAGCTCTCGGCGTCGTTCAGGACGCGGATCGGATCGTCGTTGTCGTGGTCGAACAGCATCGTTGTCGCCTCTTTCTCTCCGAGTGATCCCATCCTAGGCATGCCGGGGAGGTGCTCCGGAACCGCCTTTCGTCCTGCTTCGCGCCAGGTGGATCAGCACCAGCGCGGCCCACGTCACGAGGACGAACGGCCACGTGTACACGGGCACGCCGGCGCCTGCCAGGAGGAACCGCACCGGGACCGTGAGCGCCACTCCGGCGAGGGTGATCGGGACCCGATACCGGGACCGCACGAAGACCAGGCCGAGGCTCAGCGCCACGAGCACTCCCGAGTACCCGTCCAGGCCGTTGAGCACGCCGTCCGCGTCCGCGCCGACGGCCCATGCGACGGTGGAGGCCACGGCGGCGCCGACGAGGGCCCACAGGCCCACAGCCCATCCCGCGGCGAAGAGCCCCGCCAGGATGAGGGCGCCGCTCCAGACGTTGTCCAGCAGGACCACCTGGGCGACGCTGAGGAGCACGGCGACGACCGGGTCGAGGAGCGTGCCCGTCGGGTGGTAGGCGAAGGCCGGGGGCGGCGACTGCATCGACGCGGTGGCCAGGAGCGCAACGCTGCTGACGGCGCAGAACGGCGCGGTCATCGCGGGCAGGCCACGCTCGGCGGTCCTGCCGCGGTCCATGAGGAGCACGACGCCGGCGCACGCCACCGAGCCTGCCAGCGCCCACACGAGCGCCGCGGCCGTCGGGCCCAGGGCGGTGCCGGCCGCGACGGCGGTCAGGGCCCCGCAGAACCCGTGCTTGCCCTCGACGACGTCGGCCCGGTCCAGCGCCGGGATGAACCAGGCTGCGGCGGACTGGACCGCCGCGCCGAGCAGCGCGAACCCCGCCAGGAGCGGACTCGCGACGGCGAAGGCGGCGAGGAGCAGGACTCCTGTGGGCCACGCGGGCTGGAAGAAGATCTGGGCCTGGCTCCTGACGAGGGCCAGCGGGAGGCGGGTCACGGTTCCCGGACCGTTGGCTCGGGCCGGCGCCGTGCCCGTTCCAGGAGCGCGGCGACGCCCCAGAAGGCGAGCATGAGCGCCACGAGGGCGAGCCCTGCCTCCCCGAGGTCGACGCCGGCGAGCCATGTGGTCAGCGGGTCGTGCAGGCCGAGCCCGCGGTGCGCCACCCCGCCGATCGTGATGGCGGCGATGAACAGCGCCGAGACGGCCGAGGCACCCGTGACGGCCGCGTTGAATCCCAGCTTTCGCGCAGGATCCTGCCAGGCGGTGCGGTACAGCCGCAGGACGGCGAAGCCGTTGAGCGAATCGCACAGGCACATGCCTGCGGCGAAGAAGAACGGCAGGGATGCGAGCGTCCACGCGGACACCCCGCTGAGGGAGGCTGAGGCGGTGAGGATCAGCAGCGACATGGTGCTTGCGGTGTCGAAGCCCAGTCCGAAGAGGAAGCCGAGCACGTACATGCCCCGCGGCGTCACCAGGCGGGACAGCGGCCGGGCGAGCAGCCGCGTGAGGAGGCCCTGGGCTTCGAGCTGGTGGGGCTCGAGGGCGGCTCCGGCGTGCGCTCTCGCGCGCAGGGTCCAGGCGCGGCGCGCTGCTGCCGCGTTGAAGCAGCCGATCAGCAGGAGGAAACCGCCGGAGACGGACCCGCCCACGAGGGCGAGCACCGTGTTCGCCGCGGTGCCCTCCTGCAGGAGCGAGGACATGAAGGCCGCGCCGGCGACGACGAGCACGCCGGCGGCCATGACCACGCTGCTGTGGCCCAGGCTGAACGCGAGGCCGACGCTCGCGGGCTCGCGGCCCATGGCCACCAGCCGGCGGGTCGAGTTGTCGATTGCCGCGATGTGGTCCCAGTCGTAGCTGTGCCGGACGCCGGTGAGGTAGGCGGTCGCGACAAGGCCTGCTGCGAGGGGACCCCCGCCGCCGGCGGCACCCGCCAGCAGGAGGATGACGGCGACGGCGTGCAGCGCTGCGACCGCGGCGAGCGTGGCAAGCACCCGGTGCCGTAAGGACCGGCGCTCCCCCCGGGCGACGCCGGGCTGGAGCCTGCTGCTGGTCATGGTCCCTCCCCTCAGTACTTCCTGAGGTCCACCCGGCCCTGGCCGCCCCAGCGGGCGCGCAGGTTGTCCACGGCGGACCGGATGACGCCCCCCACATCATCCGTCGAGGGGCCGAGGGCCCGCAGCGCGAACCCCGGCACCGCCAGCGCCGAGACGCCGCCGCGCAGGGCCGGCCGGTCCGCGAGGAGGCCGCGGACGGCGTCGACCGCGTCCTGGTCGGCCCGGGGGTCGACCACGAGCAGCGAGCCGAGGTGGCTGTGGCCCTCGAGCAGGCCGAGTGCGCCCAGGCCGCCGGCGCCGTCGGACGGGTCGAGCACGATGCTGTCCACCACGACCGGGCGGCCGCCCATCGCGACCTCCGTCCGCAGCCGCAGCTCCCGGTAGCCGAAGGGCGCGCCCGACGGCGACCAGCCCGGGGTCACGACTTCGGCCATCACCAGACCCGCCGTCGGATCCATCTCGATCCGCGTGTCCTGCTCGTAGCGGGAGCCGCGGTAGGCGATGAGCTGGTCGGGGAGGTATTCGAGCCTGCTCCCGCTGCCGAGGACGAACCTCGCCTCCTGGATGGCGCCCTCCCTCGGGGTCCGGTAGACCTTGGTCGCTGACTGGGTGGTCAAGAGGAGGTCGGCGCCGTCGTCGAGCGTCACGTCGATGCGGTACCGGTCGCCGTCCAGGTACGCACCGCCCGGATTGACGACGACGTACGTCACCTGCCCGGTCGCGTCCAGGTACATCGGACGCAGGACGCGCAGGGCGCCCCTGTGGTACTGCGACCTGGCGACCGTCCGCCCGTCCCCGCGACGGTCCAGACCGAGGTCGAGCTCCCCCCGGTACAGCGTCGCCGCATCGGCCAGCGCGCTCACGCGAGATCCATCATGAGAACGTCGTGCCTGAGCCAGCGGATCACGTGCTCGAGGCCCTCGTCCGTCTTGAGGTTGGTGAAGCAGAAGGCCTTGTTGCCGCGGAACGTCTTCGAGTCGGCCTCCATCACGGAGAGGTCCGCTCCGACAAATGGGGCGAGGTCGGTCTTGTTGATGATGAACAGGTCCGACTTGATCATGCCCTGTCCGGCCTTCCGGGGGATCTTCTCGCCCTGGGCCACGTCGATGATGTAGACCGAGAAGTCCACGAGCTCGGGGCTGAACGTCGCGGAGAGGTTGTCCCCTCCGGATTCGACGAAGATGACCTGGAGGTCGGGGTGGGCCTCGATGAGCCTGTCGATCGCCGCCTGGTTCATCGAGGTGTCCTCGCGGATCGCGGTGTGCGGGCAGCCGCCGGTCTCGAGGCCCACGATCCGGTCCAACGGCAGGACGCTCGTGCGGGCGAGGATCTTCGCGTCCTCGATCGTGTAGATGTCGTTGGTGATGGCGGCCATCGAGATCTCATGGCTGAGGGCCCGGGTGAGCCGCTCGACCAGCTGGGTCTTGCCGGCGCCCACGGGGCCGCCGATGCCGATCTTCACCGGTGTCATGTCAGGTGTCCTTTCGCGGTGCTGGTCGCTCTGGCAGGGGCAGGGCTCAGCTCATGAACAGCCGGGCCCGCTGGGTCTCGTGTTGCATCTGGGCGATCTCGAGGCCCGGGGGCACGGCGCCCAGGTCGCGGAGGCCGAGCTGCTGGATGCGGCGCTGCGCCGCGACGACGCGCGGCCGCATCGTGGCCAGGACGCGCTGGCCCGCGTTCTGGCCTAGGGGGACGCCACGGACCGCGTTCTGGGTGAGCGCCGTGAGGCTGGAGAAGAGGTAGGCGCGGACGAGGACTGGGGTGGGCGCTCCGTGGTCCACGCCGATGAGGGCGAACGCGATCGACTGGTGCGCGCGGCACCGGCCGCTCTCCACGAGGCGCGCGTACTGCCCGAGACGTGGACCCGGGAGGGCCTGGGACCCGATCTCCACGAGGCGGCGTCCCATGGTCACGCCGGCCTCGCGCAGCTGGGCGGGCAGGGACTGCGCGTGCATGAGGGCATCGAGGTGGACCAGGGCCTCGTCCGCCGGGCCGCCGTCGGGGGAGCAGAGGTCCGCGGCGAGCCGGACCGCGAGCCCGTCGGCGTGCACGAGCTGGTGGTCGAGGAACTGCCCGAGCCACTCGCGGAAGCTCGCCTCGTCGTCCACCGTGCCCCGGTCCATGTAGGTTTCGAGGCCGAAGCTGTGGGCGAAGGACCCCGTGGGCAGCGCCGAGTCGCACAGCTGCAGCAGCGGCAGGACCCAGTCCACGGCGCCCTCCTCCCGGAGGCTGTTTCCTCCCATCAGTGGGTGTGCTCCGCGTGGCGGAACGGGACGGGCATGACCCGCTCCTGCCGCTGGTAGGGCACGCTGTGGTGGTCGAGGTAGTCCTGGACCGTGTGGTCGTACTGGACCACCATCACGGCCGCCCCGTCCTCCGAGCCCTCGTCGAAGAACTGCGCCTGGAGGTGCCGGTTGCCCAGCGCATGGGCCGTCACCCCCATCTCGTGGACCGACCGCGGTGCGATCACGAGCACGTCCGTGGCCTCGACCGAGACGACGACGAGCCCGGCGTCGTCGCGGACGAGAATGTCCCCGTCGCGCAGGTCGCCCTCAGGCCCGGGAGCGGCCTCGAGCCTCAGCCCGATCTCCCGCCCGTGGTCGGTAGTCACCCGCTGGATGCGCTTGACGAGGGCGGCGCTGGGCAGCACCACCTTCTCCACGTGCAGCCCGGCAAGCTCTTCGTCCGTGAGCTCGGAGACGTTGCCTGCAACGGCTTCGACGATCATTGGATGCCTGTCCTTCCGTCAGCCTCAGAAGAGGAAGTAGCGCTGGGCCATGGGCAGGACGTCGACCGGGTCGCAGGTGGCCCTCTCGCCGTCGACGCGGACCTCGTACGTCTCGGGGTCGACGTCGATCTGCGGCGTCTCGCCGTTGAACTTCAAGTCGGACTTGCGCAGGGTGCGGATCCCGCGGACCGGCCGGACGTGCTTGCGCAGGCCGAGCGCCTCCGGGACCCCGGCGTCGACCGCTGCCTGGGACATGAACGTGATCGAGGAGGCGTGCACGGCGCTGCCGAGGGCGCCGAAGGAGCCGCGCATCGTCTGCGGCTGCGGTGTGGGGATCGACCCGTTCGAGTCCCCCATGAGCGAGGTCACGACCTGGCCGCCCTTGAGGACCGCGTACGGCTTGACGCCGAAGAACGCGGGTTCCCACAGCACGAGGTCCGCGACCTTGCCCACCTCGATGCTCCCGATGTACTCGGCCACCCCGTGTGCGAGAGCGGGGTTGATCGTGTACTTCGAGACGTAGCGCTTGAGCCGGAAGTTGTCCCCCCGCTCGGTGTCGCCCTCGAGCTTGCCCCGCTGCTTCTTCATCTTGTCGGCGACCTGCCAGGTCCGCAGGACCACCTCGCCGACGCGCCCCATCGCCTGCGAGTCGGAGCTGGTGATGGAGAAGACGCCCATGTCCTGGAGCACGTCCTCGGCCGCGATTGTCTCCGGCCGGATGCGTGAGTCGGCGAACGCGACGTCCTCGGGGATGTCCGGGTTGAGGTGGTGGCACACCATGAGCATGTCGAGGTGTTCTTCTTCGGTGTTCTTCGTATAGGGCAGGGTCGGGTTTGTCGAGGCCGGCAGGACGTTCGGGAGCCCCGCGATCTTGATGATGTCGGGCGCGTGGCCGCCGCCGGCGCCCTCCGTGTGGTACGTGTGGATCACCCGGCCGGCGATCGCCGCGATGGTGTCCTCGACGAAGCCGCCCTCGTTCAGGGTGTCGGTGTGGATTGCCACCTGGACGTCGTAGTGGTCTGCCACCCGCAGGGAGTTGTCGATCGAGGAGTGGGTCGCACCCCAGTCCTCGTGGACCTTGAGCCCGATCGCGCCAGCCTTGATCTGCTCCGCCAGGGGCTCGACCGAGCTCGCGTGCCCCTTGCCGAGGAAGCCGATGTTCAGCGGGACGTCCTCGACCGCCTTGAGCATGTTCGCGAGGTTCCAGGGGCCGGGGGTGATCGTCGTGGCCTTCGTGCCCTCGGCCGGCCCCGTGCCCCCGCCGATCAGGGTAGTGACCCCGGAGTTGAGGGCTGTCGGGAACTGGTCCGGGCTGATGAAGTGGACGTGCGTGTCTATCCCGCCGGCGGTGACGATTCGGCCCTCGCCGGAGATCACCTCGGTGCTCGGGCCGATCACGATGGTGACGCCGTCCATGATGTTGGGGTTGCCGGCCTTGCCGATCGCGAGGATGCGCCCGTCGCGCAGCCCGATGTCCGCCTTGTAGATGCCGGTGTAGTCCAGGACGATCACGCTCGTGATCACAGTGTCGGCCACGGACAGGTCTCCCGGAGCGCCGTCCCGGACCGTGTTGCCGTCCTGCCCCATGCCGTCGCGGATGACCTTGCCTCCGCCGAACACGACCTCGTCGCCGTGGACGGTGCGGTCCTCCTCGATCTCCAGGAACAGATCCGTGTCGGCCAGCCGGACGCAGTCTCCCGTCGTGGGGCCGTAGAGGTCCGAGTACTGCCGCCTGCTCATGTCAAAGCTCATGGTGTTCCTCCCGTGGTGAAGGGTCCGGACGCACTGGTGGGACGCTCAGTCCAGGTGGCCATTGACGGCGTTGTCGAAGCCGTAGACGGCGCGGGCGCCGGCCATGGCGACGAGCCGGACGGTCTTGCGGTCGCCGGGCTCGAAGCGGACGGCCGTGCCTGCCGGGATGTCGAGGTGGAAGCCGCGGGTCGGGCCGCGGTCGAACTCGAGGGCATTGTTGGTCTCGAAGAAGTGGAAGTGCGAGCCGACCTGGATGGGCCGGTCGCCGGTGTTGGTGACCTCGACCTCGACGGTCTCGCGGCCTTCGTTGCACGTCACCGGCGTGTCGCTGAGGATGTACTCCCCGGGGATCATGGCGCTCCTCCTAGCGGATCGGGTGGTGGACGGTGACGAGCTTCGTCCCGTCGGGGAACGTGGCCTCGACCTGGACGTCGGAGATCATCTCGGGGACGCCTTCCATGACGTCGTCCCTCGTCAGCAGGGTGGCCCCGTAGCTCATGAGGTCGGGCACCGTCCGCCCGTCGCGTGCGCCCTCGATCAGTTCGTAGGTGATGATGGCGACCGCCTCCGGGAAGTTGAGCTTGAGGCCCCGGGCCTGTCTGCGCCGCGCCAGATCCGCGGCGACCACGATCTGCAGCTTCTCCTGCTCGCGGGGGGTGAGGTGCATCAGCGAACTCCTTGATCGGCGTTGCGTGGGCCCCTTCACGATAGACCTCGCCCGGACGGGTGCACCCTGGGGCGGACGGACTCCCATGAAAATCCCAGCAAGCGCCGTAACCGCGATTAAACACACGGGACACCCCGGCGCAAGCTGCCCTCCGTACGCTGGAGCCATCGGTTCGGACGGGACGGCCAGGCAGCAGCGCACTGGGTCCCAGAGCACAACTGAGCACAGCACAGGCCAGCCGCGGGGCTGGCGCCGGCGGGGCACGGAGCGTCCCGGGCGGTTCCCCGCGGCCACCGGCGTCGGGCGGAGAGGCACCGCCCGGCACTGCGCCCCGCCCCGGGAGGTCACCCCGGCGGCGGGGCGCCACCTTGCCGCCGCGCGCCGTCGTGCGCCCCGCGCGGTCCTGCCTGTCCCGGCCCCCGGGATCGGCTGTGGTAGACCGGTGGGGTGAGCAGTGAGAGCGCGGCGCGGCCCGCGGGCGGCGGGGACGCGACGACGCACGACGGCGGCGAGCGGCTCCGCGTCACGGTCCCCATGCGCTGGGGCGACATGGACGCGTACGGGCACATCAACAATGTCGAGATCATCCGCATGCTCGAGGAGGCCCGCATCGCCGCCTTCGGCCCTCCCGGGGGCACAGGTGCCGCCGGGGTGGAGCCCCTCGTGCCGCTCTTCTCCGCGGTGCCGGACGGGACGCTCGCGCTCGTCGTCGAGCACCGCGTCCGGTACCTCAGGCCCCTCGACTACCGCAACGTCCCGGCCGAGGTCGACGTGTGGGTCAGCGGGCTCAAGGCGGCCGCCCTCACTCTCGACTACGTGGTGCGCGACCCTGTCGACGGCCACGAGTGCGTGCGCGCGACGACGCAGCTCGCCTTCGTCGAGGAGTCCTCGGGGCGCCTCATGCGGCTCACCACGGACCAGCGGGAGCGGCTGGCTCCGTACGTCGGCACGGGAATCTTCGCCGCCGGCACGCGGAATTGACGCTGCGGAGTGGGATACTCGGCTCATGCGCCCGGTCGTCTCGGCGAGGGGCCGGGAGGGGGCGCATCAAGCAATAGGGGGGAACCTATGAGCACCACACCGCAGCAGCCTGCCCAGCCGCAGGGCCAGCCGCCTGTCCAGGGCCAGCAGCCCGACTATGCGAAGCCGCAGACGTACGGCCAGCCGCAGCATGGCGCTCCCGGCTATGGCCAGCCCGGTCAGGCGCAGGGCTACGGCCAGCCTCAGGGCTACGGCCAGGGGCAGGGCTACGGCCAGCCCGGCGCGGCCTACGGCGCTCCGGGACCGCAGCCCAGCAAGGCCCTCGCAATCGTCGCCCTCGTGCTCGGCGGCGTGGCCTTCCTGACCTGCTGGATCCCGTTCGTCAACGGGCTGGCGATCGCCCTCGGCATCGCCGGCGCAGTCTGCGGCCTCATCGCCCTCATCCGGAAGCAGGCCGGCAAGCCGCTCGCCATCACAGGACTCGCCCTCTCTGTCGTGGCGGTCATCATCTCGGTGGTGGTCAACATGATCGTCATCGCCGCGGCAACATCGGCGTCCGACGAGCTGCGCAAGTTCTCCGAGACCTACTCGGCCCAGGCGAGTGCGCAGCACAGCGTCCAGTACAAGGTCACGACGACCGGCAAGGCCACCGTGACCTACATCGACAGCAACGGGAGCAGCAACGAGGAGGTCACGGCGAACTGGAACAAGGACTTCGCTGAGACGGGCTACGTCATCGGCTCCCTGTCCGTGATGAGCGACGCCGGGGACGCGTCGACCCACGTGAGCTGCGAGATCATCATCGACGGCAAGAGCGTGTCGAAGAAGACGGGCACGGGCGCGTACGCGAACGCCTCCTGCTCCGGTTCGTCCAACTGACGCGCGGCTGAGCCACGCCTGCGGGGCACGGGAAGGGGTTCCCGTGCCCCGCAGGCGTCTCCAGGTCGGGGCCGTCAGGCGTCAGGCGCCGCTGCAGAGTCCGATGAACGCCCCCAGCTCCTCGAGCGCCGCCGTCCGTCGGGGGAGCGCCGCCGTGAGCTGCGGCGAGCGCACGATGACGGCCCGCCACTTCGCACGCGAGACCGCCACGTTGACTCGGTTGCGGTTGAGCAGGAAGTCCAGGCCCCGCGGCGCCTCGCGGGGGGACGAGCAGGCCATGGAAACGATCACGACGACGGCCTCCTGCCCCTGGAACCTGTCGACCGTGCCCACCCTGACGTCTCCGGCGCCGGCAGCTGCGAGCCGCTCCCGGATCAGGTTGACCTGCGCGTTGTACGGGGCGACGACGAGGACGTCGGCGTCCGTCAGGGCCCGGGAGCCCGACTCGTCGTGCCAGACGAGGCCCACGTGGGCGAGGACCTGGCGGACCGCCTCCTCGGCCTCCTCGATGGAGCACGTCGCATTGCCCGCGTGGTCGACCATGACCGTCTCTACTCCCGCCGCCGCGCCGTCCAGACGGCGCGCCGCGGCAACCGGCGCGGAGTGCAGCCGCCCGGCGTAGGAGAGCCGGGAGACGGCGGCGCACAGCGGCGGCGCCATCCGCCAGGACTCCGGAAGGAAGTACCCGAACGCGGCCGGGAGGACCCGGGCGCCCGCGGCGAGCCAGCCGAGGGCGGAGTCATTGACCGGTTCCGGGTGCTGGCCCTGGCTGACCTGAGGGAGCTGCTGCGGGTCGCCGAGGAGGAGCAGGCGCGGCGCCGCCCGGCTCACGGCGACGGTGTCGGCGAGGGAGAACTGGCCCGCCTCGTCCACGACGACCAGATCGAGCGAATCGGCCGGGACTTCGGGACCGGTGAGCTGCCACGCCGTGCCACCCACCAGGCAGCCGCCGGGCGCGGACACGAGCGCGGCGACCGAACCCTCCCGCTGGTTCTCCTCGGGCCACGCCGCGGGTGAAGCCGACGGCCCGGGCCATGGATTGGCCTTCTTCGCGACGCGCCCTGGGGGGACCCCGGCTCCCACGGCCCGCACGAGCAGGTTCTCCACGACGGCATGCGAGCTGCCGACCACCCCGACCTTCCATCCCGAGGAGACGAGCCGGGCGATCACCCGGCCGCCCAGATGGGTCTTGCCGCTGCCTGGGGGCCCCTGGACGGCCAGATAGGAGCGGTCGAGGGACCGGAGCGCCGCCTCGATGGACTCCGCCATGCCATCGGCAGACGGTGGCGGTGCCGGCAGCGGCACCCCGTCCAGGGTCCGGGGCGGGACGCGTCGCAGGAGGTCGACCGCCGGCTGGGCGAGCATGCCGGGCAGCGCGTCCGCGGCGGCGCGGGCCACCTCACGCTGCGCTGCCTCGATGGATGCTGTCCTGACCGGCGCATCCTCGGTGAGCGCGACGGGCAGGTTGGGGTACGGCGGCACCTTCGCGGTGGACCTTTCGAGCACCTGGAGCACGTCCTCGCCGTCCTCCATCCCCACACCCAGGACCCTCGTGCCGAACAGCCCGTTGCGGCCGAGCCCCAGGGCATCGGTCGCGGCGAGCCCCTCCGGCAGGGGCGGCTCGAACTCCCGGAACCACGTGCTTCCCTCGCGGAAGTCCGAGCCGGGGGTGGCGAGCCCGATGAGGCGCAGGGCGCGGGCATGGCTGCGCCCGTCGGGCTCCCAGTCGCGGAGGATCTCGACCCGGTCGACGAGGAACGCGTCGCGCACGGACTCGAGCGACGCGAGGGGCCTCTCAAGCCGGTCGAAGTGCGCCCACCAGTACGCCTTGCGCTCGCGGGGGTGGTACCGCACGGCAGCGGCGAGAAGTCCCAGCGCGTCGTCGTCCGCAGCCTCCCGAGCGGGAACCGGTCCGCCCTCAGCGCGGGCCGCGCGCCGCCGCCCCACGAAGGCGGCAAGCTCGGCCTCGGCGGCGTCCACGGGTTCCGGCGGAGGGGGAGTGGGCCGCTCGCGCGTCGGAATCCGCGCGGTGGAGGGATGGGCGGCGGCGAGTGCGCGCAGCCACTCGCACAGCCGCAGGGTGGAGACGCAGTCGTCGCGGTTGTACTCGAGGATCGCGTCCATGAGCCTCTCCGCCTCGGCCGGGTCCCCGCCTTCGCGGGCGGCCGTGAACCGTGCGTACATCTCCACCGAGGCGGCGCCACCCTGCAGTTCGGCGGTCCGCAGGTCCCCGCCCATGTACAGCGGCTCGAGCTTCTTGATGGAGTAGGAGCGCTCCGAGATCCGGATCCCCTGCCGGACGGACTGGTAGAGGTCCACGAGCAGGCCTTCACGCAGCCAGGAGTCGATCTCGGCCTCGCACACGCCGTGGCGCACCGAGAGCTTGCGCAGGGCCGCCTTCTCGTACGCGGCGTAGTGGTAGACGTGCAGCCCGGGGTGCTGCCCCCGGCGCCGCTGGATGTAGTCGACAAAGTCGATGAGGGCCTGCCGCTCCTCGGACAGCGTGTGCGCGGTGAAGGCCCGGTACTCAGCGGCGGCCCCGGGTCCTGGCGCCTCGACGATGCCGAACAGGTACTCCAACCCCCACGTCCGCGACGTCCTGTCGAACCAGAGTGGGTCGCCCTCGAAGTCGAAGAAGACGTCTCCAGGGGATGGCGGCGGGATGGCACCGAGTCGGTGGTCCGGGAGCACCTCGTAGGCGACCCAATGCTCGGGGGAGTCTCCGTGCGCGGGGGCGAGCGCCCCGCCGTCGCCGGTCGCCACGCCTGTCTGCAGCCGCGCCTGCGCGACGAGCCGCGCGAGCGTCGCGTCCCCCGCCGGGGGGTCGAGCGCCGCGAGCCCGTCGATCGTGCGGACACCCAGGTCCCGCAGTGCCCGCCGGCGCGGGGCGGACATCCCGGCGGTCAGGAAGAGGTCCCGGTGTTCCTGGACCTGGACAGAGCAGTAGTCGCACCGGCCGCAGGCGTGCACGCCGGGCTCGTCCCACTCCGCGGCGGACTCCTGCGAGAGGTGGGCGGCGGCGAGGTCGCGGAGCCGCGCGCGCCGCTCCCGGAAGGCGGGCATGAGGTCGGTGAGGCTGAATGACTGGTGTTCGCCCGTGCCGAGGATCAGGGTGGCCTCATCGGCGGGAGGGTGTCCGGCCCGGACGAGCTGATCGCCGTAGGCCGCGAGCTGCAGCAGGGCCGTGGCCTTCGCGCGCCGGGCAAGCTTCGAGTCCTGCACCGCGTAGTCCCCGCGCGCGGTGCGGACGATGAAGTCTGCGCGGCCGTGGAACTCGCCGTCGAAGAAGCTGGCCTGGAACACGACGTCGGCGCCCCCCTCGAGCGCTGCCATCGACTCTGCGTGCTTGGCGGTCAGGGCTTGCCGCGTCATCGCGGACGCCGGCTCGATTTCCGCGACCCCGCCCGCGCGGCCCGGCGTCCAGAGGCCGAAGCGTTCCCTGTAGGCTTGGAGGACGTCCTGCTCGTGGACGTCGCCGAGCTGGGCGGCCCGTTCCCGCATCGGGTCCTCGACGGTGAGCACGGGGGCGCGCCCGAGCTTCTCGTCGAGCTGCCGCAGGAGCGCGAACTCGCACTCCGAGGCTGTGACGATGTCCGAAGCCGAGAAGACGAAGGCGCCCTCGAGGAAGAACATGGGTCCAGCACAGCACAGCCCTCCGACATTTCTCGAGGGGCGACGGCGGGGTCCGCGACCAGTCCGTCGTGTGGGCGTAACCCGCAGGAAACCAAACCACGACAAGGTGGTGGGAGGCGTGGGTGTACGGCACGTCACACTCGGTCACCTGCATGGCGACCGGCCAGTAACGAGACAGCATGGGAAGCGGTGCCCGCGGTAGGCTCGCAGGGGACCGCACCCGATGGATGCGAAGCAATGAGAGGTAGCAATGGCGAGGAACGCGAACGCGGTAGAGAAGCTCGATCTCCGGCTCAAGGCCGTACTCGACGGCCTGGCGGAGGCAGCATGGGCTGACGAGACCGTCGACGCGCGCGCCGTCCTGGCCGGCGCGGTCGAGGCCGTTCCGTTCGACGAGCACGAGGCCTTCCTCCTCTCGGGCGGCATCCCGCGGGGCCACAAGGCGCTGACCACGGCGACGGCGAAGCTGGTCAAGGCGGGGTGGATGGTCAAGGGCCGCAGCGGCTGGTCCATCACCGAGGACGGCCTGCGGGCAACGGTCGCCTTCCCCACAGCGACGGCCCTCGCCGAGGCCCTCGCCGCCGGGACGCCGGTCCCGGCGGACATCCCCGTGCCCACCGCGCCCCCGGCGCCGAAGAAGCGTGTCCGCAAGGCGACCGCGAAGGCCGCCGCGAAGGAGGACACCGAGCTCGTGACCCCCCAGGCCCTGCCGGCTGCCGAGGAGATCTCCGAGGCGGCGCACGAGGCCGAAGCCGTCGCCATCGCCGATCTCGACCAGCCCCACGCCGTTGCGATCGCCGGCGACTTCGCCAAGCACCTCGGCGCCGAGGAGGACTGGACGCCCCAGCCCGACGAGGTCCAGATGGGGCTCGATGCGTCCTCGCGCGTGTGGGTCCGCACCGTGGACCTCCCGGCTGGCCACTACGCCTTCAAGATCGCGATCAACCGCTCGTGGGACGAGAACTACGGCGCGTTCGGCGCGTTCAACGGCGCGAACCATGAGCTCGCGCACGACGGCGGCCCGGTCACCATCGCGTACGACCACTCCACCAAGGACATCGCCTTCTCCTGACCGGGAGTCGCGACGGCGACGGGCCGGGGCTGCACGCGCAGTCCCGGCCCGCTCTCTGTCCACATGGGGCAAGGGCGCGTGGAGGATTGTCGGCGGCCTCCCCTAGGGTCGAACCAGACGCCGTGATCAGGGGGAAGCATGCTGCAACGACAGTCCAAGGCGGCGCCGCGCCGCAGGCGCCGTTCGGGGGTCGCCGGTTCCGCGGCTCTGGCTGCCGCGGCCTTCGCCGTGCTCGCGTGGCTCGTGGGCCTCGTCGAGGTCCCCGGCGTGTCCTCGCCGGCTCCCTGGGCGCAGCAGCAGGTCGGCAGCGTCCCCGCGGCGCAGCTCGAGTCGGCAAAGACTGCGCTCGCCCAGATCCCGGTGAAGGGACGCGCGCCCAAGACCGGGTACACGCGCGAGCAGTTCGGGCAGGCCTGGGCGGACACCGACCGCAACGGCTGCGACACGAGGAACGACATCCTCGCGCGCGACCTCGTGGCACCCACCTTCAAGCCCGGGACGCGCGACTGCACGGTGCTCTCCGGGACGCTGCACGACCCCTACACGGGCCGGGACATCGAGTTCCAGCGCGGGGAGCGCTCGGCGGACGTCCAGATCGACCACGTCGTGCCGCTCTCGGACGCCTGGCAGAAGGGCGCCCAGCAGTGGCCGGCCCAGAAGCGCCTCGAGTTCGCCAACGACCCGGCCAACCTCAGGGCAGCCGACGGCGCTGCGAACCAGGAGAAGGGCGACGGCGACCTCGCCACCTGGCTGCCCCCGAACAAGCCCTTCCGCTGCGAGTATGCCGTGGCGGTCGTCGCCGTGAAGGCGGAGTACGGCCTGTGGATGACTCAGGCCGAGCACGACAAGGCGGGGGAGCTGCTCGCGGCCTGCCGGGCGGCCTGACAGCGCAGCCGGACCGGGCTGACGAGAGCCAGGGGCTACGAGGCCTTGAGGTACCGTTCCCTGGCGCCCTTGGGCAGCTTTTCGACCGCGTAGCGGAGCGCGGTGCGCGCCATCCTCGGGGCCCAGGAATCAAGGAAGTCCTCAAGCGCCGGGGTCCCCGCCGTACGCAGGGCCCACCCCGTGGCCTTCTGCACCGATTCGTCCGGGTCCTGGGCCAGGAGCTTGGCGATCGCGAACAGGTCCGTCGTCTCTCCCGCTCCGAGGAAGTACATGGTCGAGACGATGGCGGTGCGACGTTCGTGGGCAGCCTCCGAGCGGGCGAGCGCGTAGAGCGGCTCGCGGGACCTGTCCGCGAGATACCCGCCGACGACGTGGATCGCGGCCCGGTCCACGAGGTCCCATGAGTTGATGCGGTCGTGCCTACGGAGGTAGAGCTCGTAGAGCTCCTTCCTGCGCTCCGGGGACGTGGTGCGTCGCCGCGCCTGGAAGTCCATGATGCTCACCGCCCCGGCGCGGGCCTCGTGCCACGGGCTGTCGAGCAGGAGCTCGACCTCCCGAAGGGGCATGTCCGCGGACGCCTGCGCGAGTTCGAAGACGCTTCCCATGCGGACCCCGAGGAAACGGTCCCGGCCGCTCCGGGCCAGCGGGAACGCACGCTTGTACTTCCTGAGCTCGACATCGGAACTCAGAGCTTCCAGCGCCGCCAGGAACCCGCTGGCGGTCACCGTCCCGGCAACCATTGCCCACCCCCAGGCCGAACACCGAACTCGATTCGAGCGTAACGCGTACAAAGAACTCTGGATAGGGTTGCGGCGGGCAGGCGCACGATTTCTTCATTCTGTTGGACAAAAGGAGCGACGAGGTGACCATCGCGTTCGGCTTCGACCTCCGCGCCGACGTGGGCGGCGGGTGAGTGCGGTCAGCGCTTCCTCATCGACGACTCGATCTCGGAGATCCGTGCGGCGAAGATGGTCCGGAGCAGGTCCTCGGGGACCTGGTGGTCGGCGCTGAACCGCAGCGTGCCTTTGGCCCAGTCGAAGCCGCCGAGCCGGTCCGCGAGGCCGGGCAGGATCTGGCCGCTGAACGGGAAGAGCGAGAGGTGCTGCTTGGCCACGACCGCGCTCGCGTAGCCCTTGCCGTGCAGGAGCAGCGCGGCCATGCCGTAGCTCCGCCCCTCCTCGGCCTCGGGGGCCAGCCCGCGGGCCACGGCGTACACGCGCCTGACCGCCTCGCCGTCGGGCCCGTCGAGGGTTGCCAGGTAGTCCGTGACCTCGCCCATGCGCCCATCCTCGCACCGGCGGGTGGCGGCGCCCAGAGGGTGGGGAGTCTGCCGCGGGGAAGGCCGGGATGCCCCGCCTCAGCGGGCGCCGAGGTAGGGCTCCACCGCCGCGATGAGCTGGTTCCGGACGTCGACCGAGGCGACCGAGAGGTCCACGGTCGCCGCACCGAGCCGGTGCCCGGCGGTCACGAACGACTCGTTCAGGTGCGCCCCCGTCGAGGGGTACAGCAGCAGGCCGCCGGCCCCGAGGGAGGACGCGTCGGCGGCCGATTCCTGCTCGCGGACGTAGGTGTAGAGCTGGTAGAGGTGGCCCGAGCTGAGGGTCTCGCGCGCGAACCGGCCGGGTGTGAGCGCGGCGGTGAACTTGGTGTCGACGATGAGCCGGCGTCCCAGCGTCGGGGCGTCGATCCACACGTCGGTGACCATGTGCGGCAGGACGGCGGCCATGCCCGGGGTGGCGCCGACAGCGTTCCAGCCGACCTTGCGCCCCCGCTGCACCGTCCAGCCGCGCGGGCGGCCGTGCACCGAGTAGAAGCCGCCGACGGCGCGTTCGAAGAGGTGGCGGAACTGCCGTTCGTCGAGGGCCCCGCGGCCGTGTCCGGGGTTGGTGCGTCCGAAGGGGAGCTGGAGCTGGAGCGCGAGCCTGGCCGCGAGGAGCACCGAGCGGTCCTGCTGGTCGTTGCGTGTGAGCCGCACTTCGGCGTCCCGCTGGCCCGCCCGCAGGTCGAGCGTGCCGACGCCGAGGTGCGCCAGCCGCTGCGACTGCCCGAGGCAGCGCCGGGCCAGCTCCTCGTCGCCGCACAGGCGGGCGATCGAGTCCAGCGCCGTGCGGATGAGCCGGTTCCGCGGCGTGTCCACGGTGAGCTCCTCGAAGCGGCAGGCGACGAGTCCGCGCGAGAGGAGCTGGTGGCTCTCTGTGCGCAGGGTGTCGATGCCGCCGCGGACCCGGGCGAGGTCCCGCGTGGTCTTGGCGAACGACGGCGTGAGCGGTCGCCTCAGGCGTGCCTCGGTGCTCGCCACGAGGATCTCGGCGAGCAGCTCCGGGAGCTTCTCCGGGTACTCCTCGATGCCGTCGAACGCCTCGGGCCCCAGCTGGTAGAACTCCGAGGCGTAGAGCAGCAGGAGCCACACGTTGCGCACGGGGATGCGCACCCCACGGGCGACGACGACGGTGCCGTCCGCCGGCGTCGTGGGCTCCTCCGTGGCGGCAGGACCCTCACCCTCGCCGGTGTCGCCGCCCGTCGGGGGGACCGGCGTCACTCGAGCCCTTCGAGGAGGGCGGCGGAAGCGGCCTCGGACTTCGTCGCGTCGTCGAACCAGTACTCCTCGAGCGTCGGCACGATCTCGGTGTCCACGACGCCGCGGAACCAGTCGGCGAAGGAGGAGACCCGCTCCTCGGCGGGAGGCGTGACGAAGGAGTGGCCGAGCCGGAATTCGGAACCGAGGGTCGGGTCCTCGGAGATCCGCGCGTTGAGCGCCTCGAAGCGGTGGCGCACGAGCTCGAGGTCCTTCGTCTCGACGCCGTGCCGGGCCGACATCCACGACTCCCAGGCGTCGTTCACGTTCGGCTCGAGGGAGATGAAGGCGAAGCGGCGGCGGAAGGCGAGGTCCATGATCGCCAGGGACCGGTCGGCCAGGTTCATGGTGCCGATGATGTACAGGTTGCTCGGCACGAACACGCTCTCGGTGGTCGTGCGCGGGTAGGCCAGCTGGAGGGACTCGCGGGGGGAGCGCTTGCCGGCCTCGATGAGGGTCAGGAGCTCGCCGAAGACCTGGACCGGATTGCCGCGGTTGATCTCCTCGATGAGCATGACGTGGGGGACGTCCGGGTTGGCGTTCGCGCGCTCGACCATCTCGAGGAACGGGCCGTCCACCAGGGTCAGCTTTCCGTCCGAGCCGGGGCGCCAGCCGCGCACGAAGTCCTCGTAGCTGGAGTTCGGGTGGAACTGCGTGGCGCGTAGCGCGGACTTGTTGTCGCGGGTGCCGATGAGCGCGTACGCGAGCCGGCGCGCGAGCCAGGTCTTGCCGGTGCCCGGAGGGCCCTGGAGGATGAGGTTCTTCTTCGAGCGCCACCGGGACAGGTACCCGTTGAGCGCGGACTCGTCCAGGAAGCAGCCGTCGGCGATGATGTCCCGCACCGAGTAGCTGGCCTGTGGGGAGACGGGCGTCGGATCGTCCTCGGGCTCCGGGACCTCCTCGGCGTCGGACTCAGCGTGGGCGCGGCGCCCGTCCCGCTCGAGGTACGCCGTCCAGGACAGCTCGGGGAAGGAGTGGACCGCGAACTGCGGATCCTCGAACTTGGAGGCGAGCGTGTCCAGCAGCATGACGTACGCGGCGCCGTCGGCCGTGAAGAAGTCCTGGTCGAGCATGAGTTCGCTCTTGAGGTACTGGCGCGAGCGGCCGTCCAGCGGCAGGAAGTTCCAGGGCCGGACCCAGAACAGGCCCATCGTCAGCTTGGTGCCGACCCGGTAGATCTCCCGCGCGCGGTCGTACGCGGCGGCGAGGCGGAAGCGCTCGTGGTCCTCGCTCGAGTCGGCCACGGCGAGCGCGGCCTCGAACACGTCCCAGAGGCTGTCGATGTCGTCCTTCAGCCGCGTCCCCGCGGGCGGGAAGAACCACGAGTTCTGGTTGTTCAGGAGGGGGATGCCGTCGAAGCTCGTCGGCACCGCGACGGTGACGCCGAGGAACTCGGCCCAGTCCGCCGCGATCTCGGTGCGCTTGGCCGTGGTCGTGCCGCGGTTGAAGGTGCCCATGACCGTGAACGGGCAGATGTCCTTGAGCGGCACCGGGTTGTCGCGCCAGTCGCGGTCCATGAGGAAGCCGAGCTCCTCGTGCCGCTCCTGCATCTCGCGCAGGTGGGCGAGCAGTTCGCCCCGGCGGCCGCGGAAGTCGAGGAGAGCCGTGGCCATGGCCTCGTAGAACGCTGTCCACTCGAAGCGCTGCTCGGGCTTCGGGTCCAGGTCGCCGAAGCGCTTGGCCCATGCTGGGTCGTTGCGGAACCGGTCGGTGTCCTGCGGCTCGTCCAGGAAGGTGAAGCGCAGCAGCGCCTCGCGCATCCAGTGGCTAGGGGTGACCTTCCAGATGGTGTGGCGCCCGGTGTAGAAGTACCACTCGCGGGGCCGGTCAAGGCGCTTCCACTCGACGCCGACCTTCCGGCCGTCGCCCGGGTTCGCCGTGATCACGCCGACTGCCTTGATCGCCATGACCGAGACGGCGTGGCCGCGCGGGTCGAACGGGAGGCCCTTCTTGCGCACGTAGGTGGACTTGAGCGCGATCTGGTCGCCCACCTTCATGGACTTCACGGTGTCCAGGTAGCGGTCCTCGAAGCCGTTCTCCCAGATGCCCTCCGAGACGAAGCGGTCGGACTGGTCTTGGGGGTCACGATCCGAGTAGAAGGCTCCGACGAACCAGTACTGACCCTCGGGGATGACCGCTTCCACCATTGACTGACCCTGCCTCCTGCGCACCGCGCCGCGTCCACGGCACCAGAGCATTAGATCATGTTCTCGTGAACGCTAGGTGACCGGTTCGGAGGGGTCTGGGGGCTACTCGCGGGACGCCTGCCGGACGGTGTAGGAGAGGTACACGAAGCGCCCGATCCGCCGCTCTGCGGTGAGGTCGAGGTCCATCCGGGCGTCCGGCAGTGCCGGGGTCCCGCCGCCCACCGCGACGGGCGCCACGAACAGGTGCACCTCGTCCACGAGGCCCGCGGAGAACCCCGGCGCGGCCAGGCCGGGGCCGCCGATGGCGAGGTCCGCCGTCGTGCGTGCCTTGAGCCGCCGGACGGCCTCGGGCTCGAAGCGGCGCTCGAGGGTGGAGCGCGCTGTGTCGACGCCCGTGAGTGTGGTGGAGTAGACGATCTTGTCCGCGGCGCGCCAGATCTCGGAGAAGTCGCGCACGACGCCGGGCTCGCCGGCTGCGAACCCCGGGTCGTCCCAGACGCGCATCACCTCGTGCAGCCGGCGTCCATAGAGGTAGGTCCCTACGGGCCGGGCGAGGTCGTTGACCGCGGCGTGGACTTCCTCGTCGGGCATGGCCCAGTCGAAGCGTCCGCCGCGGTCGCTGATGTAGCCGTCGAGGGACATGAGGTTCATGTAGAGGAGCCGGCCCATGGGTCTACTGTCCCCGCACCCTGCGGACGCGGCAATGCCCGGGGCGGCCCCCCATGTCAGCCGTCCCGGGCAGTGCGCTCCACGCGCCGCCTCCTGTCCCGGGGCGGCGGATTGTGGCGCAGACCGGGCTCGCCGCCCGGCCTGCACTCACAGCGAACCAGACGGGTCCGACATTTCTGCTGCCGGGTGGGGGAGGCTGCGGGCTCAGGCGGTGGGGCAGGGAACGAGCAGGTGGAACACGTCGCCCTTGACGCCGATCTTGACCGGCTCGGACGCGGGGAGCGAGCTCATGACGTCGTTGCCGACCGCGAGCGTGCCGGAGCGCCGCTCGTTGCTGCGCGGGCTCCACAGCACCGACCGGACCGCGCCGTCGACGGAGACCTTCACGACCCCCGGTCCCACCGGGAAGGCCGGGAGCGCGCTCGTGGGAATGCGGAGTACCTCGGAGCCGCGGTCAGACTCGTTGACCGGCTGGGAGGTGACGACATGCTCGTATTTGTGTTCCGTGCCCTGCATGCCTCTACGCCTATCACAGGGCCACGCCGCCCGCTTGTCACACGCCCGGCGTGGGCTGTGGATGACGCCTACTCGCCGACGGTCTTGACGATGTAGACATCGCAGGGCGCGTTGTGCGCGACCGAGCTGGCGACGCTCCCCAGGACCCGGCCGAGCCCCTGCATGCGGCGGTTTCCGACCACGATCATGTGGGCCGCGAGCCGCTCGGCCTCCGCCACGAGGGCCTCGGCGGGCTTGCCGCGACCGGCGCTGTACGTGACCGTGAGGCCGGGCGCCTCGAGGCCGAGCGCGACGTTCTTCGCGATGCCGACCGCCGTCTCGGCGTCGGACATGATCCACGTGTCGCTGCCGCTGCCCATGACCTCGGTGCGGTCCCTCTCGAAGGCGCACATCACGTGGAGCGGGGCGTCGAGGGCGCGTGCGAGGTCGCGGGCCGCCTCGGCCGCCTTCTCTGCCGTGATGCTGCCGTCGACGCCGACGATGATGGGTCCGGTCATTGCTGAGCCCCCTTGTGGTCTGCTGGGTGTGCCTGCCGGCACCTGTCCCCACAGTACCGGCCGGCCTCCGCCGGGCCCGGGCGCCCCGCTCAGAGGGAGGCGAGCGCCTCCGCGATCGGCGTCTGGCCCTGGTTGAAGCCCACGAATTCCCGCACGGTGCGCGGCTCGCGGAGGGCGGCGGCCACGACGGCGGCGACGTCCTCCCGGCTCACGCTCCCGGACTCGGTATGGTCCGCGAGGTCGATCCTGCCCGTTCCCGGCTCGAGGGTCAGCGCGGAGGGGCCGAGGATCGTCCAGTCCAGGGTGGTGCCGCGCAGGTGCTCGTCGGCCGCGGCCTTCGCCTCGGCGTAGTGGAAGAACGGGTTGTCCTCCGCGATGCCGTGGTCCGGGCGCGCGCCGAGGTACGACACCATGATGTACCGAGGCACGCCCGCGGCGGCGGCTGCGTCCATCGAGCGGATCGCCGCATCGCGGTCGACGGCGCGCGTGCGGGCGGGATTCCCGCCGCCGGCCCCGGCAGACCACACAACGGCGTCGTGCCCGGCCAGGAGCTCGGCGATCGCCTTCGTGTCGAGCTGCTCGACGTCGGCGACCACCGCGCTCGCGCCCGTGGCCTCGACGTCTGCGACGTGCTCGGGGTTGCGCACCACGGAGGTGACCTCGTCGCCGCGGCCCACGAGCAGCGGCGCGAGGAGGAGGGCGACCTTGCCGTGGCCGCCGATGATCGCGATTCGGGACATGCGTGCTCCTAACCTAGGCGTCTGCGGTGCCTAGGCTACCCGGAGGCGGCCGCCCGTTCGGCCTCCCACTCGTCCATGAGACGGGGCATGCGCTCCACGAGGAAGCGGTAGAAGTGCGCCATGTCCTCCACGCGCGACCGGGCGGCGGAGCCCTCGGGCAGCTCGCTGGCCATCGCGGTCGAGAGGCCGGCGAGCTTCTCGTACACGGGGTTCTGGCGCATGCTCGCGACGTACCACGCGTCCTCTGGCAGCTCGTAGCGGTCGCGGCGGCTGCCCGGCTGGGAGACGCGGTGGATGAAGCCGACCTGCTGGAGGTACCTGACGGCGCCGGAGACCGCCGCGGGACTCGCACCCAGGGCCTCCCCGAGCTCGGTCGCGGTGAGCGCGCCCTCCTCGGAGGCCAGGAGTGCCATCAGCGCCCGCGCCGGCATCTTCGGGAAGCCGGCTGCGGTCATGACGGCGGCCGAGGTCTCGGCGCTCGGCGGGATCCGCGCCAGCGGGGGCGTATGCGGGGGCGTCACGCGGAACCCACCTCGCGGCGGCGCATGAGGGCGAGCGCGGCGGCCGCGGCGGCCACCGAGATGCCGAGCATCCAGAAGCCCCCCGTCCAGTCGGTGCCTCCCGGCCCCGGGACGGGGGTGTGCGCGAACGGCGAGATGTCGCGGACGGATTCGTCGACGCCGATCAGCCCGCCGAACACGCCGAGCAGCACCGCGACGCCCAGGATCGTCCAGCCGGCCGGGATGGTTGCCGGCGGCCATACGACGAACACGAGCGCGGGCACGGACAGGAAGACCAGGGCCGCCGGGACCTGGTCGAGCGCGGTCATCCACACGTCTCCCGCCGCCGCCGACGTGTCCCCGGACGCGGTGAGCGAGATCCACGCACCGAGCGCGGTCACGAGCAGCACGGCGACGATGGTCAGGCTCCCCAGGCCCAGGTAGTCCGCGAACCACCGGACGCGTCCCAGCGGCTGGGACACGAGCCACGGGCCGGTGCCGCCCGCTTCCTCCTGCCGCGCCCGGATCACGGCCTGCAGGGCGCAGGCCGCGGCGAGGACGCCGGCGAGGAGGAAGAAGACCGAGACGAGGAGCTGGGACGTCGAGGCGCCCTGGGCCGCGAGCATCCTGCGCAGCGCCGTCGTCGTGTTCTCGTTGGCGGCCGTGATCGAATCGACCGCCGAGCCGAGGCCGCCCGTGAGGAGCCCCGTGGCGAGGCCGCCGATGCACCAGCCGATGATCGAACCCATCTGGAGCCGGGCCGCGAGGGCGAAGGAACCGCCGAGCGTCGGATGGGCGTCGGCGCGGCCGGTGCGTCCCGCGAGGAGTGCGGCTCCGACGTCCCGGCGGTCCATGACCAGCGCGGTGGCTGCGACGCACAGGGCCCCGAGGCCGAGCGGCAGCACCAGCGGCCACCACCGGTCCCCGGTGTAGGCGAACGTCTGCTGGCCCCAGCCGATGGGGGAGACCCAGCTCGGCCAGCCCGCCGTCATGGTCATCCCGTCCGCCCCAGGGGTCCCGGCCGCGTCGCCCAGTCCCCGCAGGAGGTAGGCGGCGAGCACGAGGGAGGCCGAGACGGCGTTCGCGCCGCGCGACGTGCTCATGAACTCGCCGGCGAGCAGCCCGACGCCCAGGAACGAGACGCCGACAGCGCCGGTGGCCGCCCCCGCAAGGATCGAGCCGGCCGGGTCGAGGCCCGCGGAGATGAACCCGAGGGCGACGACGATCGCCGCGAGGGCATTCGCCACGAGCCCGTGCAGCACGGTGGCGGCCAAGGGGAGCATGCGGCTGGCAGGGGTCGCGGAGACCATCTCGGCCCGCCCGCTCTCCTCCTCGGCGCGGGAGTGCCGGACGGCCATGAAGGTGCTCATCCAGCCGGCGAGCAGGGCGAGGAAGGTGAAGATCTCGAAGAACGTGAACGGGCCGAGGCCGGGCCCGCGGGCCAGTCCGCGGAAGACGAGGATGGCCGGCGTCGCGAGGGCGACCTTGAGGATCGCCGCCTGCTCGGCGAGGTCGCCGTAGGTCTTCGCGACCGCGGCGGCCGCGAAAACGGTCATGGCGCCGATGCCGAGGACCCAGCTCACGAGCTGCCACCGGTCACGGCGCAGCCTCTGCCGGTACAGCGCGAGGAACGTGCCCATCTCAGGCTCCCGCTCGGGTCGCCGCGCGATGCCGGCGTGGCGACCGGCCGTCGTCGTGCTCATCCTGCGGCGCCGCGCCGGTCGTGTCGCCGTAGTGGCGCAGGAACAGCTCCTCGAGCGACGGCGGAGAGACGAGCAGGCCCTGGACGGCCATGCTCCCGAGGAGGGGCAGGAGCCGGGCGACCTGGTCGGAGTCCGCGCCGAACTTCACGCGGCCCTCGGCGACTGTGAGGTCGTGGACCTCGGGGCGTGCGGCGAGGGCGGCGGTGTCGATGTGGTCGGCTGCAAAGGAGATCTCGGTGCGGGTGAGGTGCCTCAGCGAGGCGAGCGTGCCGCCGTCGACGATCCTGCCGGACCGGATGATGCTCACCCGGTCGGCGAGCTGCTCGACCTCCGAGAGGATGTGGCTCGAGAGGAGCACCGTGGCCCCGCGGTCGGCGAGCGCGCGGACCTCGCGCGTGAACACCGCCTCCATGAGGGGGTCGAGGCCGCTCGTCGGCTCGTCCAGCAGGTACAGCTCGGCCTCGGTGGCGAGGGCGGCGATGAGGGCGACCTTCTGGCGGTTGCCCTTCGAGTAGGCGCGCCCCTTCTTGGTGGGGTCGAAGTCGAAGGTCTCGCAGAGCTCCTTCTTGCGGGCCCTGTAGGCGGCATGGTCGGCAGTGCCGCCGCGCAGTCGGGAGATGAGGTCGATCGCCTCGCCGCCGGAGAGGTTGGGCCAGATGCTCACGTCGCCCGGGATGCTTGCGACGCGGCGGTGGAGCTCGACCGCGTCGGACCAGGGGTCCTTGCCGAAGACCCGGGCGGTGCCCGATGTCGCGCGGGCAAGGCCGAGGAGGACGCGCAGCGTGGTGGACTTGCCTGCGCCGTTGGGGCCGAGGAAGCCGTGGATCTCGCCCCGGGAGACCTCGAGGTCGAGGCCGTCGAGGGCGTGGACGCGGCCGTAGTGCTTGTGGAGCTCGACAGTCTGGATGACGGTGTCCATGGTTGGGACGGTACGCTTGCTTCACTGTTTTCTGAAGATTCGGAAGCATCAAGAATCCGCAAAGGGTCCGGGGTTCCCCTGTGCGGCGGGCGGCGCGTAGGGTGGCGGACGTCTGACGTCTAGAGGAATGAGGAAGCGATGACGACGACCGTGGCTGTCCTGGGCACCGGAATCATGGGCGCGGGCATGGCGCGCAACCTCGCCAAGGCGGGCTTTCAGGTGCGGGTGTGGAACCGGAGTCGGGACAGGGCCGAGCCGCTCGCGGACGCCGGCGCCGTCGTCGCCGGCTCCCCGGCGGAGGCTGTCGATGGCGCCGACGTTGTCGTGACCATGCTGTTCGACGAGCCGGCCACCGCGGAGGTGATGACGGAGGCGCTCCCGGCGATGCGTCCCGACGCCGTGTGGGTGCAGAGCGGCACGCTCGGCGTCGAGGAGACCGAACGCCTCGCCGACCGGGCCGCGGATGCCGGCGTGCGGTTCGTCGACGCCCCGGTCATGGGCACCCGCCAGCCGGCCGAGGAGGGCAAGCTCACCGTCCTCGCCGCCGGGCCCGAGGGAGTGCGCGACGCCGTCGCGCCCGTCTTCGACGCAATCGCTGTCCGCACGGTGTGGGTGGGCGAGCGCCCGGGCGACGGGCACCGTCTCAAGCTCGTGGCCAACTCCTGGGTGGTCTCCGTGGTGGCCGCCACGGCGCAGTCCATCGACCTCGCCTCCAGACTCGGCCTGGACCCGCAGATGTTCCTCGACACGATCGCCGGCGGCGCCTCCGACTGCACCTACGCCCAGATGAAGGGGCGGGCGATGATCGCGGGCGAGTTCCCCACGAGCTTCCCGCTCGAAGGCGCGGCCAAGGACACCCGGCTCATCCTCGAGGCGATGGGCAGCGCCGGCGCCCGCTCGGACATCATGGAGGCCCTCGCCGGCCTGTATGCGGAGGCGGCCGAGGCCGGCCACGGCAGCGACGACCTCGCCGCAGTCGTCACGGCCTTCCGCGGCACTCGCAGCTGAGCCGCGTCGGGAGCACCCCGGCTGGGTAGTCTCTCCAGCGACCACCATCCGCGACGACGGGAGACCCACCATGTCCTCGATCCTCATGATTGTCACCGGCGCCAGCACGCTGCGGCTCACCGACGGGACGGAGCACCCCACGGGCTTCTGGGCCGAGGAGCTCGTCACGGCGCACCGCGAGCTCATCCGCGCGGGCCACTCCGTCACCATCACAACGCCCAAGGGAGCGGTCCCCGTCGCGGACGCCGTGAGCCTGGACCCCGAGCGCGTGGGCCGCGAGACCGCGGCGGACCTCTCCGCCTACCTCGAGGAGATCCGCTGGGAGCTCGAGTCCGCCCTCCCGCTCGACGCCGTCGTGGAGGAGTACGACGCCCTCGTGCTCCCGGGCGGCCACGGCCCCATGACGGACCTCGCCTTCGACCCCGAGGTGGGCCGCCTCCTCATCGAGGCCGACGAGGCCGGGAAGGTCATCGCCCCGTTCTGCCACGGGCCGGCAGCCCTCCTCGCCGCCAAGCGCGACGACGGCTCCAACGCCTTCGCGGGCCGCCGCGTCACCGCGTTCACCGACGAGGAGGAGCGCTCCGGCGGGACCGGCGAGAAGACGCCGTGGTTCGTCGAGACGGAGCTGCGCAAGGCTGGGCTCGTGGTCGAGGCAGGGAAGGCGTGGAGCGACCACGTGGTCGTGGACAGGAACCTCATCACGGGGCAGAACCCGCAGTCCAGCGCGTCGGTCGCGCAGGAGGTCATCAGGGAGCTGGGGGCGTAGGGGACTCCACGCGGGCCGGACTACTGCCGCGCGAGCCTGTAGGAGTGCTCGCGCAGCCGGCGCGTCCAGCCGTACGTCTGCGCCGTCGGCAGCTGGTTGAGCAGCGGGTCGAAGCGCAGCGGCGTGTCCTGGACCCGGCCGGCGGCGTCGAGCACGGGCGTGAGCCGGAGCGAGCCGCAGCGGTTCCACGGTCCGAGCGGCGTGGCCCAGAACAGCTCGAGGTCCCACCGGGCGTCGGGGCGGAAGCGCCCCGGCGCGCCTGGGTCCGCGCCGACCGTGCGCGCCCCGAGCAGGACCGCGCCCCGCGCCCCGCGGTACGGCATGAGGGAGGTCAGCCGCGCGAGGCCGGCCGTGCGGTGCATGAGCAGCGCGAACCTGCCGGGCACGCGCCAGCCGGTGGAGGCGAGCAGGAGGTCCGCGTCGGCGTCGTCCGCGCGGACGCGCACGGCGAGGCCGATGAAGTCCGGCCACGCCACGGGGAACCCGAACGAGCGCGACAGCCGCGCGGTCACCGGCAGGGACGCAGCGCCGTCGAGGAACGGGATGCCGGACGCGGCGCCCCTGAGCTCGAGCGTCCCGGACAGCAGGACTCCCTGGGTGTGGATGGGCCGGTTGGGACGGAACGCCTTGACGACGCCGAAGGCCCCGGCGAAGAGCCGGCCGAAGAGGGTGGTCGGATGCGTCATCCTCTGCAGTCTGCCAAAGAGCGGGACGGGCTGGAACCGTGTGCGAAGGTATACGCCATGACCTTCGACGCCATGCTCCTGCCCAAGGCCGAACTGCACCTGCACATCGAGGGCACGCTCGAGCCGGAGCTCGCGTTCGAGCTCGCCGTGCGCAACGGCGTCCAGCTGCCCTTCGCCTCGGTCGAGGAGCTGCGCGCCGCGTACTCGTTCACTGACCTGCAGTCCTTCCTCGACCTCTACTACGCGTGCATGGAGGTGCTCCGCACGCGCGAGGACTTCCGCGACCTCGCCTCCGCGTACCTGCGCCGCGCCGCGGCCGAGGGCGTCCGCCACGCCGAGCTCTTCTTCGACGCCCAGGCGCACACCGCGCGCGGCGTGCCGTTCGGTGACGTCGTGGGCGGCCTGCAGGACGCGCTCGACGACGCCGCCCTCCTCGGGCTCAGCGGCGGCCTCATCCTGTGCTTCCTCCGCGACCAGCCGATCGAGGACGCCGAGGCCGCGTGGGCCGAGGCGAAGGGGCACCTGGGTGCGATCATCGGCGTCGGCCTCGACTCCGCCGAGGTCGGCAACCCGGCCGGGAAGTTCGAGGGGATCTTCGCCGAGGCCCGCGCGCTGGGGCTGCACGCGGTCGCGCACGCGGGGGAGGAAGGCGGCCCCGAGTACGTGTGGGACGCGATGCGGAGCCTCGGCGCGGAGCGGATCGACCACGGGATCCGGTGCCTCGAGGACCCCGAGCTGGTCCGCCACCTGGTGGACCACCGGGTGCCGCTGACGGTGTGCCCGTTCTCGAACGTGCGGCTGAGGGCCGTGGACACGCTCGCGGACCACCCGCTGCCGGCCATGCTGCGCGCCGGGCTGCACGTGACGGTGAACTCCGACGATCCCGCCTACTTCGGCGGGTACGCCGGCGAGAACATCGAGGCGGTCGCGGAGCAGTTCGCCCTGGGCCGGGAGGACCTCGCCCTGCTCGCGCGGAACTCCGTCGCCGCGAGCTTCGCGTCCGAGGAGCGCAAGGCCGAGCTGTCCGCCGAGATCGACGCGTGGGAGGGCTCCCACGGCGGTTGAGCCGGAGCGCGGATGGGTACCGATGGACTACCGGAGCGACTCGATCCGTCACCGGCACCGGGCCGGTTGACCCGGGATGCCGGCCGCTGAAAGGCTGAGACCGTGAGCACAACGCCATCGGGCCTGCCGCTGGCGACGCGGCTTGCGCGGGCCGGCGTGCCCGACTCGCTCGCCGCGGTCCTCGCCGAGACCTGCACCATGGCCGGAGCGGAGCGCCACGGGGAGGCGGCGCGGTGCGTGCTCGACCAGGCCGGCGCCCGGCCCGTGGTGGAGTGGCTCGAAGGCCAGCTGGAGGCCGAGCCCGGGCCGCGGGAGGCGGTCGTCGCGATGCTGGGTGCGGCGGCGGTGCTGTTCGGTGCCGAGGAAGCCGGGCGGCTGGTGCTGCGCCACGTTCCCGAGGCTGCCGAGGTGCTCGGCGAGATGGCGCACGAGGCCGAGGACGAGGCCATCGAGGACCCGCTGCTCGCCACGGCGGCGAAGGCGGAGCCGATGATGATGCGGGCGGCGCTCGAGCACGCGGCCGCCTCGGACCCGGAGTACAACCACGAGCTCTACATGGACGAGTCCGTGCTCCTTCCCGGGTTCCTGCTCCTCGACCAGGGAGACGCCGACCCGGTCGAGCTGAACGGCGCCCTCGTGAGCACGCCGCGCGGGTTCGCGTTCGTCCTCACCGACGGGATGCTCTCGCCCGCGACGGCGGCACTGCTGCCCGCGGGCGTGCCCGAGAAGGGCGCCGTGCTGTTCGCGCTGGACACGCTCGAGGGTGCGGTGTTCCTCGTGCCGCACTCCTTCGGCCTCCTCGGCACCGACCGGGTCGACGGCACGGACCGCCCGGATGGCACCGACCGGGTCGACGGCACGGACCGCCCGGACGACGCCCTGCCCCTGGACATCGGGCCGAGCCCGGACGGTGACCTGTACGCCCACTTCGAGCTGCCCCGGGGCGAGACGGTCAGCCTCTGCCTCGCGTACTCCCAGTGGCCCGGGGGGAAGCAGGAGGTCCTGCGGCGGCGGTTCGAGACCGTCGTGCAGCGGGTCGCCGACGCGCTGCGGCGCTCAGCCTGACAGCGGCGCTCACCGCGGGCCGAGAGCTCACACTCCCAGCCGCACCCCACTGAGTTCCTCGGAGCGCGCCACGAGCTGCGCGACAGCGCGAAATGCCCCAGGTGGCTCGTGCCGGCAGGAGGGGCCGGAGCGCCGGGCTCGACGCCGGCTGGTTGAGACCCACCCCGGCTCGCCACCGCCGGCATCTACTTGACCGGGAGCGAGGCCGCGTAGTCGACGCCGACGCGTACCCACCGGTCGAGCGCGTCGTCGAGCTCGACGGCCTCCCGGGAGACGCGGAGCCATCCGTCCATGGCCTTGCCGTGCATGACGGCGCGCTCGACGCCGGGGTTCGCGCAGAGGTCCGCGCTCGCGGCCGGATCGGCCCGGAGCAGCAGCCCGCCCTCGCCGCTCGCGGCCACGGCCATGTTCCCTCCGACGAGGAACGCGAGCCCGCCGAACATCTTCTTCTCGGTCGCGTCGGCCATGCCGGCGACGGTATGCCGGACGCGGTCCGCCAGTTCAGGGTCGTAAGCCATGCGCTCATCCTGCGGTGCGGGGGCGTCTGGGGCAATGATGGATGGGCACAGAGCGGATGAGCGTTCACGTCCCGAGAACATCCGAGATCAAGGAGCACCGATGCCAGCCACCCGCACGATCCGCGGCGCTGTCCTGAACACCATGGAGGCGGAGCAGCCGTACGCCGCCAGCCGGCCCATCACCATCGACGAGCTCGAGCTCGAAGGCCCCGACCCCGGAGAGCTCCTGGTCCGCATCGAGGCGGCGGGACTGTGCCACTCGGACCTCTCCGTGGTCAACGGCTCGCGCCCGCGCCCGCTGCCGATGCTGCTGGGCCACGAGGCCGCGGGCATCGTCGAGGAGGTGGGCGAGGGGGTCGCCGTCGCGCCGGGCCAGCGGGTCGTCATGACCTTCCTGCCCCGCTGCGGCGAGTGCGCCGCGTGCGCCACCGACGGGCGCCTGCCGTGCGAGCGGGGCAGCGCCGCGAACGCCGCCGGGACGCTCCTCACCGGCACCCGGCACCTCACGCGGGCCGGTGAGGAGGTCCAGCACCACCTCGGCGTCTCCGGCTTCGCGACGTACGCGGTGGTCGACGAGCGCTCGGTTGTCCCCGTCGGCGACGACGTCCCGCCCACGGTCGCCGCGCTGCTCGGCTGCGCCGTGCTCACCGGCGGCGGGGCGCTGCTCAACGCCGGCAGGATCACGCCGGAGACGAGAGTCGCCGTCGTGGGCCTCGGGGGAGTGGGAATGGCCGGGCTGCTGACCGCGCTCGCCACCGGCTGCCGGGTCGTGGCGGTGGACGCGCAGGAGTCCAAGCTCGCGACCGCGCGCGAGTGGGGCGCCGCGGAGGCGTTCACCCCGGCGGAGGCGATCGAGCGCAAGGTCGAGGCGGACGTCGTGCTCGAGGCCGTGGGCCACCCGCGCGCGTTCGAGACCGCGTACCGGCTCCTGGGCCTGGGCGGCACGCTCGTGACCGTCGGGCTCCCGGCGCCGGGGGCGACCGCCGAGATCGAGCCGCTGCAGCTGACCGCGAAGGCCGAGACGGTCGTGGGCAGCTACCTCGGCTCCGCCGTGCCGAAGCGGGACGTGCCCGCCTTCGAGCGGCTCTGGCGCGAGGGCCGCCTCCCGCTCGAGCGGCTCGTCTCCCGGCGCATCACCCTCGACGAGATCAACGAGGGCATGGACGCCCTCGCCTCGGGCTCGGTGATCCGCCAGGTGGTGACGTTCGACGCCGGGTGAGCGGCCGGCGTCGTGCGCCGCGCCCGGTCAGGGGTGGCGTTCGGTGAAGTCGGCCCAGTCGAGGGCGAACCGCGTGCGAGCCTCCGCGGCGCGCTGCTGCTCGAGGGCGTGCAGGCGGCCGAAGCTGAACGCGCTGTCGCCCTCCTCGTGGGCCTGGGCGGCGAGATCGAGCAGGTGCCCGCGGCTCACGACGCTGTCCTGGAGCTCGCCGAGGGTCTCCTGGATCTGCTCGGCCGCCTTGGCGAGCCGCTTGGCCCGCTTGCCCAGGACGGGGCGGGCGGCCTCGGCCGCGTAGCGGAGCCGCTTGGCCTTCTTGCGCACCTCGTGCAGGGCGGCGTCGACGGTGTCCTGGTCCGCGTCGGCGTCCTCGGCCTCCTCGGCGGCGTCGACGGTGTCCTGGTCCGCGTCGGCGTCCTCGGCCTCCTCGGCGGCGTCGACGGCGTCGTGGAGGCGCTCGATGTCCTTCGCGACGCGCTTCGCGACGGCCTTGCGGGCTGCCTTCGCGGCCCGCTCGGTCAGGGGCGGCTCGGCGAGGAAGGCGTCGAGGGTGTCGAGGAGGCGGAAGTAGCGCTCGCTGTCCAGCGCGACGAGGCCCACCTCGTGCGCCTGCCGATACCGGGCCTCCGACTCGCGGCGGATCCGGTCCGCGACCGGACCCACCACGAGCGCTCCCGGCTCGGCGCCGGCCAGCTCCGCGAGCCGCTCGCGCATGACCTCGACGTCGCGCGCCTGGCCCACGGTCTGGGAGAGCCACTTGAGTTCGTCCCGGAGCCGGTTGGCCCTCTCCGCGTCCACGAACGGGCGGAACGTCGCCAGGGCCGAGCGCATGCGGCGTACGGCGACCCTGAGCTGGTGCACGGCGTCGGGCGCGTCCTGGCGCACCTGCGGGTCCATCGCCTTCAGCGCCTCCGCCTGCCCTCGCAGGCGGGCCAGGAGGACGACGCCGGCGGGACCCTTCCGCTTCGGCCTCTCCGCGCGCTCGGGCAGCACCGGGTAGGAGGGGCCGAGGGCGCGGGCCAGTTTCGACGGGAGCTCCGCGGGGTGCACGCCCCCATCGGCGAGGAGGTCGTCGGCCGCTGACAGGAGCTCTTCCTCGCCCCCGATGAGTTCGATCTCCCACTCCCGCCACGCCTGCCGCAGGCCGCCCGAGGGAGGCGCCTCGGACTCGACGTGGTCGTCGCAGAACTCCGCGAGCGCGGTGCCTTCCGCGTCGAGCAGCAGCACCACCGTGCGTCGGGTCTTCAGTCGGGCGACCGGGCGGAGGTCCCTGGCCCGGGTGTGCACCGAGACGAGGTGCCGGAGCCGCTCCGGCACCCGCGCGGCGTCGGCCCCGAGCGGTTCGGTCACCTCGGTCCGCGCGCCCCCCTTGCCGGGGAGCTTGAGGTGCCAGCCGGCGTCCTTGCCGCCCGTGCGCCGGCGCAGGGTGATGCGGTTCGCGGCCAGGGCGAAGTCCTCGGTGTCGAAGTAGACCGCCTCGAGGGTGTGCGTGACGGGCGCGCCGACGCGTCTCACCTCGGGCAGGCCTTCGAGGGAGGGGATCGGGGTGGCTGCCTCGACGGTGTACTTGCGTTCCACCTCGAGGGCGTCCTGGGCGGCCATGAGCCCAGCCTACGGTTGGGGCAGCCGGGGCGCACTGGGCGACCGACCGAGCGGGCACTGCGCCTCGGCACGCGGGCAGGCCTTCCGCCTCTGGCCTGTTCATGGGTATCGGGGCAGGCTGGGCTGCGACGGATGGCGCGCGGAAGGTTGCAGGATGGCCGAGGCAGCGGATCTCGGAAGGACCCGTACTGACGGCGGCGCCGCACGCCTCGTCTACCTCGACGTCCTCAGGGTCCTGATCGTCGGCATGGTGATCGTCCACCACGCCGCACAAGCCTACGGACCCACGGGTGGATTCTGGCCGGTCAAGGACGCGGCGACGAGCGACCTGTTCCGCCCCTTCTACACGGTCAACGCCGCAGTCGGCCTGGGCCTGCTCTTCCTCATCGCAGGCTTCTTCACGCCGAGGTCGTGCGACCGGAAGGGCGCGCGCCGGTTCCTGCGGGAGCGATGGGTGCGGATCGGTGTCCCGCTTGTGTTCTTCATCGTGGCAGTGAACGTTCCCCTGGTCTGGCTGGCCCTGGGGCGACCGTCTCTCGGCGCGCTCGTTGCAGCGCTCTACGACGGCGCGTGGCAGCCTGCTTACCTGCACCTCTGGTTCCTCGGCCATCTCCTGCTCTACACCCTCGCCTATGTTGCGGTCGCACGGGTCTCGGCTGTGGGCCGCCTCCGGCGCCGCACGCCTTTGCCACCGCCCGGCCACGGGGCGATTCTTGCCTTCGTCGGGGCGCTCGTGCTGGTCACCTGGGTCGTCCGGTGGTGGTTCTCCGTCGATGACTGGATTCCGCTGTTCTTTGCCGTCCCCGCCGAGCCGGCGAACATGGCGCAGTACATGAGCCTGTTCGTGGTGGGCGTCCTCGCCTATCGCAATTCCTGGTTCGAGCGCATCCCCCGCGGCGTGGGCGTCGTGTGGCTGTGCATCGCGCTTGCCGCGGCCGCCGCGGTCTTCTCGTTCCAGGTCCTCGGCCTCTGGACGACGGTGACGGCGACGGGGGGTCCAGACTGGCGCTCAGCACTCCGTGTGACGCTCGAGATCCTGATCTGCGCGGGACTCTCGGTGGGCCTCGTCGTCGTGCTTCGCGAGGCGCTGCGGCGGGAGCGGCCGTTCATGGCGGCGATGGCGCGCGCCAGCTATGCGGCCTACATCCTCCACGTGTACATCGTCGTGGGGCTGCAGGTGGCGATCCTGCAGCCGGCGTGGCCCGCAGGAGTCAAGTTCCTCCTCGTCGCCGTGTTCGGGCTGCTGTTCTCCTTCGGCGCCGCCCACCTCTCGGGGAAGGTGCCCGGACTGAGGGTGCTGCTCGGCACAGCTCCACGGCTCAGGCAGCAGGCCTGACCGGGCCCACGGTGCCCCTTCATCGTCCGACGCGCACGGATACGGGTACGGCGAGGTGCTGTGGCAGTCTCAGCAGGGCCAGCCCGACGGCTGCGAACCAGATCCACAGGAGCGGGCCGTAGACGGCGTACAGGCCGGTGACGGCGAAGCGCAGGGCCTCGCCCGCAAGGCCCAGGGCCCCGGTGACGATCCCGAGCCACCCGATCCAGCGCGGCAGCACACTCCGGACCATCGGCAGCGAGATGAGCAGGATGCCCAGCGGTGTGAGGGCGCCCCCGAAGGTGACGGTGTTGTTCTCCGCCACGAGCGCCTCCGCGGCTGCCGCGAGGGCCGACCGC
Organism: Sinomonas sp. R1AF57; assembly: GCF_002224485.1. GTDB lineage: Bacteria > Actinomycetota > Actinomycetes > Actinomycetales > Micrococcaceae > Sinomonas > Sinomonas flava. Next base: position 773,015 of record NZ_CP022463.1, read on the forward strand.
GCGCCGTCGTCCGCCGCGGCCGCGTACTGGGAGCTGAGGGTGACCAGGGAGAGGCTGCCCACGCTGGTCGTCGGCACGGCGATGAGCGCCGTCCACGACGCCGCCCCCACCACGAAGCCCAGCACCGCCAGGCTCGGGCTGGCGGGCAGCAGCGCCACGAGGAGCGCCGTGAACACGACGAGCCCGAACAGGGACGGCACGAGCCAGAGCAGCTGCTGCGCGACGTACGACGCCGTGTGGTCGGCGATGAAGCGCAGCGTCGCCTCACCGCCGGACACCGGGGGCGGGTCGCCGAAGTACAGGGCGAGGGCCGTCAGGCCGAAGAGGACGAAGAGGATCCCCGCGATCCCGGCGGCCCGGTACAGCGGGACCCACGCGCGGGCAGCAGGCCAGGGGAGCGCCGTCATGCGTCGAGCGTAGGTGCGGAGGCCTCCGCGGGCCTTGGGCCGAAGGGCCCGCATCGCGCGGCCTGGCGCTGCGGGACCTCCGACTCTGCCGCGGCCGGCGCGTCCGGGCCTACTGTCGAGGTGAGTGGGGCAGGACGTGTTCCTAAGGGAGTGGTTGCCATGAACCCCATCGTCCAGATGATCGTCTTCTTCTGCTTCGCGGTGCCGGCCGTTGTCGGGAGCGTGCTCGCGGTCTGGTACACGTGGGCGAGGTATCTCGGCCGCATCGGGACCGGGCTGATGATGCTGGTGGGCGGAGCGGGCGTGAACGCCTCGTTCCTGATCGCCGGCGCGACCTATGTCGACTTCGCCGACGAGGCCAAGTTCGGCTGGGTCACACGGGCTTGGCGCGCTGTGGTGCCCGCAAACCCGGTCTTCTACATTGCGCTGCTCATCGTGTTCGAGGCCGTGGTCGGGATCCTGATCCTCTCGGGCGGGTGGCCCACGAGGATCGGCCTCCTCGCCGCGATCGCCTTCCACCTCGGGCTGGGCGTGTTCTTCACGTGGTTCCTGACGTACTACGCCGCCGTCATGATCGTCTCCATGGTGCTGCTGCTGCGGGCCGAGTGGGGCCGTGAGCCGGCGCCCGTGCTGAGGATCCGCCGGCACCGTCTGGCGTAGGGCTTTCGATCGTGGGGTGACGGGTCAGAGCGTCTCTGACCCGTCACCGCGCGGACAGGCCCATCACCCCACCATCGGAGACTGGGCCCTACTCCTCGTCCGCCAGGTTCAGCGAGGCTGCCTGCAGGACGGCCTCGATGTTCGCACCGGGGACGTCCTCGCGGTAGGCGTCGGCGACGCTCTTGAAGCCGATCGCCATCCCCAGGACGAGGCGCGTGTAGTCCGGGGCCAGCGCCTCGATGACCTGCCGGACCACCTGGGGGAGGACCTCCCGCAGCAGCGCAGCCTGCTCCGGGGAGCCGCCGGAGAAGGACACGGACACCATGTCATCCACCCGGGCGAGGGTGTTCAGCGATTCCTTGAACATCTCGGTCGCGGCGGGGTCCTCCGGCTCCCACGAGAGGGCCGCGGTCAGGATCCCGATGCCGCGCTGGACCATTTCCGTCTCGTCGCTCATGGTGCCATCCTTACCCGCCCACCGGGCGGTTCACGTTAAACAGCACGGGCGGGTCCGCCGAAGCGGACCCGCCCGTTGGCGCCCTGGGTCAGGGGCCTACCCCCTTCAGAGGGGACGGATGTTCGTGGCCTGCGGGCCCTTGGGTCCACGCTCGGAGTCGAACTCGACCCGCTGGCCCTCGTCGAGGGAGCGGAAGCCGGTGGAGACGATCGCGCTGTAGTGGGCGAAGACGTCAGGGGTGCCGTCTTCGGGGGCGATGAATCCAAAGCCCTTCTCGGAGTTGAACCATTTCACGGTGCCAGTGGCCATGCGTGTTTCCTTCTTGTGTTGATCCGGCCGCTTGTCCGCGGCCGGTTTGTGCTGCGTCGGCGGCGCCGGCGCGGGACAACTGTGGGTGATGGAGGATGAGAATGAGGGGCGCTGCCTCGGCTGGTTGCGAGTGCGCGGTTCGATGATGGCTGACGTGGGCGGCGGACGGCGCCGTTCTCGCGCGTCGGCTCTGGGTCGATCGTCAGTTCAGTCTACATGTTTCCGGGTTCTTCGCTCAGATGGCGTCACACATGCGCTTTCGGCACCGCGCTGAAGTGCGGACTGCTCGATGCATGGTGGAGTTCTGAACGGCCATCAGGTCCGCCGGTACGCGGCAGTGACCGGACATTCGAAGGGATCGCGCGCGGCGAGGCCAACCCGGTTGAGGTAACTCACGACGATGCCGTAGGAACGCCACAGGCTCGTCTCGGTGTAGGGGACCGCGAGGCGTTCGCACTGCTCCCGGACGATCCGCCGCGCCTTCGCGAGGTGGGGTCGGGGCATGCTCGGGAAGAGGTGGTGCTCGACCTGGTAGTTCAGGCCGCCCATGAGCCACGTGGCCCACCAGCCGCCCGCGATGTTGCGCGAGGTGCGGACCTGCTTGCTGAAGAAGTCCAGCTTCGCATCCCGCGCGATCACCGCCATGCCCTTGTGGTTCGGGGCGAACGTTGCCCCCATGTACAGGCCGAACACGGCCAGCTGCACGCCCAGGAATGCGAACGCCATGCCGAGCGGCAGGAGCCAGAAGAGCGGGACGAGCACCAGGCCGAAGCGCAGCGTGATCAGGCCCAGCTCGGTCCAGCGCCCCTTGACCTTGCCCCGTGAGAACAGGTGCCGGAAGCTCAGGAAGTGCAGGTTGAGCCCCTCGAGCGTGAGCAGCGGGAAGAACAGCCAGCCCTGGCGGCGGGTGATCCAGGCCCGGAGGCCGCGAGCTGCTGCCGCGTCCTCAGCCACGAAGGAGATCGTGTCGACCTCGATGTCCGGATCCTTGCCCACCCGGTTCGGGTTGGCGTGGTGGCGGGTGTGCTTGGAGTCCCACCACGAGTAGCTCATGCCCGCAACCGCACCGAGGGCCCTTGCGAGGCGATCGTTCGCCGGCCCCGTCGCGAGGATCTGCCGGTGCGCAGCCTCATGGGCCAGGAACGCGACCTGGGTGAAGAGGATCCCGAGACCCGCGGCAATCAGCAGCTGGAACCAGCTGTGGCCCAAGAGGATGGATCCGGTGAGGAAGCCCGCCAGCGTTGCGAGGAGGCCCGCGCCGACCAAGGCGTAGAACCACGGGGTGCGGCGCAGGAGCCCGGTTTCGCGGACCACCTGGGCGACCTGGAGATAGGCCTGGGTCAGCGGCGGGAACGTGTCGGTGCCCGCATAGCGCTGGGCGCGGCGAGAAGGGTGGGCTGCGGTACTGGATGCTGTGGCGATCAGGGACCTTCTTGACTGCTCCGCTCACGGGCGGATGCGCCGTGCCAGCGGCGCTGGCACGCGGGAATGTGGATGGGTGATGGGGGCTGCCGGACGAGGGGCAGAGGCCGCAGCGTACGGGCGGCACGGATCCTTCCAGCAGAGCGCGCTGTCCGCGCCGGGAAGGAGGGGAAGGAGGAATACGTGAGGCTCGGAGATTTCATCGAGCCTGCGCAAACGCATCGTCTGGACGACCATCTGGGTAGTCCGCGTCCTCACCAGTCTACACGTGATTGCTGTGGAGTACTGTTGACGGCATGCACTACGCCATGTCTCCCCGCGCCCCTCGAGCCGGGGAGCAGGGCTTCGCCATCACCGAGCTTGCCTCGGCACTGGGGGAGGATGCCTTCGGACACCCCCGTGAATACGGGTTCGGCGAGTGCGATGCCGAGACGATGCGGCAGCTCGTGCTGGCGCGTGACGTGCCCGACGGCCCCGTGAGGATCTACAGGGCGCTGCCCCCGGGCCTCGGGGAGATCAACAGCGGGGACTGGGTGACGCTCTCCAAGGACTTCGCCCGCCAGCATGCCATACGGGATGACTTCATCGCCCACGACTGGCCCATCGTCTACGCCGACGTCCCCGCACCCACTGTGCTCACGGACGGCAAGTACCTCGACCAGTACGGCTACGCCGGCCCGTCGCTGACAGGGCTCGAGGACCATGTGGTGGAGGACGAAGCTGAGCTTTCCGACGCGGGCAGCGACACCCTCTACGACGACTGACCCGCTGGCCGCGCGGACGGAATCCCCCCTTACCTTCGGGTCGCAGCAGTCCTATTCTGATGGCATCTGAGGCCTTCGGCACTGGGGGAATGGTCATGAACAGGGTCGTCGAGAACTCGATGATCGTCTTCTTCATTCTGGCCATACCGGTTGTCATCGGCGGCCTCTTCGCAGGCGTGAACATCTGGGCCAGACTGGTCGGGCGCATCGGCATGGGGCTCGTGATGCTCCTCGGAGGCGCGGCGGTAAACGCCTCGTTCCTGGCCTCCGGCGCCGACTACGCGACGTTCGCCAACGACGCGAAGTTCGCGTGGGTGACGCACACATGGCGGGACGTCGTCCCCGCCAAACCCCTCCTGTGGATCGGGCTGCTGGTCGTGTTCCAGGCACTCATCGGGATCATGGTCCTCTCGGGAGGGTGGCCGACCCGCATCGGGCTGATCGGTGCCATCCTCTTCCACGTTGCCCTCGGCGTGTTCTTCTCCTGGTTCCTCACCGCCTACGCCGCGGTGGTCCTCGTGGCCATTGTCCCGCTGCTCCGCGCGGAATGGCGCGCCGAAGGCCACGCCGCGCACCCTCCCATCAGCCACCGCCCCGCCTGACAAGGCCCGAGGGCTGGGACGGCCACCAGCCCTTCGGCATGTTGTCCACAGGCGGCCTTCCCGGGTGCGCCGCCCAGTGCGCCGGGGCTACGCTCAGACTGTCTGTGAAAGGCGCCGACAAGGTCTATCTCGGGGGGAGATTGCTCGATGCGTTCTGATGTGCCTGCTGACAGTCCGACGGTGGGGGAGGGCCAGCCCGGGGCATCGCCGAACCTGGCCGCGGTTCCGTGGCAGGGGGCGGTGGCCGGCGTGGCCGCGGCCCTCGTGTTCTTCGCCTTGTGCCTGGCAAGCGTCCTCCTCGCGGCGGCGGGAGGAGCGGTCGAGTCGCTGGGCAGCTCTCTCCCGGGGGTCGGGGAGGCGGTTCCGGAGGGGGCTGTCGGTGCGGTCGTGGGGGTCGCGGCGCAGGTGGGCGCGATGGCCCTTCTGGGCACGTCGGAAGGCCGCGCATCTGCAGGGTTGGGCGTGCAGGGTTCGGTGAGCGCCTTCGTGGTGCCGTTCGGGCTCACGGTCGTCGCCGCGGTGCTCGCCCTGTGGGCCGGCGCCGTGCAGGCGCGCCTCGCGCCGGCTCCGAGTGTTGCCGTCCGAGCGGCCCAGTCCGGTGCCCTCGGCGTCGGATTTGCCGCGACCACGACTGCGATCGCCGCCTCCGCACGGGTGCATTCCGTTCAACCCGGCACAACGCTCGACCTCAGCGCGGCCGGCGTCGTGCCGTTCTTGGTGGCGCTTGTGCTCGGCGCCGCCATGGGGTGGATCGGGTCCGGGATCGGCCGCCCGTCGACACCGCGGCCCTTGACTGGCTCCCAGACCTCCAGTGTGGCCGCGCTGCTGCTCCCGCCCGTGAAGGCCTGCGCCGCCCACCTGCTGGTCTTCAGCCTGATCGCGGCGCCCGTCGCCTGGATCGTCGGCGGCGTCCAAGGCGGGTGGGGCGCGACCCTCTCCGGTCCGCTGTGGCTCGGCCATGCCGTCGCCGGAGCCTTCACCATCGGCCATGTCGGTGGGATTTCCGCCGGCAGCTCAGCGGGCACGATGCGGGGCGACGGCCTCTACTACTTCCTCGCCGGCGACGGCGGCCCGGTTCCCGTCTGGGCCGCGTGGCTCCTCGTGGTCCTGGCGCTCGGGGCGACGGCGGTCGCCGGTGCCGTGCTCTCTGTGGCCCGCGGTGCGGCGGCCCGGGACTGGAGGTCGGCGTGGACCGGCCCTGTCGCCTACGCCTTCGCGGGCCTCGTGATCCTGGGCGTGTTCCATGTCTCGGTGGACGTGACGTTCAGCGCCTTCCTGGGGACGGGCTCGGCCCGCGTGTCTGCGGGTCCCTCGGCGTGGTCGCCGCTCGTCCTCGGGGCGTGGGGGCTGCTCGCCGAGGTCGCCAGCCGGGCGCTCGCCCCGTACGCCCTGGGCGCGCTGCCGGCCCCGGTCCTCGCCGGGCTGGGCCGCAGGCTCGGGCCCCAGGCGCCCCCTGCCGGCGCTCCCGCGCCGGACGGGCATGGCGCTGCCCTGTCCGCGGCAGCCAGCGGCGAGGCACGGACGCACGACGCCGGGGCCGCGGCGGCCGCTGGAACCGCACCGGCTGCTTCCCCCGCCGTCAGAACCCTGAGCCCGCGGGCGAGGAAGCGGGCGCTCGTGGTGGCTGTCGCCGTCGTGGGCGTGGGCCTGCTCGTGGGGGCGGGAGCGATCGCTGTGGCGGTCGTCAAGGCGGGCAAGGGACCCGACGCAGTGGTCCGCGCCTACCTGGACGACGTCGTGGCGGGACGGGCTGAGGCTGCCATGGAGAAGGTCTCGCCGAACGTGCCGAATGAGTCGCGGGCGCTGCTGAGCGACGACGTGTACGGGAAGGCAGGCGGCCGGATTGACCGGTACTCGATGGTGAGCACGGAGTCCGCAGGGAATGCATCGACGGTGGTGGTGGAGCTCAGCCAGGGCGGGCGCACCGAGCGCCAGACGTTCACCGTGTCCAAGCGCGATCCGAGCCTGCTCGACGACCACTGGACCGTCGACTCCGGCAGCCTCGTGCGTCCGCTGACCGTCGCCGTGAACACGAAGAACCCCAAGGTCATGGCCAACGGGACGGCCGTCAGCACCGGTGCCTCCGACGTGAAGGTGGGGAACTCCTACGCCTTCGGCTCGGCGGGCACGCCGACGGGCCCGGACGGTTGGCTCTCGGACCGGACCACGGCCATGACCTTCTATGCCCTTCCGGGGGAGTACACGTTCGGCATCGACACAGGGAGCCCATTGCTCGAGGTCCCCGAGCAGCGCCTCAGTGTGGCCATCGGCGCGCAGGCGCCGGCAACAGCAGGCCTCAAGGCTGCTCTGAGCAAGGCGTTCCAAGATCAGCTCGACGCGTCCGTGAAGGCCTTCCTGGACCGCTGCGCCGCCCGGACTGAGCTCTCGAAGTCCAGCAGCTCCAGCGACAGCGCGTGCCCGTTCGACCGTTCGGCATGGTCGGGCTACGACTACCGGAATGTCCACTGGAGCATCACGAAGGCGCCGGCCTACACGGTGGGCGACCGCGTCTACTCCGACGGCGCAGTCGCCGTGCAGCCGAAGGCCCCGGGGACCGCGGAGCTCACCTACCAGAGCAAGAGCACCTCCTCCTACGCCAAGGACAGCCCGTACACCGACACCAAGGACAGCACGAGCATCTACCTCTACGGCGTGGCCAAGGTCAGGGACGGGAAGGTCGAGTTCCAGTACGCCCCGTACGGGTCCTACACGCCGGGCTCCTGATGGGTCGAGGTCCGAGCCGGAGGCGACGGGGTCCTGAGTCTGGGCGGTGCGGTCCATCGGGCCGCCCGCCCAACAGCCGTGCCCGGCGCTCTGGCCCGGGGGTCCGCACCGTGCCTACGATGCCCGGACCGCGACAGGAGGACCCATGACCGTTCCGGACCGCTCGCCCCACGCCAACCCCGCCGCCGACCCACAGTGGTTCCGCAGCGCCGTCGTCTACCAGATCTACCCCCGCAGCTTCGCGGACTCCGACGGCGACGGCGTGGGCGACCTCCGCGGGATCATCGGAAAGCTGGACTACCTCGAGCGGCTTGGCGTGGACGTCGTCTGGCTCTCGCCCGTGTACCGGTCGCCCCAGGACGACAACGGCTACGACATCAGCGACTACCGGGACATCGACCCGCTCTTCGGGTCCCTCACAGACCTCGACGAGCTCATCGAGGGCCTCCACGCCCGCGGGATGAAGCTCGTCATGGACCTCGTGGTCAACCACACCTCGGACGAGCACCCGTGGTTCGAGGAGTCGCGCGCGTCGAAGGACTCGCCGCGGCGCGACTGGTACTGGTGGCGCCCGCCCCGGCCCGGCCGCAAGCCCGGCACGCCCGGCGCGGAGCCGAACAACTGGGGCTCGTTCTTCTCCGGGTCGGCGTGGCAGTTCGACGAGGCCTCCGGCGAGTACTACCTCCACCTCTTCTCGAGGAAGCAGCCGGACCTGAACTGGGAGAACCCCGAGGTCCGGCAGGCCGTCTACGCGATGATGAACTGGTGGCTGGACCGCGGGGTGGACGGATTCCGGATGGACGTCATCAACTTCATCTCCAAGGACCCCGCCCTGGCGGACACCCCCGTCCACGAGGGCGAGCTCCACAGCCACGACCGCCGCGGCTACGCGTGCGGCCCCCGGATCCACGAGTTCCTCCAGGAGATGCACCGGGAGGTGTTCGCACACCGCGGCCCGGGCCTGCTGACCGTGGGCGAGATGCCCAGCGTCACGGTTGAGGACGCGGTCCTGTTCACCGATCCCGCCCGCCACGAGCTGGACATGGTCTTCCAGTTCGAGCACGTGAACCTCGACCACGGCGGGGGCAGCAAATGGCGCCCCGGCCGCATGCGGCTCACGGACCTGAAGGCCTCGTTCGGCCGATGGCAGAAGGGGCTCGAGGAGCGCGGCTGGAACAGCCTCTACTGGGGCAACCACGACCAGCCGCGGATCGTGTCCCGGTGGGGAGACGACGGCGAGTACCGGGAGCTCTCGGCGAAGATGCTCGCCGGTGTCCTGCACCTGCACCGCGGCACCCCGTACGTGTACCAGGGCGAGGAGCTGGGCATGACGAACATGGCCTTCGCCGGGATCGACGCGCATCGGGACATCGAGGTCCTGAATCACTATCGCGAGGCCACCGGCGGCCTGGGCCTGGACCCAGTGCAGGTCCTGGAGTCCATCGCCCCGCTCAACCGGGACAACGCCCGCACGCCCGTCCAGTGGGACGCCGGGCCCAACGCCGGCTTCACCACCGGCACCCCCTGGATCGTGGTCAACCCCAACGCCGCGGAGATCAACGCCGCGGCCCAGGTCGACCGTGAGGACTCCGTCTTCGCCTTCTACCGCGAGCTCATCCGCCTCCGCCACGAGCTGCCGGTGATTGCCGACGGCGACTTCACCATGCTCCTGCCCGAGACCGAGGCCGTCTACGCCTTCACCCGGCGCCTCGGGGCCACGGAGCTGCTCGTCCTCGGCAACTTCTCGGCCGAGCCGCGGCCGGTGGAGCTCGGCGACCCGGGCTGGGCCCACGCCCAGGTGCTGCTCGGCAACCGCCCTGACAGCCCGGGCCTGGACCTGGGGCCCTGGGAGTTCGCCTGCCGGATCCGCACCGTCTCGGCCTGAACGCCCGTCTTCGGGCCCCCACCGGACAGCCCTCTGCGCGGTACTGATCGGAAAAGCTGACCGATAGTGTTCGGGAAGAGTCGCTTTACCTGATGGGACACAGCTCCGGATACTGAACAAGGCCGATGTGGTGGGCGTCACGTTGGGGAGCCGCTGCCCGCGGAGGCCGCACAGTCCAGAAGGCCCGGCAACGGGTCTGGAGCAACGGTGGGAGTTTCTCGATGAGTGGGCAGAATCCTCGGTCGGTGTGGCGACGCAAGCCACTGGAGGAGATGGAAGACGAGACCGTCAAGAGCGGGCTGTTCAGGAGTCTCGGCCTGTGGCAGCTGACGGCGATCGGTGTCGGCGGGATCATCGGCGTGGGCATCTTCTCCCTCGCCGGGCTCGTGGCGCACGGCGACGCAGACAACCCCGGGGTCGGGCCGGCAGTCCTGATCTCGTTCCTGGTCGCGGGCCTGGCCTCCGCCGCCGCGGCGCTCTCCTACGCGGAGTTCGCCGGCATGATCCCGCGCGCCGGCTCCGCGTACACCTACGGCTACGTGGCGCTGGGCGAGATCACCGGCTGGTTCATCGGGTGGGACCTGCTGCTGGAGTACATCGCGATCGTGGCTGTGGTGGCGATCGGCATCTCCGGGTACCTCGACGCGTTCCTGGGCGGCTTCGGCGTCCACCTTCCGGCGTGGATGACTTCCACCGTGGACGAGGGCAAGGGCGGCATCGTCAACGTGCCGGCCATCCTGATCTGCCTCCTCGTCACGCTGATCCTCAGCCGCGGGACCAAGGCGTTCGGCCGCTTCGAGCTCGCCGTCGTGGCCATCAAGGTCACGCTGATCCTGTTCATCGTGGGCCTGGGCGTCTTCTACATCAACACCAACAACTACACGCCGTTCATGCCCAGCGGCTTCGGTCCGGTGATGAGCGGCGCGGCCACGGTCTTCTTCGCCGTCTTCGGCTACGACGCCATGAGCACGGCCGCCGAGGAGGCCACGGAGGGCAAGAAGCACATGCCCAAGGCCATCATCCTGTCCCTCATCATCGCGATGCTCCTCTACGTGGCCGCGACTCTGGTCCTGACGGGCATGCAGAACTACCAGGACATCGACCCCAAGGCCGGGTTTGCCTCCGCCTTCACCGGGGTGGGCCTGCCGGTCATCGCGAGCATCATCTCGGTGTTCGCGGTGCTCTCCATCCTCACCGTGATGCTGACCTTCCTGCTCGGCGTGACCCGCGTCTGGTTCTCCATGAGCCGCGACGGCTTGCTGCCGAAGTGGTTCTCGAAGGTGGACCGCGGCGGGACCCCTCAGCGCGTCACCTGGATCGCCGGCGTCGGCTCGGCGTTCCTGGCCGGCGTGTTCCCCATCCGCGCCGTGGCCGACCTGACCAACATCGGCATCCTCGCCGCCTTCGTGGTGGTGTGCGTCTCGGTCATCGTGTTCCGGCGCACCAAGCCGGACGCCCCGCGCACCTTCCGCCTGCCGTGGATGCCGGTGGTCCCCGCGGTCGGCGTCATCGCCTCGCTCCTGCTGATCAGCCAGCTGCACTGGGAGACCTGGCTGCGCTTCGTGGTCTGGCTCGTGATCGGGCTGGTCATCTACTTCGCCTACGGGCGCAAGCACTCGCTCATGAACCCGGACAGCCCGCGCCGCGTGCAGGAGGCGAGCCTGCGCGGCTGAGGCGCCCGCCTCGGTGAGATGGTTGACGGTGGTTGAGCGGAGTCGAAACCACGGACGCACAACGGTGGTTGAGCGGAGTCGAAACCACGGGCGCACACCGGTTGTTGAGCGGGGTCGAAACCACGGGCGCACACCGGTGGTTGAGCGGGGTCGAAACCACGGGCGCACACCGGTGGTTGAGCGGAGTCGAAACCACGGGCACACACCGGTGGTTGAGCGGAGTCGAAACCACGGGCGCACGACGGCGGGTGCGCACCCGGCGTCGTCCGCGCGGCAGTCCACTGCTGCGGGTCAATGGCTCCCGGCGCCCGTTTCCGCCCAGGGCGCGCAGGCTACCGCCGTTCGACAGACGGCGACCAGGCGTGCTCGATGAAGAGGGTGGGCCTGCCCGTGCCGTCAGCGGGCACCGACCAGACGTCGCTGTCGCCTATCGGAACCCCGCGGGCGAGGCCATAGAGAACCGTGGTGTTGTCCAGCCACTCGGCCTGGTCGTCCACGTTGCGGCCCTCAGCGAGGACGGTCACTTCGCCGGTGGCGAGGTCCAGGACGGCGAGCACCCTCGTGCCCGGCTGGTTCGGATCGGCCTTGTACTTGAAGGCGATCCTGGTCCTGTCCGGTGAGAGCGAGGGGCACTCGACGCCGGCCCGGACGGCGGTGAGCGTCCGCGCCCTGACGCTGCCCTTGACGAGCCAATTGCGGTCCGCCGAGCCGACCGTGGCATAGAAGGTGTCCCCGTCTTCGGCGAACGTCACTCCCCAGAGGTTGTGCTCGGCGGGGCTCAGGGTGACGCCTGGGATGTCGATCGCGTACGCCTCGAGGTTGCCGAAGCCCTCGCCGTCCGTCGCGGAGATCTCTGTGGCGGTGGAGAACCCGCCGGCGTAGCCGCTGCCAGCCACGAACACTGTCGACGACGCGAGCGTGCCGTCCGCGAGCAGGCGGGCCCGGCTGGGCGACCCGTTGAGGGTGCGTGTGCGCAGGAGGTTCCAGTCGGCGTCGAAGATCTCCTCGTCGGTGGTGTTCGCCAGGCCCGGTGTGGCGTGAAGGCAGATGCGGCGCGCGGCGGCCGCGTAGATCCGGTCGCAGGACTGGTCGGTGATCGTCCGCGGTCCCAGGGAGTTGTCGACCGGGACGGTCGCCACCATCCCCTGGCCCTGCCCCGACGCGACGTTGCGGAAGTACACAACGGGCCCGGCGGGCGCGCTTGCGGCGACGGCGGCCTGGGAGGGGGCGCGGGACTCGGACTGGTACTGGGCGTACGCCCAGGCGCCGTAGCCGCCCGCACCGCCGAGGGCCAGGACGGCGATGACGATGAGCAGGATGCTCCGAACGCGGGTGGTCACGCGGCCGCCGTCCGGGCAGTGCGCAGCAGCATCGCCGCGACCGGCAGGGCGGCCGCGAGCACGACGGCGACCAGCCACATCGCGGCGTCGCTCCCGACCGTGTACCAGAGCAGGCCGAAACCCGTCGACGCGAGCAGGCGGGCGACGGCGACGACCGTCTGCGCGGCGGCGATCCCGGTCGCGGCGGCTTCCCGGGGGCGAGGAGGCCGGCCATCGCGGCCAGCACGCCGTCGGTAGCGCCGTAGAAGACGCCCAGCAGGGCCAGCGTCGCGACGGTCGTGGGCAGCCCGGCCCAAGGCATGACGGCGAACGCGTAGGCGGCGAGGAGAGCTGCGTGACCGGCGAGGAAGACGCGCTTGCGGCCCCACCGGTCCGCGAGCCGGCCGATGGGGATGGCCAGGGCCAGGTACGCGGTGTTCGTTCCGACATACAGGAGCGGGAACCACTGGGCAGCGAACGACGTGCGGGCCTGGAGGACGAGGTAGAGGAACCCGTCGCCGACCGTGAGGAGTCCGAGAATTCCGGCGGCGAGCAGCAGCCGCCGCATCGGGCCGGTGTTCACGTCCCGCCAGCGGGGGCGGGGGCGCGGCGGCGACGGCACGGCGTCGGCCGGGAGGCGTCCCCGATCATTCGGGACGAGGAGGCCCAGCACGGCGAGCCCGACGAGCGCGAACGCGAGCGAGGCGACGAAGACGACGCCGTAGCCGTTGGGGATCGCCAGCAGGATCAGGAACGCCAGGACGGGTCCGAGCGTGGCGCCGATCGTGTCGAGCATGCGGTGGACGCCGAACGACCGGCCGAGGTGCTCCGGCTGCGCGGCGAAGCGGATCATCGCGTCCCGCGGGGCGGTGCGGATGCCCTTGCCGACGCGGTCGACGGCGATCACGGCGGCGAGCGAGTTGAACCCGTTGGCCGCCAGCAGGACCACCCTTGCCGCGGCCGAAAGCCCGTAGCCGAAGAACGCGACCCACTTCTGGCTGCCTGACCGGTCTGCGGCCATGCCCGCAGCGATCCGGACCGTGGCGCTGACGCCCTGGTAGATCCCGTCCATGAACCCGTAGGCCACCGTCGACAGACCCAGCGATGCCGTGATGTAGAGGGGAAGGACCGACGCCACCGACTCGGAGGAGACATCGGTCAGCAGGCTGACCACGCCCAGTGCGACGATCGTGGGGGCCAGCCTGAAAGGCGGCGCCTTGCCGGCAGCGAGTTCGGTCCTGCGGCTGCGCCAGTCCGCGAGGGATAGATACATCGGCCGCTCCGATCGCCGCCATCGCCCCATGTGGGCCGGCTCCGCGGCCACACTGCGGCGCCGGTGGGCCCACTCTCGCATATCCGTGTACGCGAAAGCTCCACCTCCGACCACTCGAAAAAGCCAGTCGGAGTACGCGACTTCGCGTTCACGCTCCTCCCGTCTGGGCTGCCTGGTGGGCGGTAGAGGAGAGTGTGTAGCGGGCGCGGGTGGGGAACAGTGACGCGCTCGCTCGGATCAGCTCTGTTTGATCCGGGCGGCGCTGTTCTTGCGAAGCCGTCGCGCGGCTGCCCGAAGATTTCACCGCCGCAAACCCCGAAGTCCCGTGGCGGTCCATGAAGGCGACTCGCAATCTCGTAGCGCACAGCTACGACCAGGTCGACTACGACCTCCTATGGGGCGCGCTGGCTCGTCAGCTGCCGATCGAGGCAGAACGTGTGCGGAGCATTGTGAGTCGGCTAAACACGTAGGCGGGCGCGCGTTTAGTTGAATGTCCGGTTCCCCGGATGCGGAGAACACCTTCGGTACTTCAGGCCTCGTCGGGTGCTCGCCCAGATGGTGGAATGGGCGATACCGAGGCGCCGGGCGCCCGGTCTCGAATTGGGGGGACGTGGGGGGAGCTGTGGATCGTGATGCGCGGTCGGTCGCCTTTTCTGGGCTCTATCCGATGCAGTGGGCCTGGTACCGGAACTTTGGGGGCGGCCCCAACTATGTGACGCCGGAGCTGAGGAAGGCCAACCTCGCCGTGGGCTGGCGGGCGCTGCTGCGCGTCGGGGGCTGCCTCTCGGCTGCGCTCGGGGCGCTCGTTGCACTGTCCCTGCTCGCCTTCGTCACGGGGACGTCGAAGTCGCCGGGATGGGCGCCACTCGTTCTGGGTGTGCTGCTCGTCGGCTTCGTCTGGTTCATCCGCATCCTCGCCTCTGCCGCCCGCCAGCGCGAGCACAACCGTGGGGTGGCGGCGCGGGCGGGCAGGGCGCACGGTTCGCCCGGCGGCATCCGGGCGGCCGGTAGCCGGTTCGGCTCGGCGCAGGTGCAGGCTGGGGCCGTGGGGGAGGAGGCGACTGCCCTCCTCCTGGACATGCTGCTGAGCATCCCCGGCACCGCGGTCTTCCACGGCCTGCAGTTCCCGTACGACGACAACGCCGACGTCGACCACGCCGTGGCGCGTGGGAACGTCGTCTTCCTGATCGACTCGAAGCTCTACCGGTGGGGCACGTACCAGTGGGATGTTCGCCGGGACCGCGACGTCCTGGTCCGGACGGACGGGTACGGGTCGCCCCGCCCCAACGCGATGCACGCCGCCGCGGAAGGCTATCGGCGGCTGCTGGGTCCGCAGGTCGAGGTCATCCCGCTGGTCCTCATCCACGGGCGCGGCGTCGCCGTCCGGCCGTCGAGCATCTCCGCACACGGGGTCCACCTCGCCACCGCAGCGCAGGCCATGGAGCGGATCGGCAACACGCTCGCTGCCACCATCGGCTACTGGCCCGACAACCCCGCCGTGCACGCCGCGCTCGTGGGGAAGCTCAAGCCCCCGGTTCCGCCCGTTCCCCCGGGAACGGGCAACGCCGCGCCCGGCGGAGGGTGAGCGGACGACGGCGGGTGCGTGCCCGCCGTCGTCCGCTCGCCTGTTCTGTCGGTGCCGTGTGCTCTGATGAGGCCTATGACGACGCCTCCATGTTGCTTTCTTGACGTTCTGCACGGGATACCGTCCTTCGTCCGGGAATCACCCGGGTGATCGGCGGTCCTACCGTGAAAGGACACCAGCATGAACAGCGTGTGGCACATTGCCGCGGATATCCGCCTCCTCCCTGTCCCCGGCGGTCCTTCGCCGAGCCCGGTCGACAGGGTCGTTGCCGCCATGGGGCGGGTGACGGAGGCCGGGGCTGAGACCTTCAGCTTCTCGCCCGAGTCGGAGATGCCGGAGCTCGGTGTCGGTTTCAGGGTGGACGCCGAGACCTTCGAGGACGCATGGGGCTTCGCCCCGTGGGTCGTGGAGCTCCTCGGCGACCTTGCCGGACCTGCCGAGGTCGTTGCTCTGCGGATTTGCGATGACGAGCGCTGGCGCCGCGAGAACGAGCGCGGCGCCGGGAAGCGTGGCTTCTTGAGGCGCTTTCGGGCGTCAGCCCGGTGGTTCAGGGGCGCATAGTTCGTCGCAATTCAGGCGTGTAAACGCTAAGTGAGCGATGAGTGGTGGTTCCGGCTCTCGAAGCCGGAACCACCACTCCCTGTCCACTGCTTCTCGCCTCGGGACAGTGTTATTTACATGTCAAACAAGAATGTGATCTCCTTGCGGGTACGCGCCCGCGGGTTTCGTGAGACTCCATCGGGAAGAGCTCGTCCTTGTCACTCCAGCCGCGCAGCGTTGCGCGGTTCATCGTAAGTGGGTGACCGGGCGCAGGAAAATCAGTGCGGTAGGGGGAATCAGATTGAGGAAATTGCTAGCGGTATTTGCCCTGGCGGCGATTGTGACCACCGGGTGTTCGGCAAGCCCGACGGTTCAGGCCACGAATACGTCTCAGACGCCGACGGCGACGCCAACTATGGCTTGTCCCACGCCCATGCCGACGTCGACCGTGACCATCACGGCCACTCCCACGCCGAGCGGTCAGACGGCCAAGCCGTCGGCGACGAGCACCGCTGCCACATCAGCTCCTGCGACGACGCCGTCTGCCTGCCCGACCTCGACTGAAACGGTGCTGGTCGCCCTTCACGCCGATGGAGACGCCTGCGTCACCGTGGGCGAGCGGTACGCGATGGCCAAGGTTGACTTGACCTGCACGAAGGACCGCGCCGGGAGCACCGTATGGATGACCAAGTCCAAGGCCGACAAGCTCGCCTCCGACCTCGCAGCAGAGAAGGCTGCCGCTGATGCGAAGGCCGCCGCGGACGCCAAAGCTGCTGCTGACGCGAAGGCTGCAGCAGATGCGAAGGCGGCGGCCGATGCGCAGGCCGCAGCTGATGCTGCAGCTGCGGCCCAGCGTGCAGCCGTTGGGACGAGTGGGGGCAACGTATCTGGTTCAGGAGGCGGGACGTCGGGCGGGGCCAGCGTTCCCCATATCGGCGGACCCATCATCTGCAGGGATGGCTACATTTGGCCCGGGACGACTCGGCAGGGTGCCTGCAGGGGGCATAACGGAATAGCCAACTAACTCACCGCTGTCGTGCCTGGCGCGGCGTACTGTTCTGCAGGCGACGCACGACGGCGGGTGCGCACCCGCCGTCGTGCGCCCGCCGACCGCCGGGGTGCTGCTACGCCGCGGCGGCGACCTGCGCGGCGAAACCCTCGGCGAAGCGGCGCACGGCGTCCCAGTCGGTGTAGACGTGGTCCTGGCTCGTGTCGGTGCTCAGCGCGCCGCGCTTGCTGGCGGCGATGCCGCGCATGAGCTGGCGCTTGGCGAAGCCGTACTGCGTGTAGAGCAGGGCGCCGGCCACGAGGGAGACCTGCTCGGGGGTCCAGCCCGATGCGGCCTCGAAGTCCTGCACGTACTTCTGCGCCTCGGCGGTGTCGCCGACGAGGGCGAGGCTGACGGACAGGAACGCCGAGGAGCGCGTGGTGAGCGCCTCGAGGTTGGCGGCAGCGAAGTCGACCACCTGGGCGTCGTGCTTGCCGACGTGGACGGATCCGGCCAGGATCACCGCGCCGCAGGTCTCGGGGACCGTCTCGAGCGCCTCCACGTCCGCGACCGTGACCTCGTGGCCCTGCTCGCGCAGGACGCCCGCCACGAAGGCGGCGATCGTGCCGGTGTGCCCCTCGGTGGTGCCGTAGGCGACGAGGATCTGGGTCATGGACGCTCCTTGGGTGCGCGGCCGGCCGCCGGGGTGCCGGGCCAATGGCACCAGCGTACGAGCCGGTGACGCACGCCCGCGATGTGCTACGTCACCTCCGCCGGTCTTTGTAGCGACCGATCTACAAACCACCCGCGCGTGTGGTGGATTCCCCACAAAACAGCCGGCGCCGCGGCGGCATAGCCTTCCTGCAGAACGTCCGCCCGGACCCTCTGGAGGAACCATGAGCAACCCCACGACGCCGACCCCGGCACCCGGCCGCCCCGCCCCGAAGACTGAAACCGCCCCGAAGGCTGAGACCAGCCCCGGTGACACCCCCCGCGAGAGCACCCGCAAGCCCCGCCGCATGTGGGACTCCCGGTCGCTGGCCCTGATCTCCGTGTTCGCCGCGTTCATCGCGGCCTCGGCGCTCGTCCCGGGCATCCCGGTGGGCGGCTTCGGGGTGCCGATCACGCTGCAGACCCTCGCGATCATGCTCACCGGCCTCGTCCTCGGCGGGGGCCGCGCCGCCGCTGCGGTGGGGCTCTACCTCGTCCTGGCGTTCGCCGGGCTGCCGATCTTCTCGGGCGGCCGCGCCGGCCTGCAGGTCATGGCCGGCGGATCCGCCGGCTACATCGTCGGGTTCGTCCTCGCGGCCTTCCTCGTGGGCGTCGCCGCCGAGCAGATCATCCGGCGCCTGCCGGCCAAGCGCCGGGCCCTGTGGTTCTTCCTGGCCGCGGCCGTGGTCTCGGTGTTCGCCTCGCACCTGCCGGGCGTGCTCGGGATGATGGTCAACCTCAAGCTCTCCTGGCAGGCCGCGTTCGCCGCCGACCTCGTCTTCTACCCGGGCGACCTCCTCAAGGACGCCGTGGCGGCCGTCGCCGCGGTCGCCGTGCACCGGGCGTTCCCCGACGTGCTCGTGCGCCGCGTGAAGTGAACGGGCGAACTCAGGCTGTGCGCGTCTTCGGCGCCACCGTGGACGACCAGACCCGCTGCGTCCACTACCGCACCGAGGTCGACGTCGTCGCCATCAAGTTCGCCTGCTGCCTGCGGTACTACCCGTGCCACCTCTGCCACGCCGAGGGCGCGGACCACGAGGCGCGGACCTGGCCCCGGGCGCAGTGGTCGGAGCCGGCGGTGCTCTGCGGGGTGTGCAAGGGCGAGATGGCCGTCCAGGACTACCTGGCGACCACGTCCTGCCCGAACTGCGGCGCCGGGTTCAACGAGCGCTGCGCGCTCCACACGCACCTCTACTTCGGGTGAGCTGACCGAGCCCCGCGGGTGGCCGGCGCACGACGGCGGGTGCGCACCCGCCGTCGTGCGCTCACCGCTGCTAGGAGGCGGCGGCCTCGAGCTGGGCGGCGAAGTCCTCGGCGAACCGCCGGACGCCGTCCCATTCGGTGTAGACGTAGTCGCGGGAGGTGTCGGTGTCCATGCCCCCGGGCTTGCCCTCGACGATCTTCTTCATCATGTGCCGCACGATGAAGTTCATGTGCGTGTAGGGGAGTCCGCCGCTGAACATCGCGACCTTGCCCGGCCGCCACCCGGTCTGCTCCTCGAAGTTCTTGACGTAGCCCTCGGCCTCCTCCGGCTCGCCGTGGGAGGCGAGGCTGACGGAGAAGAAGGCCGACGGCCCCGCGGACAGCGCCTCAAGGTTGCTGCGGACGTACTCGACCATGCGGTTGTCGTGCTTGCCCATGTGGATCGATCCGCCGACGATCACGCCGTCGTACCCGGCCGGGCCCGCGTCGGGGGACTCTTTGATGTCGGAGACGGTCGCGTCGAGGCCGCGCCCGCGCAGGACCTCCGCGATGAAGTCCGCGACCTTCGCCGACTGCCCCTCGTGCGTGCTGTAGGCGATGAGGACCTTGCCCATGACGGCTCCTTCCAGAGGCGGGTTTCCTCCATGGTCCGCCTGGCCGGAGGCGGAGCCCAGTGGCGAGGGTCCCGCCGGGTTGGGGCCCCGGCGCACGACGGCGTGTGGCCGCCGCGCGCTCAGCCGGCGTGGCTCGGAGCTCGCTCGGCGTTGCGCTTGAGGACCGCGAGCATGCGGGACTGCATGACCCACACGAGCGGGGGGAAGATCCACTGCGAGAGCAGCCAGCCGACTGAACGCGGCCGAAAGGTCTCGTACCCGCCGATCACGAGGCGCGTCCGGCCACCCGGGAGCTCCTTGAGCTGGAAGCCCCAGAGGCCCTCGGTGTAGGCGGCGGGTCGAGGCTGTGCGGGGTCGAGGGGGCGGCCGGTGAGGTCGCTGAGGCCGTGGAGCCCGAGGAAGCGGTTGGGCTCGAGGGCGGCGACAGTCCAGGCGCCCACCGCTCCGTTGCGCTTGGTCCAGTACTTGACGGTGTCGCCGAGCTTGAGATCCTGCCATTCGGGGTGGATCCGGTCGGCGCTCGGCCGGCCGCCGTTGTCGAGGCGGTCCCAGGAGTACCAGCCGGCGCGGTCGCCGCCGAGCTGGACGAGCCACGGCCAGACGGCCTCGGGCGGGGCGTCGATGGTCACGGCCATCGTGGCGCCGCGCTCGCCGTCGGGGACGATGCCCTCGCCGGGGTAGGGGCCCTCGACCTCGTCGCGGGTCGCGCCCCAGTGCCTGAACACGGGGCGGAGGGCGGCCGAGCAGGCAATGGCCGCCGCGGTGGACGCGCCGACGGCGGTGAGCACCTTGTTCATGAATCCAGCGTCGCGAGCGGCAGTCGGAGCCGCAAGGGGGAGCGCGGCCGCGACGGCAGGGGATCACCTATGCGGCGCACGTTCAGCGTCGAGCATTGCAACGACGCGTCGCAGCCCGTAATCGAACGCTTCGTCGACGTCCCCACCGAGGCGGAAGGCTCCCGCGAGCTCCATCTGCACGAAACCGGTCGCCCAGGCGGTGACCAGCCGGGCGGCATCGAGCGCGTGCTCTTCACCGACCAGCGCGGCGACGGCGCGGATGACGGGCGCGGCCGAGCGCTGAAGGGCCTCCTGCGGAGCGGAGGGAGTGAAGATCAGGCGAAACGCCTCGGGGTGCTCATGGGCGAAGCTCCGGTAGGCGGTGGCCAGGCGTGACAGGTCAGGCGCTGCGGTCTCGAGCCGACCGGTCAGATCGTCGATGCACGACGCCGCCACCGCCGCGAGCAGGGCATCCCTGTCTCGGAAGCGCTTGTACAGCGACGGGGCCCGGACGCCGACACGAGCGGCCACGGCCTGCATCGTGAGCCCCGCGGGTCCGGAGGACTCGAGGATCTCCCGCGCAGCCTTGACCGCCTCCTCGTTCGTGATGCGTGCGGGTGCCACCACGCAGGCCTCCTCGGCTGTTGACGCCAGCCATCATGGCTACGTACTGTAGCTATGAAGGCTACTGATCGTAGCCATCATAGCGGAAGGGATCGCCATGAAGCTTGCGCCGCACCTGCATCGTCTCGGCAACGACATCGTTGCCTCGTACCTCGTCGACGTGCCCGAGGGGATCACGCTCGTCGACGCCGGCCTGCCGGGCCACTGGGACGACCTGCGCCGCGAGCTGGACGCCATCGGCCGCCCGCTGTCCGACATCCGCGGCCTGGTCCTCACCCACGGGGACAGCGACCACATCGGCTTCGCCGAGCGTCTGCGACAGGAAGTCGGCGTGCCCGTCTTCATCCACGCCCGCGACGCCCACCGCGCGCGCACCGGCGAGAAGCCCAAGACCCCCATGGGGCCCGCGCGGCTCGGACCCACGCTCGGCTTCTTCGCCTACGCGCTGCGGAAGAACGGGCTGCGCACCCGGTACCTGCAGGATGTCGTCGAGATCGCGGACGGAGACGTGCTCGACCTTCCCGGCAGCCCGGTCATCCTCGGGATGCCGGGGCACTCGCCCGGGAGCATCGCCGTGCACGTCCCCGTGGCGGATGCCGTGTTCGTTGGCGACGCGCTCACCACGCGCCACGTGCTCACCGGAAGCGAGGCCGCGCAGCCGGCCCCTTTCACGGACAGCCCGGATGAGGCGTTGGCCTCACTCGATCGGCTCAGCGGGGTTCCGGCCTCCTGGGTTCTCCCCGGTCACGGCGGGCCCTGGCGCGGGTCGCCCGCCGACCTCGTGGCGGCCGTCCGCTCCGCCTGACCGCGCCTGTCTGGGGAACGGACGACGCCGGGTGCGCACCCGCCGTCGTCCGCCTCGCTTGGCTGGGGCTACACCCGGACCGGATCACCGACGAGGCGCTTGAGCTCGGCAACTTCGGCAGTGAGTTCGTGGACCTGCTGGGTCAGCCGCCTGAACGCCCGCCGGCGCTTGCGGGCCGCGAAGAAGCTCACCACCATCGCGACGACGCACAGCGGTATGGCGAGGGCGAACGCCCGACCGGCGGAGGCGAGGAAACCCCCAGCCACCGGAAGCGCAGCCTGCACATTGTTGAATTCGTTCACCCCGTCGGCCAGCCCGCTGAGGAGGCCGTCGATGGGTTCCAGGAACCGCGCTCGCCGTCGCGGAGGGCCGCGGCACAGGCGATCGCCGCGGCGGTGGACGCGCCGAATGAGACGCGCACCTTGTTCATGCGCCCAGAGTCCCGAGTGGCGCTGAGCCTAAGCAAGAGGAGAACGTCACCGTGTGGTGGACCACGTCTACGCCGCGGCAGCCACTGCGCTGCGCGCTCCTCGAAACCCAGAGGGTGAGCGGACGACGACGGGTGGGGCACCCGCCGTCGCCCGCTTGCCGTCTCTGAACTGGCCCAGCCTTCCCTCGCCGAACTTCTGCGGAGCACCCTTGAGCGTGCGCCCTTCGCGCATCGTGTAGATGTCCACGAGGGCACCCACGACGACCACGGTCCAGAAGATGATGACGGGCGTGGTGCCAAGTCGGCGTCGTCAGGACTGATCAAGGCCTAGCCAGGGAGCTCAGCTGCCGGATGCGCCCCTATACCCAGCAGAGCTCGGCTTCCGTCGATGAGCGCGCTCAGCTCCGGCTGTGCCGGCGAGAGACTGATCTCTGGGAGCGATCCCCAGTCCTGCTGCCACAGGTGCGCGTCCTTGAACAGCAAGTCGTGGTGGAATTCAGTGAAGTTCTGGCTCATCCAGCTCTGGCCGGATGAGACGTTGACGATCTCGAGGAACTGTTCGGCTGTCACACCGTGTTCGGCAGCAATCCGAAGCATGGTCGCCGTGGCGATCGCGTTGTAGGCGCCGAGTGCGTTGTTGGCCAGTTTCAGCACGGCCGGGGCGCCGTATCGGTCAGTGCGGAAGACACGTCCTGCCATGTCGCGCAGCAACGCTTCTTCCTCAGGGTTCGGGGTCGGTCCCGCGACGAACAGGACCATCGTGCCGAGCGCGGCAGCCCTGGGCCCGCCCGACAGCGGCGCTTCAAATATTCGCGCCCACTCGACGTCCAGCAATGCTTTGGCGTCGCTGACCTTGAGGGTCGTCAGTACGTAGACAGTGTGGTCGCGCCCGCTCAACCGTGTGCGCAGTTGTTCGAAGCAGTCGGCAACCTGGGCTGCGAGTCGTACTGCGATGATTACCCTGCGGATGCGGGGCCACGGGACATCCTCGAAGGAGGAAACGGCGGGAGCGCTGTGTTCATTGGCCCAGTCGGCGGCGCGGCCGGGGTCGAGGTCGAGGCCGATGACCTCCCTGCCTGCATCCACGAGGCGACGGCCGACGTTTGCCCCGATAGGGCCGAGCCCGATGATGAGTTCCATGCTGTTCCTTCAGATGCTCTGGGACTGGCCGCCGTCGATAGTGACGGCTGTCCCGGTGATATGGCCGGCTTCGTCGGAGACGAGGTAGTGGATCAGGGAGGCGACCTCATGTGCGCTGGCGGGTACGCCGCGGGGGATGCGTGCCTCGAGGCGCAGGCGGGCCTCGGTGTCGGCGACGCCCCACGCGCTGGCGTAGGTCTGAACCAGTCCGTCCCAGCGGCCGGTGTGCACCGGGCCCGGGCAGACAGCGTTGACGGTGATCCCGTCTGCGGCAAGCTGTGATGAGGCGGCCTTGGTCATGGTCATGAGCGCAGCGTTCGCTGCACCGGCCACGGCCATCCACGAGTCGGGCTCACGCCCTGCGGATCCGGCGACGTTGACGATGCGGCCGTAGTTTGCCGAGAGCATGTGCGGCACAGCGCCCCGCATGGTGCGCACCGCGCCGACGACCTTGGTGTCGAACGCCGGGAGCCATGCCTCCTCGGGCACTTGGTCGAAGGTGCCCGCCGGGGCGCTGCCCACGCAGTTGACCAGGACGTCGAGGCCATGGTCGCCGGCGATGCCGGCCACCACAGCCGAGCAGTCGGGAGAGGTGGTGTCCATCTCTGCCGTGAGGACCCCGATTCCTTCGGACTGCAGCGCTGTTGCCGCAGCGAGGAGGCGGCGCGAATCGCGTCCGGTGATCACTACACGCATGCCGTCGCGGGCGAGGCGGGCCGCGGTAGCGAGACCGATTCCCGATGAACCGCCCGCGACTAGGGCGGTGCGGGTTCGCTGGCCGCTCAACTCCGGTAGTCAATCTCGAGGTCGGCGACATCCTGGTTCTCGAGGTTGACCACGATGTTGTCCGGCGTGCGGGTGGTGAGCCAGACCAGCTCTTCGGTGCGGCTGGCATTCCCCTCGATGTGGGGCACGAACGGCGGGACATAGACGAAGTCGCCCTCTTCAAGATAGACGATCTCCTCGTACCGCTCTCCGAAGCGGATGAAGCCGCGGCCCTTGAACACGTAGCCGCCAGTTTCTGCTTCGCCGTGATGGTGCGGATCGGAAATCTCGCCCGGGCCGGTGAAGACCTTTCCGAACCAAAGGCCGGAGACCTCGGTATTCTCCGCGCTGACTCCAGAGAGCCGGCGGGCGTTAGTGGTCTGGCCAGGCGCTTCGGGCAGTTCACCTTTTCGCTGGACGGTGAGCTTCTTCAGTACGATCTGCTCGGTCATAGGGTTTGTTCCTTCCATAATTTTCGATTCGCAAGGGTTCTCACCCGGACATCAGGAACGGAAGGACCGGTGTGCACCGCGAGTAGGACCTCCGGAGCCGGACGAGATCCCCAGCTGGGATGAGTCAGGCTAGGTCGTCACCTGTCGCGGTGCGAAAACTGACCCTGGATCCGTTGTGGTGACAGGGAGAGCCCGGATGGGGGAGAAGTCGGTGGGGTACATGATGCGGTTCTCCATGGAGGAGATCATCGGCCGGATGATCTTGAGGCACCGCTGCCACTCGACGTCCTCTGCGAGGAGTGCTCGTCGTCGGCGCCGGTCCTCGAGGTCCGCGTAGCCCCACTGATGGGTGAGCTGGTTCAGCGTGCCCATCTCGGTGACGAAGTAGCCGATGAATCCTTCGAGGATCCGCCTCTGCACCGGCAGGCCGATCGTCGCGTAGGCCTCGAGGTATTCATCGAGACTAGCCCAAGCATGGAGGACGTAGGTGCGCTGTTCGACGATCACTGGCCCAGCCTGCCCTTTCCGAACTTCTGCGGGAGACCCTCGAGGGTGCGACCTTCGCGCATGGTGTAGATGTTCACGAGGGCGGCCACGATGACCGCTGCCCAGAAGACGATGACAGGGGCGGCGCCCAGCCCCAAGGACGTCAGCCAGGAGGCGATGAAGGGTGCGGGCGCTGCGAAGATCAGGTTCGCGCCGGTGAGGGCCAACGCCGAGCCGGTGTATCGGACGCGGGTTGGGAAGGCCTCTGCGAACAGGGCGCCTTGGGCGGCATTGCCGAACTGGGTCCCGGTGAGTGCGACCGCCACGACCGTCAGGACGAGTGGGAAGTTGCCGGTATCTGCCGCGGGGAAGAACACGAGACCGGCCGCCAATGCAATTGCGGAGCCGATGAAGAGAACTCTGCGGCGTCCGATCCGGTCTGCAACGTATCCGCCGAGCCAGATTGCCAGGACCGAGAGCAGGTTCGAAACCATGATGATCGCGTAGGTCTGCGACCGGTCGAAACCTCGGGATGCGAGGTAGGCGATCCCGAACACGCTCACGATGTAGAAGGTGAGCACAATCGGCGAGAACGCGAGGATGAGGCGGGCGATGGTCTTCCAGTAGCCGCGGATGATCACGAGCGGCGAGGCGGACTCCACCGCCAGCTCCTCGGTCTCGTGCTCGAAGAGCGGAGTCTCCTCGATCCGCAGCCGGATGTAGATTCCGACGACGACCAGCAGGATGCTCAGGAGGAACGGCACACGCCATCCCCACGCGTTGAAGGCTTCGGGTGCAAGCGCTGCGGAGAGAATGGTCAGCAGGAGCGTGGCGAGGACCTGGCTAA
This sequence comes from Sinomonas sp. R1AF57, assembly GCF_002224485.1. Classification (GTDB taxonomy): domain Bacteria; phylum Actinomycetota; class Actinomycetes; order Actinomycetales; family Micrococcaceae; genus Sinomonas; species Sinomonas flava. Next base: position 798,476 of record NZ_CP022463.1, read on the forward strand.
GCGGGGATCCCATTGCCATGAGTGCCCCGTAGAGGGCGCGCCGGTTCCGCGGGGCGTGTTCCATCGTGAGCAGCTGGGCGCCGGTTGCCTCCCCGCCGAGGGCGAATCCTTGGATGAACCGCATCAGGACAAGCAGCAGTGGTGCAGTCAGGCCGATTGCCTCGTAGATGGGCAAGAGGCCGATGACCAGGGATGCCGCCCCCATGGAGATGAAGGTCGCGAGCAGGACCTGCCGGCGGCCGATCCTGTCGCCGAGCTGCCCGAAGAAGAGACCCCCCAAAGGACGTGCGAAGAAGCCGACGCCGAAGGTGGCGAATGAGGCGAGGAGTCCCATTGCGGGGTCGAGGGAGTGGAAGAACAGGGCGGGGAACACGGTAGCGGAGAGGGCCCCGTAGACCGCGAAGTCGAACCACTCGAGTGCGGAGCCTGCAGCTCCGCTGAGCAGCGCCCGGCGTGCTTGTGGGGTGGCCCGTTCTGATGTCGTTTCGCTCGAGGGCGGCGTGGGCGCGGGAGCGACTTGTTCATGCATGGCTGACTCCTTCGTCAGGCTGGGGGTGTTGGTGCTAGCAGGTCTGCCAGCCGCCGTTGACTTCGAGGCTGGTTCCGTTGATGTAGGAGGCGCGGCTGCTCGCGAGGAACTCGATGGCGTCGGTGATCTCGTGGGGCTTGGCGAAGCGGCCCGCGGGGACCTGGGAGACCATGCGCTCCACGTCCGGCATCCCCCCGGTCATGGGCGTCTCGACGAAGCCGGGGGCCACGCCGTTGACGCGGATGTTGAACCCGGCGAGCTCGCGCGCCAGCGACGCCGTCATGTTCTGGAGGGCGGCCTTGGACGCCGCGTAGGTGATCGAGGAGGGAAGGAACGGCCCGAAGGTCGCGTCGGGGAGTCCGCCCGTTGCCATCCGCGAGGTGATGGAGAGCAGGTTGATGATGCTCGCCGACCCGTCGGTGGCCATGTGGCGGAAGGCCTCGCGCACCAGGATGAACGGGGCCTTGACGTTGACGGCCATGACCAGGTCCCATTCCTCGTCGCTCACATCGTAGAAGGGCTTCTTCCGGCCGCCGTCCTTGGGGCTGATGCCTACGGCGTTGACGAGGACGCCGATCGGACCGAGCCGTACCGCGGCATCGACTGCCTCCCGGTTCGTCCGCGTCGTGGTGAGGTCGCCCGCCACGGCGGTGTGCCCGGTCCCCGGGAGGGAAGCCGCGGTGGCCTGGGCCGCTTCGGTGTTCGCGTCGGCGACGACAACGGCGTAGCCGAGCTCCGCCAAGCGGCGGCACACCGCGGACCCGATCCCGCCTGCGCCTCCGGTGACGATGGCGCTCTGCCGGGCATGCTGTTCGATGCTCATGGTGGATCTCCTTGGTACAGAGGATTCAGTAGGTGGCGCGTCCGCCGGAGGCGTCGAACACGAAGCCGGTGGTGAACGAGGCCTCGGGGGAGACGATGAAGCGGATGAGGTGTGCGACTTCCTCTGCCGTGCCGAACCGCCGCGCGGGGATGAGGGCCTTCTGGACTTCTCGGCGTTCCGGCGTCATCCCCTGGATGAGCGGGGTCTCAATAGAGGCCGGTGCGATGGCGTTGACCGTGACCCCGCTGGCGGCGTACTCCTTGCCCAGGGACTTGACCATGGCGATCATCCCGGCCTTGGAGGCCGAGTAGCCGGTCATCTGTGGGTTTCCCTCCTTGCCCGCGATCGAGGCGACGTGGACGATCCGCCCATAACCCTGCTCGATCATCGCGGGCAGCGCCTGACGGGAGACCGTGAACGCTCCGAGCAGATTGATGCTCAGCAGGCGCTGGACGTCTGCGACTGTTTCTTCTATGCCCGGAACGACCGCTCCGAGGATGCCGGCGCAGTTGACGACGGCGTCGATGCCGCCGAGCTCCGAGGCCGCCGTGTCCAGCGCGGCGGCGACTGTCGGCTCGTCGGTGACGTCGACGGCGCCGGTGAGCTCCGCGACGTCGGTCACTGCCTTCGGCCACCGGGCCGTCGGCAGATCGAACGCGGCGACCCGGGCTCCTGCTGCCTGCAGCACGGGGACCGCCGCCGCGCCCATTCCGCTCGAACCTCCGATGACGACCACGCGGTGCCCGACGAGGCCGAGCTGGGCCCTCGCATCGGCTGTTGTTGCGGCGGTCATCGGACGACCTCCAACCGGTCGAGGGGCAGTTCGAGCACGGACGTGGTGTCGCCGAAGGGCGTCAGGTCCTCGCGCGGGAGGGCATAGGCGACGTTGCGCCCGGCAATCCGGCCCGAGACCATGGCCCATCCGATGTGGAGCCCGTGGTTGAGCAGCTGGAGGCCTCCCTGCCCGGTGGATCCCGCAGCCCAGAGGCCAGGGATGGGAGTGCCGCCGGCCTCGGTGACGCGAAGATCGGTGTCCACTGCAAGGCCGCCGTCTGCGAGCGTGATGTAGGCGTTCATCGGCCCGAGGGCATAGTAGGGACCCTCGCCGATACCTGACCCGAACCGGGTCCGTCCGAACTCTGGATCCCTGCCGGCGGAGGCATATCCGCGGAACGCCTCGACAGTGCGGGCGAGGCCGTGAGCGTCGATGCCAGCCTTTGCGGCGAGTTCTTCGAGGGTGGCGCCTTCGTGGTACATGTCTGGGCGGTAGGACTTGTAGTCCTGGACGTAGGCGTACGCGACCCCGGGGAATGTCGAGACCGGGTGGGGCCACGCCGAGAACTTCCGGGCCAGCGCGGCGTCGAAGACCATGTAGGCCTGGTTGCTGCCTGCCGCGACTCCCCGGGCCAGTTCCTTGTCCGAGTCCTCGTTCGCCACGCGCCGTCCGTCCGGGTCCACGAGGATCGCGCCGGCCGCGTACATCGTGTTGTTCGGCCCGACCCAGCTCGTCAGAGCGCCGCGCAGCACCACGGCGAGGAGCTTCTTGGGCAGGCGCTCGACGACCAAGCGCATGGCTCGGGAAACGGCGGGATGGGACGGCAGGAGCTTGATCGGGTCGGGGAGGTTGGCCGGCGCGAACCGCAGGCCTTCGTAGAGGCGATCCATCTGGAGCATGACGCCGCCGACGTCACCGCCGAGCCGGAACCCGTCCCCGGTGTTGTTCGGGTTGACGGCCTGGACCTTCGCCGCGGCCTCGCCGACGTAGGCACGCTTCATGTCGGCGGCCGCCGAGTAGTCTCCGGTGGCGAGGATGACGCCCCGCCGGCCGAGGTAGTCAACTCCTCGAGCCCTTGCGCCGATGATCTCGCCAGCCGCATTGCGAAGGAGCTTCTCGACGCGGGCGGAGGTGACGATCGCGACGCCGCGCTTGCGGCATTCCCGAGCCAAGGCCGTGATGTAGGCCTTCGAGTTGGGCAGCACGTTGTGCATGCGCGGCTTCTCGTAGGGCGGCTCGGGCGTCGGCCCCAGGAACTGGACGCCGATGCTGGAGAGCCATTCGACGGTTGGGCCGGCATGCTCGGCCAGGACCCTGCGCAGCTCCTGGTTCTCGCGTGCTTCGTCGGCGCCGTTTGCGGTCTTCATGTCCTCGATGAAGAAGTCGGTGGAGTCGTTGACCCCGGCGCGGTACTGGTAGGACGTCCCGGCTGCGGTGAAGGATCCGACGGACATGCCCGTGCTGCCGCCGATCCTCTCGCATTTCTCGAGGACAGTCACCGTGGCGCCGCTCGTCGCGGCCGAGATCGCGGCGCAGAGGCCGGAGCCTCCGCCTCCGATGACGAGGACGTCGGAGATGGTGTTCATGGATTCTCCTGGGGTCATGAGACGGGAATGAGTGCAGCGGCGATGGCGCGGGCGGCGATGCGGCCGAACACTGCGCCCTTGCCCAGGCTGGTGCCGGTCATGTACGCAGCCCCGTGGAAGCCGCCGGTCACCTCTCCCACGGCGAACAGCCCCTCGATGACCCGGCCGTCGACGTCCTTGACCCGCGCCTCCGGCGTGATGGTCAGGCCGCAGTAGGTGGAGGTCATGAGGGTCTTGGCCGGATAGGCGTAGAAGGGCGCCTGGAGCACGGGGACAAGGTCTCCCGTGCCGTTGACGAGCCCTGTGCGGCCGAACGCGTCCGGTTCCTCCCCGGCCACGGCGCGGTTGTAGGCGGCAACGGTCTCGATGAGGCCTGCTGCGCCGATCCCTGCCGCCGCGGCCAGCCCCTCGAGCGTGTCTGCCGTGTAGACGTGGCCGAGGTCCTCGAGGAACCCGATGTCGTTCAGCGGGACACCTGGGTGGGAGCGCGCCCTGACGGACGCGTCGAAGACCTCGAAGCCAAGCCCGTCGGGCTGGGCCAGGCACGCCGCCCCGAGCGTCTTGTAGGAGAGGGATTCGTCCACGAAGCGACGTCCTGCGGTGTTCACGATGATCGCGCCCATGTAGTTGGCCGTGAGCAGCTCGTGGAACTCAATCCCGGTCTCGGGATGCGAGCCGAAGGTGCCTGAGATGAAGGACATGTCGGCAAGGCCGGCGCCCAGTTTCCAGGCCATCTTGAGCCCGTCCCCGGTGTTGCCGAGTCCCCCGTACGGGATGCCGGCGAGCTGCTCAGGGGCGAACACGCGGAGGAGGTCCTCGCCACGGGAGAAGCCCCCCGACGCGATGATGACACCCCCGCGCCCCGCGAACTGGGTGGGGCCCTGGGGCCCGACGGCGCGCACACCGGTCACGTTGCCCCCGCCGTCGGTCACGAGCTCGGTGGCACGGTGCCCGGTGAGGATCACGCCGCCGTGCTCGACGACGGTACGGGCGAGCTCGGCCAGGACGTCCTTGATGGGGGAGAGGTGCGAGCGGGCGTGCGACTGCCCCGAGGAGACCTCGACGGCGCCGAAGACGACCCCATGCTCCTTGAGCCAGGCGTAGGTGTCGTCCTGGTGCTCGAGGTACGTCTCGATGAGGGCGGGATCGGCGTGGCCTCCGCCGAGGCGGACGAGGTCGTCCCGGAAGGCCTCGGCGGTGTCCTGGATCCCTTCCGCCTCCTGCTCCGGGGTGCCGGAGAAGGCGAAGAAGCCGCCGCTCATGGCCGAGGAGCCGCCGAACGAGTCGGTCTTCTCGAGGACTGCGACCGTGAGGCCGGACTCGACTGCCGTCGCCGCGGCGGTGAGGCCGGCGATTCCGGCGCCGAGGACCACCACGTCGTACGTCGCGGTGGACTGCGGGCTGGGTTGGGTGCTCATCTGTGTGCTTCCTGTCGGTGGGGTCAGTGGGCGAGCGCATCGCTGCGCATGGACGCCGCTGTGCGTGCGGCATGCGCGGCGGCGGAGGCACCCGCCCACCGGCCCGTGATGTAGGCCGGGGCGAGCCCGCCGGCGTAGCCGAAGTTCGATAGGCCACCGGCATCCGCGCCCGCCGCGTAGAGACCGGGAACCACGCGGCCGTCGGCGTCGAGGGCGTGGCCGTCGCTGTCGATCCGAACGCCTCCGAAAGTGAAGGTCACGGACGGGCGGACCTCGAGGGCGTAGAACGGCGCCTCACTCGGCGCTTCGGCGGCAGGCGAGACCGGGGCTCCGCCGGCGTGCCCGCCCCCTGCCGCCGCGGCTGCGGTGAATCCACCGACCGTATCAGCGAGCACGTCCCGCGGGAGGCCCCACGCCGCGACTGCGTCGAGGAGGCCGTTGAGGGTGCCGGCCTGTGCGTGCCGGCCGCCTGCGTCGACGGCGGCGGCGTACCGATCGAGAACCCCGAGCCCGGGGAAGGGTTCGGCCGTGGCGTGCTCGCGGCGGACCCGGTCATCGAAGATGAGGAATCCGCGGGCCTCGGGCTGGAACGTGAGTTCCTGGTTGAGGAGCTCGTCCCCCAGATGCTCGTCGATGAAGCGGCGGCCGGCGGTGTTCACGAGGATGCAGTAGTCGGAGTAGTACTGCGAGAGGGGGAGGAATTCGGCGGGACCGAAGGAGGCAAGCGGGTTCGGCACGAGGTGCCCGTAGAACGTCGCCATACCGCCGGATGCGGCGGCGCCCAGGTCCTTGGCGGTGTCGAGGCCGTCTCCCACGCTGCCCCGGTTGGCGCGGTGGAGGAGTCTATCGGCGTTGCGCCCGATCGCCGCTGCGAGCTTCTCCCGTGAGCCCGGGAAGCCTCCGGTCGCGAGGACCAGAGACGCGCAGGCGAGGTCGCGAACGCCGTCGGCCGTCTCAACGGTGAGGAGGAAGCCCTCCGAATCCCGCCGGATGGCCGACGCGCGCGCCGAGGTGAGCACCTCGCCCCCCGCGGCGCTGATACCGGAGGCAAGCCGGGGAAGGAGGTCGCGTATTGCGATGGTGTAGCCGCGGCCGAAGGTCATGATCCCCGTCAGCGGCTCCCGTGCCACGTCGACGCCAATGCTCCGGATTTCGGCAAGTGACTCGTCGTAGTCGGCGACGAGGCGTCGGCCAAGCGCTTCCTCACCCAGCGGGATCCGTGCCCGGTAGGCGTCGAAGTCCGGCGCGGTCCAGAACATGCCGGCCGAGAGGGCTGCCGATCCGCCGATGTCCGGCAGCTTCTCCAGGACCAGGACGCGTGCGCCGGACTGCGCAGCGGTCCATCCTGCGCTCAGGCCGGACATCCCGGAGCCGAGGACGACGACGTCGTAGGCCTGCTCCGTTTCATTCATGGTGGTTCTCCTCGATGGTGCGGAGCCTCGGCTCCGTCAGCGTTGTGGTCTCAGTAGGTGGGGGTCAGTCCATGGCCCGGCCGAGCTGTTCCAAGGGCGTGCGGAAGGTCTCGCGGGCGGTCATCGCCGAGACAGCGGCCACCAGGCAGCACGCCGCCGTCAGCCAAGCGGCCGGCAGCCATGATCCGGCCTCCGTCACCCAAGCCGTGACGAGGGCGGGGGCGAAGCCAGCCAGGACGATGCCGAGCTGCAGGCCGATGGCCATGCCGCTGAACCGCACGCGGACGTTGAACATTTCGGTGAAGAAGACCGGGTAGATGGCGTTCGTGGCGCTGAAGAACAGCGAGATCGAGAGGAAGATCCCGAGCATCATGAGGGGCACGTCCTTCTGCGCCACGGCATGGAAGAACAGGAAGCACGAGACTGCGCCGCCGAGGTTGCCGAAGATGAAGACCGGCTTGCGTCCGATCCGGTCCGAGAGCAGGGCGAACAGCGGCTGGAGGACGAGTGCCACCGCGTAGCCGAAGATGACGACCCACATCATCGTGCTCGCGCTGATCCCGACCGTGTTGACGCCCCACGAGAGTCCCCAGACCGGGACAGTGCTCGAGCTGACGACGAGGAGCGAGCAGAAGATGACCCGGACGACGTCGCTGCCATGCGTGCGCACGAGCTCCTTCACAGGGAGCCTGCTCGCGCCCTCATTCGACTTCTGCTGTGCGAAGGCCTCGGGCTCTTCGAGGGTGCGGCGGACGAGGAAGCCGACGACCACGATCAGGCAGCTCGACCAGAAGGGCACGCGCCAGCCCCAGGAGAGGAGCTGCTCGGCGGGCAGGCTGGCCACCCAGATGAACACGAGCGAGGCGAGGATGTAGCCGAGCCAGATGCCGTTCATGGTCCAGGAGGTGAAGAAGCCTCGCCGGTTGGGGGAGCGTGCTCGAGGGTGAGCGTCGATGCGCCGGCGGCCTCGCCGCCCACAGAGACGCCTTGGATGAGCCGCATGATGACGAGGAGCACGGGTGCCAGAAGGCCGGCCTGGGAGTAGGTGGGCAGGCATCCGATCGCGAACGTGGCCGCCCCCATCATGACGAGGGTGACGACCAGAACGTTGCGGCGCCCGACCTTGTCCCCGAAGTGGCCGAGCAGGAGGCCTCCGAGGGGCCGCGCGACGTAGGCCACGCCGAAAGTCGCGAGTGAGAGCAGCAGCGCGGACTCTCCCGAGGCAGGGAAGAACAGCTTGCTGAACACCAGCGCGGAGGCCGATGCGTAGATCGACATGTCGTAGTACTCGAGCATCGCGCCGAGGAAGCTGGCGACCGCCGACTTGGTGCTCTGCTTCATGAGAGGGCGGGCGGCGCTGCGCTCTGCCACCGACTGGGTATGGACCACTCTGTCCCCTAGGGCTAATTGGTGAAGAAATCCGGCATTGTGGGATTCACTATGCACTATGATCGGTGTCACAGCAAGTGCCGGCAGGAGTCCGTGTGGCAGAATCGGTGACCGGACTGGCCGAGAGAGGAAGCATGGCCAACAGCCTTGAGAAAGCCCTGAGCATCCTGGACCTTGTCTCCGAGGACAAGCCGACGTGTACCCCAGAGGAGGTCGCCGAGGTGCTCGGCGTCTCGAGGACGTCGAGTTACCGGTACTTGAAGGTGCTCTCCGACGCGGGGCTGCTCGCCGGTCGAACGGGCGGCGATTACGGGCTCGGAAGCCGGATCCTCGAACTGGACAGGACGATGCGTCTCACGGACCCGCTCTTCCTCCGCGCGCAGACGATCATGGGCGAGCTCTCGGCCCGGATCGGCGAGAACCTGCTGCTGAACAGCTACTACGGCAGGACGATGGTCTGTGTTGCGCAGTCCTGGGTGAATGCGCAGGCGACGAACTACAGCCGAGGACAGAGGCTCAGCCTCTACAGGGGCGCGGCCAGCAAGGCGATCCTCGCGTACTTCCCGGCGCACCGGCTGCGCGCGATGTACCGGCGCGACGCGGCCGAGATCGAACGTTCAGGCATTGGCTCCACGTGGGACCAGTTCCGGAGGTATTTGAAGCAGATCCGCGATGCCGGATCCGCTTGGTCGGACTCCGAGGTCGATCCCGGAGTCACCGGGATCGCCGCTCCGATCTTCGACGGGGACGGCCCCGTGCTCGGCAGCCTTGCCTGGGCCGTACCGTCGTCGCGGGCCGAAAGCAAGCGGGCGGACCTCACAGCGGAGGTCATCGCAGCTGCGCGGGCCATCTCGTCGGCCGAAGTCCCCGTACCCTGACCGCGGCTGTCCCATCCAGATCGGGTTCAGCGCGTTGAGCGCTGCGGCTGGGGATCGATCAACACGGCCTCGAGGACGTCGCTTGCCCTGAGCTCGTGCGTCGTGGCCTGCCAGTAGGGCGCCCGGCCGGAATGGCGGACGCAGGGCGGGCGCGGCGGACGGGAATCGGCACCCTCGCAGTGTGCGGGGAAGGACTGACATTTCTTCTCAGCGCACGGCCCGGGAGGCCCCCATTCCATGGTTCCGTGGCCACTCCGCTGGTGTCGAGGAGGCGCCTATTCTGGGATTGCCGGCAACGATCAGGAGATCACGATGGCATCCACCCCAGCCTTCGCCTCGGCCCGTGCGCGCCGCGGACTGTCAGCTCTCATGATCCTCGAGGCGGCCAGTCTCGCGGTCGTCTCGACCCTCCACCTCTCGGGCCTGACGGGCGAAGGCAGGCGGCCCTACAGCCCCACGTCCGCGGGCGTCGCCGAGGCGATCATCGGCGTCGTGCTCGTCGCGGGGGCCGTCGCCCTCCTCCGCAGCACCCGCCGCGGGCGTCTCGCGGCACAGGTCGCCACCGGCTTCGCCGTCGCCGGCTTTATCTTCGGCCTGACGTTCACCCTCCTCGGGGGCGAACCGGGCGACGTCGCCTACCACCTCATCGCCCTTCCCGTGCTCGTCGCCACCCTCGTGCTGCTGTTGATCAGAACCAGGCCTCGGGCGGGCCGGTAGAGCGCCGCGGAGCGCGGTTTCGCCTGCTCACCCCCCGCGGGCGCGGACGACGGCGGGTTCCCGGCCCGCGTGCGCCGGCCACGCGCCGTCGCGCGTCGCCTTCGCCCGGTTCGGCCCGCCGCGGGACCTGTCGGCGCTGGGGGCGTGAGCGTACGGTCGGAGCCATGGCAACCTACACTTTCGACGTCTTCAGCTCGCTCGACGGGTTCGGCTCGGCGACCGACGAGTGGACGGGCTACTGGGGCAAGCAGGGGCCGGAACTCCTCGAGCGCCGCGCCGACCTCTTCGGTGAGGAGCAGCTCATGGTCTTCGGGCCGGACACCTACCGCATGTTCTCCGGCTTCTTCGCGGCCGGCGAGGAGTTCGACGACGTCTGGACCCAGCGGATGAGCGAGATGCGCAAGGTCGTCGTCTCGCGCTCGATGGCGCCGGACGAGCCGCTGCCCTGGCCGAACACGACCCTCATGCGCGGCGACGCGGTCGAGGTCGTGGCCCGGCTCAAGGAGGAATCCGACATCCCGCTCCGCTCCCACGGCAGCCTGAAGATGAACCGCGCCCTCATGGCCGCCGGCCTGGTGGACCGCCTTCAGGTGACGATCTTCCCAGTCATCACCGGGATCACCGGCCGGGCGCCCATCTTCGGCGGCGCCGGGGACTTCGACCTTGACCTGCTGGAGGCGCGGACCCTCGACGGGCGCACGCAGGAGCTCGTCTACGCGCCGTCCGTGCACGCGCCGCGGGCGCGGTAGAGCGGGGCGAGGGCGACGGTGGGTGCGCGCCCGGCGTCGTCCGCTAACCGGCGCGGGGGTCAGTGGGCGGCACCTGGTTCGAGTTCGCCCTAGGAGGTTTGTCGAGGAGCGTCGCCGCGCCGGCGATCACGACTCGCATCGGTGGTTACGAGTGGCGCCGATGGTCACGTCCCAGGATTCCGCCCTTCCGGACGTTCATGCCTCGGAGCTACACCCGGACCGGATCACCGACGAGGCGCTTGAGCTCGGCAACTTCGGCAGTGAGCTCGTGGACCTGCTGGGTCACCCGCCTGAACGCCCGCCGGCGCCGCCACTCCTCGACAAAGCTCGCCACCATCGCGACGATGCTCAGCGGTATGGCGAGGGCGAACGCCCAGCCGGCGGAGGCTAGGAAACCCCCAGCCACCGGAAGCGCAGCCTGCACATTGTTGAATTCGTTGACCCCGTCGGCCAGCCCACTGAGGAGGCCGTCGATGGATTCCAGGAACTGGCCGACCATGGGAATGCCGGCCAGGGAGGGAGCGACAAGCCGCTCATGGGTGTCGCCGCCCCAGCGGCCCTCGCCGAGATGCAACAGGACGTAGACGGCGGCCACGGCGTTCGCGAACCCGAAGACGAGAACAGCGCCGAGGGCTGCCAGGTCGAGGCGCCGATGCCGCCAGAGAGCGAGCAGCACCGCGGCAACGATCGCAGCATCCCACGCAAGATTCGTCAGGGCTTCGCCGTTGAAGCTGCTCAAAAAGTCCACCACGCGCATTCCTTCCCCACAGTCCTGTGGCAGGTTATCGCCTAGGGCGGCCGGTACGCTGACGGCATGTCCGCGGAGCTGAGCAACGACTCCTTCATCGGCCGCCTGCTGGAAGAACTTTCCTGGGAGAAGGCGACCCACTACCGGCACGGCGGAAGGCGGCGCGAGAACGTCCTCACCGCCGAGGTGCTGCTGCCGCTCTCCTATCTGCCACGGGACCTGTTCCTCGGCGAGGTCCTCAGGAGCGCCCACGGGGCCGACGATGCCCGCCGCGTCGTCGTCTCCGAGATCGAGGCTGCCGACGTCACGCTTCTCCCCGATCAATTGGAGCCAGCGCCCGACGTCCGCGTCCAGCCCGATGCCTCCTTCTCCATGCCGGCGAGCTATGTGCTCGTCGAGGCCAAGCGGAATGGACGAGCGTCCTTCCAGCCCTCCCAGCTCGCCAAGGAATACCTGGCCCTGAAGGCTGCGGCGGGGGAGCGAACGCCGATGCTCTTCCTGATCCTCGGCGCTCCACCGCCCGTCGCGGTGAGGGGCCACGGACGGATGGCGCCTGAGGACGCGGTGGCGGCGTATCTGCCGCTCTTCTTCGGAGAGCCCGCCGTGGGCGCCGACGTTGTCGAGACGTTCAGGAATGACGTGCGGGAATCGATCGCGTGGACCACATGGGCGGACATCGCGGAGGTGGTGGCGCGACAGCTCGAGGTCTTCCGCGGCTTCGGCCACCCCGAAACCGTCGAGCGCATGGTCGAGCGGCTGGCCGAGTCCGTCGTGAGTGCCGTGCGCTGGCACGCGTAGCGTTGCCGCGCAGACCGAACGATGCAGGTGAGCGGACGACGGCGGGTGTGCGCCCGCCGTCGTCCGCTCACCTCGCCGAGGCGCCGCTGTCAGTGGCCGGCGGCGACCGCCTCGAGCTCGCCCTCGGAGGCCTCGGCCCGAGCGGGCTTCACCAGGAGCGTCGCGAGCGCGGCGACCACGAGCGGCACCGCGAGGGCGGCGAAGTAGCCCGACGGGCCCAGGCCGGTGAGGAGCACCCCGCCGAGCGCGGAGCCGACGATCGAGCCCAGGCGGCCGACGCCGATGCCCCAGCCGGTCGCGGTCGCACGCAGCTGGGTGGGGTAGGCGTTCGCGATGAGGTAGTTCAGGGCGAGTTGCTGGCCGCCGATGCCGAAGCCGGCGAGGCCGATGAGCGTGAACACGAGGCCCCACTGCGTGCCCGCGGCGCCGAGGCCGAGGGCGATGAGGATGCCCGCGCCGAACATGCTGAGCAGGAGCGTGCGGGCGTTGACGCGCGGCAGGACCGCGGACAGCGGAATCGCGAAGACGATGAACGCGGCGTTGACGGTGACGGTGCCGAGGGCGGCGGTGCCGGCGTCGAGGCCGAGGGTCTTGAGCGCGGTCGGCATCCAGAGCAGGAGCAGGAACCAGGCGATCCAGTTGAACAGGTACGTGGCCCAGACGGCGACGGTGACGGTGCGGTAGGCGGGGGAGAAGAGGGCGACGACGGAGCCGCGCTTCTCGCCCGCGTCCTCGACGGTGAGGACGGTGCCGTCTGCGATGGTCTGACCGGTCGCGCGGGTGATGAGGGTGCGGGCGCGGGAGAGGGCGTCGTCGGTGCCCTTCGCGACCATGTAGGCGGGGGACTCGGGCAGGACGGCGAGGGCGCCGAGCAGGAGGGCGACCGGCAGCGCGCCGCCGATGAGGAAGATGCCGCGCCAGCCGACGGCGGGCAGCCAGGCCGCGGCGACGAGGCCGCCGATCATCGCCCCGCCCGGGAGGCCCAGGAGCACGAGGGTCATGAGGGTGCCGCGGCGCTTGCGCGGGCTGTACTCGGCGGTGAGGGCGAGGAGGGCTGGGGTGGCGCCGCCCATGCCGAGGCCGATGAGGAAGCGCAGCACGACGACCTGCCACGCGGCGGTCGCGAAGGCGCCGGCGAGCGAGAACGCGCCGAACACGGCCAGCGCCAGGAGGATGGTGCGCTTGCGGCCGATCCGGTCCCCGAACGTTCCGAGCGTCATTGCGCCGAGCGCCATGCCGACGGTGCTCGCGGTGATCACCCAGGTCATGTCGGTGGCGCTGAGCTTGAACTCGTCGGCGATGGCGGTGCCGATGAACGCGATCGACTGCGTGTCGAACCCGTCCAGCAGCGCGATCACGAAGCAGAAGGCCACCACGGCCCACCGCCTCGCGCCCATCGGCGTTGTGTCCATGGCGTCCTGGACGCTCAGGGTCCGCGTAGTCATCGTCGACTCCTCACTGGTGCGTGCACGGAGGACGACGGCGTCCCCCGGCTTGGTCTGCTCTGTGAGGCTATGGGTGGGGATTGGATGGCGGCCAATACTTGTTTCGGCCCGATTGATATGCAGAAGCAATCGCTCGCCCCGTTCGCCGAGGGAACGCTGGACCCGGCGGTTTTCAGAAGTGTCGGTGGATCGGTGTAGATCATTGAGCAGGGGATCACACACTTTTCGGGGGAATCATGTTCACAGACACGTTCGCGGTGCTCGACGTCGAGACCACGGGCCTGGGCCGCTATGATCGCGTGGCGGAAGTCGCGGTAGTCACGGTCGACCACACCGGCAAGCAGCTGGATCGCTGGGAGACGCTCGTCAATCCCGAGCGAGACCTGGGCCCGCAGCTTATCCACGGGATTCGGGCAGAGGAGATCCGTCAGGCACCTACGTTCGCGGACATCGCAGACGAGCTCGAACTCCGTCTCTCCGGCAACGTGCTGGTGGCTCACAACCTGTCCTTCGACTCGCGCTTCCTGACGCAGGAATTCACGCGTCTCGGCCGAGAACTGCCCGGCCGCTTCCTCGACTTGGGAATGTGCACCATGACGGCCGCCCGTGCGTACCTGCCCGGCTCCCGCCGGGGGCTGCGGGACTGCTGCGACGCCTTCAGCATCGATCTCATCGATGCGCACTGCGCCGGTTCCGATGCCGAGGCGACGGCCACGCTGCTTGGCTGCTACCTCGACATCGATGCCCGTCCCTGGCACTCCGCTCTGGAAGGGGCCGTCGACTGGTTCGGGACCCCGCCGCCCATTGCGCGTGTCGCCTACCGCAAGCCAGCCGACTGGCAGCCTCCACACTTCCTCGAGAAGATCGCGGCTGCGCTCCCGGCGAGTGCAGGGCCAGCTGAGCATGATCAGTATCTCGCCCTCCTCGACCGCGCTGCTCGACCGCTACCTGTCCGCAAGCAAGAAGGATGAGTTGCTCGCCCTCGCCGCTGATCTGGGGATTGACCGCCAGACGGCGCTTCGCCTTCACCACGAGTATTTCGACGCCGTTGCTGACGCCGCGTGGGAGGACGGGATCGTCACCGAGTCGGAGCGCGCCGACCTCGTGTTGCTCGCCGGGCTGCTGGGAATGGACGACACCGTGCTCGTGGCAGCGTTCGAGCCTCGCCTCCCGCGAGAGTCACCAGCCCGTGCGACGCCGACCCTGGCTCCCGCGGTTCGCCACGGTGACCTCGTGTGCCTGACGGGAGACATGCAGATAGCCCGCGAGGACATCGTCGCCAGGCTCGGACGCCTTGGCATCGGAGTGCACCCCGGAGTGACGAAGAAGGTCAAGCTCCTGATCGCAGCCGACCCTGACAGCCTTCCGGGCAAGGCGAAGAAAGCGCGCGACTATGGCATCCCGGTGGTCAGCGAAGACTACCTGTTCACACACCTGCTCAAGGGGGAGAAGTGACCAGCGGCGGCGCGAAGTTGACCCTTCATCAGGCGATGAGGCAGGTCCTCAGATTAGCGGGGCGGCCGATGACCGCCCGAGAGCTCGCCGATGCCATCAACGGGAAGGGACTCTACTCGCGGGCTGACGGGGCACCCGTTCCGACAAGCCAGATCCACGCCCGAGCGAAGAATTATCCTGATCTCTTCGTCAAGGAGGAGGGGCGGCTTTCGCTCGCGAGCCCGGAAGGATCGGTGGCCGCCTCACCGCCGGCCAGCAACCTGTCTACATACCCGGTCACCGCGGTGCAGAAGACTTGGCGCGGGGCGGTCTTCCCTTCCTCGGGGAACGCGCATCGGCCCTCTTCACGTCCCGCTGCCGAATGTGAGCTCTTAGCAGACGCGTGCTTCCGACGTGTCGGATCCATCGATCCGCTCGTTCCCAACACGCCCGGCATCTATGCCATCCGGGTCATCGCGGCCGCAGTGCTGCCGGAGCCCTTCCGCAGCCACGCCCTGAGCCGAGACGACCGTCTCATCTACGTCGGGCAGGCAAAGACCAGTCTCCGGAAGCGCCTGGTGGATCAGGAGCTTCGGGCGCGGGGGCACGGGACGTTCTTCCATACCATGGGCGCTGTGCTGGGATATCGACCTCCGCGCGGCTCATCGGTGGGAACGGCCAATCAGCGTAACTACAGGTTTTCACCGTCGGACCCTGCCCGGATCATAGCGTGGATGGATACTAATCTGGAGGCCTCGTGGATCGAGACGAGACCCCGGATGCCATTCACGTCACCGAACAGACGCTGATCACGGATCTCCGCCCGCTGTTCAATCTCCAGTCCAACCCCGCGGCGCTGTGGGAGCTGAAGACCGCCAGGGACGAATGCCAGGCCATCGTCGCTGGTGCGGTCACCTAGTGAGCCGGCGTGCGGCGGCGCCGTGGCCCAGCCCGCCTGCCCCACAGGCCGGTGTGTGAGAGTCGCGCAGGCCGGTGGGCTACCGCCACAATGCGCGGTAGAGCTGGCCGGCCCGGCGGCCCGGCGATGGGCTCACCACGACTCTCCGCGCGCGACGCGGAAGTCTTTGAGGTTCCTCGAGGAAGACGTGTCCTTCCTTCCGGAGCTTCCACCAGAGGGGTTCGAAGTCCGGCGTGACCTCCAGAGCAGGTTCCGCGAGGGGGAAATGCTGCAGAACATGGGCGCGGAGCAGGTTCCACGGATCGCCGGTAGAGAAGAAGACCTGACCAGCGTCCGCGATCTCCTTCCAGGCAAACAACCCGCTGCCGGTGGACGCCTACGCGCGCATGGTCCGCGGCCTGCCGGACGCGGGCGTGCCCAAGGAGGACGTGCGCCGCCTCATCGCGGACAACCCGGCTCTTCGCGTTTCGTCGGGAATCGGGCTCGTGCCGTAGGGCGTGAAGGGGCTCGTGGCCCTGTTGGATGAGTGGTGTCTAGTCATTCGTCCGGAACAGGATCCACGAGCCTTGATCGAGCCTACGTCGGG
>NZ_CP022463.1:814781-952543 GCF_002224485.1 Sinomonas sp. R1AF57
CTTGCGCGAGACGCCCATCGCCGCGGCGATGTGGGCCTGCTTCCATCCAGCCTGATGCCGCTGGACGATCAGCCGGCGGCCATGGACAGTCAAACGGGCGCTACGGTGGAACACGAGAACCTCCGAGTTGGAGTGGGCCTTCGACAAGCCACATCCCACTCGGAGGTTCTCCCTTGTTCAACCAGACTCGCCGCTACCAACGTCCTGGCCGGGTACAGCTAGGACTGCTCGGGCGGGGCGACGCGGCTCGCGGCGTCGCGCGCCTGGAGGGCGGCGGTGAGCCGGGCGACCTGCTCGGTGAGGGCCTGGACCCGGGCCTCGAGGGACTCGTCGAGGGCCTCCACCTCCGCCTCGACCTCCTCGACCTCGGCCTCGACCTCGTCCAGCTCGGCGGCCGTGCGCGCGGACACGCTCTCCACGAGCCACGCGGCGATGGAGGCTGTGATGACGCCGAGCACCGCGATGCCCGAGACCATGAGCGCCGCCGCCACCAGCCGCCCGATCACCGTGATCGGGTAGTGGTCGCCGTAGCCGACCGTCGTGATCGTCTCGAGGGCCCACCAGATCGCGTCGCCGAAGCTGCGGATGTTGGCCCCGGGGATGTTCTGCTCGACGTCCTCGACCGTGAGCGCACCGCAGTAGGCGAGGGTCGCCGCGGCTGCGATGACGTATACGACGAGGCGCCCGCGGAGCGCGGAGCCCGCCTTGTTGTGGACGATCCGCAGGAAGGTCACGAGCCGCAGCGGGCGCAGGGCCGGCAGCGCGAGGATCGCCAGCTCGTGCAGGTTCCGGATGAACCAGCGCGCGCGGTGCGGGGCCAGCCACAGCTGCCCCGCGTAGTCCACGACGAACACCGCCCACGCCGCCCACAGGAAGGTCTCCGCCCAGAGGCCTTCCTCGGGATCCAGGTTCCCGATCACCTGCACGGAGTACGCGGCGAGGAACACGAAGGCGGCGGCGAGCGTGGGCCACTCAGTCAGCTTCCGCCATCGCTCCTGGGTCATCTATCGAAGGGTACCGCCGGAATCACGCCCCGCCACGGTGCTGCTGCTTCAGCACGTCGAGGCGTGCGCGGTACTCGGCCTCGTCGATCTCGCCGCGGGCGAAGCGGTCCGCGAGGACCTGCTCTGGTCCGGGACCGGGGTACTGCCCGGGAGGCATGCCGACCGGCATCGCCCCGCCGCCCCACCCCGGCTGTCCCCAGGCTCCCGAGCCCTGCCCGCCATGCCGGACGGAGCGGGCGAGGAACACGATGCCCGTGATGATGGCACCCCAGAACAGCAGGAAGCTCAGGATCATGAAGATCCAGCCCCACACGCCCATGTTGCCGTTCCAGTACATCATCGCGGCCACCTCCGATCGGTAGGGGACGCCGTCCGCGTCCCCTACCCGCAGTGTCCGCCCGCCCGGCACTCCTGCCCAGAGTCCACGGGCCCTACTTCTCCCGGGCCTGGGCCGCGGCGCCGTACGCTGATGCCATGGATGCCGCCCTGATGGCCCGGGTCCTCGCACTGCGCTTCCTGTGGCGCGCCCGCGACCGCTGGAGCGCCGAGCGGATCGCCGCCCACCGCGAGCGGGCCGTGGCCGCGGCGCGCCGCCACGCCGTCGAGCGCTCGCCGTTCTACCGCCGCCTCCACGCCGGGCTCGAGGACGCGCCCCTGACGGCGCTCCCGCCCGTGACCAAGGCGCAGCTCATGGAGCACTGGGACGACGCCGTCACGCGCCCCGGCCTGCGCCTCGCCGACGTCGAGGCGCATCTCGCCGACCTCGTGGAGCACGACGGCGACCCCGGACGCCCGTGGCGCGGGCGCTGGTGGGCCGCGGCCACCGCCGGCACGACCGGCCGCCGCGGCGTCTTCATCTGGGACCGCCGCGAATGGGCGACTGCGCTTGCCTCCTACTCGCGTCCCAACGACTGGGCCGGCATCAAGGCCGGCCCCCTGCACCCTCCGCGCATCGCCTTCGTCAGCTCGGCGCGCCCCACCCACGCCTCGGCACTGCTGGGAGCCACCCTGGGCGCAGTCACCCCGACCCTCCGGCTCGACGCCGGCGCGCCCCTGGCCGAGACCGTCGCCGCGCTGAACGGCTTCGCCCCGGACATCGTGGTGGCGTACGCGTCGGCACTGCGGCCCCTCGCGGCAGAGCAGGCGGCGGGGAAGCTGCGCATCTCCCCGAGCCAGATCACGAGTTCCTCCGAGGTGCTTTCCGCCCAGACGGCGCGCGACGTCGAACGCGCGTGGGGCATCCGGCCACTGGACTCCTATGCCGCCACCGAGACCGCGGCCATCGCGTCCGTCTGCACAGCCGGGCGGCGGCACCTCTACGAGGACCTCGTCATCGCCGAGTCCGTCGACGCCCGCAACCGGCCCGTGCCGCCGGGGACGCCGGGGGAGAAGCTCCTCGTCACCGTCCCGTTCGCGCGGACCCTCCCGCTCATCCGCTACGAGATGTCGGACCGGCTCGTGATCGACCGCCCGGGCTGCCCTTGCGGGCGCGCCTTCGCGATCGTCACGCGGGTCGACGGCAGGGCCGAGGACGTCCTCGAGGTGCCCCGCGTCCACGGAGCCGTGAGCGTCCACCCGATCGTGTTCGAGGACGCGCTCGAAGACCTGCCCACCACGGGGTGGCAGGTTGTCCAGCGCCGGGACGGGATCGACGTCCTCCTCGTGGGGCTCCCACCGGGGACGGAAACGGACGCGGTCCGCGCCCGAGTCGAGGCCGCGCTCGCCGCGGCGGGCGCCGCAGGGGTCCAGGTGCGCGTCGTGCCCGTCGCCGCGCTCGAGCGCACGGCCCTGGGCAAGGTTCCGCTCGTGCGCGGCCTGCCCCGCGCATGATCCCTGCGATACCCTGTGCCCGGGGAGAGGGGCCGGAACGGACAGCAATGACGCGCGCGCGTCCCCTCGCCACGGCCCCCGCCCTGGCCCCCGCGGCCGCCCTGGCAGCCGCAGCCCTGGCACTGGCGCTGGCAGGCTGCACCCCGGCGTCCACCGCCCCGGCGGCCTCGTCGTCGGCCGGTGCCAGCACCCCGACGGGCGGTGCGGAGGCCGGGAGCGGCGCGTCGCCGTCGTCGTCTGCCCCGGCGATCGCGAAGGTGGGCGACGACGAGATCCGCACCGCCTTCAACGACGCTGCGAAGGAGATGCAGGTCCCCGGCGCAGTCCTGCTCCTGAAGCGACCCGGCCAGCCGAACCTCGAGCTCGCGTACGGGACGCGGGAGCGCGGCGGCAGCGAGGCGGTGACGGTCGGGGACCACATCCGGGTCGGCTCCAACACCAAGACCTGGACCGGGACCGCCATCCTCCAGCTCGCGCAGGAGGGAAAGATCGGGCTCAAGGACCCGGTCTCGAAGTACCGCGACGGAGTGCCGAACGGGGACAGGATCACCATCGAGCAGCTGCTCGAGATGCGCTCGGGCCTCTACAACTACACCTTCGACCCGGACTGGAACCGGGCCGTCGACGCCGACCGGATGCGCGTGTGGAAGCCCGACGAGCTGCTGAAGGTGGCGTTCTCGCACGCGCCCACCTTCGACCCGGGCGCGAAGTGGGAGTACTCGAACACGAACACCGTGCTCCTCGGGACGATCGCGGAGAAGCTGGACGGCAAGCCGCTCGAGCAGATCTTCCGCGACAGGCTCTTCACCCCGCTCGGGCTGACCGAGACGCAGCTGCCGGCCCCGGACTCCTCGGCGATCGCGGCCCCGTTCGCGCGCGGCTACTCGTACGGGACGTTCGAGAGCACGATCGAGACCTCCCTCCTTCCGCCGGACCAGCTCGCCTCCGCCCGCGCCGGCACGCTCGTCCCGACGGACTACACGGAGGTGAACCCCTCGTGGGCGTGGGCCGCGGGATCGGGGATCTCGACCGCGCCCGAGCTCGCAACCTGGGTCGAAGCCCTCGGCTCGGGCAGGCTGCTCTCCGCGGACATGCAGCGCACCCGCATGGAGAGCATCCAGATGACCCAGCCCAACGCCGGCTACGGCATGAACATCGCGCAGTTCGGGGCGATGTACGGCCACACCGGGGAGCTCCCCGGCTACAACTCCTTCATGGGGTACGACCCGGCGAACAGGGTCACGCTCGTGACGTGGGCCAACCTCGCCCCGCTTCCGGACAACCGCGCCCCCGCGACCGAGCTCGCCAAGCTCGTGATCGGGAAGCTGTACCGGGCCTCCTGAGCGGGGCCCTTGACCGGGCCGGGAGGGGTTTGTAAAATCGAGTTACAAATTAACAGGCCGGCCCGGATATTCCCCAGCTGACGGGCCGGCCGCACTCTTCGGCCACGGCCACGCACGACGGCGGCGACGCACCCAGCGCGGGTGCGTCGCCGCCGTCGTGGGCAGTGCGGGCGGGTCAGCCGAACTTCTCCGAGGTCGCGTAGCCCTTGCCGTTGTACTTCTGGACGAGCACGGTCGAGATCGCGGGCTGGCCGTCCTTCGTCGTGTCCACCGAGGTCCCCTTGAGCATGAGCGGCGCCTCGAGGCCCTTGATGTTCCTCAGCGCCTTCATGAAGCTGTCGCGGGTCGGGTCGGTCATGCTCCCGAACGCCTTCTCGAGGGTGGCCCCGGCGATGTAGCTCCACATGCAGTGCGGGAACGCGGGGGCATCCGAGTAGCTTCCGTACTGCTTGAGGTCGGAGAGGAACTTGACCACGTCGTCGTCCTTCGCGAACTCAGGGCTCTGCGGCGCCTTCGCGAAGGCGACCGTGTACACGCCCGGGTACGCCGTGGCCCCGCCTGGCTGCAGGATCGCCGTGGGGCTGGACGTGTTGGAGGGCAGGAACCAGCTGGGCTTCCAGCCGATCTGCTGCGCCTTCTGCAGCGAGGCGATGACGAGCGGGGTGATCGACATGGCGTTGAAGAACACGTCGGCGCCCGTCGCGGCGAGCTGGGTGAGCTGCGCGTCCACGGACGTGTCCGTGGCCTCGTAGGTCTGCTCCCCGACGACCGTGATGTTCGAGCTGCCCTTGATCGCGTCCTTGAAGCCCTGGACGTAGCCCTTGCCGTAGTCGTCGTTCTGGGACAGGATCGCGACCTTGTGCGCTCCGCCGGACGCCGCGACGAGCTTGCCGAACGCCTCGCCCTCGTTCTGGTAGATCGGCACGAGGCCGAGCTGCCAGGGGCTCTGCTTCTGGTCGCTGAACAGCGGGTCACCCGTCATGACGAGGATCTGGGGGACCTTCTGGCTGATCGCGGCCTCGCGGAAGGCCCGGTTCGTCGGGGTGCCGAGGCCGATGCCCTCGGCGAAGACGTTGTCCGAGACCATCTGCTGGAAGTTTGCCAGCGACTTCTGCGGGTCGTAGCCGTCGTCGTAGGTCTTGATCTCGACCTTGCGGGTCTTGCCGTCGCCGAACTTGATGCCGCCCTCGGCGTTCTTCGCGCCGAAGTACGCCTTGGCGCCGGCGACCGTGCAGGTGCCCGGGCCGGCGGTGGCGCCGCTGAGCGGCGTCGTGATGCCGAGCGTGATGGTGGTGTCCGTGATGCCGGGGGAGGCCGCCGAGCCCCCGCCCCCGCCGCCCTCGTTCGCGCTTCCGCGGCAGCCTGCCAGCGAGAGCGCGAGGACCGACGCCACTGCGACGGCGCCGAGGACTCCAGGTGTCCTTCTTCGTTCCTTCATGACGGATCGTGCCTCTCTGTGCTGGCGGGTGCTGTGCGTGGGGGTGCTGTGCCTTCGGGTGCTGGGTTCTGCGGTGCCGGGTCCGGGGAAGCGTGGCTCGAGGGCGGTGTTCCGGCAGGGGCCGCCCGGGCCGGCTTCCGGCGGGTGATGCGCCGGAGCACGCGTGGGAGGCTCACGAGCCCCTCGGGCAGCAGGAACAGCACCGCGAGGAGGATCACGCCCTGGCTGACGGTGGTGAAGTTCGGGTCGATCGCGTTGGTGAACTGCGGGACGAAGACGTAGTACGCGCCGCCGATCAGCGAGCCGATGATGCTCCCCGCGCCGCCGATCACCATCGCCGCGAGGAGGCTGATCGAGTGCCCGAAGCTCAGCGTCTCCGGCGAGGTGTACTGCACGGCCGCGAGGTAGAGGAAGCCGCTCGCGCCGCCGTAGACCGAGGCGATGGTGAACGCGAGCACCTTGGTCCAGTACGGGGAGATGCCCATCGAGGCCGCGACCGCCTCGTTGTCCTTCACGACGGCGAACGCCCGCCCGTACTTCCCGCGCACGAGGGCTCGGGCGAGCAGGAATCCGGCCCCGGCCACGACGAGGATGATGTAGTACTGCCACTGGTCGTTGAACAGGCCCGACCAGTCTGGGGCGGTGGAGAAGATCGCCGAGATCCCCTGCGACCCGCCGGTGAACATGTCGAGCCGCTTGGCCAGGGGGACGCCGACGATCGGGAGGGCGATCGTGACCATCGCGATGGCCAGTCCGCCGAGGCGCGCCGCCGCCAGGGCGACGAGGAGCCCGACGATCCCGGCGATCACGCATGCGGCGATCAGGACGATCAGGATGTTCCAGCCCTGCTTGACACCGTAGGCGGTGACGTAGGCGCCCAGGCCCACGAAGAAGATCTGGCCCAGGTTCACCTGGCCGGCGTACCCCATGACGATGTTCAGGCCCAGGACGGCGACGGCGTACACGCCCACGCGCACGAGCGTCAGGTTGGTGATCGCGGGCAGGAAGAGCGGGGCGGCGAGGAGCACGATCACGACGACGGCAATGAGCCCGACGCGAGCCCATCGGTTCCCGAGGGCGGAGGAGAGCGTAGCCATCAGACTCGTACCACGACCTTCCGTCCGAACAGGCCCTGGGGCCTGAGCACGAGGATCACGAAGATGAGCACGAACGGCACCGCAATCTTCAGGTCGTGCCCGATGAGCGGGATGTACACGGCCACGAGGTTCTCGAGCACGCCGATCGCCCAGGCCGCGGCCACCGCCCCGACCGGGCTGTCGAGCCCGCCGAGGATGACGGCGGCGAGCGCGTAGACGAGCGCGCCGTCCAGCATCCCCGGGGTGAGGGTCAGCTGCGGTCCGACGAGGGC
Source organism: Sinomonas sp. R1AF57 (assembly GCF_002224485.1). Taxonomy (GTDB): domain Bacteria; phylum Actinomycetota; class Actinomycetes; order Actinomycetales; family Micrococcaceae; genus Sinomonas; species Sinomonas flava. The sequence goes on from NZ_CP022463.1 coordinate 821,766, forward strand.
GCCTGCGATGGCCCCGAGCGCGGCGGCCAGGCCCCACCCGACCATGAGGAGCCGCCCGACCGGGAGCCCGGAGAGCGCGGACGACGCCGGGTTGTCGGCGACCGCGCGCAGGGCCAGCCCGAGCTTGGTCTTCATGAAGAGCAGCTGGAGGATTCCCATGATCGCGAGGATCGTGAGGGTCGTCGCGAGAGAGCGGAGGCTCACGACCGCGCCCAGGACCTCCACGCTCGTGAGCGGGAACAGCGACGGGAACTGGCGGTTGTTGTAGCCCCAGACCACGGCGATGACCCCTGTGACGAGCGTGAGCAGGCCGATCGTGGCGACGACGGCCGTGTCCGGGTCACCGCGCTCGAACCGGCGGATCAGGAAGCGCTCCACGAGCGCTCCGACCGCGAACGAGACCAGGACCGCTGCCAGGAGCGCCAGGATGAGCGGCAGCCCCGCCTCGAGGAAGGCGTAGGCGAGGTACGCGGACAGGACGGCCATGCCGCCCTGGGCGAAGTTGATGAGGCCCGTGGCCTGGTTGACCAGCACGATGGCGAGCGCGAGGGCGGCGTAGATCGAGCCCGTCGAGAGGCCGTCCACGGTGAGCTGGATGAAGGTGTCCACGCGGGTCAGCCCCCCAGGTAGGCGCGGCGGATCTCGTCCATGCCCTTGAGCTCGGCGGAGGTCCCGGTCAGCACGTTGCGCCCCGTTTCGAGGACCGTGGCGGTGTCGACGAGGGTGAAGGCGAGGTTGGCGTTCTGCTCGACGACGAGCATCGCGATGCCCGATTCGATGCGCAGGCGCCGGATGGCCTCGTACACGGTCTTGGCGGTTCCGGGGGCCAGCCCGAGGGAGGCTTCGTCGAGCAGCAGCAGCTTGGGCTTGGCCATGAACGCCCGCCCCACCGCGAGCATCTGCTGCTCCCCGCCGGAGAGCGCGGCGGCCCGGGAACCGATGCGCTCGCGGAGCTGAGGGAAGAGGTCGAGGCAGTAGTCGATGTCCGCGGAGATCTGCTTGCGGTCCTTGCGCATGTAGGCGCCGACGAGGAGGTTTTCCCGCACGGAGAGCTGCGACAGCGTCCCCCGCCCCTCGGGGACGTGGGCGATGCCGAGCGCCGCGACCTGGTCAGGACGGCGTCCGCGGATGTCGCGGCCGGCGAAACGGATCCGGCCGCCGGTCCTGACCGTCCCGCTGATGGCGCGCAGCGTCGTCGTCTTGCCCGCGCCGTTGGCGCCCAGGATGCCCACGGAGCCGTTCTCGGGCACGGTGAGGGAGACGCCGTCGAGCACCTGGACCGGGCCGTAGGAGGCGGTGACGCTGTCGAGTTCAAGCAGCGTCATCCGCGGCGTCCTTCCCGATGTAGGCCTCGATCACGCGCGGGTCGGACTGGGCCTGGCCGGCCGTGCCCTCCATGAGCTTGCTGCCGTGGTCCAGGACGACCACGCGGTCGGTGAGCGCGGAGATCAGCCCCATGTGGTGCTCGACGATGACGATCGTGATGTCCTGCTCGGCGCGGACCTGCCTGACGGTCTCGATGAGCTGCTCGACCTCGCCGTGGGAGAGCCCCGCGGCGGGCTCATCGAGCAGCAGCAGGGACGGCTTCGACAGGAGCGCGCGCCAGAGCTCGATGCCCTTGTGGAGCCCGTGGGAGAGCTCGTCAGCGGGCAGGTGGGCGGCCCAGCCGAGGCCAGCGCGCTCGAGCAGCTCGAGGGCCTCCGCGCGCATCGCGCGCTCGGCGCGGGTGGTGTTCGGCAGCGAGAGGGCCCACGAGACCGGGCCGCCCGGAAGCCGCAGGTGTCCGCCGAGGAGCACGTTCTCGAGGACGGTCGCCCTCAGCTGCAGCGCGGGGTGCTGGAAGGTGCGCGAGAGTCCGAGCCGTGCGAGCCGCGACGGGGCGCTGCCCACCACCTCGGTGCCGTCGATCGTGATCGAGCCGGAGCTCGGCTTGTAGTGCCCGCTGATGCAGTTGAACAGCGAGGTCTTGCCGGCCCCGTTGGGCCCGACCAGGCCGAAGATGCTCCCGGGCTCGACCTCGAAGCTCACGTCCTGGAGGACCTTGACGCCGCCGAAGTGCAGGCTGACGTCGCGAAGGGTCAGGCGTGCCGCCATCCCGCACCCCCTTCCGCGTCGTCGCCCTCGAAGAGCACGGCCGATGTGACTGGTGTCACTGACGCTACGGATCCGGAGACGAGATTGTCAACGATTTTGGATGAGTCTTAGGATGGCAGCCAATGCCGTCGCCTGCGTCGGGGCCGCCGCCCTGTCCGCCGAATCCGGGGAGTGAATGCACATGTCGTCAGCCGCGGAGAAGGCACCCGCTGCGGCGGTTGCCCCGGCGGGGGAGCGCGGCGTCGCAGACCTGATCCGCGACGCCATCATGCGCGGCGAGTACGCGCCGAACCAGCGGCTCATCGAGGCGGACCTGAGCGAGGCGTTCTCGGCGAGCCGGGCAACGGTGCGCACGGCGCTGCTCGAGCTCGCGGCCGAGGGCCTGATCGAGAGGCTGCCGAACCGTGGGGCACGGGTCCGGGCGGTGACGCTGGAGGAAGCCATCGAGATCATCGAGGTGCGGATCGGCGTCGAGGGACTGTGCGCGGCCAAGACGGCGTCGAGCCTGTCCGAGGCGGATGCGGAGGCCTTCGCGCGGCTCCGCGCGGACATGGTCGCATCCGTCGAGGAGGGCGACCTCGTGGAGTACGCGCGGCTGCACCAGCTGCTCGACCGGCGCGTCCGGGAGCTGGCCCATCACGGCACCGCCGCGGACGTGCTTGGGCGCCTGCACGCGCAGAGCGTCCGCCACCAGTTCAAGCTCTCGTCGCGTCCGGCGCGCGCCAAGGCCTCGGTGCTCGAGCACACCGCCATCATCGACGCCATCCTGGCCCGGGATCCCGGTGCCGCCGAGCAGGCGGTGCGCCGCCACCTGCTCAGCGTCATCGATGCGCTCCGGGAGCTTGCCGCCTGACCCCCGGCCTCAGCGGCTCCCGGCGCCGGCGGTCCTCCAGCCCCCGTGGTACTCGGTGCGGGCCGTCACCGAATAGGGCGCGGGGCTCACGACGGCACGCACGCTGATCTGCTCGTGCGGCTCCACCGTGGTCTTGCGGGACCCGCCGTCGGGCTCGCCCCACACCACGCGGACCTCGGCGCCGAGCGGGACATTGGGATCAACGGTGGCGAGCGAGAGCCCGCGCCGCTCGTTCGCGGTGACACCGGTGAAGAGCGAGAGGCCCACGACGGCGCCGTCGGCGTCGACCACCGAGTCGTAGTTGGACGAGCCGTAGTTGGCGTTGGGCACGTCGAAGAACTGGTAGCCCGGCCGGTCGCGGTCCAGGAACGAGGCCCAGATCTCCGCGAGGTCGTCGTCGTTCCACGCGAGCGTGACCTTGCGGCGCTGCGCAGCCGGGTCGAGCTTCTCGAGGGCGTCGCGGCCGATGAAGTCATGGTCGAACTTCACGAAGGACCCGTAGCCGAGCTCCCACGGGTTCAGGTAGTAGTCCTCGATGTCCCCGGACACGAAGGAGCCGGCGAGCGCGTTGATGGCCTCGTAGCTGTTCGCGGGCAGCCACTGCCGGTAGGCCCGCTCCGCCTCTCCTGTGTAGATCGCGGGCAGGGGGGAGGGGATCCAGCCCGACTCGAGGGTGTTCGAGGAGTAGGCCCGCGAGCCGCACGGCTCGATGCCGAACTCCGCGCCGGCCTCGAGGACCGCGTCGCGGATCGCGCCGTGCTGGGCGTAGGGACCCCAGATCTCGAGGCCCGGCGCCCCGGCCATGCCGTGGCGGAGCGTGCGGACCTGCTCGCCGGCGATCGTCATGTGGCCCATGTGGAAGAACTTCACCTTCTCGACCGGGCCGCCGGCGAGCTTCTCGATGATCTGCCACGCGTTGGGGCCCTGGATCTGGAAGCGGTAGTACGAGCGCGTGACGGCGGCGCCGTAGGGCCGCGAGGGGGAGCGGTCGTCGTAGGCGACCTCGACGTCGTAGCCGCCGGTCTCGGCGTGGAACTGGAGCCAGTTCGCCACGGGCGCCCGGCCGACGAACACGAAGTCCTGCTCCGCCTCGTGGAACAGGATCCCGTCCCCGATCACACCGCCGTTGGACGCGACCGGCACGAACTGCTTCGCCGTGTCCACGGGGAAGTTCGCGAAGCTGTTGATGCCCGTGTCCGAGAGGAGCCTGAGCGCATCCGGCCCCTTGAGGAAGAAGTTCACCATATGGTGCGACTGGTCGTAGAGGACCGCGGTCTCGCGCCAGGCCTTCTGCTCGCGCCGCCAGTTGGTGAACTCGGCGGGGACCACCGGGTAGATGTACGTGCCGAGCTGGGAGTTGCGCAGGAGCTCGACCGTTCCCTGCGGTGTGCCGGCCGCCGCATCGAGAACGTCCTGGAGGTTCTGGGGTGCCATCGTGCCGATCTCCTTCGGTTGACGCGATTGTGGACAATAATGTATTGGACTGCTTGACCTGAGGCCAGAGCGGTGGTTGTCTGGCACCACCCCCCGCCTCAGGGCGCCTGCCCTGCGCCGAAAGGAAGGGTCGACGATGACCTCCGAATCCCTCGCCCAGGCGATCGCCCGAGCCGGCAGCCCCGTCGAGCTCCTGCGAAACCAGAACTGGCCTGCCTTCACCTTCCCCGTGGCCCCCGAGTTCACGAACTGGCGCGACGAGATGCGCGCGTGGAACACGACGGTGGCGCTCATGGACCAGTCGCACCACATGACGCAGCTGTTCCTCTCCGGGGCGGACCTCATCCCGCTGCTGTCCTCGATCTCCCCGAACACGTTCGGCACGTTCCGGCAGGGTGTCGCGAAGCAGCTCATCGCCGTCAACCAGGACGGCTACCTCATCGGCGACGGCATCCTGTTCTACAACGCCGAGGGCCCCGAGGGCATCGTGCTCATCGGCCACCACCTCCTCATCGACTGGGTGCGCTTCAACGTCGAGAAGGCCGAGGCCGACGGGCGTGACGTCCGCTACCGCCTCGAGGCGAACTCGCACATGCGGCAGGGCCCGCCCACCTTCTACCGCTACGAGCTCCAGGGCCCCCGCGCGAACGAGGTCATGGAGAAGGTCTTCGCCGGGCCGATCCCGGAGATCAAGTTCTTCCACATCGGCGATGTCGAGATCGCCGGCCGGCCAGTGAAGGCGCTGCGCCACGGCATGGCCGGACAGCCCGGCTTCGAGTTCTACGGTCCGTGGGAGGACAACGAGGCCGTGCTCGAGGCGCTCATGGACGCGGGCGCCGAGTTCGAGATCCGCAGGGTCGGGGCGAAGGCGTACTCGGCCTCTCCGCTCGAGTCGGGCTGGGTCCCCACGCCGTTCCCGGCGATCTTCGACGAGGACCTCGCCGAGTACCGCGACTGGCTGCCGGCCGCGCGTGCCGGGTCCATCGGGGGCTCGCTGTACTCGGCCGACGTCCACGACTACTACATGACCCCATACGACATCGGCCTCGGCAAGTCGGTGCGCTTCGACCACGACTTCCACGGCCGTGCGGCCCTCGAACGGCACGCCGAGGACCAGCGCCGCCGCAAGGCCACGCTGATCTGGAACGCTGAGGACGTCGCCGCCGTCGTGCGCTCGCAGATGGAACCGGGGACGCCCGCCAAGTACCTCGACTTCCCCAAGGCCCGCTACGGGCTGTTCCAGATGGACGAGGTCCTCAAGGACGGCCAGCGGGTCGGGATCTCGACCGACGCCGGGTACGTCGCCTACGACCAGCTGTACATGTCCCTCGCCACGGTCGACACCCAGGTGCCGGACGGTGCCGAGGTCGAGGTGGTGTGGGGCGAGGACCCGGTTTCGCGCAAGGCAGCCGTCGACGCCGACCACCGCCAGGTGCGCATCCGCGCCACCGTGGCCCCCGCCCCGTACCACGAGTTCGCACGGACGGTGTACCGCGCATGAACTGCAGGCCTGGGGGATGAAGACGATCGAGACGTTCCACACGCACGGGACGCCGATCGCGCAGAAGTGACACCGTCAGGAGGCACACCATGACCGAGACACTCAGCACTGCCGCGCCGAAGGCGCCCGTCAGCACCGGCCTGTACATCGGCGGCCGCGAGCGCCAGGCCGCCGCGACGCTCGAGGTCCCCGACCCGGGGAAGCCGGGTACCGTCGTCGGGCACGCCGCAGCGGCGAGCGCCGCCGACGTCGACGACGCGATCGCCGCCGCGAAGGAAGCCTTCCCTGCGTGGTCCGCGCTGAGCGCGCAGGAACGCGCCGAGCACATGCGGGCGGCGATCGAGGGCATCGCCGAGGCCCGCGACGAGGACGCGGCGATCCTGTCCCAGGAGAACGGCAAGATCCGCATGGAGGCGTGGGTCGACTCGCTCGTGTTCGAGATCCGCTGGAACCTCGCCGTCGCCCTGGCGGACGAGGTCGACACCGGCAAGGTCCTGGACCCTGCCCCCGGCATCCCCGTCACGACCACGGTGAAGTACCAGCCGCTCGGCGTCGTCACCGTGATCGTGCCGTTCAACTGGCCCATCGCGATCCTCGGCGCGTCCCTGCCGCACGCCCTGATCGCCGGCAACACCGCCATCGTCAAGCCGCCGCCCTCGACCCCGCTCGCCACCACCCGCGTGGTCCAGCGCGTCGCCGAGAAGCTGCCCCCGGGAGTCCTGAACGTCGTCACGGGCAAGGACGCGGACATGTCCGCGCTCATCACGAGCCCGGACGTAGCGAAGGTCTGCTTCACCGGCAGCGTCGCGGGCGGGAAGCGCATCATGGAGATGGCCGCGAAGTCGCTCACCCGGGTCACCCTCGAGCTCGGCGGGAACGACGCCGCCGTCATGCTCGAGGACGCGATCGTCGATGACACCCACCTCGACCGGCTCTACGCGGCGATCTTCGACACGACCGGGCAGATCTGCATGAACGCCAAGCGCGTCTACGTGCACCGCTCCCGGCTCGACGAGGTGGTCGCCGGCCTCTCGGCGCGGCTCGAGAAGGCGGTGATCGGGTACGGGCTCGACGAGGGCACCACGATGGGGCCCCTCAACTCCTCCGCGCAGAAGGCCTTCGTCGCGGAGATCATCGAGGAGGCCAAGTCCTCCGGTGCGGACGTGCGCGAGTTCGGCACGCTGCCGACCGACCCGGAGCTGGCCGGCGGCAACTTCCTGCGCCCGGCGATCGTCGTGGACCCCGACCCGTCGCTGCGGGTCGTGACCCAGGAGCAGTTCGGCCCGGTGATTCCCGTGATCCCGTTCGACACCGAGGACGAGGCCATCCGCGCCGCGAACGACACGTGGGCCGGGCTCTGCGGGTCCGTCTGGACCGCGGACCCCGACGCCGCGAACCGCGTGGGCGGGCAGCTGGCGTGCGGCTACGTCTGGGTCAACGACCACGGCGCCACGAGGCTGGACCTGCGCGCCCCCTTCGGCGGCATGAAGCAGTCCGGCTTCGGCCGGGAGCAGGGGATCGAGGGCGTCCGCGCCTTCCAGGACACCCGCTCGATCGCCCACCTCGACCCGGACGCCCTCGCGGCCGGCTGAGCGTCCATGGGTCGCGAGGCGCGGGAGCAGGCACCGACCCGGGTGCGGCGCCCGCGCCTCGCGCTCCTGGCCGCGGTCCTGCTCGTCGCGGCGAACCTCCGCTCGCCGATCACCGGGGTCGGGCCGCTCCTGAACCAGATCGCGGCGGACCTGGGAACGACCGAAGCAGCGCTGGGGCTGCTCGCGGCCATCCCGCTCATCGCGTTCGCGGTGGTCTCCCCGCTCGCCCATGCCCTCAGCGCGCGGTTCGGCATGGGCCCGGTGGTGCTCGTCTCCCTCGTGGCCCTAGCCCTCGGCACGCTCTGGCGCTCGGTGCCCGGCGCCGAGGCGAACGTGTGGGCCGGCACGGTCCTGGTCGGCTCGGCCCTCGCCATCGCGAACGTGCTCCTGCCCGCCGTGATCAAGAGCGACTTCGCCGACCGCGTCCCTGCCGCCACTGCCGTCTTCACCGCGACGCTGAGCGGCTTCGGCGCGCTCGCCTCGGGCGTGGTGGTGCCGGTCTCGCACCTCGACGCCGGCCAGGGACCGCTCGGCTGGCGCTGGGCGCTCCTCGCCTCGGGTGCCCTCGTCCCGGTGGCGATCGCCGTCTGGGCCGGCGCCCACGGGCTGCGTCGCCGCGCGCCGTCGTCCGCCGCCGGCACTGGGGTGGCGCACGACGCCGCCCGGCTGCCCGCCGCGGTCCGCGTCCCCTCGCGCCTGGGGGTCTGGGGTGACGGGGTCGCGTGGCAGGTCCTCGCGTACATGGGTGTGCAGGCGATGACGTTCTACATGCTCGTCACCTGGCTCGCGCCGCTCTCGCTGAGCAACGGCAGGCCCGAGGTCGTGGCGGGCGCGGACGTCATGCTGCTGCAGGTCAGCTCGCTGGGCGGCTCGCTCGTCACCCCGTTCCTCCTGCGGGGCCGGCTCGCGCGGTGGGCACCCGCGCTGATCCCGGTGGTCGGGCTCGCGGCCATGGCGGGCCTCCTCGCCGTACCGGGCCTGTTCCTCGCGTGGGTGCTGCTGTTCGGGCTGTCCTCGGGCGCGTCGCTGGCCACCTCGTTCAGCCTGTTCAGCCTGCGCGCCGGGACCCCGGCCGTCGCGGCGCGGCTCTCGGGCATGGCCCAGTCCGGCGGCTACGCGATCGCCGCCGTGGGGCCCGTGGCGTTCGGCGGGCTGCTCACGGCCACGGGCGGGTGGCTCGTCCCCCTGCTGTTCGTGGTCCTCGTGCTGGGCGCGCAGCTCGCGGTGGGGCTCGCCGTCGGCCGCGAGCGGCACGTGCTGGCCGGCTCCTGACAGATACCTATAGACAGTCCCTATGTGCATAGGTAAAGTCGAAGGAGGCGCACCGCCGCGCCGCCGAAAGGAGTCCGGCACCGTGAGCAGAACCGCCCCCGCGAGGAACCGTTCAGCCTCGCTCCAGCTCGTCAACGGCTTCTCGCTCGAGATGACGGGCAAGGACGTGCCCGCCCTCCTCGAGGCGAAGGACCGCATCCCCGAGGGCACGAGGATCAACGTCACGTTCCTCGGCAACGAGGACCTCGAGATGCGCGTGGCCGCCGCGAAGGCGGTGCGGGACAGCGGCTTCATTCCCATCCCGCACATCTCCGCCCGCCGCCTCGCGTCCCAGGCCCAGCTCGAGGAGTTCCTCGGCCGCCTGCAGGAGGTCGGCGCCTCCGAGCACGTCTTCGCCGTGGGCGGCGACCCCGCCACCCCGGAAGGGCCCTACGAGGACTCCCTCTCCGTCATCGAGAGCGGCATCCTGCCCCGGTACGGGGTGAAGGAAGTGGGCATCGGAGGGTACCCCGAGGGCCATCCGGACATCCCGAAGCCGGTCCTCGCCAGCGCGCTCGAGGACAAGGCTGCGGCCCTCAAGCAGCAGGGACTCGGGGCCGTCATCATCACGCAGTTCGCCTTCGACATCGACCCTGTAGTCGCATGGATCGACGCCGTCCGCTCCCGCGGCATCGACGCGCCGGTCCGCGTCGGCACCCCGGGCCCAGCCGGCATCAAGCGGCTCCTCGGCTTCGCCCGCCGTTTCGGAGTGGGCGCCAATGCGATGATCGTGAAGAAGTACGGCTTCTCGCTCACCAACCTGATGGGCGACGCCGGCCCCGACCGCTTCGTCGACGACCTCGCCGCCGCGCTCGCCGCGCCGCCGCAGGGAGAGCCGGCACAGGAGAACGAGGCCGAGCGCCTCGGCGGGGTCGGGCTGCACTTCTACACGTTCGGCGGCCTCGGCGCGACCGCCGACTGGGTCCGGTCCTTCACGGCAGAGCGCAGCTGAGGGGACCGGCCATGGTCGTGCACACCGGGCCCCAGCGGGACCAGGCCTGCCTGATCGTCCACGGCCCGGACCGGCCGGGGATCGTCGCCGCCGTCGCGGCCCTCGTGACGCGCCACGAGGGCAACATCGTGAGCCTCGACCAGTACTCGACCGACCCCACGGGAGGAGACTTCTTCCAGCGGGTCGTCTTCGGCCGGCGCGACCTCGCCGTCGCGATGCCGGACATCCAGGCGGACCTTGCGCAGACCCTCGGGCCGATGGGCATGGAGTGGTCCGTCACCGACCGGTCCGTCCCGAAGCGGATGGCGATCATGGTCTCCACCTCGGACCACTGCCTCCTCGAACTCCTCTGGCGGCACCGCCGGGGGGAGCTGCCCGTGACCATCCCGATGGTCATCTCCAACCACACCAACACGGCCGAGGACGTCCGCTCCTTCGGCGTCCCGTTCTTCCACGTCCCGTCCGCGGGCGCGGACAAGTCGACCGCGGAGGCCGAGATCGTCAAGCTGCTCGCCGGGAACGTGGACTTCGTGGTCCTCGCGCGGTACATGCAGATCCTCTCGCCGGACTTCCTTGACGGCGTCGGCGTGCCCCTGATCAACATCCACCACTCGTTCCTGCCGGCGTTCATCGGCGCGGCGCCGTACCGCAAGGCCAAGGAACGCGGGGTCAAGCTCATCGGGGCCACCGCGCACTACGTGACCAAGGACCTCGACGAGGGGCCCATCATCGAGCAGGACGTGGCCCGCGCGACCCACGCCCATTCCGCCGCCGACCTGCAGGCGCGCGGCGCCTACGTCGAGCGCGCCGTGCTCTCCCGAGCCGTCGAGTGGCACGCCTCCGACCGGGTGATCCGGCACGGCAACCAGACCATCGTCTTCTAGACCACCGTCAGAACAGCACCGAACCAGCCCTACCGAGACAGAACGAGAGGTTCACCGTGGCACCCAAGAATCTGCAGGAAGTCCTCGACGCGTCGGGCAACACCGTCGAGCTCCTGCGCAACTCCCAGATCGGCTCCTACATCTACCCCGTGGTCCCGGCCGACTTCCAGAACTGGATCAAGGAGCAAAGGGCGTGGCGGGAGACCGCCGTGCTCTACGACCAGTCGCACCACATGGACAACCTGTTCATGCGCGGCTCGGACGCCATCAAGCTCATCACGGCCACGGCCATCAACTCGACCGCCAACTTCCCCGTGGACAAGGCCAAGCAGTACGTCCCGACCACCGCCTCCGGCCACGTGATCGGGGATGGCATCCTCTTCCGCGAGGCCGAGGACGAGTACGTCTACGTGGGACGCTCTCCCGCGGCGAACTGGCTCCTGTTCCACGGCGAGACCGGCGGCTACAGCAACCTGGACATCGAGGTGGACCGCCGCTCGCCGTCGCGCCCCTACGGGCACGCGGTCTCGCGCCGGTACTACCGCTTCCAGATCCAGGGCCCCAACGCCTGGCAGGTCATCGAGAAGCTCAACGGCGGCCCGCTCGAGCAGCTGAAGTTCTTCAACATGTCCACCATGACGATCGACGGCACCACCGTCCGAACGCTCCGGCACGGCATGGCCGGCGCACCGGGCCTGGAGATCTGGGGCCCGTACGAGGACCACGACCGGATCATGAACGCCATCGTGGAGGCAGGCGCGGAATTCGGCCTCGTGCCGGTCGGGTCCCGGGCCTACCCGTCGAACACGCTCGAGTCCGGGTGGATCCCGTCCCCGCTGCCCGCGATCTACACAGGGGAGGCGGAGCGGGCCTACCGCGAGTGGCTCCCGGCCGACGGCTACGAGGCCACCGCGACCCTGGCCGGCTCCTTCGTGTCGGAGAACATCGAGGACTACTACCTCACCCCGTGGGAGCTCGGCTACGGCTCCTTCGTGAAGTTCGACCACGACTTCATCGGCCGCGACGCCCTCGAGAAGGTCGACCCTGCGACCCAGCGCCGCAAGGTCACCCTGGCATGGAACGCCGAGGACCTGAGCAGGATCTTCTCCTCGCTGTTCGATGTCGACGGCCCGCACTACAAGTTCTTCGACCTCCCGCTGGCGAACTACGGCTCGGCGAACTACGACTCGGTGGTCGACGCCGACGGCACCGTCGTGGGCTTCTCGATGTTCACCGGCTACAGCGCGAACGAGCGCCGCGGCCTCTCGCTCGGCACGGTGGACGCGAACGTGCCCGAGGGGACGGAGCTCAAGGTGGTCTGGGGCGAGCCGAACGGCGGAAGCTCGAAGGCCGCCGTCGAGCCCCACGAGCAGATCGAGGTGCGCGCGGTCGTCAGTCCGGTGCCGTACTCGACGGTGGCGCGCGCAACGTACCACGGCGGCTGGCGGACGAACTACCAGCCCGCGTAAGGTTGTGGCCCCGGCACGGGGGAGCGGGCTTCCCCGTGCCGCAGGCCCACCCCCACGCCGAAGGAGACCGCCATGAGCCTGAAGTTCGCTCTGCTCGCGCTGCTCCGCGTCGGTCCGCTCTCGGGGTATGACCTGCAGAAGCAGTTCTCGCTGTCGGTCGGCCACGTGTGGCACGCGCCCGACTCGCAGATCTACCCGGAGCTGCGCAAGATGGAGGCCGAGGGCCTTATCGAGGGCGAGGAACAGGCGAGGGGCCAGCGCGGGACGCGCCGCGTGTACCACGTCACGGACGCGGGGGAGCGGGCCTTCGCCGCGTGGATCCGGACGCCGCTCGAGTACGCGCGCATCCGCGACCCGGCGCACCTCAAGGCGGCCTACCTCGAGAACGCGACCCCGGCCGCGGCGCGCGCCTTCTTCCGCGCGCACATCGAGCAGTGGGAGGCGGAGCTCGCCCAGTGGGAGGGCGAGCTCCGGCGGATTGCGGCCGTCGAGAACCCCATGCTCGTGCGCCGCCTCGCGGTCACGCCCGCCGAGGAGCAGGAGCGCACGATCGCCTTCAAGCGGTTCGCCTACGAGGGCCTCGTCGAGCGGGCCCGCGGCGAGATCGCGTGGGCGCAGCGTGGGCTCGGCCTCGTCGACAGCCTCTCCGGCACGGACGGCTCCTGGGCCGCCAGCGCGACGGTCGCCGAGGCGTAGCCGCGCTGCTCGGCGATGCTGCTCGTCGCGGTGGTACTCGTCGCTCGTGCTACTCCGTGTTGGCGTGGGCCGCCCGGGCCGCGTCGTTGTCGACCTGCCTCCGTTCTGCGAGGTCCAGGCACACCGCGTCCAGCGTGAGGTGGGTGGCCTGGTCGAACAGGCTCGAGAGCGGCTGGCGGCTGGGGGCCTCGCCCGGCCGCCGGTGCTTGGTGGCCGCGGGCAGGACCAGCCGCGTCGCCGCCAGCCGCGCGAGCGCGGACTCCGCATCCGAGGTGACCGCGTGGACCCGTGCCCCGGCAGCGACGGCGGCCTTCGCGACCTGGACGGTGTGGGCCGTGGTGCCGGATCCGGAGACCGCGACGAGGAGGTCGCCGCCGCGGAGGGCTGGGGTCGTCGTCTCGCCGACCACGTAGGCGGTCAGGCCCAGATGCATGAGACGCATCGCGAACGCCCTGCCCATGAGGCCGGAGCGGCCCTCGCCGGTGACGAAGACTCGCGGGGCCTCCTCGAGGGCGCGCACCGTCCCTTCGAGCTCGTCGCGGTCGACGCCGGCGAGGACGGGCTCCAGTTCGCGGGCGATCGTGGTCAAGGAATCATCGGCCACTGCGGGTCCTTTCGAGGCTGGTGAGGCGGCGGCGCAGCTCCTGCGCCGCGGCGAGCGGGTCGGCAGCGCCGGTGACGGCGCTGCCCACGATCACGCGCAGGCGCGGAATGCCTGCGAGGGCGGGCAGGTCGTCCGCGCCGAGCCCGCCGGCGAGCGCGAGCCTCCGGCCGGTGGCCCATGCGCCGAGCAGGCTGGCCGGCCCGTCCTGCGCGGACTGGACGTCCTTGGCCACGTGGGCGGCCAGGACGGCGTCGTCGGGCAGGTTCGCGGCCAGCTGCGTGCGCCGCCCCTCGGTGGTCGCCATGAGGTCGACGACCGTCTCGGCGCCGTAGTCTCCGGCGGTCCTGATGGCCTTCTCGAGGGTCGCGTCGTGGGCGACCGCGAGCACCGTCGCGGCCCCCGCTCCCGCGTCGAACGCCATGCCGAACTCGGTGGCGGCGTCGTCGGCCGTCTTCAGGTCCGCGAGGACGGGGGTGGGTCCGGCCGCGGCGACGATCTCACGGACCACGTCCATGCCGTGCGCCTTGATGAGCGAGGTTCCCACCTCGATGACGTCCGCCGAGGGGGCCAGCTCGCGGGCGAGGGCGAGCGCCCGTGCCCGGGGAAGGCGGTCGAGTGCTATCTGGAGCTCCAAGCGGGTCCTCCTAGGTGGTCGGGGCCATGGCGGCCGCGGCGGTGAACGCGTCGAGCCCTGCGCGCGTGGGCAGGCCGTCGCGGTCGCCGCGGTGGGTGGTGGCCAGGGCCCCCACGGCGCTCGCGCGCTCGAGGGCGGCCGCGTCGTCGAGCCCGTCGAGGTAGGCGCTGATGAGGCCCGCGGCGAATCCATCACCCGCCCCGACGGTGTCGACGACGCCGACCCGGAAGCCCGGGTGGTCGAGCCGGCCATGGGTGGTGTGCAGGGATGCCCCGGCGGCGCCGTCCTTGACCGCGACGCGCGAGGCGCCGAGGGTGAGGTAGAAGTCGGCGATGCCGTCCGCGCTGTCCCGGCCGGTGAGCAGCAGCCCTTCGGTCCGGCCCGGCAGCACCCAGTCGGCCGCGGCAGCGATGGCGTTCGTCGCCTCGACGAGCTCGGCCTCGCTGCTCCACAGGGTGGGCCGGATGTTCGGGTCGAAGGAGACCGTCGCCCCGTTGGCCCGCGCGATCTCGAGGGCGCGCACCGCGAAGGCGCGGGTGCTGGCGGAGAGCGCGAGCGGGATGCCGGTGAGGTGGAGGTGCCGGGCCGAGGCGATGCACGCGTCCGTCGCCTCGCTCGCGGTGAGCCGGCTGCCGGCGGAGCCCTTCCTGAAGTAGAACACCTCTGGGTCGCCGCCGAGGGCCAGTCCCTTGAGCTGGAAGCCGGTGGGGGCGGCGTCGTCGACCGTGGCCGCTCCCGTGTCCACGCCTTCGGCGCGGAGCGTGGCGAGGGCGTAGCTGCCGAAGGGGTCTGCCCCCACCCTCCCGATCCATCCGGACCGGTGCCCGAGCCGGGCCAGGCCGACGGCGACGTTGGTCTCCGCCCCGGCCAGTCCCCGCTCGAAGGCGGCCACCTCGTGGAGAGGCCCGGGCTCGCAGGCCATGAACATGGCCATGGCCTCACCGAACGTGACGGCGTCCAGGGCGCTCATGCCGCGGCCCCCTGCCGTGCGTGCCAGGCCTCCACCGGGTTGCCGAGCTCCCCGAGGCCGCCGATGCGCACGCCGACGGCGTCCCCGGCTCGCAGGGGGGCCTCGGGGCCGGGGGCCCCGGTCAGGACGAGGTCGCCCGGACCCAGCGGCATGAGCCGGGCCACGTAGGCCAGGATCTCGCCGGGGTCGCGGGCGAGGCCGGCGGTCGAGGCGCGGCTCGCCTCGACGCCGTTGACCGTCACCGTGACCTGGAGGTCGGCCGCGTCCAGCCCGGTCTCGATCCACGGCCCCACCGGGGTGAACGTGTGCCTGCTCTTGGCTGCGGTCCACAGCGGGTCGTCGCGCTGGGCGCTCCGGTCGGTGACGTCGTTGGCCACGGTGAGGCCGAGGACGCACGAGAGCAGGTCCGCCGGGCGCACCCCCGTGGTCTCCCGGCCGATCACCAGGGCGAGCTCGCCCTCGGCGACGGTCCGGCCGGCGTCGTCCGGGAGGCGCACGGCGGCGCCCGGGCCGACCACGGAGCGCGCGGCCTTCAGGAAGGCGGCCGGGGGGAGCGCCCTGTCGGCCGCGCCGGTGTTGTGTGCCATGCCGACCACCGTGCGGGGCTCGGCCGGGGCGAGCAGCCGCGCTGCCGCGGGGGAGATCCTCGTCCCGGTGTGGCGGGGCCGGGGTGCGAAGGGGTCGGCCAGTTCGGCGAACTCCTCGCCCTCCCAGCTGGCGTAGCTGGTGCCGCCGGCGTGGGCGATCCTGCAGATGCGCATCGGCTCAGGACTCCGCCGTGCGGAGCGCGGACCGGGACGGCTTCGCGGTGCGCGGGCGGACGAGCGGGATGAGCACCGCGGATCCCGCGAGGCTGACCGCCATGAGCAGGAACGAGGCGCTGCTCGATCCGGTGGCGCCGTCGAGCCAGCCCACGAGGTAGGACCCGGCGAATCCGCCGAGGGCGCCCAGGGAGTTGACGAGAGCAATCGCCGGACCGGCGACGTCGCGGGGCATGAGCTCCGGGATCGCGGCGAAGAACGGCCCGTACGGGGCGTACATCGCGGCGCCCGCGACCACCAGCAGGACGAAGGCCGCCCAGAAGTTCGAGGGCCCGATGAGGTAGGAGCCGTAGAAGGCCACCGCGCTGAGTGCGAGCCACGGCCAGACGTACCGGTTGCGGTGGCCCGAGAGGTCCGAGAGGCGGCTGTTGACGACCATGAGGATCACCGCGAAGACGTAGGGGATGGCGGAGATGAGCCCTGTCATCCCGATGCCCTCGCCGCTCGCTGCCTTCACGATCGAGGGGAGCCAGAAGACGAAGCCGTAGACGCCGAGGCTCCACAGGAAGTACTGCACCGACAGGATGACGACGTTTCGGGACCGCAGCGCGCTCCACAGCGAGGCGGCCGGGGTCATCGAGCGCTGCTCGGCGTCCAGTGCGTCCTCGACGTAGCTGCGCTCGTCCTTGCTGAGCCAGCGCGCCTGGTGCGGGTGGTCGGCGACGAGCGCCCGGAAGACGAAGGCCCACACGATGGCCGGAACACCCTCGATGATGAACATCCACCGCCACGACGTCGCCTCGACGAGGTAGCCGGACACCGCGGTCAGCCAGAGGACGGTGACCGGGTTGCCGAGGATGAGATAGGTGTTGGCCCGGCCCCGTTCGGCCTTCGTGAACCAGTGGCTCAGGAAGATCACCATGGCGGGCAGGACGGCGGCCTCGACGACGCCGAGGAGGAACCGCACCACCATGAGCCAGACGACGTCGGAGACCACGCCCTGCAGGGACGCGAGGACGCCCCAGGCGATGAGGCTCCAGAAGATCAGGGTCCGCGCGCTGCGCCGCTCGGCGTAGACGCCGGCAGGGACCTGGAACAGGAAGTAGCCGAGGAAGAACAGGGCGCCCAGGAGGGCCGAGACGCCGGCGTCCAGGTTCAGGTCGGTCTTCAGGCCGCCGGCGACGCCGATGGAGTAGTTCGAGCGGTCCAGGTACGCGAGCGAGTACGTGACGAAGGCTATCGGGAGGAGCCGTGCCCAGCGGGCCCGTCCCGGAGACGCTGCGACCGCA
This sequence comes from Sinomonas sp. R1AF57, assembly GCF_002224485.1. Lineage (GTDB taxonomy): Bacteria > Actinomycetota > Actinomycetes > Actinomycetales > Micrococcaceae > Sinomonas > Sinomonas flava. The sequence continues at coordinate 838,810 of NZ_CP022463.1, forward strand.
CGGGCCGGCCCGTGGCTGGTTGCGGAGTGGTGGGTCATGAGATCACCTCAGTGTGATGTTCCATATAATGGAATGGCTTGTCGCCACCCGGAATCAAGTGTGCGCCTCGGTGGGGGTGGCGCACAAGGGGGAGCGACCGACTTTTTCCTCCTATCGGCACGGTCTCCCACATCGTGGAATGGCTCTGGCATACTGGGGGCATGACGTCGACTCCTCCCGACATGGTCGGAAAGGCCCTGCTGCTCCTGACCCTGCTCGGCGACTATCCGGACGGGGCATCCCTCTCCGAGGTGGCCAGGAAGGCAGGCTTCCCGCCGAGCACCGCCCACCGGCTGGCCACTGCCCTCGTGCGGGACGGCTACGCCTCAGTCGACGAGGCCAGCCGGCGCTACAGCCTCGGGCTCCAGACCTTCTCCCTCGCGAGCCGTGTGGCCCACCGGCACGGATTCGCGGGGTCCGCCCTTCCGGTGCTCCGCAGGCTCGCCGACCGGACCGCCGAGAGCGCCCTCATGTCGGTGATCGACGGGCACCACCAGCTCTACGTGCACCACGTCCAGGGCAGCCATTCGGTCAGCGTCAGCGGCGAACCGGGACGGCGCGGCCCGCTCCACTGCACCTCGATGGGGAAGGTGCTCGTGGCCTTCGCGGCCGAGGCTGCCCGCAGCGAGCTCGTGGAGCATCTGGAGCTCACGGCCTTCACGCCGCACACCATCGTGGACCGGCAGCGGTTCCGGGACGAGATCGACGAGGTCTCCCGTCAGGGCTACGCCGTCGCCGACGAAGAGCACGAGGCGGGCATCCGCGCCATCGGGGTCCCCGTGCGGAATCCCGACGGCGTCACGGTGGCCGCGCTCTCCGTCGCGGCCCCGGCCTACCGTGTCAGCCGGGAGAGGCTCCTCGACTACCTTCCCGCCCTGAACGAGGCCGCGCAGGAGCTGACGGTCCGACTGCCCCCGCGCTGACCTGCCGGGAGGTCCTCAGCGCGGCTCGAGCCGCTCGAGCCGGCGCGCCCAGCTCGGTGCGTGCTCGGGCCGGGGTCCGATCGCGATGAGTCGGGCGGGGACGCGCTGGAGGAGCGGGAAGCGGGCCAGGAGCCGCAGGGGGAGCGGTACCCGGGTGGCCGACGTCGCGAGCGTGCCCTTCAGTGCCCGGCTCACGACGCCGCGGTGCGCAAGCCGCTGGAAGGCCTGGACGAGCCGGGTGGGCGGCAGCCGCCGCGCCTGGACCTCGGCGAGGACCTTCTCCGGCACGGGGCCGGGTGCGTGCCGCATCCACTGGCCGACGATCCGTGACGCGGCGACGGCGTCCTGGATCGCGAGGTTGATGCCCACCCCGCCGACCGGGGACATGGGGTGCGCGGCGTCGCCGATGAGGAGCAGGCCGTCCCGATGCCACTCGCGCAGGCGCTCGACGCGGACGTCGAGGAGCTTGACGTCGTCGAACGAGCCCGGCCACCGTGTGAGCCGGTCGGCGAGCCAGGGCTGCAGCCGCGCGAGCCTGGACCGGAACGCCTCAAGGCCCTCGGCGCGCAGCTGCGCGTCCTGGCCCTTGGCGATGAGGTAGCCGCACTGCCACTCGTGGCCGCGGTCGATCATGACCATGAACTCGCGCCCCGAGAGCCGGCCCACGCCGCCGTCGGGATCGCCCTCGTGGCGCGGCAGCCTGAACCACCACACGTCGATCGGCGCCCCGAAGGTCTCGGCCGAGAGCCCCGCGGCCGCGCGCACGTCCGACCAGCGGCCGTCGCACGCGACGACGAGGTCGGCGGCGAGGAGGTGCTCGGGGAGGGGTTTCGACTCCGCTGCGCTGCGCTCAACCGGCGTGGGGCGGTAGTCGCGCCACCGCACCCCGGCGACCCGCCCGCCGTCGTGCGCCAGGCCCACCGCCTCCGCCGAGCGCAGCAGCGTGAAGTGCGGCTCGCGCTCCGCGGCGTCGGCGAGCATCTCGAGGAAGTCCCACTGCGGGACGAGGGCCACGTGCCGGTGCAGCCCGGGGAGGGAACGGCCCAGGTCCGCCAGACGCACCGTTCCGGCGTCGAGCTGGATCTCCGCCCGGTCCATGAGCCGGTGGGGGAGCTCGGCGAACGCGGAGCCCAGCCCGAGCTCGTCCAGGAGCGTCAGGGTCGACGCGTGGACCGTGTCGCCGCGGAAGTCGCGGAGGAAGTCCGGGTGCTTCTCGAGCACCACCGTCTCGATCCCGCCCCTCGCGAGCAGGAGTCCCAGGACCATGCCCGCGGGTCCGCCGCCCACCACCGCCACGCGCGTCCGCTCGGGTGCAGCCATGGCTCCAGCGTACGCGGGGGCGCCCGGGGAGTCAGGCGACGCGTCCTAGTCGATCTGCTTGACCGTGATGGTCACCGGCTGGCTCGTGGTCCCCTGGTACATGGCCGTGATCCGGGAGGTCCCGGCCTTCTCGGGGTAGGCGTTGCCGTGGTCGTCCATCCGGACCGCCTCGCCGTTGTCAGAGGACCAGGACACCGCGTCCACCACCTCGGACTTCCCGGTCGTGTAGGTGACGGTCGCGGTCAGCTTCACGGGCTTGTCGCCCACGAACAGCGGGGGCACGGTCGCGGGCTCGATCTGAAGCCGCACCACCTCCGGCGGGGTCACGACGACCAGGGCGAGCGCCTCGTACGAGGCCCCGAGCGGGTCCTTGGCGGTGGCCGTCAGCAGCGCGCTGCCCGGCGCGACCCCGGTGACGGTCCCCGCCGCGTCCACCGTGGCGATCTTCTCGTCGCTGGTCTTCCACGTCAGCTGGGAGGCCGGGATGACCGAGTTGTCGCTCAGGCGCAGCTGCGCGGAGAACGCGGTGGTCAGCCCGGCCCGGACGCTCGTGCTCTCCGGGTCGACCTCCAGCGCGCGGACCGTGACCGAGGGGGTGGGGGTGAAGGTGGACCCGGGGACCACCGAGAAGGTGAGCGACGAGGTGAAGCCGCCGAACGTGGCGCTGACGGCGGTGGAACCCTCGGCGACAGCCGTGAGCAGCCCTGCGCCGTCGACCGCGACCACGGAAGGATTCGCGCTCGACCACACCACCCCGTCCTCGAGCTGGCGGGTACGGCCGTCGCTCAGGGTGGCCTTCGCCGAGGCCTGGATCTTCAGCCCCAGCGGGAGCTGCTGCCCCGGCGCCGAGACGACGATCCCGATCACCGTCGCGGAGCGGCTGCTGTCGCCCCCGGCTGGCCCGACCAGCCGCACGATGACGAGCGCCGCCGCGGCCGCGAGCACGGCGACCGCTGTGAGGACGCTCAGGAGCGTGGCACGGTTCCGGAGCCGCTCGTGCCCGCGGGCGACGGCGCTCTCCAAGTCCGCGGGATGCCTCGCGGCGAGCTCGGTCGCCTCGGCGTAGAGCCGCTGCCGGAGCTCGCTGTTCACGGCGAACCGCTCCCGGTGGGGCCGCTGCCGAGCGAGAGCTGGGCCTGCTCGTTGGCGCGTGCGAGGCGGTCGGTGACGGTCGAGGTGGTGCTCTCAGTCAGTCCGGCGATCTCGGCGATGGTGAGCGCGGCGAAGTCATGGAGCACGACGGCGACGCGCTCGCCGATCGGCAGCTTCGCCAGGAGGGTCTTCGCCTCGGCAGGGGTCTCGGGCTGCGCCCAGCGGTCCCTCTTCTCGAGGAGCTGGACGAGCACGCACAGCGTGTAGAGCCGCAGCTGCGGCGTGACCGGGCCGCGCCAGACCTCCGCCGTCCGCGACCAGGCCGCCTCGAGGAGGGCCTTGGCCTGCTCCGGGTCTCCGCACAGCAGCTGCGCGCAGAGCTGGAGGTCCCCGCGCTGCTGCTCGAAGACGCTCTCGATGTCCTGCTGCCGCCCGGACAGCGCAGCGGTGAGCTTCAGGTCTCCCGGCAGGCCGAGCTCGATGTCCCGCACGGCGGGCACGACGGCGGCGAGGAGGACCAGGGCCCCTGCGCCGATCGGGACGGCGGAGAGGAGCGTCGGCACGAGCCACCCGGCCGCGATCGCAGCGATCCCGACGGCGGCGACGAGGACCCGCGCTGGACGGATGGCCGCCCTGAAGCGGCGCTTCGGCAGATCGCACATGACGCACCCCTGAGGTCTGGACCCATTTTACGTCCAGCAACTGGAGCAACGTGAGGGTCCACGACCGTCAGGGGTGCGCGCGGGCGTCCTTCCCGGTGCCTGCTAGTTCTTGACGTAGCCGTTCGGGTTGAGGACGTACTTGGTGGCGGCGCCGGCGTCGAACTCGGCGTAGCCGCGCGGCGCGTCGTCGAGGCCGATCGCCGTGGCGTTGACGTTCTTCCCGATCTGGACGCGGTCGTGGAGGATCGCCATCATGAGCCCCCGGTTGTACTTCATGACGGGGCACTGGCCGGTGGTGAAGGACAGCGACTTCGCCCACCCCGTGCCGAGCGAGAGGGACAGCGAGCCCTTCTGGGCGGACTCGTCGATGCCGCCGGGGTCGCCCGTGACGTAGAGGCCCGGGATGCCGAGGGCGCCGCCGGCGGCCGTGATGTCCATGAGCGAGTTCAGCACGGTGGCCGGGGCCTCCTTCGCCCCCGAGCCGTGGCCCTTGGCCTCGAACCCCACCGCGTCGATGCCGCAGTCCACGAGCGGCTCGCCGAGGATCTGCTCGATCTGCTCCGCCGGGCCGCCCTTGGTCAGGTCCACGGTCTCGCAGCCGAAGCTCGCCGCCTGCTTGAGCCGGTCCGCGTTCATGTCCCCCACGATGACGACGGCGGCGCCCAGCAGGAGCGCGCCCGTCGCCGCCGCGAGGCCCACCGGCCCGGCCCCGGCCACGTACACGGTCGAACCGACCCCGACGCCTGCGGTGACGGCGCCGTGGAACCCCGTGGGGAAGATGTCCGAGAGCATGGTCAGGTCCATGATCTTCTCCAGCGCCTGGTCGCGGTCAGGGAACACCAGGAGGTTCCAGTCCGCGTAGGGGACCAGGACGTACTCGGCCTGGCCGCCGACCCAGCCGCCCATGTCCACGTACCCGTACGCGCTGCCGGGCCGGTCGGGGTTGACGTTGAGGCAGATGCCGGTCTTGCGCTCCTTGCAGTTCCGGCACCTGCCGCACGCGATGTTGAACGGGACCGAGACGATGTCCCCGACCTTGACGAACTCCACGTCGGGACCGACCTCGACGACCTCGCCAGTGATCTCGTGCCCGAGGACGAGGTCCTTCGGCGCGGTCGTGCGGCCGCGCACCATGTGCTGGTCGGAGCCGCAGATGTTCGTGGTGACCGTCTTCAGGATGGCTCCGTGGGGGACCTTCCGCCCCACATTCGCCGGGTTGACCCCGGGCCCGTCCTTGAGCTCGAACGTCGGGTAGTCGGTGTCGATGACCTCGACGACGCCCGGCCCCTTGTAAGCGACCGCTCTGTTGCCTGCCATGGATGCTGGTCCCCTGCCTTGGTTCGGGCGGGGCCGGTGCCGACCCCGCGTGCTGATGCAGTCAATCTGCCTGGCGCGGGCCGGGCGCACGGTGCTGTGCGGGTGGCGCGCGTCACTTCTCGGCGGTACGGGCACCGTAGGCAGAGGCGCCGGGGCAGGTCAAGGCACGTCTCAGGCGGCGCTGAGGGGCCAGCCGGTGACCTTCTTGGGGCGCGGCGGCGCGTAGGTGCGCACCTTGGACGTGCTCAGCCCGAGCCGGACGAGGCCCTCTGCGACGGCCACGGCGGCAGCGACGCCGTCGACCACGGGGACGCCGCAGCGCTCGCGGATCCGGGCGTCGAGGCCGCTCATGCCGCCGCAGCCGAGCACGATCACCTCCGCCCTGTCGTCGCCCACCGCTGCCTCGGCCTGGGCGACGATCTCCTTCACCGCCCGCTCGGGGTCCTCCTCGAGCTCGAGCACGCCGAGCCCGGACGCGCGCACCGAAGCGCAGCGGGCGTCGAGCCCGGCGAGCCTGAGCCGGTCCTCGATCAGCGGGACGGCCCGGTCCAGCGTCGTCACCACGGAGTACCTGTGGCCGAGGAACATCGCTGTCGAGGCGGCGGCCTCGGTGATGTCCACGACGGGCACGTCGAGGAGCTCCTGGAGGCCCTCCCGCCCGTGCTCGCCGTAGCCGGCCTGGATCACGGCGTCGAACTCGCCCTCGTAGCGGGAGACCGCGTCCATGACCGCGACGGCGGCCAGGTAGGACTCGAAGTTGCCCTCGCACGAGTCTGCGCCGAGGCGTGGCGTGATGCCGACGATCTCCGTGCCCGCCGATGCGGCTGCGCGTGCGGCCGCGGCGATGGAGTCGGTCATGGACTGGGTGGTGTTGACGTTGGCGACAAGGATGCGCATGGGGGTACCTGGCTTCTGCTGGTGAGGAGGCCCCGCAGGGGGCTGCGGTGGTCACGACGGCGGCGGGCCGGGCGCGGGGGCCGGGCCGCCGCCGTCGTGCTCGGGATGGCGCGTGGAGGTGGGCGTCAGTGGACGCTGGGGACGGCGATGGCCTCGCCGTCCGCGTCGTTGAGGGCTCGGGTGCGGTCGGCGATGAACCAGTAGTTCACGGCGGCGATGCCGGCGCCGAAGAACCAGGCGAACGAGCTCAGCATGGACAGGGCGGGGATGAAGGCGATCGCCAGGGCGACGGCCGCGGCGGGCACGAGGGCGGCGATGGCGCGGGGGTTGACGCCCTTGGTGTAGTGGTAGTCGGCGGCCGCCGCCTCGGTGTACAGCGCCGGGACATTGACCTTGCCGCGGCGGATGAGCCAGTAGTCCGCCATGATCACGCCGAACAGCGGGCCCAGGAGCGCGCCGAGGCCGCCGAGGAAGTAGACGATCACGATCGGGTTGTTGTAGAGGTTCCACGGCAGGATCACGAGGCCGACCACGGCCGAGACCATCGCGGCCCTGCGGAAGTTCAGGCGCCGCGGGAACAGGTTGGTCAGGGCGTAGGTCGGGGCGACGAAGTTGGCCATGAGGTTCACGGCGATCGTGAGGACGAGGAGCGCGAGGGACGCGGCGGCGAGCAGGAACGTATTCGGGATCGAGGCGACGATGTCCGACGGGCTCGTGATGATCTGGCCGTTGATCCTGAACTGGGCCCCGGCGAGGACCACGGTGATCGCGCCGAAGAGGAGCATGTTGACCGGGATGCCCCAGAAGTTGCCCTTGACGATTGCGGCCCTGGTCTTGGCGGAGCGGGTGAAGTCGCAGAAGTTGAGCACGAACGTGCCGTAGATGGAGACCCAGAGGGCGCCGCCGCCGAGGATGTGCAGCCACATGTCCCCGCCGGTGAGGCTCCTGTCGGTGCTCCACGCGATCTGGAAGCCCGCCTGCGCGAACATCCAGACGGCGAGGGCGAGCATGGTGGCCAGGATGATGGGCCCGGCGAAGGCCTCGTACTTGCGGATCATCTCCATGCCGTAGGAGACGATGACGACCTGCACGACCCACAGGCCCACGAACGCGATCCAGCCGAGAGGGGAGAGGCCGAGGAGCTGGCCCTCGTCGAGCGGGGCGAGGCCGGGCGCGACGGCGATCAGCAGCACGCGCAGCACGACCGAGGCCAGGTAGGTTTGGATGCCGAACCACGCAATGGCGACCGCGCCGCGGACGAGGGCGGCGATCTGCGCGCCGTGGATGCCGAAGGCGATCCGGCTCATGACGGGGAACGGGACGCCCGTCTTCTGCCCCATGAAGCCGGAGAGGTTAAGCAGGGCGAACAGGAGGGCCGCGCCGACGCCGAGGGCCGCGAGGACCTGCCAGCCGCCGAGGCCCAGGGCGAAGAGGCCGATCGCGAACGCGTAGTTGCCGAGGCTGTGCACGTCGTTGGCCCAGAGGGTGAAGATGCTGTAGGCGCTCCAGCTGCGGCCGGCGCGCTGGGTGGGGGCCAGGTCCTTGTTGTAGAGGCGGGTGCTGAGCCCGGCGGGGACGGCCGACGGCGCGTGGCTGCGGGCGGTGTCCATCGGGGCGGCGGCGGTGTCCAGCTCGGGGACGACAGTGTCCGGGGTGCTGTTCATTGGCTGACTCTCTGGGAGGGGGCAAGGAGACTGCGCAACTTTTGGGGGACGAGACGGGAGCGTGTGTGATCCGCGTCTCTCCTTTTGGTATCCCAAATGTACAGCTCTTGGTATCCCAGCGCAAGGGTGGTCGGAAGGAGTCTGCTGCCGCGGGATCCCGCCGGATGCCGAACCCGGGGACGAGAGAAGCGCCGCACCAGAGCCCGCCGTGGTGCCCGCGAGCGCGGGTGGGCGAATTCTGGTGCGGCGCTGAGGGGGAGGGTGGTTGTGCGCGGCACTTGGGGGGCGGCGCCGCGCACGTCCGCCCGGCCTTACTGGGCCGGGAGCTGGAGGACCTGGTTGACGAAGATCAGGTTGGGGTTGCTGATGGTGGAGGCGTTCGCATCCGCGAGCCTCTCCCAGCCGCCCGTGATGCCGAGCTTCTGGGCGATCCCGCTCAGCGTATCGCCCGCGGCGACCGTGTAGGTCTTGCCGCTCAGCGGGACCTGCGCGGCGTGGCGGCCCTGCGTCGGCGCGACCTGCGCGGGAGCGGCGGCCTTGGCCGGCGCCTTCTGGACTGGCGCCTGCTGTACGGGCGCCTTCGGGGCGGGGGCCGGGGCTGGGGCCGGCTGGACGGGAGTCGGGTTGGCGCCGGCCGTGCCGTAGAGGCCCAGCTTTGCGGAGCAGGCAGGCCATGCGCCCCAGCCCTGTCCGGCGAGCACGCGCTCCGCGACGGCAATCTGCTGGTCACGGGTGGCGTTGGCGGGGGATCCGGAGCCGCCGTAGGCGGCCCAGGTGCTCTGGGTGAACTGGAGGCCGCCGTAGTAGCCGTTGCCGGTGTTGGCCGACCAGTTGCCGCTGGCCTCGCACTGGGCGAGAGCGTCCCACGTGGAACCCGAGACGGCGTTGGCGGCGGGGGCTCCGAGGGCGGCGGCACCGAGCGCGGCACCGGAGGCGGCCACCACGGCGAGGGAGCGGCGGGCGGAGGAAGCGAAAGATGTCTTCTTCATAACGGTGTGTATGCTCGGGGCTCCACCGGCACTCCCTCTGTCCCCAGAAGTCGTCGTGCGCCACCGGCCCCTGACGGTCAACGGTCAGGTCGAGGTGTCTGCGCAGACGGCGGCGAACGGTGGACGGCAGCACCCGGCATATGCAGCCGACGGCGTCAAAGGCCGCGGCGATTGTCTGCCTCCGCCTCGCGGGGTAGAGGCTTTGGTCCGTTATCGAACCTTGACCTCTACCGTAGAGGATCGGTTCTCTGTTGCCAAACCGTGATCTTTACTGAGAGTCTGCTGGGACTCCGCTGTCTTCTCGTGCCCGTCGGTCTCTTCAGTCCCTGGCCGACTCAGTCCAGGAGGCTCCGGACGTCGTCGGCGGTCAGGGTCGAGGCGAACATGGCGTCGTCGTCCATGACGGAGGAGAAGAGGGCGGCCTTCTTCTCCTTGAGCTCCATGACCTTCTCCTCGATCGTGCCCTTGGCCACGAGCCGGTACGTCATGACACGGCGGGTCTGCCCGATGCGGTGCACGCGGTCCACGGCCTGCGCCTCGGCCGCGGGGTTCCACCATGGGTCCAGCAGGAAGCAGTAGTCGGCCTCCGTCAGGTTCAGCCCGAAGCCGCCCGCCTTGAGCGAGATGAGGAAGACCGGCGCCTCGCCCTCCTTGAAGCGCGACACGACCTCCCCGCGGCGGCGTGTCGACCCGTCGAGGTACTCGTAGGCGATGCCCTCGGCCTCGAGCCGGGCAGCGGCCTTCTTGAGGAAGGACGTGAACTGGCTGAACACCAGCGCGCGGTGCCCCTCGGCGACAACGTCGTCGAGCTGCTCGAGGAGCGAGTCGAGCTTCGCGGGCGAGACCGCCTCGTGCGCATCGTCGACGAGGGACGGGTCGAGGGCCATGAGCCGCAGGAGGGTGAGGGAGCGGAAGACGATGAAGCGGTTGCGGTCCAGGTCCTCGACGAGGCCCAGCACCTTCTCCCGCTCGCGCTGGAGGTACTGCTGGTAGAGCTTGCGGTGCCTGGGGTCGAGGTCCACGTCGAGGCGCTGCTCGAGCTTCTCCGGGAGCTCCTTCGCGACGGCGTCCTTGGTGCGGCGCAGCATGAGCGGCCGGACGCGGCGCCGGAGCCGGGCGAGCCGGTCCGCGTCGGCGTTCTTCTCGATTGGCTTGGCGAAGTCCTGGCCGAAGTGGTGGGCCGCCGGGAACAGGCCCGGGGCCACGATCGCGAAGAGGGACCACAGCTCCATGAGGTTGTTCTCGAGCGGCGTGCCCGTGAGGGCGAGCTTGAACGGCGCCTCGAGGTCCCGGGCGCACTGGTGGGCCTTCGTCGCGCGGTTCTTCAGGAACTGCGCCTCGTCCATCACGAGGCCCGACCAGGCCAGGGCCGCGTACGCCTCGAAGTCCAGCCGGAACAGGGCGTAGCTCGTCACGACCAGGTCCGCGTCCGCGCACGACTGCGCGAGCGGCACACCGGACTTCCCCTCGGTGTCGGTCAGTGCGACCGTCCTCAGGCCGGGCGCGAAGCGCGCCGCCTCCGTGGCCCAGTTCGCCACGACCGAGGTAGGCGCCACGACGAGGAACGGCGGCTTCGGTTCCCCGGCCAGCGCGTGCAGGATGAGCGCGAGCGTCTGGAGGGTCTTGCCCAGGCCCATGTCGTCCGCGAGCACGCCGCCGAGCCCGTGCCGGTGGAGGAAGGCGAGCCACTGGAACCCGTCGTCCTGATAGGGGCGCAGCTGGGCCTGGAGGTCGGCGGGCACCGGGACCCGGTCGAGCGCATGCGGGTCGAGGAGGCCGTCGACCGCGGTCCTCCAGCGCGGCGCCTGAACGGTCTCGCCCGCGATCTCGGCGATCTCGTCCCAGAGCCCGGCCTGGTACAGGCTCAGCCGGGGCGGCTTCTTCGAGGTGCTCTCGGCGCGCCACTCGCGCAGCTCGTGGGATTCGTCGATGAGCTTCTTGAGGCGGCGGATCTCAGGGGTGTCGATGCGGAACCAGGTCTTGTCCGGCAGCATGACCTTCTCCCGCCCCTTGGCCAAGGCCGTGAAGATGTCCTGGAACGGGATGGAGCGGCCCTCCACGGTGACCATGAGCCCGAGGTCGAACCAGTCGCGCTTCTCGCTCTCGACCGTGCTGACCACGAGCTCGGGGGCGCCGTGGAGCTGCCGGTAGTCGGGCCGTGTCCCCTCGACGCGGACCTCGATCCCGTCCGCGGCCTCGAGGACGGCAAGGGTGCGCTCCGCGAAGTCCGCGGTGTCGAGGCCCTCGAGCCTGGCCGGGCCGAGCGGCTTTCCCGCGAGGACGCTGTCGGCGAGGGCCGCCGCAGCAGCGGCCGCTCTGGACTCCTCCTCCGACTCGTCCCGGCGCATGCCGTCGCCAGGGGAGGCCACGAGCGGCAGCCGCCGGACGGCGTCGCCCGAACGGTACTCCCAGTGCCAGTCCAGCCGCAGGACGTCGCGCGGTTCGAAGCGGGCGGTGAGCACGAGCGCGGGCGGCTCGATGGGCGGCAGGCCGAGCGCATCGTCGTCTGCCGTGAGGGTGACCGCGCGGGCGAGGTCCGGGTAGAACTCGGCGACGAACGCCTCCCGGTCGCCCGCGGGGATCTCGATGCCCTCGGGCGTCTGCAGCAGGGCCCGCTCGCGGTCGCCCAGGCGGGACGCGGCCTGGGCGAGGACGATGCGCTCCTCGGTCCCGGTGCGCACGACGGCGTAGGCCCCGTGGTCGCCGATCGTTCCCGCCGCGGTGGTCGGCGCCGGGACGCCGCCGATGGCGAGGACGGGCGCGAGGCGGATCGCGCCGTCGTCCGCGGGGAGCGCCTCGAGGCTCACCGTGGCGAGCTCACGCGCGACCTCGACCGAGACGCCCTTGCGGGTGCCCACGAGCTCGACGCCCACGTGGGCCGCCGCATCGAGGAGGGTCCACAGGAGGGGGCTGATGAAGTCGTCGAGGTAGATCCAGGGGTCATTGCCGTTCCAGTACCCCGAGCCCGTCCCGAGGCGGAGGGCCTGGATCTCGCGGAAGCAGGCGAAGTGGGCCTCGACGTAGTCCCCGTTGTAGTCCTGGCGGCCGAACGTGCTCCACGTGAGGTTTCCCTTGACCCACTTGCCCGTCTTCGGGCTGCTGGCCACCGGGCGCATCGCGAGCTTGCGGCCCTGGCTGAAGCGGGGCGCATGCGGGCCGCTGAAGCGGCGGGAGAACGCGGCGTCGAGGTCGCGGAACTCGAACTGGAGGCCCAGGCGCTGCGCCGCCCCTCCGGCCCGGCCGCGCGCGCCGGACGGGGAGATGATCTGCCGCAGCTCCGCCTTCCATGCGGGCTCCGCGGCCTCGGCCCGGCCCCGGGCCGCGCCCGCCAGACCGCGGAGGTGGTCCGCGTTCGCGGCCAGCACCGCGGCGGCCATGTGCTTGCAGTCCGTGCCAACGGGGCAGGTGCACCACCCGCCGTCGTACCTGAACGTGGAACCGGAGGGCTGGAGGTAGACCTTGACCTCGTACGGCTCGGGGTCGCTGCCCTGGACCAGGCCGACGAGCTCGAGGGCTCCGGAGTTCCAGTCCAGCTCGAGGACGTGCCCGCCGCGCGTGTAGGCGTTGGCCTTGGCCATGGCGGTCGGCCCCACCCGGTGCAGCATCGTCACCGCGTCGACCAGCGGCAGGCTGGCGCTCGCCAGGCTGTCGCGGGGTGCGGGGAAGGGGGTGGGGGCCATGGATTCCATGCTCCCACGCCCCTCCGACGCGTTTCGAACCGGGACCGCGCCCTGTGGACAGATCTTCGCTCTGGGCTGACAGGGCGGGTCAGGCGACCTGGACCCGGGCCGCATCCCCGGTGCCGACGCCGTGGACCGTCCATCCGGCCGCGCGCCACTCCGTCCGGGGCAGGACATTGCGGGCGTCGATGATCACGGGACGGCGCACGCGGCCCGCGAGGTCGAGCGGGTCGAGGGCGCGGAACTGGGGCCACTCCGTCAGCAGCAGGACGATCTCCGCGCCCTCCGCCGCCGCCGCGACGGACGACTCGAACTGCAGCTGCGGGTACCGCATCCACGCGTTGTTGATGGCCTTGGGGTCGGTCACAACCACATGCGCTCCTGCGCCCGCGAGCCGCACCGCGACGTCGAGGGCGGGGGAGTCGCGGATGTCGTCGGTGTCCGGCTTGAACGCGGCGCCCAGCACCGCGATCCGGCGGCCGGAGACCGCGCCGCCGCACAGCTCCGCCGCCAGCGCAGCCACCCGGCCGCGCTGGCCCACGTTGATCGAGTCGACCAGGCCCATCCACGCATCCACCGAGTCCACCGCGAGCTCGCGCGCCTGCGCCCGGAACGAGCGGATGTCCTTGGGCAGGCAGCCGCCGCCGAAGCCGAGTCCGGCGGCGAGGTACCGCTGGCCGATCCGCGGGTCGAGTCCCATCGCCGCGGAGAGCTGGGTGACGTCCGCGCCGGCGGCGTCGCACAGCTCGGCCATGGCGTTGATGTAGGAGAGCTTCGTGGCGAGGTACGCGTTGGCGGCGGACTTGATGAGCTCCGCGGTTGCGAAGCTGGTCACGATCCGGGGGACGCCGGCGTGCAGGAGGGGAGCGTAGACCTCGTCGAGCGTGCGCACGGTGCTGGGTCCTGCGGACCCCGGCCCGGCGGCGTCGTCCGAGTCCTCCACCCCGTACACGAGGCGGTCTGGCACGAGTGAGTCCTTCACCGCGGTGCCCTGCCGCAGGAATTCCGGGTTCCACGCGAGCGCCAGGTCGGCTCCCGAGAGCCACTCCCGCACCCGGTGCACCGTGCCGACGGGGACGGTGGACTTGCCCACGACGGCGGAGCCCGCCTTGGCCCGCGCGCCCACCGCCCGCGTCGCGGCCTCGAGATAGCCCAGGTCCGCGACGTCGCTCGTCTTGGACTGTGGGGTGCCGACGCACAGGAAGTGCACCTCGGCGTCCGCCACCCGGTCCATGTCGGTGGAGAACGTGAGCCGGCCGCTGTCCCGGCCGTCGGCGAGGAGCTCCTCGAGCCCGGGTTCGAAGAACGGCGCGAAGCCCCTCGAGAGGTGACCGACCTTGTCGGCGTCCGTGTCGATGCCCACCACGTCGTGGCCCATCGACGCCAGGGTCGCGGCGTGGACCGCGCCGAGGTATCCGCAGCCGATGACGGAGATCTTCATGGTGTTCCCTTTCGCTGGTCAGCCGGCCGCGAGCGACGCCCGCCGGGCGATCACGGCCTCGTAGTGTCCGATGAGCTGCTCGGAGATGGCGCGCCAGGACCGACCCCGCACGCTCCGCCGCGCGGCGGCGGCGAAGGCGGCGCGCTTGGCATCGTCCCCGAGAAGGTCGAGGGCGTACGAGCGCAGCTCGTCGAGGCGTCCCGGCGTGTACAGCCAGCCGGTCTTCGAGTTGTCCACGAGGTCGAGGGGCCCTCCCCGTCCCGTGGCGACGACCGGGACCCCCGAGGCCATGGCCTCCTGGATGGTCTGGCAGAAGGTCTCGAACTCGCCCGGGTGGACGAAGAGGTCGAAGCTGGCCACGATCCTGGCCAAGTCTTCCCCGCCCTGGAAGCCGGCGAAGTGGGCGGACGGCAGCTGGGCCTCGAGCTGGGTGCGCAGCGGGCCGTCGCCGACGACCACCAGCTTCGTTCCGGGGATATCCGCGAGGACGTGGAGGTCCTCCACCTGCTTCTCCGCGGCGAGCCTGCCCACGTACCCGATCACCTTCACCGGGCGCCCCTCGCGGGTGCAGCCGGCGACGGAGGCCCGCCACGCGGCGTCGCGCTTCGAGGGGGTGAAGCGCACGGTGTCCACGCCGCGGCGCCACAGCTCGACGTCGAGCACGCCGCGGCCGCGCAGCTGGTTGAACGCGAAGGTCGACGGCGCGAGCGTGCGGTCCGCGAGGAGGTGGATGGCCTCCACGCGCTGCCACGCCCAGTTCTCAAGGAACGGCAGGCCGTAGCGCGCCGCGTACCCGGGCACCTCGGTCTGGTAGACGGCGATGGTCGGCAGGCCCAGCTGGTCCGCGGCGCGGACCGCGCGCCACCCCAGCTCGAACGGGGAGGCGAGGTGGACGACGTCCGGGGCGAAGGCCCTCAGGATGCGCTTGACCTTGGGCACGGCGCCGAATGCGACCCGCACGTTTGGATACCCGGCCACGGGAAGGGCCGGCAGGCGGTGCACCTGGGCGCCGGCCACCCGCTCCCGCACCGGGAAGACGGCGCTGGCCCCCTCACCGGAGGGGGCGATGACGAGCACCTCGTCGCCGCGCTCCTGGAAGTGGTCGAGGATCCGCAGGATGGAGTGCGTGACCCCGTTCATCTGCGGCAGGAACGACTCGGCAACAATCGCGATCCTCACGCCTCAACCATCCTGTGACCATTTGACCGAAGGGCAGAGGAGGCGTGACGCGGCGTGGAAGCCTAAGTGAACGCGGGGAGGACGGGTGCGCCAGTCGGGGCCCGGCGCGGGAGGTCAGTCCTGGGCGTGAGACGGCGCACGCGGGGCTGCGAGCCCGGCGAGCGCTACCGCGCCTGCGAGGGCAGCGAGGCCCCAGCCGAGGCCCGCTCCCGCGGCGACCGCCCCGACCAGGAGCGGGCCGCCGGCGTCGCCCGCCTCCCGTCCGATCTCCGCCGAGCCCATCGTGCGGCCCATCCGCTCGGGCGGGGTGGCGTCGGCGAGGTGTGCGAACGCGAGCGGGGTCGCGAGACCGATCCCGGCTCCCACGAGCAGCGCCGCGGCGTAGACGGCCAGGGCCGCGGCCGCGGTCCCGGCAGTTGCCCCAGCGGCCCCAACGAGAGCCCCGACGACGATGAGCCCGAGGCCGAGGAGGATGCCGCGCGTGTCGGTGAGGCGGCCGGCGTCCCTCAGCGCGCCGACGCGCGGCTGGACGAGGGACGAGGCGATGGCGAGGACGGTCACGGCCGCGATCGCGGCGGCGGTGCTGAGCCCTGACTGGGCTGCGAGGGCGGGCAGGAAGCCCACGGCGGCGCCGAGCGATCCCGTCGCGGCGGCGAGCACGAGGGTGGGGCCGAGGAACGAGCGGTCGCCGATCTGGCGCGCGAGGTCCGCCACGGTGTAGCGGCGGCGGGGGAGCGGTTCGAGGCGCGGCATCGCCGCCGCGACCCAGACCGCGACGCCTGCGGCGACCAGCGAGAGGACGCCGAACAGCAGCGGGAACCCGCCGAGGTAGAGCGCGGCGGCCCCAAGCAGCGGCCCGATCGCGTACCCGATCCCCTTCCACGAGCCGTAGCGCCCGAAGTACCGCCCGGTGAGCGGGCCTGCCAGCCGTGCGACGCTCGCCGACGACGCGGGCGAGAAGGCCGACGCCGCCGCGCCCTGCCCGAGCCGGGCCACGGCGAGCGCCCACGGCGCCTGGACGAAGACCCCCACGAGCGAGGCCGCGGCGAACGCCACGAGCCCGCCGACGACCACCGGCTTGGGGCCGAGCCTGTCCGCGAGGGAGCCGAAGAGGGGCTTGAGGAAGACCTCCGCCAGGTCGTACAGGGCCAGCAGGACGCCGAGCGCGAACAGGTTCAGGCCCAGACCGCCAGGGCCGCTCTCCGCGCCGAGGCCCGCTGCGATGCTGTGGGCGCCGAACGCCGTCGTGAACCCCGCCGCGTAGAGGGGGACGACGGCCGCGAAGGGCGGGGGTGCTGGAGCGGGCTGGGTCACGGCCCTGATTCTAGGCCGGGCAGCGAGCGGTGCGGGCAGCGAGCGGCGCGGGCCCCGAGCAGGGCCCGCGCCGCGGTGGCAGGGACTGCAGGACGCGAGGTGCCTAGGCCCTCTCCTCCTCGACCGGGCTGCGGGTGAACAGCCAGCTGCACACCATCATGGCCAGCCCGAGGACGGCGAACGCCCAGTTGTCGGCCATGTTGGACGCCAGGACGTTGGCGGCGGACGCGGTGCCGACCGCGAACCCGTAGACGCCCAGCAGGATGTAGACGACGCCGAACCAGAGCAGGAAGCTGCGCGCCCCTGTCCACTTCTGCGCCATGGTCAGGCCGACGGCCCCGATGGCCAGGTGCACGATGTTCAGCAGCATGGACACCTGGAACACGCCCAGGAACATGGCGTGGGAGTCGGGCCCGAGGAACCTCAGGTCCCCGTAGCTGCCGGTGATTCCCGGGACGAACCCAAGGATGCCGACGAGCATCACGATGATGCCGACGCCGATGGCGACGTTCTGGACGTCCCTGCGCCCGAAGTGGACACCATGTGCGTGCGGCGCGGCGGTGGTCATGTCTCCTCCGAACCCCAAGCTGCCCGGGGGCTCATGCCCGGCGGGCGTCGGTGGAGTGCCGGTCCGCCGACACCTCAATTCTACGCGGTGTAGTGAGTCGCGTCACAGCCGGGGGTGTCCGGGAATGCCCCGCACCAGGCCGCCGGTTGGGCCTGTCATGACAACCGAGCACGCGCCTGACACCACGTCCACCGCCCCGCTCTCGAGCCTCTTCACACCGTTCGACCTCGGACCCGTCCGCCTCCCGAACCGCTTCGTGATGGCCCCCATGACGCGCGAGTTCTCCCCGGACGGCACGGTGACGCCCGACGTCGTGGGCTACTACGCGCGCCGCGCGGCTGCCGGCGTGGGCCTGCTGATCACCGAGGGCGTCTACGTCTCCCAGGATTCGGGTCCGAGCACCTCTGTCCCGCGGCTGTTCGGCCGCGAGCAGCTCGATGCGTGGCGCCGCCTCGTCGACGCCGTCCACGCCGAGGGCGGCCGCATCGTCCCCCAGCTGTGGCACCTCGGAGCGGCGCGCGGGAACCATGCGGAATTCAACCCGCAGCTGCCCAGCCTGAGCCCCTCCGGCATCGCTCCCAACGGCGCCGAGCGCGGCCGCGCCGCCACCGTCGAGGAGCTCGCCCGCATCCGCGAGGACTTCGCCCGCGCCGCGGTCGCCGCGCAGGAGGCCGGGTTCGACGGTGTCGAGCTCCACGGAGCCCACGGCTACCTCCTCGACCAGTTCCTCTGGGCCGGGACCAACCGCCGGACCGACAGCTACGGCGGCTCGCTCGAGGCGCGTCTCCGCTTCCCCGCCGAGGTCGCCGCGGCCGTGCGTGCCGCCGTCGGGCCCGACTTCCCCGTCATCTTCCGCTTCTCCCAGTGGAAGTCCGGCGACTACGGCGCCCGGATCGCCGAGACTCCCGAGGAGCTGGGCACCATCCTGAAGACTCTCGCCCACGCAGGCGTCTCCGCCTTCCACCCCTCGACGCGGCGCCACTGGGAGCCGGCCTTCCCCGAGGCCGACGGGTCTGGGGACACCGAGGGCGCCCGGCTCGGCCTCGCCGGCTGGACCAAGAAGCTCACCGGCCTTCCCGTGATCACCGTGGGCTCCGTGGGCCTGGACAACGCGTTCGAGGTCACGTGGCAGGAGGGCGGGCGCTCCGAGGTCCGCGGCCTCGAGACGCTCCTCGCCCAGTTCGCGCGCGACGAGTTCGACCTGGTCGCCGTCGGCCGCGTCCTCCTCTCCGATCCCGCATGGGTCGCCAAGGTCCGGGACGGGCGCACCGACGAGATCCGGCCCTTCAGCGCCGAGGACCGTCTACGCCTCTCCTGACCCCAGCGACGGGTGGGCCGGACGCACGACGGCGCGTGGCCGCCGTCGTGCGCGGGCGGGGGCGAGCACGGTGCGCCTGAGCCCGCGCGCGGCGCGTCCGTGGCACAGTGGAGGGCGATGAAACTCCGCGCCGACCAGTCAGGAATCCGGGGCCTGCCCATGCCGCTGTGGCTCCAGGGCGCGGTCGAGGCCATCCAGGCGATCATCATCTCCGCCGTCCTCGCGCTCGTCCCGATCGTCGCGGTCTGGCTGACCGGCGGCCTCGGGGGGTGGGGCCCGGAGCCCGTCGGGCGGCTCGGGGGGCAGGCCTGGCTCCTCGTCCACGGCGTGCCGCTCAGCCTCAGTGTCGCTTCCCCCGCGGCCGGCGCGGACGTCCCGGCGGAGGCGGGCACCCTCTCGCTCATCCCCTTGGGCTTGACGCTCCTGCCCATCCTGCTCGCGTGGCGCTCGGGCCGGCGGCTGGCCCGCGCCTCCTATGCGGACAACCTGTGGCAGGCGCTCGCCGGTGCCGCCGCGGCCTACGCCGCCTTCGGCTTCGCGACGGGCTTCCTGTGCCGCACCCCTCAGGTCGGCGTGGGGCTCATCGCCGCGGCGCTGACGCCGCTCGCGCCGTTCGGCCTCGGGCTCGTGATCGGGGCCCGGCGCGAGGCGGGATCCTGGGCGCGCCTGATCGGCGTCGACGCCGTCGACTGGATTGCCCGGACGGGCCAGTACTCCCGGTGGGCGGGAAGCTACGTGTGGGCCGTCCTGCGCGCCGGACTCGTCGCGCTGCTCGGCTCCCTGGCACTGTCCGGCCTGCTGCTCGCGGCCAGCCTCGTGGCGCACTGGGCCCAGATTGTCACCGTGTACGAGGCCGTCGGTGCCGACCCGGTCGGCGGAGCCGCCCTCACCGTCGCGCAGCTGGGGTACGCCCCGCACCTGCTCGTGTGGACGCTGGGCTGGGCCTCGGGCGCGGGCGTCACGCTCGGGGCAGGCTCGACGGCGGGGGCGCTCGCGACCGCTGTTGGACCCCTGCCGCCCGTGCCGGCGCTCGCCGCCCTTCCCAGCGGGGAGCTCCTCCTGGGTCCCGCGGCGCTGGTCGTCCCGGTGCTCGCCGGGGTCCTGGCAGGCTGGTGGTTCGTGCGCGAGGGCGAGGACCACTTCGACGAGTGGCTCTCCATCAAGGTCAGGGCCCGCTGGTTCACGGCCCCCGTCTCCGCACTGTTCCTGGGCGCCCTCGTCGGGGCCTCTGCCGGCGCGCTCGCGGCGGGGCTCGCGTGGCTGACGGGCGGCTCGGCGGGAATGGGCCGCTTCACCCAGCTCGGGGTCGACCCCCTGTGGATGCTCGTCTGGGTCGGCGCAGAGACCGCCGTGGGCGCCTGCATCGGGTATGCCCTCGGACCGTGGCTCGAGCGGTCCCGCGCGGAGCGGGAGCTGGCCGCCACCTCCCTCTGATGCCGAGGTCACCCCGTGTGGTGCCGAGGTCACCCCGTGTGGCGCCGAGGTCACCCCGTGTGGCGTCTCTGAAAGCCGATCTCGCGCTCACAGGGGGTGACTTCGCGCTCACAGGGGGTGACTTCGCGCTCACAGGGGGTGACTTCGCGCTCCCTGGGGGTGACTTCAGCGCGGGGGAGGGGCGGTGCCCGCCGGTATGGTGGGTCCATGCGCATCGTGGTCCTCGTATCCGGCACCGGCTCGAACCTCCAGGCTCTGATCGACGCCGTGGAGTCCGGCGACCTCGCGGGCGTCGAGATCGCCGCCGTCGGCGCCGACCGCGAGGGGACCTACGGGATCGAGCGGTCCGAGGATGCGGGCCTCGAGACCTTCATCGTGAACTTCAACTCGTTCCCCACCCGCGACGAATGGGATGCCGCGCTCACCGCGAAGGTTGCCTCCTACAGCCCGGACGTCGTCGTGTCCTCAGGCTTCATGCGGATCGTGAGCCCGGACTTCATCGAGCGCTTCAAGGGTAAGTACCTCAACACGCACCCCGCGCTCCTCCCGGCGTTCCCCGGCGCGCACGGCGTCCGCGACGCGCTCGCGTACGGCGTCAAGGTCACCGGCTGCACGGTCCACTGGGCCGACGCCGGGGTGGACACCGGCCCGATCATCGCCCAGGAGGCCGTGGTCATCGCCGAGGGGGAGGACGAAGAGTCCCTCCACGAGCGCATCAAGGTGGTCGAGCGCCGGCTGCTCATCGACGTCCTGCGTCGCATCGCGGTAGGGCAGGTCCCGGCCCCCGTGGCGTAGCCACAGCGCACAGCGCACGACGCCGCGTGCCCGCCGTGGCGAGCACGCGGCGTCGTGCGCTGCGTGAGCTGGATCAGACGGGTGTCAGAACGTCTCGCCCGTCTGCGGCGGGGAGTCCACGTCGCCTCGCCAGGCGCCGGTGGCGCCGTGGGACTCGACGAACTCCTTGAACCGCTTGAGGTCCTTCTTCACCTGGGCGTCGTCAGCGCCGAACGCGGCGCCGAGCTTCTCGGTGGCAGAGTCCGGCTCCCACTGGAACTGGACCGAGACCCGGGATTCGGTGTCGTTGAGCCGGTGGAACGTGACGACGCCGGCGTGGTTGACGCCTTCGGTGGTCTTCCACGCGATCCGCTCGTCGGGGTGCTGCTCGGTGATCTCCGTGTCGAACTCGCGCGTCTGACCTGCCACCTTGGTGGTCCAGTGGAGGTGGGTGTCGTCCCGCTGGACGACCGACTCGACCCCGCCCATGAACTCCGGGAAGCTCTCGAACTGGGTCCACTGGTTGTACGCGGTGGACACGGGGACGGCGACGTCGATGGATTCCTGCACTGTGGACATGCGTTTCTCCTTGAGGGTTGGCGCTGTACTTCGGCAGTGGGCGGCGCCTGTCAGACGGTCGCCCTGTGCCTGCGGCCTCTCTCCGGACCGTCATCCTTTCGGCTACCCGACGCTGTGCGGCCCAAACAGCGTGCGCTGCCGGGCCTGCGAGCCCCCAAGCCAGCGCAAGCTCAGGAGAGCGAGCGCTGCCGGGTCTCGGGCGCCGACACTGCCATCCAGACGACCGCGAGCACCACGAGGCCGCCCGTGAGCGCGAAGGAGGCCGCCAAGCCGAGGGTCGGCCAGAACCAGGCGGCGAACACGAGCGGGCCGATGCCGGCGCCGATGCGGGAGAACGTCGAGGCCCAGCCGAACCCGGAGCCGCGCAGCTCGGTCGGGTAGAGCTCGGACACGTAGGCGTACAGCACCGGAATCGCCACCTGGACCACGAAGCCGAACGCGAGGAGCCAGCCGATGGCGGCGGCTGGAACATCGACGACCCACGCGACGACCACGAGCGTCAGCGCCGAGAGCGGCCCGGTGACCGCGAGGATCCACTTGCGCCCCACGCGTTCCACGATGAGGGCGGCGACCACGACGCCGAGCAGGCCGACGGCGGCCATGCCCGCCGTCGTGAGGAAGGCCCGGTACTCAGCGAAGCCGGCCCCGATGAGGATGCGCGGCATCCAGGTGAGGGCGAGGTAGTAGACCAGCAGGATGCTGAAGAAGAGCGCCCAGGCCACGCCCGTGACCCTCCAGTTGAAGCGCCACACCCGGCCCAGCTGCTCCGCCCACGAGCCGGGCGAGAGCCTCGGGACGTCGTGGGGCTCGGGGAGGCGGTACTCGGTGGGCTCGGCGCCCGTGCGCTCGACGAGCCCGTCGATCACGGCCCGAGCCTCCGCGCCGCGGCCCTTGCGGATGAGGAACAGCGGCGACTCGGGCACGCCCCGGCGGATCCAGAACACGAGCAGGGCGGGCAGGACCATGACGAGCAGCGGCAGTCGCCAGTCCGCGAACGCCCCCACGAGCCAGGCGGACACGAAGCCGCACAGTGCGGCCCCGACCGGCCACCAGCCGTCCATGGCGGTCAGGACGCGTCCGCGCAGCCTCCGCGGCGTGAACTCGCCCACGAGCGCGTAGTCCACCGGGACGCAGCCGCCGAGGCCGAAGCCGGCGAGGAACCGGAAGACGCAGAACCACACGATGTCCGGGCTCACTGCGCCGGCCACCGTGAACACCGAGAAGATGAGCAGGGTCGCGGTGAACGCCACCTTGCGGCCGACCGTGTCGGCGATCGTGCCCCAGGCGAAGGCGCCGACGGCCATCCCGATGAGGTTCGCGGTGCCGATCCACGCCGCCTGGGCGGGTTCGAGGCTCCAGTGGGCGGAGAGCAGCGGGATCAGGACGCCGTTGAGTGTCACGTCCCAGGCGTCGAACATGAAGCCCAGGCCGCCGATCAAAAAGATCTTCCCCTGCACCCCCCAGCGCCAGGGAAGGTTCTGCACGACGGTGTCCCCGGTGGGCAGCGCGGTGGAGGTGCTCATGCAGCCAAGCCTAGCCCCGCCCCTCCCCCCGGTCTCGGGTACACCAAGGCGCACCCTGAGCGCTCTCGGGTACACCAAAACCCGCCTCCGGCGTTCTCAGGTACGCACGACGGCGGGTGGCCGGGCCGCGCGGGCCGCGTCGCCGACGTCTGGCGTACCCGAGATGGCAGGGCGGTGAATCTGGCGTACCCGAGATGGCAGGGCGGTGAATCTGGCGTACCCGAGACGGCAGGGGGCGGCGCTACTTGGCGATCTTGCGCACCTTGGCCTTGGCCGTCTTGAGGGGCTTCCTCGGGCGGCGGCTGACGAGGAGGGCGACGCCGATGGCGGCGAGCCAGACGTCCTTCGCCATGGTGAGGCCGGCCTGGGTGGGCCGGACGCCGTCGGACTCCGTCATCCCGGGCGTCTTGGCGTACACGGCCAGGAGGCCTCCGGAGAACGCGGTGAGGCCAAGCGCCGCGAGCCGGGTCGGGACGAACGGGGCCAGGAGGGCGGCGCCGAGCCCGATCTCGGCGGCGGCCACGGCCTTGCCGAACGTCTCCGGGGCTAGCTGCTGGGCCTGTGGGAAGGCGTTGGCGGTCATGTCCCGCAGGCCTGTGGCGCTGTCCCGGTCGAGCCGGAGCTTGGACAGGCCCTGGTTGAGGATGAACGCGCCCGTGGCGAGGCGGAGGACGGAGCGGCTGAGGCTGAATCCCATGATGGTCCTTCTCTGGTGGCTTCGGTGGACGCTGGTGATTGGACAATACGACGGCGGTCAGGCGCCGCGGAACGCCCGGAGGGTCTTCCGCGCGGCGAGGACCGCGACGACGGGGGCCGCGATCCACGGCCCGGCGACGATGATCGGGTCGATCCACTGGTGTCGCACGTCGGCGCGCCCGCGCCCGAAGCGGGATGCCACGGGGTGGTGCCCGGCCTCGCCCAGGATGCCCGTCTCGGTCACCGGGTTGTCTGGAGCGCCGGAGAAGAGCGAACGGGCATGGGATTCCCAGGCGTCGACCCGGTCCCCGGCGATGAGCAGGAGCCAGTGGGCTGTCTGGCCCTCGCTGTACCGGCGGTAGGCGAACCGGCGGATGGCACCCGAGACTCCGCGCAGGGGGACGGAGGTGCCGAAGACGGGCGTGACGAAGCGGTGCTCGAGCGAGTGCTCGTGGGGCGTCGTTTCCGCCTGGCGCTCCGGGAAGTCCCAGTGAGCGCCGGTCTCCAAGCGCTGCTCGCGGGGCACGGAGGGACGGTCCTTCGGGTCGAGGTCCGCGCCCCAGCCGGGGATGCGGGCGCGCAGCTCGTCGCGCGACGGCGGCTGGCGGTGTGCGTCTGCGGTGTAGGGCATGGCGGGCTCCTCTCAGGCGGCCGCGTTCGGCACGACGAGCGGCTTGATGATGTTGTCCAGCTTGCTCGAGAAGATGTGGTAGCCCTCGGCGATGTGCTCGAGCGGGATGCGGTGGGTGACGATCTCGCTGGGCCTGAGGTAGCCGTTCCGGATGTGCTCGAACAGCCGCGGCCATTGCCTCTTCACCGGGCACTGGTTGGTGCGGATCGTCAGCCCCTTGTTCATCGCGTCGCCGAAGCGGATCGCGCTGAACATCGGGCCGTAGGCCCCGACCACCGAGACCGTGCCGCCCTTGCGGACGGAGTCTATGGCCCAGTTCAGCGCGATGGGGGAGCCGCCCTGGAGCTTGAGCTTGGACGCGAGGACGTGCTGGAAGAAGCTTCCGTCCGCCTCCGCGCCCGCCGCGTCGATCACCACGTCGGCCCCGAGGTAGTCGGTGTCCTTCTTGAGCTGGAGGACGATGTCGCCGTACTCGGTGAAGTTGTACGTCTCCGCGTGCGCGAAGTCGCGCGCCTTCTCGAGCCGGTAGTCGAGGTGGTCGATGACGATGACCCTGCCCGCGCCCATCAGCCACGACGACGCCGCCGCGAACAGCCCCACGGGCCCGGCCCCGAAGACCACGACGGTGTCGCCCTCCGCGATGTCCCCGAGCTGGGCGCCGAAGTAGCCGGTGGGGAGGGCATCGGTGAGCAGGACGGCGTCCTCGTCCGACATCCACTCGGGGATGCGGGAGGGCCCGACGTCGGCGAACGGCACGCGCACGAACTGCGACTGGCCGCCGTCGTACCCGCCGGCCGTGTGCGAGTAGCCGTAGGCCCCGCCGACCGCGGTCGCGTTCGGGTTGACGTTGTGGCAGTTCGAGTAGAGGCCCCGCGCGCAGAAGTAGCAGGATCCGCAGAAGACGTTGAAGGGGACCATGACCCGGTCGCCCTTCGAGAGGTTCTGGACGGACGGGCCGACCTTCTCGACGACGCCGACGAACTCGTGGCCGAACGTCATCCCGACCCGGGTGTCGGGGAGCATCCCGTGGTAGAGGTGTAGGTCTGAGCCGCAGATGGCGGCCAGGTCCACCCGGACGATCGCGTCGTTCGGGTGCTCGATGGCCGGGATGTCCTTCTCCTCGACCCGGATCTTGTACGGTCCGCGGTAGACCATGGCTCGCATGTGGGGGCGCCTTCCTCGCGCGGTATCGTTCCGGTCACTGAGACATGCCCCTTTCGCCCCGGCGGGAAACATGCTGGACCGGCGCAGGGGCGGGGCCGGCCCCCGGGCGGTCGATAGAATGGCCGGGACCCCTCCCCGCCCCGTTTCGAGAAAGACGAGTGCCTGTGATCCAGCTGGACCGTGTTCCCATCCGCCGAGCCCTGATCTCGGTCTACGACAAGACGGGCCTCGAGGACCTCGCGAAGGGGCTGCACGAGGCCGGCGTTCGGATCGTCTCGACCGGTTCGACGGCGAAGCGGATCGCCGGCGCCGGCGTCCCGGTGCAGGAGGTCGAGGAGGTCACCGGCTCCCCGGAGATGCTCGACGGGCGCGTGAAGACGCTGCATCCGCGCGTGCACGGGGGCATCCTCGCCGACCGCCGCGTGCCCGAGCACATGAAGACCCTCGAGGACATGCAGATCGAGGCGTTCGACCTCGTGGTGGTGAACCTCTACCCGTTCGTGGAGACGGTCCGGTCCGGCGCCGCGCTGGACGACGTCGTCGAGCAGATCGACATCGGCGGGCCGGCGATGGTGCGCTCGGCCGCGAAGAACCACGCCGCCGTCGCGATCGTCGTCGACCCGGCGGCCTACGGCGAGGTCGTCGCCGCGGCCAAGGCCGGCGGGTTCGACCTCAAGACCCGCCAGCGTCTCGCGGCCAAGGCGTTCGCGCACACGGCCGCGTACGACACGGCGGTGGCGACGTGGACCGCGAGCCAGTTCCTCGACGAGGACGGCGACGGCGTGGTCGACTGGCCGGCGTACGCCGGCCTCGCCCTCGAGCGCTCCGAGGTGCTCCGCTACGGCGAGAACCCGCACCAGCAGGCCGCGCTGTACGTGGACAAGGCGGCCCCGGCCGGGATCGCCCAGGCGGACCAGCTCCACGGCAAGGCCATGAGCTACAACAACTACGTCGACGCCGACGCCGCCGTGCGCGCCGCGTTCGACTTCGACGAGCCCGCCGTCGCGATCATCAAGCACGCCAACCCGTGCGGCATCGCCGTGGCCACGCCCGGCGCCGAGGACCCGATCGCCGACGCCCACCGCAAGGCCCACGCCTGCGACCCCGTCTCCGCGTTCGGCGGAGTCATCGCCGCGAACCGCACGGTGACCAAGGGCATGGCCGAGACCGTGGCCGGGATCTTCACCGAGGTCGTCATCGCCCCGGACTTCGAGCCGGAGGCCGTCGAGATCCTCTCGAAGAAGAAGAACATCCGCCTCCTGGCCCTGCCGGAGGGCTACGGCCGGTACGCCACCGAGATCAAGCAGATCTCGGGCGGCGTGCTCATCCAGGTCTCGGACACCTTCGCCGCCGAGGGCGACGACCCGGCCAACTGGACGCTCGCCGCCGGCGAGTCCGCCGACGAGGCCACGCTCGCGGACCTCGCGTTCGCCTGGAAGGCGTCCCGGGCGGCGAAGTCCAACGCGATCCTCGTCGCCAAGGACGGCGCCTCCGTGGGCATCGGCATGGGCCAGGTCAACCGCGTCGACTCGTGCCGCCTCGCCGTCGAGCGCGCCAACACCCTCGGGGTCGAGGTGGCGTCCGACGTCGACTCCGCCGGCGGCGCCCAGGGAGCCGGCGGTGCCGGCTCGGCTCCGGAGCGCACCCGCGGTGCGGTCGCGGCGTCGGACGCGTTCTTCCCGTTCGCCGACGGGCTGCAGATCCTCATCGACGCGGGCGTGACCGCGGTGGTCCAGCCCGGCGGTTCGGTGCGCGACGAGGAGGTCATCGAGGCGGCGAAGGCCGCTGGCATCACGATGTACTTCACGGGCTCGCGGCACTTCTTCCACTGATTCCACGAAGCCGCGGCTTTCCGGCCGCGCACGACGACGGCGCGCTCCCTGGGCGGGGGCGCGCCGTCGTGCGTTCACGCAGCTAGTTGTGCTGCCACGTGACGAGGTTCTGCCATGCGCCGGCATTGGCGGTGGAATTGATCGTTGCCGC
Organism: Sinomonas sp. R1AF57; assembly: GCF_002224485.1. GTDB lineage: Bacteria > Actinomycetota > Actinomycetes > Actinomycetales > Micrococcaceae > Sinomonas > Sinomonas flava. The sequence continues at coordinate 865,997 of NZ_CP022463.1, forward strand.
ATTGATTGCGATAGCGAAGTTGATCCCGACGACCGGTGCGATGTTGATGTTGACCAGCGCGAGCGTGTCGCGTTCGGGCAGCAGGACTGCCTCCTCTGCGGCGAGAACGCGCTGGGGGAGTTCCTGGGCCATGTCCCAACTCCTTGAGGATCTGTTGCCGGGTGCCCGAGGGGCCGGGCACCCGGCAGCGTGTGGTCGGCGTCAGGACTGGCTGACCGTGACGGTCTGCGAGGCGGCGCTGAGCGCGGCCGCGAGAGCGGACGTGTCGTTGACCGCGGTCGACGAGTTGGCCGCGAGCACGAGGGCAAAGTTGTTGCCGAGGTGGAAGCTGGTGAGGCCCAGCGTGTGGCGCGCCGGAAGCAGCTCGATCGTTTCCGCGGTGACATCGGTGATCTTCTCCATGGTGTTCACCTCCTTTCGGATGCTCGGTGGTGCTGATGCAGGGTCTGGAGCCTGGAGGCCCAAGGGATGGGTCAGGCGCGGGCTGTTGGCGCCTGCCGGTGGCGGGGGTTGCGCCGTACGTGGCGGCCAGTCCATGCGCGGCGCTTCCGCTGGGAGGCAAGCCGGGCCGAGACCACACGGACGCCGTTCATGGCGAGCTGGGCCAGGATGATGCAGAGCCCCGCCACCGGCAGGACGAGCAGCACCAGCGCGATCGCCGCGAGGATGGCCTCGACGGGACGGCCGCTGGCGAAGAAGCCTGTGAAGCTGCTGACGTGCACCGCCGCCGCCTGGACTGTCTGGCCGATCACGACCGGCAGGGTGATGAAGAGCCAGGTGAGGACGATGGTCAGGAAAGGGACGACCGTGAGGACCCAGACGGTCACGATCCAGCGCGAGTAGGGCTTGAGCTCACTGACGCGCGGGTCGGTCGGCCGGCCCGGGAGAAGGCTGGTCAGGACGGGCTTCACCCTGGCGAACAGGTCGGGGATACCGGCGAGGTCCGCGAGGACGAAGTAGCCGTCGAGCCTGACGAAGGGCGGGAGCTGCTGCAGCATCTGCAGCTGGGTCACGATGACCACCAGCAGGAGGAAGGGACTGCCGCTCGCGAGGAAGGCGCCGCCCGCAGCCAGAACCCACAGCAGGTTGAAATACAGTCCCCCGAGGTCCGTGCGGATCCGACCGGCCCGTCCTAGGCGGTAGGAGTCCGTGACGTTGGTGAAGAACGCTGGGAAGACCAGGTAGAGGCCTATGCCGATGACGCCGGGCCTTGCGCCTCCATAGCGGCAGGCTGCGGCGTGGCCGATCTCGTGGAACACGGTGCCCACGAAGATGAGGCCGTACAGGGCCAACAGGGCAGACGGCGTGACGAGCACTGCCCCCAGGGCCTGCAGGGCGTCGGCCCGGAAGGCGAGGTACACGTCGAGGCCGACGAACGCCAGCACGGCGGCCACTACCACGGGTGGGACGAACAGGAACCGGAACACCCCGGCCAGGAACTGCACGCCCCGCGTGGGGATGAGCGTGCCCTTGAGGGTGAGGGCGAGGATCGGCTTGGCCGCCTCGAGGTGCTCGGGCGGCACTGCCCCGTCATCGGACAGCAGCCCGATGGGCTCGAGCCGCCCGGCGAGCGTGTTGAGCCCGTCGACGTCGAGCTCCTTGCCGAGACGCGCGGAGATGGCGGCCGCGAGCTCCTCCGGGGCCTGCGGCGCATCCGCGGCATCGATCACGCGGTAGAGCAGTTCGGTCAGCTGCACCACCTGGCCGTCCGACCGGCGGACGAGGAAGACGGGCTTCGTAAGCCCGGTTCCCGTTGCCTCCCCGAGAAGCTCGACGCCGGCGGAACGCACCCAGTGGACGCCGCGGTCCGCGATGAGCCCGGAGGCTTCGGTCGCCGGTTCCTGGAGTGCCATCGGTCCGTCCTGTCATCGCCGGAGAGCCGGATGTGGGGGAGGGTGGGGCGGGTGATGGGGGCCCAGAGGTGCTGGGGAAACCTCGGGCCCCCACGTTCCGTGCTACTTCTGGGTGACGTTGATGGTCTGGTTGGCCACGCTGTAGGCCAGGCCACCGATCGTGTACATGTTGCCCGCGGTCGAGGAGTTCGAGGCGAGAACGACGGCGAGGTTGTCACCGAAGTGGAAGCTGCTTCCCCACGAGAGGGTCTCGCGGCTCGGGAGCATCTCGATGGTCTCTTCGGCGATGGAGAGCTTGGTCATTGCAATCACTCCTGATGCATTGGTGGTTATTCAAGTCGATTGCTGATCCAATCGATGGCACCAGTCAAGCGGGTGGCCAGTTATCGCTCCGTTACCGGGGCGTTATTGGCCTGATGGGGGAGGGCTCGGGCGGGTTGTCTGGCCACAGCACGGAGAGGCCTCCGCCGGCTGGTGTCCCAGCAGGCGGAGGCCTCGCGGCCTGCCCGGGCGCTCAGCCCTCCGTGTCCAGGTCCACCTTCGTTTGGACGGCTGCCCCCGTGTCCGCGGCGATGACGGCCCGTGCCCGCTCCGCGGCATCATTCGCGGCTGCGCGGGCGCGCGCCGACCGCTCAGTCTTGGGACGCCACGAGTCGTTCTTGAAGGTGTAGCTGAGCTCCTGTTCAATCCCCTGAACGATCGCCTTAGCTTGGTCGGAGAGATCCAGTGACTTGCCCCCCACGATGATGTACTGAAGCGCGGCGGTGGTGGCGGTGCACCCAGTGCAGCCCTCGTTGATTGACACGGCGCGGTTGTTGGCGATGATCACGTTTGACCCTGTGGCCGTGACGACCTGCACCGAGACCGCGGTCGACGACGCCCAGTTGCCCGTCGTGTAGGCCGTCGCGGTGTTGTTGGCCCAGATGTTGGCGGCCTGAGCGGAGGAGAGGACCTGAAGGGTGGTCGCCTGGGCCGAACAGCCGGAGCAGTTGGCCTGAGCGCTCGCGGTGGCCGACGCCGGCGAGTCGTCGGACGATTTCAGCGGACCCCACACCGCGGCGGAGTCGACGGCGACCTTGTGGGCCGGGTTGGCGACCGCCCGTGAGGTCACGTTGAGATACTTCCCCCAAGCATTGCCCTGGCCAGGGGCTGCGGACGCGGACGCCACGGGGACGGCGAGGAGCCCGGTGATGGTGAGCGCCGCGGCGGCGGCCGCTGACAGGAACTTCGACTTCTTCTTCACGGATCCTCGTTTCTCGTGCAGGGCAGGGCGGACCGACCCGGCGCCAGAGCGTCGGGAGGCAGGGGAGGTGAGGCAGCGCCGTCGCGCGCTAGGCGGGGCGCATGGCAATCGGTGAGAGGCGGGGGCGGGGACGCGGGTCGGGACGGGCTGCCCGCGAACGGCCGGGTTCGGCCGGGTCTGCTGTGGTGATCTTCCGGACGGTCGCCATCGCGACCGGTCCGAGCAGGCTCCTGAGGCCGTCGGAGGGTTCGACGCCGAGCTCCTCCCAGAGGCGGGCCTCGAAGTCGATGAAGGTGCGCCGGGCCCCGGCCGCGTTGCCGGCCCGGAGCTGGACCTCGATGAGCAGGCGCTGCGCGGATTCGCGCAAGGGCTCGATGGCGGCGGCCGACCGGGCGGCGTCGAGCGCGCGTTCGGTGTCCTCGTCCAGCAGGTGCCGACGGGAGAGGGACTCCAGGACCAGGACCCGCTGCTCACGCAGCCGCTCCTGCTCGAAGAGGACCCAGTCGTCGTACCAGCCCGGCAGGAGCTCGGCGGAGCGGAGCACGTCGGTGAAGTCCGCCGGGACGTCGGCTGGCCCTGCCGCACCGGCCCCTGCCAGGTGCGAGCGGAACTCGTGCAGGTCCACCGTGACCGATCCGCTGAGGCCCACCGGTTCGGTCCTGTCGTCGAGCAGGCCCGGCAGCTGGTGGCTGATCTTGAAAAGGGCCGCCCTGAGGTTGCCGCTGGCCTGCGCCTCAGAGCTGTCGGGCCAGAGCAGGCCGGAGAGGAACTGCCGTGGGCGTTCGCCCAGCAGAGCGAGGGCCGCGATCAGCCGCTGCTGCCGGAGCCCCACCTGAACGGTCTCTCCATCGCGTTTGAGTTGCCAGCATCCGAGTAAACGGACTCGCCATACCACCGCACTGATCCCCTCGTCATACCGTGATACTTCAGGCAGCAGGACAAGGACGCCCTCGAAGATCGGCGAGATGCAGTGTTCAAACGCGAGCCCGGCTGCTGCGTACGATCAGGATGATGACGCGGTCACGAGCCTGTCAATAACGGGTGTGCAATTGACAAATTCCTTCAAGGACCAGCTATTCGGCTCCCGATATCGGGCTCAGGCGCCAGCGGCGCGGCGCGCATCGGAAGAATCCTCCCCCGCCTGCTCCTTCAGCCAGGCCTCGACCGCGTGGAGGACCGAGTCGGGACTGTCCGTGACGAGGACGCTCGCAGGCGCCTCCGCGCCCGAGGCGCTCAGCAGCCGCACTCGCAGCCGCCCGTCCGGCTCCCGCCATGAGCGGAGCACGAGTGTGCCGGACCCGGCCGAGTCCTCCGGGTCCTCGTGGATCTCCCTGTGGCTGCCTGAAGGCATCGACGCCTCGGATGTCATGTGTGCTGCCCCCAGCTAGTGACCGGGGGCAGGGCCCCGGTGCGCGTACCACCTGAACGTCACACAGTGTAAAACGACTCAGTCTGCCACGCGAGGAAGGCTCGGGTAGATTGGACCCGTTGATCTGGAAGAAGATCCCGCACAAGCAGCTCCACAGGGAGGCGCCCACCCATGGCCACCATCATCTACACGCATACCGACGAAGCGCCGATGCTCGCGACCCACTCGTTCCTGCCCATCGTGCAGGCATTCGCCTCGACGGCTGGGATCGACATCGAGACCCGCGACATCTCCCTTGCGGGGCGCATCATCGCAGCGTTCGGTGATTACCTGACGGAGGAGCAGCGCACGTCGGACGCGCTTGCGGAACTGGGTGCCCTGGCGAAGACGCCGGAGGCGAACATCATCAAGCTCCCGAACATCAGCGCCTCCGTCCCGCAGCTCAAGGCCGCCGTCGCCGAGCTCCAGTCGCAGGGCTATGCCCTCCCGGACTACCCGGACAACCCCTCCTCGGACGAGGAGACGGACATCCGTTCGCGCTACGACAGGATCAAGGGTTCCGCGGTGAACCCCGTGCTCCGCGAGGGCAATTCGGACCGCCGTGCCCCCCTCTCCGTCAAGAACTATGCGCGCAAGAACCCGCACTCCATGGGTGCCTGGACCGCCGATTCGAAGACCAACGTCGCCACGATGGGCGAGAGCGACTTCCGTGCCAACGAGAAGTCCATCGTGCTGCCTGCCGACGACTCGCTGACCATCCAGCTCGTGCTCGAGGACGGCACCGTCAAGGAGCTCAAGAAGGGCATCAAGGTCCTCGCGGGCGAGGTCGTCGACGGCACGTTCATGGACTCCGCCGCCCTTGACAACTTCCTCGCGGCCCAGGTCAGCCGGGCCAAGGAGGAGGGCGTCCTGTTCTCGGCGCACCTCAAGGCCACCATGATGAAGGTCTCGGACCCGATCATCTTCGGCCACGTCGTCAAGGCGTACTTCGCCGAGCTCTTCGACACCTACGGCAAGCAGCTCGCCGCCGCCGGCCTGAGCCCCAACAACGGCCTGGCCTCGATCCTCAACGGCCTCGACGACCTCCCTGAGGACGTCCGCGAGGGCGTCAAGGACGCGATCCAGAAGTGCCTCTCGGACGGACCGGCCCTCGCGATGGTCGACTCGGACAAGGGCATCACCAACCTCCACGTGCCCTCCGACGTCATCGTGGACGCCTCCATGCCGGCCATGATCCGAATCGGCGGCCACATGTGGGGCCCGGACGGCAAGGAGCACGACACGCTCGCCGTCCTGCCGGACTCCTCGTACGCGGGCGTCTACCAGACCGTGATCGACGACTGCCGCGAGCACGGCGCCCTCGATCCCACCACCATGGGCACCGTGCCGAACGTGGGCCTCATGGCCCAGGCGGCCGAAGAGTACGGCAGCCACGACAAGACTTTCGAGATCCCTGCCGCCGGAACGGTCCAGCTGGTCAACGCCGCCGGCGACGTCCTCCTCGAGCACGCGGTCAAGGCGGGCGACATCTGGCGCGCATGCCAGACCAAGGACGTGCCGATCCGCGACTGGGTCAAGCTCGCCGTGAACCGCGCCCGCGCCACCGGCTCCCCGGCCGTCTTCTGGCTCGACGAGGAGCGCGCCCACGACCGCAACCTCATCGCCAAGGTGCGCGAGTACCTCGGCGAGCACGACACCGAGGGCCTCACGATCGAGATCCTCGCGCCTGCCGAGGCCACCGCCTACACGCTCGACCGCCTCCGCAAGGGGGAGGACACTATCTCCGTGACCGGCAACGTGCTCCGCGACTACCTCACGGACCTCTTCCCGATCCTCGAGCTGGGCACGAGCGCCAAGATGCTCTCGATCGTCCCGCTCATCGCAGGCGGCGGCCTCTTCGAGACGGGTGCCGGCGGCTCCGCCCCGAAGCACGTCCAGCAGCTCGTCAAGGAGGACTACCTCCGCTGGGACAGCCTCGGCGAGTTCTTCGCCCTCGTGCCGTCCTTCGAGCTCTACGCCGAGCAGGCCGGCGTGCCCGCGGCGAAGGTCCTCGCGGACACCCTCGACCGTGCCACGGGCACGTTCCTCGAGGAGAACAAGTCGCCGGGCCGCAAGCTCGGCACCATCGACAACCGCGGCTCGCACTACTTCCTCGCCCAGTACTGGGCGAGGGAGCTCGCCCAGCAGACGGACGACGCCGACCTCGCCGCCGCGTTCGCGCCCGTCGCCGAGGCCCTGACGTCGAATGAGGAGGCCATCGTCTCCGAGCTCCTGGCAGTCCAGGGCTCGTCGGTCGACCTCGGCGGCTACTACCACCCGGATGAGGCCAAGGTCTCCTCGGTCATGCGTCCCTCGGCAACCCTTAACGGGGTCGTGGACGGCCTCCGCAAGTAGGTCCGCATATCGATTGCTGAGAAAGTGTCGTTCTGACGGCTCATAACGACATTTCTGGAGCAGTCGATTCACGAGCACGACGGCGCCCCGCGCCTCAGGCGAGCAACTCGCCCGGGGCGCGGGGCGCCGTCGTCCGTCTGGCTGCGGTGATCTCCGGCACAGTGTTGCGGGGGAAGTCGGGGTGGCTTTGACAGCGTGCATCGACCATCACCACAATGGTTGAAAGTTCAATTGAAGATTGAACAGCGTGTCGCCTGTTCGGCGGCCACCGATCCGATGACCTCTGACAGCAAGGAGCCTCCATGGCCACGACTTCCAGCCCCGCCCTCGCCGACGCCGCCCGCGCAGTCCTGCGGATCGCCCTCGGTGCGGTCTTCTTCGCCCACGGCTGGCAGAAGTTCTTCGAGTACACCATCCCGGGTGCTCAGGGTGCCTTCGCCCAGATGGGTGTCCCCGCCGCGCAGGTTGCCGCGCCGATCGCGGCCGGGCTCGAGCTCGTCGGCGGTGCGCTGCTCATCGTCGGCCTACTGACCCGCGTGGCCGCGACGCTGCTGGCCGTCGAGATGCTCGGTGCGCTGTTCCTCGTCCACGTCTCGGCGGGCATGTTCGTCGAGAAGGGCGGCATGGAGCTCGTGCTGCTCCTGGCCGCCGGCGCCGCAGCGGTGGCCCTCGTCGGACCGGGCCGCATCTCGCTCGGCGCCGCCATCTTCGGCCGCAGCTCGGGTCGTCTCGCGGTCATCGCCGCCTGAGCCCGGGCTGTTCCAAGGCACGACGGCGCCCCGCACCTCAGGCGATGTTTCTCGCCCGAGGTGCGGGGCGCCGTCGTGCGCGCTGTCTGCGTCACGGACGGCTTGAGGACCCGTCCTCATCGCCCGGGCCGGCAAGCCCGGGCAAACGAGGACTCTGTCAGGCCCGGACCCGGCGGCGAACGGTGCCGCCGAGGACCATCCCAAGGGTCAGGCCGATGGCGAGCGCCGCTGCGGCGAGGAGTGCAGCGAGCGTGAGCGAGACCCCGCCCACGGTGTCCTCGGCCATGGAAGCCAGGCACATGGCGGCCGGTGCGGCCGCGGGTGCTGCAGCCGCCGAAGGTGCGGCCGAGGCTGCAGCCGCGCCCGCTCCCTGCGTGGATACAGCCGGTCCGGCAGCCCCCGACGAAGCGGTCCCCGCCGCGTAGGCTCCGCCTGCGCCCGTCAGGATGGGTGCCGCGGCGGCAATGGAACCGGCCGTGGCGCCGGTCGTGGCACGAGCGGGGATGTCCGCGACGCCGGCAGGCGTTGCGCTTCCGGGAACGCCCTCAGCTGCGGCGCCGGCGTCCTGGACGGTCCCGGGCGCCGTTCCCGTGGTGCAGGAGCAGGGAGTGGTGCCCGAGCCCGCACCATCGCCCGCGGGCGTGCCGGTTCCCGGTTCTGCAGCCGGCGTCGCGATGCTGCCGCAGGTGCCGGCGGGCAGGGCTGCGGCCTCACCGTTCGTCGTCAGGGACAGCGGAGCCGAGAGGCAGACAGCCGGGACGGTGGTGAGGGTGGTGTCGCCGAGGACCGCGCCCGTGCCCGCTCCGGTGCCGCTGCCGGTGGCGCCGGTGAGGAGCCCGTCGGTGGTCAGCTGGGTGGGGGCGGTGGCCGCCACGGCGGGGACGGTGGTGAGGGTGGTGTCGCCGAGGACCGCGCCCGTGCCCGCTCCGGTGCCGCTGCCGGTGAGGAGCCCGCCGGTGGTCAGCTGGGTGGGGGCAGTGGCACCCACGGCCGGGACGGTGGTGAGGGTGGTGTCGCCCAGGACCGCGCCCGTGCCCGCTCCGGTGCCGCTGCCGGCTGTGCCGGTGAGGAGCCCGTCGGTGGTCAGCTGGGTGGGGGCGGTGGCCGCCACGGCCGGGACGGTGGTGAGGGCGGTGTCGCCCAGGACCGCGCCCGTGCCCGCTCCGGTGCCGCTGCCGGCGGTGCCGGTGAGGAGCCCGTCGGTGGTCAGCTGGGTGGGGGCGGTGGCCGCCACGGCCGGGACGGTGGTGAGGGTGGTGTCGCCCAGGACCGCGCCCGTGCCCGCTCCGGTGCCGCTGCCGGTGGCGCCGGTGAGGAGCCCGTCGGTGGTCAGCTGGGTGGGGGCGGTGGCCGCCACGGCGGGGACGGTAGTGAGTGTCGTGTTGTCTGCCGCGGTTGCGGCGGCTTGGCCGAGGCCGAACAGGCCTCCGGCCATGAGGGTGCCAAGGAGCACCCTTCGAGCGAGGGTATTCACAGTCTTCTCCTGACTAGGACGGAATGGCGCGGAGCGCCTGGGGATGCGGGTCTGCGCGAGGGCAGATGCGTCCCCTCTAGTCGGGAGTTGAGCCCGGATCGAAGGCCGGTGCGGCCGGCAACGGCGGGCCGGCGAGGCGCAGCCTTGCTCCCACGAGCCACAGGAGCCCGAGGGAGAACGACGCGGCCGCCAGCGCCGCCGCTCCGATCGGGCCTCCGCCCAGACCGGACGACGAACCCCCCAGCGAGCCCGGCGCCGGAGCCGGCGGAAGGACCGAGATCAGTGGCTGCCCGTCCGAGGGCAGCACGGGGACGATGCTCGAGAGCGCCTCTGCAGCATGGTGAGCAGCGAACGCCGTGAAGGCGTAGCCGGATGCCAGCGACCAAGGCGTGGGGGCACTGGCCGCTCCAGCGCTCAGAGGCGGGGCGGAGTCCAGGACCGCGGCCTGTGCGGGTGCGGTTGGCGCGTCAGCTTCGGCGCCGACCGGTGGAACGGACTCTGGCAGGGGTGCTGGCAGGGCAGGCTCGACCGCCACAGCGGTGTCGGCCACCGGCGTCACCAGGTCGACGACCGGGAGCACGGCGTCGTCCACCGCTCCGCCCGCGGCGTCTCCCACCACGGAAACCACCCCGCCTACCGCGGCCGCGGTGTTGCCGACCACGGGATCGAGGATGGGGGCAACCGGAGCGAGGGGACCGTGCGTCACCGGGGCGAGCGCGTCGGGGACATCCTCGACGACGGCACCGAGAAGGACGGTCGTGCTGCTGACGGTCTCGCCGGGGGTTCCGCCTGCAGGGCTCACCTCGGGAAGGGCATTCACGACGCTTGCAGCCTCGGACGCGACAGGGGAAGCCACGCTGGCGACAATGGACGACGGCGAGGCAGCAGTGCCGCCCAGAAGGTCGCCGGATGCCGCGGACGCGGGGGAGCCTGAGACGACGAGCCAGGCGAGGCCAAGGCCGGCGGCGGCTGCGGCGTGGCGGGCAAGGGCGACGGCGCGGACTCGCCACGGTGTGGCAGTGCGCATCGGCCCTCCTCCCCACGAGGTCGTTACGGCAGCCATGCTAAACGGGTCCGGTGCTGGAGGTCCAGAGCCGGAGGAGAAGAAGCTGCAGGCAGTCCGCTCAGCGGCGGGCGTCGTTGGGGTAGCTGATCCCCAGCTGCGCGCGCACCCCGTCGAAGAGGCGCATGGTGTCGAGGGTGTGCTGCCATGGCATGGTGGGGCTCTCGGTGACTCCCTGCTGGATGCAGCGGGTGACCTCGCGCAGCTCGTACACGTACCCCCGCGCGACGATCTCGAGCTTCTCCACGCGGGCCGGATCCCACCCACGGCGGACCACGAGCTCGGTCGGGTTGTTGATGCTCCCGACGGTCGTCAGCACGCCCTCGGTCCCGGCCACGGTGGCCGTCCGCGGTCCGTGCGCGAGGAGGGAGGATGTCAGGGCCGCGAGCTGGCCGCCGCTGTAGGCGAGGGTCAGGATGTTCTGGGAGTCCACGCCGTCGTCCGTGAGCGTGCCCACCGCGGTGAGCGAGTCGGGGAAGCCGAGCGTCCCGATGGCCCACAGCAGCGGGTACACCGTGAGGTCGAGGAGCGCGCCGCCGCCCGCGGCGACGTCCCAGAGCCGGCTGGCAGGGTCCTTGGGGGCGGGGAACCCGAGATCGGCCGAGACCCACTGCACCTCGCCCAGCTCCCCGGACTCGGCGATCTCGAAGGCCCGCTGCATGCCCGGAACGAACCGGCTCCACACCGCCTCCATGAGGAACAGCCCCCGAGCCGCCGCGAGGTCGACCAGTTCCTGCGCCTCGTGGGCGGTGACCGTGAAGGCCTTCTCGACCAGGACATGCTTGCCCGCCTCGAGGGCGGCCTTGGCCACCTCGTGGTGCTGCCCATGCGGCGTCGCCACGTACACGACGTCCACGTCCGGGTCCTCCACGAGCCGGCGGTACCCTGGGACCCCGGCCTCGTCCCCATAGGCGTGCGCGAAGCCGAGCTCCCGGGCGAACTGCACCGCACGGTTCGCGCTGCGCGAGCTCACGGCGTGCAGGCTCGCATCCGGCAGCAGCGTGAGGTCCCGCGTGACCGTCCGGGCTATCCCGCCGGTGGAGACCACGCCCCACCGCAGCGTCGCCCCGGTGGCGGCGAGCGGATCCGACGGGGTCTGCAGGGACAGCCACGGGTGCTGGATGTGACGCGTCATACGGGCCATCCTTCCACGTCCGGTACGGCTGACGAGGACAGCCTCGCCTTGCTGGACGCGCACCGGGGTCAGGGGCAGGATCGAAGCATGGGGATCGTGGGTGTGGCCCGTCAGAATCCGCTCGTCGTCGCGGCGATCGCCGTCCTCGCCCTGTCCCTGGCGCTCGCGGCCGCAGGCCAGGACGGGCCCGCGCGGATCATCGCGAGCCTGTTCGCCGGGGGAGTGGCCGCGTGGACCGCCGTCGGCATGGTCCGCTCGCTCCTGAAGGGCAAGTGGGGGCTGGACATCCTCGCCGTCACCGCGATCGTCGCGACGCTCCTGGTCGGCGAGTATGTCGCCGCGATCATCGTGGTCGTCATGCTCACCGGCGGCGAGGCGCTCGAGGACTTCGCGGCGGGGCGCGCCAAGCGGGAGCTGAAGGCCCTGCTGGACCGCGCTCCCCGCGTCGCGCACCGCCAGGTGGACGGCGGGCTGGTCGAAGATGTGCTGCTCGAGGAGATCCGCCCCGGCGACCTCCTCGTCGTGAGGCCCTCGGAGGTCGTCCCCGTGGACGCCGTCCTCGTCTCGGCCGCCGCGAGCTTCGACGAGTCGTCCCTCACGGGCGAGAGCCTGCCCGTGGACCGCGAGGAGGGCGAGGACGTCCTCTCCGGCTCCGTCAACGGCACGGCCGCCGCCCTCGTGAGGGCGACGACCTCGGCGGCGGACAGCCAGTTCTCCCAGATCGTCGCCCTCGTGCGGGAGGCTTCCGAGAGCAAGGCCCCGGTGGTCCGGCTCGCCGACCGGTATGCCGTGCCGTTCACCCTCTTCTCGCTGGCCCTCGGCGTCCTCGGCTGGTGGCTCTCGGGGGACCCGCACCGCTTCGCCGAGGTCCTCGTCGTCGCCACGCCCTGCCCGCTCCTGATCGCCGCGCCGGTGGCCTTCATGGGCGGCATGAGCCGGGCCGCGAAGCACGGCGTGATCGTCAAGGGCGGGGCCGTCATCGAGGTCCTCTCACGCGTGCGCACGGTCGCGTTCGACAAGACGGGCACCCTCACGCGCGGCCGCCCCGAGCTCGTCGACGTCCGGCCGGCGGGCACGTTCGACGCCGGCACCCTCCTGGCGCTCGCGGCCTCCGCCGAGCAGTACTCGACCCACGCGCTCGCCTCGTCGGTCGTCGAGGCCGCGCTCGCCCGCGGCCTCTGGCTCGAACGGGGAGACGGAGCCGAGGAGGCGGCCACGAACGGTGTCCTCGCCCACGTCGGCGGCCACCGCGTCCTGGTCGGCAAGCGCGCCTACGTAGGCTCCGAGGTCGGCGCCGGCCTCGACGAGCCGGACCTCGGGCCCGGCGAACTCGCCGTCTACGTTGCCGTCGACCGCGCCTTCGCCGGCGTCGTCGTGCTCCGGGACCTCCCGCGCCCCGAAGCGAAGGGGACCCTGGAGCGGCTCGCGGCGGCCGGCGTCGGGCACACGCTCATGCTCACCGGCGACTCGCCCACCACTGCGCGCAGCATCGCGGGAGAGCTGGGCGTCACGGACGTCCGGCCCGAGCTGCTGCCGCTCGACAAGGTCGAGATCGTGCGCGCAGCCGAGCTGCGCCCGGTCCTCATGGTCGGCGACGGCGTCAACGACGCCCCGGTCCTGGCCGCCGCCGACGTCGGGATCGCCATGGGCGCGCGCGGCTCGACGGCCGCGAGCGAATCCGCGGACGCCGTGGTGCTGGTCGAGGACATCTCGCGCACGGCGAAGGCCGTCGAGATCGCCCAGCACACCGTCCGGGTCGCACTCCAGTCGATCTGGCTGGGCATCGCGCTCAGTGTCGGGCTCATGCTCGTCGCGCTCACCGGTGCCCTGCCCGCCGTCGTCGGAGCCCTGCTCCAGGAGCTCGTGGACCTCGCCACGATCCTCAACGCCCTCCGGGCCATCGGGAGGGTGCGCCCACGCACAGCGGCGGCCGCCCCCGGAAGGGGAGCGGCCGCCGTCGTGCGCTGAACGCCCAGGGGCAGGGCCCCCGGTGCCTGAGCCAGGCTACTGTGTGAGCTTGCTCAGGGTCGGGTCGTTCGCGTAGGCCTCCTTGGCGTTGGCCTTGGTCACGATGACCGGCGGGAGCAGGTACGCGGGGACGGTCTTGACGCCGTTGTTGTACGACTTCTCGTCGTTCACGTCGACCTTCTGGCCGGCCTGGAGCTGCTTGACCATGTCGATGGCCTTGTTCACGAGGTTCCGGGTGTCCTTGTTGATGGTCGAGTACTGCTCGCCGGCCATGATCGACTTGACCGACTCGACCTCGGAGTCCTGGCCGGTCACGATCGGGATCGCCTTGCCGGCGCCCTTGACCGAGGTGATGATCGCGCGGGCGAGCGTGTCGTTCGGCGAGAGCACGCCGTCGAGGTTCGCGGACGTGTAGTTCGCTGCGAGCAGCGTGTCCATGCGCTTCTGCGCGTTCTCGGCCTTCCAGCCCTGCGTCACGGCCTGCTCGAAGGACTTCTGGCCCGAGAGGACCTTCAGCGTGCCGTCGTCGATCTTCGGCTGCAGGACGCTCATGGCGCCGTCGAAGAACACCTTGGCGTTGGCATCGTCGGGGGAGCCGGCGAAGAGCTCGATGTTGTACGGGCCGCTGGGCTTCTTGGCCTTCATGCCGTCGAGGAGGGCCTGGCCCTGGAGCTGGCCGACCTTGAAGTTGTCGTACGCGACGTAGTAGTCCACCGCGTCCGTGTTCTTCAGCAGACGGTCGTAGGCGATCACCGTCGCGCCGGAGGCCTTGGCCTGCTGGACCTGGGTGCCGAGCTGCGAGCCGTCGATCGCGCCGACGATGATGACCTTCGCGCCCTTGGTCACCATGGCCGAGATCTGGTTCTGCTGCTCGGACACGCCGCCATTCGCGAACTGGACGTCGCCCTTGAAGCCGGCTCCCTTGAGACCGTCGTTGAACAGCTGCTCGGCGAGCACCCAGTTCTCCGATGTCTTCTGCGGAAGAGCGACCCCGATGAGCGCGTCTTTGGCGAAGCCGCCCGAGCCGCTGGCCCCGCCGCTCCCGCCGGAGCTGCTCGGTTCCGAGCGGCCGCAGGCCGTCAGCGCCAGTGCTGCGATGCCAACGACCGCGACGGCCCTGGCTGCCCTTGAAAACATGCGCATGTTCTCCGCTTTCTTCTGTGTGTTCGTGATGGTGTTTGGTGGGGAACTGTGGGCTGGCGCCGAGCGGGGACGCACGACGCCGTGTGGTCGGCCTGGGCGCCTCAGGCGTCCTTGGCCAGGACCTCGCTGGTCTTGGTGGTCTCGTCCGGCTGGAGCGGGGTGCCCCGGGTGCCCGTGCCGCCGCCACCGCCGCGGATGAGCAGGCCGATGATCGAGCGCCGGCCCTGGGTCTTGTTGTAGACGTCGAACGCGACGGCGGCCAGGAGCACGAGGCCCTTGATGATCGCGGTGAGGTCCGCGCCCACGCCGAGCAGCTGGAGGCCGTTGTTGAGGACCGCCATGACGAGGCCACCGACGATCGACCCGATGACCGTGCCGACGCCGCCGGTGACTGCCGCGCCGCCGATGAACACGGCCGCGATCGCGTCGAGCTCCCAGCCGGTGCCGTCGAACGGGCCGGACGCTGTGGAGCGGGCCACGAAGACCATGCCGGCCAGGGCCGCGAGGATGGCCATGTTCATCATGACGAGGAAGTTGACCTTCTTGGACTGCACGCCGGAGAGCTCGGCGGCGTGGCGGTTGCCGCCGACCGCATAGATGTGGCGCCCGATCACGGTCTTGGCCGAGATGAAGCCGTAGAGCAGGACAAGGATGCCGAGGATGATGCCCGAGACGGGGAACGAGGTGCCGGGGCGGCCGGTGGCGAAGAGGTACGTCGCGTAGAGGATCGCGCCGCAGATCAGGACGAGCTTCGTGACGGTCACCCACAGCTCCGGGACCTCGGCCCCGAGCTCCTTCGCGGTGCGGCGGTTCCTGACCTCGAAGAAGACCACGGCGGCCGCGCCGAGGAGCCCGAGGAGCAGGGTGAGATTGTTGTAGCCCGTGTCCGGGCCGACCTCCGGGAGGAAGCCCGCGCCGATGGTCTGGAAGTCGCGTGGCACCGGGATGGTGTTCGACTTGCCGATGTACTGGTTCACGCCGCGGAAGATGAGCATGCCGGCGAGCGTGACGATGAAGGCCGGGATGCCGACGTACGCGACCCAGAACCCCTGCCACGCGCCGATCACCGCGCCGATCGCGAGTCCCAGCAGGAAGCCGACCCACGAGGGGAGGCCCCAGTCGCGGATCGCGAGGGCCACGATGATCCCCACCGCTGCCGCGACCGAGCCGACCGAGAGGTCGATGTGGCCAGCGATGATCACCAGGACCATGCCGATGGCGAGGATCAGGATGTAGGAGTTGCCATTGAAGAGGTTGATCACGTTGTCCGGAGTCAGCGTGAGACCGCCGGTCAGGATCTGGAACAGCACGATCAGTGCCACGAGGGCGAAGATCATGCCGAACTGGCGGGTGTTCCCGCCGAAGAGCTTCTTGAGGGCGTCCATGGGGTGTCCTTCGGTCTCCTGGTTCTTCGTCTCAGGCCGTCTTGCGGGTCTGGGTCATGAGCTTCATGAGGCTCTCCTGCGTAGCCTCTTCCTTGGTCAGGACCCCGGTGATGGCGCCCTCGAAGATGGTGTAGATGCGGTCCGAGAGGCCGAGGAGCTCGGGCAGCTCTGACGAGATGACGATGACGCCCTTGCCCTGGCTCGCGAGCCTCTGGATGATGCCGTAGATCTCGTACTTCGCCCCGACGTCGATGCCGCGGGTCGGCTCGTCGAGGATGAGCAGCTCGGGGTCGGTGAACATCCACTTGGCGAGGACGACCTTCTGCTGGTTGCCGCCCGAGAGCTTGGCCACCCCCTCGTCGACGCTCGGGGTCTTGGTCCGCAGCGACCGCCGGTACTCCTCGGCGACCTTGTACTCGCGGTTGCGGTCGACGACGAGGCCCCGGGTGATCTTGTTCAGTGCGGCCGAGACGGTGGTCGTCTTGATGTCGTCCAGGAGGTTCAGCCCGAGCGACTTGCGGTCCTCGGTGACGTATCCGAGGCCGGCCTCGATCGCCTGGGCGACCGTGCGCATCCTGACCTCCTTGCCGTGCATGAAGGTCTGGCCCGAGAGGACCTTGCCGTACGAGTGGCCGAAGATGCTGCGGGCGAGCTCTGTCCGCCCGGCGCCCATGAGCCCGGCGAAGCCCACGATCTCGCCCTTGCGCACGAAGAAGCTCGAGTTCTTGCACACGAGCCGGTCGGCGACCTGGGGGTGCTGGACGGTCCAGTTCCGGACCTCGAACAGGACCTCGCCGATGGTGGGCGTGTGGTCGGGGAACCGGGACTCGAGCGTGCGGCCGACCATCCCCTTGATGATGCGGTCCTCGTCCACGCCGTCCGCCTTGACGTTGAGGGTCTCGATGGACTTCCCGTCGCGGATGATCGTGATCTCGTCCGCGATCTGCTCGATCTCGTTGAGCTTGTGGGAGATCATGATGCTCGTGACGCCGCGGCCCTTGAGGCCGACGATGAGGTCGAGCAGGTGCTGGGAGTCCGACTCGTTCAGCGCCGCCGTCGGCTCGTCGAGGATGAGCAGCCGCACCGACTTGTTGAGGGCCTTGGCGATCTCGACGAGCTGCTGCTTGCCGACGCCGATCTCCTTGATGGGCGTGTCCGGGTCGTCGGCCAGGCCCACGCGGGCGAGCAGTTCGAGGGAGCGCTTGCGGGCTTCCTTCCAGTCGATGACGCCGCGCTTGGTCGGCTCGTTGCCGAGGAAGATGTTCTCCATGATCGAGAGCTCGGGGATGAGCGCGAGCTCCTGGTGGATGATCACGATGCCCGCGTGCTCGCTGGCACGGATGTCCTTGAACTCCTGGACCTCGCCCTGGTAGACGATCTCGCCGGAGTAGGAGCCGTGCGGGTAGACACCCGAGAGCACCTTCATCAGCGTGGACTTGCCGGCGCCGTTCTCCCCGCAGATGGCGTGGATCTCGCCGGCCTTCACCTTCAGGTTCACGTTCGAGAGTGCCTTGACCCCCGGGAACTCCTTCGTGATGGACCTCATCTCGAGGATCACCGCTTCGTTCGGCGCCATGTGCCGCTGCCTCCTGGTCGAACGTCGTTGTCCGGCGGCCTGATCGGCGGCGCCGTCTGAGTAGAAAGTAAACAAGCATGCACAGGTTGCCGTCAAGCCTTTAACGCAATCGTGGTGAGGTCACCGTGCGCGGTGCGTGGCCGGCGTCGTGCGCGAGCGGTCAGTGGTGGGCGATGTCCGCGTTCTGGAAGACCAGCGCGGCCGCGCCGAGCACCTCCGCGCGGGCGCCGAGCGCGGACATGGTGACGGTGGTGGTCTCGCCGATGAGCGGGACCGCGTGACGGAGCAGCCCGCGCCGGATCGGCTCGAGCAGGATCTCTCCGAGGTCCGCCAGAGGCCCGCCGATGACGATCACCTCGGGGTTGATGAGGTTGGCGACGTTGCCGAGTGCGCGGCCGACGGCGAGCCCGGCGTCGTCGATGACCCGCAGCACGGCGGGGTGGCCCGCGAGGGCGCGCCGGACGATCTCGTCCGGGGTGAGCGGCTCCGGCTGGCCGCGCGAGAGGAGCTCTGACATGGTGGTCGTCGAGGCGACGGTCTCGAGGCATCCGCGGTTGCCGCAGCGGCACACGGCCCCGTGTTCGACGATGGTGGCGTGGCCGATCTCGCCGGTCACGCCGACCTGCCCGTAGAACAGCAGGCCGTTGAGGATCAGCCCGGCGCCGATGCCCGAGCCGATCTTGACGAAGACGAGGTTCTCTACGCCGCTGTGCGGGCCCCATGTGACCTCGCTCAGCGCGCCCAGGTTGGCGTCGTTGTCCACGAAGACGGGCAGTCCCAGCCGTTCCTCGAGGTGCGCGAGGAGGTGGAACCCGACCCACTCCGGAAGGATGGCGCCCTGGGCGACTGTCCCCGTCCGGTGGTCGATCGGACCGGGGATGCCAGCGCCTACGCCCACGACGTCCGCGCGGCGCACGCCAGCGTCCTCGAGGAGCGAGTCCAGGAGGTCCACGGCCGCGGAGATGCTCACGTCGGCCTCATGTCCGAGCGGCAGCGTGATGTTCTGCTCGGCGAGGACCTCGTAGGCGAGGTTGGCCAGGACGACTCGCAGGTGCCGCCGTCCGAAGTCGATCCCGACCGCCACCGCCGAGTTGCTGTTCAGGCGGACGCTCAGGGCCCTCCGGCCGGAACTCGTGGTCGGCTCGGTGGCGACGACGCCGGCGTCGTGCAGCACCTTGACGATGTTGGACACGGTCGCGGTGGAGAGGCCGGTCTGCCGCGACAGCTCGGCCTGCGTGGCCGGGCCCGCCATGAGGGTTTCCACGATGCGCTGCTCGTTGAGCTTTCGCAGGGCCGATTGGGAGCCCGGGTTGTCGGTGGCGCTCGTCGTCGAACGCAGCGTGGAGACCATGCGGTACAGCTTCCCCTTCATCCGGCTTGTCGTCAAGAAATAAACGCAACAGGTGCGCCATGCGTTCCAGTCTTGCGGAGTCGGCGGCCTGCCGGGCGCAGCCGGCCAGGCGCAACTACGCTGAGGGCATGAGCCCAGTCATCGAATTCGGCGGCGCTGCCCCCGACATCCATCCCAGTGCGTTCGTCGCACCGACGGCGAGCATCATCGGCGACGCGCACCTCGCAGAGCACTCGAGCGCGTTCTACGGCGTCTCCGTCCGCGGCGACAGCGCCACCATTTCTGTCGGCGCGGGGAGCAACCTCCAGGACAACGTCGTCCTCCATGCGGACGCCGGCTTTCCCTGCACGGTCGGCGCCGGCGTTTCGGTGGGGCACAACGCCGTCGTGCACGGGTGCACCGTGGAGGACAACGTCCTGGTCGGGATGGGCGCGACCATCATGAACGGCGCCGTCATCGGATCTGGCTCGCTCGTGGCTGCAGGCGCCGTCGTGCTCGAGGGCACCGTGGTGCCGCCGCGCTCGCTCGTGGCCGGCGTGCCTGCGAAGGTCCGTCGCGAGCTGTCCGACGAGGAGGTCGAGTCGGTGCGCCGCAACGCCACGCACTACGTCGACCTGGCCCGCGCCCACCGGCAGGCCAACGGCCACCACTCCTGACCGGCCCGCCGAGGTCACCCCCTCTGGCGCCGAGGTCACCCCGTGTGCCGCCGTAAAGGGTGATTTCGGGCCCACAGGGGGTGACGTCGCGCGCACAGGGGGTGACTTCGCGCCCACAGGCGGTGACCTCGGCGAAGAGGGCGGGGGCAGGGGTCAGGCGAAGACGACCGTCCGGTGCCCGTCGAGGAGCACGCGGTGCTCTGCGTGCCACTGCACGGCCCTGGACAGGGTGCGGCCCTCGACGTCCCGGCCCAGCTGGACCAGCTGTTCGGCGGTCTTCGAGTGGTCCACCCGGATGACCTCCTGCTCGATGATCGGCCCCTCGTCGAGGTCGGCGGTCACATAGTGCGCCGTGGCGCCGATGATCTTCACGCCCCGCGCGTGCGCCTGGTGGTAGGGCCGGGCGCCCTTGAACGAGGGCAGGAACGAGTGGTGGATGTTGATCGCCCGGCCCTCGAGGGCGCGGCACAGGTCATCGGAGAGGATCTGCATGTACCGGGCCAGCACGACAAGCTCGACCCGGTGCTCCTCGACGAGGGCGAGCAGCTTCGCCTCGGCGTCCGCCTTGGTCGCGGAGGTCACGGGCAGGTGCGCGAAGGGGACCCCGTAGAACTCGGCCATCGGCGCCAGGTCGGTGTGGTTCGAGACGACGGCGGGAACCTCGATCGGCAGTGTCCCGGTCCGCTGCTGGAACAGCAGGTCGTTGAGGGTGCGCCCGTCCTTGGAGCACATGATGAGCGTGCGGACGGGCTCGCCGCCGTTGAAGATCCCGAGCTTCATCGCGAAGGCGTCCGCCACCGGCGCGAGCGAGGCCTCGAGCGCGGCCCGCTCCGAGCCAGTCTCGACCGTGACCCTCATGAAGAACGTCCCTGTGTCCGGACTCTCGTACTGGCGGGACTCGGTGATGTTGCACCCCGCGTCGAGCAGCGCGCCCGAGACGGCGTGGACGATGCCGGGCCGGTCCGGGCACGAGAGGGTCACGATGAAGGTGTTGCGTTCCACGCGTCCTAGGGTACCGACGCGAGCGCGTCCTCCCGCGGCGCCCGGGCGGACGACGCCGCCGCCCCGCCGCCGTCTGAGAGGAACCGCACGGCGGCCAGGGCCGCGGAGCGCCCCGCCCGGGTGGCCCCCACGGTCGAGGCGCTCGCCCCGTACCCCACGAGGAACAGCCGGGGCTCGCGCACGACCCGCACGCCGTCGTCCGCCATGAGGACGCCGCCGCCCGGCTCGCGCACGTGGAGGGTCGCGAGGTGTCCGAGGGATGCCCGGAACCCCGTCGCCCAGAGGATGGCGTCGAGCTCGAGCTCGGTCCCGTCGGCGAGGACGGCACCCGAGCGGGTGATCCGTGCGAGCGGCCCCCGCGAGACCAGCACGCCCGCGTCGATCCCGGCGCGGTACTGCTCCGTGAGGGGGAGCCCGGTCGCGGCCACGACTGACAGCGGCGGCAGGCCGGCGCGCGTGCGCTCGCCCACTCGGCGTTCGACGGCGACGCCCCAGTCGGCGTCGAAGGGCACCTCGGTCCACTGCGGCGGCCGTCGGGTCGACCAGAAGGTCCGGGCGCCGGCGGCGTCGAGCTGGAGCAGGAACTGCGCCGCGCTCGTCCCGCCGCCCACCACGAGGACCCGCTGCCCGCGGAACTCCTCTGCCGAGACGAAGTCGTGCGTGTGCAGCTGCCTGCCCTGGAAGGCTTCGCGCCCCGGGTAGTGGGGCCAGTAGGGGCTGTCCCAGGTCCCGGTGGCGTTGATGACCGTCTCCGTCCGCCATTCGCGTCCGTCGGCGGCGCGCACGAGGAGCGCGCCGCCGTCGTGCGCCCGCTCCACCCAGGCGACCCGCACGGGCCGGATCACCGGCAGCGCGAAGGCGCGCTCGTAGTCCCCGTAGTAGCGGCTCACGACGGCGGAGGCCGGCTCGTGCGGGTCGGGCGCCTCGAGCGGGAGGCCGGGGAGCGGGTGGAGGCCGTGCGCGGCGTCGAACGTGAGGGAGTCCCACCGGTGGCGCCATGCTCCGCCGGGCCCCTCGTTGGCGTCGAGGACGACGAAGTCCTCCCAAGCCCGGAGCCCGCGGCGGCCGAGCCAGTACGCGGCGCTCAGGCCCACCTGGCCGGCCCCGATGACGACTGCCTTCATCCTGTCCACCCGGACCTCCCTGAGACGCTCACTGACATGTCAACTATCTGTTCCAACCGCCGAACGCCTCTTCCTGTTCCGGCCGTGCGGATATGCTGGACTGGTCGCGACTGGCGTTGGGTGGGTCACCACCGGGGAGCGGCATGCTGTTGGGACACCGCGGATCGTACGCCTGGGCCGGGGGTCGAGAAGCCGCGCCTTCATGCTCCGCCATCCAGTACCGGGCGGCGGGCAGGGCCGGTAGCCTGACCAGTAGCCTCCCGCAACCTTCGACCAGGAGATCCCGTGAGCCCCACCACTCCTACCGTGTCCACCGTCAGCAATCTCCCGCTGAGCGAAGTCGACCCCGAGATCGCGGCCGTCCTCGACCAGGAGCTCGGCCGCCAGCGCAATACCCTCGAGATGATCGCGTCGGAGAACTTCGCGCCGCGCGCCGTCATGGAGGCCCAGGGCTCGGTCCTGACCAACAAGTACGCCGAGGGCTACCCGGGCAAGCGCTACTACGGCGGCTGCGAGTACGTCGACGTGGCCGAGAGCCTCGCGATCGAGCGCGTCAAGGCGCTCTTCGGCGCGGAGTACGCGAACGTCCAGCCGCACTCGGGTGCCCAGGCCAACGCCGCGGCACTGTCCGCCATGATCAACCCGGGCGACAAGATCCTGGGACTCTCCCTCGCCCATGGCGGCCACCTCACGCACGGCATGAAGCTGAACTTCTCGGGCAAGCTCTACCAGGTCGCCGCGTACCAGGTCGAAGAGGACACGTTCCGGGTCGACATGGACAAGCTGCGCGAGCAGGCCCTCGCCGAGCGCCCGAACGTCATCATCGCCGGCTGGTCCGCCTACCCGCGCCACCTCGACTTCGCGGCGTTCCGCTCGATTGCCGACGAGGTCGGCGCGCTCCTGTGGACCGACATGGCGCACTTCGCCGGCCTCGTGGCCGCGGGCCTGCACCCGAGCCCCGTTCCGCACTCCCACGTGGTGACCTCGACCGTCCACAAGACCCTCGCAGGCCCGCGCTCCGGCGTGATCCTCGCGAAGGAGGAGTTCGGCAAGAAGCTCAACTCCAACGTGTTCCCGGGGCAGCAGGGCGGCCCGCTCATGCACGTCATCGCGGCCAAGGCGGTCGCCTTCAAGATCGCCGGCTCCGATGAGTTCAAGGAGCGCCAGGAGCGCGTCCTCGAGGGCGCGAAGATCATCGCGGACCGCCTCAACCAGAAGGACGTGGCCGACGCAGGAGTCTCCGTCCTCACCGGCGGCACTGATGTGCACCTGGTCCTGGTCGACCTGCGCAACTCGGAGCTCGACGGCCAGCAGGCCGAGGACCTCCTCCACGAGGTCGGCATCACCGTGAACCGCAACGCCGTCCCGTTCGACCCGCGCCCGCCGATGGTCACCTCGGGCCTGCGCATCGGCACGCCGGCTCTCGCCACCCGTGGGTTCGGCGCGACCGAGTTCACCGAGGTCGCGGACATCATCGCGACCGCGCTCAAGGGCGGCGCCGGGTCCGGCCTGGAGGCCCTCCGCGCGCGCGTCGACAAGCTCGCGAATGACTTCCCGCTCTACCCGGGGCACGAGGAGTGGTGAGCGAGACGATGGCGCCGCAGACAGAGAACAGGGCCGTCGTCCTCGACGGCCGCGCAGCCGCCGCGGAGATCAAGGCAGAGCTCTCCGATCGCGTCGCTGCGCTCAAGGCCAAGGGCATCACCCCTGGCATCGCCACGGTGCTCGTTGGTGCCGATCCCGCCTCCCAGCTGTACGTGGGCATGAAGCACAAGCAGTCCAAGGCGATCGGGATGAACTCGATCCAGAAGGAGCTGCCGGCGGACGCCACGCAGGCCGAGGTCGAAGCCCTCATCGACGAGCTCAACGCCGATCCCGGGTGCCACGGGTACATCGTGCAGCTCCCGCTGCCCAAGCATCTGGACACGGACGCGATCCTCGAGCGGATCGATCCAGCGAAGGACGCGGACGGACTCCACCCGACGAACCTCGGGCGCCTTGTGCTCAACGTCAACGGGAAGATCGACACGCCGCTGCCCTGCACGCCGCGCGGCGTCATCGAGCTCCTGGTCCGCAACGGCTACGACCTCAAGGGCAAGCACGTGGTCGTTGTCGGGCGCGGAGTCACGATCGGCCGCCCGATCCCGCTGCTGCTCACGCGCCGGGAGATCAACGCCACGGTCACGATCACCCATACGGGCACTGAGGATCTGGGCAGGCACCTGCGCGAGGCGGACGTCATCGTCGCCGGCGCGGGCGTGAAGCACATCGTCAAGGCCGAGGACGTGAAGCCCGGTGCAGCCGTGCTGGATGTCGGCGTGACCCGCGAGGACGACCCCGAGGGCGGCAAGCCGAAGGTGTTCGGCGACGTGCACCCTGACGTCGCCCAGGTCGCGGGATACCTCTCGCCCAACCCGGGCGGTGTGGGGCCGATGACCGTGGCCCTGCTCATGACCAACGTCGTCGAAGCCGCCGAGCGCACCGCAGGCCTCGCCTGACTCCACCCGTCTGGGGGTCACCCTCTGGGGGTCACTTCCTGGGAGTCACATCGCGTGACCCCCAGAAGGTGACCCCCAGAGTGCTGTCGGACCCCCAGAGCGCTGTCGGGCGCCTACTCCGCGGGGAGTACGCGCCCGCCGCCCCCGTTCCGCCGGGCGGACGACGACGCCGCCCCCACGCGCGCGTAGGCTCGGCCTATGCGTGGGTGGACTGAGGCGGGGCCGCGGGCCGCGTGGGCAGGCCGCCGCCCGCCGTGGCCGTTCCGCGTGGCGGGCGTCGCCGTGCTCGCCCTCGTGCAGGTGCTCGGCACGCACGGCGCGGCGGTGCGCCAGCCGGATGCCCGCGCCGTCGACCTCCTCGCGGTCCTGCTCCTCGTCGCCGGGCCGGCGCTCCTGCTCGTCCTCCCGCGCTGGCCGGGGCCGGCCGCCGCCGCAGCGGTGGCGGTGACCATCGCCTACTTCGCCCTCGGCTACCCGTGGGGCCCGGTCCTCGCGGCGCCCGCCATCGCCCTTGTCCTGGCGACGGCCGCCGGTGCCCGCCTCTGGGCGTGGTCCGCCGGCGTGGTCTTCGTGGCGGCGGCAGCGGCTTGGGCCGCGCCCACTGGGGAGTGGCTCAGGGTCGCGGCGGTGGGCGCGTGGGCTGCCGTCGTGCTCCTGCTCGGTGAGGGGCTGCGGGTCCGGCGGGAGCGGTTCGCCGCCCGGCGCCGCGAGTGGGAGGCCCATCGGCGCCAGGCGCGCGACCAGGAGCGCCTCGAGCTCGCGCGGGACATCCACGACGTGGTCGCGCACTCGCTCTCCCTCATCAACGTCCGCGCGAGCGTCGCGCTGCATCTGGCCGACCGGCGGCCCGAGGAGCTCCTCCCGGCCCTCGAGGCGATCAAGAACGCGAGCCACGAGGCGCTCGGCGAGGTCCGCGAACTCCTCGGGGTCCTCCGGCAGGACGCCCCCGTCGGCCGGGACGAGCCCCTGGACCGGGTGCCCGCGCTCGTCGAGGATGCCCGGGGGACGGGCCTCGAGGTGACCCTGACGGCCCAGCTGGACCCGCCGCCGTCGCCCGCGATCCAGCGGATCGTGCACTGGGTGGTGCAGGAGGCGCTCACCAACACCGTGCGGCACGCCGGTGCGCGCACCGCCGGGGTGAGGATCGCGCGCGAGGGCGGCGCCGTCGTCGTGGAGGTGCACGACGACGGCTCGGGCCTGCGCGGCGCCGCGCCCGGGTCGGGGCTGACCGGGATGCGCGAGCGGGTCGAGGCGGCGGGCGGCTCCCTCACCCTGGCGGACGACGCCGGGCTGCTCCTCCGCGCGGAGCTCCCCGAGGCGGGGGTCGGGGGAGGGGGGCGCCGGTGATCCGGATCCTCGTCGTAGACGACCAGGCCCTCATCCGCGCCGGATTCCGTGCGCTGCTGGACGCTGAGCCGGACATGGAGGTGGTCGGGGAGGCGGGGAGTGGATCGGCAGCCGTGGCCGAGGCGGAGCGGCTCTCGCCCGACGTCGTCCTCATGGACATCCGCATGGCCGGCGGCGATGGCCTCGAGGCCACCCGGATCATCCTCGGCGCCCATCGCGAGGGCCTCAAGGTCATCATCCTGACCACGTTCGAGCTGGACGAGTATGTCACCGGCGCGATCCGCGCCGGGGCGAGCGGCTTCCTGGTCAAGGACACCGAGCCTGAGGATCTTGTCCGCGCAGTGCGGGCCGTGCACGACGGCGACGCGATGCTCTCGCCGTCGGTGACCCGTAGGCTCCTCACCCGGCTCGCAGCGGAGGGGCCGGCCGAGCGGGCCCAGCCGCTCGACGTCGGCCTGCTCACCGAGCGCGAACGGGAAGTGGTGGCACTGGTCGGTCAGGGGCTCAACAATGCCGAGATCGCCGAGCGGCTCTTCATCACGCCCCTGACCGCGAAGACGCATGTCTCCCGGGCGATGACGAAGCTGGGTCTCCGGGACCGGGCGCAGCTCGTGGTCCTCGCCTACGAGTCGGGGCTGGTACGGCCGGGGTGGCTGGGGTGAGGGCTGGGACGTGTGTGCTCCCGGCGGTGCTCCCGCGGGAGTAGGCGTCCGGCTGAAGTGTCTCCCGGCGGCCGACGCGCCCTGCGGCCGCGGCGCGAAGACTGGAGTCAGCGGCTGAAGGACAGCCGATGTCTAGTCAAGGAGACGTGCGCCATGAACGCAGCACTCATCGCCACCCAGAACGCCGCGGACCACTGGGGAGGGCCCTGGTTCCCCTGGTTCCTGCTCTTCCCGCTGTTCTGGTTCCTCGTCCTGATCCTCTTCTTCGTGTTCGCGCGTCGCTTCTGGTGGCGGCGGCACTGGCAGGAGGCCTCAGGGGCCGGGGCCGAGTCGGTGCTCCGCGAGCGGTACGCGCGCGGCGAGATCGACGAGACGGAGTACCGGCAGCGGCTCGAGGTCCTGAGGGCAGACCGCGGAAAGTCCCGCTGACCCCAGCCCTCTGGGGGTCACATTCTGGGGGTCACATTCTGGGGGTCACATTCTGAAGGTCAGACTCTGAAGGTCAGGTTCTGGAGGTCACGTGAAGTGACTTCCAGAACCTGACCTTCAGGACGTGACCCTCAGACGAGGGGGTACGGGTGTCAGGCCTTCGCGGCCTCGGGGGCGGCGGCCGCGGTGTGGGGGCCGAAGACCGTGGCGCCCGTGGCCTGCTCCGCCTCGTGGTCCGGGCCGAGCGGAATGCCCCGCCGGTCACGGAGCATCAGGACCGCGGCGATGGAGATGACGGTCATCACGAGGAGGTAGGCCGAGACGGCTGCGGTGGTGCCGGTCTCCTGGAGGAGGGCCTGGGCGATGGTGGGTGCGAAGGCGCCCCCGAGGATGGCGCCGATCGCGTACGAGATCGAGACGCCGGAGAACCGGACCGAGGCGGGGAAGATCTCGGAGTACCCGGCCGCCTGCGGGCCGTAGGTGAGCCCGAGTCCGATGGAGAACAGGACCAGGCCAGCGTAGAGGCCGCCGAGGTTGCCGATGTTGACGAACCAGAACAGCGGGAAGACCATGAGCGCCTGGAACACGAACCCGATGAGGTAGGTGGCCTTGCGGCCGATCCTGTCGGCGAGGATCCCGGCGACGAGCGTCGAGATGAACCACATGGCGGACGCGACGGTCGCGGCGAGCAGCACGGCGGTGGAGTCCATCTTGAGCCGGCCGGTGGCGTAGCCCTGGATGAAGCCGCCGGTGGTCATGTAGCCCGCGGCGTTGTTGCCGACGAAGACGAGCGAGGCGAGGACCACGAGATGCCAGTGCTTGCGGAACAGGGCCACGATCGGCACCTTGGTCTGCTGGCCGCGCTCGGCGATCTCAGCGAAGACGGGGCTCTCCTCGACCGCACGCCGCACGAAGTAGCCGACAACGATCAGCACGACGCTGAGCAGGAACGGCACGCGCCAGCCCCACTCGAGGAACGCCCTGCCGGGGGAGACGAGCCCCGTCATGATCGCCATGACGCCGGAGGCGAGGAGCATGCCGAGCGGGACGCCGAGCTGCGGGAACGCGCCGGCGAGGCCGCGGCGGTGGTTGGGGGCGTGTTCGACGGCCATGAGGACTGCCCCGCCCCACTCGCCGCCGGCGGAGACGCCCTGGAGGATGCGCAGGAGCAGCAGCAGGATGGGCGCGGCCATGCCGACCTGGGAGAACGTCGGCAGCACGCCGATGAGGGTCGTCGCAGCGCCCATGAGGATCAGGGTGATGACGAGCATCGCGCGCCGGCCGATCACGTCGCCGAAGTGGCCGGCGAGGAAGGCCCCGAGCGGGCGGAAGAGGAAGCTGATGCCCACGGTGGCGAACGAGAGCAGGAGGGCGATGTCGTTGCCCGCCGGCTTGAAGAAGAGCTCGGCGAACACGAGGGCCGCGCCCGTGGCGTAGATGAAGAAGTCGTACCACTCGATGGTGGTCCCGATGATCGTGGCGAACGCTACGCGTCGCTGGTTCGCTGCGGAGGATGGGGCTGAGGCTGCGCCGGGTGTGGTCATTGCGTGTCTGTCCTTGGGGTGCCGGCATCGTCGGTGATGCCACTCGGATGCGGTCTCGCCGCAGGGTGCGAAGGGTGGTGTCAGCGGAGCCCTCATGGGGCGGACTGAGGAAAGGACGGTAAGACCCATCGTGGCGTATGCCACTTCCTCGTGTAAACTTCAGAGCATTGGCAAAGTAATTCGGTCTAACTTAACTTGGCTGCTCGACTCAACGTGGTGCGGCGTCGCTACTTCCCCTCTCGAGGTCCTCATGGCAGACGTGACGCTCAGGCAGCTCGAGCTCTTCGCGGCACTGCCGGACTACGAGACGCTCAGCGCCGCCGCGGTCGACCTGCACATCTCGGAGTCCGCGCTGTCGCAGGCCATCACCGGGTTGGAGAGGACGGTGGGCGAGCAGCTGTGCGTGCGCCGCAAGGCACGCGGCTTCGCGCTGACTCCCGCCGGACAGCACTTCGCCACCCAGGCGCGCCGGATCCTCGCGGACACCCGTGAGCTCGTCCTGGACACCCAGAGCGGGGGGAAGCTGCGCGGCCCCGTCAAGCTGGGCTGCTTCGCGAGCTTCGCGACGAGCATCGTGCCCGCCGTCGTGGACGGCTTCCCCCGCCGGCATCCCGGGATCGACCTCGAGATCACCGTCGGGACCCACGAAGACCTCCTGCCGGACCTCGAGGCAGGCAAGCTCGACGTCGCGATCGTCTACGACCTCTTCCTCCCGGCCGGCTACCGGCACCGGGAGATCTATGCGACGGAGCTCGAGGCGCACCTGCACCCCGACCACCCGCTCGCGGCGAGGGACGCCGTCGACCTCGCCGACCTCGCCGACGAGCCGCTCGTCATGTACGAGGCGCGCCCCAGCATCGAGAACACGCTGCAGGCGTTCGCGGCGCGCGGGCTCACGCCGCGGGTGGCGGCGCGGGTGCCGCAGATCATCCTCGTACAGGCGCTCGTGGGCCGCGGAGTGGGCTATGGGCTGCTCATGTCCCGCCCGAACACGACCGCGACCTCCGTTGAAGGCCGTCCGATCGCGGTGCGCCCCATCGAGCCTTCGGCGACGCGCACGAACGTCGTGGCCATCTGGCCCGAGGACATGGACCTCACGCCGCGCGCCGCGGCCCTCCTGGACTACGCGGTCGAGATCCTGGGCTGCTACGGTCGCCAGGCAGGGCACGACGGCGCCGGGTCGCCCGCCGCGGCGGCCGGCAGCCCGCGTGACACGCGGGGGTGAAACGTTCGTTGTGAGACCTGCCGCGCGGCACTAGAGTGCGAGAGATGTCACGCTGTGGTGCCATGCAACTCGGGGGGAGTGCAGTGGGAGAGGCGACGAGCAATGCCGTCATCTCGGCACGCCACCTGACGAAGTCCTTCGGCGAGGTCACAGCGGTCGACGGCATCTCCTTCGACGTCGCTGCCGGCGAATCCTTCGGGCTGCTCGGACCCAACGGCGCTGGCAAGTCCACGACGATGCGCATGATCGGCGGAGTGAGCCAGCGGACCTCGGGGCAGCTCACCATCATGGGCATGGACCCCGAGCTGCAGGGCCCCGAGGTGCGCGCCCATCTCGGCGTCGTGCCCCAGCAGGACAACCTCGACGAGGAACTCCGCGTCCGCGACAACCTCATCATCTACGGCCGCTACTTCGGACTCCCCACCGCGTACCTCAAGCGCCGGGCCGACGAACTCCTCGCCTTCGCCCAGCTCGAGGACAAGGCCGCGGCTCGCGTCGACTCGCTGTCCGGGGGCATGAAGCGGCGCCTGACGATCGCCCGTTCGCTCGTGAACGAGCCGACGATCCTCCTCCTCGACGAGCCCACCACAGGCCTCGACCCCCAGGCCCGGCATATCCTGTGGGACCGGCTGTTCCGCCTCAAGGAGCAGGGGGTCACCCTCGTCCTCACGACCCACTACATGGACGAGGCCGAGCAGCTGTGCGACCGCCTCATCGTCGTGGACAAGGGCCGGATCATGGCGGAGGGGTCGCCGCCCGCGCTCATCCGCGAGCATTCGAGCCGCGAGGTCCTCGAGCTGCGGTTCGGCGCGGAGCGCAACGCCGCGGTCCTCGGTGAACTCGAGGGGGTGGGGGAACGCACCGAGCTGCTCCCGGACCGCGTCCTGGTCTACACGCACGACGGCGAGTGGTCCCTCGAGCAGGCCCGGGCGCGGGGGCTGCGGCCGCTCACCTCGCTCGTGCGCCGCGCATCGCTCGAGGACGTGTTCCTCCGGCTGACGGGCCGGTCGCTCGTTGACTGACCAGCGCGCACGGGCCGGAGGGCGTCCAGCCGCGCGGGACGCCCGCGCCCGGCACCGCTCCAGCCCCGTGCACGCGCACGGCCCCGGCGTCTCGGCCGCCAAAGCCAGGCGCTGGGGCGCCCTGTACTTCGCCGAGCACATGCTCCGCAGGATGCGCGCCTACCTCGTCACCATCGTCGTGACCAGCGTGGGCAACCCGCTCCTGTACCTCTTCTCGATGGGCGTGGGGCTGGCCACGATCGTGGACCGGTCCGGCACCGGCTCCGCGGCGTTCGACGGCGTCGGGTACCTCGCGTACGCCGCCCCCGCACTGCTGGTGTCCAGCGCCGTCCTGACGTGCGCCAACGAGATGATGTACCCGGTGATGGACGGCTTCAAGTGGCGCCGCGTCTACTACGGGCCGCACGTGACTCCGCTGGCCCCGGGCCAGCTCGCGACGGGCCACATCCTCGCGGTGGGCGTCCGCCTGCTGGTCCAGTGCATCGTGTTCTTCCTCATCATGCTCGCGTTCGGCGCGGCACCCGGCCCGTGGGCGTTCCTGCTCGTGCCGCTCGGCGTCCTCACCGGGATGGCGTTCGGCGCCCCGGTCATGGCCTACTCCGCCTACATCGAGAAGGAGAACTTCCAGTTCTCCATGATCCAGCGCTTCGTCATCATGCCGCTGTTCCTGTTCTCCGGCACGTTCTATCCGCTCGAGACCATGCCTGCGGGAATGCAGTGGATCGGCTGGATCTCGCCCTTGTGGCATGGGAACCAGCTCGCGCGCATCGTCTCGTATGGCCTCAGCCTCCCCGTCTGGCTCGTTGGCGTGCACCTCGGCTATCTGGCCGCGCTCGGGGTCCTGGGGATCTGGTGGGCGCGCCGGAACTACACGAGGAGGATGAGCACGTGATCCTCATGGCCAACCGCTCCGGCGCCACTGCTACAGGGCGGGGTCCGCTCGCGGGACTGTACGCGGGGAACGCGCGCGCCGTCGTCGAACGCGGATTCCGCGTCATCAAGAGCCAGAACTGGATCATCCTCGTCTCCGGGTTCTTCGAGCCGGTGTTCTACCTGCTGTCCATGGGGGTCGGCCTGGGCTCCCTGGTCGGCACAGTCGAGGGGCCGGGAGGGACGCCCATCTCGTACGCCGCGTACATCGCGCCGGCCCTGCTCGCAGTCTCGGCAATGAACGGCGCCATCTACGACTCGACATGGAATGTGTTCTTCAAGATGCACTTCGGCAAGCTCTACCAGGGCATGCTCTACACGTCGCTGGGGCCGCTCGACATCGCCATGGGGGAGATCCTCATGGCGCTCTTCCGCGGCTTCCTGTATGCGCTGGGCTTCACCGGCGTCATGGC
This sequence comes from Sinomonas sp. R1AF57, assembly GCF_002224485.1. Classification (GTDB taxonomy): domain Bacteria; phylum Actinomycetota; class Actinomycetes; order Actinomycetales; family Micrococcaceae; genus Sinomonas; species Sinomonas flava. The sequence continues at coordinate 897,552 of NZ_CP022463.1, forward strand.
GGTCATGGGGCTGATCACGACCCCGTCGGCCCTCCTGCTCGTGCCGGCGTCGGTCATGGTGGCGTTCGGGTTCGCCTCGTTCGGGATGGCGGTGACCAGCTACATGAAGACCTTCCAGCACATGGATCTGATCACCTTCGTCATGCTGCCGATGTTCCTCTTCTCGGCAACCTTCTATCCGCTCTCCGTGTACCCGAAGCCGATCCAGTGGATCGTCGAGGCGTTCCCCCTCTGGCACGGCGTGGAGCTGATGCGGCAGATCAGCATCGGCGTCTTCACGGGCTCGACCTGGGTCCACCTGCTCTACTACGCAGGCATGATCCTCTGCGGACTCGCCTTCACGACTCTCCGGCTCCGGGCGCTCTTCCTCCGCTGACGTCACCCGGTGTGGCGCCGAGGTCACCCGGTGTGGCGCCGAGGTCACCCCGTGTCGCTGTCAGCGGGGGTGACTTCGCGCTCACAGGGGGTGACTTCGGGCGCACACGGGGTGACCTCGGCGTACGGGACGGGGGCGCCTATCGTGTCTGGAAGAATGGGGGGCATGCAGAGTCTCGGCCCCCAGAACCCGTCCATCCAGTCCGGCGCCGGCGCCCAAGCCCGCCGTGGAGGAGGCTTCAGGATCGGTGCGCTGGGCCTGTCGGTCCTCGTCCTGGCCTTCCTCGTCGCCGTGATCTTCGCCGCCAACCAGAACGATGTCATCGGCTGGATCGTGGTCATCGTGTCCTTCGGCTGGCTCGCCTTCGCGACGTTCGTGTTCCTGACGGTCCGGAGCGCGGGGCGCCGCGCCCAGGAGCGCTTCGAGCGCGCGGCCGAGAAGCTCACGGGCCGGGCGCCGTCGCTCGCCGGGACTGCAGGGGAGGCGCGCTCGGTCGACGACGTCCGCGACCTCAAGCTCGACCATTCGTTCAAGATCATCCAGGTCCAGGAGCGTGTGATCCGGGAGAACCTCGGGGGCGACCCCGAGATGGTGGCGCGTGCCCTCGAGACCATCCAGATCACGGCGTCGAACGCCCGTGACATGCTCCGTCCCGACGATGACACGCCCGTCTCCGGGACCGTCGTCGACGAGGGGTAGAGTGGCTAGGTGAGTTCCACGGAGGCGGCCCCCAAGGACGGGGCTGTGCGCATCGCGACTGTCAACGTCAACGGGCTCCGCGCGGCGTGGCGCAAGGGCATGCCGGAGTGGCTGGAGCCGCGGGACGTCGACATCCTGTGCCTGCAGGAGGTCCGCGCACCCGATCCGACCGTCCACGAGTGCTTCGATGGCTGGCATGTGCTCCACGCGGAAGCGGACGCCAAGGGGCGCGCGGGCGTGGCGATCGCCTCGCGCGAGGCGCCCACCGAGACGCGCATCGGGATCGGCGACGACTACTTCGCGACCGCCGGCCGCTGGATCGAGGCGGATTTTGCGCTCGACGGCGGGCGGCAGCTCACGGTGGTGAGCGCCTACGTCCATTCCGGCGAGGTCGGCACCCCCAAGCAGGACGACAAGTTCCGCTTCCTCGACGTGATGCTCAAGCGGCTCCCGGAGCTGGCGGAGTACGCCGACTACGCGCTCGTGGTCGGGGACCTGAACGTGGGCCACACCCCACTGGACATCCGCAACTGGAAGGCAAACCAGAAGCGGGCCGGCTTCCTGCCTGAGGAGCGGGCCTACTTCGACCGCTTCTTCGGCCAGGAGATCGGGTGGCGGGACGTGCACCGGGACCTGGCCGGACAGGTCGACGGCCCCTACACCTGGTGGTCCCAGCGCGGCAAGGCGTTCGACAACGACGCCGGGTGGCGCATCGACTACCACATGGCGACGCCGGCCCTCGCGGACGTGGCGCGGAACGCCGTCGTGGACCGTGCGAGCGCGTGGGACACCCGATGGTCCGACCATGCCCCCCTCGTGATCGACTACAAGCTCTAGACCCCGGAAGCGCCTACTCCATGACCTCGAACGCTCCCGCCGCCCGCCAGCGGCTCCTGTCCGGCATGCAGCCCTCGGGCGACTCGCTCCACTTGGGCAACTATCTCGGCGCCCTCGTGAACTGGGTCGCGCAGCAGGACGAGTACGACTGCTTCTACTTCATCCCGGACCTCCACGCGATCACGGTGCCGCAGGACCCGACGGAGCTGCGCCACCGCACCCGCCTCACCGCTGCCCAGTACATCGCCGGCGGGATTGACGTCGAGAAGTCCACGCTCTTCGTGCAGTCGCACGTCCCGGAGCATGCCCAGCTCGCGTGGGTCCTCATGTGCCTCACCGGCTTCGGCGAGGCTTCCCGGATGACCCAGTTCAAGGACAAGTCCGCCCGGCACGGCCACGACGCGGCGAGCGCCGGCCTCTTCACGTACCCCATGCTCATGGCGGCGGACATCCTCCTGTACAAGCCGTACGGGGTCCCGGTCGGCGAGGACCAGCGGCAGCACCTCGAGCTCGCCCGCGACCTGGCCCACCGCTTCAACACGCGCTTCGGCGAGACCTTCACGGTCCCGGAGCCGCTCATCCCACGCACCTCGGCCAAGATCTACGACCTCCAGAACCCGACGGCGAAGATGTCCAAGTCCGCCGAGTCCCCGAACGGACTGATCAACCTCCTCGACGATCCGAAGGTCACGGCGAAGCGGATCAAGTCCGCGGTGACGGACGCCGAGACGGAGATCCGCTTCGACCGCGAGGCGAAGCCCGGGGTGTCGAACCTCCTGAGCATCTACTCGACCGTCACCGGCCGCAGCATCCCCGAGCTCGAGGACGCGTACGAGGGCAAGATGTACGGCCACCTCAAGGTGGACGTGGCCGAGGCGGTCGTGGACACGCTCGCCCCGATCAAGGCCCGCACCGAGGAACTCCTCGAGGATCCGGCCGAGCTCGACAGGCTCCTCGCCGTCGGTGCCGCCAAGGCCCGTGAGATCGCCGTGCCGGTCCTCGCCGAGGTCTACGAGCGCGTCGGCTTCCTGCCCGCACTGGCTCCGGCGGCTGCGGCCCTCGCCTGAGGCCATGCCGGACTTCGAGGAAGGCACCGAGCCCGACGGCGTCGCCCCCGCCGGCCCGACGAGTCCCCTCGTGGGGGTCATTCTTGGCTTCCCTGACAGGGTCACCGCCGAGCTGCGCGCGTGGCGTGCCTCCTTCGGGGACCCCATGGCGGAGCTCATCCCCGCCCATATCACGCTCGTCACCACCACCGAGACGGACGACTGGGACGCGGCTGTCCGCCACGTCCGGTCGGTGGCACGGCGTGCCCGCCCGTTCACCGTGGGCCTGAAGGGGACCGGCTCGTTCCGCCCCGTCTCTCCCGTGGTGTACCTGAACGTGCTCGACGGCTTCGACCAATGCGTGCGGCTTCACGAAGAGCTTCAGCAGGGACCGCTCCAGCGGGACCTCCCGTTCCCCTACCACCCGCACGTGACCGTGGCCCACGACGTGCCCGCGGAACGCCTGGACGAGGCAGAAGCCGCCCTCGAGTCCTATTCCGAATCCTTCACCGTGGCTAGCATGGGCCTGTACGAGCACGACGCCGACGGATTCTGGCAGCTGAGGGAAGAGCTTGACTTTGGCACAGGAGCAGCGAAGACCCAGGGGCCGGACGCCGGCTGACGATCCCCTCCCGACCGAACGGGCCAAGCTCCTTCTGGACGTGCTGCACAAGCGGCAGGACGTCGGACGGGCCCGGCGCGGGGGAGGCCTCCCGAAGCAGGCACTGGCGGTCGTGATGTGGACCGTGGCGAGGATCAAGGCACTGCTGCCCGTGAGGGCCTTCCAGCAGTACTCGCTCCAGCACGGCCCCCTCATGAGTGCCGGCATCGGCTTCAACATGTTCTTCTCGATCTTCGGCCTCCTCGCCACTGGGTTCTCCTTCGCCGCCCTCGTCCTGGCAGGAAACCCGGGGCTGCTCGACATGGTCGTCCAGAACGTGGCGAAGGCGGCGCCGGGCCTTTTGAAGGTCGACGGCGGCGACGGCCTCGTCGATCCCCAGCAGCTCCTCAACCCCACGGGCCTGAGCGTCACCGCGATCATCGCGACCGTCGTCACCGTCTTCTCGTCGCTGGGCTGGATTACAGGACTGCGCGACGGCCTCCGGGGCGTCCTGGGCTTCGGCCCCATCAGGGCGAACCCGATCCTCGTGAAGCTGCGTGACATCGGCACGCTCCTGCTCCTGGGCGTCCTCCTCGTGCTGACCTCGGCCGTGAGCGTGGTGTTCACGGCGGCACTGGATTACATTGCCGAGCAGCTGAAGATCGACGGCGTGTTCGTGCGGCCGGTCGGGTGGGCGGTGGGACTCGCGGTGCCGCTCGCGCTCAACATCCTGACGGCGTTCATCCTGTTCCGCTTCGCAGGCTGGCTCCAGATCTCCCGCAGGGCACTCATCGAGGGGACCATCCTCGCGGGCGTCGGGACGTCGATCCTCCAGGCCTTCAGCACTCAGCTGCTGGCCCGGGCAGGGTCCAACCCGCTGCTTGCGCCGTTCGCGATCGTGGTGGGCCTCCTCATCTGGTTCAACCTCGTGAGCCAGGTGTATCTGGTCTCGGCGGCGTGGAGCGCGGTCCGGGAGGCCGACTTCACCGCGGCCACCCGCCACGCCGAACGGCATCCGGAGGCGTTCGGTTCCGGCCGCCCGGGGCGCCACGCCTCGGCGGCGTGGATCGCCTCACTCAGGGGAGGCAGGCGGAGGGCCGCGGCGCGCTGAGCCGCGGCGCGGCTGTGCCCGAAATGCGCGAGGGGCGCCGCTTCGTCGGAAGCGGCGCCCCTCGCACGTGGGAGAGCTGGAACCTCAGAACTGGCGGGCCAGGATGGCCTGCTTGACCTCGGCGATCGCCTGCGTCACCTGGATGCCGCGCGGGCACGCCTCGGTGCAGTTGAAGGTCGTGCGGCAGCGCCACACGCCCTCCTTGTCGTTGAGGATCTCGAGGCGCATGTCGCCGGCGTCGTCACGCGAGTCGAAGATGAACCGGTGCGCGTTGACGATGGCGGCGGGGCCGAAGTACTGCCCGTCCGTCCAGAACACCGGGCAGGACGACGTGCACGCGGCGCAGAGGATGCACTTGGTGGTGTCGTCGAACCGCTCGCGGTCCTCGATCGACTGGATGCGCTCCTTCGTGGGCTCGTGGCCCTTGGAGATGAGGAACGGCATGATCTCGCGGTAGGACTGGAAGAACGGCTCCATGTCCACGATGAGGTCCTTCTCGACCGGAAGGCCCTTGATGGGCTCGACCGTGATCGGCTTGGACGTATCGAGGTCCTTCAGGAGCGTCTTGCACGCGAGGCGGTTGCGGCCGTTGATGCGCATGGCATCGGAGCCGCACACGCCGTGCGCGCAGGAGCGGCGGAACGAGACCGAGCCGTCGTGCTCCCACTTCGCCTTGTGAAGGGCGTCGAGCACGCGGTCCGTGCCGTACATGGTCAGCTTGAAGTCGTCCCAGCGGACCTCGTCGGAGACCTCCGGGTCGTACCGCCGCACGCGGAGCGTGACGTCGAAGCTCGGAACCGAGCCGCCACTGGCCCCTTCGGGGAGTTCGACCTTGGATGCGGGTTCGGCAGGTGCAGCAGTCATCAGTACTTACGCTCCATGGGCTCGTAGCGGGTGAAGATGACGGGCTTGGTCTCGAGCCGGATACCAGCCACGCCGTCGGGTGAGGACTGCGCCGTGACGGACGGGTCCTTGTACGCCATCGAGTGCTTCATGAAGTTCACGTCGTCGCGCTCGGGGAAGTCCTCGCGGTAGTGGCCGCCGCGGGACTCCTTGCGGTGCAGGGCGCCGACCGTCATGACCTTGGCGATCTCGAGCAGGAAGCCGAGCTCCACCGCCTCGAGGAGGTCGAGGTTGAAGCGCTTGCCCTTGTCGCCTACCGAGATGTTCCGGTAGCGCTCCTCGAGCACGGCGATGTCGCTGAGGACCCGCTCGAGGGAGTCCTTGTCGCGGAACACCTGCATGTTCGCGTCCATGGTCTCCTGCAGGTCGCGGCGGATGTACGCGACGCGCTCGGTGCCGTTGGAGTTCCGCATGCCCTCGAGGAGGGCCTCGGTGTAGCCCGCCGGGTTCTCCGGGAGCTCGACGTAGTCGGCCGTCTTCGCGTACTCGGCGGCGTTGATGCCGGAGCGCTTCCCGAAGACGTTGATGTCCAGGAGCGAGTTTGTGCCGAGGCGGTTCGACCCGTGGACGGACACGCACGCGACCTCACCCGCGGCGTACAGGCCGGGGATGACGGTGTCGTTGTCCTGGAGCACTTCGCCCTTGATGTTGGTCGGGATGCCACCCATCGCGTAGTGCGCGGTGGGGTAGACCGGGACCGGGTCGGTGAAGGGCTCGACGCCGAGGTACGTGCGGGCGAACTCGGTGATGTCCGGGAGCTTCGCCTCGATGTGCTCGGGCTCGAGGTGCGTCAGGTCGAGGTAGACGTAGTCCTTGTTCGGGCCGGCGCCGCGGCCCTCGCGCACCTCGTTGGCCATGGCGCGGGCGACGATGTCGCGGGGCGCGAGGTCCTTGATGGTCGGCGCGTAGCGCTCCATGAAGCGCTCGCCCTCGGAGTTGCGCAGGATCGCGCCCTCACCGCGGGCACCCTCGGTGAGGAGGATGCCGAGGCCGGCGAGGCCGGTCGGGTGGAACTGGAAGAACTCCATGTCCTCGAGCGGGATGCCGCGGCGGAACGCGATGCCCATGCCGTCGCCCGTGAGGGTGTGGGCGTTCGAGGTGGTCTTGAAGACCTTCCCGGCGCCACCGGAGGCGAAGACGACCGACTTGGCCTGGAAGATGTGGAGCTCGCCCGAGGCGAGGTCGTAGCTCACGACGCCGGCCACGCGCTTCTGCTTGTACGGCGTGCCGTCCTCGCGGGTCGCGTCCTCCTCGGTCAGGAGGAGGTCGAGCACGTAGTACTCGTTGTAGAACTCGACGTTGTGCTTGACGCAGTTCTGGTAGAGCGTCTGGAGGATCATGTGGCCCGTGCGGTCGGCGGCGTAGCATGCGCGGCGGACCGGTGCCTTGCCGTGGTCGCGGGTGTGGCCGCCGAAGCGGCGCTGGTCGATCCGGCCCTCGGGGGTGCGGTTGAAGGGCAGGCCCATCTTCTCGAGGTCGAGGACCGCGTCGATGGCCTCCTTGGCCATGACCTCGGCAGCATCCTGGTCGACGAGGTAGTCGCCGCCCTTGATGGTGTCGAAGGTGTGCCACTCCCAGTTGTCTTCCTCGACGTTCGCGAGGGCTGCGCACATGCCGCCCTGGGCGGCTCCCGTGTGCGAACGGGTGGGGTACAGCTTGGTCAGCACGGCGGTGCGCGCGCGCTGGCCGGACTCGATGGCTGCCCGCATGCCGGCGCCGCCGGCGCCGACGATCACCACGTCGTATTTGTGGACCTGCATGCTTTGATGCTCTCTTTCCGGGGGACTTACGAGGCGGGGCAGTAGTCGGCGACGTGGCGGACGCCGTCGATCACCGGGCACGGGTCGAACGTGAAGATCACGAGGGTGCCGAGGATGATGATGAGCGCGGACGCCGCGTAGAGGACCACCTTGAGCCAGAAGCGCACCGCGTCACGCTCGGCGTAGTCGTTGATGATCGTGCGGACGCCGTTGGTGCCGTGGAGCATCGCGAGCCAGAGCATCGCGAGGTCCCAGAACTGCCAGAACGGGTCGGCCCACTTGCCCGCGACGAAGCCGAAGTCGATCGCGTGGATGCCCTCGCCGACGAGGAGGTTGACCGTGAGGTGGCCGAAGATGAGGACCACCAGGACGATCCCCGAGAGGCGCATGAACAGCCACGCGAGCATCTCGAACTGGGTCCTGGGGCTGCGTGAGCGCTTGTACTGCGGCGCGATGCGTCCGCTGACGGACGTGCTGCGGGGCTCGGGGATGACAGGCAGGGCGCTCATATCAGTGGCCTCCCAGCGCGAGCGAGAGATGGCGGATGGCGAAGCCGGCGAAGGCGATCACCCAGATCACGAGGACGGCCCACAGCATCTGACGCTGGTACTTGGGGCCGCTCTTCCAGAAGTCCACGAGGATGACTCGCAGGCCGTTGAAGGCGTGGAAGAGGATGGCGGCGACGAGGCCGGTCTCGCCGAGGGCCATGAGCGGGTTCTTGTAGGCACCGATGACGGCCGTGTACGTCTCGGGGGACACGCGCACCAATGAGGTGTCCAGGACGTGCACCAACAAGAAGAAGAAGATGACGACGCCGGTGACCCGGTGTCCGACCCAGGACCACATGCCTTCACGGCCGCGGTACAGGGTGCCAGCTGGTTTTGTCGGCACTGAATAAACCTCCCTGCGGGCACCGGTGCCCGCATGGGGCCCATGCGGAGGGGGCTACCGGTGCGCCAGCTGCCCTGCAGGACGCAGGGCGCGCTCTTCTCGAGCTCCAGCCTAAATCTAGACTTCGCCCACAGCTTACTCAATTTGGGTATTTGGTCCTGTGCAGAGGCGTGGTAATGGTCACAGTCGGCCGGGCTCCCTGCCGTCCGGGTCGTCGGCGCCGGGAGCGACTGACTTAGAGTTAGGGCGATGAAACTCTCTTCTGCTGCGCCCGGATCGGTCCTCGACCGCTTCGTGGCCGTGATCCCCGCGGGCGGTGTGGGGACGAGGCTCTGGCCGCTGTCCCGTGCCGCCGCCCCGAAGTTCCTCCACGACCTGACAGGCTCCGGCAGCACCCTGATCCGCGCGACGTACGACAGGCTCGCCCCGCTGGCCAACGGCCGGTTCCTCGTGGTGACCGGTCTGGCCCACGAGGCCGCCGTCTGCCGGCAGATCCCCGAGCTCGACCCGTCCGATGTCGTGCTCGAGAGCGAGCCGAAGGACTCCGGGGCGGCCATCGGACTGGCCGCGGCGATCCTGCACCGCAGGAGCCCGGACATCATCATGGGCTCGTTCGCGGCGGACCAGGTCATCAGCCCCGACGACGTGTTCCAGGCGGCCGTGCGCGAGGCGGTGTACACGGCGGCCTCGGGCGAGCGCGGGAAGATCGTCACCATCGGCATCGAGCCCACCCACCCTTCGACCGGCTTCGGGTACATCCGGGGCGGCGAGGCGCTGGACGTCGAGGGCGCGCCGAGCGCCCGCGCGGTCGCGGAGTTCGTCGAGAAGCCCAACCGTGAGGTTGCCGAGAAGTACCTCGCCTCGGGGGAGTACCTCTGGAACGCGGGAATGTTCGTCGCCCCCGTGAAGCTCATGCTCGAGCACCTCGCGGCCAACCAGCCGGTCCTGTTCGAGGGGCTCACCGAGATCGCGGCCGCGTGGGACACCCCTGACCGGGACGAGGTCACTGCACGCGTGTGGCCCACGCTGCCGAAGATCGCGATCGACTACGCGGTCGCCGAGCCCGCAGCGGCGGCCGGGGACGTCGCCGTCGTGCCCGGCGCATTCCGCTGGGACGACGTGGGCGACTTCGCCGCGATCGGCCGGCTCAACAGCGCGCGCGAGGAGGACGCCGTCACAGTCCTCGGCGAGGGTGCCCGCGTCTTCACGGAGGACGCGAGCGGGATCGTGGTCTCGGACACGAAGCGCGTCATCGCGCTCATCGGCATCGAGGATGTCGTCATCGTCGACACGCCGGACGCGCTGCTCGTGACAACCAAGGAGCACGCGCAGAAGGTGAAGAACGCGGTCGCCGGGCTCAAGGCCAGCGGCGACACCGACGTGCTGTAGAAGCGGGCCGTCGCCGGCAACAATCACTGGCGCACAGCACGGTGACGCTAGAGTGAACGGGTGCGAAACTACACGACAGAGGCGGAGCCGACCCCCCTCGTGGGCCCCCGGCTCGAGAGGTTCCTGGACGAGCTGATCGCGTTCCGCCGGGATCTGCACGCCCATCCCGAGCTGTCGTTCCATGAGTACCGCACCACCGACCGCCTTGTAGCGCGGCTCGAGGCGGCAGGGCTCGCCCCGAAGCGGCTCGAGGGCACCGGCGTCGTGGTGGACATCGGGACCGGGCCCATCGCCACGGCCATCCGGGGCGACATCGACGCGCTTCCGATCATCGAGGAGTCGGGGCTGCCGTTCGCGTCGCGAAACCACGGCGTGACCCATGCCTGCGGACACGATGTGCACACGACGGCGGCGCTCGGCGCCGCGCTCATGCTCGCCGAGCTGGACCGCGAGCGGCCCCTCCGGGCCACGGTCCGTGTCCTGTTCCAGCCGGCGGAGGAGACCATGCCCGGCGGCGCGCTCGCGTGCATCGACCAGGGCGTCCTCTCAGGGGTCCCGCGGATCGTCGCGCTGCACTGCGACCCGCGCATCGAGGTCGGCAGGATCGGCACGCGTATCGGGCCGATCACGTCGGCTTCGGACACGATCAGGATCGAGCTGACCGGCCGCGGGGGCCACACCTCGCGCCCCCACCTGACAGAAGACCTCGTCTTCGCCCTCTCCCAGATCGCGATCAATGTCCCTGCCGTCCTCTCCCGCAGGGTCGACGTGCGCAGTGGCGTGTCGATGGTGTGGGGCCAGATCTCCGCCGGTTCGGCCCCCAACGCGATCCCGGCGTCGGGCTCGATGGCCGGCACCATGCGCTGCCTGGACCGGGAGGCATGGCACAGCGCCGGCGAGCTCCTCGACGAGGTGGTCCAGCAGGTCGCGGCCCCCTACGGCGTGGACGTGACCCTTGAGCACACCCGTGGCGTGCCCCCGGTGGTGAACTCCGAGCACGAGACCGCGCTCATCGAGGCCGCCGCTCGCGCCGAGCTGGGGGAGGACGCCGTCGTGCTCACTCCCCAGTCGATGGGCGGGGAGGACTTCGCGTGGTTCCTCGCGGAGGTCCCGGGCTCGATGTTCCGCCTCGGGACCCACACCCCTGGGGGGGAGGAGTACGACCTCCACCGCGGGGACCTCGTGGTCGACGAGCGGGCCATCGGCTACGGCGTGCAGGTCCTCACGGCGACGGCGCTGCGGAGCGTCCGCGACCTCTGAAACGGGCACAGCCCGCCACCGGCGCAGGCCCTGTGCCGCCGAGGTAACGAATCGCCAACGATTGCCCGCCCGCTGGCGCCGCCGCCTATGTGAAGGATTCGTTTGGCGAGTAGGTTGTGAGTCGTACCACGCGCCCGCGTCTCTGGAGGACTCCATGAACCCCACACGTTTCCGTCTGCCCAAGGCCGGATTCGCCGGCGTCGCCGCTGCCGGTGCTGCCGCGCTCGTGCTTGCCGGATGTGGTCAAGCCCCCTCGAGCGGGGGATCCTCGGGCAGCGCCTCGGCCTCGAACTACCTCGGCTGCATGGTGTCCGACTCCGGGGGCTTCGACGACAAGTCCTTCAACCAGTCCGGGTACGAGGGCCTCCAGAAGGCGGCCAAGGACCTCGGCATCCAGGAGAAGCACGTCCAGTCCAAGGCGGACACCGACTACGACCCGAACCTGCGCTCGATGGTCCAGGCGGGCTGCAAGCTCACCGTGACGGTCGGCTTCCTGCTCGGCGACGCGACGAAGAACATCGCCACCGCCAACCCGAACAGCCACTTCGCCATCATCGACTTCTCGGACCCGTCGTTCCCGAAGAACGTCAAGCCGATCGTCTACGACACGGCCCAGGCCGCCTTCCTCGCGGGCTACCTCGCAGCGGGCACCTCGAAGACGGGGAAGGTCGCGACCTTCGGCGGCCTCAACATCCCCACCGTGACGATCTTCATGGACGGATTCGCGGACGGGGTCAAGTACTACAACCAGAAGAAGAACAAGAACGTCCAGGTCCTCGGCTGGGACAAGGACAAGCAGGACGGCACGTTCGTGGGCGACTTCAAGTCCATCGACAAGGGCAAGGTCCTCACGCAGGGCTTCCTCCAGCAGGGCGCGGACATCATCCTCCCCGTGGCCGGCCCGGTCGGCGCCGGAGCAGGCTCCGCGGTCCTCGACGCGAAGAAGGCCGGGACCGACGCGAAGCTCATCTGGGTCGACTCGGACGGCTATCTCACGGCCCCCGACTACAAGTCGGTGCTCCTCACCTCGGTCCAGAAGACCATGGCCAACGCGGTCGAGTCGGTGATCAAGGACGACAAGGACGGCAAGTTCGACTCCACCCCGTACGTGGGCACCCTCGAGAACGGGGGAGTGGCACTCGCGCCGTACCACGACCTGGACTCGACGGTCCCCTCCGACCTCAAGAGCGAAGTCGACCAGCTCAAGAAGGACATCATCTCGGGTTCTGTCAAGGTGACCTCGAAGTCCAGCCCGGTCTCCAAGTAGCCGCAGGGCTGCGTCCGTCAGCATCCAGCATGAGCGCCGCGCCGTCCGCCCTCACGGGCGGGCGGCGCTGGCATGATGGGCAGTGACGCTGGCCCCACCCACGCGAAGGGGATGGTTCCACCCGTGAAACTCGAACTGCGCGGCATCACCAAGCGCTTCGGCACGTTCGCCGCCAATGACCACATCGACCTGACCGTCGAGGACTCGCAGGTGCACGCACTCCTCGGCGAGAACGGGGCTGGCAAGTCGACCCTCATGAACGTCCTCTACGGGCTGTACGAGCCCACCGAGGGCGAGATCCTCGTGGACGGCCGCGCGGTGTCCTTCCGCGGGCCGGCGGACGCGATGGCCGCCGGTATCGGGATGGTGCACCAGCACTTCATGCTTGTGCCGGTCTTCACCGTCGCCGAGAACGTCGCCCTCGGTGCCGAGACGACGAAGGCGGCGGGCTTCCTCGACCTCGAGGCGACCAGGAAGAGGATCCGCGAGATCTCCGCCCGCTACGGGTTCGACGTCGACCCCGACGCGCTCGTCGAGGACCTCCCCGTCGGGGTCCAGCAGCGCGTCGAGATCATCAAGGCGCTCGTCAGGGACGCCAAGGTGCTCATCCTCGACGAGCCGACCGCCGTCCTCACGCCCCAGGAGACGGACGAGCTCCTGGCCATCATCGGCGAGCTCAAGGCCTCCGGGACGTCGATCATCTTCATCTCCCACAAGCTGCGCGAAGTCAAGGCCGTCGCCGACGTGATCACCGTGATCCGCCGCGGCCGGGTGGTGGGCGACGCCGCGCCGTCGGCCGCGCCTGCGGAACTCGCGACGATGATGGTTGGCCGGCCCGTCATCCTCACCCTCGACAAGGCGCCCGCCGAGCCGAAGGACACCACGTTCTCCGTCCGGGACCTCACGGTCGCCGCGCCCAACGGGCAGCGGGTGGTCGACGGGGTCACCTTCGACATCGCCCAAGGCGAGATCCTCGCCGTCGCCGGTGTCCAGGGGAACGGCCAGACGGAGCTCACGGAAGCCATCCTGGGGCTCGCGAAGCACGCGACCGGCTCGGTGGTCCTCGACGGCAAGGAGCTGCTCGGCCGGTCCGTCAAGCACATCCTGGAAGCGGGGGTCGGGTTCGTCCCGGAGGACCGCTCCCACGACGGCCTCGTCGGCGCGTTCAGCGTCGCCGAGAACCTCGTCCTCGACCTCTACGACAGGGCGCCGTTCGCCAGAGGGCTCGCGATGAGCCCCGCACGCATCGCCGCCCAGGCCAAGGAGAAGATCGAGGAATTCGACATCAGGACGCAGTCGGCAGACGTCCCGGCGTCCGCGCTCTCTGGCGGGAACCAGCAGAAGGTCGTCATGGCCCGCGAGCTGTCCCGGCCCCTGCGCCTCTTCATCGCCTCCCAGCCGACCCGCGGGGTCGACGTCGGTTCCATCGAGTTCCTGCACCGCCGCATCCTCGCCGAGCGGGATCGCGGGACTCCCGTGATGATCGTCTCGACGGAGCTCGACGAGATCATGGAACTCGCCGACCGCATCGCGGTCCTGTACCGCGGTCGGCTCATGGGCGTCGTGGACGCCGGCACACCGCGCGACGTCCTCGGCCTCATGATGGCCGGGATGAGCGATCAGGAGGCGCGCGCAGCCGCGGCCGAGGAGACCGAGCAGCGCCCGCCGGCCGGCGACCACACCCGAGGAGAGACGCATGGCTGAGACCCGAAACGCCCCGGAGTCGGCGCAGGGCCCGCAGCCGGTCCCCGCGCCCGAGGCTCCTGGCCGGCACGACGAGGAGTCTGTCTTCCGGCGGATCGTCACGGGGACGCCGATGGTCTCGCTGCTCTCCGTGGTCCTGGCGATCGTGATCGGCGGCGTGCTCATGGCGGTGACGAACCCGAAGGTCGCCGCGGCGGCGGGCTACTTCTTCGCCCGGCCGTCCGACACCCTCTCCGAGGTCCTCCGGCCCTACGCGGCACTCGTTCAGGGGTCGATCTTCAACTGGGAGGGCACCGACGCTGCGGCGATGTTCTATCCTCTCGCCGAGACCCTCACCGTGTCGGCGCCGCTCATCTTCGCGGGCCTCGGCGTCGCCATCGCGTTCCGCGCCGGCCTCTTCAACATCGGCGCCCAGGGCCAGCTCATCTTCGGCGCGATGTTCGGGGCCTATGTGGGATTCACGTGGCATCTGCCGGTCGCTGTGCACCTGCCGCTCGTGGTGCTCGCAGGCATCGTCGGCGGCGGCCTCTGGGGCGGCCTCGTCGGCTTCCTCAAGGCGCGCACCGGCGCCCACGAAGTCATCGTCACGATCATGTTCAACTACATCGCGAGTTTCCTCCTGCTGTTCCTCCTGACGCAGCCAGGCTTCCAGCGCTCCGGCTCGACGAACCCGATCTCCCCGTTCCTGGATGAGACAGCCCTCTTCCCCGCGCTCCTCGGACCACAGTTCCGGCTGCACGCGGGGTTCATCCTCGCCATCCTCGTCACGTGGGGCGTGTGGTGGATCCTGTCCCGCTCCACGACCGGCTTCGAGTTCCGCGCCGTAGGCGCCAACCCGAACGCCGCGCGGACCGCCGGGATCAATGTGAACCGGGCCACGGTGCTCGTCATGGCCCTCGCCGGCGCCCTGGCCGGACTCGCCGGGATTGCCCAGGTCTCGGGCACCGAGAAGTACCTCTCCGCAGGTGTCGCGGCGTCCATCGGCTTCGATGCCATCACCGTGGCGCTCCTGGGACGTTCGACGCCGTGGGGCACCTTCTTCGCGGGCCTCCTGTTCGGCGCCTTCCGGGCCGGCGGCGTCTCGATGCAGGCCGTCACCCAGACGCCGATCGACATCGTCCTCGTCATCCAGTCGCTCATCGTCCTGTTCATCGCGGCCCCTCCGCTCGTGCGCGCCATCTTCGGCCTCAACCGGCGCCGGAAGAAGCGAGACGACGCGCCGTCCCCCACCCCCACGCCGGCCGCATCGGGCCAGAGCGGAGCCGCGTCATGACCGCGACCACGTCAGCGCCACGGCCCGCGGGGGCAACCGTGCCGGCGGTGGGCAGGGCGCTCGTGAGCTGGAAGACCGCTGTGGGCCTGACCATCCTCGCAGTGGCGGGCACGCTCATGTTCGGCGTCCTCTCGGGCAGCAAGAACGCCGCCTTCGGCCTCGTCGACACCGGGGGAGAGGCCTCGATGGTCGCGGCGTGGCTAGCGTTCGCTGTCGCCCTCGCCGGCGCCGGCTGGTTCGGCTACCTGTGGTACCGCCAGCGCCGCACCCCGGCGCGCTGGGTTCCCGGGGCCTTCGCGGCGGCCGTCGTCGTCTTCGTCCTGTCCATCCTCGGCGTCGCCAACGTCACGCTGATCACGCTCAGCGCACCCGTAGTCGGGTGGCTCACCGCGGTGATCATGCTCTCGGTGGCCGGGTACTCCGTGTGGCTCACGGTCCGGTCGCGCACGACGCCGCGCTGGGCCACCGCCGTCTTCGCCGTCGCCTTCCTGGTGGGCTTCCTGACCTGGATCGTGGCCGGCGGCGCGGCCGAGACGCCCTACATCTCGCTTGCCGGCCTGCTCGCCGGTGCGGTGACGCTCGCCGTCCCGCTCGTTTTCGGGTCCCTCTCCGGCGTCCTGTGCGAGCGCTCCGGGATCGTGAACATCGCGATCGAGGGACAGCTCCTCATGGGCGCATTCAGCGCCGCCGTCGGGGCGACGATCGCCCAGAACGTCTACGTGGGCCTCGTCTCCGCGGCGGTCGCGGGAGCTCTCGTCTCCCTCGTTCTGGCCCTTGTGAGCATCAAGTACCTCGTGAACCAGATCATCGTCGGCGTCGTGCTGAACGTCCTGGTGGTGGGGCTGACCAACTTCCTCTTCTCGACGCTCCTGACCGAGAACCCCGAGGGGCTCAACAAGCCACCGCATCTGGGCAGCATCGCGATCCCGGTCCTCGCCGACGTCCCCCTCATCGGGCCCATCCTGTTCCGCCAGTCCCTCGTCGGGTATCTGATGTATGTCGCCGTGATCGTGGTCTACGTGGGCCTGTTCCACACGAGGTGGGGCCTGCGGGTCAGGGCTGTCGGTGAGCACCCCCAGGCTGCGGACACGCTCGGCGTCAACGTCAACCGGACCAGATTCTGGAACACCATCCTCGGTGGCGCCGTGGCAGGGATCGGCGGATCGTTCTTCACGCTCGTGGCTGTGGACGCCTTCAGCAAGGAGATGTCCGCCGGCCGCGGCTACATCGCCCTGGCCGCGCTCATCTTCGGGCGCTGGAACCCGATCGGCGCGTTCCTGGCCTCGCTGCTGTTCGGCTTCGCGGACAACCTGCAGAGCGTCATCACCATCATCGGCTCGCCGGTGCCGAGCCAGTTCATGGCGATGCTCCCGTACGTCGTCACGGTCTTCGCCGTGGCCGGCCTCGTGGGCCGCTCGCGCCCGCCGGCCATGGAAGGCATCCCCTATGTCAAGCAGTGAGCCCCGCGCGGCCGGCCCCGAGATCGACTGGGATGCCCTCACGGCCGCGGCCACCGAGGCGATGGCCGCGGCCTACGCCCCCTACTCGAGGTTCCCTGTCGGCGCCGCGGCGCTCGTGGACGACGGGCGCACCATCACGGGCTGCAACGTCGAGAACGCCTCCTACGGCCTGACACTCTGCGCCGAGTGCACGCTCGTGGGCCAGCTTCAGCTCGGTGGCGGCGGACGCCTTGTGGCCTTCGTGTGCGTCGACGCCGAGGGCACGGTCATCATGCCCTGCGGGCGCTGCCGGCAGCTCCTCTACGAGTTCCGCGCGCCCGGCATGCGCCTGCTGACGGTGAGCGGGGAACGCTCCATGGACGAGGTCCTCCCGGACGCCTTCGGGCCCCAGGACCTCCCCGACGACCGGAAGGACACCACGTGACCCTGCCAGAAGCCGCAGCCGAGGCACACGAGCCGCACGACGCCGTCGACGTCATCCGCGCCAAGCGCGACCGGGGCGAGCTCACCGACTCCCAGATCGACTGGGTCATCGACGCGTACACACGCGGCGCGGTCGCCGACGAGCAGATGTCCGCCCTCGCCATGGCGATCCTCCTGAACGGGATGACCCACCGCGAGACGGCCCGATGGACGACGGCGATGATCGCCTCAGGCGAGCGCCTCGACTTCTCCTCGCTGCGGACACCCTCCGGCGGACAGCGCCCCACGGCGGACAAGCATTCCACCGGGGGAGTGGGTGACAAGATCACGCTCCCGCTCGCCCCGCTCGTCGCCGCCTTCGGTGTGGCGGTGCCCCAGCTGTCCGGCCGAGGCCTGGGCCACACGGGCGGGACGCTGGACAAGCTCGAGTCGGTCCCGGGCTGGCGCGCCTCTCTCACGAACGCCGAGATGATGGCCCAGCTCGACGGGGTTGGCGCCGTCATCTGCGCCGCGGGCGCGGGGCTCGCGCCGGCCGACAGGAAGCTCTACGCCCTCCGGGACGTGACCGGGACGGTCGAGGCCATCCCGCTCATCGCCTCCTCGATCATGAGCAAGAAGATCGCCGAGGGAACCGGCGCGCTCGTCCTCGACGTCAAGGTGGGCTCCGGCGCGTTCATGAAGGACGAACAGTCCGCCCGCGAGCTTGCCCAGACCATGGTCGCCCTGGGCCAGGACGCGGGGGTGAACACGGTGGCGCTCCTGACTGACATGGGCACACCCCTCGGTCTCACGGCAGGCAACGCCATCGAGGTCGAGGAGTCCGTGGAGGTGCTCGCGGGCGGCGGCCCCGAGGACGTCGTCGAGCTCACCGTCCGGCTCGCCGAGGAGATGCTCGCCGCGGCGGGGGTGCGCGACGCCGATCCCGCCGCCGCGCTCAAGGACGGCCGCGCGATGGACGTGTGGCGCCGCATGATCTCAGCCCAGGGCGGCGACCCCGACGCGCCCCTGCCACGGGCCAAGGAATCGGAGACCGTCTACGCGCCCGCCGACGGGACGCTGGTGGGGCTCGACGCCCTCGCGGTGGGC
Organism: Sinomonas sp. R1AF57; assembly: GCF_002224485.1. Lineage (GTDB taxonomy): Bacteria > Actinomycetota > Actinomycetes > Actinomycetales > Micrococcaceae > Sinomonas > Sinomonas flava. The sequence goes on from NZ_CP022463.1 coordinate 915,638, forward strand.
GTCGCCGCGTGGCGGCTCGGAGCCGGCCGGGCGCGGAAGGAGGACGCCGTCCAGGCGGGAGCGGGAGTGCGGCTGCATGCCAAGCCCGGCGCGTCGGTCCGCGCCGGCGAGCCGCTGATGACCCTCCTGACCGACACCCCCGAGCGCTTCGAGCGCGCCAAGGAGGCCCTCGAAGGTGCCGTGACGATCGCCCCGGAGGGGGCGCGGCCGGGACGGAGGCTCATCATCGACCGCATCGCCGGCTGAGCTGCGCCCCTCGCCTACGCCTCAGGACGGGTGACGGCGCGCCGGACCGCGTGCGACACTGGACTGACCGATATTCGCGAGGAGTCCCCGGCATGCTGGAAAGCATCAATGAAGTGATTCTCCATGCCGCCGGGCAATGGTGGATCTACCCCATCCTGCTCGTCTTCTTCTTCATAGACGGCTTCGCGATGGTGGCTCCGAGCGAGACGCTGATCGTGGCGCTCGCGGCCTACTGGCGCCACAGCGGCGAGCCCAACCTCTGGATCCTCGGCCTCACGGCGCTCGTCGGCGCGATCGCCGGCGACAACATGGCGTATATGCTCGGCCGGAAGATCGGCACGGAGCGGTGGAAGTGGATGCGCCGGCCCAAGGTGCAGAAGGTCTTCGGCTGGGCGCGCCACGAGCTCGACAAGCGCGGCGCGGTGCTGATCTTCACCGCGCGCTACATCCCGTGGGGCAGGGTCGCGGTCAACTACGTGTCCGGCAGCACCGGGTTTCGGCACCGCACCTTCTTCTGGCTCGATGCGTTCGCCTGCCTGACCTGGGTCGGCTACTCGCTCGGCGTCGGCCTGCTGGCGAGCTCCTTCCCCTGGCTGCACCACAACCCGCTGCTCAGCGTCGTCGTGGCGGTCGTCTTCGCGCTCGTCCTCGGCGTGGCCCTCGACCACTCAATCACGCTGTTCCACCGCTGGCGCGACACCGTCGATGCTCGGAAGGCGGCAACCCGCGCCGCCGCGGACCACGAGCGGGAGCTGCGCGAGCACCCGCACCCCCACGCCGACGACTACGCTCCGCGGGAGCACGAGAGTTCCACCACGCCGCGCGAGTAGCGCGCCGTCTGGAACGCGGGTCGGGGCTTCTCTAGAGTTGAGCCCGTGACTGAGCCGAACATCGACGCCGCCCCGGACCTGACCTTCGACCTGCGGAACCTCCCGAAGGTCTCCCTGCACGACCACCTCGACGGCGGCCTCCGCCCCGCCACGATCATCGAACTGGCTGCCGAGGTCGGCCACGAGCTGCCGTCCACGGACGCGGTCGCCCTGGGCGCATGGTTCCGCGAGGCCGCCGATTCGGGCTCCCTCCCGCGGTACCTCGAGACCTTCGACCACACCGTTGCCGTCATGCAGACCGCGTCCGCGCTCCGCCGGGTGGCACGCGAGTTCGTGGAGGACCTCGCGGACGACGGCGTGGTGTACGGCGAGGTGCGCTGGGCGCCCGAGCAGCACCTCGCGAGGGGACTCACGCTCGACGAGGCTGTCGAAGCCGTCCAGGCCGGCCTCGAGGAGGGCGTCGCCGCGGTCGAGGAGACCGGGCGCGTCATCGCCGTCGGACAGCTCATCACCGCCATGCGCCATGCGGACCGCGGGATGGAGATCGCCGAGCTCGCCGTGCGCCACCGGGACCGAGGCGCGGTGGGCTTCGACATCGCGGGCGCCGAGGACGGGTTCCCGCCGTCGCGCTTCGCGGAGGCCTTCAGGTACCTCGCGCAGAACAACTTCCCCGCCACGGTCCACGCCGGCGAGGCCGCCGGGCCCGACAGCATCCAGTCCGCGCTCGTGGACGGGCGCGCGGTGCGGCTGGGCCACGGCGTCCGGATCGCCGAGGACATCGCCGTCGAGGCGACCGACGAGGTCGACGAGGATGGCGTGCCGATCCTCGACGTGACGCTCGGGCAGCTCGCCGCCTGGGTCCGCGACCGTGGCATCCCGCTCGAGCTGTGCCCGTCCTCGAACCTCCAGACCGGGGCCATCTCCCAGTGGGGAGAGGACATCCTCGACCACCCCTTCGACATGCTGTACGAGCTGGGCTTCAACGTGACCGTCAGCCCCGACAACCGGCTCATGAGCGGGGTGAGCCTCACGGACGAGTTCCAGCTCCTCGTCGAGGCCTACGACTACGACCTCGACGACCTCCTCGAGCTCACGCTCAATGCGGCCGAGGCGGCCTTCCTGCCCCTCGAGGACCGCGAGGACCTCGTGGAGTACATCAACGAGGCCTACTCGAACCTCTCCAGCTAGCGCGCCCCTGGCGAGGGAATGAGCCAACCGTGAGCGCCGCCGTCGACCGTCTCGTCGAGGTGATCCGCCTCCTCCGCGAGCACTGCCTCTGGACGGCGGCGCTCACGCATGCCTCCCTGGTGACGTACCTCGTGGAGGAGTCGTACGAGCTCGTGGAGGCTATCGAGGATGAGCATCCCGAGGAAGACCTCAAGGGAGAGCTCGCCGACGTCCTGCTCCAGGTCGTGCTGCACGCCGAGATCGCGCGGGAGCGCGGCGCCTTCGACCTCGACGCGGTGGCGGAGGCGCTCACGGAGAAGATGGTGCGCCGCAACCGGCACGTCTTCACGCCTGACGGCGGCCTGCAGCCGAGCTTCCCGGCCACGGTCGAGGAGATCATCTCCTCGTGGGACGAGGCGAAGCGCGCGGAGAAGGCGGCACTCGCCGAGGGAACCGCGGACGACGGCGACGCCTCGCCGCACCTTGTCGGCCCCACCGCGCTCGAGGGGCTTCCGCGGCACCTTCCGGCGCTCGCCCTCGCGGACAAGGCGCTCGGGCGGGCGGAGCGGCGTCGTGCGCTCGACGGGGTGACTTCGGCGTCAGAGGGGGTGACCTCGGCCCCACACGGGGTGACTTCGGCGTCAGAGGGGGTGACTTCGGCGTTCGGGACGGAGGAGGAACTCGGGGACTTCCTGCTCGGCGTCGTCCGGGCGGCCCGGGCGCGGGGGCTCGACTCCGAGCGGGCGCTGCGCACCGCCGTCGGGCGTCTCTGAGCGGGCCGGCTGCCGGCCCGAGCCGCCCGCGGAGGGCAGGCGTCACATGGTCGCGGGCCAGCTGGGGGCCGACTAGGCTGGGGACGACACCGTGGTCACCCCTGGTATCACCACCTTCGAAGTCAGCACGTTTCCACCAAGGAGCACATCCATGGCGCTTATCGATGCCATCCACGCCCGCGAAATCCTGGACTCCCGCGGCAACCCGACGGTCGAGGTCGAGGTCCTGCTCAGCGACGGCTCCCTCGGACGCGCGGCCGTCCCCTCGGGCGCATCGACCGGCGAATTCGAGGCTGTGGAGCGCCGCGACGGCGACAAGGGCCGCTACCTGGGCAAGGGCGTCCAGCAGGCGGTCGAGGCGGTCCTCGACCAGATTGCCCCGGCGCTGAACGGCTTCGACGCGACTGACCAGCGTGCCATCGACCAGGCGATGATCGACCTGGACGGCACCGCCAACAAGTCCAACCTCGGCGCGAACGCCATCCTCGGCGTCTCCCTCGCCGTCGCCAACGCCGCTGCGGACTCGGCCAACCTCCCGCTCTACAAGTACCTGGGCGGCCCGAACGCGCACGTGCTGCCCGTGCCGCTCATGAACATCCTCAACGGCGGCTCCCACGCAGACTCCGACGTGGACATCCAGGAGTTCATGATCGCCCCGCTCGGCGCCGAGACCTTCTCGGAGGGCCTCCGCTGGGGCGTCGAGGTGTACCACAGCCTCAAGGGCGTGCTGAAGGAGAAGGGCCTCTCGACGGGCCTGGGCGACGAGGGCGGCTTCGCCCCGAACCTGCCCTCCAACCGCGCGGCCCTCGAGCTCATCACGGAGGCCATCCAGAAGGCCGGCTACACCCCCGGCAAGGACATCGCCCTCGCCCTCGACGTCGCCTCCTCGGAGTTCTTCGAGAACGGTGCCTACCAGTTCGAGGGCAAGTCCCTCTCCGCCTCCGAGATGAGCGCGTACTACGCCGAGCTCGTCAACGACTTCCCGCTCGTCTCCATCGAGGACCCGCTTGACGAGAACGACTGGGAGGGCTGGAAGATCCTCACCGAGAGCATCGGCGACAAGGTCCAGCTTGTGGGCGACGACCTGTTCGTGACCAACCCGGAGCGCCTCCAGCAGGGCATCGACGCGCGCACGGCCAACTCGCTGCTCGTGAAGGTGAACCAGATCGGCTCGCTGACCGAGACGCTCGACGCCGTGTCGCTCGCCCAGCGCTCGGGCTACACGACCATCACCTCGCACCGCTCCGGCGAGACCGAGGACACGACGATCGCCGACATCTGCGTGGCCACCAACGCCGGCCAGATCAAGACCGGTGCCCCGGCCCGCTCCGAGCGCGTGGCCAAGTACAACCAGCTCCTGCGCATCGAGGAGGAGCTCGACGACGCCGCCCGCTACGCGGGCCGCAGCGCCTTCCCGCGCTTCAAGGGCTGAGCCACCCTCGGCGGCCGAGCCCTCGGCCAGCTGAACGGAACCTAGGAGTCCGGCACCCGCCCGGGGGCCTGCACGGATTCGCCGGCCGCGGCGGCTATGGTGGAAGACACCATGGCCGCCGCGGCCGTTTGTGCATCCAGCGGCCCCGTCCCACGTGAGGAGCGCACATGGCCACGCGTCGACCGGCGGTGCCCCGCACCCCCGGCACGAAGCGCAGGCCGCCCGCGCCCGCGACCGGCGGCCCCGCCGGCGGTCCCGCCCCCAAGGACGCCGCCCGCCCGAGCGCAGCCGCGCCGAAGACGGCCTCAGGGTCGTTGGCGTCGTCGTCCCGCGCTGCGGCGCCGTCGGGACGCGCCGCGACCCCGGCCGCGGAGGCGCCCGTCCCGGCCCGGGCGTTCTCAGGCCGGATCCTCGCACTCGCGGTCGTGCTCGTCGCGATCACGGTCATGCTCGCCCCGACGGTGCGGGTGTTCCTGAGCCAGCGTGCCGAGATCAGCTCGCTCGAGCAGGACATCGCGGCGAGGAAGACCGAGCAGGACGGGCTCCGCCAGTCGATCTCGCGGTGGGAAGACCCCAACTACGTCAAGCAGCAGGCCCGCGACCGCATTAACATGGTCATGCCCGGCGAGACGTCCTACTGGGTGTTCGGCGACGTCGGCTCCACGTCGCCGGCAGCCGGGAGCCCGGCATCCCAGAGCGGGGGAGACCGTCCGTGGGCCGAGGGCTTCTGGGACTCGTTCGTCCGTGCCGCCACGGAGTGAGCAGCTCCCGCGGCTGAGCCGCCCCTGACCGACCAAGCAAGGACCATCGTGACCGAGAACTCCACGGCGCCCAGCGACGCGCCCACGCCCGCCGACCTCGAGGTGCTGAGCCGGCAGCTCGGCCGGCCGGTGCGCGACGTCGTCGCCATCCCGGCCCGCTGCGTCTGCGGCAACCCCCTCGTGGCGGCCACGGCGCCGCGGCTGGGCAACGGCACGCCGTTCCCGACCACCTTCTACCTCACGCACCCCGTGATCACGTCTGCCGTCTCGCGGCTCGAAGCCGCCGGCGTCATGGCCGAGATGAACGCGCGCCTCGAGGCGGACCCAGAGCTCGCCGCGTATTACCGGGCGGCGCACGAGGCCTACCTCGCCGCCCGCGAGGAGATAGGGCGGCGGGCCGGGACCGGTCCCGTCCCCGAGATCGACGGCGTCTCCGCCGGCGGCATGCCCTCCCGGGTCAAGTGCCTGCACGTCCTCGTCGGGCAGTCGCTCGCGATGGGGCCCGGCGTCAACCCCCTCGGGGACGAGGCGATCGAGCGCATCGCCGAATGGTGGACACGGGACCGGTGCTGGTGCGAAGGAGCGTGGGACACGGAGGGCGCGGCGCCCAGCCGGGACCTCTCGCGCCACGGGCCGCAGGGCCTGCCGTCGATGACCGGCCGGCCGGCGCCCGCCAGGCGGTCCGGCGCCGGAGACTCCGCCACCGAAGCTGAGCGCAGCGAGGGCGGCGAAGAGGCGTGAGGGTCGCGGGGATCGACTGCGGGACCAACTCGATCCGCCTCCTGGTCGCCGATGCGGGTGCGGACGGGCCCAAGGCGCACGACGGCGGTGGGGCGGCAGAGCGGCCACCCCGCCTGGCCGACGTTCACCGCGAGATGCGGATCGTGAGGCTCGGGCAGGGCGTCGACGCGACCGGCGAGCTCGCCCCGGAGGCGCTCGAGCGGACCTTCGCGGCCGCGGACGACTACGCCGCGACGATCCGTTCCCTCGGGGCGGAGCGCATCCGCTTCGTCGCGACGTCCGCGACCCGCGATGCCCGCAACCGCAGCGTCTTCGTCGACGGCATCAGGGCCCGGCTCGGCGTCGAGCCCGAGGTCGTGAGCGGAGACGAGGAGGCGGCCCTGAGCTTCGCGGGAGCGGCCAGCGTCCTCGCCCTCGAGCCGGGCGTCCCCGTCCTCGTCGTCGACCTCGGCGGCGGGAGCACCGAATTCGTCCTCGGAGACGCCGAGGGCGTGCGCGCAGCGCGCTCGGTCGACATCGGCTGCGTGCGCCTCACCGAGCGGCACCTCCGGTCCGACCCTCCGACTCCCGAGCAGATCGCAGCCGCCGAGGCGGACGTCGACGCGGGCATCGAACAGGCCCTCGCCGCCGTGCCCCTGGCCGAGGCCAGGGCGGTGATCGGGGTCGCCGGCTCGGTCACTACCGTGACGGCGCACGCCCTTCAGCTGCCGTCGTACCTGCCCGAGCGCATCCACGGCACCGAGCTCCCGACAGCGCAGATCGCGGCCGCGTGCACGTCGCTGCTGGAGATGAGCCACGCCGAGCGGGCCGCCCTGCCCTACATGCATCCCGGACGCGTGGACGTGATCGGTGCCGGCGCCCTCGTGTGGCGCCGCATCCTCACGCGGATGGGAGAGCTCAGCGAAGGCCGGATCACCACTGCCGTGACGAGCGAGCACGACATCCTCGACGGCATTGCCCTGAGCACCCTGGCCCCCGAGTCGCCGTGACGCGGAACCGAGCAGGGGCCCGAGCGGCCGCGGCCCTCTTCGCGGTGCTGGTCGCGGTGGCGGCAGTCCTGCCCGCCGCGGTCGCCGCCTTCCTGGTCCCGGCGGCACCGGCTAGAGCGGACAGCATCCGTGACCGCGAGTACTGGATCGCCGAGTACGGAATCGACAAGGCCTGGCAGGTCTCGAAGGGCGCCGGGGTCAAGGTCGCTGTGATCGACAGCGGAATCGACGGCCGGCACCCGGACCTCCGCGGCGTCGTCGTCGGCGGCCACGACGCCTCGGGTGCAGGCGCGCCGGACGGCCAGAAGCCCCTCGGCGCCAAGCCCGAGCACGGCACGCTCGTCGCCACGATGCTCGCCGGCCGCGGACACGCGACCCAGGCCAAGGACACCGACCCGGCCGGCGGCCCCGACGGCGTCGTCGGTGTCGCGCCGGAGGCCTCCCTCCTGACCGTCTCGACCTGGCTCGGCTCGGTGAATCCGTCGGGCCGGTCCGACCAGGACCAGATTCCCGACGCGGTGCGCTGGGCCGTGGACCAGGGCGCGAAGGTCATCAACATCTCCCTCGGCAGCTCCTCGCCGGCGTGGCCCCAGAGCTGGGACGAGGCGTTCCTGTACGCCGAGCAGAAGGACGTCGTGATCGTGGCCGCCGCCGGGAACCGGGGCGGAGGCAACGTCCAGGTGGGCGCACCCGCGACCATCCCGGGCGTTCTCACGGTCGCCGGCCTGGACAGGGCCCGCACGGCGAGCGTCGACTCCTCGGCGCAGGGCATCAGCATCGGCGTGGCCGCGCCCGCCGAAGGCCTCGTGGGCGGCATGCCCGGGGGCCAGTACGCCGAATGGGCCGGCACCTCCGGCGCGGCGCCGATCGTCTCGGGGGTCGCGGCGCTGATCCGCGCGAAATGGCCCGCGATGAGCGCCTCGCAGGTCATCAACCGGATTCTCTCGACCGCCAAAGACGCCGGGCCGGCTGGCCAGGACCCGATCTACGGATTCGGGATCCTCGACGCCGAGGCCGCCCTGAAGGCCGACGTCCCGGATGCAGCGGCCAACCCGCTCGGGTCGATCGCGGACTGGATCCGCGTGCACCGGAAGGGCACGCCCGCGACCGCCGCCCCGGGCGCGGCCGCTGCCTCCTCGGCCCCGGCGGCAGCGCTACCGGAGCCGGCCGCGCCCGTGCCCCATGAGCCGTCCCCCGCGGACAACCCGTGGCCGCCGATCGTCGTCGTCGGGTGCTCGTCGCTCATCGTCGGGATCGCCATCACGGGAGCGCTCCACATGCGCCGCGTTGCATCGAGGACGCGCCCCACGGACCGCTAGTGAATATTTTCACAAGCTGCTACGCTGGTCCCATGCCTTCCTCCTCCCTGCAGCTTGTCGAGCGCCCCCGCGTCCTCGTCGTCGGCGGCGGCTACGTCGGCCTCTACGTCGCCCTCAACCTCCAGAAGAAGATCGCCGAGGCCGGTGGCATCGTCACCGTCGTCGATCCGCTTCCCTACATGACCTACCAGCCGTTCCTGCCCGAGGTGGCCGGCGGCAACATCGAGGCGCGCCACGCCGTCGTCTCCCTCCGCGAGCACCTGAAGAAGACCGAGGTCATCCAGGGCTCCGTGACGGCCATCGACCACGAGAACCGCAAGGCCGTCGTCGCCCTTCCGGGCGATCAGGGCACCGTCGAGGTCCCGTACGTCGACGTCGTCCTCGCCGCGGGCGCGATCACCCGCACGTTCCCGATCCCCGGCCTCGCCGACAAGGGCATCGGCAACAAGACCATCGAGGAGGCCGTGGCGCTGCGCAACCAGGTCCTGGAGCGCATCGAGTTCGCCTCGACCGCGACCGACCCGGCGGAGCGCAAGCGCGCCCTGACCTTCGTGGTCGTCGGCGGCGGTTTCGCCGGCATCGAGACGATCGCCGAGCTCGAGGACCTCGCCCGTGAGGCCGTCCGGAACAATGGCCGCCTGCACCAGGACGAGGTCCGGTTCGTGCTCGTCGAGGCCATGGGCCGCATCATGCCCGAGGTCACGGCCGAGCAGGCCGACTGGGTCGTGGAGCACCTCAAGAGCCGTGGCGTCGAGGTCCTCCTCAACACGTCCCTCGCCAGCGCCGAGGGGCCGCTCAAGCTCATCACCATGCCGGACAAGGCCCCCGCAGACGAGTTCGAGGCGGACACCCTGATCTGGACCGCCGGCGTCCAGGCCAACCCCATGGTCCGCTCGACCGACTTCCCGCTCGAGCCGCGCGGCCGCGTGCGCGTCCTGCCCGACCTGCGCATCGCAGGTGACGAGGGCATCATCGAGAACGCCTGGGCCGCTGGCGACATCGCCGCGGTGCCCGACCTCACCGGCAAGGGCCTCCCGGACGGAACGTGTGTTCCGAACGCCCAGCACGCCCTGCGCCAGGCCAAGGTCCTCGCGAAGAACCTGTGGGCCAGCCGCTGGGACAAGCCGCTGACCGACTACAAGCACAAGAACCTCGGCGCCGTTGCCGGCTTCGGTGCCTGGAAGGGCGTCGCGAACATCAACCTGTTCGGCCGGATCGGCCTCAAGGGCCCGCTCGCCTGGCTCGCCCACCGCGGCTACCACGGTATGGCGATCCCCACGGCCGAGCGCAAGTTCCGGGTCATCCTCGACTGGTTCTCGTCGCTGTTCGCCGGGCGCGACACCACCCCGATCCAGGGGCTCGACAACCCGCGCGCCGCGTTCGAGGCGGCCGCCCGTCCCGCCCCGAAGCCCGCTGCCCCCGCCGCGCCCGCCGCGGAGAAGGTTCCCGCCGGAACCAAGTAGTCGGGCGTCCGGCCGCTACGGCAGTCATGACGGCGGCGGCGCGCCTCCTGCGGGAGGCGCGGCGCCGCCGTCGTGCGTCGGCCCGGATTCGCTAGGCTGGTGTGCACGCCCCAGTAGCCCAATCGGCAGAGGCAGCGGACTTAAAATCCGCTCAGTCAGGGTTCGAGTCCCTGCTGGGGCACGTCTTGCATGTGGTCTCCATCCGTTACCAGCATGTGACCTGAAACACTGTATTCAGGGTTAAGCGTTGAATTAGCCTGTCTTCTAATCAGGAACACCTGGTTGTTCGCATCAGGGTGCCCGGCACCTTCGATGGAGGAGATTACGCATGATTCAGCGCCTTCAGGCTACGCCCCGGGCGGCGAAACTCGCCGCGCTCGGTGTCGGCGTCGCCCTTCTCGCCACCGCATGCGGTGGAGGCTCGAGTACGTCCTCTGGCAGCAGCTCCGCCAGCGCGGCGCCGCAGGGCGTTGCGTGTCCCGCGCCCCAGAGCGGAAGCGGCGGCGCGACGGCGGCCGCCACCGGCGCGTCCGGATCGGTTCCCCCTGCCACGAGCACGACAGACACTCCGCTCAAGCTCGGCTCGCTGCTTCCGACGACCGGGTCCCTCGCGTTCCTCGGGCCGCCGGAGATCGCCGGCGTCAACCTCGCCGTCAAGCAGGTCAACGACGCAGGCGGTGTGCTCGGGAAGCCGATCGAGGTCATCCACCGGGACTCCGGTGACACGAAGACCGACATTGCGACCCAGTCCGTCACGAACCTTCTCGGCCAGAACGTGAGCGCCATCATCGGCGCGGCGTCCTCCGGCGTGTCGAAGACGGTCATCAACCAGATCACGGGCGCGGGCGTCGTGCAGTTCTCTCCCGCCAACACCTCGCCCGACTTCACGACCTGGGACGACAAGGGGCTCTACTGGCGCACGGCTCCCTCGGATGTCCTCCAGGGCCGCGTGCTCGGCAACTACATCGCCAGCTGTGGGGCCCAGACGCTCGGGATGATCGTCCTCAATGACGCCTACGGCACGGGCCTGCAGAAGAACATCAAGGACGCGTTCCAGTCTGCCGGCGGCAAGGTCGTGGCCGAAGAGCTGTTCAACGAGGGCGACTCGCAGTTCAGCACCCAGGTCGACAAGGTCCTCGCGGCCAAGCCGGATGCCATTGCGCTCATCACCTTCGACCAGGCCAAGCAGATTGTCCCGCTGCTGACGGGCAAGGGCGTCAAGCCGACGTCGATGTTCATGGTGGACGGCAACACCTCCGACTACAGCAAGGACTTCCAGGCCGGCACCCTCAAGGGTGCGCAGGGCACGATCCCGGGCACGTTCGCGAAGGACGACTTCAAGAAGCAGCTCCTCGCGATCGACCCGTCCCTGAAGGACTACTCCTACGCCGGCGAGTCCTGGGATGCGGTGAACCTCATTGCCCTCGCGGCCGAGGAGGCCAAGAGCACCAAGGGCGTCGACATCGCCAAGCACCTCAAGGACGTCTCCGAGGGCGGCGAGAAGTGCGGCGACTTCGCGTCCTGCGTCACCCTCCTGCGCCAGGGCAAGGACATCGACTACGACGGCAAGTCGGGGCCGGTGACCTTCTCCGACGCGGGCGATCCGACCGAGGCCTACATCGGCATCTACCAGTTCGACGACAAGAACGTCCCCCAGCCGATCAAGGAGGAGTACGGCAAGCTCAGCTGAGCCCGCCTCCTCCGACGCACATGACGGGAGGGCCCCGGTTCCTTCAGGAACCGGGGCCCTCCCGTGTGGTGTGCGGCAGCGGACGCCCTACCTGTCCTCGCCCTCCACGGTGTCGGCAAGGGTGCCCAGATAGAGCTGGATGACCTTCGGGTCGTTCAGGAGCTCGCGTCCGGTGCCCGTGTAGGCGTCGCGGCCCTGGTCCAGCACGTAGCCCCGATCGCAGATCTGGAGGCAGCGGCGGGCGTTCTGCTCCACCATGATGACCGAGACGCCCGCACGGTTGATCTCGTGGACGCGGAGGAACGTCTCGTCCTGCTTGACGGGGGACAGGCCCGCCGAGGGCTCGTCGAGGAGCAGGACGGCCGGCTCCATCATGAGGGCACGCCCCATGGCGACCATCTGGCGCTCGCCGCCGGAGAGGGAGCCCGCCCGCTGTGCCCGCCGCCGGCCGAGCTCGGGGAACAGCTCCACCACGAAGTCCCAGCGCTCCTTGAAGACCTTGGGCCGCTGGAAGAGGCCCATCTGCATGTTCTCCTCGATCGTGAGGGACGTGAAGACGTTGTTGGTCTGCGGGACGAATCCGATGCCGCGGCTCACGAGCCGGTTCGCCTTGAGCCCAGTAAGGTCCTGTCCCCGCACGACGACGGAGCCCGAGTGGACCTTCACGAGGCCGAACATGGCCTTCAGCAGCGTCGACTTCCCGGCGCCGTTGGGTCCGATGATGCCGATGAGCTCTCCCTTGCGGGCCTCGATGCTGCAGCCATTGAGGATGTTGACGCCCGGGATGTACCCGGCCACGAGGTTCGTGACTGCCACGACGCGCTCGTCCGTCACGGTGCCGGCCCCCTGGCTGCTGGTGCTGCTCTCGCTCACTTCCCCTCCTCCTTCCCGGTGTCGGCGCCGCGCTCGGGCTTCGGAGCGTCCACCCTGAGCGTCTCGGCCTCCCCGAGGACGCTCTCGGGTGCGATGATGCCGGCGTCCTGGGTCCCCACGATCGACTCCTCGTCCTGCGCGAGCTCCTGCTCGAGGGCCTCGACGCCGCCGCTCGTGCCCAGGTCCACGTCATGGTGCGCGCCGAGATACGCGTCGATGACGGCCTGGTCCTTCATGACCTCGGCGGGTGGGCCCTCGGCCACGATCTTGCCCTCGGCCATGACCACCACCCAGTCCGCGATGTGGCGGACCATGTGCATGTCGTGCTCGACGAAGAGCACCGTCATGCCCTCGGCTTTGAGGTTCTTGATGTGGTCGAGGAGGCTCTGGGTCAGTGCCGGGTTGACGCCGGCCATGGGCTCGTCGAGCATGACGAGCTTCGGGTTGACCATGAGGGAGCGGGCCATCTCGAGGAGCTTGCGCTGGCCCCCCGAGAGCGATGCCGCGTAGTCGTCCCGCTTCGTGTCCAGCTTGAACTTGGTCAGGAGCGACTCGGCCTGGGAGGTGATCTCCTTCTCGCGCCTGCCCCAGATGCCTTGGAAGAGCGCGTTCCGGAGCCGCTCCCCGGGCTGCGCGGAGGCGCCGAGGCGCATGTTCTCCATCACGGTGAGCTTGCCCATGACCTTCGTCAGCTGGAACGTGCGGACCATGCCCATCCGCGCGACCTTGTAGGAGGAGACGCCCGCGAGGTCCCTGCCCTCGAACTGCCACTTGCCCGAATTGGGCGTGTCGAAGCCGGTGAGCAGGTTGAACAGCGTCGTCTTGCCCGCACCGTTGGGGCCGATGAGCGCGGTGATCTTGTGCCGGGGGATTTCGAGGTGCTCGACGTCGACCGCGTTGATGCCGCCGAAGCTCCGGCTGACATTGTCTGCGATGACGATCGGGTCCCTCTTCCGGCAGCCGGGCCCGGGCTCGCCCTCGGCGATGGGCCTGGAGTCGGTCATGTACTCGTTGCCGGACAGGCCCGGCTCGCGGGCCGGGCCCTGGGGTGAGGATGCAGCATGGCTCATGTGAATGCCAGTTCCTTCTTGTTGCCGAACACGCCCTGCGGCCGGAAGATCATGAGCAGCATCAGCGCCACCCCGACAAGGATGTAGCGGAGCTGCCCAGCCTGCGTGGTCGTGAGCCAGGTGATGGCCCCGGACTCGATGAGGCCGTAGAGGACGCCCTGCGTGAGGGAGAGGACCACCCAGAAGATCATCGCGCCCACCACCGGGCCGAGCACCGTGGACATGCCCCCGAGGAGGAGGCACGTCCACAGGAAGAACGTCAGCTCCGTCCCGTAGTTCGAGGGCTGGACGACGTCACGGGGGAGGGTGAAGACCATGCCTGCGAGTGCTCCGAGGATGCCCCCGATGATCAGAGCCTGCATCTTGTAGGCGTAGACGTTCTTCCCGAGCGAGCGGACGGCCATCTCGTCCTCGCGGATGCCCTTGAGGACGCGGCCCCACGGACTGCGCATGAGCAGCCAGACGAGCACGCCCGCGATGATCACGATGCCCCAGCCGAAGAACCGGTAGAAGAAGTCCGGGCTGCTGTAGCCGAAGTAGTTCCCTTCGGGGAACGGGTTCAGCCGGAGGAAGTCCTGCCGGAAGGCTGCCAGGCCGTTCGCCGAGCCAGTCACCGAGGTGAGGCTGTTGGTGGTCACGACGTAGCGGACGATCTCGGCCGCGGCGATCGTGACGATGGCGAGGTAGTCGGCCCGGAGCCGCAGCGTCGGGACGCCGAGGAGGAGTGCGAAGACCACCGACGCGACGACGGCGATGAGGAGGCCGACCCAGAAGGGGGTGCCCAGATGGATGGCCGACATGGCGAACCCGTAGGCTCCGACCGCCATGAAGCCGGCCTGGCCGAAGTTGAGCAGACCGGAGTAGCCGAAGTGCACGGCGAGGCCGAGCGCCGCGAGCGCGTAGGCCGCCGTCGTGGGGCTGACGAGCTCGCCGAGCGCGTTGGTGAGAATGAATCCGAAGTCCATGAGGGTCTCTCCCTTAGCCCACTCGCTCGCGGCGGCCCAGGATGCCCTGTGGCCGGAACAGGAGGACGGCGATCATGATCGCCAGGGCTCCCACGTACTTGAGGTCGCTCGAGACACCGAAGACGGTCGTCAGCTCGACGAAGACGCCGACCACGACCGATCCGACGAGGGCGCCGAAGACTGTCCCGAGGCCGCCGAGGGTCACCCCGGCGAAGATCATCAGCAGGATCTGCTGGCCCATGTCGAAGGTGACCCCGGGCCGGTAGTAGGCCCAGAGGATGCCGCCGAGGCCGGCGAGGAGGCCGCCCGTGACCCACACGATCCGGATCACCCGGTCCACGTCGATGCCGGAGGCGGCGGCGAGCGCGGGGTTGTCGGCGACCGCGCGGGTCGCCTTGCCCAGCCGGGTCCTCAGCAGCACGAGGCCCACGGCTGCGATCACCACGGCGGAGATGAGCAGGGACCACAGGTTGTTCGGCGAGATCGAGACGGGGCCGAGCTGGATGTCCGGGCTCTGCGCGTAGGGGAGCTGCTGGGTGGCACCGCCGAAGAAGAAGAGGATGACGTACCGGACCGCGAGGGCGAGGCCGATGCTCACGATCATCATCGGAACGAGGCCGGTGCCCCTGCGCCTCAGGGGCCTCCAGAGTGCGGCGTCCTGCACCCAGCCGAACGCCGCGCTCGCCACGAGGGCGAGGAGCACCGCGAGCCAGAACGGCAGTCCCGCCGCCGCCAGCCCGAACACCGTCACGGCGCCGAGCGTGACCATCTCGCCGTGGGCGAAGTTGGTGAGGCCCGTGGTTCCGAAGATGAGCGACAGGCCGACCGCCGAGAGTGCGAGCAGCAGGCCGAAGCTCAAGCCCGCGACCAGCCGGTTGATGATCTCCTGGCCCAGGTTGGCCTGGGCGACCTGGATGCCTTTGCCGAAGGCGAAGATCGCGCTGACGTTGGAGGTCTGATTGAACGTGACGTTGCGCGGGTTCTCCTGCCCGTCCGCGAGCTTGACCCCCTCGGGGAGCGTCGAGGTGTTGACCTCGACCTGATACGTGCCCTGACTCGGCACGCCGACCGACCAGGCGCCGTTGGCTCCCGAGCGGGTGCTGCCCTCGAAGCCGTTGCCCTTCACCTTGATCTCGACATTCTGCAGCGGCTGGCCCTCATTCCTCAGGAAGCCGCTGATCGTATTCTGGTACACCGTCTGCGAGGGGTTGGGCGACGGGCTCGGCGAGCTGGTCGCCTCGGCCGCGGGCGCCAAGGCCAGCAGCACGGCGAGGACGGCGCCGATCAGGGCACCTGCGACCGCCAGCACCCTGGGCGGGTGGGCGGCCTGGGCTGCGCTTTTCACGTAGGGGGCCTCCGTAGGTCCGGGCGCCGGCCAGCCTGTGGGCAAGGCCGGGCAGTGGGTCCGGCGGGCGTGCATCATCACGACGAGCTGTGACGTTGATCACCCGTTGGAACGCCATCGTACCTGTGCGCCATGGCCCCGAAGCCGGGTCGGCAGCCCGCCGAACGTCGCGATCCGGTAACAACTGTGAAGAGACGCGTCAGCGGCCCGAGTCTCCAGCTTCACGATGGCTGCACCGTCGTTGCCGGACATGACGAAAGCCCCCGGACGACGCAGGCCCCCGAACCGTGTGGTCCGAGGGCCTTCTGGAGCGGCGGCGGCAGATCCGCCGTCGCGCGTCAGTCGTTGCTGTTGAAGATCGCGAGCAGGCGGAGGATCTCCGTGTAGAGCCAGACGAGCGTCACCGTGAGGCCGAACGCCGCGGTCCAGGCGAAGCGCCGCGGAGCCCCTGCGCGCACACCCTGCTCGATGCTGTTGAAGTCCAGGATCAGGGAGATCGCGGCGAGGACGACGGCGATGAGTCCGACGATCACGCCGAGGGGGATGCCCATGATCGTCATGCCCCGGAGGCCCCACGGGCTCGAGACGACCCCGAACATCACGAGCCCGAGGTTGATGAGGCTGAAAGCCAGGTAGCCGACGATCGCGATGAGGAAGAACCTCATGAGGCCCGGAGTCGCGCGCACCTTGCCGCTCTTGTAGAGGGCGAGGGTGACGCCCGCGACCGCGACGGTGCCCAGGACGGCCTGGAAGCCCACGCCGGGGGCAATGCCGTCGATCACGCGGGTGATCCCCCCCAGGAACAGCCCCTCGAGGGCCGCGTAGGCGAGGATCAGGCCAGCGACGGGTTCGCGCTTGAACGAGTTGACGAGGGCGAGGACGAAGCCGCCGATGGCGCCCAGGACCATGAGGCCCATCGCCGCGCCGGCGGGGACGAACAGCGTGACGGCTGCGCCGACGACGACGAAGCCGAGGCACGCGAGCGTCTTCATGATGACGTCGTCGTAGGTCATGCGGCCCGTCTCGACCGGACCGGCCGACGGCGCCTTGTACATCTGGTCGAGCTGCTCCGGGCTCATCTGGCCGTACGGAGCCTGCTGGCCGTATGGAGCCTGCTGGCCGTAGGGCTGACCGTACGGGTTCTGCTGCCCATACGGAGCCTGCTGGCCGTAGGGCTGCTGCCCGTGGGGTGCGTGCGGGACAGGCGGTGCGGTCGTGACGGCGCTTCTGAAGTTCTTCCCCCGGAAGACCGGGTTCCCCCCGAATGCCATGTGTCGGCTCCTTGTCGACGGCCCGCTGCGGTGGCGGGCGATGGTGGTCGGCTGGTGTGGTGCCAGTCGATTGTCCCGGTCCGCGGCTTCAGTAGTCCGCGTGAGGACGCTGTCCGTTCCACGAACGGCGCCGGGAAAGAGTTCCCCGGACGTCGCTCGCCTAGAATGATGCGGTGCCACACCGAGACCCCGACGCCGCCGCCGCGACCGCCCCCAAACCTCCTGCAGCCCCGAGCCGGCTCCCGCTGCGCATGCTCCACGACAGGGTCCTGGTCGCGCTCGACAAGGACGCGAGCGAGCGTCGCTCGGCTTCCGGCATCGTCATCCCGGCGACCGCCATGCTGGGGAAGCGCCTCGCATGGGCCGAGGTCGTGGCCGCGGGACCGACGGTGCGCCAGGTCGCCGTCGGCGACCGTGTTCTCTTCGACCCCGAGGACCGGGCCGAAGTCGAGGTCTCGGCCCACGACTACATCCTCCTGCGCGAGCGCGACCTCCACGCCGTCGCCGAGCGCGACGAGCCCGCGAGCGACGTGGGCCTCTACCTCTGAGGCTTCCGCTGCTGGTTCCGAGGCTCCTGCCTACCTCCAGCGCTACAGGAGCCGGCGCGCCCCGTCTGCGGGCGAGACGCTGAAGACCTCGGGCTCGCGGTAGCCAGCCCGGGCGAAGGCCGCGGCGACGTCGTCACGGACGGCGCGTTCCGCCGTCGTCGGCACGAGGGCGATCGCCGAGCCGCCGAACCCGCCCCCGGTCATGCGGGCGCCCACGGCGCCGCTCGCCCGGGCGGTCTCGACGGCGAGATCGAGCTCGGGGCACGAGATCTCGAAGTCGTCCCGCATCGATGCGTGGCTCTCGTCGAGGAGGGGGCCGATCGCGGCCGGTCCCTCCGAGCGAAGCACCTCGACGGTGCGGAGCACGCGCTCGTCCTCGGTGACGACGTGGCGCACGCGCCGGAACGTCACCTCGTCGAGCAGGCCCCGCGCCTCCGCCAGGTCAGCCGAGGCGACGTCGCGGAGCGCGTCCACCCCGAGCACCTCCGCCCCGAGCTCGCACGCCGCCCGCCTGTTCGCATAGCCGCCGTCGGCGTGCGAGTGCGCGACCTTCGTGTCGACGACGAGCACGGTCAGCCCTGTGGCGGGGGCGTCGAATGGGATGAGTTCGGCGTGCTGGTTCCGGCAGTCGAGGAACACCGCGTGGCCAGCGGTGCCGCGCAGGGACGCCGACTGGTCCATGATGCCCGTGGGTGCACCCACGAAGTCGTTCTCGGCCCGCCGCGTGAGCAGCACGAGCTCTTCCGTGGAGAGCTGGGCGCCGCTGAGCTCGGAGAGTGCGATGGCGACGGCGCACTCGATCGCGTGTGACGACGACAGCCCTGACCCCAGCGGCACGTTCGAGTCGAGCACGAGGTCGAAGCCGGGGACCTCGACACCGCGCTGCCGCAGCGCCCACACGACGCCGGCCGGGTAGACCGTCCAGCCGCGCGCAGCCTCGCGGGTGATCCCGTCGGGGCCGAGGTCGACGACGCCCTCCCGCCCGTAGGTCGAGGCCAGCCGGATGCGCCGGTCGGGACGGGCGCGGACGGCGACGCGGGCGGAGCGGTCGATGGCGAAGGGAAGCACGAACCCCTCGTTGTAGTCCGTGTGTTCGCCGATGAGGTTCACGCGTCCGGGGGCCTGCCACACGCCGTCGGGCATGTCGCCATAGGCTCCCGCGAAGGCCTCGAGGACGGGGCCGGCCTGGTCGGGGATCGGGGAGCTCACGCGCGCGCCTTTCGTCCTGTGCTGGGTTCGGCCGCCGGGGCAGTGATCCCGGCGAGCGCCGAGCGGAGGCGCCCGGCGACCTGCTCGGGCGTGGTGTCGGTGATGAAGGCGCCCATCGCGGCCTCCGAGCCCGCGAGGAACTTGAGCTTGTCCGCCGCCCTGCGCGGGGACGTGAGCTGGAGGTGGAACCTGCCCGCGGGCCGCAGGGCGGTGTCGAGCGGCGCCTGGTGCCAGGCGGCGATGTAGGGGGTGGGGGTGTCGTACAGCGCGTCCACTGCCTGCAGGAGCCGCAGGTAGACCTCGGCGAGCTCGTCCTTCTCCTCGCCCGTGAGGTCCGCGAAGTCCGCGGCGTGCCGGTGGGGGACGAGGTGGACCTCGAGCGGCCAGCGTGCGGCGAAGGGCACGTAGGCGCTGAAGTGCGTGCCCTCGAGGACCATGCGCTCGCCCGCCGTGCGCTCGCGGTCCAGAAGCGCCCCGAGGAGCGTCGCACGGCCGCCGGCCTCGTCGTAGAAGCGCCGCGCGCGGGCACCGAGCTGCGCGGCCCTGGGCGTCACGTAGGGGTAGGCGTAGATCTGGCCGTGGGGGTGGTGCAGCGTGACGCCGATGTCCGCGCCGCGGTTCTCGAAGGGGAAGACCTGGCGGATGCCGGGGAGCGCGTTGAGAGCGGTGGTGCGGTGGGCCCATGCCTCGACGACGGTCCGCGCACGCCCGTACGGCAGCCCGCCGAAGGACCCGGTGTGGGAGGAGGTGAAGGAGACCACCTCGCACCGTCCGGCGGCGGGGGCGCTCTGACCCCACGGCAGGGAGTCCGGGAGCTCCGCGAGCGCGGGTCCCAGGGACGGGAAGCGGTTCTCGAACACGACGACGTCGTAGTCCTCCGCGGGGATTTCCGAGAGGTTTCCCGGGGTGCTCGGGCACAGCGGGCACGCCTCCGCCGGCGGGAGGTGGGTCCGGGACTGGCGGTGGGCCGCCACGGCGATCCAGTCGCCCGAGAGCTCGTCGTACCGCACCTCGCCGGGCTCCACGCGCCCGGGAAGGCCCCGTGCATCGGCCGGCGGCGTGCGGGGCGGCCTGCCGGGGTCGTCGAAGTAGATCAGCTCGCGTCCGTCGGAGAGCCGCGTGCTGGTGGCCGCGGGGGAGTGCGCGCTCATGGTTCCTCCGAGGGTCGGGACACCGGGGGTCGGGGACACCGGGGTCAGGCGATGGGGGCGACGACGAGGTCCGGCACGCTCTGCCTGAGCTCGTCGAGGGCGGCCTCGGAGAGGCCGTCGTCCGTGATGAGGGTATCGATCGCATCGAGCGGGAGGATCTTTGCGAGGCTCACGAGGCCGTACTTGCTGTGGTCGGCCAGCACGACAAGCCTGGCGGCCGCCTCCGCGGCTGCGCGGTTGACCTCCGCCTCGAGCATGTTGGGCGTCGTCAGGCCGGCCCGGGGATGGAGCCCGTGCACCCCCATGAAGCACGTCTCCACGTGCAGCTCCGCCAGCGTCGCGGTGGCCAGCGGTCCGACGAGCGCTTCCGACGCCGTCCGCTCGCCGCCCGTGAGGATCGTGCGCACGCCTCCCTGGGAGGGAGTGCCCAGCGCCTCCGCAACCTTGATCGAGTTGGTCGCGACGGTCAGGTCCGGCACCGAGCCGAGAAGGTGGGCGAAGGCGAAGGTCGTGGTGCCCGCCGTGACGAAGATGGTCGCGCCCGGCCGCACGAGCTCGAGGGCGCGCTGGGAGATCGCGCTCTTCGCGTCGGGCCTCTGCTCGCTCTTGACGGCGAAGCCCGGGTCGGCGAAGCCGACGTCCGCCGGGCGTGCGGCGCCCCCGTGGACCCGCCGTGCGAGCCCCTGCGCCTCGAGGTGTTCGATGTCCCGCCTGATCGTCATCTCGGACACTCCCAGGGTGGCGGCGAGTTCGGCGACCCGCACCGCTTCCCGCCGTTCGAGCTCCGCGACGATCCGCGCGTGCCGCTCTGCTGCGAGCATTCGCCCGCCCCCCTTCACACGAACAAAATGTTTCTAACAAAAGATAACATCTGGAGTGGCCGGAGGGAAGACCGCTAGCGTGACTCCATGACCTCTCCCAGCATCCCTGCCACCGGGCGCCAGTACGAGCTCCGCTCGGGTGGGGCCGTCGCCCTGGTGACCGAGCTCGCCGCGACGCTGCGCTCCTACTCGCGCGACGGCGTCGTGCTCACCGAGACGTTCGGCGACGACCAGATCCCGCCCGGCGCGACCGGCATCACCCTCGCGCCCTGGGCCAACCGGATCGAGGACGGCAGGTGGACGCTCGAGGGCCGGCCGCAGCAGCTGGACCTCACCGAACCGTCTCGCGGCCACGCGAGCCACGGCCTCCTCCGCAACACCGGGTACGCGCTCATCGGTCGCTCGGAGTCCTCCGCGGTCCTCGAGGCGAGCGTCTTCCCGCAGCACGGCTACCCGTTCCTCGTGCGCCACCGGGTCGAGTACACGCTCGACGGCGCCGGCGCCCTGAGCGTGACGCAGAGCCTCACGAACCACTCGCCCGGGCGCGCGCCATGGGTGCTCGGCGCCCACCCCTACCTGCGCATCGGCGACGTGCCCACCGAGGACCTGGTCCTCACGGTCCCGGCAGCCACCAGACTGGTCGCGGACGAGCGCCTCATCCCGCGCTCGCACGAGCCGGCCGCAGGGGAGGACGACCTGCGCCGGGGCCGCCGCGTGTCGGAGCTCGCGCTCGATGCGGCCTTCACGGACCTCGAGTTCCAGGACGGGCGTGCGCGCAGCACGCTCACGGCGCCCGACGGCCGCTCGGTCTGGCTGTGGCAGGAGGCGGCGTGCCGGTACGTCCACGTCTTCGTGAGCGTGACCTTCCCCGGGCGGACGAAGGCCGTGGCCCTCGAGCCCATGACCGGGCCCGCCAACGCCTTCAACTCGGGGGAGGGGCTCGGGTGGCTCGACCCGGGAGAGACGGCGTCCATGCGATGGGGCATCGGCTCGAGCCTCTGAGCGCCCGGGCGTCTGAGCGCTCGGGCCTCCGAGTGCTCGGGCCGCTGAGCGCTCTGGCAGGATGGGCCCATGGAGCCGACCAGCCCGCGCCGCCTGCCCCCACGCCCCGTCACCGACGCCGACCTCCCCTTCGGGCTGCGCATCGCCGCGGCGTGGTCGTGGCGGCTCGCGATCATCCTCGTCGTCGCGTCCGCCGTCGCCTGGGGGCTCGCCCAGCTGAGCTTCCTCGTCATCCCAGTCCTCGTCGCGGCCCTCCTCGCAGGGCTCCTGGCCCCGGCCGTGGGCTGGCTCATGAGGGCCGGGATGCCGCGCGGGCTGGCCGTGGCCATCACCGAGATCGGATTCGTGGCCGTCGTCGCCGGCCTCCTGACGCTCGTGGGCCGGCAGATCTCGGCAGGCTTCGCCCAGCTGTGGGACGAGGCGCTCGCGGGCCTGTCCGAGATCCAGCGCTGGCTCGCCGAGGGCCCTCTGCAGATCACCGCAGCCCAGATGGACACGTACATCGCGGACGCCCGCAACATCGTGCAGAACAACCAGGGCAGCCTCGTGAGCGGCGTGCTCTCCGTCGGCTCCTCGGCGGGGCACATCCTCACGGGAGCCCTCATCGCCCTCTTCGTCCTCGCGTTCTTCCTGCTCGAGGGCGAGCGGATCTGGCGGTTCCTCGTGGGCCTGCTGCCGCGCGCCGCGCGCCCCGCCACCGACGGCGCCGGACGCGTCGGCTGGACCTCGCTCGTGCACTACGTCCGCATCCAGGTCGTCGTCGCGGCGGTGGACGCCATCGGCATCGGCGTGGGCGCCGCGATCCTGGGGGTCCCCTTGGCGCTCCCGCTCGGGATCCTCGTGTTCGTGTTCTCGTTCATCCCCGTGGTCGGCGCGCTGGTGAGCGGCGTCGTCGCCGTCCTCCTCGCGCTCGTGGCGAACGGCCTGGTCAACGCGGTGATCATGCTCGTCATCGTCCTGGCCGTGCAGCAGCTCGAGAGCCACATCCTCCAGCCGCTCATCATGGGCCGGGCGGTCTCGCTCCATCCGGTCGCCGTGATCCTCTCCGTGGCGGCCGGTTCGTTCCTGGCCGGCATCCCGGGCGCCCTCTTCGCGGTGCCCACGCTCGCGGTCGCAAATTCAGCTGTGCGCTACATCGCCTCGCGGGCGTGGGAAACTGGAGACGTGCCTGTTGCAGAGCCCGACGCCGGTGCGGCGCCGGAGCCGCCCCGGGCCGCCGACTGACTGCCACTGCTGAGGAGCACACGCGCATGGAAACTCTCTCGACTCTCGCTGTGACGCTGGACGACGTCCTGAGCGCGCAGGAGCTGCTCGAGGGGATTATTGCGAAGACTCCCATCGAAACCTCCCGGGCGCTGGGAGCGCAGGTCGGCACCGAGGTCTACTTCAAGTGCGAGAACCTCCAGCGGGCCGGCTCCTTCAAGGTCCGCGGGGCCTACGTGCGCATGGCGCGCCTGAGCGACGAGGAGCGGGCGCGCGGCGTCGTCGCGGCCTCGGCCGGCAACCACGCACAGGGCGTCGCCGTCGCCGCGAAGCGCCTCGGGATCCGCGCCCGGATCTACATGCCGCTCGGGGTCGCCCTCCCCAAGCTGCAGGCCACGCGCTCGCACGGCGCCGAGGTCGTCCTGCACGGGCACAACGTGGACGAGGCGCTCGCCGAGGCCAAGCGCTACGCGGACGAGACCGGCGCGGTCTTCGTCCACCCCTTCGACAACCCGGACGTGGTCGCCGGGCAGGGCACGCTGGGCCTCGAGATCCTCGAGCAGGTGCCCGACGTCGACACGATCATCATGGGCGTCGGCGGCGGGGGCCTCCTCGCTGGGGTCGCCGTCGCAGTGAAGGCCAAGGCCAAGGAGCTCGGGCGGGACATCAAGGTGATCGGAGTCCAGGCTGAGAACGCGGCCGCCTACCCGCCGTCCCTCGCCGCCGACGCGCTCGTCCCCCTCCAGAGCACCTCGACCATGGCGGACGGCATCGCGGTGGGCCTCCCGGGCCAGCTTCCGTTCAGCATCATCCGCGAACTCGTCGACGACTTCGTGACCGTGAGCGAGGAGTCGCTCGCCCGGGCCCTCGTCTTCCTCCTGGAACGGGCCAAGCTCGTGGTCGAGCCTGCCGGCGCCGTTGGCGTCGCGGCCCTCATGGACGGCAAGCTCGCCGAGCTGGGGATCAACGCGAAGAAGACTGCCGTGATCCTCTCCGGCGGCAACATCGACCCGATGCTCATGCTCAAGGTCATCCAGCGAGGCCTCGCCGCCGCGGGGCGCTTCTTCACCGTCCGGATGATGCTCGACGACCGGCCCGGATCGCTCGCGACGATCTCCCGCATCATCGCGGAGAACGACGCCAACGTCACCGGCGTGGACCACACGCGCGTGGGCGGCTCGATCAGCATGGGCGACGTCGCGATCACCATCGACATGGAGACCCGCGGCCACGAGCACTGCGAGCAGGTGCTCCGCGCCCTGCGGGCAGAGGGCTTCCAGCCGATCGTCATCCACGTCTGAGCGGGAAGCGCATGGTCCGGAGGGCGTCAGCGGGACAGGCGGAGCTCGCCAGCCGGGCCCGGGCCGGCATTGCCACCATGGCCGGGATCATCGCGGTCCTCTATGCGATCCAAGTGGCCAACATGCTCACGTTCGGCTGGCTCTCGCTGACGTTCGGCATCCGGCCACGGGACGTGACGAGCCTTCCGGACATCCTCACCTCGCCGCTCGTCCACGACGCGTCGAGCTGGAACCACCTCGCGGCCAACACGCTGCCCCTCGTGGTCTTCGGCTTCCTCGCGTTCCTCGCAGGCCTGCGGCAGTTCCTCACAGCCGTCGCTCTCTCGTGGCTCGCCTCCGGCGTGGGGGTGTGGCTGTTCGGCGGCAGCCTCTTCGGCCACTCGGTCACGGTCGGGGCCTCGGGGGTGATCTTCGGGCTGTTCGGCTTCCTGCTCGTGCGCGGATTCTTCAATCGCTCGTGGTGGCAGATCCTGCTCGCCATCGGGCTCCTTCTCGCCTACGGCAGCGTCCTGCTCGGGGTGCTTCCGACGGTCGGGCGCGGGATCTCCTGGCAGGCCCACCTGTTCGGCCTCGCGGGCGGGGTCGTCGCGGCCCTGGTCATGCGCCCGCATCGGCCCCGCCGGGCCATCTCCTAGCTGATCGGGCCCTCCCACCAGGACGTGCGGACCAGCAACGGCGACGGCGCCGCTCCCCGAGCGGGGGCGGCGCCGTCGTGTGTGCAGTGCTTGCTGGGCTGTGGCGAGGCTCAGCCGTTGTACGGCGTGGCCGAGATGATCTCGACCGCGATCTCCTTGCCGTTCGGCGCGGTGTAGGAGAGCTTGTCGCCCTGCTTGTGGCCGACGATCGCGGCGCCGAGCGGAGACTTCTCGCTGAAGACATCGACGTCGCTGCCGCCGTCGGCGATCTCGCGCGAGCCCAGGAGGAACCGCTCCTCCTCGCCCGCGATCTTCGCGACCACGAGCATGCCGGGCTCGACCACGCCGTCGTCGGCCGGCTTCTCCCCGACGTGCGCGTTGCGCAGCAGCTCGGTCAGCTGGCGGATGCGGGCCTCGATCTTGCCCTGCTCCTCCTTGGCCGCGTGGTAGCCGCCGTTCTCCTTGAGGTCGCCCTCCTGGCGGGCGGCCTCGATCCTCTCGACGATCTCGTGTCGGCCAGCCCCCGAAAGGTGGTCCAGCTCGGCCTTGAGTCGGTCGTACGCCTCCTGCGTGAGCCAGGCGCCGCCCTGATGGGTCGTGGTGGACATCTTGTCTCCTCGTCACGTCTTTCCATGCAAATACCCCGCCTGCGGCTGTGCGCAAACCCCCTGAGGCAGGATGCCTCGGGAGCGCTGCTGGCCACCGGCGGGGCAATGGGTATTAGTACATTCTAATGATCGGGGGAGCCCAAGCCAAAGACGGCGCCTGGCGTGTCCCGCGTCACACCGACTACCTGGACGTGAGCCAGCACGAGTCGACCATCGCTGAGACGGCCGCGCTCTCGGTGCGCAGCGCCGCGGTGGTGGAGGACGTCGTCGTGCCCGTTGCGCTGCGGTCCGGGCCGATCGCCACCTCGCGGTACCCCACCACGGCGTACGTCTCGGACAGGGCCTTGACGGCGCAGACGGCGCTCGCCGAGGCGTCCTTCGTCACGGCGAAGTCGAGCTCCGCATGCCAGGCGTCCGGCGTCCGGAAGCCGATGTCCTTGGAGGTGACGGCGTTGCGGGTCGTGCTCAGGACGGTGAGCCATCCAGCCACGGCGATCCCGACGACGAGGGCGACGACGACGAGGATCCGCGCAGTGCGCTTCGGCAGCCCGCGCCGCGGCGTGCCGTAGCGGGAGGCGAGGGTGGGGGTCTGGCTCACCCGACTATTCTAGGAGGCGTGTCCCAGAACCCCCGATCGTTCCGGCTCCTGACCGTCCACGCCCACCCCGACGACGAGTCCAGCAAGGGTGCTCCCATGATGGCGAAGTACCTGGCGGAGGGCCACGAGGTCATGGTGGTCTCCTGCACGGACGGCGCCCGTGGGGACATCCAGAACCCCCACCTGCTCGACGCGCCGCACCCGAGGCGGGACATGGCCGGCGCGCGCAGGATCGAGATGGCTGCCGCACAGGAGATCCTCGGCGTCCAGCACCGGTGGCTGGGCTTCATGGACTCGGGCCTCCCGGAGGGGGACCCCCTCCCGCCCCTTCCCTGGGGGTCCTTCGCGACGCTCCCGCTCGAGCAGGCCTCGGCACCGCTCGTGAAGCTCATCCGCGAGTACCGTCCCCACGTCGTCGTCGCCTACGACGAGAACGGCGGCTACCCCCACCCGGACCACATCATGGCCCACCGTGTGGCCGTCGAGGCCTTCCACTCCGCGGGCGACCCTGACGCCTACCCCGGCACGGGCGAGCCGTGGGCGCCGGCGAAGCTCTACTACGACGTCCCCTTCAATCCGGACCGCGTGCGCCGCATCCACGACGCCCTGGTCTCCGCCGGGCTCGAGTCGCCGTACGCGGACTGGGTGGCGCGCGCGGCGGAGAACGACGCCGAGGGGCACCGCCCGTGGACCTCGCGCCACCCTGTGACGACCCAGGTGGAGTGCGCGGAGTACTTCGGGGTCCGGGACCGGGCGCTCCTCGCCCACGGCACCCAGATCGACCCCGACGGCTGGTTCTTCGCGGTCTCGCTCGAGCTGCGCCAGCGCGAATGGCCCTGGGAGGACTACTCGCTCATCGAGTCATCGGTCGGCTTCCCCCAGGAGGGAGAGACAGAGGGGGACCTGTTCGCCCGGCTAGGATAGTCCGGTGCAGAACCTCCTCATCGCCCTGTCCCAGACCCCGCCGTCCCCCGAGGGGACGCTGCGTCCGGGACTGAGCGAGGACCAGATCACGCCGGGAACGTGGGGGTTCCTGCTGACGGCCTTCGTGGTCGTCCTGACCATCCTGCTCATCGTGGACATGGTCCGCCGCCTGCGCCGCGTCCGCTACCGCGCCCAGGTCGAGGAGGCCCGCGAGGCCGAGAGCGCGCCCGAGAAGGCCGAGCGCGCGCCCGAGAAGGGCGAGCCCGAGGCCTGAGCCCCGCGCCCCTCCATGGGGCAGACTGGGGCCATGGCCAACCGACTCGCAGGATCCCCGTCCGCGTACCTCCGCCAGCACGCTGACAATCCCGTCCACTGGCAGCCCTTCGGCGAGGAGGCCTTCGCCGAGGCCGCGCGCCGCGACGTCCCTGTGTTCGTCTCGATCGGGTACGCCGCCTGCCACTGGTGCCACGTCATGGCGCACGAGTCCTTCGAGGACGAGGCGACTGCCGCAGAGCTCAACGAACGCTTCGTCCCCGTCAAGGTCGACCGCGAGGAGCGGCCTGACGTGGACTCCGCCTACATGGCCGCGTGCCAGGCGATGACAGGCCAGGGAGGCTGGCCCCTGAGCATCTTCGCCCTCCCGGACGGTCGAGCGTTCTACGCAGGCACCTACTACCCGCCGACTCCGCACCCGGGACAGCCCAGCTTCCGCCAGATCCTCGAGGCCGTCTCCGACGCGTGGCGGAACCGCCGGGAAGCCGTCGAACGCCAGGCGGCGGCGCTTGCCGAGGCGCTCGGCGGCCTCTTCTCGGACCAGCTCCTGCGCCTCGACTCGCCCGAGGCAGGGATCGACGACGGCGAGCTGGCCGCGCTCGCGCGCGACGCCGTCGTGCGCCTCGGCCAGGAGGAGGACGGCACCCACGGCGGGTTCGGGCGCGCGCCGAAGTTCCCGCCGTCGCCCGTGGCGGAGTTCCTCGTCCGCCACGCCGCAGGGAGCGCCGCGACCGCGGCCGCGGCGAGGGCGCTCGCCGGGCGCACCCTCGCGGCCATGTGCCGCTCGGCGCTGTTCGACACCCTGGCCGGCGGATTCGCGCGCTACTCCGTCACCGCGGACTGGTCGTTGCCGCACTACGAGAAGATGCTCTACGACAACGCCCAGCTGCTCCGCGCGCTCGCCCACTGGGTGCGCCTCGGCGCCTCGCCGGAGTTCCCGGCGGACGAGGCCCGGGAGGCCGCGGCGCTGACCGCGGACTGGATGGTCCGCGAGCTCGGCCTTCCCGGCGGAGGATTCGCGTCGTCGCTCGACGCCGACTCGGAGCGCGGCGGCCGGCACGTCGAGGGTGCCTACTACGTCTGGACCCCCGGCGAGCTCGCGGAGGCGGCGGGAGCGCACGACGGCGCGCGGCTGGCGTCGGTGTTCGGCGTGCGGCCGGGCTCGCCTCCCGGCTCCCACGGCGGTCCCGGGTGGCCACTCCACGCAGGCCGCGAGCTGGGCGCCGACGAGAGGGAGCTCCTCGCGCGGACGAGGGCCGTGCTGCTCGAGGCGCGTTCGCGCCGGACGCCGCCGGGGCGGGACGACAAGGCGGTCGCGGGCTGGAACGGGCTGGCCGTGGCGGCCCTCGCCGACGCCTCGGTGGTCCTGGACCGCCCGGACCTCCTCGCGGCGGCAGAGCGCTCCGCAGCCCTCCTCGCCGAGGTCCACTGGAATGGCCAGACGCTGACGCGGGTTTCCCACGGCGGCGCCGCCGGGGGAGTCGAGGGCATGCTCGCCGACTATGCGGGCTGCGCCGAGGGCGCCCTCGCCCTCTTCGCGTGCACGGGCGAGGCCCGCTGGTACAGGTGGGCAGGGCAGCTCCTCGACGCCGCCCGGAGCCGCTTCGTCGAGGACGGCCTGCTCTCCGACGTGTCCCTCGACCTCTCGGGGGCCCGCACCGGCGCCACCGCCGCCCTCGGCGGGTCGCGCGCCCTCGACGCGATGGACAACGAGGCGCCCTCGGGGGCGTCGCTGCTGGCCGGGGCGCTCACGTCGTTCGCGGCTTACAGCGGCTCGGGTGAGCATCGCGCCGTCGCACGGGCCATCCTCGCCGGGCTCCCGCGGCTCGTGGGCCAGTCGCCTCGGGTCGCCGGGTGGCTCCTCGCGGTCGCCGAGGCCACCCTGGCCGGCCCGCTCGAGGTTGCGGTGGTCGGCCCCCTGCACGGCGGTGGGGCCTCGGAGACGCGCCTGCTCCACCGTGCTGCCCTCCTCGACCCGAGCCCGGGGCTCGCCGTGGCACTCGGGTCTCCGGACGGCGGCGCCGCCGCAGGGGTGGGGGACGGCGCGGTGCGGCCAGACGGCGGCGGGCGCGCCGGCGCCGTCGTGCCCCTGCTGCAGGGTCGGCCGGGCGCGCCCGACGGCAGCCCGCTCGCCTACGTGTGCCGGGACTTCGCCTGCAGGCTCCCCGTCCGCACCGCCGACCAGCTGCGCGAGCAGCTCGCGCCCGGCGGCTGACCGGCACTTCGCCGGCGCTCCGCTATGCGCCGGCGACTGGCAGGCCCACGACCGCGATCATGATCGCGACGAAGTGGGCCGCGAAGCCGAGCACTGTGAAGGCGTGGAAGAACTCGTGGAAGCCGAAGTGGTCCCAGCTGAAGTTGGGGCGCTGGAGGCCGTAGAACACCGCGCCCGCGATGTAGAAGGCGCCGCCCACGCAGATGAGGATGGCGGCGGGGATGCTCGCCGCGAAGAAGTCCGGCAGGAACAGGAGGGCGGCGCAGCCCAGCACGACGTAGACCGGAACGTAGAGCCACCGAGGCGCCCGCATCCAGATCACCCGGAAGGCCACGCCGACGAGCGCGCCCGTCCAGATGAGCGTGAGCAGGAGCAGCGCGGTGGGGCGGGGGAGCAGGACCCAGGACAGCGGCGTGTAGGTGCCGGCGATGACGAGCATGATGTTCGTGTGGTCCAGGCGCTTGAGGACCGCCTTGGCCCTCGGCTTCCAGTTCCCGCGGTGGTACACCGCGCTGACCGAGAACAGCAGGAGCCCCGTGAAGGCGTAGATGCCGCTCGTGACCTTCCGGTCGGTGCCGGGGGCCAGAACCACGAGCACGATCCCGGCCGCGAGGGCGAGCGGGGTCGCGACCGCATGGATCCACCCCCGCCACGAGGGCTTGAGGGCAAGGAGCTCTGCACGGGCGGCCTGAAGCTGCATGGGAAGCATTTTATCGTACGGGCCGGTAGGTTACCCGTGAGTAGCATGAGCCGCCGCTCGCGCCGGGCTGTCTGGGGGTTCCGGCGCGGGGAAGGCCATGGAGCCTGCGGTAGCCTAGGAGGCGGCATCTACAGGCCTGTGATGGCATGGGAATCGATCGGGCGGGAGGGGCATGGAACTGCCCGGTTTCCTCTACGGCTACTACGAGCGCCGTCTCGTCCGGTCGCTCAGCCCGGAGAGCATTCCCGGCCACATCGGTGTCATGGTCGACGGGAACCGGCGGTGGGCCCGTCAGTTCAACGCCCCGACGAGCCAGGGCCACCGCGCCGGCGCGGACAAGATCCACGAGTTCCTCGGCTGGTGCCGGGAGCTCGGCGTGCGGGTGGTCACGCTCTACATGCTCTCGACGGACAACCTGAGCCGCTCGACTGAGGAGCTCCGCGAGCTGACGGAGATCATCGCCGAGACGCTCGACCGCCTCGACGACGACCCGAACGTCTCCGTCCACGCCATGGGCGCACCCGAGATCCTCCCGGACCACTTGGCCGAGCGGCTTGCCCGGCTCACCGCGAAGCCCAGTCCGTCCGAGCCCCTCCACGTCAACGTGGCGGTCGGCTACGGGGGGCGCCGGGAGATCGTCGACGCCGTCCGGGAGCTCCTCCGTGATGCCCTCGCGCGCGGAGAGGATATCGCCGAGCTGGCCGAACGGCTCGATGTCGAGGACATCTCGCGGTTCCTGTACACGGCGGGGCAGCCGGACCCCGACCTCGTGATCCGCACCTCGGGAGAGCAGCGCCTCTCCGGATTCCTCATGTGGCAGAGCGCCTACAGCGAGTTCTACTTCTGCGAGGCCCTCTGGCCGGCCTTCCGCAGGATCGACTTCCTCCGCGCGCTCCGCGACTACGCGGGGCGCCAGCGCCGCTTCGGCGCGTAGCCGCAGGGCCGAAATTACACAGCTGTCATTTACTGGACACTCCCTCGGATGTCACCCGACGTTCATGTGACGAGGCGTACATTGGCGCCATCGGGCGGCAACCGCCACCCGATGCGGGGAGGCCGAGTATGGACGTTGCGTCGCAGCAGCTCCAGGAGGCCGGTCCCGGCCTCGCGGCCGAGCCGGACGCACTGGAGAACACCGGGGAAACCTGGGGGCTGGAGTCGACGTGACAAGCATCGGGGCACACCACACCGCACTGCCCAACGAGTCCGCCGCAGCAGGCGCCACCGCCGGAGCCGCGCGCAGGACCTACGTACTGGACACGTCCGTGCTGCTCTCCGACCCGAGGGCGCTCCTGCGGTTCGCGGAACATGAAGTGGTGATCCCCGTCGTGGTGATCACCGAGCTCGAGGGCAAGCGCCACGACCCCGAGCTGGGGTACTTCGCCCGCAAGGCACTCCGGCTCCTCGACGATCTCCGGGTGGAGCACGGGAGCCTCAGCCGGCCCGTCCCGCTCGAGAGCGACGGCGGCGCCCTGGGCGGCACGCTCACGGTGGAGCTCAACCACATCTCGGCCGAGGTCCTCCCCGCCGGCTTCCGCTCGGGGGACAACGACGCGCGCATCCTCGCCGTCGCCAAGAACATGGCCAACGAGGGTCGGGCGGTCACGCTCGTGTCCAAGGACCTGCCCATGCGGGTCAAGGCGTCCGCGATGGGGCTTGACGCAGACGAGTACCGCAACGAGCAGATTGTCGACTCGGGCTGGACGGGCGTCGCCGAGGTCGACGCCGACGAGGAACAGGTCGCAACGCTCTACGGCCACGAGCCCGTCTTCCTCCCGGAAGCCGCGGAGATGCCCGTCAACACAGGGCTCGTGATCCTCTCGCCCCGCGGCTCCGCCCTCGGCCGCGTCGGTGCCGACAAGCAGGTCCGGCTGGTGCGCGGAGACCGGGAGCTCTTCGGCCTGCACGGGCGCTCCGCCGAGCAGCGGCTCGCCATCGACCTCCTCATGGACCCCTCCGTGGGCATCGTCTCGCTCGGCGGTCGGGCGGGCACGGGCAAGTCCGCGCTCGCCCTGTGCGCCGGCCTCGAGGCCGTCATGGAGCGGCGCGAGCACAAGAAGGTCGTCGTCTTCCGGCCGCTCTTCGCGGTGGGCGGCCAGGAGCTCGGCTACCTCCCGGGATCCGAGTCCGAGAAGATGAACCCGTGGGGCCAGGCGGTCTTCGACACCCTCGGCGCCCTCGTGAGCCAGGACGTCGTCGACGAGGTCATGGACCGCGGCATGCTCGAGGTCCTGCCGCTCACCCACATCCGCGGCCGCTCGCTGCACGACTCCTTCGTGATCGTGGACGAGGCCCAGTCCCTCGAGAAGAACGTCCTCCTGACGGTCATGAGCCGCATGGGCCAGAATTCCAAGATCGTCCTGACCCATGACGTCGCCCAGCGCGACAACCTCCGCGTGGGCCGCCACGACGGCATCGCGGCCGTGGTCGAGACCCTCAAGGGCCACCCGCTGTTCGGCCACGTCACGCTCACCCGGTCCGAGCGCTCGCCGATCGCGGCGCTCGTCACGGAGCTCCTCGAAGGGGCCGAGATCTAGGGGTCGGCCCCGCTAGGCGCCGACGCCGAGGAAGGCGGCCGCCGCCCCGTGGCCCTCCACCGAGAGGGTCCACTCGGGGCGGCGGAACGCCTCCCTGGGCAGCCGCAGGAGCAGCTCGCGTTCGACGACGCCCGGCCGGCTCACGCGGCGCCTCTCGCCGTTCGGCTCGTACCCCAGCTTTTGGCTCACTCCGAGCGAGGGCTCGTTCCAGTCGTAGGCCGCGGTGAGGGCGACCTCCGCGCCCAGCCAGTCGAATGCCCACGCCAGGGCGGCGGCGCGCATCTCCGACCCGAGGCCCTGCCCCTGGACGTCCCGGCGCAGCCACGAGCCCGTCTCCACGGTCGCGAGGTGTGCGAAGTCCTCGGCTCCGACGTCCTGCAGGCCCAGCAGCGCGCCGTCGTGCGCGAACACGCCGAACTGGACGAGCCAGGATTCCGGCCGTGTCCGCGACCGGCACTCCCAGATCCAGCGGGCGGAGTTCGCAGGGATCTCAGCGGCAGGCGCGTCTGTCCAGGGCAGGGCGAAGGGTGTCCGCTCGGGGGCGTGGATCCCTGACCGCGCGGCGTCGGCGAGGCCCGGGAGATCGTCGTCGCGCAGGGGTCTCAGCGCCAGGCGCGGGGTGCCGAGCGTGAGCCCGAACAGCGGCCAGACGTCGGCGAGGTCGGTCATGCCGCCACGCTACCGCAGGCAGGGCGGCGGGCCGCCGCGCATCCGATAGGGTCCAAGGGTGACCCACCGCCTCCCCGAGCTCTGGCAGGACGCACC
Organism: Sinomonas sp. R1AF57; assembly: GCF_002224485.1. GTDB lineage: Bacteria > Actinomycetota > Actinomycetes > Actinomycetales > Micrococcaceae > Sinomonas > Sinomonas flava. Next base: position 949,063 of record NZ_CP022463.1, read on the forward strand.
GTTCTCGTTCTGGCTCGTCGTCGCGTGCCTCGCCTACTTCGCCTGGATGGCGGCGCGGCTCGCAGTGATCGACATCCGCAGCCACCTGCTGCCGAACCGGATCGTGCTGCCCAGCTACTGGGCCGCGCTCCCGCTGGCCGGCGCGGCCGCGCTCGGCACTGGGGCGCTCGACGTCGGCGCCGGGCTCCGCGTCCTGGCCGGCGGCGCGGTGCTGTGGCTCGTGTACTTCGTCCTGCGGGTCGTGTACCCGGCCGGGATGGGGTTCGGCGACGTCAAGCTCGCCGGCGTCCTGGGGCTCTACCTGGGCTTCCTGAGCTGGTCGCACCTCTTCTGGGGCACGGCCGCGGCGTTCCTGCTCGGCGGCCTCTTCGGGCTCGCGCTGATCGTCACACGCCGCGGGACGGCGAAGTCGGCGATCCCCTTCGGCCCGTTCATGCTCGCCGGCGCGGCCCTCGCGCTCCTGCTGCCGGCCTGATGAGGGGTCATGTCCGTGCGTTGAGGGGTCATGTCCCCGCCCGGTTCAGGCTTCTGCGACGCTCGGCGACCCGACGAAATGCGCTCGGCGCTGCGGGTCCAGCGCCCACTCGACCGCACGCCGGTGCAGGGGAGGAAGGTCCGGCAGGGCATCGGCCGGGAACCACCCCACCTCGAGGTTCTCGTCGTCATTGACGCGCTCCTGGCCGGCTACGAACGCGCAGGCCATCACGACGTCGAGGTACTGCGCCTGGTCCCCGTTCGGGTAGACGACAGGCGCGGTGATCCCGACGCCCGCCAGATGCGTCACCGAGACGTGGACTCCGGTCTCCTCGAAGACCTCCCGGACGGCCGTGGCGGCAGGCTCCTCGCCCGGCTCGACGATCCCGGCAGGGACGGTCCACCGGCCGTTGTCCGCGCGGCGCACCAGGAGCAGCCGCCCGGCGTCGTCTGCCACGACCGCCTTGACGCCCGGGAGCCAGAGCGGATGGACGCCGATCATGTCGCGCAGGGTGAGGATGAAGTCAGGCGTGGGCATGGAACCAGCCTAGGGGAGCACGACGGCGGCCGCCGCCTCGCGCTCGGGGCGACGGCCGCCGTCGTGCTCCCGTGGGAGGCTACTTGTTGGGGCCCGTCATGGTGGTGACGTCGAGGGCCTTCTCGAGGTCTGCCTCGGAGACCTTGCCCTCGCCCTCGCCGACGAAGCCGAGCGCGACGGTCGCCTCACGGACCGTCAGGCCCTCCTTGACGGCCTTCTTGGCGATCTTGGCCGCGTTCTCGTACCCGATGAACTTGTTCAGCGGGGTCACGATCGACGGCGACGCCTCGGCCAGGAAGCGGGCGCGCTCGACGTTGGCCTCGATGCCGTCGATCATCTTGTCCGCCATGACGCGCGAGGTGTTGGCGAGGAGGCGGATCGACTCCAGGAGGTTCGCGGCCATGACCGGGATGCCGACGTTGAGCTCGAAGGCGCCGTTGGTGGAGGACAGCGCGATCGTCGTGTCGTTGCCGACCACCTGCGCGGCGACCATGATCGCGGCCTCGCAGATGACCGGGTTGACCTTGCCCGGCATGATGGAGGAGCCCGGCTGGAGGTCGGGGATCGCCAGCTCGCCCAGGCCGGTGTTCGGGCCCGAGCCCATCCAGCGGAGGTCGTTGTTGATCTTCATGAACGAGTAGGCGATGTTGCGCAGCTGCCCGGACGCCTCGATGAGGCCGTCGCGGTTGGCCTGGGCTTCGAAGTGGTTGCGCGCCTCGGTGATCGGAAGGGCGGTATCCGAGGCGAGGAGCTCGATGACGCGCTGGGGGAAGCCCGCGGGGGTGTTGATGCCGGTGCCGACGGCTGTGCCGCCGAGCGGAACCTCGGCGACGCGGGGCAGCGAGGCCTCGATGCGCTCGATGCCGTAGCGGACCTGAGCCTCGTAGCCGCCGAACTCCTGGCCGAGGGTCACGGGTGTGGCATCCATGAGGTGCGTGCGGCCGGACTTGACCACGTCCTTGAACTCGTCAGCCTTTCGCGAGAAGGAGGCAGCGAGGTATGTCAGGGCCGGGATGAGGTCGTTCAGGAGCGCGTCGGTCGCGGCGACGTGTACCGAGGTGGGGAAGACGTCGTTCGAGGACTGGGAGGCGTTGACGTGGTCGTTCGGGTGCACGACCTTGTCGCTGCCCTTGGCCTTGAGCGCACGCGTGGCGAGCTCGGCGATGACCTCGTTCATGTTCATGTTCGAGGAGGTCCCGGAACCGGTCTGGAACACGTCGATCGGGAAGTGCTCGTCGAATTCGCCGGCAGCGACGCGGTCGGCGGCGTCAGCGATGGCGTCGGCGAGATCAGCATCGATCACTCCGAGGTCCTCGTTGGCGCGCGCGGCGGCCTTCTTCACGCGCGCGAGCGCCTCGATGTGCTTGCGCTCAAGGGTCTTGCCCGAGATCGGGAAGTTCTCGACGGCGCGCTGCGTCTGCGCGCGGTAGAGGGCGGCCGCGGGAACGCGGACCTCGCCCATCGTGTCGTGCTCGATCCGGTAGTCGTCGGTTGCAGGAGCCTGCACTGCAGAGTCAGTCATGGCTCCCAGAATAGGCCCCCGCACCGACGCGTTCCGAACGGTGTCGCCTAGATCTCGCCGATCTGGGAGACGAGCTCCGCCTTGCCCTCGCGGAGGTGGTAGCAGACGCTGAGCACCGCGGTGCGGCCCTCCTCGACGGCGGTCGCGATGGTCTGCGATGTCTCGATCAGCCGGGCACCGGCCTGCTTCGCATGCTCGACCACTGTGCCGTCGACGTCGGTGACGCCGTTGCGCTGCGCCGTGAGCACGCTCGGCATGATGCGCTCGACGAGGTCGCGGACGAATCCGCTCGGCATGTTCCCGGTCTCGTACGCCTCGACCGAGGCCGTGACCGCACCGCACGAGTCGTGGCCGAGGACCACGATCAGCGGGACATTGAGCGGATCGATCGCGTACTCGAGGGAGCCGAGGACGGCTTCGTCGATGACGTGGCCGGCGGAGCGGACGACGAAGGCGTCCCCGAGGCCGAGGTCGAAGATGATCTCAGCGGCGAGACGGGAGTCCGAGCAGCCGAAGATGACGCAGACGGGGTTCTGCGATGCGACGAGTTCGTGGCGGCGCGCCGAGTCCTGATTGGGGTGGACGCTCGCGCCCTCCACGAATCGCTGGTTTCCGTCGCGCAGGATGCGCCACGCCTGGGCAGGGGTGAGAGTCTGGGGCACGCGCCTACTCTAGCGCCCGGCTAGCTGTACCCGGCCATCAGGTTGGTGCCAGCCGGCTGATCGGGGGTTTGCCTCCGAGTGCGCTGTGACAGCGTTCAGTGTTGTAGTGCTCGAGCCATGGTGCAAGGGCGGCTGTTCGCTGGTCGTTGCTGGTGAAGGCCTGGCAGTAGGCCCACTCGGTTGCCAGGGTGCGGTTCAGCCTCTCGACCTTCCCGTTCTGCCAGGGGCAGTGGGGCCTGATGAACTTCTGGGTGATGCCATGCTCGGCGCACACTGCCCGCAGGG
>NZ_CP022463.1:952643-1226363 GCF_002224485.1 Sinomonas sp. R1AF57
CCGGCCGCGGCAGGGCCCGCCTGCGGGAGGTCTTCGAATCCGACGACCCGACCGGGCAGCTGCAGGCCGCCTGGGAGGCCAAGGAGCAGCTCCGCACCCTGCTCGCGTCCGGGGCGCTCGAGGAGGCGCGGGACCACCTGCGGATCCTCGAGGGCCTCGTCGAGGCGGCCCCGACCGTGGAGACGAAACGGCTCCTGCGCACCGTGAAGCGCTGGTGGAACGAGATCGAAGTCCTCATCACCACCGGCGCGACCACGGCCAAGGTCGAGGCGAACAACACCGCGATCAAGAACATCAAACGAACCGGACGGGGCTTCCGGAACCCGGACAACTACCGATCCCGTATCCTGCTCAGGAGCGCCGCTCAGACAGCAGCGTGACACTCACCCAGCAGGACCATTCCCGCGGAAACGCGAAGAGCCCCCAAACCCGGAGCCGGCCTACGGCACCGAGGCGGCGCCCCTCCTCGAGACGATCCCCGTCATGGGCCGCGGGCCGAAGACGGGCTACGACCGCTCCCAGTTCGGGCCGGCGTGGCTCGACGTGGACTGGAACGGCTGCGACATCCCAACGACATGCTCAACCGCGACGGACGGACATCGCCTACGTCACGGGAGCTCCGGGCGGACATCGCCGCGCGGCAGGCCGCCCTGGCCGAGTCGCGCTGAACGGCACCCGGAATGACGGAGAATCGGAAGAACCATGGCAAGGAGGCCACGATGAGCATCGATGGGGACACCACCCGTACGCAGGACAACGTCGCGTCGCATAGCGTCGTGAGACAGAGCACAGCGAAGAACGTGATTGTCGCCGCCGAGCCGACGCCCGAGGAGGCAGCCGAGCTCGAGGCGATGTACGCCACGATGGCGCAGGAGAACATGATCCCGCTGTGGACGCAGCTGGACGAGCTGATGCCCATGGTGCCCTCGCCGAAGGCCGTGCCCCACGTGTGGCGGTGGAACACACTGCTGCCGCTGGCAGAGCGCGCCGGCGAGCTCGTGCCCGTGGGCCGCGGCGGGGAGCGCCGGGCCATCGCCCTCGCCAACCCGGGTCTGGGCGGCCTGCCGTACGCGACGCCGACCCTGTGGGCGGCCATCCAGTACCTCGGCGGGCACGAGGTGGCCCCGGAGCACCGGCACTCGCAGAACGCGTTCCGGTTCGTCGTCGAGGGCGAGGGCGTGTGGACCGTGGTGAACGGGGACCCGGTGCGCATGTCGCGCGGCGACTTCCTGCTCACCCCGGGCTGGAACTTCCACGGCCACCACAACGAGCGCGACGAGCCGATGGCGTGGATCGACGGTCTCGACATCCCGTTCGTGCACGGCATGGACGCCGGGTTCTTCGAGTTCGGCACCGAGCGGGTCACGGACGAGGCCACCCCCGAGGTCTCCCGCTCGGAGCGGCTGTGGTGCCACCCCGGCCTGCGCCCGCTGTCGCAGCTCGAGAACACGGTGTCCTCCCCGATCGGGGCGTACCGGTGGGAGCACACCGACCGCGCCCTGACCGAGCAGCTCGCGCTCGAGGACGAGGGCCACCCCGCCACAGTCGGGCAGGGCCACGCCGCCGTCCGGTTCGTGAACCCGACCACCGGCGGGGACGTCATGCCGACCATCCGCGCCGAGTTCCACCGCCTCCGCGCCGGCGTGCGGACACGCACCACCCGCGAGGTCGGCTCGAGCGTCTACCAGGTCTTCGAGGGCGAGGGCGCGTTCGTCCTCGACGGCGAGCGGACCGCCGTGTCCAAGGGTGACATGATCGTGGTGCCGTCGTGGGCCGCGTGGTCCATCGAGGCAGAGACCCAGTTCGACCTGTTCGCGTTCGGCGATGCGCCGATCTTCGAGCGCCTGCACTTCAACCGCACCTTCATCGAAGGCCAGACTCCCAAGGAGAAGAATCAGTGAAGCTCGCAACCCTCCGCACCCCCGCCGGGACTGTCGCCGTGCGACAGGACGGCGACGTGTTCACCGAGATCGACGGCTATGCCGACTTGGGTGCGCTGCTCGCCGTCGAGGGCTGGCGGGAGATCGCTGAGAAGGCCGACGGCGCCACCCACCCCGTGGAGGGCGCGGACCTCGCACCGGTGGTCCCTGCCCCGTCCAAGGTCTTCTGCGTGGGCCTGAACTACGCCTCGCACATCACGGAGATGGGCCGGGACCTTCCGGAGTATCCGACACTGTTCGCGAAGTTCGCCGAGACGCTCACGGGCCCGTACGACGACATTGAGCTGCCCGTCGCCGACCACGCGATCGACTGGGAGGCCGAGCTCGTCGTCGTGATCGGCAGGCAGGCCCGGCGCGTGCCCGAGGCCGAGGCGGCCGACTACATCGCCGGGTACACGGCGGCGAACGACATCTCGATGCGCTCGTACCAGTTCCGCACGAAGGAGTGGCTGCAGGGGAAGATGTGGGAGCGCTCGACCCCGGTGGGGCCGGTCATGGTCACGCCGGAGGAGCTGGACCGGGACGCGGCGATCACCACCGACGTGGACGGGAACCGGATGCAGACTGGCACGATCGGGGACCTCGTCTTCACCCCGGAGCACCTCGTCTCCTACATCTCCGAGATCATCACCCTCAACCCGGGCGACCTCATCCTCACCGGCACCACCGGCGGGGTCGGCCGCGCCCGCACCCCCGAGGTGTACCTGACCGACGGGCAGACCGTGACGGTCTCGGTCGAGGGCATCGGGCAGCTGCGCAACGTGACCCGTGCCCAGGCGGACATCCCCGCGGTGCTGCCGGCCGGCGTCGTGCTTCCCGAGAACGCGGCCGCGGAACCGGGCGCCTGAGGTGGTCGCCCGCCACGACCTCGTCCAGGACGAGGAGGTCCGCGCCGGGCTGCTCACGGCCCGGCGCGGGACGGCGTTCTTCGCCCGGAAGCTCGGGGAGCTCTCGTATGCGGAGATGGACGGGCCCTCGCTGCTGCCCGGGTGGTCGCGCCGGCACGTCATAGCCCACGTGGGCTATAACGCCCGGGCGATCGCGCGGCTCGTCGAGTGGGCCGCGACTGGCGTGGAGACGCCCATGTACTCCTCGCCGCAGGCGCGCAACGAGGAGATCGAGTTCGGGGCCACGCTGCCGCCGATCGCGCTGGTGAACCTGTTCGACCACTCGGCGATCCACCTCTCGGTCGAGTGGCGCGACCTGCCCGATGCGAAGTGGGGCGAGGAGGTCCGCACCGCGCAGGGCAGGCTCGTTCCCGTGTCCGAGACGGTGTGGATGCGCATCCGCGAGGTGTGGCTGCACGCGGTCGACCTCGGCAACGGCGCCCGCTTCGCCGACATCCCGGCCGACGTGCTGCGCCGCCTCCTCGGGGACATCTGGGGAGCGTGGGAGAAGCGCGGCGAGACGGCGGGCCTGGCCCTGCGGGTCGTGGGCGGGGACGACGACGGGCTCACCCTCGGCGACCCCGGGCCCGGGGCGACGGTCATCGGGGGCCGGCTGCCCGCCGTCGTGCGCTGGGCCGCCGGCCGCGGCGCCGAGCCGGGGCAGGAGCTCACCGCCGCGCGCGACGGCGAGCAGCTCGCCGAGGTGCCCGCCGCGCCGCGCTGGATCTGACCGGAGCCGGCGGGGCGCGGGCCCGTACTTTCCGCCGGTACTTCCCGCCGGAATTGTCGGGTTCCCGCGGGTGGGCGGGCCTAGCACCCGCGGAAACCCGACAATTCCGGGGGCCTGGACCGCTTCGCGCGGCCGGGCCCTCCTCGTCTGCCGGTTACCGTCCGGACGTTGTCCCGGCCGTCGCCGCCGGGTCAGCCGTGGGTGTCGGAGCGGCGGCAGCAGCGGCCGTGGCCGGGCTGGCGGTCGGCGCCGTCGGGACTGCCGTCGCTGTCGGAGCCGGAGTGGCGGCGGGAGCCGGGCCAGCCGGCACAGGGGTGGCCTCTGTGGTCGCCGGGGCAGCAGCCGCCGTCGGCGCCGTTGCAGCGGTGGCTGGGGCAGCGGTCGACGGAGCGGGCGCGGCGGGGGCGGCGGGCGCGTCCTGCTGGCGGGTGACGGTCACGGTGCCGTCCGTGGCGACGAGGATGCTTCCGTGCTCGAAGTCCTGCACGGTCGAGCCGTTCGCCCCGGCGTACGGGTCGCTCGTGGGGTAGCCGAGCGCGCCGTCCTGCGCGCCTGCCCCGGTCCACGCCTTGAGGATGGCGCCGGTGAGCGGGTGGACGCCCGTGGCCGGGGATTCGACCAGGATCCCGTTCTGGAAGGCCTGGGACGACCCGCCGCCGGTGAGGCCCGTGACGGCATTCGCGGTCGGGTAGCCCAGCGTGGCCAGTGCGCCCGAGGTCAGCTTCGCCGCGAAGTCCGTCGCGACGACCCGGCCGCCCGTGGCGGGCGACCAGAAGATCGACCCGCCCTGGTACGTCTGGTACCAGCCGCCGTTGGCGGCGAACTCGTCGGTGGTCGGGTAGCCCAAGGGGCCGCCCTCGTAGCCGGTGGCCGCCCACACGCTGCGGATGGCGCCAGTGGAGACGTGCGCCCCGGTGGCCGGGGTCCAGATGATCGCGCCGTTCGTGAACATCTGGTACGCGCCGTCGGCGGTCTTCACCTCGGGGCCGACCGGTGTGCCCATGCCGCGGTTGGCGCGGAGGGAGTCGGCGATCGCCCCGGTGACCGTGAAGGCGCCGTTCTGCGGGGTCCAGCCGATGAAGCCGCCCTGGTAGTCCTGCACCGTGCCGCCGGAGACGGGCTGCTCGTTGGAGGTCGGGTAGCCCAGCGGGCCGTTCTCGTAGCCGGTGGCCGCCCATGCGTTGCGGACGGCGCCGTTGGAGATGCGCGCCCCGGTCGCGGGGGACCAGACGATGGCCCCGCGCTGGTACATCTGGTAGGTCCCGCCGTCCTTGAGGCCGCGGATCTCGTCGGTGGTCGGGTAGCCGAGGTAGCCGTTCTCCCCGCCGGCGCCGAGCCAGGCGTTCCGGACGGCACCGTTGGAGACGTGCGCACCCGTGGTCGGGGACCAGATGATCGCGCCGTTCTGGTACATCTGGTAGGTCCCGCCGCCTGTGAGGCCGCGGATCTCGTCGGTGGTCGGGTAGCCGAGGAAGCCGTTCTCGTACCCGGTCGAGGCCCACGCGCTGCGGACCGCTCCGTTGGAGATGTGAGCACCGGTGGCGGGCGACCAGATGATCGCGCCGTTCTGGTACATCTGGTAGGTCCCGCCGCCTGTGAGGCCGCGGATCTCGTCAGTGGTCGGGTAGCCGAGGTAGCCGTTCTCGTACCCGGTCGAGGCCCAGGCGTTGCGGATCGCGCCGTTGGAGATGTGCGCGCCCGTGGCCGGGGACCAGATGATGGCCCCGCTTTCGAAGAGCTGGTACGCGCCGCCGTCCTTCAGCCCGCGGATCTCGTCAGTGGTCGGGTAGCCGAGGTACCCGCCCTCGGCTCCGGCGCTCCGCCACGCGTTGAGGATCCCGCCGCCGATCGTGTGCGGACCGGTGCCCGGGGACCAGTAGATGGCCCCGCCGTTGAAGAACTGGTACGAGCCGCCCTTGGCCAGCCCTCCGGTCTCGTTCGAGGTCGGGTTCGCCAGTGGGCCGAAGGTGCCGCCGGTGGAGCCGTACTTGTTCGTGATCGCCCCGAATGGGTCGGAGGTGTACTGGGTGAAGACGTCGTCGACGGCGCCCATGATGATCCGGTCCCCGGGGCGGTTGGTCTGGAGCAGGCGGGTCACGGTGGACAGGCTCGTGGACACGCACCCGGCCGAGGGGACGCGGCCTGCGTGGAAGAAGATCGCGAACGAGGCGCCCTGGACGGTCGGCATGTCCGGGTAGCGGTTGTAGTTGATGACCGCTGCCTGCTCGTAGTAGCCCTGGTTCATGTAGTACCAGAGGTTCTCGTCGGACTCCCCGCCGATGCCCTCGAAGTACTGGTTGTAGGTGGCCCCGCGCTCACCGCCCCAGCGGGAGTTCGGGTTCAGCGTGTGGTAGGCCAGCGCCGTGCCGGGGTTCGAGCGGCCGAGGGCTTCGGTCATGCTGAACGACCCGCTCGGCGACCGGTAGGAGTCTTCCCACGTGCTGCCGGCCGCGAAGCCATTCAGGCCGCTGTATCCCCAGTCCTGCCACTCCTGCGCGTAGCCGCTGCCGGAGCGGACACACCCGGTGATGGTGACGACGTCCGAGCTTCGGTCCGTGGCGGTGGCAAAGGTGACGCGGTTGGCGCCGTAGGCCGAGAACTTCACCTGTCCGAGGCTGAGCCAGCCGCAGGGGTTGTAGACCTGCGGGGAGGCCTGGGCGCCAGAGGCGAGACCGACCATGGCGGCGGCGAGGAGCACGGCGGTTGCGAGCAGGGCACTGGCTGCCCTCAGGGCAGGCTTCATGGCTTCTCCAGCAGGTGGTCGAGGCGGATATCCCGTGGGCACCGCGCTCCCCACTGTGGGAAGCCTATACGCGGAGGGGGAGGTATCCGTGTTTGGCCCTCTGGGCCTGACCGGAGACCCACCGGATCGGACCGGGGCCCGGCGGCACGTCCCGCCGCCACGTCCCGGCGGAATTGTCGGGTTCCTGCGGGTGAGCGGGCCCAGCACCCGCGTGAACCCGACAATGGCCGGGGAGCGAGGTCGCCGGGTGCGTGGATGCGCTGCCCGGAGACGGAGCGGCTGACCCTTAGCAGGGCCTCCAGGACTTCCCGCCGGGCGCGTAGCAGCGCGGCCCCGTGTAGCCCGGGTATGGGTTCTGCTGCACGGGCGCGGGCGCCGGGGCAACGTAGGGCTGGGATGGGGCGACGTATGTCGGCGCGGGCGGCACGGCCCGGGCCGCGGCCTCGGCAGCAGCCTGAGCCTCAGCGGCAGCCTTGGCTCGGGCCTCCGCGGCGGCCTTGGCGGCAGCCTCGTCGGCCACGCGCTTCGCCTCGGCGGCCTTCGCCTCGGCCGCGATGCGGTCCTCCTCGGCCTTGACTGAGGCCGCCCGGTCGGTCATCGTCTTGTGGCGCGACTCCGCGGTAGCCACCGCAGCAGTGAGCTTGGCTGCCGACGCGCCGGCGTTCTCGGTGGAGCGTGCGACCGCGACCACCGCATCCTTGGCCTCGCCGAGGAGGCCGGCGGCGGTCTTCGCGGCAGCGAGGGCGATCGCCAGCTTGCCCGCGGCAGACGTGATCTCCCCTGACGCTGCTGCGGTCCCGGGGTCGGCGGGCGTTGCCGCCAGCGCCGCGAGCTGCTGTTCCGCGACGGCGGCCGGACTGCAGGCGAGGCTGTCCTGGAACAGGCCGGCCTTCTTCTGGGCCGCCTCGTCCTGCGCAGCCTTTACCTCGCCGTAGTACTTGGTGTTCGGCTTGTACTCCTTGGCTACACCGAGTCCTGCGCGGGCGATCGAGGCGTTGACCAGCTCATCGCCCAGGAACGCCGCGGCGAGCACCCTGTTGTAGCCGTCGGTCTTCTCCTGGTCGAAGCGGAGCGTCACGGCAGTCCCGGCCGGCAGCTTCCCCTCGAGGAATTTCGTGGCTTCGGGACCCTGGCATTCGATGATCTTGTTCGGGTGCTTGGTCTCCGGAGTATCGATATTTAGGAGACGGACTGTCTTGGTCTCATTGCCGTACTTGGCCTCGAAGGTGTCGCCGTCGACGACGCGGACGACCTCGGCCTTGACGGATCCGTCGGATGAACAGGCGGCGAGCCCGGTCGCTGCGAGAATGCCAGCAATGGCAAGCGGAAAGAAGGCGCGACGTCGCGTCCTGGTGCGTTTCACGCTGAATGACCCCCATGGTGATTCGATCGGCCCGCAGGTGCGAAATGCGAACCGAGTGACTTGTCGATACTACGCGAGCAGGATCGCCAGTAGGCTCTCCGACGAACAGCCCGACCGACGGAAGGCGCCCGCGTGATCCACGAGCTCAACCACCTCGGCGTCGTCGTGCGCGACATCCGTGCTTCCCTGGACTTCTACGCCGCGCTCGACGCCCGCGTGGTCTTCCACGAGACAGTCGTCGGCACGCCCGTCCAGATCGCCTACGTCCAGCTCGCCGGCGGCCTGGTCGAGTTCATCCACGACCCCGAGGCGCTCACGCCGCTTCCGTTCGGTCCGGACCACCTCGCATTCCTCAGCGACGATCTCGACGCCGACTACGCCCGCCTCCTCGCCGCCGGCTGCCTCGACGCCACCCCGCCCAAGCCCGCCGGCACCGGCTTCGGCCGCCTTGCCTTCGTCCTCATGCCCGACGGCGCCCGCATCGAGCTCCTCCAGCGGGACCTCGACCTCCGCATCCCCGAGGCGCCCGGCGCCCTCGCGGAGTCCCTCGACTACTTCGCCTACGCCGCGAGCGATCCGGACGCCGCCGCCCGTCTCTTCGCCGACACCGTAGGCATGCAGCCGGCGGGGGAGGGCCGCTTCAGCTTGGGCCGCGACGCCCTCCAGCTCACGACGCCGGCCGCCACCGGCCCGCGGTTCCCGCGCCTCGCGCTGCGGGTCGCCGACCTCGACGCCGCCGTCGCGACCCTCTCCGAGCGGGGGTTGGCCCCAGAGCGGACGCACGACGGCGCGCGGGTCACCGACCCCGACGGCCTCGCCATCGTGCTTCGGTAGAGTCCAGACATGCCAGCATCCTCCGCCGCCGCCGCCGCGGCCACCCTCGAAGCCCTCCTGCCCGAGGGCCGCGTCCTGACCTCGGAGGCCTCCTTCGCCGGCTATCTCCACGACGAAGGCGAGTGGGCCGTCTACGGCGACCCGCTCGCCGTCGTGCGTCCGGAGAGCACCGCGGAGGTGGCCGCGGTGGTGCGCTGGTGCGCCGAGACTGGCACCCCTCTGGTGGCGCGCGGGGCGGGGACCGGGCTCTCGGGCGCGGCGAACGCGATGGAGGGGTGCGTGGTCGTCTCGTTCGAGCGGATGAACGCCATCCTCGAGGTCAACGAGGCTGAGCGGTGGGCACGGGTCCAGCCCGGCGTGGTCAACGACGACCTGCGCGCCCACGTCGCCCAGTACGGCCTCTGGTACCCGCCGGACCCGGCGTCGTCGCCGTGGTCCACGATCGGCGGGAACGTCGCGACCAACGCCGGCGGGATGTGCTGCGTCAAGTACGGCGTCACGCGGGACTACGTCCTCGAGCTCGAGGTGGTCACGGGCACCGGGGAGGTCACGCGGCTGGGCACGCGCACCGCGAAGGGCGTGGCGGGCTACAACCTCGTGGGCCTCATCGTCGGCTCGGAGGGCACGCTCGCCGTCGTGACCGAGGTCGTGGTGCGGCTGCGTCCGCTGCCGCCGGCGCCGATCACGGTGGCCGGCATGTTCGACTCGGTGGTCGACGCCGGCCGGGCCGTCGCGCTCGTGGCGGAGTCCGGGATCAGCCCGTCGGTGCTCGAGCTCGTGGACCGGCACTGCCTCAAGGCCGTGGACGACTGGAAGCACATGGGCCTCTCCACCGACGCGAACGCGGTGCTCATCGGCCGGACCGACGCGCCGGGTGAGCAGGGCCAGTTCGAGGCTGCGGAGCTCGCGCGCTGCTTCGAGGAGGCCGGGGCGAGCCTCGCCGCAATCTCGGCGGACGAGCAGGAGTCCGAGGCGCTCTATGCCGCCCGGCGCCTCGCGTACCCGGCGCTCGAGCGGCTCGGCCCGGTGCTCACCGAGGACGTCTGCGTGCCCAAGGCCAGGGTGCCGGAGGTGCTGGCGCGGATCGAGGAGATCGCCGCGGCCCACGACGTGCTGATCGCCAACATCGCCCACGCCGGCGATGGGAACCTGCACCCGCTCATCATCACCACGCCCGGGGACGACGCCGCGCGGGGCCGCGCGCACGAAGCGTTCAGCGAGATCATCGACGCCGCGCTCGCCGTCGGCGGGACCGTGAGCGGCGAGCACGGCGTCGGGACCCTCAAGCTCGACGGGCTGGCCAAGGAGCTCTCGCCGGTGAGCCTCGCGATGCACCACGCGGTCAAGAACGCCCTCGACCCGCACGGCATCCTCAACCCCGGGCGCGCGATCCCGCCGCTGGGGTAGTCGTCGCCCGGCTCACGCCGGCTGCTGGAGGAAGCGCCGGAAGAGGCCGAGGATCTTCTCCGAGGGGTGGTTCAGCGCGCTGTGGCCTGCCCGCGGGATGACCATGCTGGTGCTGCCCGGGAGCGAGGCAGCGAGGCCGGAGGCGATGGTCCGGAAATACCAGGGGCTGTGCGCCCCCGCCAGGAGCAGGAGGGGAACCCGGATGCCGGCGTACCGGTCGGCGGCGGCGTGGGTGCCGTCCAGCAGCGTGATCTCGTGTGCCAGGGAGGGGACCATTTCCTTCCAGGAGTGTCCCTCCCGGGTGAGGCGCGACGCGGCCCACACGAGCGCCCGGGCGGCCGGATCGGGCAGCGGCACCCGTGCCAGGACAGGGTCCATCTCCCGCGAGAAGACCAGGACGGCGCCGACGTGGTCGCCCCTGGCCGCCGCCGCGACGAGCTCGGGGAGGGTCTGCGTCGGAAGGCACCCGTCGATGTTGACGGCGGGGTCGTAGACGCCGACGCGGCTCACCGGCAGGCGCAGCGCCGCCTCCAGAGCGATGCCGCCGCCGTAGCTGTGCCCCAGGACGACCCGGCTCCCGGTCGCGTCGAGGACGGCCTTCAGGTCGTCCACCTCGGTGTCCATGGAGTAGTCCGCCGGCTGCGGACTCGAACCGCCGCGGCCCCGCCGGTCGTACACGTGCACCGGCATCGTGGCCGAGAGTCTGCTGGCGAATCTGCCGTAGAGCAGAGTGCGGGTGAGGCTGCCCGCGGCGAAGACCGCACCGGGTCCGCTGCCGTAGCTGAAGACGCGCAGCGAGCCGCCGTCTGAGGTTCTGATCGACTGCACCTGGGGGGCGACCACAGCTGGCTTCTTCCTTGACGGACTGCGCCCCCAACCGCGATGTTGTGTGGACATGATAGGCCCCTCGCCTGGAGGGGCACAGGGCGCGATCGGATCTCGGGCAAAGAGAGAGCGGCGCCGTCACCAGCCGCTGCGGGTGGGCGTGTGCCCCTGGCGGGCGTCGTCGGGCATGGCCATCTCGGCTCGGAGCCCCAGGAGCCGGATGGGCCGACCGGGCTCGATGGCGGCTGCGAGGCCGAGAGCGTGGGCGAGGATCTCGTCCCGGTCGGAGGTCTCGGCGATCTTCCGCCCGTGGGTTGTGGTGGTGAACGGGGCGTAGCGGACCTTGAGGGTCAGCCCGACCACGGGCCTGCCCTCGGCCGCGACGTCCTCGAGCACCCGCGCCGTCAGCTCACGCACGGCCTCGTCCACTTGCGCTGGATCGGTCAGGTCGCGCTGGAAGGTCGTCTCGCGGCTGTGCCCGTGGGCCACCCAGGGGGTGTCATCGACGACGCTGCTGCCCTCCCCGCGGCCGAGCTGCGCGTACCACGGGCCCATTCTGGGGCCGAACTCTGGGACGAGGTCTTGGGGATCGGTGGCGGCGAGCTGGGCGACGGTGGTGATGCCGAGCTTCGCGAGCCGGGCGGAAACCTTGGCGCCGACGCCCCACAGGTCCCTCGTGGGCCGGCCGCCCATGACCTCGAGCCAGTTCCCCGCGGTGAGACGGAAGACGCCGGCTGGCTTCCCGAAGCCCGTGCCGACCTTGGCGCGGACGAGGGTGTCGCCGATGCCGACGCTGCAGTGGAGCCGCGTCCGCTCCAGGACGGCTGCCTGAAGCTGCCGGGCGTAGGCCTCCGGGTCCTCGGTCTCGACGCCGACGAACGCCTCGTCCCAACCGAGGACCTGCACGACGGCGCCCGGCTGCTCGCGGAGCGTGGCCATCACCTCCTCCGACGCCGCGAGGTAGGCCTCGTGGTCGACGGGCAGGATCACGGCGTCGGGCACCTTGCGGGCCGCGATCCGCAGGGGCATCCCGGAGCCGACGCCGAACGCCCGGGCCTCGTACGACGCCGTCGAGACCACGGCGCGCTCCGTCGGATCGCCCCGGCCGCCGACGATGATCGGCCTGCCGGCGAGCTCCGGGCGCCGGAGCACCTCGACCGCAGCGATGAACTGGTCGAGGTCGACGTGCAGCACCCACCGCATTCCGCTCACCTCACCCGTCTGGTCCCAGACTCGCCCGCGGACGTCACTGCTTGTCCGTGAGGGCGAGGACGGCGGCCGCGACCTCCGCCGGCCGTGTGAGGATCGACAGGTGGCTTCCGCCGATCTCGGTGAAGCTGCCGCCCGGGAGGCGGCTGGCGAAGGGCGGCGGCCACGGGCTGTCGGGCGCGAGCATCGCCCTGTCGTCCCGAGACCCCACGGAGGCGAGCGGCACGCTGAGGGCCGCGTAGTCGACGTCCGGCGCCGGATCCGTGAGCGTCGCGAAGGGGTGCGGCGCGAGGAGGCTGTGCACGAGCTCCTGGGTCTCAGGACCGGCGTCCTGCATGAAGGCCGTCTTCCAGAGCTCGAGCGGAATGGTCGTCGTGTTGTTGCCGGAGGCGGCCGCCAGCTGGGCGTACAGGGCCGCGGCCCGCTCGGGGATTAGCGAGACCATGGACTCGCCGTCCAAGGGCACGAACGCGTTGATGTAGACGAGTCTCGCGAGCCTGTCTGCCAGTTGCGGCGCAGCGGCCGAGAGGAGGAATCCGCCCCAGCTGTGCCCCACGAGCGTCACGCCGTGGAGGTCGCGCCGTTCGACGTATTCGACGAGCGCGTCCACGGCGACGCCGAGCCCGACGCCGGCTGGGTCGTCACCGGGCGCGAGCCCCGGCGACGTCGGGGCATGCACGACGTGCCCCGCTGCCTGGAGCCTTGCCCCGACGGGCCGCCACGCCCACCCGCCATGCCACGCGCCGTGCACCAGGACGAAGGTCTCAGCCATGCCCGCAGAGTAGTGCCGGTGCAGGTGCCTTGAGAACGGGTGGCACGGTGTTCCTGGCGGCTACTGTTTGAGCGCCTACTGCAGCAGGTCGCTCAGGGGTCCGCTGGGAATGTGGATCCAGCCCTCGGAACGGGCGAGGTCGGCCTGCTCCTCGTTCGGTCGAAGCGTTGCGCCAATGGCGACAGCTCTCGCACTCAGAGACGCGACAACGGCGTCGAACGCGTCGTCCGAATGGGACATCGCGTCCTCGTGGTTGTGGGTGCCGAGCCACGGCGCCGCCGCGGAGAGCTGGCTGATGACCTCGGCGCGTGCGGCCGCTTCGGTGGCGTTCGTCCCCTTGTACCGGCGGGCATGGATGCCCCATAGCCGGAGGGAGGCTGCCGGGTAGACTTCCGCGAGACGGCCGGTGCCGTCCCGCGGTTCCGGGCCGAAGCGCTGGGCGATCTTGGCCTGGATGACGGCGCATCGCATCGCGGGATGTGCGAGGCGGTCGGCCGAGACGCTGAGGGGAATGAGTCCCGTCTTGCGTGTGACGAAGCGGTCGGTCTCGCGGTAGGCGAGCAGCCGGCGCCCCTTGAGGCCGTCGTACTCGAGCACCTTCGCGAGATCGCCGCCGAGATGTCCGCTCATGAAGTCCAGGAACGGCAAGGGCCAGCCCACCGGGCAGTCGATGCCGGTCACGTCGCAGTCTCCGAACAGCCCACAATCGTCTCGTCGGAGACTCCGAGGCGGAGTTCCTCGATCCGAGCCGTTTCCGGTGCCCATTCGATGACCGCAGCCGCCGTCTTCTTCGGCTCCGCGGCCAGGTCGATGCCGAGGGTCCTCACCCAGACTCGCTCATGCTCCCGACATCCCCGACACCTCGAACACCCGTCCTAGCGCCGGCAGGTGCATCAGCACCCGCAGCACGGGCCTGCCGGTAGCGGCCTCGATGGCCTTCCGGTATGCGGCCATTTGCCCGAGGTAGTGGGCACGGATGTGACCCTCGGGGTCGGTGCCCGGGTAGGTCTTGTGGTCCACGAGCACGAACCCGTCCGGCCCCTCGAGCAGCAGGTCGATCCAGCCTTCCATGGTCTGCCCGTCCGGCCGCCACCCGATGGCCGCCTCGCGGTGGCGCGCCCAGCCGGGGAACTCGGCGTCGAGCCAGGCCTCGAAGCGCTCGCCCGCGGTGGTGAGGAGCGCGGCGTCGACCGTCGTCCCCACATCCCAACGGGCCACGAGACGCTCTGCGAGGCGGAGCCGTCCCGCGTCGTCGAGGGCGCGGAACTCCGTGCCCAGGTAAGCGTGCACTGCGGAGCCGACGGCGCCCCAGTCGTCCGAGCCGTGCTCCGCGAGCCTCCCGCCGAGAACGGCGACCTCCCGGATGTCCGCGTCGAGTCCGCCCGCGAGCGATTCGCTCGCCTTGAGCCGTGCCGGCTTGCGCGCCACGGCCGAAGTCGTGACCGGCGCGTCGACGAACCGGCCCAGCCACTCGCCGTCGGACGCGGGAGCCGCGGCCGGCTCGAGCGCCTCGATCCGCGCGGGCACGGAAGTGTCCCCGCCGATCGACACGGCACCGTCCTTCCAGGAGACGAACCGCTCGCCGAGCCCCAGGTCGTTGAGCACGCCCGGGGACCCGGTCTTAGAGGTCAGCACGGTCGTCTCCGCGGCCCGCGTCATGCCGACGTACATGAGCCGCGCCTGGCTGCGCTGGTCGCGCTCGAGGAACCGGGCGGCCGCGTCGCTGGCCTTCGCTGCCGTGTCCAGGGGCGATCCGCCGTAGGGGAACGGGCTCGGCCACAGCCGGATCCACCGGCCCGCGAGCGGGTCGGCCAGGTCCAGCGCCCGGGTCGACTCGACGCCCGCCCCGAACGGGCGCAGCTTGGACTCCTTGTCCAGGCTCTCCATCACCACCACCGGCCATTCGAGGCCCTTCGCCTTGTGGTATGTCAGGACGTTCACCACGTCGGGCCCGGCGTTCTCGGCGGAGTCGTGGTCGTCGGAGG
Organism: Sinomonas sp. R1AF57; assembly: GCF_002224485.1. Taxonomy (GTDB): domain Bacteria; phylum Actinomycetota; class Actinomycetes; order Actinomycetales; family Micrococcaceae; genus Sinomonas; species Sinomonas flava. Next base: position 967,339 of record NZ_CP022463.1, read on the forward strand.
CGAAGAAGTCCAGGAACCCGCGCAGGGTCGCCGGCGACCGCAGTGCCCTGCACCGCTCGTAGTACAGCTCGATCGCCCCGCGGAACGCGTCCAGGTTGCGCAGCCGCCGCTCCGGTGCAGACCACCCCGCTACCAGCTGCGGCAGCCCGACGACCCCAGTCACGGCCTCGAACACCTCGGTGGGAGTCGCTGCCGCTGCCTGCTCCCGGAGGGCGTCCAGCGCCGCGACGACGGGTGCCTGCCGCCACGCCGCGTGCACGGCCCGGGCGCCGACCGGCTCCGGCGCGGCCCCGCCGTCGTGCGCGCCCTCCTGCAGCGCGTCCGGGCTCGCGGGGCGAGGCACGACGGCGGCGAGCAGCTCCCGCTGCCACGTCCCGTGCGAGGGGTGGTCCGGGTGCAGAGCGACGAGCTCGGCCAGGGCGACTGTGTCCCACCCGTCGGCGACGTACGCCATCGCGGCCCGCGCCAGCTGCACCTCCCGCGCGGCGCCGAGCGCGCGGGGGTTGCGGCTCGCGCGCAGGCCCAGCTCGTCGAGGGCCGCGGAGAGCTTCTTGACCTCGTCGTTGGACCGGGCAAGGACGGCGATGTCGCAGGGCCGCAGGTCTGGGCGCAGTGCCAGTAATCCCGCGACCCCGGCGGCGGTCGCGCGGAGCCGGTCCTCCGCCTTGCCCTGGTTCCTGGTCCACGCCTCGACCGACCCCACGCTGCCCGCGTACTCGGCGGCCTTGGACGGCGGAAGCTCGAGGTGCACGGACTTCGTGGTCATCCCGTGCGCCGCGAACACGCGCTCGAACACCGCGTTGGAGAGGTCCACGGGGGCCTGGCGCGAGCGCCACGTCTCGGAGAGCTGCCTGCGGCTCGCGTCCGGTACAGCGGCCATGACGGCTTCCATGAGCTCCGGGTCGGTACCGCGGAACTCGTAGATCGCCTGCTTGGGATCGCCCACCCACACCGCCTGCCCCACGAGCGAGCTGAGCTCGAGGAACAGGGCGAGCTGGAGCGGGCTCGTGTCCTGGAACTCGTCGACCACGAGCACCCGGATCCGCCCGGCGAAGGACTCCCGGAACGCGGCGTTGTGCCGGGCGAGCTCGAGGACCTTGGCCTCCTGGTCCACGAAGTCCATGAGCGCGTTGTCCCGCTTGAACTCCTCGTAGGCGTCGAGGCAGTCGGCGGCGCACGTGAGCACGCCGCGGATGTAGCCCTCGATGTCGCGGTGGAACGCGGGGTTGGAGAGCAGCTCAGCGTGGATGCGCTCGCGCAGGTCCCAGAAGACCTTCTTCAGCGGCGCCGCGGGGTTCGAGCCGACGAACCCGCGCCACACCTCCCACGGTGTCGTCTCGACGGCCTGCGCCTTGGCGATCTTGGCGAGCGCCTTCGGGTACTGCTCCTCGAACGCCTTCGTTGAGACCTTGGCCTTGGTCCCGTCGCTGTGCTCGCCGCGCGCGACGGTCAGCTCCATCTCCACCCGCAGGGCGTGCAGCTCGCGCAGCCAGTCCGTACGGTTGTCCGCGGACGCGGGGTCGAGGAGACCCTCCCGGAACTCGGTCCACGACCGCTCCGCGCAGGCCCGCACCGCGTCGGCGTCGAGCAGGTTGGTCCGCGCGTACGTCACGACCCGCTGCACGGTCGTGCTCCACGGCTCGGTGCCGTACTCCGCCTCCTGATCGGGGTGCGTGCCCATGCGCCACGCGACGGGCGAGAGCGTCTCAGCATGGTCGGCCAGCACCTCGTCGGTCGCGAGCCTGAACATCGCGTCCAGCTGGTCCTCGCCGATCACCTCCAGCGCGGGGGAGAGGCCGGCGTCGATCGCGTATTCCGACAGGAGCTGCCCGCACACGCTGTTGACGGTGCCCACGAGGCTCGCGCCGAGCTCCTGTGACGCCGTACCCAGTGCGGAGTCGCCCTCATCGAGGAGCCGGGCGGCGATGCGCTCGCGCAGCTCGCCGGCGGCCTTCTTCGTGAAGGTCGTGGCCATGATCTGGTCGGGACGGACGCCGGCGCGGATGTGGTCCACGATCTTCTCGGTGAGGGTGTACGTCTTGCCCGTCCCGGCGCTCGCCGAGATCATCGCGACGTTGCCCAGGATGTCCCGGTTCAGGACGTCCCGGTCCACGACGCCGTGGTCCCCGAGGCCGTGGTTCCCGACGCCGGGTGCCATGCTCTCCGTGCCGACCGCGCTCATGAGTAGTCCCCCTTCAGCCCGCACAGGGCTCCGAAGCGGCAGAACCGGCACCCTGGCTCGACATAGAGCCGGCCTGCCGCGGTCTCCCTCTCCTCGACGGTCGTCGGGCCGGCGGGGACGGGAGCGGAGCCGCCCTCTGCGCCGGTCGGAGCGGAGCTCTGCGAAGCCTGTGCCGCTGCCGCGGAGAACGCGTCGGCGAACGGCTTCGTCGCCGTGACATGCCCGGCGAGGACATCCGCGACCACGTGCTCCGCGGCGTGGACCGCCCGCCTCCACAGCTCCTCGGGCGCCCACACGCGCGGCACCGACGGGCCGAAGTGCGCGTGAGCCGAGGCGAAGTCGTGCTGCTTGAGCAGGTAGTACGCGGTGGGGTGGTCGGGCGGGGCGTCGCCGCCGTTGAGCGCCCACTGGTACAGGGCCAGCTGGAGCGCCGTGCCCTTCTGGACCTTCTCGCGCAGGTACCGGCCGGTGGAGGACCACTTGAGGTCCACGACGACGGTTCGCCCCTCCTCGTCGATCCCCACCGCGTCCGCGCTGCCCACGACCGGGATGCTCAGCACGCCGTCGTCGGTGACGAGCCGCAGGTCCTTCTCGAACTCCTTCTCGACCGCCTGCAGCGCGACGCCGCCGCGCTGGAGCGTGGCGAAGAAGGTGCGCGCGGCCTCGCCGACCGCGGCCACGACCGTGAGCCGGCGGGCCTTCTGCCCGGGCAGAAGCAGCTCGGAGGCGAACTCGGGCAGGAGTTCTTCGATCGCCGCGTCGATTTCACTGCCGGTCGGCACCGCCCGGTTCGAGGCGTGCAGCACCTCGTGCAGGCGCTCGATGACGCGGTGCGCGAAGGTCCCGATCATGCGCGACCCCTCGGGGATGTCGGCGGCGTCGGGGACCGTCAGCCGGCCCTTGCGCTCGAGCGCCCAGCGCAGCGAGCAGCCCAGGAGCACCTCGAGCTGGGAGAACGAGAGCCGCTCCGGAGCGAGCGCGGCGTTCGGCCCGACCTCCAGCTCGGCCCGCGGCGCCACCGGGCGCCGTGCCGCTGCCCGCGTGAGCCGGGCCTCGCGCCCGGCGAGACGCCACACGCCGTCGTGCGCCCCCTCACCTGGCACCACGAGGTCCGACGGCGACCTGGTCACCGACGCGATCCGCGCCGCCATGCCGCCGCCTGCCTCCGCCGCGCCCGCCCGGGCCTCCGAGCTTACGGGCTGCCCTGCGACGAGCGCCTCGAGGAGAGGGTTCGCCTCGACGCGCTCGCCGTTGCGCTGGGCGATCTGGACCACGACGAGCCTCCGGCACCGCCCCGCTGCGGCGAGCGTCTCCCGCACGGCGAGGCCGGTGAGCTGCTGCGGCGTGGGAAGCTCGACGCCCACCCGGGCGAGGGCCGCGGCGTCGTGTGCGTCCCAGCGGCGGACGGCGGGCGTGGACGCGGACTGGAACCCCCACCACAGGGCATCGTCCACGTCCTCGCCCAGCTCCGCGAGGTGGCTCAGGCGCAGCCAGGGCGCGGCCTCGGCACCCACGAGCGGTTCGGCGCCCTGGGTCACGACCGAGGCGATGATCCGGCGCAGGTCCCGCCGGGACACGTGGGGCAGCGGCGCGAGGAGCGCCAGGACGCGGCCGAGCTGCGCCGCGGTCGCCTGCAGGCGCGGCACGACGGCGGCCCGGGCGGTGAGCGCGGACGTCAGCCACGCCGTGGCCTCGACGAGCTGCGCGCTCGAGGGGCGGTCCGCCTCGGACAGGAGGCGGATGCGGAACGTCCGGTCGAGGGCAGCCGCGAGGTCGGGCCCGAGCGAGTCGTCGGCGGCGATCGCGGCGATGGCGCCGGACCATGCCGCCCCGCGGACGCCGGGCTCCTCCGCGAGGGCCCTGAGCAGGTGCTTCGCCGCGCCGCGGCGGACCGGCGAGTCCGGGAGCGTGAGGAACTCGGCCAACAGGTGCACGTTGGCCGGCTCCCACACGAGCTCGAAGAACAGCGGAATGAGCTGGTCCTGGGCCCGCCACGCCGAGCGCTCGCCCACACCCAGACGCGGCTGGCCGTGAAGAGTGAGGTACTGGTCGAGGACAGCAGTGGGGTCGGAGCACACGACGGCGGTGCGCTCGTTCGGTCCCGCGGCGAGCCAGCGCGCGGCGTGCTCGGCTGCCTCCCACTCCGTCTCGGCCTGGAGGACCGTCAGCTCGGGAACCCGGTGCGGCGCCGGCGCCTCGCTGACCCTGATGCCCCGGTCGCGGAGGGCGCCGATGATCCGCCGCCACACGACTGGGAACGTGTCTTCCGGGTGCGCGAGGATGAGCCCGTCGATGCCCAGCGGCAGGGGAGCGGACTCGAGTTCGGCGATCAGCTCAACGATGTCGTCCGCGAGCGACGGCGCCAGCGCGCCTCCCGGGACGCCCTCGCCGGCGCGCTCCGCGGCGGCGAGGGTGCGCAGCAGCGGCGAGGGTCCGCCGTCGTGCGTCCCCGGCTCGGGCTCCGGAAGGGTGCCGTCCCAGCCGTTGGCGACGGCGTCGTCCCGGGCACTGAGGAGCTCGTAGGCCGTGGACCACGGGTCCGCCGCGAGGGAGCGGTGGAACCACGCGCCGGGGGAGTCGAGGCGCTCGAGCCGACGCAGGTACTCGCTCACCCGCTCCGCGTTCTGGGTGTCGGGGCGCGTGAGGCCGAGGCGCGTCTGCAGGAGGGAGACGAACCCCTTGCGGCCCACCCGTACACGGTTCAGTCCCGGGCGCGAGTACGCCCACGGCGCGCGGTCCAGGAACCACCCGAACTCGACGATCATTGTCTGCCCCCTCTGCCAGCCCCGGCTGTTCTATCACGGTAGCGAGGGGGTCCGACATTCGAGGCCGTGCTCCCGCAGCGTCCTCCAAGGATTCCCCGAGCTTTCGCGGACACCCCTTCCCGCCGGTCGGCGTTTCCCCCTAGCTTCTTCTGTGGAGCCGGCCGTCGGCCAGCGCCAGAAACCACCACCAGAGGGGGCGTTTCCTATCAGGAAGCTACTGTCTGCCGCCGTCGCCGGACTGCTCGTCGCAGCGGCCGCCGTCACCGGAACCACTGCCGCCAGCGCGACGCCGCCCGTCGGGAAGGCGGATGACCACTCGATCAAGGTCTGCTCGGACCCGCGGCCTGGCGAGGCCGCCTGCGCTGCCCGGCAGGCCACCGACCCCGCCGGCCGGGTCATCACCAACGCCACCACCCCGCCCGGGACCGCCCTCACCCCCTCGCAGCTGCGCTCCGCGTACAGCCTGGACGGCACCGCCTCCGGGGGCCGCACGGTGGCGATCGTGGACGCCTACGGCTACCCGAACCTCGAGCGGGACCTCGCCACGTACCGCCAGCAGTACGGACTCCCCGCCTGCACGACGGCGAACGGCTGCCTGACGATCCTCGACCAGAACGGCGGCACCCGCCTGCCCAGGTTCGACCTCGGCTGGGCGCAGGAGCAGGCCCTCGACGTCGACGCCGTCTCCGCAGCCTGCCCGGACTGCAGGATCACCGTGGTCCAGGCAGCTTCGGCGTCGTTCACCAACCTCGGCACCGCCGTCCAGACCGCCGCCAGGCAGCCCGGCGTTGTCGCCATCTCCAACAGCTACGGGGGCTCCGACGCCTCGGACGCGACCTACGGGAAGTACTACAGGTTCCCCGGGATCGCAGTGACCGCGAGCGCTGGCGACTCCGGCTACCAGGGCGCCTCCTACCCGGCCTCGTCCTCCTTCGTCACGGCCGTGGGCGGGACGAGCCTCAACCCGGCCCCGGGCACCGCCCGCGGCTGGGCCGAAACCACCTGGTCCGGCACGGGCTCGGGCTGCTCCGCCTACAACGCGCCGCTCGCCGCGGCGGCGGGCTATGGGACGGGGTGCGCGAACCGGGCGATGAACGACGTCGCCGCCGTCTCCGACCCCTCCAACGGCGGCCTCGGCGTCTTCTACCCGACGTCGTCCAAGAGCTCCACGTGGGGCCAGTTCGGCGGGACGAGCCTGGCCTCGCCGATCATCGCCTCCGTCTACGCGCTCGCGGGCCACACCGGCGCAGGCCTCACCGGCTACGCCAACGCGATCCCGTACGCCAACGCGGGCTCCCTGTTCGACGTCACGTCCGGCTCCAACGGCTCCTGCCCCACCGCGCAGTGGTGCACGGCGCGCAGCGGGTGGGACGGCGTGACCGGGCTCGGCACCCCGAACGGCGTCGGCGCTTTCTGACCTGCGCGACACCGCCGCTGCCACCGGGCGACGGTTCCCTGATTGCGCGGTGACGGGTCAAACCCGGTTTGACCCGTCACCGCGCGGGGGCAGGCATCGTGCCCCCCCATCGTCCCGACGACCGCCCTCGGCCCTCGGGAAGGCGCCGCAGGATCCGCCAAGGATTAGGTCAGGAACGGCGGTTCCGCCCCGCGAGGGCGGGACGATGTCCTCATGCCCCCTGTGACCCGCCCCCGCCCCAGCGCCCGCACCCGCGCCGTCGCCTTCTCCGCCTGGCTCGCCACGTCGCTCGCGATCGTCGCCGGCCTCGGTGCCGCGGCGCCGTCGCCCGCCCAGGCCGCCGACAGCACGACGGCGACCGTCTACGCCGCCCCCAACCCGCAGCCCGCCTACGGCACCGAAGCAGCGGTCCTCCTCGAGACGATCCCGGTCAAGGGCCGCGCCCCGAAGACCGGGTACACCCGGGACGAGTTCGGGCCGGCATGGCTCGACGTGGACCGGAACGGTTGCGACACCCGCAACGACATGCTCAACCGCGACCTCACAGACATCACGTACGTCAACAGCGTCCCCTGCAAGGTCGCCTCCGGCACCCTCGCCGACCCGTACACGGCCACTGCCATCGCCTTCCTCCGCGGCACGACGACGAGCGACGACGTACAGATCGACCACGTGGTCGCGCTCTCCGACGCGTGGCAGAAGGGCGCACAGCAGCTCACCTACGAGCAGCGGGTCGCCCTCGCCAACGACCCGCTGAACCTGCAGTCCACCGACGGCCCGACCAACCAGCAGAAGGGCGACGGCGACGCCGCCACCTGGCTGCCGCCCAACAAGGGCTTCCGCTGCGACTACGTCGCGCGGCAGGTCTCCGTGAAGGCCACCTACAGCCTGTGGGTGACCCAGGCCGAGCACGACGCCATGTCCGCGATCCTCGCCGGCTGCCCGGGCCAGCTGGCGCCCACCAACCAGCCGGCCCAGGCCGCAGCGCAGGGGTCCGCCCCCGCGCCGACGTCCACACTCCCCCTCGTCACGCCCGGCGCCTACTGCAGCACCGAGGGCGCCCAGGGCGTGAGCTCCATCGGCCTGCTGTACACCTGCAAGTCCTCCGCGACGGACAGCCGCCTCCGCTGGCGCCAGTAGCCGCGAGCGAGCCTACGCTGGTCCTACCGCAGCCACACGGGGAGGCAGCCATGGGACGCAGGCCGGGCATCGACCGGATCAGCAGCAACGACCTCACCCTCCTCGCGACCGACCGCGGCCAGGTCCCGATGCACATGGCCGCGGTCCTGATGTTCGACGCCGGGGCCGCGCCGTCGCTCGCCGAGCTCACCGCAGCGCTGGGGGAGAGGATCGTGCGCGTCCCGCGGCTGCGCCGCCGCCTCGTCCCGTCGCCGCCCGGGTTCGGGCGCCCGGTGTGGGTGGACGACGCCGCGTTCGGCCTCCCGCGCCACCTCTCGGAGGGTGCCGTCCCCGGGGGCCGCGAGGGCCTCCTGCGCGAGGCATCCAGGCTTGCGTGCGAGCGGCTCCCGAAGGACCGGCCCCTCTGGAGGGCCCGACTCCTCCGTGCCGAGCAGGGGGACGCGGCGGCGCTGGTCTTCATCGCACACCACGTGATGGCGGATGGCCTCGGCGGCCTCGCCGTGCTCTCCGCGCTCGGCGACGACCGCCCGGAAACCGGTGCGGCGCCAGTGCTGCGCGTGCCAGTGCTCCCGGCCTCCGTGCCGACGCCGCCCGTCACGCCGTTCCCGCAGCCCGGCCCCACACCGCGCGAGCTGCTCGCCGACGCGTGGCGGGAGCGCCTGAGCGCGCTCGCCAACGAGCCCCGCGCCCTCGCCTCGGCGGCGCGGGGGCTGCGCGAGCTCGGCCTCACCGGCCGCCACCGCCCCCACGGGTCGGCCAGCACCTCGTTCAACCGTCCCACCGGAGGCACCCGGAGCGTCAGGACCGTGACGCTGCCCCTGAAGGAGGCCCTCGGCGCAGCCCACGCGCGCGGCTGCACGCTCAACGACCTGGTCCTCGTCGCCGTCTCCGGGGCCCTGGCCTCCACGCTCCGCTCCCGTGGCGAGGCCCACCGGTCCTTTGTGGTGTCGGTGCCCATCACCCCGCGCGGCCCCAGGGAAGCCACGGCGCTGGGGAACATCAACGGGATCGTCCCCACGGAGGTCCCCGCCGATCCGGACCCCGCTGTCCGACTGGCGCGCGTCATGGAGCAGGCCGGGAACCGCTCCGGACCGTCGCGCGGAGCCTCGGTCGGGCCCCTCGGCGTCGCCTTCCGGGCGCTCGCCCGCGCTGGCGTGTTCCAGCACTTCATTGACCGGCAGCGGCTCGTGACCACGTTCCTGACCAATGTGCGCGGCCCCGCCGAGCCGATCCACCTGGCTGGCCACCGCATCGCCTCGATTGTCCCGATCACGATGACGCCCGGGAACGTGGGCGTGTGCTTCGCCGTCCTCTCCTACGCCGGCGAGCTCGTGGTCTCCGTGATCGCGGACCCGGCGGTCGTCCCCGAGCAGGACGAGCTGACGCGGATCCTCGCCGACGAGCTCGACACCCTCGCGAAAACCTGACGGTGGGTGTCCCGGCGGCCAGGCGGACCGTACGGTGTACCCATGACCCAGGTCACTTCCCCCGACGGAACCACCATCGCCTACGACCGCCTCGGTGCGGGCACCCCGCTCATCCTCGTCTCCGGGGCCTCGGTGCACCGCCGCGCGGACGCCCACATCGCCGAGGCGCTCGCCGAGACCTTCACCGTCTACAACTACGACCGGCGCGGGCGCGGCGACAGCACCGACACGCAGCCGTTCGCCGTCGACCGCGAGATCGAGGACATCGGCGCGCTGCTCGACGCGGCCTCGCACGAGCGCGGGGGAGCGGCCCTCGTCGGTCTGTCCTCTGGCGCGGTGCTCGCCGCCCGCGCAGCGGCGGTGCTCCCCGTCAGCGCCCTGGTGATGTGGGAACCCCCGTTCATGACGGACGACGCCGGCCGTGCCCGCGCCGAGGAGTACACCCGGGACCTGAACGCCAGGCTCGACGACGGCGACCGCGACGGCGCGCTCGAGACGTTCATGCGCTACGTCGGAGTGCCGGAGGATGCCATCGCCGGGGCACGCCAGTCCCCGTATTGGCCGGCCGGCACGGCGCTCGCCCCGACCCTCGCCTACGACGACGCCGCGATGGGCGAAGGCTCGGTGGTCCCCGTGGACGTGTTCGGCCGGATCAGCGCGCCCACGCTCGTCCTCGCGGGCGGCGCGAGCCCCGAGTTCCTGCACGCCGGTGCCCGCGCCGCCGCGGACGCCATCCCCGACGCCCGGCTCGAGGTTCTCGAGGGCCAGACCCACGACGTCGACGCGCAGGTCTTCGCCAAGGCGCTGCGGGGATTCTTCGAGGTCTAGCAGCGAGGTCTGGCAGCCTGAGCGTGAGACTGAATGCCGGTTGACCTGAAACGGAGTTCCACGCCACAATCGATGTGGCCTACGCCACAGTAACGTCCGTCAGGAGCCTCCATGAACCTCGCCGAGCATCTCGTCGCCACCGCGTCCCGGCACGGCGGCCGAACCGCCATCACGTGCGCCGGGGAAGCCTGGACCTACGCCGACCTCGAGGACGCGACGGCGCGGCTCGCCGGAATGCTCGTGCGCGCCGGGATCGCCCCCGGGAGCCGCGTGGGCGTGATGCTGCCGAACGTCCCCGAGTTCGCCGTCGCCTACTACGGCGCCCTGCGGGCAGGCGCGATCGTCGTGCCGATGAACCCCATGCTCAAGGAGCGCGAGATCGCCTACTACCTCGGCGACTCCGGCGCCGAGGTGCTCCTCGCCACCTCGGCCGTCGCGGACGAGGCCGCGGCGGGCGCTCAGGGCACCGGGACGCGGATCATCACGGTCGAGCCCGGCGCCTTCGCCGGCGTCCTCGAGAGCGAGGAGCCGCACGGCGACGTCGCCGAGCGCGCCGAAGGCGACACCGCGGTGATCCTCTACACCTCGGGCACCACGGGCCGGCCCAAGGGCGCCGAGCTCACGCACCGGAACCTCATCCTCAACGCGGACCTGACCGTCCGCACGCTCCTGACCCTCACCTCGGAGGACGTCGTCTTCGGCGGCCTGCCCCTGTTCCACACGTTCGGCCAGACCTGCGCACTCAACACGACCGTCTTGGCCGGAGCGACGATCGCCCTGCTGCCGCGGTTTGCCCCGAAGGACGCCCTCGAGATCATCGAGTCCCAGCGGGTGACCGTCTTCGCGGGCGTCCCCACGATGTACGGCGCGCTCCTGAACCTGCCGGACCACGGCCGCTACGACACCTCCTCCCTGCGCGTGTGCATCTCGGGCGGCGCGGCCCTGCCCGTGGAGGTCCTGCACCGGTTCGAGGACGAGTTCGGCTGCATCATCCTCGAGGGCTACGGCCTGTCCGAGACCTCCCCGGTCGCCGCGTTCAACCACCCCGACCGCGTCCGCAAGCCCGGTTCCATCGGCACGGCCGTCGAGGGCGTCGAGCTGCGGGTCGTCGGGCTCGACGGCGAGGAGGTGCCCCAGGGCGAGGTCGGCGAGATCGCCGTCCGCGGCCACAACGTCATGAAGGGCTACTGGAACCGGCCCGACGCCACCGCCGAGGCCATCCATGACGGCTGGCTCCTGACCGGAGACATGGGCCGGGTCGACACCGACGGCTGCTACTCGATTGTGGACCGCAAGAAGGACCTCATCATCCGCGGCGGCTACAACGTCTACCCGCGCGAGGTCGAAGAGGTCCTCTACGAGCACCCGGCCGTGGCCGAGGCCGCGGTCGTGGGCATGCCGGACCCGGAGCTGGGCGAGGAGGTGGTGGCCGTCGTCGCCCTCACCGCCCAGGGCGCTGCGACCGCGGAGGAGCTGCGCGACTTCGTCAAGTCCCAGGTGGCCGCGTACAAGTACCCCCGCGAGGTGCGGATCGTGGACCAGCTGCCCAAGGGGCCTACCGGCAAGATCCTCAAGCGCGAGATCCGCTCGGGGCTGGCCCCGGCACACGACGCCGCAGCGTCGCCGGGCGCGGGGAGCGCCGGCTAGGTGTACCCGGCCATCAGGTTGGTGCCAGCCGGCTGATCGGGGGTTTGCCTCCGAGTGCGCTGTGACAGCGTTCAGTGTTGTAGTGCTCGAGCCATGGTGCAAGGGCGGCTGTTCGCTGGTCGTTGCTGGTGAAGGCCTGGCAGTAGGCCCACTCGGTTGCCAGGGTGCGGTTCAGCCTCTCGACCTTCCCGTTCTGCCAGGGGCAGTGGGGCCTGATGAACTTCTGGGTGATGCCATGCTCGGCGCACACTGCCCGCAGGGAGTACCGGTATGCCCAGGCGTTGTCGGTCATCAGCCGCTCGATCCGGGTGATCCCGTGGGCCGCGAAGTAGGCGATCGCACGCTCGAGGAAGCCCGCGCAGGTGGGGCCCTTCTCATCGGGCAGCACCTCGCTGTAGGCCAGTCTGGAGTGGTCATCGACCAGCGAGTGCACGTAGTCGTAGCCGATCGGGACCTGCTTGTGCCTGTGGCCCACGGTTGCCTCCCGGCCGAGGGCGCGCCAGCCCCCGCCCTCGGGGATCCGGCCGAGCTTCTTCACGTCCATGTGGACCAGCTCCCCGGGCCGGGCGCGCTCATAGCGCACCGCGGTGGACTTCGAGGCCCGGATGGGATCCCCGGTCATCGGGTCGCACTCGCGCAGGCGGGGCACCCCGTGCCGGCGCAGGATCCGGGACACCGTCCTGGCCGGAACCCCGGTCTTCGGCCCGAGCACGTCCGGGCCCTGCCGGTGTACGGCCCGGGCGGCCAGGACCTTCTGCTCGACCTCGGCCGGGGTCCGGGTGGGCATCGTGTGCGGCCGTGAGGACCTGGTCTCCAGACCGGCCTCGCCTTCGGTCTCGTACCGGCGGATCCAGGTTCCCACGCACTTGCGCGAGACGCCCATCGCCGCGGCGATGTGGGCCTGCTTCCATCCAGCCTGATGCCGCTGGACGATCAGCCGGCGGCCATGGACAGTCAAACGGGCGCTACGGTGGAACACGAGAACCTCCGAGTTGGAGTGGGCCTTCGACAAGCCACATCCCACTCGGAGGTTCTCCCTTGTTCAACCAGACTCGCCGCTACCAACGTCCTGGCCGGGTACAGCTAGCGGTGTGTGGCGGACGTGACGACAGCGCCCGCCACCTCGTCCAGCTCGGCGAACCCGGCGGAGCCGCTCAGCACCACCGTGGTACCGGCGACGGTCGCAACGAGGCTCTTCTCGATGCCGGGCTTGTCATACAGCGTCCAGTCGACCCCGGCCACGCTCCTCGTGCCGGTCACGGGCGCCTTCTTGACCTGCTCGTTCAGCCAGGTCGGGTTGGCGGTGCCGGTCTGGACGACCGAGACGAACTGCTGGGCGGGCGTGAGGTATCCGATGTCCCAATGTGACACGCCGTCGGTCCCGGCGCCGTTCCACCGAGCGTAGTTCGGCGAGTAGCCGTCCGGCAGTGACGGGACGACAGGGGCGAAGCCCGCGACGCCAGCGGCGTTGGCCGCGATCGAGGAGACGTCGACCACCGGCCTGCGTGGCTCCGACTTCGGCGCGGCGTTGAGCAGCACCACGGGCAGGATCGCCAGGAGGCTCACGGCGAGGGCCATGATCATGCCGATGACGGAGGCGTTCGCACGCTTCGCCGCGGCGGCAGGGATGACCGGCTTGACCGGCGTGGCCTCCGGGGAAGCCTGAGGGGACTGTTCGGTGCTGCTCACGCCTCCATGGTCCCGCACTGGGCCTTGCTCCCGCCAACCGGCTGCGGGGCTGTGAGCGGCGTCATCGTCGCGGCGGGGACATCCCGGACGACTATGATGCGTACAAAGCCCGCTCGAAGAAGAGGTCTCCGTGTCCCCTGCGCCCGACGACAGCCAGTACTCGACCCTTTCCAGCTCGCTCCATGTAGGAGCCGATGAGCCAGACCGCAACCTCGCCCTCGAGCTCGTCCGTGTGACCGAGGCCGCCGCGATCGCCGGCGGCCACTGGGTCGGCTTCGGCGACAAGAACAAGGCCGACGGCGCCGCCGTCGACGCCATGCGCTCGTTCCTGCAGACCGTCCACTTCAACGGCGTCGTCGTGATCGGCGAGGGCGAGAAGGACGAAGCCCCGATGCTCTACAACGGGGAGCGCGTCGGCGACGGCACGGGCCCCGAGGTCGACGTCGCGGTCGACCCGATCGACGGCACGCGCCTGACGGCCCTCGGCATCAACAACGCCCTCGCCGTCCTCGCGGTGGCCGAGCGCGGGACCATGTTCGACCCCTCCGCGGTGTTCTACATGGAGAAGCTCGTCACCGGACCCGAGGCTGCCGACCTCGTGGACCTGCGCCTGCCGGTCAAGCAGAACCTGCACCTCATCGCCAAGGCCAAGGGCGTCAAGATCAACCAGGTCACCGTCTGCGTGCTCGACCGCGACCGCCACAAGCCGCTGGTCGAGGAGATCCGCGCCGCGGGCGCGCGGACGAAGTTCATCATGGACGGCGACGTCGCCGGAGCCATCGCCGCTGCCCGTTCGGGCACCGGCGTCGACGCCCTCATGGGCGTCGGCGGGACCCCTGAGGGCATCGTCGCCGCGTGCGCGATCAAGGCGCTCGGCGGCGTGATCCAGGGCCGTCTCTGGCCGACCAGCGACGAGGAGAAGCAGAAGGCGCTCGACGCCGGGCACGACCTCGACCGGGTCCTCACCACCAACGACCTGGTCACGAGCGACAACTGCTACTTCGCCGCGACCGGCATCACCGACGGCGACCTCCTGCGCGGGGTTCGCTACCAGAAGGACCGCGTCAAGACGCAGTCCATCGTCATGCGCTCGAAGTCCGGCACGGTCCGTTTCGTCGACGCCGAGCACCACGCGAGCAAGTGGGAGAGCTGGGCGCGCCGCGCCTGACCCCCGGCCGCCGCGGCTGGCCCGCGGCTAGAATGGGGCGCGGCTTAGGCCGCGCCCCATCGTGCTGCCGAGGACACACTGCCGCGCATCATCCAGGAGGAACATGAGCCCCGAGAGCCAGCTGGCCGCCCGCGATCTGACCGTCCGCCCGTGCACCGACCGCGCAACGTGGGACGGCCTGGTCAACGGACTCGGGGGGCACCCGCTGCAGCTGTGGGGCTGGGGCGAGCTCAAGGCCGCCCATCACTGGCGCACCGAGCGGCTCCTTGTCAGCGAGGGCGAAACGGTCCTCGGCGGCGCGCAGGTCCTCTACCGCGGCCTCCCGTGGCCGCTGAAGTCCTTGGCCTACGTCTCACGCGGTCCCGTCTGCGCGCCCGAGGACGCCGAGCGGGTGCTCGCCGCCGTGGGCCGCGCGGTCCGCGAGGCCCACGGCTCCGTGGCACTCGTCGCCGAGCCCGACTGGGAGGCCGGATCCGCAGGGGAACGGGGTCTCGCCGCCGCGGGCTTCCGCCGCACCGAGGGCACGATCCTCATCCCGCGGACCCTCATCCTCGACCTCACCCTGAGCGAGGACGACCTCATGGCGGCCATGTCGCGCACGACCCGGGCCAACGTCCGCAAGAACCTCAGGGGCGGTCTGGAGTTCCGCACGGTCGCGACCGAGGCCGAGCTCGACCAGGTCCTCGCGATCTACCGCGAGACGGCCGCCCGTGCGGGCTTCGGCATCCATGAGGACCGGTACTACCGGGACATCTGGCGGTTCCTGGGGGAGGACTCGCCCGTCGTGGCGGCATTCGACGGCGACCAGGTCGTCGCGTTCGTCTGGATCGCCAAGAGCGCCGGCACGGCTTTCGAGCTCTACGGCGGCGTCAATGCGGCGGGGCAGAAGGCCCGCGCGAACTACGGCGTCAAGTGGGCCGCGTTCACGGCCATGAAGGCCGCAGGCTGCACGCGCTACGACCTCAACGGGCTGCTCAACGACGGCATCTCCGACTTCAAGAAGCAGTTCGCCCAGCACGAGGACCTGCTCGCCGGGACCTGGGAGCTTCCGCTCTCGCCGTTCTACCCCGTCTACTCGACCGGGATGCCCATCGCGCGACGGACCCTCCAGCAGGGCCGCCGGGCGGCGAAGGCCGCCGTTCGCCGGGCCAGGGGCGCCGCCGGAAGGGCACGCCAGCTCGTCCAGCGCTGACTCGCCCGACTCCCGGGGGCCGGCGTCGTGCGCGGTGGGCTCACGGGAGGCGCCTAGGCCAGTCCCGACTCCGAACGGAGACCGGTGGTCACAGCGAAGGCGAGGACGCCCTCGGGACCGGGATGCGCGAGGGCAGGAGCCTCCGCATCGGGGACAAACGCGCTCTGGCCGCGCCCGAGCGCTAGGTCGCCCTTCGGGGTGTCCAGCGTCAGCGACCCGTCCACCACGAGCACGACCGCCGCACCGGCCTGCGCCACGGGCACCGGCGCGGGGCGGTTTCCGTCCGCCGCGACCGCGATGCGCTGGAGCTGGAACTCCGCGAACGGCGGCCGGTACAGCTCCTGCCCGAGGTCGGACTCCTGGGCGGCCAGCATGGGAACCTCGGAGGGGGCGAACACGACCGTCCTGAGGAGCTCGGCGACGTCGACGTGCTTGGGCGTGAGCCCGCCGCGCAGGACGTTGTCCGAGGATGCCATGACCTCGATCCCGACGCCCTTCAGGTAGGCGTGCACGTTCCCGGCGGGGAGGTAGAGCGCCTCGCCCGGGGCGAGGCTGACCCTGTTGAGGATGAGGGAGATGAGCACGCCCGGGTCGGAGGGGTACTGGGCGGCGAGATCGACGACGGTGCGGAGCGCCGCGTCGTCGTCCCGGCCCGGTCCGCGCGCGCCGCCGGGGGAGAGGTGGATGCCGACGGCCGCCGCCACCGCATCGACGCAGGAGCGCACGTCGCGCCCGCCCTCGATCAGCCGGCCGAAGGCGGCCGCGAGCGCCGCCGCCTCCTCCGGGCCGCGCAGGAGTTCGGCCACCTGCTCCGTGACCTCGGCGGCGTCCGTCCCCGCGACGAGCCCGGTGAGCCGCTCGAACAGCGCCGCCGCCTCCGCAGGGGCCCGGAAGCCGCAGAGCGCCTCGAAGGGCGTGAGCGCGAAGAGCATCTCGGGCTTGTGGTTGTCGTCCTTGTAGTTGCGGTGCGGCGCCGAACGGTCGACGCCGGCCGCCTCCTCCGCGGCGAAGCCCGCCCGGGCCTGGTCGAGCGTCGGGTGGACCTGGAGGGACAGCGGCGAGTCGGCGGCGAGGACCTTGAGGAGGAACGGCAGCCGCGGCCCGAAGGCCTCGACGCTCTCCCGGCCGAGCGCCCCGGCCGGGTCCGCCGCGATCGCCTCGTGCAGGGGCACGGACGTCTCGCCGTTGACCATCCGGGAGGGGCCGTCGGGGTGGGCTCCGATCCACAGCTCGGCCTCGGGCCGGCCGCTCGGCTCACGGCCGAGGAGCGCCGCGATCGCGGTGGGCGAACCCCACGCATAGTCCCGCAGGGTGTTGCTCAGCAGATGCATCGAAGTCCTCTCAGAGCGGCGTGCACTCGCCGTTGCCGGCAATGATCTCGTCCAGCAGCTGGTTCTGCCCGGTCCGGAACAGGTAGTCGAGCCGCTGGGCGGTGACCTTCACGCCGTCGGGCCCGATGTCGTTGTACGGCCCCGTCGGCACGCCCGAGGAGACGCTGGAGACCAGGGCCGCAGGCAGCAGGCCCGGCGCGCCGAGCCCTGCCTGGCCGCCGGCGCCGGCAGCCTTCGGGCTGGGGGAGTCGGAGGATGAGCCGGACGCGGACCTGATGACGTCGGCGACCTTCGCATGGACCGCGTCGAAGTCCGGGTACGTGGGGAAGGACGCGTCGAAGTCCGGGGGCCCGATCACGAGGCGGCTCGTGGGCTGGCTCTTGCCCTTGAGCGCGAGGTCCACGAAGCTGCCGAGCTGGTCGGCCGAGATGTTGGACTCGACCACCTTCGTGCCCGCTCCGGCGATGTCCTGGAACTTGCTCAGGAGCGTGGCCGGATTGAGCTGGTTGATCATCGCCTGCTGGATGCACTGCTGGCGCGCGATGCGGTCGTAGTCGCTCGCGAACTCGCGGCTGCGGCCGTACCAGAGCGCGTGGAACCCGTCGAGCTTCTGCTCGCCGGGGGCGATCCACCCGATCGGCGGCTCGTGCGTGCCGGAGTTGTCCACCGAGGCGCCGCTGATGGGCACCCATCCGCCGGCCCTGATCCGGATGCCGCCCATGGCATCGATGAGCTGCTGGAATCCTGCCATGTCGACGACCACGTACGCCTGCACCGTGATGCCCAGGGTGCCCGAAGCCGCCTCGAGCGTGGCCTGTGCGCCCGGGTCGTCGACGCCGGGGTAGAGGTCCCGGTACTTCTCGTTCACCTCGGTGTTGATCGCGTTGATGAGGCACTCGTCGCCGCAGTTGTACCCGTCCGGGTAGATCTTGCGCATCGGCGAGCCCTCGGAGAACTGGGCGTTCTGGAGGTTGCGGGGGATCGAGATGAGGGCAGTGCGGCCGGTCGCGGCGTCGACGCTGATGATCGAGAGGCTGTCGGGGCGGCGCCCCACGCGGTCTGCACCGGCGTCGCCGCCCATCACCATGAAGTTGTAGCGGCCGTCCACCGGGCTGATCGCCGGGCCTCCGCTGAAGATCGTTCCGATCGCGCCGCGGCCCACACCGATGAGGTACGCGGCGTACGCGAGGCTCCCGCTCGTGGCGACCATCGCCGCCACGAGCGCGACGACCACGAGGGCGCGCATTCGGCGTGCGAGCAGCGGGACGCGGATGAGGCGCAGGGTGTTCAGGAACAGGAGGGCCCAGCCGAGCGCGAGGGCCAGCAGGAGCACGATCAGCACGAGCGAGATCACGGGGTGCGTGAAGATCGTCAGCACCGCTCCGCGGTTCGTCAGGCCCACCACGAGCACGACGGCGGCGACTGCCCACACGCTGAGCGTCACCATCAGCGCGCGGCGGCCGAGCCGGCGGCTCCCGGCGACCAGCTGCGCCGAACCGGGGACGAGGACCGTGAGGGCGAGGAGCGTGAAGGCCCGCTTGGTCCGCACCGCTGACGGGGCGTCCTCGGGATGCCGGATCGGATCCGTCTGGTGGCTGGGCAATCCGGCGAGTTCGCGTCGCCGCGGGCTGTGGAGGGCCATCCTGGTCGTCCCTTCCCTAGCGTCCGCCCCGGGCCTGGACATGCTCCGCTGCGAAGACGGTGGACACCTTCTCCCGCAGCGAAGCTCCCTTCCGGGTGGCCGTGGCGTTGAGGTCGCTGGCGAAGTCCGTGAGCTCGTCCGCGAGGCGCTGGCCGAGCCCGTCCTGGGCCGAGGCGAGCATGCGGACGGCGAGGAGGCCCGCGTTCCGCGCCCCTCCGATGGACACCGTCGCGACGGGGACCCCGGCGGGCATCTGCACGATCGAGAGCAGCGAGTCCATCCCGTCGAGCGTCTTGAGGGGGACTGGCACGCCGATCACAGGCAGGGTCGTCACGGAGGCGAGCATTCCCGGAAGGTGGGCGGCCCCGCCGGCACCGGCGATGATGACCCGAAGGCCCCGCTCGCGCGCGCCCTTGCCGTACGCGATCATCTCCTCCGGCATGCGGTGCGCCGAGACGACGTCCGCCTCGAAGGGGACGCCGAACTCCGCGAGCGCGTCTGCCGCGGCCTCCATGACCGGCCAGTCCGAGTCGGAGCCCATCACGAGCCCCACGAGGGGGGGCTGCTCGGGCTGCGGCGGGGTGCTCGTGCTCATGCCTTCTCCTTCGGGCGGGCAGACAGGTCCTCGGGTGCATCAGTGCCGCCGGGCGCCGAGGCGCCGTCGCGGATGATCGCCGCGACCCGGGCGGCGCGTGCGCGCAGCTCGTCGGGGTCCGACCCCGCGCCGCCCACGAGGTTGACGTGGCCGATCTTGCGGCCCGGACGGACAGACTTGCCGTAGCCGTGCACCTTGGCGGCGGGGTCGGCGGCCAGCGCGGCGGGGTAGGCGCTGAAGAGGTCCTGGTTGGCCCCGCCGAGGTAGTTCTTCATGATCGCCCACTCGCCGAGCACGTCGGTCGCGCCGAGGGGCAGGCCCAGGACGGCGCGCAGGTGCTGCTCGAACTGGCTCGTGACGCAGCCGTCCTGCGTCCAGTGGCCGGTGTTGTGGGGGCGCATCGCGAGCTCGTTGACCAGGAAGCCGACGCCGCGCCCGGGCGTCTCGAACAGCTCTGCGGCCATGACGCCGGTGACGCCGAGCTCGTCGGCGATGCGCAGTGCCGCCTCCTGCGCCGCGGCGGCCACGGCGGGATCGATGCCGGGAGCAGGAGCGATGACCTCGTCGCACACGCCGTGCACCTGGATGGTGTGGACCACCGGCCACGCGCGCGACTGGCCGTCCGGGGTGCGGGCGACGAGGGCAGAGAGCTCGCGGCTGAACTCGACCATCTCCTCTGCCAGGAGGGGCGTCATCGTGCCGAACCAGTCGATGGACTCCTCGGCGTCGGCGCGCGAGCGCAGCACGCGGACGCCCTTGCCGTCGTAGCCGCCCCGAGGGGTCTTGAGGACGACGGGCCAGCCGATCTCGTCCCCGAACGCCACGAGCTCCTCCACGTGGTGCAGCGCGCGCCAGCGCGGATTCGGCAGGCCGAGCGCGTCGACGGCCGAACGCATGCGCAGCTTGTCCTGGGCATGGACGAGCGCCTCCGGCCCCGGCTGGACGTTGACGCCCTCGGCCATCAGGGTCAGCAGGTGCTCGGTCGGCACGTGCTCGTGGTCGAAGGTCAGGACGTCGACGCCGCGGGCGAACTCGCGCAGGTCGTCGAGGCTGCGGTAGTCCCCCACGGGGGCGTTGGGCACAGCAGGGACCGCGGAGACGTCCTCGGCCTCTGCCAGGACGCGCAGTTCGAGGCCGAGGGCGGTTGCGGCAGGGGCCATCATGCGCGCCAGCTGGCCGCCGCCGACGACGCCGATCACAGGGAAAGTCACCCACCCAGCCTACAGAACGTCAGGAAGCCCCAAGCCTGCGGCGGTAGAATCACTCCGCCCCCGGCGGCTCGCGCCAGGCGGCAGGGAACTGTGGAGGACCATGATCAGGACCATCTCCGACCGCCTGCGCGGTCTCGTCTCGCTCTTCTGGCGCGAGGTCGCGAAGTTCGGGACGGTCGGTGGGCTCGCGTTCGTCATCGACTCCGCGGTGTTCATCTGGTTGCTCAACGGCCCCCTGCACAGCGGCGAGGTCTGGGCCAAGTCCATCGCCACCGTCGTGGCCAGCATCTTCTCGTGGGTGGCGAACCGCTACTGGACCTTCCGCCACCGCAAGCAGACCAACGCCGTCCGCGAGGCCGTGATGTTCGCCATCATGAATGGCATCGGCCTGCTCATCGCGGCCGGCTGCGTCGGCTTCACGAAGTACATCCTCCACATGACCGACAAGGTCTCGATCTTCATCGCGGGGTCCGTCGTAGGCCTCATCCTCGGCACGATCTTCCGCTTCTTCGCGTACCGCTTCTGGGTCTTCAACGAGGAGCTGGACGCCGAGCCCGGCTACGAGGGCGACCACGAGCTCATCGAGGTGCATCACGACGGCGAGCTGGCGTCCGGACACCCGGGCGACGGCGCGGCTGGCCCCGAGCGCGGCACCGCGGATTCGGGCGTTCCGGACCCGGGCGTCCACGGTCTCGGGAGCACCGGCGAAGGGCCGGCCGGCCGCTAGGAGGCGCCCGGCCCGGCAGTCCGGTTGCGCCGCTCAGGCGGTGACGTTCTCCACGCGGCGGAGGTGGTCGACGTCGTCGATCCCCGGGTGCGCGAGTACGGCCGATCCGCCGGCGGACCACGCCCCGATGAGGCGCGCGAGCGCATCCATGAGTCCGGAACTCCCCGCCACGAGGACCCGTGCCCCATCGGCCGCCGGGACAGCGAAGCGCGAGAACAGCTCGGCCTGGGTGAACGTGTGCTGGCCGCCGACCGCGGGGTCGCCCTCCACGGGAGGGTCGAAGGGCTCGTAGGAGTCCGCGAACTGGCGCACGAGCGCCGCGTAGTCCAGTGCCCCGGCGGGCAGTTCGCCCGGATACGCCATCTCGAGCGCCCCGAGCGCGACGGCGACCCGCACGCCGCCGCCTGCCTCGCCGTCGTGCGACTCCGGGCCCGTGAACGTGATGTCCGCCGGCGCCGTGTCCACGAGGACCGCGCCGGTCTGGAGCGTCGCGAGCGCGATGACGACCGACTTCCAGTGCGGCGGGAGGTCCAGCCGGACCCGGGTGCCGCGGCCGGCGTCCAGTTCCTCCGAGAGGAAGTTGGATGTCTTGGCGACCCAGTTGTCCAGGACGCGGCCGGAGAGC
This sequence comes from Sinomonas sp. R1AF57, assembly GCF_002224485.1. Taxonomy (GTDB): domain Bacteria; phylum Actinomycetota; class Actinomycetes; order Actinomycetales; family Micrococcaceae; genus Sinomonas; species Sinomonas flava. Next base: position 988,925 of record NZ_CP022463.1, read on the forward strand.
TCGACCCGCTCGCCGTCTGGCCCGTACCAGGTCAGGCGCGGCGATGCGGAATTGCCGGCGCGGAGATGGTGCGTGAGGTCGAGAATCGTCGAGGGCATGGACCTATTGTGCCCGCCTGCCGCCGTCGTCACGAGAGCGTCCCCGCCCTCCCCTGTTTGGGCGTGTTGGACGGCTAAACAAATTTCTTCTGTCTAAAATCCGCTGTTCCCGCTTGACTCCCGGAACTTACACGCATGTAATTAGGACTGGACAGTAACTGCGCCGGCGGACGTCGATGAACCGATCATCGCATGCTCCGAGGGGAACCGGCACCGGGAATCTTCCTGGCGCTGGTCGCCGCGGATCGCCGCGCAGAAAACGACCCGAGGAGGAGCACCGTGGGACAGGCGGAGCGTATCCAGTACGAGTCGGCGGTCGCTGCGCAGGCGTCCGCCGCCTACCGGTCGAGGGGGATTCCCGCGGACTGGTATGTAGACCCTGCGGACCCCGACGCGCACGAAAGGTACCAGGCCCTCTCGGCGAACGCGCTCGAGGAGGCCGCGACGGCGTTCCTCACCGAGCACGCGGTCGACGGCGATGCCCTCGTGGACGACCTCGACGAGCCCGAGGACGAATCCGACGAGCCGGCGGACGAGGCCATCGAGAGGGCGCTGGCGCTCCTCGCGAGCCCGGCCGACCACACCCCCAAGGGGGTGCTGATCGACCTCCTCCACCCGGGCGAGCCGGAGGAGGGGGAGCTCGCGTGGCAGGCAGAGGCCCTGTGCGCCCAGACCGACCCCGAGGCGTTCTTCCCCGAGAAGGGCGGCTCGACCCGCGACGCGAAGAAGGTCTGCGGGTCGTGCACCGTCCGGGCGCAGTGCCTCGAGTACGCGCTCGCGAACGACGAGCGGTTCGGCATCTGGGGCGGCCTCTCCGAGCGCGAGCGCCGCCGCCTGCGCAAGCGGGCGGTCTGATCCTGGAGGCTGTGCACGTCACCGCAGTCGTCGTCGCGCACGACGGCGGCGCCTACCTGCCCCTGACCCTGGCCGCGATCTCGTCGCAGACGCGGCCGGTCGACGTCGTCCTCGGTGCCGATACCGGATCCGGGGACGATTCCGCCGAGGTCCTCGGCCGCGCCCTCGGTGCCGACCACGTCGTCGCCGTGCGCGGCTCAGGCGGCTTCGGAGGCGCGGCACGCAGCGCCCTGGACAAGCTTGCCCCTCCGCGGCGCGGCCCCGACGGCCCGGCCCAGCAGTGGGTCTGGCTCCTGCACGACGACTCCGCCCCCGCCCCCGATGCCCTCGCCGAGCTCCTCGGCGCCGTCGAGCGCGCGCCGAGCGTCGCCGTCGCGGGCTGCAAGCAGCTCGACGCCGACGCGCCGCGACGGCTCCTGGACGTCGGCCTCTCCGTGAGCCGGTGGGGCGAGCGCCTGACCCTCATCGACGTTGACGAGCAGGACCAGGGGCAGCACGACGCGCGCAGCGACGTCTTCGCCGTCAACTCGGCGGGGATGCTCGTCCGCCGGGACGCGTGGGAGCAGCTGGGCGGGTTCGACCCCGGGCTGCCGGCCACGGGTGACGACGTGGACTTCTGCTGGCGGGCCCGTCTCGCAGGCCACCGGGTCGTCGTCGTGCCCTCGGCCCGGATCCTGCACTCCCAGCGGCCGGAGGCCGCGGGCACCCCCTTCGCTGCCCGACGCGCCGAGGTGTACTCCCGGCTCAAGCACTCCCCGGGATGGCAGCTCCCGTTCCAGGCCCTCGGCGCCCTCCTCGGCGGGCTGTGGCAGTTCCTGCTCGGGATCGTCCTCAAGGAGCCGGGCGTCGGCGCTGCCAGGCTCGGGGCGAGCCTGGCGGCCCTCGGCGCTGTCGGCCATCTTGCGCGGGGCCGCCGCGCAGCGCGTCGGACTCGGACCGTCTCGCGCAGCACTCCCCGAGAGCTCCAGACGTCGCGTGCCGAGATCTGGGCGCACCGCCGGGCCCTCCTCGAGTCCGCGGCGGCGGACTCCGAGGCCGTGGTCGGCGACGGGTCCGGCAGTGCCGCCGGGCCCGAGGAGCCCACGGGAGACTCCCAGCACGACTTCGCGGCCCTCGCGGTCGCCACGCGCGGCTGGCCGGGCACGGGCGCGGTCGTGGTCGCGGGCGCTGCGCTCCTGGCCTCCCTGGTCGCGCTCGCACCCCTCCTCGGAGCCCAGGCCGCGGTCGGCGGTGCGCTCATCCCTGTCTCCTCCGCGCTGGGCGACATCTATGCCAACGCAACGGCATGGTGGTCCCGTCTGGGAGCGGGAGAGCCCGGCTACGGAGACCCATTCGACCTCGTGCTGTGGCTCCTGGGCCTCGTGGGCTTCGGCGACGCGAACCGGGCCCTCGCCCTCGCGCTCGTGGCTGCCTCCCCGCTCGCGGCGCTCGGGGCATGGGCCCTGGCGGCGAACCTGACCGCGCACCGAGCGCCGAGAGTGCTCGCCGCCGTCGTGTGGGCGGCGGCGCCGGCGCTCCTCATCGCTGTCGGCGAGGGGCGGATCGGGTCGGTCGTCGCCCACGCGGCCCTGCCGTGGGCGGCGCTCGGGCTCCTCCGCGCGGTCGGCGGCGCGCGCGTGCGCGCCATGACGGCCTCGCAGCAGCATGAGCCGCGTCCCGGTTCGGGGGGCGTGCCCTCGTGGACCGCTGCCGCGGCAGGCGGGCTCGCGCTCGGCCTTGCGACGGCGGGCGCCCCCTCGCTGGTGCCGTTCGCGGTGATCGTGGTCGTCGCGGGCGTTGTGGCCCTGCGCGGGCAGGCGCGTGCGCTGTGGTGGGCGCTGGTCCCGACGGTCGCCGTCTTCCTTCCGGTGTGGGTCTCCACGGCCGAACGGCCCCGGGCCTGGATCGCCGACCCCGGCCTTCCGACCCCGTTCGTGGCGGCGTCGCCGTGGCAGATGCTGTTGGGCCAGCCGCTCGCGTTCGACCCCGCGGCGCCCCTGAGCGGCCTCGCGTTCCTCCCTGCCGGCGTCCCGTGGTCGCTCGTGGGGGCACTCGTCCTCGCCGCGCCCATCCTGCTCGGGGCCGCTGCCGCGGCGGTCCTCCTCAGGGGCCGCCGCGGCACAGCCGCGCGGGCCCTAGTGGCCATCGGGATCCTGGCGCTGGCCTATGCCTGGGCCGTGTCCCGGATCCCGGTCGCTGTGTCCGGGGATACGCTCGTGGCCCCGTTCGCGGGTCCCAGCCTGGGCGCCGCCACCTTGGGCTTCCTCGGTGCTGCCGTCCTCGGAGCGGACAGGCTGATAGAGCATCGCCGTGCAGCCGCGAACCGCGTGGCTGACGGCGATGCGCACCAGGAGCGGGCGCTCCGCCGCAGGGCCCGGACCGCTGCCGCGGTCACCGCAGTGGCCCTGATCGGTGCAGGCGCCGGACCGGCGGCCGCACTCGCGCACTGGGCGTGGGCGGGTCTGAGCCCCGCGCGCACCGAGGCGCACGGCCTCGGCCCGGACATCCAGGTGGCACCTGGCGCCGCGCGCACCCTTCCAGCCACGGCTGCAGACCTCGGCCTCGGTCCGCAGCAGACGCGCACGCTCGTCCTGGGCAGCGCCGACGACGGAAGCGTGACGGCTTCCCTCATGCGCGGGGCCGGCACCACCCTCGACGCCCTGTCTGCGGCCGCCTCGGCGAGCCGCATCACCGGCCCGTCGGGCGCGGAGCGGATCGCTGACGACGACGGCGCCCTCGTCGCCCTTCGCCGGGCCGTCGCCACCGTCGGCGGCGCCGCGAGCGGCGGAGCGGCCGGGGTGGATCCATCGAAGGACCTCACTGCTCTCGGAGTCGGATTCATCGTGCTGCAGGACCGCTCCGCGGCCGACGAGGTCGCTGCCGCCCGCATCGACTCCGTCCCGTCCCTCGTGCCGGTGGGACGGACTGACGCCGGCTGGCTCTGGAGGGTCACCCCCAACGGGCCGCAGGCGGGCGACGCGTTCGCCATCGCGCAGCGCGCACGCATCGTCGACTCGAAGGGCAAGACGCTGTCCTGGCTGCCGTCGGGGCCCGAGCAGGTCTCCGCGGACGTTCCTGCCGGCGGTGGGGCGCGGCGCCTCGTCCTCGCCGAACGCAGCGGGCCGGGGTGGACGGCGACCCTGAACGGCGTCGCGCTGACGCCCACCGCACAGGACTGGGCCCAGGCGTTCGAGCTCCCGGAAGAGGGCGGACGGCTCGAGGTGCGCTATGCGGTGCCGGCGGCCGCGCCGCTGGGGCTGCTCGCCGCCGTCGCGATCGGGCTCACGGTCCTCCTCGCGGTGCCGGCCCGGATCCGGCGCCGCACATCCCGCGGACGCACCGGTGCTGGGCTCCTCCTCCCGGAGACGGCTGCAAGGCGCCATCGCCTGGATGCGCCCCGTCCCGAGGCACGCAGTCTGGACGCGCCCCGTCCAGAGGCGCAGGGTGACGGCGGAACCGCCGACGGTGCGGCGGATGAGCGGGGTCCCGAGAAGCGGCAGGAGGACCCTCCCGGAGGCAGCGGCCGCCGTGGCACGGAACGTCGCCGAGGCGGAGAGAACGCCGGCCCGCCGGACGAGACGGACACCGGGAATGCGGACCAGGGGGAAGATGCCCGGCCGGAGGGAAGGGAACGTGCAAGCGATGAAGCGTCCGTCTGAGGGCCGCGGGGCGGCCTCGGGCCGGAACACGCCGACGGGCAGGGGACGCCGGGCCCGGACAGTGGGCGCCGCAATCGCCGGGGGCCTGCTCGTGGCCGTCGGCGCTGCTCTGACCGTCTACGCATCGGGGATCCCGGCCCCGGCCTCGCTCGCCGCCGGGACGGCGCGCTCGGCGGAGGTGCCCGCGGGCGACGCCGTGCGCGGCTGCGCCGGCCCGGCACGCCTTCTCGAAGGAACGCCCGTGCAGGGCGATCCCCAGTTCAGCCCGGCGAGCAAGACCGCCCGCACGGATGTCTCAGCGATCGTCCTCTCGGACACCCAGGGCACGCTGCCGGACGCCTCGGTGACCGGCGCCGACGGCGGCCTCCTCAAGTCCCTGCCGGGACAGGCCGTCGCCGCGGGCACGGCAGCCCAGCCGAGGGCCGCCGTCGTGCCCGCCCAGTCGGTCAGCGCCGCCGCAATCCTCACGGCCCGCGCGTCCGGTGGAGACGTCCCGGACATCGCCGGCCTGACACGCTTCTCCGCGTCCGACGGCGACCTGCGGGGACTGGCCACGGCGTCCTGCACGGCCCCGGCCAATGACCAGTGGCTCCTGGGCGCCTCTACCACGGTGGGCAGGACGTCGGTCCTGACGCTGACGAACTCGAGTGCCACTCCCGCGACCGTCGACCTCGAATTCGTGGGGGACAAGCCTCTGGCGCAGGCTCCGCCGTCGAGCCGCGGGCTGCAGGTCAAGCCGAACAGCTCGGCGTCGTACGTGCTGAGCGGCTACCTGCCCGGACAGGCCAACCTCTCCGTCCATGTGCGCAGCACCGGCGGCCCCGTCTCGGCCGTCATCCAGCAGTCGACCCTCCGGGGACTCACGCCGGGCGGCGTCGAGCTCATCACCGCGGCCGCAGCGCCCGCCGCGCGCCAGACCGTTGCGGGGATCGACCTGCAGGACCCTGCCCAGGCCAAGCAGCTCGCGGCCCGTCAGGGCTTCGCCGACGCCGCCGCCTCGCTTGCCCTCACGGTCCCCGGTGCCGCCGACGCGGTCGTGCAGCTGCGTGTCTACGGCAGGAACGGGCCGGTCGCGTTGCCGGGCGGCGGAGTGGTGACGGCGAAGGCAGGCACCGTGACGGAGGTCTCTCTCGGGGGCCTTCCCGCGGGAACCTACAGCGTCTCCGCCTCGGCGGACGTCTCCTTCACCGCCTCCGCCCGGGTTCCCCGCGGGCTATCCGCCACGGAGCCGCTCGACTTCGCGTCTCCGGGGGCGTCGATCCGGCTCGGGGACGACCACGTGCTCGCGGTGGGGAAGGGCCTCACCCGGAGGGTCGTCGTCGGCGTGCCGGACGGCCGGGCCCAGATCCGCGCGGTGCCGGTCACCGACGACGGGAGGCTCCACGCAGCCCAGACGGTCGACGTCGCGGGAGGGACGACGGCGGTCGTCGACGTTCCAGCCGAGGCCGAGGGCTCACCGGTGGCAGCCCTGCTCATCTCGGCGACGGGCGATCCTGCCTACGGCACGCTCGTCACGACCGGCGACGGCAATGCGATCGCGGCAGCCTCCGTCGTCGCTCCGGCAGCGGGGGCCCAGGCCCTCCCGGTCACGCTCGGCTACTGAGCCGGCGGCGTCAGTAGCCGCGTGCAGCGGGGGCCCAGGCCCTCCCGGTCACGCTCGGCTACTGAGCCGGCGGCGTCAGTAGCCGCGGTAGTACGGATCGAGGGTCTCGGGCGCCACGCCGAGCATGAGCGCGGTGTACTCGACGACGATGTCGTGGACGAGGTCCTGCAGCTCGGTGCGGGCGCCGGCCTCGGTCTCGACGACCCTCCGGTAGATCGTGATCCGCGGCGCGCGGCCCGCCCCGCCGGGAGTGTACTTGCCCTGGGGGACACGTCCCCCCTCCACGAGGATCTGCTCGAGGCCCGGCGGGATCTCCTCGACGGCGTACTCGACGCCCTCGAGCCTGGAGCCGTTGAGGTCCTGGAGCCGCTCCGCTGCGTCGAAGACCCAGTCCTCGAAGCGCTCGGCCCGCGTGCGCGACGCGGGGAGGACAGCGGGCAGGATCTCGCCTCTGAGCCCGCGGCCGTGCCGATTCCTCCGCCTCTCGCGGAAGCTCCTGCGGCCGCGGCCGCTCGGCTCGTCCGCGGCTGGGACGGCCCGGATGCGAAGGCTGCCGCCCTCGGCCCCGGAGCCGTGGGCCAATGAACGATCCTGCATACATCGACTCTAGTCGCCGTCGCCCCGGCGGGCGAGCCGGACGGGCGGCACACGCCCGGGCCGCGGGGTTCAATGCCCGCTTCAGCCGGAGTGCGGGAGTATGGTTCTGTGCCGTGGGTCCACTACGCCATTGTTCTCGATCGGCTTGCCGCCAGGCCGCGGTGGCCACGCTCACGTACGTCTACGCCGAGTCGACGGCGGTCCTGGGTCCGCTGGCGACCTTCGCCGAGCCCCACAGCTACGACCTGTGCTCTGAGCATGCCGCCCGGCTCACAGTGCCGCGCGGCTGGGAGGTCCTGCGGCTTGCCCTTCCTCCGGCGCCCCCGCGCAGCCCCGACGACATCCTCGCCATAGCCGACGCCGTGCGCGAGGAGGACGAGCCAGTCCCCACGGAACAGCCTGACTCCTCGGACCGGCCTCCGCGCGCCCCGCTCGAGGCCCCGGCCGGCGCCGAAGCCGTCGTGCGGCGTCATCTGCGGCTGCTCCGCGAACCCTTCTAGTCCCGCCCCCTGAGGAAGCAGTCGCCGCCGCTCTGCGCGCCGCGCGCATGTCTGTAGGCTAGTGGGCATGCCGAACCTCAGCCCGTCGCTGCTCGCCGTCCTCCGGTGCCCCGTCACGGGGTCCGCCCTTGTCCAGGACGGTGACTCGCTCGTGGCCACGACGCGGGCCAAGGACGGCACGACCCCCCGCTACGCGATCGAGGACGGGATTCCCGTCCTCCTCGCCCCCGAGCACACGCAGGCCGGGGCCGCCCCGGGCGACCAGCACGAATCCAGCACCGCACAGGAGCAGCACGCATGACCCTCGAGTACAAGGTTGCCGACATCTCCCTCCATGAGGCGGGCCGGCACCAGATCCGCCTCGCCGAGCACGAGATGCCCGGCCTCATGGCCCTGCGCGAGGAGTTCGGCGCGTCCCAGCCGCTGGCAGGGGCCCGCATTGCAGGGTCACTCCACATGACGGTCCAGACGGCTGTGCTCATCGAGACGCTCGTCGCTCTCGGCGCGGAGGTCCGCTGGGCGTCGTGCAACATCTTCTCCACCCAGGACGAGGCGGCGGCCGCCGTCGTCGTGGGCGCCGGAACCGCCGAGGATCCCCAGGGCGTGCCCGTCTTCGCCTGGAAGGGGGAGACGCTCGAGGAGTACTGGTGGACCGCCGAGCAGATCCTCACCTGGCCCGGTGCCGACACCGATCCGGCCCTCGGCCCGAACATGATCCTCGACGACGGCGGCGACGCCACGCTCCTGGTCCACAAAGGCGTCGAGCTCGAGGCCGCCGGGGCGGTCCCCGAGGCGACCGACGAGGACCCCGAGGAGTACCGCATCATCCTCGATGTCCTCCGGGCGGGGCAGGCCCGCGACCCGCAGAAGTGGACCCGCATCGCCGCAGGCATCAAGGGCGTGAGCGAGGAGACGACCACGGGCGTCCACCGCCTCTACCAGCTCGCCGAGCAGGGCAGGCTCCTCTTCCCGGCGATCAACGTCAACGACGCCGTGACCAAGAGCAAGTTCGACAACAAGTACGGGATCCGCCATTCCCTCCCGGACGGCATCAACCGGGCGACGGACGTCCTGATGGGCGGCAAGGTCGCCGTCGTGTGCGGCTACGGCGACGTCGGCAAGGGGGCCGCGGAGGCGCTGCGCGGGCAGGGCGCGCGCGTCATCATCACCGAGATCGACCCGATCTGCGCCCTCCAGGCCGCCATGGACGGCTACCAGGTGGCGCGGCTCGAGTCGGTCCTGGACCAGGGCGACATCTTCATCACGACCACCGGCGGCAAGGACATCATCCTCGCCGAGCACATGGCCGGGATGAAGGACAAGGCCATCGTCGGCAACGTGGGCCACTTCGACAACGAGATCGACATGGCGGGCCTCGCCAAGGTGCCAGGGGTCCGCAAGGTCGAGATCAAGCCCCAGGTCCACGAATGGGTCTTCCCCGCCTCGAGCGGCCCCAACGGTGCCGCGCCGGAACACTCGGTCATCGTGCTCTCGGAGGGACGACTGCTGAACCTCGGCAACGCGACCGGCCACCCCTCGTTCGTGATGAGCAACTCGTTCGCGAACCAGACGATCGCCCAGATCGAGCTGTGGACGAAGCGCGACCGCTCCGAGGACGGCCAGGACTCGGCGCGCGAGTACGAGAACCGGGTCTACGTCCTGCCGAAGATCCTCGACGAGAAGGTCGCCCGCCTCCACCTGGCGGCGCTCGGAGTCGAGCTCACGGAGCTGAGCAAGGACCAGGCGGAGTACCTCGGCCTGGACGTCGCCGGCCCCTACAAGGCGGACCACTACCGCTACTGAGGCGCCTGGAGAGGCGTCGCCGCCGCGCCCCGGTCACCCCCGGCCTCTGCCCGGGGGGTGACCGGGGCGTACGTCCCTCTGGCGTACCCTTGAACGAAGGCCAGACGAAGGGGGACTCACCTGTGGCGGAACGCAGGAAACTGGGACGGGGGTCCAAAGCGGCCCTTGCAGGCATTCTCGTGGTCGGTGTCCTGGGCGGTGCGGCCGGGATAGCCATCGCCCAGCCGTGGACGCAGCAGGCCCCGGCGTCGGAGGCCGGAACGCCCCTGCGCACCCAGCCCGGGCTCGTAACCCCGGTCGTCAAGCCGCTGGAACTGGGAGTCACCCCCACCGACGGTGCCACCGAGGTGAACCCGGCGATGAGCCCGCAGGTCAAGGCGGTCAACGGCCGGGTCGTGTCCGTGCACCTCGCGGACGCCAAGGGCGTCGAGGTCAAGGGGTCAGTGAGCGCCGACGGCGTGACCTGGACTGCGCAGGACCCGCTCGCGTTCAACATGGCGTACACCTACGAGTTCACGCTCGCAGACGGGGCCGGACGCGAGACGACGAAGAAGCAGACCTTCCACACCGTCACAGCGGCCAACGAGGCCGACGCCGCGGTCTTCCCCCGCAACGGCTCCACGGTGGGCACGGGGCAGCCGATCCAGATCACCTTCAGCGAGCCGGTGACCAACAAGGATGCCGTCGAGAAGGCCGTCGCCATCACCTCGACCTCGAACCAGGATGTCAGGTGGCACTGGTACAGCGACAAGATGGCGCGCATCCGCCCTGCGACCTTCTGGGCCCCGAACACCAAGGTCACCCTCGCCCTCAAGCTCTTCGGAGTCGACTTCGGCAAGGGCATGATCGGCAACTTCAACGCCGACGTCAGCTTCACCACCGGACCCAGCAGGCTCGCAGTCGTGGACGACACGACGAAGACGATGCAGGTCTTCCTCGACGGCCAGCACGTGAAGACCTTCCCGGTGACCCTCGGGGACGCCGGGTGGCTCTCGCCGACCGGGTACGCCGTGATCATGGAGCAGGAGCGGTACTCGCACTTCAACGCGGGCAGCATCGGCCTCAAGCCGGGGGACAAGGGGTACTACCCGCCCCTGACGGTCGAGCACGCGAACAGGCTCACGAACTCGGGGGTCTATGTCCACCAGGCCCTCCCGTCCGCGATTCCGTACATCGGCAACACGAACGTCTCCCACGGCTGCGTGGGGCTCCTGCCGGACGACGCGGCCTGGTTCTTCAACACCTTCAAGCCCGGAGACATCGTGCAGACCCTCAACACGGGTGCGCCCCCGATCGAGCCGCTCGAGGGCTGGGGCGACTGGAACATGGACTGGGCCACATACGCCAAGCACTGAGCCACGCGCTGACCCACCGGCCGGGCCCCCTGCAGACGGCGGGTAACGCTTCGGCCACACGTCGATGACGCTGGCGGGTTGGGGCGGGGCAAGCCGGTACGGTGGGAGGCAGACCTTGCTGACTTGAGGCCCTTGCGGGGCCGCTACTGGATGGTGGCTGTGTTGACCGACAAGAGATCCGGATCCGAACCGGGGGCTGGCTTCGACGAGTCGAAGGACAGCGACGAGCCGGACTTCGCATGGATGAAGACGGACGACGGCGCCACAGCAGTCCCAGCGGAGCCGCACCCGACCGGTGCCCTCAACGTCCGGCCCCCGGAGGACGAGGTGCAGCGGCGCAAGGACCAGCGCGAAGCCGCCGCCCGGTCGAAGCCCGTGGGTCCCCGCATCGTCCAGGTCTTCATGGCGGTCCTCCTGCCGTTCCTGCTGCTCATCGCTGCCGTCCGCGCGGTCGCGAGCCCCCTGTTCCTCTGGGCGGAGTACTTCCGGCCCGGTTTCCCTGGGGACGGGTACGGCTTCACTCCGGACGACAGGCTCACGTACGGCTCCTACGCGGTGGACTACCTCGCGAACGTGGCCGGGCCGCGGTACCTGGGGGACCTGGTCTTCCCCAACGGGGACCGGCTGTTCACCAGCGGCGAGGTCAGCCACATGGCGGACGTGAAGCTGGTCGTCCTCTCGTCCTACGGGGCTGGGCTCGCGATCCTGATCTTCTTCGTCGTCGCGTTCATCGGGCTGCGCAGGACGCCGCGCGCCTTCGCCCGCGGCATCTTCGCCGGCTCGCTCGTGACCGTCGGCCTCATCGGCGCCCTCGCCGTGGCCGCCGCGCTGGGCTGGCAGCAGTTCTTCACCGAGTTCCACCGGCTGTTCTTCGCCGACGGGACCTGGACCTTCCGCCTCGAGGACACGCTCATCCGGCTGTTCCCGGCGCAGTTCTGGATGGATGCCGCGATCACGATCGGCGTGCTCGTGCTGCTCGTGTCGGTCCTCATGGCGATCTTCTGCTGGCCCACGCCGAAGCGCCGCGAGGGCACCGCGGCCCACATGGAGGGTCAGGCCGAGTAGAGCCCCTCGATCTCGTCGCGGAACACCTCGGTGACCGGCTGGCGCTTGAGCTTGAGGGACGGGGTGAGGTCGCCGTCCTCGAGCGTCAGCTCGCGGGGGAGGATCACGAACCTGCGGATCGACTCTGCGCGGGAGACCGTCTCGTTGGCCGCGTCGACCGCGGACTGCACCTCGGCGAGCACCTCCGGGTCGGTCCTGGCGTCCTCGAGGGTGAGCACGCGCCCGCGCCGGCGTGCCCACGCGGGGAGTTCATCGGCGTCGAGCGCCACGAGGGCGGCGACGTAGGGGCGTCCCTCGCCCACCACGATGGTGTGCGCGACGAGCTCGCACTCGCGGACGGCCTCCTCCAGCGGGCCGGGAACCACGTTCTTCCCTCCCGCTGTCACGATGATCTCCTTAGTCCGTCCCGTGAGCGTGAGGAAGCCGTCGTCGTCGAGGGAACCCAGATCCCCCGTAGCGAAGAACCCGTCCTCGTGGAAGGCCGCGGCCTCGGGCGAGCCCGGGGACGCCGAGCGGTACCCGCGGACGACGCCGATGCCCTTCACGAGGACCTCGCCGGCGTCCGAGATGCGGATCTCGGTGCCGGGCACGGGCCGGCCCACACTCCCGATCCGGGTCGCCTCCGGCGTGTTCACGGTGCACGGCGCGGTGGTCTCGGTCAGGCCGTAGCCCTCGAGCACGGTGAGCCCGGCCCCGCGGAAGAAGTGCGCGAGTCCCGGGCTCAGCGCGCTCGCACCGGAGACGATGGTGGAGACCTGCCCGCCGAAGGCCGCCCGCAGGCGCCCGTAGACGAGCCGCTCGAACACCGCATGCCGGATCCGCAGCCGGCGCCCGGGACCCTCGCCGCCCCTCGCCTCCGCTTCGAGCGCCTCGGAGTACTCCCGGGCCGTGTGAGCCGCCCGCTCGAACAAGGACCCGCGCAGCCCGTTGGCCGCCTTGGCGTGCGCGGCGGCGTAGACCTTCTCGAAGACCCGCGGCACCGCGAGCAGGAAGGTCGGCCGGAAGGTGGCCAGGTCGCGCAGCAGGTTGGCCTGGCGCGAGTGCCCGACCACGACCCCGGCGGCGACGCACGTGACCTGCACGGCGCGGGCCAGGACGTGCGCGAGGGGGAGGAACATGAGCGTGCGGCTGCCGGGACCGACCACCGTCGGGAGGTGCGCGGCGAGGTTGACGGCGAGCAGGCACAGGTTGCCGTGGGTGACCTCGCAGCCCTTCGGCTGCCCGGTCGTGCCGGAGGTGTAGACGAGGGTCGCAAGCGTCTCGAGGTCGGCTGCGGTGCGGTGCCGCTCGAGCTCGGCGTCGCCCACCCCGAGGCCCGGGCCGGCGAGGCTGCGCAGGGTGGCCCCTTCGCCGTCCTCCGTCATGACTGTCACGGGGAGCCAGGACTCGCCCAGGGCGGGGGAGGCCTCGATGGCCTCCTGCACGGACTCGGCGAGCTCGCGGCTTCCGGCGAAGACCCGCTTCGCCCCGGCGTCCTCGAGGATCCAGGCGATCTGGGACGGGGAGGACGTCTCGTAGATCGGGACGGGGACGCCACCGGCGTACCAGACGGCGAAGTCGACGAGCGCCCACTCGAAGCTCGACGGCGACATGATGGCCACGCGGTCGCCGATGTCGAGGCCGCTCGCGATGAGCCCCCGGGCGAGCGATCGGACCTGCTCGGCGAACTGCGCCGCAGTGACGTGCTCCCAGCCGGCAGCGGTGCGCCGGGAGAAGAGCTCGGCGTCCGGCGTCGCGGCCGCGCGGTCCTCCAGCAGGTCGGTCACGTTCGTGGCGGCGGGGAGGCTCGCCACGGCCTCTGCGGACACCTCCGTACGGCTCCGGCGCTGTCCCGTTTCCGCGCTGCCTGCCACGTCGTCACCCTTTCGTCCCGCGTGCTCCGCCTCATCCCCCGTGCCCATCCTGCCATCTGGCGCTACGTCCAGCTGGGCATCCACAGCCTGAGCCGCCATTCGATGTACGGGATGGGCTCCGCGGTCCAGATCGGCAGGAGGTAGGCCGAGATGACCAGCGCCGCCAGCAGGTACACGCCGACTGCGAGGAAGCCGGCCTGGCGGCGCCACAGCGGGTCCGTTGGCCTGCCGAGGACGAGCCCCAGCCCGAAGGCCAGGGCGAGGATGAGGAACGGCTCGAAGGAGACGGCGTAGAAGGCGAACATGGTCCGGGTCGGGTAGAGGAACCACGGCAGGTAGCCAGCCGCGACTCCCGCGAGGATGGCCCCACCCCGCCAGTCGCGCCGTCCGGCCCAGAGCAGGGTCACGACGGCGAGCGCGACGACGGCGGTCCACCAAATCAGGGGATTGCCGACTGAGAGCACGGCGGAGGAGCAGTGCTCCACCCCGCACGTGTTCGCCGGCTCGGCATAGTAGAACGAGGTCGGGCGGCCCTGCACCAGCCAGCTCCACGGGCTCGAGGCGTAGGGGTGCGGCGAGCTGAGCCCGTTGTGGAACGCGTAAGCCTCGAAGTGGTAGTGCGCGAGCGAGCGGAGCGAGTCCGGGATCCAGCTCCAGGAGGGATCCGGATGGTCCCTCGCCCAGGTGCGGTAGAAGCCGTTGTCCGAGAGGAACCAGCCCGTCCACGACGCGAGGTAGACCGCCGCTCCCACGACGACGATGCTCACGGCGGCCAGCGGTGCATCGCGGACGACGGCGCCCGGCAGCCAGGCGCGGATTCCCGCCTTCCGCCGCGCTCCGGCGTCCCACAGCACGGTCATGAGGCCGAAGGCGGCGACGAACGCGAGGGCGGACCACTTCACCCCGACGGCGAGCCCGAGGCACACGCCGGCGGCAATCCTCCACCACCGGATGCCGAGCCAGGGGCCGGTGACGAGCGCTGTGGGCCTGAGCCGGCCGTCGGGTCCGACGAGGCGGCCCAGCCGGTCCGCGAGGCGCCGTCGGCCGTCGTCGCGGTCGATCAGGAGGGCGCAGAAGGCGGCGAGGAGCCAGAACGAGAGGAAGATGTCCAGGATCCCGGTGCGGGAGAGGACGATGTGGTGGCCGTCGATCGCCAGTAGCAGGCCGGCCGCCGCCGCGAGCGCGTGGGAGCGGAAGAGCCGGCGCGCGGCCCACGCCGTCATCACCACGGAGAGCACGCCCACCAGTGCCGCGCTGAAGCGCCAGCCGAACGAGCTCCCGGGGCCGAAGAGCGCCATCCCGAAGGCGATCATCCACTTGCCCACGGGCGGGTGGACCACGTACTCAGGGCCGTCCTGGAGGCCGCTCATGTCGCCACGGAGGAAGAGCGCGTTCGCGCTCTGGCTCCAGGAGCGCTCGACCCCGGAGACCAGGTAGGAGTAGGCGTCCTTGACGTAGTAGGTCTCGTCGAACACGAGGGCGTGCGGGCGGTCGAGCTGCCAGAAGCGCAGGAGGGCGGCGATGAGGCCCACCGCGAGGGGGATCGTCCAGGTCAGCAGCCGGTCACGTGCCGACCGTTCGCGCCAGGCGGGCCGGGCTCCCAGGAGCCGCTGCCTGAGGGCCTCCGCAGTGCCGAGGGCCGCGTCCTGCACGGGGTCGACGATCCGCCGCCGGGGCGTGTTCCAGCCGCGGACCGGCGGGCGGGTCTGGGTCGGGGAGGTCATCCTGCCCCATGCTACCGGCGTAGGCTGGGCCCCGTGCACGAGCCCGACAGCGACCCCACGCCCCCCGCAGACACCGCGCCGCACGACGCCGCTGGCGCCCTCCCGGGCAGCGCGGGAAGCGGTGCGGTGGTCCTCGCGGCGACGCCGATCGGGAACCTCGGCGACGCGAGCCGCCGTCTCGTCGAGCTCCTGGGGGAGGCGGACCTCATCGCGGCGGAGGACACCCGCAGGCTCCAGCGGCTCGTGGCCGGGCTGGGCGTGAGGCCCCGCGGTCGGGTGGTGAGCTACCACGAGCACAACGAGGCCGCCAAGACGCCCGAGCTCGTCGACGCCGTCCGGGCCGGCGGCACCGTCCTGCTCGTGACGGACGCGGGCATGCCGGTCGTCTCCGACCCGGGCTACCGGCTGGTCGAGGCGGCAGTGGCCGAGGGCCTGACGGTGACGGCGCTCCCGGGCCCCTCGGCGGTCCTGACGGCGCTGGCCCTGTCGGGGCTGCCGACGGACCGCTTCTGCTTCGAGGGATTCCTCCCCCGCAAGGCGGGCGAGAGGGGCCAGCGGCTCTCCGAGCTGCGCGGCGAGCGCCGCACCATGGTCTTCTTCGAGGCGCCGCACCGTCTGGCGGCGATGCTCCGGGCGCTCGCCGACGCGTTCGGCGCGGACCGCAGGGCCGCCGTCTGCCGCGAGCTCACCAAGACGTACGAGGAGGTCCTGAGGGCCAGCGCCGGCGAGCTGGCCGCCTGGGCCGAGTCGAGCGAGGTCCGGGGCGAGATCGCCGTGGTGGTCGAGGGCGCGGGGGAGGCGCCGCCGTCGAGCATGGAGGATCTCGTCGCGGAGGTCCACTCGCTCGTTGCGGCCGGGACCCGGCTCAAGGAGGCCGTGGCCGTCGTCGCCGAGGGCTCCGGGACGAGCAAGCGGGAGCTCTATGCCGCATCGGTGGCCGCCCGCTGAAAAGCCCGGAATTCCGCGGAAGAAGATTGTGCAGATGCACAGGTGAAGTGCGTCACGGTGGTTCCGTCATGCATGGACACCCATGCGGCAGGGGCCTAGCGTGGAATCAGTCCACCCACGCTCGCCGGTGAGCGTGCTGCGAAAAGGAGCCCGACGTGTCCGAGAACACCGCTGTCACCCCTGAGCGCGAGCAGGAGCTGCTCGCGAAAGTTCCGACCGGCCTGCTGATCAACGGCGAGTGGCGCGACGCCACGGGCGGGGCGACCTTCGCTGTCGAGGATCCCGCGACGGGCAAGGCTCTCCTGGAGATCGCAGACGGCACGAGCGAGGACGCGCTCGCCGCGCTTGACGCCGCCGCCGCCGCCCAGGCCTCGTGGGCGCGCACCGCCCCGCGCGAGCGCGCCGAGATCCTTCGCCGCGCGTTCGACCTCGTGACCGCGCGCGCCGAGGAGTTCGCGCTCCTCATGACGCTCGAGATGGGCAAGCCGCTCCCGGAGTCCCGCGGCGAGGTCACGTACGGCGCCGAGTTCCTCCGCTGGTTCTCCGAGGAGGCGGTGCGCGACTACGGTCGCTACGTCACCACCCCCGAGGGCAAGAACAAGATCCTCGTGCAGCGCAAGCCCGTGGGGCCGTGCCTGCTCATCACGCCGTGGAACTTCCCGCTCGCCATGGCCACCCGCAAGGTCGGCCCGGCCCTCGCCGCCGGCTGCACGGTGATCATCAAGCCGGCCAAGTTCACCCCGCTCACCACCCAGCTCTTCGCCGCCGTCCTCGTCGAGGCGGGCGTGCCGGCCGGCGTCGTGAACGTGGTCTCCTCGTCCTCCGCGTCGAGCATCTCCGCGCCGCTCATGAAGGACCACCGCCTGCGGAAGGTCTCCTTCACCGGCTCGACCCCGGTGGGCCGGCGCCTGCTGGCCGACGCGTCGCAGAACGTGCTGCGCACCTCGATGGAGCTCGGCGGGAACGCGCCGTTCATCGTGTTCGACGACGCTGACCTGGACAAGGCCGTCGAGGGCGCCATGGCGGCCAAGATGCGCAACATGGGCGAGGCCTGCACGGCCGCCAACCGCTTCCTCGTGCACGAGTCGGTGGCCGAGGAGTTCACCTCCAAGTTCGCTGCCGCGATGTCGGCGCTCAAGCCGGGCCGCGGCACCGAGTCCGACACGACCGTGGGGCCCCTCATCGACGGTGGTGCCCGCAAGGACGTCCACGCGCTGGTGACCGAGGCGGTGTCCGCGGGTGCCCGCGTCGCGACCGGCGGCTCCCCGCTCGAGGGCGACGGGTACTTCTACGCGCCGACGGTCCTCGCCGACGTCCCGAACGACGCCGAGATCCTCAGGAACGAGATCTTCGGCCCCGTCGCCCCGGTGACGACCTTCGCGACGGAGGAGGAGGCCATCCGCCTCGCCAACGCGTCCGAGTATGGGCTGGCCTCGTACCTCTACACCCGCGACTACGCCCGCATGTTCCGCGTCGCGGAGCAGATCGAGTTCGGCATGGTCGGCTTCAACGCCGGCGTCATCTCGAACGCGGCCGCCCCGTTCGGCGGCGTCAAGCAGTCCGGCCTGGGCCGCGAAGGCGGCGCCGAGGGCATCGCGGAGTACACGACGACGCAGTACATCGGCATCGCCGATCCGTACGCGGGCTGACCGCCGCCGGCGGGCACAGCGGACGGAGAAACGACCGGCATCGCCGATCCGTACGCGGGCTGACCGCCGCCGGCGGGCACAGCGGACGGAGAAACGACCGGCATCGCCGATCCGTACGCGGGCTGACCGCCGCCGGCGGGCTAGCTCCTCCGCTTGACCCACCGTGCGGCGGCCTTCGCAGCGGCACGGACTGTGGCCCCTGCAGCCTTGGCTGCGGGGGCCACTGCCGTCAGTGCCCTCGCGAACCACGCGAAGGCAGACGGCGGCAGCGCGGCGATGCGGGCCCGCCGGACGGGGCGCTGCGCGTGCCGGGCCGTCTCGTGCACGACGGCGACGGCGCGGCGGGCGGCCTCCTCGTCGGCGTCGTACCCGGGGCGTCCGTAGGCGTGGCGCTCGTATTCGGCGGTGAGGGTGTCGAGCGCGCGTCGCAGCCCGCCGTCGTCCGTCTCCCAGGCCGTGAGGCGCTTCGCGTAGGCGCGGGGGGAGTCCGCGGGGTCGGGCGGGAGGCCGTGGTCGACGCCCACGGCCTCGAGTTCCTCCCAGATGCCGTCGAGGCCGCGGTCGAAGCGGCGCCGGCGCTGCGCTGCCCGCAGCGCGGCCGGCAGGGTGAGGACGAGTGCGACCGCGAGCACGCCCAGAGCCACGAGCGCGGCGGCAACCCAGGGGGAGGCCTCCGTGGAGGCACCCGACGCCGCCGGGGCCGAGGCCTGGGACTCGGCGGGAGGCGCGCCCGGAACGCCCGAGGGGAAGAGCCCCTCGTTGAGCTGGTCCAGGTTGGTGCTGCCTGACTGGGCGCCGGAGTCGGTGACGGAGTAGGCCGGGGTGACGCCGCGCGACGGCGTGGGCTCGAACGGCACCCACCCGAGCCCTTCGAAGTACAGCTCGGGCCACGCGTGGGCGTCCCGGCCGTCGACCTGGTACTCAGTGAGGGCCTGCGCCGACGGGATCGCGACCGTCTGCCCGGTGGGCCGGCCCGGCGCGAAGCCGACGGCGATCCGGCTCGGGATGCCGACGATGCGGGCCATGACCGCCATCGCCGCGGCGAAGTGGATGCAGTAGCCGGAGCGCTTCTGCAGGAAGGTCTCGAGCACATCCATGCCGGTGCCGTCATAGCCGTCCTCGACGGGGGCCCGCTCCGAGTACTGGAACGTGCGAAGCCACGCTTGGATGGCGACAGCCCGCTCGAAGGCGGTGGCCTTGCCGCGGGTCACGTCCTCGGCGGCGGAGCGCACCGAGGCCGGTATGCCCCGCGGCACGTCCCGCACCTCGGAGCTGAGGCCCCGGGGAGTGCCGTTCGCCGTCGCCAGGGCATCGCGCGTGATGTCGGGCCTCGTGGAGCGCACCGTGTAGAACTGGTCGCGGCTCGCGCCCGGGTCGCCCTTGATGCTCAGGTCTGCAGGGTCCCAGCCGAACCGGCCGCGCTGGCCGTCCACCGAGGTCGGAGCGTAGGGGGCCGGGAGGTAGGGGCTCGTGAAGCCGCCGGTGGTGATGACGGTGGTCGTGGTGACGCTGGGCGCCGCCGTGATGGGAGTGCGCGGCATGATCCCGGTGAGCGGGTACTGCAGCTGGTCGTCCCGGTTGTCCGGTGCCCACGAGCCGCCGTCGAACGTGGACACGGTCACGGTGCGGAGGTAGAGCGGCACGGTGGAGTTCGTCGCGTAGCGCAGGATGCCCACGCCTTCGGCGCTGCGCAGGTCGCTCCCGAGGCTGATGAGAGGGTTGAGGCCGACATTCTGTCCGAAGCTGCGCAGCCGGGCCCCTTCGGGGAAGAGCCCGCGGTCGAACCCGGGCACCACCTGCGGCAGCGCGAGCGCCCCGGCGACGATCGCCGCGATGAGGATGATGAGCCGGCCGGGCGAGAGCGCGGCCGCCGCGAGCTCGCCGGGGGACCGCTCGGGTGCTCTTGCGCCGCGCGTCGGCTCCCGGCGGGACCGCCGGCCCTCGGGCCCTCCGCCGTCCGGCCTTCCCCCATCTGCCTGCGCCGTGGCGAGGATGCCGAGGTAGCCCGCCGCGGCGGCGGCGAACCCGACGGCCCCCACGCTGTTCGGCTTGAGTGTCGCGGGCACCACGAGGACCGCGAGGAGGGCTATTCCGGCGAGCGCAGGCAGGCGGCACGAGATGGTGATCGTCTCCGCGACGAGCGCGATGAGCCCGAGGGCTCCGGCCAGGAGCGCGACGATTCCGATGTTCGGTGCCGCGGGCACGGCGTCGAAGACCACGGTGTGCCACGCCTGGTCGAGGGCCTCGCGCGCGGAGGCGAAGGTCCGCGGGCCGGGAATGAACCCGGCGAAGCTCGTGGCGCGGAAGAACATGGCGCACATCGCCGCCACCCAGGCCGCGAGGCCCGCGACGGCGACGACCACCGGGTGCCACGGGGCGCTCCGACGCCCGGCGAGGGCCGCGCGGGCCAAGGCGGTCCCGGCGAGGGCTGCGCAGGTGACGACGATGACGGGGTAGAGCCAGCTGAACCCCCGCAGCACGCCGCCGTAGGAGGCGGCGCCGCCCGCGACGGAGAGGGCCAGGAAGGCCTCCACGCCGAGGTGCGCGAAGCGGCGGGCCCTCATCGCCGTCCGCCCCGGTCCGGACTGTCGTCGACGAGCGCGGCCCAGGCGGAGGCCACCGGGGTGCGCGGCGTGCACTCGGCAGCCATCCAGCCGCTCTGGCGGAGTGCCTCGACCGCCTCGCGGCCGCCGCCTGCAGCGGGGACGACCACGGCGGCGAGCGCGCGCTCGGCGAGGAGGGCCGCGGGGGCGAGCTCACGCGCGGCGTCCCGGGACGTCCTGCCGAGGATCGCGACGATCGGGCCGCGCCCGCGGTGCCCTTCGAGCCGGTCGAGCAGGAGGTCGGAGAACCCGTCCCCTGCGGACGCCGCAGCTTCCCTGGGGGTGATCGCGGCGAGGGACTCCCCGATGGCGGCCAGTCCGGCGGCTCCTGCGTACTCAGGGCTGTCGGGCTCGGGCGCCGACGCGGAGCGGGCGAGCGCGAGGGTGCCGTCGGGTGCGAGGAGCCTGATCGAGTAGTCGAGCGAGACCAAGTGGGCGCACACCGACATCGCGGTGGTCACAGCCCATTCGAAGGCGGGGGAGTCCGGGGCGTCTGAGGCCGCATGCCCGGTGAAGGGGAACGCGGAGCGCCGCAGGTCCAGGATCAGGGTCGCCTCGGGCGACGTCGCGGACTCCTCCTGCCGCACCATGAGCTCCCCCTGGCGTGCGGTTGCTGCCCAGTGCACGCGGCGCATGGGGTCCCCGGGACGGTACTCGCGGGTCATCACGTCATCATCGCTGGGCATGGACTGGATCCGCGCCGCGACCGTCCCCTCGGTCCCGCGCCGTCCCGAGAGGACGCCTGCGGCAAGGGGCAGCACAGGAGGGGTGACCGTCAGACGGGTCGGGGCGCCGATGCGGCTGTGCCGTTCCGCGAGCCCGAAGGGATCCGTGTGCTTCGCCTCCACCGGACCGAGGAGGTACAGGCCGCGCCGGGGACTCGCGAGCTCGTAGCGGTAATGGCTCCTCCCGTCCCTTCCGACCGACCTGCCCGGGTACAGGAAGCCCGGCCCGGCGCCGAGGCTGGGCGGGAGCTGCTCGGCCATCGACATGCGTCCCGAGAGCAGGCCGCTGTGGGCGAGGCTGAGTGCGACCTCGGTGGTGTGCCCGGCCTCGACGACGTCGGGCGACGGCGTGCGGCGTACGTCGAGGGAGGGCCGGAACAGCAGGTTCGAGGCCAGGGCCGCCGCCGGTATGAGGCCGAGGAAGACGGCGAGGTGGAGGAGGTCGCGCCGGCCCAGGAGCTCGGCGCCCAGGAGCACGGCGATGGCGGCGCCCACGAAGCCCCAGCCGCGGAGCGTGAGGGCGCCCCTCCAGTCCGTGCGCACGGCGCCCCCGTAGTGGTGGGCGCCGCCGGCCCGCTGCCCCGCGCGCCGACTCTCCGACCGGCCCA
Source organism: Sinomonas sp. R1AF57 (assembly GCF_002224485.1). Classification (GTDB taxonomy): domain Bacteria; phylum Actinomycetota; class Actinomycetes; order Actinomycetales; family Micrococcaceae; genus Sinomonas; species Sinomonas flava. The sequence continues at coordinate 1,010,549 of NZ_CP022463.1, forward strand.
CTGCGTGCCCGCCTCAGGCCCGGCGGCGCTGCTGGCCGGCGGCCGGGATGGGGACCGACTCGATGATCGAGCCGAGGACCGCTGCAGCGCTGAACCCGCTGCCGGCTGCCCTCCGGTCGAGCACGAGCCGATGGGCGAGGACCGCGGGCGCCATCGCGGCGACGTCGTCCGGGAGCACGAAGTCGCGGCCCGAGAGGGCGGCCCGCGCCTTCGCTGCGCGCAGCAGCTGGAGGACCGCGCGGGGGCTCGCGCCCAGCCTGAGCTGCGGGCTCTCCCGGGTCGCCCGGCCCAGGGCGACCGTGTACTCCTTCACGGGGCCGGAGACGTAGACCGCCTTGACGGTGGCGGTCATCGAGCGCACCTCGGCCGCGTCGACCACGGGGTGGACCTTGAGCAGGGGCGAGTCCGACTGGTGGGTCTCCAGCATCTCTGCCTCGGCTGCCGCGTCCGGGTAGCCCATCGAGATGCGCGCCATGAAGCGGTCGCGCTGGGCCTCCGGCAGGGGGTAGGTGCCCTCCATCTCGATCGGGTTCTGGGTCGCGACCACCATGAACGGGGACCCGAGGGCGTAGGAGGTGCCGTCGACGGTGACCTGGTGCTCCTCCATGCACTCGAGGAGCGCCGACTGGGTCTTCGCCGAGGCCCGGTTGATCTCGTCCCCGATCACGATGTTCGCGAACACCGCTCCCGGGCGGAACTCGAACTGCCGGGTCGCCTGGTTGTAGATCGACACTCCCGTGACGTCGCTCGGGAGGAGGTCCGGGGTGAACTGGATGCGGCTGACGGAGCAGTCGATGGTGCGGGCGAGGGTCTTGGCGAGCATGGTCTTGCCGACTCCGGGGACGTCCTCGACGAGCAGGTGCCCTTGGGCGAGCAGGACCGTGAGGGCGAGGCGCGCGGCGTCGGACTGCCCGTCGATGACCTGGCCGATGGAGGCCAGGATCCTCTCGCACGTCGCCTTGAACGCCTCGGCTCCCATCGGGACCGCGGCCGCGTCGTCGAGTGGGGCGGCACCCCGGCTTCCGTTCTGGCTGCCGGCCTGCTGGCCGGCCGCATCCAGGCCGGCGGCACGTTCGAGGCCCTCTCCGAGGTTCTGTCCGACGTGATGGCCGTCCATGCATCCCCCTTCCGGGCGGGCCGGCGACCGCCGGGCCCGTGTGCCGTTCGCCACACTCTAGGACCACGTTACCCGCCCGGACGCCTTACGGCACCGGGGCCTCTTGGAGGGCCGACACCGCCCGCCAGCTCAGCCCGCCACTACAGTTGGTGCCATGTGTGCATCCCACCCGCCCGCCGCCTACCGCTGGACCGAGGACGACGCAGACGAGCAGGCCGTCGGGGGAGCGGACGCTCCGCGGGACGCGCGGGAGCGGCGCGCCGCGCACGACGAGTCCGGCCGGAAGCGGCGCCTCGAGTACCCGCCCGCTCCCGAGCCTCTCCCGGTTCCGGTGGTGGACAACCACACCCACCTCAACTTCCGCGACGGGCTGGTCGAGGTGGGGGTGAGGGACGCGCTCGACGCCGCTGCCGCCGTCGGCGTCGACCGCGCCGTCCAGGTCGGATGCGACCTGCCCTCGTCCCGCTTCACTGTCGAGGCCCTCGAGCACGAGCCGCGGCTGCTCGGCGCGGTCGCCCTCCACCCCAATGACGCGCCGCGGTACGCGGCCCGGCGCGAGCTCGAGGCCGCGTATGAGGAGATCGAGCGCCTCGCAGCCCACCCCCGGGTGAGGGCGATCGGCGAGACCGGGCTCGACTACTTCCGCTCCAAGGGCGACGCGCTCGCAGTCCAGCACGAATCCTTCCGGTGGCACATCGACCTGGCGAAGCGGCTCGGCAAGACCCTGCAGATCCACGACCGGGACGCCCACGACGACGTCGTGCGCATCCTCGCCGAGGAGGGCGCTCCCGAGACGGTGGTCTTCCACTGCTTCTCCGGGGACGAGGACCTCGCCCGGACCTGCAACGAGCACGGCTGGTACATGTCGTTCGCCGGGACGTTCACGTTCAAGAACGCGGAGAACCTCCGCCGCGCCCTGGCCATCGCCGAGCCGTCCCGGGTCCTCGTCGAGACCGACTCCCCGTTCCTGACCCCGCACCCCTACCGCGGCCGCCCCAACGCGAGCTACATGGTCCCCTACACCGTCCGTTCGATGGCGGAGGTCCTCGACGCGGACCTGGCAGCCCTGTGCGCCGCACTCTCGGCCAACACCGAGGCGGCGTACGGCGGCTGGGAGTGACAGAGGTCTCTCATTCGTAGCCGCAGCGTTACGGAAATTGGCCCCTGATAACGTTTCGATTACAGTGGTGTCCGACAGCCGGGGTCGGGGAAGGCCGCCGGACGCTCGGCGCCCCCCTGCCGTTCCAGTCCGACGTCTGCCGTGCCCGGGTGGATCCACGATCGGTGACCCCTTGAGCAGATACTCCGCGCGCAGCGCCTCGACGACCACCCCTCCCGGCACCCGACGCTCCCCGGTCCGCATCGCGGGCCAGGCCGCCGTCGTGGCGGCGCTGGCCCTCGGGACCACCGCCTTCGTCGCCAACAGCAAGACCGTGACCCTTGACGTCGACGGTCAGGCGAGCACCGTGACGACCTTCGCCGGGACCGTCGGGCAGGTCGTCAACGGCGCCGACGTGGAGGTCCGCGGGGCCGACCAGGTCTCGCCCTCGCTCGACGCGTCCGTCGCGAACGGCGCCGTCATCACCGTCAGCCGCGCGAAGCAGGTCACGGTGCAGCTCGACGGTGCGGAGAAGACCGTGAGCACCACTGCGCCCGACGTCCAGAACCTCGTCACCGAACTCGGCGTGGCCTCCACCGCAGTCGTCTCCCTCGGAGGCGACACGCGCCTCGCGCCGGAGGGCACCGTCGTCGAGATCACGACGCCGAAGGATGTCACCGTCGTCGTGGACGGCCAGCCTGTGACGCGCACGACGACGGCCGCGACCGTCGGCGACCTCCTCGCCGAGCTCGGGGTCACCGTGGGCCCCTCGGACAGGCTCTCGGCCCCGACCTACGCGCCGATCGTGGCCGGCATGTCCGTGAAGGTCACCCGCCTCGACGCAACCCAGGGGGCAACCCTGAGCGAGTCCGTCCCGTTCACGACCGAGAAGACCGAGAGCGCCGACCTCACCCAGGGCGAGACGAAGGTCGTGCAGGCCGGCGTCGCGGGCACCGTGGAGAAGAAGTACAGCCTGCTCCTCGTCGACGGCCGCGAGGCCGCCCGCTCTCTCGTCTCTGAGACCGTGACCCGCCAGCCCGTCGCCGAGAAGGTGCTCGTCGGCACCAAGCCCAAGGCGCAGCCCGCACCGCAGAGCGCGGCGACGTCCCAGGCGGCGCCTCCGGTGGCGAACCTCGCCATGTGGGAGGCCATCGCGCAGTGCGAGTCGAGCGGCAACTGGGCGGCGAACACCGGCAACGGCTACTACGGCGGCCTCCAGTTCGACATCCCGTCCTGGATCGCCAACGGCGGCGGGCAGTACGCCCCCAACGCCTCCCTTGCCACCAAGGAGCAGCAGATCGCGGTCGCGAACACGTACTACGCCAAGGCCGGGCTCGCGCCCTGGGGCTGCCGCACCGCGGTCGGCGGCTGACGCCCGCCGTGCCGCGGACCGGGCGTCCCGTAGGATTCTCGGGTGACTGAAGCCCCCGGATCCCAGCCCTCGCCCGGATCCCAGCCCTCTCCCGGGCCGCAGCCGCTCCTCGGCGCCGCGGACATCCGCGCCCTCGCGGGCGAACTCGGAATCCGGCCGACCAAGACCCTCGGCCAGAACTTCGTGATCGACGGCAACACCATCCGCCGGATCGTCGCAGCCGCCGGCATCCATCCCGAGGAGACGGTGCTCGAGGTCGGCCCCGGGCTGGGGTCCCTCACGCTCGGCCTCCTCGACGCCGCGGCGCGGGTCGTCGCGATCGAGATCGACCCGGTCCTCGCCCGGCGCCTGCCGGAGACCATCGCGCGGTGGCGCCCAGGCGCCGTCGGGCGCTTCGACCTCGTGCTCTCGGACGCGCTCAAGGTGACCGACCTGCCGGGGACGCCCGAGGGCCCGGGCGCCCTCGTGGCGAACCTGCCGTACAACGTCGCCGTCCCCGTGGTGCTCCACCTGCTCGAGCACTTCCCGAGCCTGCAGCACGGCCTGGTCATGGTCCAGGAGGAGGTCGCCGACCGACTCGCGGCCGGACCCGGATCGAAGACCTACGGCGTTCCGAGCGTCAAGGCCGCGTGGTACGGGACCATGCGGAAGGCCGGCGTCATCGGCATGAACGTCTTCTGGCCCGCCCCCAAGATCCACTCGGGCCTGGTCGCCTTCACGCGCACCGCACCGCCGCCCACGACGGCGCCCCGCGAGGAGGTCTTCGCCGTGATCGACGCCGCGTTCGCCCAGCGGCGCAAGACGCTCCGTGCGGCCCTCTCCGGCTGGGCCGGGTCCGGGGCCGAGGCCGAGGCGATCCTCCGCGCCGCCGGCGTGGACCCGAGCGCGCGCGGCGAGGTCCTCGGCGTCGCGGAGTTCGCGCGCATCGCCGAGGAGAAGCGCGCCGCAGGCTCCGCATCCGCCGCCGCGGAGGCCCTCGGCTAGCGTGGGGACCATGAGCACCCCCCGTCCCCGCTCCGTGAAGGTCAAGGCCCCCGGAAAGGTCAACGTCTCCCTGCGGGTCGGCCCGGCCCGCCCGGACGGCTACCACTCCGTGGCCAGTGTGTACCTCGCCGTGTCCCTCTTCGAGGAGGTCACGGCGACGAGCACGCCCGAGCCGGGGGTCACCGTCAGCCTCAGCCCGGACAGCACGCTCGACCTCGACGAGCTCGACATCCCCCTCGACGAACGCAACCTCGCGGTCAGGGCGGCCCGGCTCATGGCCGAGGTCACCGAACGGCCCACGGGGGTCCACCTCGAGATCACCAAGCGCGTCCCGGTCGCCGGCGGGATGGGCGGGGGTTCTGCGGACGCCGCTGCTGCCCTCCTCGCCTGCGACGCCCTGTGGGACTCCGGCCTGTCGAAGGAGGAGCTCGCCCACCTCGCGGCCGAGCTCGGCGCCGACGTCCCCTTCGCGCTCCTGGGCGGCGCCGCCGTCGGGCTCGGGGTCGGCGACCAGCTCTCGCCGGCGCTCGCCACGACACGGCTCGACTGGGTCCTCGTCCCCGCGGAGTACGGCCTCAGCACCCCGCGGGTCTTCGCCGAGCTCGACCGGCTGCGCGCGGCCGAGGGGTTCGACGCTCCCGAGCCCACCGACGTCGAGCCCGGGATCCTCACCGCGCTGCGCAGCGGCGACGCCGGCGGGCTCCGCCACCTGCTCGTGAACGACCTGCAGCGGGCCGCCGTCGAGCTCGCGCCGCAGCTGCGCGACACCCTCGGCTGGGCCGACTCCCACGGCGCGCTGGCCTCGATCGTCTCCGGCTCCGGCCCGACGGTCGCGCTGCTCGCCGTGGACGCCGCCGCCGCCCAGGACCTCGTCGACTCGTTCGCGCGCCAGGGCGTCGAGGCGCTCGCCGTGCACGGGCCGGTCGCCGGCGCCAGGATTGTGAGCGACACCGTGCTGTGACGGCTAGGCTTCTGTCGTCGCTTTCCCCAGCACAGTGAGGACCCCCATCCCGTGGCACACCTTCTCGGCGGCGAGAACCTGAGCATCTCCTTCGGCACCCGGACGGTGCTCGACGGGGTGACGGTCGGCCTCGAGGAGGGGGACCGCATCGGGGTCGTGGGCCGCAACGGCGACGGGAAGTCCACGCTCATGCGCCTGCTCGCCCAGAAGGCGACGCCCGACGCCGGCCGGGTCACCAAGCGCCGCGACGTCAACGTCGGCTACCTCGACCAGAGCGACGTCCTCGACGGCGACCTGACGGTCGGCGCCGCGATCGTGGGGGACCGCGCAGACCACGAGTGGGCCGCCAACCCCAAGATCCGCGACATCATGGGCGGTCTCGTGGCCGACGTCGACTGGCACGCCCAGGTGCGCTCGCTCTCCGGCGGTCAGAAGCGGCGCGTCGCCCTCGCCAAGCTCCTCATCGAGCCGCACGACGTCATCATGCTCGACGAGCCCACCAACCACCTCGACGTCGAGGGGGTCGCGTGGCTCGCGCGGCACCTCAAGACCCGCTGGCGGCCCACAGAGGGCGCCTTCCTCGTGGTCACCCACGACCGCTGGTTCCTCGACGAGGTCTGCACCGACACGTGGGAGGTCCACGACGGGATTGTCGACCCGTTCGACGGCGGCTACGCCGCCTACGTGCTCGCACGCGCCGAGCGCGACCGCATGGCGGCCGTGGTCGAGGGCAAGCGGCAGAACCTCATGAAGAAGGAGCTCGCGTGGCTCCGCCGGGGCGCCCCCGCGCGGACGTCCAAGCCCAAGTTCCGGATCGAGGCCGCGAACGCGCTCATCGCCGACGTCCCCGAGCCGCGCGACTCGGTGGCGCTGTCGAAGATGGCCACGGCCCGGCTCGGGAAGGACGTCATCGACCTCGAGGACGTCAGCCTCGCCTACGACGAACCGTCCGCCGGGGCGGCAGCCCTCTTCGACCGGATCACGCTGCGGCTCGCCCCCGGGGAGAGGGTCGGCGTCGTGGGCGTCAACGGCGCGGGCAAGTCCACCCTGCTCCGCCTGCTCGCCGGCGAGATCGAGCCCACCTCGGGCCGGGTCCGGCGAGGCAAGACCGTGGTGCCCGCCGTGCTCAGCCAGGAGGTCCGCGAGCTCGACGAGGTGTCGGACCTGCGCGTCGTGGAGGTCATCCAGCGCGAGAAGCAGACGTTCTCGGTGGGCGGCAAGGAGCTCACGGCGGGGCAGCTCGTCGAGCAGCTGGGCTTCACGAACCAGAAGCAGTGGACTCGCGTGTCCGAGCTCTCGGGCGGCGAGCGGCGCCGCCTCCAGCTCCTGCGCCTCCTCGTCGGCGAGCCCAACGTCCTCATGCTCGACGAGCCGACCAACGACCTCGACACGGACACCCTCGCCGCGGTCGAGGACGTGCTCGACGGCTGGCCCGGCACGCTCGTGGTCGTGAGCCACGACCGCTACCTCCTCGAGCGCGTCACCGACCACCAGCTCGCGCTGCTCGGGGACGGGAAGGTCCGCGACCTGCCCGGCGGCGTCGAGCAGTACCTTCGGCTGCGCGAGGAGGCACTCGCCGCGTCGGACGCCGCCTCCTCTGCCGGAGCCGCGGCCGGCGAGGCGCGCACGACGGCGGGCGCCGCCTCGGGCGGGGGCGCGTCAGCGGCGTCGGCCCACAGCGAGGCCGAGAAGCGCGACGCGCGGAAGGAGCTGGCGCGGATCGAGCGCCAGCTGGGCAAGATCGCGGCCCAGGAGGAGAAGCTCCACGCCCAGATGGCCGCGTCCGTAGACGACTACGGCCGCCTCGGCGAGCTCAACGCCGAGCTCCAGGGGCTGCTCGGGCAGAAGGAGGAGCTCGAGCTCGCCTGGCTCGAGGCCTCCGAGGTCCTCGAGTAGCCGGTCCTCGAGTAGCCGGTGGTTCCTCCGGACGACCGCCCCGGATGTTCACCTCGGCGTCATCCTTTCGGCACACCCGCTGCGTAGGCTCGGGACCGGCTGCCGAACGGCAGCGGCAAGGGGGGGAAGGCCATGGGCGCGCGCGGCGACGACTTCGCACTGGTGCTGCCGGGTGACCCGGTCACCGTCACGGCGCGCGGACGCCTCGCGGTGTCCGGAACGGTCGACGCCGTGGCTCCGGACGGATCGGTCCTGTGGGTCATCGAGGACGGCGGCCAGGGACGCCACATGGTCCACTGCACGGACCAGGCGACGGTCGTCCGCCACGATCCCTGAGCCATCACGATCCCTGAGCCATCACGCGTCTGCTCCTGCGGCTGGCACGCGGGGTGGGCTCGCCCTAGGATCGACCGGTGGGTGACATCGTTGCCGCGGTCCTCTCCATCCCGCCGCTCGCGGCCTACCTGCTCGTCTTCGCCCTCGTCTTCGCCGAGGACGCGGCCTTCGTCGGCTTCGTGGTCCCCGGGGAGACGGCCGCCGTGGTCGGGGGCGTCATCGCGAACCAGGGCAAGGCCGACATCTGGGTGATGGTCCCCCTCGTCGTGGTCGCGGCGGTCGCCGGGGACACCGCCGGCTACGAGGTCGGCAAGCACCTGGGCCCGAAGCTCCTGGGATCCCGCGCCCTGCGCCGCCACCGCGAACGCCTCGGCGACGCGCAGGAGTTCCTGGCGAGGCGCGGGGGATGGGCGGTGTTCCTCGGCCGCTTCGTCGCCTTCTTCCGGGCCGTGACCCCCGCGCTCGCCGGCGCCTCCCACATGCGCTACCGGACATTCCTCGCCTACAACGCCCTCGGCGGCCTCGTGTGGGGGATCGGCTTCACCCTGCTGGGGTACCTCGCCGGCGCCTCGTACGAGGCGGTGGCGAAGACCGTGGGGCGGGACGTCGCCGCCGTCGTGGTCGCCGTCGCGCTCGTCGTGGTGATCGTGTGGCGCGTCCGCAGGTCCCGCCGGAAGCGCCGCGTCCAGCGGCGCAGCGGGGGAGGCCAGTAGGCCGGGCGGGGCACCGGGCCATCCGTGGCAGAATTGGTCTCTGTGCCGCGCGCCGCGGGCCGTCCCCGTCCTTCCGGGGCCGGGCTGCTGCACAGCACTCCGCCCTGGTGTAATGGCAGCACGCCGGCCTTTGGAGCCGTGCAGTCTAGGTTCGAATCCTAGGGGCGGAACGTGGCCGCCCCGCCCCCGCGGACGGCGCGGATAGAATGGCGGAGCCACACGCGCCTCAGCCGATCGATCAGGAGAGCCAGCGACAGTGAATGCGGACATGCCCGGCAACAGCGTCAACGCACCCGGTGCGGAGTCCGCACAGACCCCAGAGCGCTCCGAACCCGGCCAGGCGTCGGCAGCCCGGGTCGCAGCCGTCGTCGTCCTCGCGGCCGGCGCCGGGACGCGCATGAAGTCCCGCACTCCCAAGATCCTCCACGAGCTCGGCGGGAAGTCCATGGTCGCCCACGCGCTCGCGGCAGCCCGGGGCCTCGCGCCCGAGCGCCTCGCCGCTGTCGTGCGGCACGAGAGGGACCGCGTTGCCGAGCACATCGCGTCCGTGGACCCGGACGCCGTCATCGTGGACCAGGATGAGGTGCCCGGCACGGGCCGGGCGGTCGAGGCCGCGATCGAGGCGCTCGACGCCGCCGTGGCCGCCGAGGGCGGCTCCCTCGCCGGCACGGTCGTGGTCACCTACGGCGACGTGCCCCTGCTCACCACCGAGCTGCTCGCCGAGCTCGTCCGCGAGCACGAGGCGGGCGGCAACGCCGTCACGGTTCTCACGGCCGTCCTCGACGACGCGACCGGCTACGGCAGGATCCTGCGGGGCGGCGACGGCACGGTGACCGGCATCCGCGAGCACAAGGACGCCACCGAGGACGAGCGCGCGATCCGCGAGGTGAACTCCGGGATCTACGCCTTCGACGCGGCAGTCCTCCGCGACGCGCTCAAGCAGGTCACCACCGAGAATGCCCAGGGCGAGAAGTACCTCACCGACGTGCTCGCGATCGCCCGCGAGGCCGGCGGCCGGGTCGCGGCGCTGGCCACGACGGACCGCTGGCAGGTCGAGGGCGCCAACGACCGCATCCAGCTCCAGGCGCTCGCCGCCGAGCACAACCGCCGCACCGTCGAGGCGTGGATGCGCGCCGGCGTCACCGTGGTCGATCCTGCGACGACGTGGATCGATGCGACCGTCCGCCTGGCCGAGGACGTCACCGTCAAGCCCAACACCCAGCTCCACGGGGGCACGGTGATTGAGCGCGACGCGGTGATCGGCCCGGACACCACGCTCACCGACGTGCTGGTGGGGGAGGGTGCCACCGTGAAGCGGACCGACGGCACGAAGGCCGAGATCGGCGCCGGTGCGACGGTGGGCCCGTTCACCTACCTCCGCCCCGGCACCAGGCTGGGCCCGGAGGGCAAGATCGGCGCGTTCTACGAGACGAAGAACGCCGTGATCGGGCGCGGCGCGAAGCTCTCGCACCTCGGCTACGTCGGCGACGCCGAGGTGGGCGAGGGGACCAACATCGGCTGCGGCAACATCACGGCCAACTACGACGGGGTCAACAAGCACCGCACCGTGATCGGGGCGCACGTCCGCACCGCGTCGAACACCGTCTTCGTGGCCCCCGTGACCGTGGGCGACGGCGCCTACACGGGCGCGGGCGCCATCGTGCGCAAGGACGTGCCGGCCGGAGCCCTGGCCCTGTCCGTCGCGCCGCAGCGCAACGCGGAGGGGTGGACGGAGGCGAACCGCGCCGGCTCGCCGTCCGCCGCGGCGGCTGCCCAGGCCCGCACCGCTGCCGCGCAGGCCCGCGAGGCCGCTGAGACTTCCCAGTCCGCCGCATCCCCGACGAAAGAAGAAGGCAAGTAGATGACCGACATCACGGCACACGGCGAGAAGCGCCTGGTCCTCGCCTCCGGGCGAGCCCACCCGGAGCTCGCGCAGGAGATCGCCAAGGAGCTCGGCACCGAGCTGCTGCCGACGTCGGCGTATGACTTCGCCAACGGCGAGACGTACGTCCGGTTCGAGGAGAGCGTGCGCGGCACGGACGCCTTCGTGATCCAGGCCCATCCGGCGCCGATCAACAACTGGATCATGGAGCAGCTCATCATGATCGATTCGCTCAAGCGCGCGAGCGCCAAGCGGATCACGGTCGTCTCCCCGTTCTACCCGTACGCCCGGCAGGACAAGAAGCACCGCGGCCGCGAGCCCATCTCGGCCCGCCTCATGTCGGACCTGTACAAGACGGCCGGCGCGGACAGGCTCATGAGCGTGGACCTGCACACGGCGCAGATCCAGGGCTTCTTCGACGGCCCGGTCGACCACCTCATGGCGATCCCGCTGCTGGCCGACTACGTGCGCACCCGCGTGGACCTGAACAAGGTCACGGTCGTCTCCCCGGACACCGGCCGAGTCCGCGTCGCGGAGCAGTGGGCCGAGCGCCTCGGCGGCGCCCCGCTCGCCTTCGTCCACAAGTCGCGCGACGTCAACGTCCCCAACTCGGCGGTGTCCAAGACCGTGGTCGGCCAGATTGAGGGCCGCGACTGCGTCCTCATCGACGACATGATCGACACCGGCGGCACGATCTCGGGCGCCGTGACGGTCCTGAAGAACGCCGGGGCCCGCTCGGTGATCATCGCCGCGACCCACGCCGTGTTCTCCGATCCCGCGGCGCAGCGGCTCGCCGAGTCGGGCGCGCGCGAGGTCGTCGTCACGAACACCCTCCCGATCCCGCCGGAGAAGCGCTTCGAGCAGCTCACGGTGCTCTCGATCGCGCCGCTCATCGCCCGCGCGATCCACGAGGTCTTCGACGACGGCTCCGTCACGAGCCTCTTCGACGGCCGCAGCTGATATGGAGTAGTCCGCTGTCAAGTGGGCATGGCGAGGCGCTGCCGGGAGGAGTCCTGGCGGCGCCTCTTTGCTCCGCTGGAGGGGTGGTCGGCGAGCGTGTCGTTGGGCGACGCGCGGTCAGGCTGATAAGCCCACCCACCGGGCGTGCAGGCGCCTGTTGCCCTCATCGCCGCAGAACCGTGCCGCGGTCGCGCATCGTCTTCCCGACCGTGTAGCGGGCCCGGTGGTGTCAGGCGGCCTCGACCGGGAGCCGGCGGACGTGGGCGTTGCCGGTCTTGGTGATCGGCCCTTGCGCGCGGGAGGCGCCCGAGGAACGCTCGGAGGGGCAGGCCGACGAAGGAGCCGACGTGGTCCCGGTGAACCGGTGCCAGTCCCCGATCTCCACCGCGAGGGCGAACCCGGTCAGCGTGCTCACCCCCGCAGGCAGCCCAGACGGTGCTCGTCCGGGGCGACCTCGCTGCCGGCTCCCCGATCGCATGGTCGAGCCGGTCGCTGCGGGCCCTGACCGTCAGCACAGCCTCGCAGTGGAGTCGAAGGCCATCCGGGTCGCCCTCGAGCCCAGCGCCGGGGCCACCTCGCGGCGAAGCCATGCGTCATGGGTCCCGGTCCAGGCCTCTCCGCCCCTGTGATAGACGATCCCGTGGCGCAGCAGCAGCTTCGATAGCCGGTGCCGGGCCCGCCCCAGGTCTTCGCGGCAGTCCTCCTGCGCCCGCACCAGATCCCGCGCGGCCTCCTGTGCGAGCGTCGTAGACGGACTTGAGGCCCCGGGAGATCGCCCCCCAGTCCTGCCGGGACGCGTAGCGGAAGCTGTTGAGCATCAGGTGCACGATGCAGGTCTGCACGATCGTGGCCGGGCACACATTGCCCACCGCGTCGGGGAGCCCCTTGAGGTCGTCGCAGACGAGCCTCAGGACGTTCTCGAGGCGGTTGCGGATCTCGGCGAGGACCTGCTGCCAGTACTTCGCGCCTTTGCCACCGTCCCCGGCCCACCCGCCCAGGATGTCCCAGTTCCCCTCGGTGGTGACGGCGAGGGCGATATAGATCGGCCGGTCAGCTGCCTGCCCGTCGCGGACGTTGGCGCGGATGCGGTCGATGAACACCCCCGGGCAGACCGGGTCCAGTGGATGTGGACATCGGCCAAGTGGACCGAGATGCCCCGGTGCGTCACCCCCCGCGCGCTGAGCGAGAGGACGATGTCCTCGATCGAGCCAGCCCCCGCAGCCGCTTGGCCATGGCCACCGGCTCAAACGTGCCCGCCCGGTCCCGGGCCAGGTCGATCTGAAGCGGTCCGGGCTTCGTCAGGCCGTCTTGGACCGCACCTCCTGCGTCGGAGTTGCCACCTTTGAAAGTGCAGTCCCGGCGCCTAGAATAGTCCGATCCGCGAGCCGGGTCAGGGTCTGAAGTTGATCGGCTGGACCGGCCTGAACGTTCCGTAAACTGTCCACTTGTCTGGCCGCTGCGAATGAGGGGAGACATTGAGGGACGCAATTGGCTTCCGGCCTCTCTGTGCCGGTTGGTGGCCCTCTGGAGTCCGCCCTCGCGTGGTGTTAGGCGTAGCACTCGTCGTCGGGGTGGTCGTCCCGCTGGGGTTGGCTGTTCTGACCCGCAGTATCGCGATTCCCCACAATGACGCGTGGTCTCATGCAATAATCGGGCGCACCTTTGCCGAGACGGGGCAGATCGTACTGGTGGGTTGGAACCGGTCGTCCTTGGTCGGTCAGATCGTCGCGCTGGGTCCACTCGCCGGGTCCGTGGTGGCTGAGCAGGTCTGGGTCGCGATCATGGCCGCGGTTGGGCTTATAGCGACCCAACGGTTTGTCACGGCACGGGGAGGCGACGATGCCGGAGCCTTCGCGGCACTGGCCGTAGCCGCCGTCCCGGAGTTTGGCCTGCTTGGCACCTCCTATATGGCGGACATGCCAGCCTTCGTTGCCGTGATCCTGGCCGCAACGGTCGCCGACACCGCCCTCGCTTCCAGTAGACAGTGGGTGCTGTCCGTCGCGCTGGCCGTGGGGCTATGGGGAGTCACGATCCGTGAGCAAGCGCTCATCGCCCCGGTCGCCATCGGCCTCGCAGCGGTCTGGATCATGCGTGGCCGGTCTCGCGTGCTCGCTCTGGTCCAGTCGATCGCGTTCGGCGTCGCATTCATCGTGTTCGAGCTGTGGCGGCGTTCTCTTCCGTTCGGCGATCCACCGAGTTTCCAGCCGAGTGTGGGGCACCTAATCGCTGTCTCTGTGGCGGGTGCCTTTACATTGGGGCTGATCGCGAGCCCTCTGATCCTAGGGACCCGGGTCAGTTTGAACTGGCGCCACTGGGCTACGTGGGTATTCGTTCCCGCGAGCGTAGCAGTCTCGGCGATATGGGTCGTGGTTCGCTGGCCCAACACGCTGATGGGCAACTACATGGGGGTCGGGGGAGCATATGCCGCGGCCTCGGTTGGGACGCGGAAGGTCTTGCCCGATGGCGTGTGGGCTGCCACGATGGCGCTCGCTGTGCTCTCGGCGGGAATGGTGTGTGCGATTCTCCTGCGAGCACTGTCTCACCTGTGGCAGAACCGGCGCCGCCAGAGCAACAAGGTTCTGCGAGATCCCCTGCCGACCCTAATGCTGTCCATGCTTCTCATAGGGACATTGATCCAGGCCGCCATGGGACAAGAGATCTTCAGTCGATACTTTCTGCCCGTTGTCCCCCTGGCGGCGGCCCTTCTGATGCCATTCTGGAGGACTATTCCCCGCATCGCCTACGCGGCGGTTACGATCAACGTGGGACTGGGCCTACTACTCACCAGCGATGCACTGTCCTATGACGCGGCGCGCTGGCAGGCCGCCGAGCAACTGGTGGCACAAGGAGTGCCGCCCACAGCGATCAACGCAGGACTTGAGTGGATTGGCACCCATGCCGAACTACCAGCTGACCGGCGAGGACTTGAAACCCACCCCAATTCGGCGCTTCCCCGCATCCTTAACATGTTTCCAGAATCCACCGAGTGCTATGTGATCAGCGGAGACCCAACTCTCCAGCTTCCACAAGTTGCCGGCCTCGAGTACCGGCGCTGGGGCGTGTCCGGGCGAGCGCAGGTGTACGTGTACGCACAACGCCCGTGCCGATGAGGGCCGCAGTCGAGCGCCATCGGAGGAACTGAGGTGCGCAGGTCTGTTGCCGCTCCTGGGCGGGCATCTGTGCCTGAAAACCTACGTCGGACTGATCCAGTCCGTTCCCGGCCGGGACTGCACTTTTGACGGTGTCTAACTCTGACGCAGGAGGTACCCAAGGGAGTTGATGCTGAGCCGCCTGCTGAGTCGGTCGCGGAGGAACTGAACGTTGCCGCCCGCGGGATGCCGAGCGGCCTGCCGTGGCGGTCGTGGGACCGAGCGCTGATCGCGCGGCTCGTAGGCGACGCGCAGCGACAGGGGGCTCGCGATCGATGGGGAGGCTGCTGGCGCAGCTAACCAAGCTCGTGGTCGAGTCCGCCCTCGAGGGCGAGCTGACCGCGCCCACCTGGGCTACGAAGAGTCATCGAACGGGTCCGGGCCGGCTTCCGCCCAACGGTGGAGCTTGGCGTGCATCTCCGATACCGGCGACCCTGCCCACTGAGGGGCATGGTCGCGGGCACCACCGTTCGGCCGCGCGTCTTCCGGCAGCGAAGGTCTCCCACCTCCACTCGAAATAACAGCGCCTCACGGCGCAAACCGAAAGGTTGATGGTCTCCCACCTCAGATGGGTACCCGGCGTCGTGCGCCCGCCGCGCGCTTTCCACCGTCGGCGGGCTGGTAGGATGGACGGCGAACCTTGGCGAGGGAGCGTCCTTCCTGCAGCAGTGCAGGCGCCGCTCCGTGATCGACTGGGTCAGATCTCCTTCGGCGGCGTGCTGGAGGCCGTGAAGACTCGTCCTGTCGGCCTCGCCCCGAACCTCGAAGGAGCCACTATGAGCGAGAAGCTCGCAGCCGAGAAGCGCACCGAATTCGGCAAGGGCTACGCCCGCCGCATCCGCGCCGCCCACAAGATCCCTGCCGTCATCTACGGCCACGGTGCCGAGCCGATCCACGTCGCCCTCCCGGGCCACGAGACGATGATCGCCGTCCGCGTCCCGAATGCCCTCCTCACGCTCGACATCGAGGGCGAGGAGCACCTCGCGATCGTCAAGGACATCCAGCGCAACGCGATCCGCCAGACGATCGAGCACATGGACCTCCTCACGGTCCGCCGTGGCGAGAAGGTCACGGTCGACGTCCCCGTGCACGTGGCCGGCGAGGTCGCACCCGGGTTCGTCGCCACCCAGGAAGCCGTGACCGTCTCGGTCGAGGCTGAGGCGACCCACCTGCCCACCGCCCTCGAGGTCAGCGTCGAGGGCCGCGAGGCCGGCCAGCACATCCACGCCTCGGACATCGCGCTCCCCGCGAACGTCACGCTCCTGGCCGACCCCGAGACCCTCGTGGTGAACGTCTCCGAGGCTGTCGCCGCCGAGCAGGAGGAAGCTCCCGCCGAGGGCGCCGAGGCCGAGGCCGCCGAGGCTCCGGCCGAAGAGGCCGCGGCCGAGTAGTCTCGCACCCGGGACTCGAGGCGGCCCGTCCCACCCGGGGCGGGCCGCCTTTCCCTTGTCCAGTCCCTTGTCCACGTCCCACCGGACCTGTCCACGTCCCCTCTTCAGGAGCGCATCCATGACCGACACCTGGCTCATCGTGGGCCTCGGCAACCCGGGCCCCGAGTACAGCGGCAACAGGCACAACGTGGGGCAGATGGTCCTCGACGAGCTCGCGGGCCGGATCGGCGGGAAGTTCACCTCCCACAAGGGAGCGCGCGCCGTCGTGCTCGAGGGGCGGCTGGGGATCGGCGGCTCGCGCGTGGTGCTGGCCAAGCCCCTGACGTACATGAACGTCTCGGGCGGCCCGACGTCCTCGCTCGCGAAGTACTACGGGATCGACCCCGACCATGTCATCGCCGTGCACGACGAGATCGACATCCCCTTCAACTCCATCAAGCTCAAGCTGGGCGGTGGGGAAGGAGGCCACAACGGCCTGAGGGACATCTCCAAGGCGCTCGCCACGAAGGACTACCTGCGGGTGCGCGTGGGGGTGGGCAGGCCTCCGGGCCGGATGGACGCGGCCGACTTCGTGCTGCGCGACTTCGGCACAGCGGAGAGGAAGGAGCTCCCGTTCCTCCTCGACGAGGCCGCCGACGCCGTCGAGGCGCTCGTCCGCGACGGCCTGCTCGACGCCCAGCAGCGATTCCATCCGGCCAAGGCGTGATCCCGCCCGCCAATATGTGACGTTAGACCCTGCGGTCCCGCGGAGCGTGGCTGTATCGTTTTCCCTGCGACGTTCTATGGGGGACGTGCCGACGCGCTGGGGCGGAGGTTCTATGGGGATCAAGCTCGACGTGCCCGGGTCAGGGCACCTCGTCCGCGAGGCCAGGGAGAGGTCGGCCGACAGGCTCCGCTGGGCGCGGACAGTCCGCGGCAAGGAGATCGCGGAGGCCATCGCCGTGCTCCGGGATCCGAGGTCCTACGGCGTCGTGCTCACCGGTGACGCGAGCCTCGGCAAGTCTGCCGTCGCCTCCGCCCTCGTCTCGGAGCTCGATGCCACCGCGCACACCGTCCGCCTGCGCAGCACGATCGTCGGTCGGGAGACGCCCTACGGCGCTCTCGCCCTCCTGCTCGCCCGCCTCCCCGAGGTCGACCAGGGCGACCCCGGGTCGATCATGCGCGGCATCCTCAAGCTGCTCGCGGCGGATGCGGGAGGCCGCATGTCGGTCGTCGCGCTCGAGACGGCCAACAACCTCGACGAGCTGAGCACGGCGACGCTCGTCAACGTCATGGTGACGGGCACGTCGAAGCTCATCATCGTCGCCGACCGGGCCAGCGACCTCCCCGTCGACTTCCACTGGATGATCGCCGAGGAGCGGCTCCGCGAGGTCCCGCTCGCCCCGCTCGCGCCGGAGCAGACCCTCTCTGCGCTCTCCGAGCTGCTCGGCGGGCTGGTGCCGCGCACGGTGGGCCTCCAGCTCCACGCGATGTCCCGCGGCAACCCGCAGGTCGCCCTGCTGACCGTCTCCGAACTCCTGCAGAAGGGACTCCTCGCCGAGGCCGACGGCGTGTGGAGGCTCTCGCCCGACGCGGACACGGGGTCGATCCGCCAGCTCGACGACCTGGTCCGTGCGAGGATCGAGCGGGAGCCGGCCGACGTCCAGACCGTCATCGAGGCGCTCGCGTGTGCGCGCCGCATCTCCCTCGAGCGGCTCGTCCTGGCGTTCGGCGGCGAGGTGATCGCGCGCATGGAGGACGCCGGGCTCATCGCCGTGGACGAGGGCGGGCGCCATTCGACGGCGCTCACCGACCCCCTCGTCGGGGACGTCGTGCGCGGTTGGCTCTCGGTGCCACGGAGGCGCGAGCTGCGCAGGCTCCTCCTCGCAGACGGAGAGCCTCCCCTCGAGGTGATCACGACGGTCGAGCTCCTCGGCCTCGCCGCCTGGACCAGGGAGTGCCACACGCCGCTCCCCGTCGCCCACGCGGTCGCCGCCGCCGCCGCGTCGCTGCGCCTCTACGACCCCGGGTTCGCCCTCGAGTGCCTCGACAGCGTCGAACGCGAGCCCTCGACCTGGCCCACCGTCCAGCGGCTCAGGGCGCGCGCCTCCCTCGCCCTCCAGCTCCCGCGCCAGGCCCTGCATTACCTCGAAGACGTGACCGAAGAGGAGCTCGACGAGCTCACTCCCACTGCCGCGGCCAAGTTTGCCGTCTCCCGCGCGGAGGCGACGCGATGGGTCCCGGGGCGGGGCGGGGAGGTCGCAGGACTGCTCGCGGACGCCCGGGGCGAGGTGCTCCTGCGCATCGGCATGGGAGGGGCGGACGACGCCGAGGCGCGCCATGCCATGGCGCTCCTGGACCTGGCCGAGTTCGAGCACGCGGCGTTCACCGGGGACTACGCCGGCGTCGTCGACCGCCTCGAGGCCATGGCCGCAGGCAGGGGCGCGCCCGACGACGAGCTGCGGCTCATCGCCGCCTGCATCCTCATGGAGGCACGCACCGTGCTCGGCCGCGAGCAGGAGGCGCTCGCGCTCATGCACGAGATCGCGAGCCAGCTCGACCGCCACCCCACGTCCGCGCGCCTGCGGCACGAGTACGGCTCGCGAGCGTTCATCGTCCTGCTGTACAACGGGCACTGGCGCCAGTGCCTCGCCCTCCTGAAGGGGATGCCGCAGTGGCCGCTCGCCCGCCTGCGCACTGCCGGGGCGTCGGTGGAGCTCGCGATGGGCCTCGCCTACGTGTACGCGGGGCGGGGGAGGGACGCCCTCTCCTACCTGCTCTCCGCGACAGCCCTCCTCGAACAGCAGCCGGTCCTGAACTCGCTGGGCTCCGCCTACGCCGCGACGGCGTTCGCGTACGCCCAGCTGGGGGACGCCGTCGGCGCCCGGCTGTGGCTTTCCCGACTCGATGGGCTGGCCCTTCCGAGCAGCTCCGCAGCCCAGACCGTCACCGAGTTCTGCGCAGAGATGGCGAGGCGCTGGATCGGCGATCCGGGCGCATCGCGCCGGCTCGTGGCCTCAGCACAGGAGGACATCCTGCGCGGTCGCTGGAACCGGGCGGGGATCAAGCTCGTGGGTGCCACCGTCGAGGGCGGCCCGGAGGAGCTCAGGCTGCTCGAGGCGGTGTGCGCGCGCCGGCAGGGACCCCTCGCGGAGGTCGGGCTGTTCCTCGCCCGCGGCTCCCGCACCGGTGACCTCGCGGAGCTCACCCGTGCGGCCGACCTCGCCTCCAGCCTCGAACTCGACGCGCTCGAGTCCCGCTGCGCCGCCGTCGCCCTCGAGAAGGCCAGCGAGCAGGGCGACACCGTCACCCTGCGCCTCATGCAGGCCCGCCTCGACGCCCTCGCCGGACGGCTGCCGCTCCTCCCCGTGGCGCCGAGCAGGGCCCTGCCGGTGCTCACCATGCGTGAGCGGGAGGTCGCCGTGCTCGCGGCGAAGGGGACCTCGAACCGGAAGATCGCCGAAGACCTCGGGCTCTCGGTGCGCACGGTCGAAGGCCACCTGTACCAGGTGTTCGCCAAGCTGTCGGTCTCGACCCGGAGCGAGCTGGCAGGCATCCTGTGAGGGCCGGCCCCGGGAGCCGGAGGTGAAGACCGAGCGGGTGGTGGGGCGTGTCCGCGACGTCGAGCGCACCACCGCGCTGCTGCGGCGCCCCGGGACCGCCGCGGTCCTCGTCATGGGGGAATCCGGCTACGGGAAGTCCATCCTGCTCGACGCGACCGCCCGGGCGTTCGACGGCGAGCTCGAGCCCCTGCGCATCCACGGCAGTCCCGCGCTGGCCAAGGTCCCGTTCGGGGTGCTCGCGCCCTTCCTCGGGGGCCTGCCCGCTGAGGAGGCAGGTTCCCGGGTCGAGGTCCTCCGGGCGTTCTGGCGCCAGGTCGAGGACCTCACCCGGGTCCGCGAGCGCGGCCTGCTGCTCGTGATCGACGATGCCCACGAGCTCGACGACTCCTCGAGTGAGGTCGTGGCCGAGGTCGTGTCGGCGCGGTGGGCCAAGGCCATCGTGGCCGCTCCGAGCGGCGCCGCGCTCCCGAGGCCGCTCCGCGAGCTCTGGCTGGACGGCGGGGTGGAGCGCCTCGACCTCGTCCCGCTGCGCCTCGAGGAGGCGAGGGACTACCTCGAGTCCACGCTCCTGGGCCGGTTCCTCCCGTCGGTGGTCCGGGTGCTGTGGCAGGAGTCCAATGGCAACCCGCTCGTCCTCGGCAGCCTCGTGGACGAAGCGCGCCGCGAGGGCTCCCTGATCCAGCGCGGGGGAACCTGGATCCTGGCCGGCGAGCTCCCACGGCGGGCCGACGGGCTGCTGGGGCTGGCCCGTGCGCAGATCGCGCGGCTCTCCGCCGAGGAACGGGACTGCCTGAGCCTCATCGTCGTCGCGGAACCGGCGCCGCTCGAGCTCGTGGAGCGCGAGTGCAGCCCGGAATCGGTACGGGAGCTGGTCGCCAAGCGCCTCGTGCGCCAGCCGGAGGGGGCCCACGGGGTCCTCCGCCTCAGGCACCCGGTCTACGGCGATGCCCTCGTCCAGCTCATCCCCCGCACCCGGGCGATCCAGCTGCACCAGTCCGCGGCGGCGTACGTGCATGAGCAGACCTCGACCGCTGAAGGGCTCCTCCGAGCCGTCTCCTGGGCCCTCGACAGCGGCTTCGAGACCGATGACGCCACGCTCCTGCGCGCGGCCTCCCTGTCCGTGCGGCTCTTCGAGAACGCGCTCGCCGAGCGCGCCGCGAAGGCGGTCCAGGAGCCCCAGGCGCGAGCGCGCGCCAAGGAGATCCTCGGACAGATCGCGTTCAACCGCGGCGAGTACGCGGAGGCACAGGCCGTGCTCGCCCCGACCGTGGGGCGGGACGGCAGGGTCCGCCCCGGGCTCGGCGGCTGCCTCATCTGGCTCATGAGCCGCGCCCTGCTCCGCCACGACCTGACGGCAGTGCGGAGGGACGCCGAGGCCCTGGGCGCGGGGGACCCCGGCACCGGGCGCCTCCTTGCCCTGGCCGCGGACTTCCTCAAGGGCGACGTCGACAGCGTCAGGACTGGGCTCGTGACGCTGCTGGCCGAGGAGCCGGAGTACGACGACGAGGCCGGCGTCGTGCTCGCTGTCCTCGAGGCGCAGGTGGCCGTCGCGCAGGGCCGCCCCGTGCACGCCCTGGCCACGGTGCGGAAGGCCGTCGAGCGCCTCGCGGGGGACAGCTCGGCCGATCCCTTCGTCGTGGGCCTCGGCGCCGCGAGCATGGTGGCTGCGGCGCAGGCCGCGGGTGACTGGGCGGCGGCAGAGGACGCGCTGACGCGGTACCTGACCGCATCGAATGCCGGCCTCATCTGCGCGGGGGCCGCGGCGGAATGCGCCCGCGGACTCGCGCTCGTGCGGCGCGGGCGGTTCCGGGAGGCGTGGCCCCTCCTCGCCGTCGCCGTCGACGGCCTGCGCGAGCGCGACCCGCAGCGCGTCCTGCGGCTCGCGGAGGCCCTGGCCGCCTACGCCGGGGCCGGCGCCGGGCGGCAGGCCGAGGCCGAGGACCTCATGCGCGAGGCGGCGGCGGGGGACGGGCAGGGCGCGGGCTTCGCGGAGCCGCTCGCCGACCTCTTCCTCGCGGCTGCAGCGCACTCCCTGGTCCCTGACGCCCGCAGGCGGCGCGCACTGGCCAAGCTCGTGGCCTCGGCCGAAGCGGGGACGAGGCAGGACGTCGCGCTGCAGGCAGAGCTCCTCTGGTTCGAGGCGGGAGGGCGCGATCGGCTCGGCCGGCTGGGACGGCTCGCCGGAGGCGTCGAGGGCCCCTGGGCCCTGGCGGCCGCCACCCTGGCCGACGCCCTCGTGGAGGGGGAGGCGGAGGACCTCCTCGCCGCCGGCGAGCAGCTCTTCGCTGCGGGATACGAGCGGTACGCCCGGGAATGCTTCACCGAGGCGTCGAAGGCGCTTGACCGGGGGCTGCGCAGAAGCGACGCGAGGGCAGTGTGGGCGCGGAAGACGGCGTGCGACACGCTGCTCGGCGACGAGGGCGGTCCCATCGCCGCCACCGACCCGCGTTCGCTGACCAAGCGCGAGCGCGAGATCGCCTCGTTCGCCGTGGCGGGGCTGAGCGACCGGGAGATCGCCGACAGGCTGACGGTCTCGGTCCGCACGGTCGAGGGCCACCTCTACCGCGCCTACGCGAAGCTCGGCGTGACCAGCCGGGAGCAGCTCGCCTCGTCACTGGGCCGCAGCCGCCAGAGAACCGAGTACACCGCCGGCGGGGCCAAGTAGTCCTCGCGGCAACGGCGTAAGAAAAACAAGTACCAAGTACCCATGTGCTCCCGCCGCCACGGTGTCACAGTGGATGTGTAGCCGGAGCCGCGAGGCTCAGTCTACAGACCCGAAGGACAGGGTCGGCGACGTCGGAACCTCCCCGAGACCAAGGTTCCTCCCCCCAGCCGTCGCCGGCCCTCCTTTGGTGTCTGCAGGGGTTCGTGACCAGTCGTGGGACAATGGATTGCGCCATATCCGTATGCCGTAATTGATAGTGCTGCCGCCGAGCAGCTTTGTCCCGCCCGAAGGAGCCCAGCCCGTGGCCCTGGTCAAGACCCCCATGACCCTCCAGCACGCCCCGTCCGGCGTGGACGACGCCGAGGCCGAGCGCATCCGCAATGACTTCCCCGCGCTGGCCCAAGAGGTCCACGGCCACCCCCTCGTCTACCTCGACTCGGGCGCCACGAGCCAGAAGCCACGCAGCGTGCTCGAGGCCGAGCAGGAGTTCTACGAGCAGCGCAATGCCGCCGTGCACCGCGGCGCGCACGAGCTCGCCGTCCGCGCCACGGACGCCTATGAGGACGCTCGGGCCACCGTGGCGCGGTTCGTGGGGGCCGATCCCGATGAGATCGTGTGGACCTCGAACGCGACCGAGGCCATCAACCTGGTCGCCCAGTCGCTCGCGACCGCCTCGCTCTGGGCCGAGCGCGGCCGCGGCGGCGCGGACACGCGCCGCCTTGCGATCGGGGCGGGCGACGAGATCGTCGTCACCGAGCTCGAGCACCACGCGAACCTCATCCCGTGGCAGGAGCTCGCGTTCCGCACGGGAGCCACGCTGAGGTGGATCCCCGTGGACGACTCGGGCCGGCTCCGGATGGACGAGGCCGAACGCGTGATCGGACCCCGCACCCGCGTCCTCGCCTTCGCGCACGCCTCCAACGTCCTCGGCTCGGTCGCCCCGGTCCAGGAGCTTGTCGCGCTGGCCCGGCGGGTCGGCGCCTTCGTGGTCCTCGACGCGTGCCAGTCCGCCCCGCACCTCCCGCTCGACCTGGCGGCGCTCGACGTGGACTTCGCGGCCTTCTCGGGCCATAAGATGCTCGCCCCGACCGGCATCGGCGCCCTCTACGGGCGGCGCGAGCTCCTCGACGCCCTCCCGCCGTTCCTCGTGGGCGGGTCCATGATCACGACCGTGACCATGGAGAGGGCCGAGTACATGCCGGCGCCGCAGCGGTTCGAGGCAGGGACCCAGCGCATCTCGCAGGCCGTCGCCTTCGCGGCCGCAGTGGACTACCTCTCGCACACCGGCATGGAGCGCATCCACGCGTGGGAGTCCCAGCTGGGCGCGCGGCTCGCCGAGGGCGTCGCCTCCATCCCGGGGGTCCGGCTCCTGGGCCCGGCGCCGGGGGAGGAGTGGCACGGCAGCGGCCGCATCGGCCTTGCGGCGTTCGACGTCGAGGGCGTCCATGCGCACGACGTCGGGCAGTTCCTCGACAGCGCCGGGATCGCCGTCCGCGTCGGCCACCACTGCGCCCAACCCCTGCACCGGCGGCTCGGCCTCACCGCCTCCACCCGGGCGAGCGCCTACCTGTACACCACGAGCGGGGACGTCGAGGCCTTCCTCGGCGCTCTCGCCGAGGTCCGCGGCTACTTCGGGGCGACGCGATGAGCCTCGACTCGCTGTACCAGCAGCTCATCCTCGAGCACGCGAAGCAGCGCCACGGCAGTGGCCTCGCGGGCGAGCCGGGCCCGCACGAGGGGCAGTCGCACCAGCTCAACCCCGTGTGCGGCGACGAGGTGACGGTCCGCGCCCAGGTCGCGGACGGCGTCGTACGCTCGCTGCGCTGGGAGGGGGCGGGCTGCTCGATCTCGATGGCCTCAGCCTCGGTCCTCCACGACATGGCGGAGGGGACACGCACCGACGAGTTCGCTGCGCTCGTGGATGCCTTCCGGGAGATGGTGCGCTCCCGCGGGACGGTGGCCGCGGACCCAGAGGTCCTGGGTGACGCGGCGGCGTTCGAGGGCGTCTCCCGCTACGCGGCACGCGTCAAGTGCGCCATGATCGCGTGGGTTGCAGCCGAGGACGCGGTGCGCAAGGCGCAGAGCTGACCCATTGCCCCGTGCAGATCCGCCACTCGGTGGATTTTCGTGAGGCCTGTTGTACCGTCAAGCGCACGGCTACCCTAAGGGTGCGCCGGACCATTGAGCCATGGTGGCCGGCGCAGGAGGCTAAGCATGGGGACAATGGCCTATGAGTCCGTCGCTGACAGTGGCGTGGCCGAGGGGCACGGCACAGAGGCGAAGGGCCGCCAGACGGAGCGCGTCCGCTGGTCCGTTCTGGCACGGCCGGCCGAGACCGAGGCTGCGCGCGCCGCGCTGACCGCGTCCGGCTCGCTCGGGATCGTCATCACGGGGCCGCCGGGAGTGGGGAAGTCCTTCCTCGCCAGCGGCATCGCGGGCACGTTCGGCCGGGGGGCGCACACAGTCCACATCAGGAGCACCGAGGCCGCGTCGCGCGCAGACTACGGGAGCCTGGGCTTCCTCCTGGCCCGGCTGCCGGCCGGGGCGACCGACTCCCGCCCGGGGCTCCTCCTGGCTGCCGCGGACATCCTGCGGCGCGACGCCCAGGGCAGGCCGGTCGTCCTCCTCATCGAACTCGCCGCGCCCCTGGACGAGGCGAGCGCCGGCGTCGTGCTGCACCTGCTGCTCTCCCACACGGCCCGCGCCATCGTCGTCGCCCAGCGCGCGGCCTTCCTCCCGCCAGACCTGCTCAGGCTGCTGCGCCGCGGACGGCTCACCGAGGTGCCGCTCGCGGGAATCGGTGTCCAGGACCTGAAGAGGCTCGTCGTCGGCCTGCTCCACGGAAGAGTCACCGCCGGCGCGCTCGGCGCGCTGCACGAGGCGTGCCACGGCAATCCCGCCGAGCTCCAGTCGATCATCACCGAGGAACGCGAGAGCGGGAACCTCCACCTCCACTCCGGCGTGTGGACCCTCAGGGGGCCGATCGTGCCGCGCCACGGGACAGGGTACGACGACCTGCTCAGGGCGCGCTGGGCCCGCGAGGCGCAGGACGTGCGCGAGGTGATCGAGCTGCTGTCCGTGGCCAGGCGGGTGCCGCTCACGGACCTCGCGGACCTCTTCGGCAGCGACGTGCTCGTGGACATGGACGACGGCGGGCTCATCCTCACCGAGGCCGGCGACCGACGCTGCGTCATGCTGCGCGAGCCGCGCATGGCCGAGCTCGTGCGCGCCCGGCTCAGCGCCGAGCGCTCGCGGGAGCTGATCAGCCTGCTCACGGGTCGGGACGCCGGCCGGCCGCCCGAGGCGCTCAGCCGCTCGGAGCTCGTCGCCGATGCGGAATGGGCCCTGCGCTCCGGGGACACGATCTCCCCCGAGGTGGCCGTCGCGGCCGCCCACGCCGCCGTCGCACTGTTCGAACCCGAGAAGGCGCTGCGGTTCACCGGCCTCGTCCCGGAGCAGCACGCCCTGCGCGCCGTCGCCGCCCGCCACCGGGCCGCCGCGCTGTCGCTGCTCGAGCGGACCGGAGAGGCGCTCGAGGTGCTCCGCGGCGTCCGCGAGGACGCGCTCGAGAGGGTCAGCGCCGTCGACGCTGCGCGGCACGCGGTCGCGCTCGCCGCACTCCTGCGGACGATGCCGGGACACGGGAGGCCCCTCGAGGTCCTCGCGGACGCCCAGAGGGCCCTTGCCCTGCGAGAGGGGAGCGAGGGCGGTGTGCGGCCCGGCGGCACGGTCCGTGACGGGCCCGACAGCCTGGCCGAGGCCGCAGAGGTCCTCGAGTCCGCCCGCTACGCGGAACTGTGCTTCGCCGGGGACTTCGCCGCCGCTATGCCGGGACTCGAGGATGCCATGGCGAGGCCGGGGGTGAGCGAGCGCTTCCGCCGCGCCTGCACGGTCATGCTCGCCGACGCGTGGAGCGCGTGCGGGCGGGAGGACGACGCCGAGCGGCTGCTGGACAGCCTCGGCGACCCGCAGGACTGGGCAACCGGCCAGGACGCCGACGCGTTGGCCGGGAGCGCCTTCACCGTCTGGCTGTGGACCGGCCGGTGGCAGCGGTGCGTCGCGCTGACGGCCCACTACCTCGAGCACAACGCCCAGCGGCTCGCGTTCCGCGGCGGCATAGCCGAGATGGCCCTCGGGCTCGCGTACGTGACGGCCGGACGCGGGGACCTCGCAGCCGATCCGCTCATGGCAGCGTGCGCGCAGCTCGAGCGCACCCAGGCCGGGAACGCCTTGGCCACGGCCCAGGCAGCCGCCGCCTTCGCGTTCGCCCAGACGGGAGAGCGCGCCGAGGCCGAACGGTACCTCGCGCTCGCCGCCCAGAGCCGCCGCCCGACCTCCTGGCGCCTCGAATGGACCGCCGACTTCTGCGCGTCCATGGCGCGCCGCTGGCTCGGCGATCCGGAAGCCTCCGCGGCGCTGCACCGCCTCGCCGAGAAGGACGAGGCCGCGGGGCGCGTCTCCGCGGCCGGCATCGCCCTCTTCGGCGCCAGCGTCCCCGGGACCGAGGAGGAGTTCCGCGCGATCGAACGCCTTGCCGCCCAGCGCCAGGGCCCCCTCGCGATGGTCAGCGGCCTCGTGGCCCAGGGCAGCCGGCTCAGGGATGCAGGCCTCCTGCTCAATGCCGCGGAGCTCGCCCACGGCCTGCTGCTCGACGCGGTGGAGGCCCGCTGCGCTGCGCTCGCCGTCGACTTCGCGCGCATGGCCGGCGACCAGACCCGCGCGGGCGAGGCCCAGGTGCGTCTGGACCGGCTCACGCGCACCTTGCCCGCCCTGCCGATCACCCCACAGGTTCCTGCGCCCATGTTGACCGAGCGCGAGCACGAGGTGGCCCGGCTCGCGGCCAACGGGGCCAGCAACAGGGAGATCGCGGCCGCGGTAGGACTGTCCGTGCGGACAGTCGAAGGACACCTGTACCAGGTGTTCACCAAATTGGGGGTGACGTCTCGTGGCGGTCTTGCCGGCTTGGTATGAGCCACATCAGGGGGGTCCGGCGTGGCCCCCGCGCGGATCAGAGGGGACCGAGGGGCCCAGAGCGCTCGGCTCGGCGGCCGTGGTCGACGCCGCCGTGGCGTCGCTGAGGTCCGGGGATCTCGGCGCGGTCCTTGTCGTCGCGGAGGCTGGCGCCGGGAAGGCAGACGTCGCCGAGTCGATCGCCGGGGCGCTCGAGGGGGAGTTCGCCGTCGTCCGGCTGCTGGCGAGCCACGCCCTCAAGGGGGTGCGGCACGGTGCGCTCCTGTCGATCCTCGACTCGCTGGAGCCCGCCGACTTCCTGGCACCCCACGGTGCGGCCGGAACAGCCAACGGGAGCACCGCCAACGGGAGCACCGCCAACGGGCGTGCCCGCGCCGCGGCCCCGGACCGGGGCATGGCGGGGCATGTGGCCGTACTGCGGTCGCTGTGGGCCATGGTCGACACGAAGGCGCGCGACGCCGGGCGCCCCGTGCTCATCGTCGCTGAAGACATGCACTACGCGGACGAGGGAACCGCATCCGTCCTCGCCGAGGCCGTCTCCTCGCGATGGGTCAAGCTCGTGGCCACCGCCCGCCTCCGGCCGGGCATGCCGCCCGGCCTCCTCGAGCTCTGGCACGACGGCCTGGGCGAGCGGCTGGAGCTCGGGCCCATGGACCTGGCTGGAAGCCACGCCATGTCCGAGGCCCAGCTCGGGGGTGCCGTCTGCAGAGCGGCCGCGGCCGTCCTGCACCATGTGAGCGGAGGCAGCCCCGAGCGGCTCCCGCTGGTGATCGGCGAGGCGCTGGGCAAGGGAGCCCTCGTCGCCCGGCGGGGCATCTGGGT
This sequence comes from Sinomonas sp. R1AF57, assembly GCF_002224485.1. Lineage (GTDB taxonomy): Bacteria > Actinomycetota > Actinomycetes > Actinomycetales > Micrococcaceae > Sinomonas > Sinomonas flava. Next base: position 1,038,409 of record NZ_CP022463.1, read on the forward strand.
CCTCGCCGCCGACTTCGTCAGCAGCGGGGCGGCCCTCGAACAGCACGTCCGCGCCGACCTGGACACGCTCAGCCCGGCGCAGCGCTCGGGCCTCGCGCTCATCGCGCATGCGCAGCCCCTGCAGGAACAGTCCGCCCGGGCCCTCATTCCGGAACACGTCCTGATCGAGCTCGGCGAGCGCGGCTGGCTCGCCGACCGGGAGGACGGGTTCGTGCGGATCCGTTCGGCGCTCGTCGCCGACGCCATCCGGATGCTCACCTCGATCCCGCGCAAGCTCCAGATCCACCAGAAGCTCGAATCCCTGGGCGAGCCGTGGGGTCCCGACCGGCCCAATGCGCTCGGGCGCATCGCGCTCGCGCTGGACGTGGGCGCCGAGGTGGGCGACGCCCAGCTGGCCGCGGGTGCCGAGCTCGCCGTGCGCCAGTCCGAGAACGCCCTCGCCCTGCACTGCATCAGGCTCATCGGCGACGAGGGCATCCGCTCGCGGCTGCGCGGGGCCCGTGCCCGCGCGCTCTTCAACAGGAGCGACTACTCGGCATGCCTCACGTCCCTCCTCTCGGGGCCGCGGCGCAAGACGGACGCCCACGACCTGCTCGTCGGAACCCTCCTCCTCTCGCACGTGCGCTCCGTCCTCGGCCAGGCCCACGCCAACCCGGGCGACGCCGACCAGCTCGCGGCGATCGCCCGGGAGCTGCCGCCGGACTTCCCGCCGGACCGGGCAGACGGCCCGCGCTATGCCATCGAGCGGAGGGCACGCCTGCTGAAATCCATGGCGCTCGCCTACGGGGGAGACTTCCATCGGGCGCTCGCCGCCGACCCCGCCCACGGGCGAGCGTTCGACGGCGGAGGGGAGCCCGCCGTCGAACGCGCCATCTGGTCCCTCATGCGGGCGGAGGCGGACATCGTGGGCGGCAGGTTCGAGGGCGCGATGCGCTCCGCCGGCGCGGTCCTGGCCCGGCCCGTGGAGGATGACGAACACTATCCCCTCGAGGGGCACGCGCTCATGCGCTATCTGGTCGCGGCGATCCACGTGGGCTCCTGGGAGGCCGTCGACTCCGCGGTCGAGGCCTACGGGACCGGGCGCACGTGGCCGGTCGTGGTCTGCGGGCCGGCCCTGTACACCGCCCAGGCCTACGCGCTGGTCCGCCAGGAACGCGTCGACGAGGCCCTCCAGGTACTGCCCGAGATCATCGAGTGCCTCCGCGTGGGGGACCCGTACAAGCTCCTCGGCCTCACCCTCGCCCTCGCCGCCTATGCTGCGGCGGCCGCCGGGCGGACCGAGGAGGCCCAGACGTGGCTCGAGGAGGCGGAAGCCGCGGCCAACGTGGGGCGCGCGCTGACCGGCTGGCTCGCCCGGCTGCACCGGATCGCCGCCGAGGTCCGGCTGGGGGTGCCCGACGCCGCGGGCCGCCTCGTCGAGTTCATCGAGACGCTGCGCCAGGACGGGCACGTCGGGATCGAGATGGCGGCGCGCGCGGTGGCCCTGGAACTGGACCTCGAGGCCGGCCACGGCCCCGATCCGCTCGAGGCCGCCGAGCTGGCGCCCGCGTGCGAGGGCCGCTGGACGGCCGCGATGGGCGCCTGGGCGCGAGCGATCGTCAGCGGCAAGGCCGAGGACCTCATGCAGGCCGGCGAGCTCCTGCGGGAGCTGGGCCTCCTGGGACGCGCGCGGAGGGCCTTCGCCCGCGCAGCGGCCGCCTTCGACGACGCAGGCGACCGCGCGAACGCGCGCCTCGCCGGCCAGGCAGCGCGCCGCTGCGAGGCCCCCGGCAGCCCGGCCCCCGCCGACGACGCGGGCGAGGCGGTGCTCGCCTCATTCCAGCTCACCCCGCGGGAACAGGACATCGTGGGGCTCGCGCTCGACGGACTCAGCGACCGGCAGATCGCCGAGAAGCTCCACCTGTCCGTGCGTACCGTCGAAGGGCACCTCCACCGCAGCTATGCCAAGCTCGGCGTCGCCAGCCGCGCCGAACTCGCGGCCGCTGTCGAGGACTGAGAGTCCCCCCACCGCGCCTCTGCGTAGTCGCCACGCCCATGAGTGGCTGACGCCCAGTGGTCCGCGTACCCCACCGAGGGGGCATCCGAGTACCGTTCCGGGGTCCCCACGGGACACACCCGGGTAATGTCGGGTACCCGCTACGGATGCGCTGCGTACAGCCCGGCGAGTCTACTGGTTGTGGGAATCCGCCGGCCGAGGCGACGACGCCGGCGGTTCCCGCCAAGTTCTCGCGGGGGCGAGCAAGACGCGCACCCGCGTGAAGGAACCACTCGCAGCCAGAGGGGACCGCCATGTCGTCAGCCCCGGCCGGTGCACGCCACTCGACTCTCATGCCCACCGGCCTTCCCTTCACCCGGGACCACGCCACTGGCCTCGGCGCCTCCGGCCCGCTCAGGCGGGCCCTCCCACTCCATCCGGACCATGCGCGCATCGCCCGCTCGGCCGCGGCCTCGGCCTGGCCTCGCCGCTACGGCCTGGCACTGCGCGTGGTCGACACCGCCGTCGTCCTCGCAACGCTCTCCGTCGCCGCCGCCTCCGTGGCTGACAGCCCCAGTGCGCTGGCCCTTCTGGCAGCGCTCGCGGTCATCTGGCCCGTGGCCCTCGGCGCCTACCGCAGCCGCGAGCCCGCGGTCTTCGGCGCGGGGGCCGAGGAGTACCGCCGGGTCGCCACGGCGTCGGTCCACATCGTCGCGCTGCTGGCCCTCGTCGTCGTGCTCTCCGGGGTGGCGACGCCGCCGGCCCTCGTCGCGACGATGCTGCCCCTCGGCGTCGTGGGACTCCTCGCCGGACGGTGGGCGTCCCGCCGCTGGCTGACCCACGAGCGGGCCAACGGGCTGTGCCTCACGCCGGCCGTCGTCGTGGGGGAGCCCGAGGACGTCCGGTACGTGATCCGCCGCATCGCGGCGGCAGCCGGTGCCCCCTACAACGTCCTCGGCGCGGCGCTCCCGGGCGGCCGGCGCGGGCAGACCCTCGCGGTCGACGCCGAGCGCGTGCCCGTCCTGAGCTCGATCGACGACGTCGTGCGCACCGTCGCGCTGAAGAAGGCCGCGGCGGTCATCATCGCCGGGCCCGTCCCGGGCGGGAACCAGTACGTGCGGGAGCTCGGGTGGCGGCTCGAGGAGCACGACGCCGAGCTCGTCCTCGCCTCGTCCCTGACCAACGTCGCAGGTCCGCGCATCCACTGGCGCCCCGTGCAGGGGCTGCCGCTCATGGAAGTGGACCTCCCGCAGTACTCCGGCGGCAAGCATCTCGTGAAGCGCGGCATGGACATCGTCCTCTCCGCGGCGGCCCTCGCCGTGCTCGCCCCGGTCCTCGGGGTGCTCGCGCTCATCGTCAGGCTCGATTCGCCCGGGCCCGTCATCTTCCGCCAGGAGCGTGTGGGCCGGGGTGGAACCCCGTTCACCATGCTCAAGTTCCGTTCGATGGTGCACGATGCCGAGGCCCGCCGCACCGCGCTGGCGGAGCAGAACGAGGGAAGCGGCGTCCTGTTCAAGATGCGCACCGATCCGCGGGTGACCAGGTGCGGCCGGTGGATGCGCAAGTACTCGCTCGACGAGCTGCCCCAGTTCGTGAACGTCCTCATGGGGGACATGAGCCTCGTGGGGCCGCGCCCGCCCCTGCCCCGCGAGTTCGGAGCCTACGAGTCGTACACGTTCCGCCGGATGCTCATCAAGCCCGGGATCACGGGGCTGTGGCAGATCAACGGCCGCTCGGACCTGGAATGGGACGACGCCGTGCGGCTCGACCTCTACTACGTCGAGAACTGGTCCCTCACCGGGGACCTCATGATCCTGTGGCGGACGCTCAAGGCCGTCATCACCCCGGTCGGAGCGTACTGAGGATGCGCTTCGGGCGGGCAGGCAAGGTGCCATCGGACCGGGTGGCCCACAGCATGGGAGGCAGCATGGAGACTTCGCACCCTGTCCTCCATCTGCAGGAGCTCGAGGAGCGACTGCGGGTGGCCGTGATCGGGGCCGGCTACTGGGGGCCCAACCTCGCCCGGAACTTCCGGGCGAGCCCCGACTGGGAGCTCGCGGCGATCTGCGACCTCGACACCAGGCGCGCTTCGGCGCTCGCCGCCTCCATCGGCGGCGCCCGCGTCGTCGGGTCTCTGGACGAGCTGCTCGACACGGTCGAGGTCGACGCCGTCGCGATCGCGACGCCGGCACGCACCCACCACGGGGTGGCACTCACGGCCCTGCGGGCGGACAAGCACGTGCTGGTCGAGAAGCCCCTCGCGGACAGCCTCCCGCGCGGGAGGGACATGGTCGCCGAGGCTGCCGCCCGGGGCCTCGTGCTCATGGCCGACCACACGTACTGCTACACCCCGGCAGTCCAGAAGATCCGCGACCTGGTCCGGGCGGGCGAGCTCGGCGAGATCCTCTACGTGGACTCCGTCCGCATCAATCTGGGCCTCGTCCAGCCGGACGTCGACGTCTTCTGGGACCTGGCTCCCCATGACCTCGCCATCCTCGACTACGTGCTTCCGGGCGGACTGCACCCCGCGGAGGTGTCCGCCCACGGCGCGGATCCCCTCGGGACGGGCCACGACTGCGTGGGGCACGTCACCTTCGCCCTGCCGGACGAGGCCATGGCGCACATCCACGTCAACTGGCTCAGCCCGACCAAGATCCGCCAGATGGTCCTCGGGGGCACCGAGCGGACCCTCGTCTGGGACGACCTGAACCCCCAGCAGCGCCTGAGCGTGTACGACCGGGGCGTGCAGATGCCCACTCGCGGGGCGAGCCGTCAGGACCGCCGTGCGGCCGCGATCTCCTACCGGCTCGGAGATACGTGGTCGCCGGCCCTGCCGGAGCACGAGGCGCTCTCGCTCATGGTCTCCGAGTTCGCCACATCCATCCGCCAGAACCGTCCCGCCGCCACGAGTGGCGCCTCGGGGCTGCGCGTCCTCGCCGTGCTCGATGCGGTGAGCCGCAGCGTGGTGGACGGCGGCGGCGTGGTCTCCGTGGACGACGGCGCGTTCGCACCGCCGGGGGCGTCCTCCGCGCAGACGGCGGCAGTGGGCGCCCCGGGTTCCCCGCCGCTCGCATCGCCGGCCGCGTTCGCCGCGGCGGCGCGGACGCTTCCGGCGCAGGAGGTGCTCAGATGAGCGTGCTTGCCGGAGCGGACGTCCTGGTCACGGGCGGGGCGGGGACCATCGGCTCGACGATCGTGGACCAGCTCCTCGACGCGGGCGCAGGGCGGGTGGACGTCCTCGACAACCTCGTGCGCGGGCGCACCCAGAACCTGTCCCGTGCCCTCGCATCCGGGAGGGTCCGCCTCATCGAGGGGGACATCCGGGACCGCGACCTCGTCCACGACCTCACCGTGGGCAAGGACCTCGTGTTCCATGAGGCCGCGCTGCGCATCACGCAGTGCGCCGAGGAGCCGCGGCTCGCGCTCGAGGTACTCGTGGACGCCACCTACACGGTGTTCGAGGCCGCGGCCCAGCACGACGTCGACAAAGTGGTGACGGCGTCGAGCGCTTCCGTCTACGGGATGGCGGACGAGTTCCCCACCACCGAGCGGCACCACCACCACTCCAACGACACGCTGTACGGGGCGGCCAAGAGCTTCTCCGAGGGCCTGGCACGGAGCTTCCACAGCATGTACGGCCTCGACTCCGTCGCCCTGCGCTACTTCAACGTGTACGGGCCGCGGATGGACGTCCACGGCCTGTACACGGAGGTCCTCGTGCGCTGGATGGAGAGGATCGACGACGGCCGGCCTCCCCTCATCTTCGGCGACGGGAGCCAGACGATGGACTTCGTCTTCACGGAGGACGTGGCCCGTGCGAACATCCTCGCCGCCGTGAGCGGCGTCCGCCACGGGGAGTACAACGTGGCCAGCGGCGTGGAGACAAGCCTCCTCGCGCTCTCGGTGGCCCTGCTCGGAGCCATGAAGTCCGATCTCACGGTCGAGTTCGGGCCCGAGCGGGCCGTGAACGGTGTCCAGCGCAGGCTCGCCGACACCGCCGGTGCCCGACGGGACCTCGGCTTCGTGGCGCAGGTACCGCTCGACGAGGGGCTCCGGAGGCTCGTGGAATGGTGGCGGCCGCTGCGCGAGGAGATCGCGGCCGCGAGAGTGCTGGCTGCCCAGTGAACGCCGCCCAGCCCGTGGACGCGGTCGAGCCCGTGGACGTCCCCCAGCCCCGGAGCTCCGGCGGCGAGCGCATCAACGTCATGAAGCCGTGGATGGGCCGCGAGGAGGCGGAGGCCGTCGCGGAGGTCATCGCCTCCGGCTGGGTGGCCCAGGGACCGCGTGTTGCGGAGTTCGAGCGGGCCTTCGCGGACGCGGTCGGCGTCGCGGAGGGCGTCGCGGTGTCGAGCTGCACGGCGGCCCTGCACCTCGCGCTCGCTGTCGCCGGTGTCAGGCCGGGCGACGAGGTCGTGGTGCCGTCCTTCTCGTTCATCGCCACCGCCAACGCCGCCCGGTACCTCGGAGCGCGCCCCGTGTTCGCCGACGTCGACCCCCTCACCGGCAACCTCACCGAGGCGAGCATCTCCGAGGCGATCAGCGGGCGGACGGCGGCGGTCGTCGTCGTCGACCAGGGCGGGATGCCCGCCGACGTCGGCCCCATCGCCGCGCTGTGCCGCCCGCTCGGGATCGCCGTGGTCGAGGACGCCGCATGTGCGGCAGGCTCGCGCTACCGGGGGGAGCCGGTGGGGCGGGCGGCGGATGCCGCGGCATGGTCCTTCCACCCCCGCAAGGTCCTCACGACGGGGGAGGGCGGCATGCTCACGACGCCGATCTCCGCCTGGGCTGAGCGTGCGCGTCGGCTGCGCCAGCACGGTGCCTCGGTGCCCGCAGACGTGCGGCACGCGAGCGTCCTCGCCCCCGAGGAGGAGTACGGCGAGCTCGGGTTCAACTACCGCATGACGGACCTCCAAGCCGCCGTCGGGCTCGTGCAGCTGGGGCGCCTGGCCGAGATGGTGGCGCGGCGCCGCCAGCTCGCAGGGGTGTACCGCGAGGCCCTGTCCGGCCTTCCCGGGCTGCGGCTCTCGGCCGATCCCCAGCACGGGCAGAGCAACTTCCAGTCCCTCTGGCTCGAGGTCCTGCCGGAGTTCCCCCTGGACCGGGACGGCCTCCTGGCCGCGCTCGCCGAGGACGGCATCTCCGCCCGGCGGGGCATCATGGCGGCGCACAGGCAGCCGGCGTTCGCCGGGATCGCTGCCGGGCCGGACGGCGGCCCGACGCTGCCGCTGCCCAACACCGAGCGTCTCACCGATTCGACGCTCATCCTGCCGCTCTACCACGAGCTGCGCCGCGACGAGCTCGAGCGGGTCGTCGACTCGATCCGCCGGGCGGCCGCATCTTCGCGGGGTCGTCCCGGCTCGTCCCTGAACCCCGGCCCTTCCCGTAACGGGAGGACCGTGTGAGCGAGCTGCTGATGGTCGGGGCGAGCGGGCTCGCGCGTGAGGTCATGGCGTCGGTGAGGTCCGGGAGCGACTTCGACATCCTCGGACTGCTCGACGACGATCCCGCGAAGGAGGCCGCCGAGATCGACGGAGCCCACGTCCTGGGCTCCCTCGAGGCCGTCACGCGGTTCCCCCTCGCGCGGGTGGTCCTGTGTGTCGGGGCCGGGACGGGCCGGGAGCGGCTTGCCAGGCGCCTCGCGGGCCTGGGCCTCGGCCACGACCGCTACGCGACCATCATCGACTCGTCCGCCCGCGTCCCGGAGGGGTGCCACGTGGGCGCGGGCAGCATCCTCCTCGCCCACGTGACGCTGACCGCCGCTGTCCGCCTGGGCCGGCACGTCGTCGTCATGCCCCACGTGACGCTCACACATGAGGACGACGTGGACGACTTCGTGACCCTCGCCGCCGGCGCCTCGCTCGGCGGCGGCGTCCGCGTGGGCCGATGCGCCTACCTCGGCATGAACTCGTCGGTGCGGCAGCAGGTCGTGGTGGGCGACAACGCCGTGGTCGGGATGGGAGCCGCCGTGCTCGACGACGTTCCGCGCGGCGAGGTCTGGGCCGGTGTGCCGGCGCGGCAGCTCTCCGTGAGCGGCGCCGGGAGCAACGGCTCGCTCGGGAGGGAGGCGTCATGACCATCAGCGCGGCGCGTGCCGCCCATGCCTCTGTGCCGTTCGTGGACTTGGCGGCGCAGCACCGGGAGATCGCCGACGAGGTCCTCGGCGAGGTGCAGCGGGTCCTCGAGGAGGGCGCCTTCATCGGCGGCCCGGCCGTCGCGGGGTTCGAGGCCGAGTACTCAGCCTTTCTTGGGGTGCGGCACTGCGTGGGCGTGGCGAACGGGACGGATGCGCTCGAGCTGGCGCTGCGCGCCGTCGGCGTGCAGGCAGGGGGAGAGGTGATCCTCCCTGCGAACACGTTCGTGGCGACCGCGGAGGCCGTGATGAGGGCCGGTGCCCGGCCGGTGCTCGTCGATGTCGATCCGGTGCACCTGCTCATCGATCCGGAGGCTGTGGAGCGGGCCGTGGGGCCGCGGACGCAGGCCATCGTCCCGGTGCACCTGTTCGGGCAGACCGCCGCGGTGGAGCGGCTGACGCCCGTTGCCCTGGAGCGCGGCGTGGCCATCGTCGAGGATGCAGCCCAGGCGCAGGGGGCGCGCCGGTTCGGCCGCGCCGCCGGGACGCTGGGGGACGCGGCGGCGACGAGCTTCTACCCCGGCAAGAACCTCGGTGCTGGGGGTGATGCTGGCGCGGTTACGACCAACGACGGCATCCTCGCCGACGAGGTGCGGCTTCTGGCCGCGCACGGCAGCCGCGCCAAGTACGTGCACGAGCGCGTCGGCGTGAACTCGCGTCTGGATGCGCTCCAGGCTGTGGTCCTCCGCGCCAAGCTGCGGCGCCTCGAGGCATGGAACGCACGGCGGCGCGCGGCGGCGGAGCTCTACGGGCAGCTGCTCGCTGGGGTACCCGGTCTGGTGGTGCCGCGGAGCATGGCCGGCAATGAGGACGTGTGGCACCTGTACGTGGTGCGGGTGCTGGGGGAAGGGCGCCGCGAGAGCGTCCAGGCCGCGCTTGGTGCTGCGGGCATCGCGACCGGCGTCCACTACCCCACGCCGGTGCACCTCACTCCGGCTTTCAGGTTCCTCGGCTACGGGGCCGGCACATTCCCCGTAGCCGAGGCCGCCGCCTCGCAGATCCTCTCGCTGCCGATGCACCCGCATCTGACGGCGGAGCAGGTGGAGCGGGTGGCGGGGGCGGTCCGGGCGGCGGTGGTGGGATGCTGAGGATCAAGGCGCGGCCGCTAAGTGGACGACCGCTCGTATCGGTGGTGGTGCCGTGCTACAACTACGGTCGTTTCCTCCCCGACGCCTTGGGCAGCGTGCTCGACCAGCCCGGTGTCGAGGTCGAGGTGATCATCGTCGACGATGCGTCCACCGATGGGAGCCAGGCCGTCGCGGAACAGCTTGCGGCTTCGGACAGCCGTGTCACGCTCGTCCAGCACGAGCGGAACCAAGGGCACATCGCGACCTACAACGACGGGCTCGGGCGGGTGAACGGCGACTATGTCGTCCTGCTCTCCGCGGACGACTTGCTCGCGCCCGGCTCGCTGGCCAGATCGGCCGCCCTCTTCGAGGCTTGTCCAGAGGTAGGACTGGTTTACGGGTTCGCGCCGTCATTCGAAGGCCGCGCGAATGCTGTACCTCGTCGGCACGGCCAGCTGACGTGGAGCGTATGGAGCGGCCGGGAGTGGACAACTCGAGTGTGTGAACGCGGCACGAACACGATTGTCAATCCCGAGGCGATGGTGCGCCGAACCGTCCTCGATGCCGTTGGCGGTTACGACGAGGCTCAACCACACGCCGCGGACATGCACTTCTGGCTCAGCGCCGCCGCTCGCGGAGCCGTCGGGCGCGTCAACGGTCCCGACCAGGCCTACTACCGGCTCCACGGCGGCAACATGCACTTGAGTACATTCGAGGGGTTGTATACCGATGCCTCCCACCGCCGACGCGTCTTCGACTCGATGCTACGAGGCGGTGAGTTGACTCGGAGTCTTCATCGGCGCGCGCTGCGATCTATTTCTGCGGAGTGCCTTCGCAATGCGCGGCTGAGTGCCGGGCGAGGCACCGGGCAGGGCAGGCAGAACGCCGTCGCTCTCGAGTCACTCGCGCGGGAGTGTCACCCAGGCATTGAGGGCACCCTGCGATGGGACCTCTATCAGGCTCTAGGCGGCGCATACCGTCAGGGACCCGTTGCTGGAGTGGAGACACTTCTCGACCGCGCGCTGTGGTCGCTCGCCTGGCGTCGATGGCGGAGGCGAGGGATATGACCGCGACTCTCCCGGGGCGAGTGCGCTCTGGGTTCGCGTGGAGCATGGCGTCGAACATAGTCCTCCGCATCGGAAGCCTTGCCATCGGAATCATTCTGGCCCGGCTTCTCGCTCCCGAGGTGTTCGGCGTGTACGCAGTCGCGCTGACCGCGCAGTCAATTCTGATGGCTATTGCGGACCCCGGACTCACCGCAGTGCTGATTCGCACTCCGGACTTCGGACGGCTGGCTCCGACGACCGCGACCCTCGGCCTCTTCTGCGGAGTAGGGCTTGCTTCAGTCATGGCTGCCACTTCGCCGCTGATCGCCGATGCGATGGAAACCCCCGCTGCTTCCCCGGTCATCGGGGTGCTGTCGTTGACGCTCGCGCTGGCGGGGATTGGCGTCGTACCGCTTGCTCGACTTCAGCGCGACTTCGCGCAAAAGAAGGTCTTCGCTATTTCAGCCGCCGACTTCACCGTTAGCACGATCGCAACCATCACACTTGTGCTCGCGGGGGTCGGCCCGATGGCGCTGGCCGTGGGTCGTGTGCTCGGACAGGCGGTGACGACGGCACTCCAGTTTGTCCTCGCGCGCCAGCGACCGGTGCTGGGGTGGGACAGAGCCCAAGCTGCGCCGGTGCTCGCCTTTGGCGCGCCCCTTGCCTGCGCAAACCTCGTCTCGTGGGTTGTCATCAGCGCGGACAACGTAGTGATCGCCCGCATGGCAGGCCCGACGGCGCTGGGGCTCTACGTGCTGGCATTCAATATCGCCAGCTGGCCCATGAACGCGCTCGGCCAAGCTGTGCGGGCTGTCGCCCTGCCTGGATTTGCCCAGAGCGAGGACGCGTCCCGGGCGTTCCAGAGTGCGGTGACACTCACCTGGGCCGCGGCCGCAGGAGCGGGAGCGCTCATCGCAGCATTGGCCGGGCCGGTCATCGCCGTGCTGTATGGCGACGCGTGGGCGCGATCAGGCCCAATCCTTGCCGCGCTCGCAGTCTTCGGGGCAATGCGCACTGTGTTTGACGTCGTAAGTGGTTATCTGATGGCGCGGGGCCGGTCGAGGGCCGTCCTGATGGTGCAGATGACGTGGTGCGTGGTCTTGGTCCCCGCGCTTATCATCGGGATCCAACTCGATGGGGCAACCGGAGCAGGATGGGCCCACGTCGTCGTCGGGGTTGTCGTCCTCGGCGTGTTCGGCGCCGTCCTCCGCGGAGCGGGTGTTCGGAGGATGGTCCGAGCGAGCGTCTACCCGACCGTCGTCGCGGCCGGTGCCGGTGCAGTTTCCATCGGTGTCGTGGCTGTCCTCTCAACAGCCACCGCCCCAGCACCCATCGTCCGGCTCGCAGCGGGCGGAGTCGCGGGAGGCCTCGTTCTAATCGCAGGGTTGTCGCCTTGGGCTTTGCCGCGGATCCGGGCGAGCCAAATGCACGGGACGACGCTCCGCGCAACACCCAGACCCAATGTGGCAGAAGGGGAATGATGAGTGGACTGAAGAGTCGAGTTCGGGTCCGGCCAGTATCAGAGTCGGCAACGCCGGGATCCGTCAGCGTTGTGATTCCGTGCTACAACTACGCGCGCTACGTGGAAGACTGCGTCGCAAGTGTATTGAGTCAGACAGGCGCTCAGGTCGAGGTCATCGTCGTGGACGATAAGTCCACTGACGAGAGTCTCTCAGTCGCTACCGCGCTTTCTGCCCGAGACCCGCGCGTTGTCGTCCTCGCGAACGAGCGCAACTCCGGCATGGTCGAAACCTTCAACAACGGACTGAGCATCGCATCGGGAGAGTTCCTCGTCCGCCTGGATGCGGATGATCTGCTGACTCCGGGGTCGTTGGAGCGCGCGCTCGCAGTGTTTCGAGCTTTTCCCTCCGTCAGCCTGGTCTACGGCCGACCGCTCCACTTTGAGGGATTAGTGATTCCCCCGGCCCGGACTGAAGCGAGGGCGTGGACAGTGTGGCCAGGGCTGGAGTGGCTCGCTGATCGGTGCCGCTCGGGGGTGAACGTCATTACCTCGCCGGAGGTTGTCATGCGGATGTCCGCCGTGCGTGCGGCAGGCCCGCAGAAGGCGCTCAACCACACCCCGGATATGGAAATGTGGTTCCGGCTAGCAGCGTACGGTGATATTGCCTACATCCACGGCGTCGACCAGGCCTGGCACCGCGAGCACGCGGCAAGCATGTCCGCCATTGAGGTCGATGACGCAACTGATCTCGTGGACCGGTACGAGACGTTCATCGAACTTTTCACCGGCGCGGTTGGACGTGTGCCCGGAGCCGAGCAGATGAAGGCGGCCGCACTCCAAGCGCTCGCCCGCGAAGCGCTGATGCGTGCTTCGCGGGAGTACGACTGCGGCCGCGGGGACTCATCGGCCGCCCATGCCCTTGCTGGCCTTGCAGCCCACTTCGTCGACGACCCTGCCAATGTTCCGGGCTGGAACGGGCTCCAGCGGAGGATTCAGTGTGGTGCGTCACGGTCTGGCCGCGGCATGCATTCGATGGGGCGCCGACTGACGCGCCGGATATCGACCGAACTGCGCGGCCTCCGTTGGCGTCGTGACGGAATCTACTGAGGATCTGGTGGTGTCTCGTATGTTTCAAGATCTTGCGTCGGTTCGTGCGCGCGCCGTCTCCGCATGGCGCGCAGGAGGATCGAGCGGACTCCTCGCGAGTGGCCGCAGGTGGCTCAAGCGCCGGCTCGGCCCCGATGGTGAGCATCTCGGGATTCTGCCGAGCGACCTCGCGTCCCGGTCTCCCGAGTGGAGCCTGCGCCAGAGGTACGAGGGGGAGCCACTCACCGTTACCTGGGTCATCACCCCGCCGGGCCCAGGCTCAGGTGGCCACACAACGATCTTTCGTATGGTGAGAGCCCTCGAAGAGGCAGGGCATCGGTGTCGTCTCGCCGTATACGACGTTGAAGGTCGTCCGGCGACCCGCCACACTGAGACCATCCGGTCATGGTGGCCCGACATTGAGGCTCCGCTTGTTGGCCTCGACCCGAACAGCATGGACACGGACGCTTTCATCGCGACGGCTTGGCAGACGGCGCATGTCGTTGCGAACATGCGGACCCGGGGAGCGCGTCTCTACTTCGTCCAGGATTATGAACCGTGGTTCTACCCGCGTGGAGCGGCTTCCGAGCTCGCTGACCAGACGTACCGGTTCGGGTTCGAGACGATCGCCATCGGGCGAGCGCTTGCGGACGAGTTAGCCAACCGTCACGGGATTGAGTCCGTCGCCGTCCCCTTCGGGTGCGACCACAGCGTGTACTGGGTCGAGGCTGACGGCGCTCCACGGGACAGCGTTGTCTTCTATTCCCGACCCGGCGTGGCCCGTCGCGGCTTTGAAGTCGCCGTTCCGGCGCTCGAGGCCTTTCACGAGCTGAGGCCAGAGGCGACCATCCACGTCGTTGGTTCGCTGCCCGGGAATCCAAGGTTTCCGGCTGTGGTACATCCGACGCTGAGCCCCGCCGAGCTCAATTCCCTGTACCAGCGCTGCGCCGCAGGTCTTGCCCTCTCCTACACGAACGTGTCACTTGTGCCGTTTGAGCTCCTCGCGGCAGGTGTTGTGCCGGTCATGAACGACTGGAAGCCGGCACATGCCGTGATCGATGCTGCGCATGCCGTGTGGGGGACACCGACCCCTTCGGGACTTGCCGAGGCGCTCGTTGAGGGGTTCGACCTCCAGAGGCAGGTCGGGGCGTTCGCAGTCGCCTCCGACGTCATCCATGTGGATTGGGCGGTCACTGGGAGGGCGTTCGTGGGAGCTGTAGAGCGTCTGTGCGAAGTCCCGCGGATTCGGGAGAGGGCTACTCATGTCTGAGCCGGTCCATGACCATGTTCTGCTGACGCGCTTCAACCTGCCCTCGCGTGGATTCGAGTCCTCAGTCAGGTCCCGCGAAGGGTGGCTCGAGTCCCGAATCGGGCTCTTCGAGAGATACTGCTTGACGTCAGTGTCCGGCCAAAGCGACCGCGACTTCGCGTGGATCGTCTACTTCGATCCCGAAAGTCCGACATGGCTTCGTGAACTTATTGAGAAGTGGCAGGGCCGCGGGAACCTGACCCCGATCTTCCGCGCTTCAGTGAGCGCTGCTGATCTGCAGCATGACCTGCGCTGCGTGTCTGGGAGTGGTCGTGAGAGGCTCCTCACGACCAATCTGGACAACGACGACGCCCTCTCCTCGGACTTCATCGCTCGGCACCGTGCGCTCTCCTTGACGGGGGGAGCAACCGCCGTCTACCTCGCGCACGGTCTGATCGCGCGCGGTGAGAAGCTGTATCGCCGGACGGACAGGGCCAACGCATTCTGCAGCGTCTCGGCCCCGTGGTCGGCACCCGAAACGTGCTGGGCAGACTGGCACAACGCGCTCGGTGATCACATGCCCGTTGTCCTCAAGTACGACCAGCCTGCGTGGCTCCAGGTGGTGCACGGACGCAATGTGAGTAATCGAGTCCATGGCACCCTCACCTCGCCGTCGCGCTACGCCGGCCTCTTCCCCCACCTGCTCGACGATATGCCGGAACCGACAACCACGGATCTGGCAAAGGACCGCATGGTGGGCGTGCCGGTGCGCTTCGTCCGCGAGGCTGGTCGAGCGGCGGCGAAACGCGCAATCGTCGCCGCAGCGGGCCGCGATGGTCTGGACACTGTACGACGGACTGCTCACCGCGCGGAAGCGCTGTCGGGCCCGCGTGAGAAGGGCGACCGCACATGAAGCTCAGAACGCTTGGCGCGGCTATAGTACGTCGGTGGTACGTGTTCATCGCCGGCATCCTTGCGGTGGGCGGCTTGAGTTATCTCATGTATGGCATGATTCCGGTCGACTACAAGACCACCGGGAGTCTCGTGCTCCTGCCTTCGGCGAAGGCCGTGGGCATCGACGGCAACCCCTACCTGTTCCTCGGTGGGCTGGGGCAGGCCATGGATGTCCTCACCCGTAGAATCACAGCTGCGGACGTCACCGACAGACTCACAGGCCCATACCCGAAGTCGAGTTATACGGCCCTGCCGGATGTGACGGCGGGCAGCTCCATTATGGTTGTGACCGTCAAGGCGCACACCGCCTCGGAATCCACCCGTCTCCTGACCGCGATCCTCGTTGAGGCGCCGAAGCAGCTTGCCGCGATGCAGGACGAGCTCAAGGTGCCAGATGGCTCCAGGATCTCGTCGATGCAGGTGGCTGAGCCGACAGAACCCGTCGTCGACGGCAAGCCGCGACTCCAAGCTGTCGCCGGTGCCGGGGCCGCGGGGCTGCTGTTGGTTCTCCTTATGACGGCGACCTTCGACGGCGCCATGCTGCGGCGACGGGCGCGGCGTGGTGGCGCCGCAAAGGTCGATACCACCGACGCCGAGTCCCAGATGACACCGCCGGTCGTGGCTGAGGGCACCGGACGTATCCACGTGCTGGCCGGCAGCATCAGTCAGGACGGAGAATCCCCCAGCGCGGATCCCGACGCGGCCACCGCGAGCAGCGATGAACCCGTGCCACTCCGCCGTCGGAGGGCGGCTACCGGTGACCACCGCTGAAGCGCTCCGAGTTATGGCCCGGCGATGGTATGTCGTTGTAGTAGGGCTCATCCTTACCGCTGCCTGGACTTGCAATTCGTGGTCGCCGCGCCCCGTCTACTCGGCTCGCGTGTCGGTCGTATTCCTATGGCCGGGGACGATTCCACTACAACGGACGGAAGACGGCGGCCTTGGCCCCCTGGTGAACTTTGCAGCCATTGTGCGGCGCGCTCTTCCGATCGACGACGGCGAGGCGCTGGCAAGCGCATCGTTCGGCGGGACGTTGGCTGGCGCAGGGGTACGATCGGGCTACACCGTTGACTTGCCGAACTCCGGCGGGCAGTGGGCTCGCTCCTATGATGAGCCTCGTCTCGTGGTCGTGGGCATCGGAAGTACTCAGCAAGAGGCGGTCGCATACGTCCGGTCAGTGATGGCCAGGGTAGACGAGACCGCGTCCACGCTCCAGGCCAGGCAGGAAGTCCTGCCAGCCGACCGGATCATGACTTCGTGGACTGGCCCGATCGAAGTCACGACCCAGTCCTCGACACCCGCCACACGCGCGCGCGGAGGCGTTGTGTTGGGCGCCGCCGGGGCGATGGCGACCGCGCTGTGCGCCATTGCACTCGACAAGGCGCGCCGACGGACGCGGCCGCACGGCCGGCGCGTGACCCCTCGGGGCGGGGCGACATGAGCTCCCGGCAGGTGAGGCAGCCGCGCCGCGAGGCGATGCGTGTCGTCCGACAGTATCTGGATGCCAAGAGCGTGCTCACGGGGTACCTCGTTCTCTGTTTCATCCCGAGCTACTTGACAATCACGGTCATTGGGGCGCTCGGCCGCCCGACGATTCTGATGTCCCTCGCCATGCTCGCGTGGTGGCTCGCGCACCAGCTCCAGCGGCCGTTCCCTGTCCGGACGGGGACCCAGCCCCTTCGGTGGATGATGGCGATTGTCTTCCTCGCTGTCCTGATGAGCTACGCACTGGCGATGTTCAGGGGCATGCCGGCAAGCGAGGTGAGCCCGGCAGATACCGGCTTGCTGCGGGCAGCCAGCTGGGCCGGTCTGTTCCTCGTGGCGCATGACGGGCTGCGCACATGGAAGAATCTGCACATTACGATCCGGCGCGTCGTCGCGGCGGCCGGGGTGATGGCACTGCTCGGCCTGCTCCAGTTCCTCACGAAGAATCCCCTGTTGTCCTGGCTATCCATCCCAGGAATGTCCGGCGATGGGCTGGGGGCGATCGACCAGCGGGGCGGCTTCGTCCGCGCAGCCGGTACCTCCGCCCACCCTCTCGAGTACGGCATGGTCTTGTGCGTCACGCTGCCACTTGCCCTCACGCTCGCCATGGAGGACCGTGAACGACGCCCGCTCGCACGATGGTGGCCGGCAGTAACCATCACAGCTGCGTCTGTCCTGTCTGTGTCACGCTCTGCATTGCTGGCTGTCGCTGTTGCACTCGCGGTGCTCTCGTTCGCGTGGACGAGGCGCCAAAAAATCATCGCGGGAGGTGTGGCACTTGTCGGATTCGTCGCAGTGTGGGCGGCCGTGCCGGGCATGGCGGGGACCATAGTCGGGATGTTCACTGGTGCTGGACAGGATTCGAGCGTGGCCTCTCGGGTCAACGGCTATGACGTCGCCTTCGGTATGGTGTCCCGGCTGCCCGTCTTTGGGCGCGGGTTGGGGACGTTGCTTCCCACCTACGTCTATCTTGACAATCAGTACCTCGGCACCGTCGTCGAGCTCGGGCTCGTAGGGCTCGGGTCATTCCTCGCGTTCTTCGGGCTGGCTGCCGTCCTCGTCTGGGGCACGCATCGGCGCCTTCGGGGCGGGGACCCGCTGATGGACCAGCTGGCCGCGGCGCTCGCCGCTGGGCTCTGCTCGGGCTCACTCTCGTTCACGTTCTTCGACGCATTGACCTTCCCCCTTTCCGCAGGGTTCATGTTTCTCATGCTCGGCCTGGCAGGGGCCTACTGCCGGGTAGTGCGCAATCAGTCCGTCGACAACCCATTGTCCACAGCACGGTTCAAAGGAGCGCTGAAATGATCACGAGTGAACCCGCGGGCAGCAACGCCGGTGCCACGTTCGAGCACTTCGTCCTCACCCGCTTCAACGTCCGAAATCGATACTATGCGGGCAACCCCGGCGACATCTGGCTCCGAAGCCGCCTCGCGCTCTTCGAGAAGTACACGGCCGCCTCCTTCGGAGCGCAAACCGTCAAGGACTTCAGATGGCTTGTTCTCGTCGACTCCGAATCGCCACAGTGGTTCCGCGCCGAACTAGGGGTGCTCGGCAGGGAGCTCTTCGAGATCGTAGACATCAAGGGTGCATTCAACGCACAAGCTGCGGCCGGCGTCGTGGCCTCCCGGCTCAGGACTCCATTCATCCTCACGACGCGGGTCGACAACGACGACGCTGTGGCGCGGGACTTCATAGAATCGATCCAACGGGCGTGGCGGCCCGTGCACCAACCATACTTCATCAATCTCGTGAAGGGTGCCCAGCTTGCCGATGGCCGGGTCTACCGCAGGCCCTACACTCAGAACCCGTTCGTGACTCTGAGCGAACCGCGGTCAGCCGACGGGCTCGCCACCGTGTTCGTGCGCCGCCACTATGAAGTTCAGGCGTATGCTCCCGTGACCAACGTCGGGTCAGATCATCCACTCTGGCTTCAGGTTATCCACGGGGGGAACGTCCTCACCGAGCTGGTCGGAATGCGGACGCGCGCCAGAGCGGTGGAACCTTGGTTCGCCTGCGATCTCGGCGCCAGAGACCGGCCTCTTGAGTTCGCCAGAGAGGTGATGAGCGGAACAGCCAGAATCGCTCTGCGGCTTGCACTCAAGCCGCGGCGTGTGGTCAACCTTGGGCGCGCTCTTGTGGCCCGGCCAATTCGGGAGCCGTAAACGGGCGGGGCTGTCTCAGGGGAGGCCGAGGGCGAACATTGCACCAGCAGGCACCGACACGACAAACGGATCACCCTGTGCGCTCACGGTCGATAAGCCAACGCCCGCCACGGCTGGATCGACTACAGACAGGGTGGTGGGGGCCTTTGACGGCGTTCCCTGGACCGCCACGCGGAAACGCTGCACCGAAGACGACCTGTTGATTCCGACCACGGTGATCTCGCCGCTGGATGGTACGAGGAAAGCATCCGCGTCGACAGAGGCCGCACCGCTCGTGGAGAGGCGAACGGCTCCGGGCGGGATGTTCTTCACGGCCAGTGCGAGAACGTCGAACGACCGTCGCGGGGTGTAGGCGCCACTCCCTGCGTCGTAAGCGAGAGCCCCCCAGTAGCCCACTGAGCTGTGATGCTCGTAGTACCCATCCCAGGCATCGTAGAGCTGGGCGCCAGTCACGCCTTGGTCGATCATCGCGAGCAGATCGTGGGCCATGGCACTCGCCTGATCCCAGGCGCCGGGAGGAGGTGCGCCAGAGTCGCAGGCATCACACCACGCATTGAACTCGGTTGCCCAGACCCCGGCGTTCGCGAGCGGGCCCACATGGACTGACTGCGGAACCCCAGCCGAGTCGCCTGAGTATGAGTGGATACCGATCCGCGCGATCTTGGCCACGACTGAGGGGTTCGCCAGCAGCGCGGGCATGTACTGGGATCTCGCGGCCTCGGCGTTCGCCGTGTCCGGCACTACGAACCTGACATCGCCGAGACCGAGGTCATCGAGCCGCTTACCGAGCTTGTCGAGAAGCCTCGTCATCTGTACGGGGTCAACCTTCGGCCCCTCGATTCCGTTCCAATCAGGCTCGTTGAACGGGCTCACGAGCTCCACACGGGCATGCCGCTCCCTACTTCCGTAGTCAAGTAGGGAAGCGAGCATCCGGACCCAATATTCCTCCTTGTCCGTTTCGATATGGTTTCCTCCCATCCAGTCTGCCACCCCGCCCATAATGCTCAGAGACACCGCCTGTCCCGGAAAGGACTCGATGTAGTCGATTGTGTCCCAGAGGTCCTCCATCTTGCCCGCTGAGTAGATCCGGTTGTAGTAAGCCTCGTCGATGACATCCGGACTTCCATACTGGGACGGTTCCCAGTCCGCCTTCTCGATGATGACCCGCCACGTCATCGGGCCGAGATGCACGTAGCGGTCGATTGCTGGCTTAAGCGCACCGTTGTGCCAGCTGTGGACATTGGCGTCCACCCCGATCCCAGTCATGGTCTGCCCACGCGATCCTGGATCGATGACGAGAGCACCGGTGGTGAGCGGACCCGCGGCGGACGGTGCGGGCAGCATCGGTGGGACCGTGTCCGGATCTAGCAGCGGCGCAGCGCCCAGCTGACGGTCCGGCGCCGAGGACGGGCCTTGGGTGCCCGTTTGGCCGCTGGACGGGCCGCTCGGATCAGAGCACCCCCCGATGGCGAGGACAGCGCCGGCGACCAAGGTCCGGATGAGCGTTCGAACGTAGTGACTCATGGGACCGACATAACGACGTCCACCCAATAATTTGTCGCGTTGTAGCTGCTCGAGGGGAAACCCGACGTGCCGTACTTGTACACGCCATTGGGGTGGCCCGAAGTGTTCGCCAGGCCGTGAAGTGGCGGGGCATCGGCAGCCGTGGCGAAATAGCTGCCGCTGGCGGAGTAGAAACCGTTAGGCGCGTAGTACGAGACGACATAGGTGGTATTCGCGGCAATCGACACTGGGTTCGACAGCGTGGCCGTCTGCCAGCCGCTGGCGCTCTCACCGCTGAAGGTCACCGTGGCCAGCAGTGTTCCGTTCGCCGTCCATAGATGTCCCACGTGGGTACCGGTGTTCTGGGAACCCTTGTAGAACTTGATCGCGGTGACCGAACCCGCCACGTCGGAGGTGAACTGCATGCCGAGTTCGACGGCATTCGCGTCGTTCACGGTAGGGACTGCGGGCACTGCTGAGGAGCTGAAGAGGCTGCAGGGGCACGTATATCCGGCCGCTCCAGTTGTGAAGGTCCAGCTGAAGGTGGACGGCATGACCTGCCCGGTTCCGCTCTTCACACCCGATACTGCCGCGGTGTAGGTCGTGTTGCCCGCAAGAGGAGCGCTCGGGCTGAAGGTATACGTCCCCGTGGAAGCCACAGAGCCCGTGCTGCCTGTCACCGCGGTCCCGCCGCTAGGCGTCAGCGTGAATGACGCCGCGGAAGTGTCGATGGCCTGATCGAACGCCGCCGAGACGGTGGCGGTCACGGGAACACCGGTCGAGCCCTGGGCCGGCGAGCTGGTGAGCACCTTGGGTGCAGCTGGCGCGCCGGGATTGAAGACGGCGTCAACCCAGTAGTTCGTAGCGTTATAGGTGCTGATTGGGAAGCTCGAGGCCGCGCCGTACGCGAACACACCATTGCCGCCTGATGGCCCGTTCGCCAGTCCGAATATCGGCGAGGAACCCTGTTGGCTGGCGAAACCATTGCCCGTGTAGGCATAACCGCCGTTGGGCGCGTAGTAGGAGACTACGTAAACTGTGTTCGCTGTGACCGAGACGGGTGAGGAGAAGTACGCCTGCTGCCATCCGGTGGCCGATTCGCCCACGAACGTCACCGTCGCGAGCTTCGTGCCGCCCGAGGACCAGAGGCTGCCGACGTGGGTACCGCTGTTGACTGAGCCCTTGTAGAAGCGCACTCCAGTGACCTGTCCATCGGCATCTGTCTGGAACTTCATCCCGAGTTCGACGCCGCTCGTGTCGTTCGCGCTGGCCACTGCCGGCGTGGCGCTCGCTGGGAATACCGAGCACGGGCAGGTATAGGCCGTCGCGGTCGTGAAGCTCCAGCTGTAGGGAGACATCGTCTGGCCCGTTGCGTTCGTTGCGCCGCTGACCGTTGCTGTGTATTGCATGCTGTTGGTCAGGACCGCCGTCGGCGTGAAGGTTACCGTCGTCGTCAAACTCGAATAGGAAACGGAGCCTGCAACCGCTGATCCCGTGGTGTCCTTGAGCACGAACTGGACCGACGATGGCGCCACGTCCTGGCTGAAGGTCGCGGACACGGACGCGGTCGGCGACACCCCAGTTGCCCCAGACGGCGGGCTGGTCGAGGAAACCGCGGGAGCGGGGGGAGCCGCCAAAGTGGTGAAGCTCCACGTATACGGAGCTGCCATCGTCTGGCCAGTCGAGTTGGTCGCGCCGCTGACAGTTGCCGTGTAGGTGGAATTGTATGCGAGTGCGGACGACGGCGTGAACGTTGCCACTGTGCCGCTGCTGTCCAAGGATGTGGTGCCTGGGACGGAGGAACCGCCCGGATCCTTCAAGGTGAATGCTATCGAGGACGCGACGACCGGCTGACTGAAGGTTGCGCTGGGGGCGATCGACACCGCGACGCCCGTCGCATTCGGTGCGGGGCTCGTCGCGGTGACCGCCGGGGCAGGGGGAGGTGCGGACGTCGTGAAGGTCCAGGAATAGGGGCTCGCCATCGTCTGGCCCGACGCGTTCGTTGCCCCGCTCACCGTGGCCGTGTAGGTGGTGCTGTACGTCAGCGCGGACGACGGCGTGAAGGTTGCCACATTGCCCGCGCTGCTCAGGCTCGTTGACCCCGCAACGTTCGAGCCGGCGCTGTCCTTGAGCGTGAAGGACACCGAGGAAGCCGTGACGGACTGGTTGAAGGTGGCTGTGGGCGCCACACTCGGTGCGACTCCTGTTGCACCCGACACTGGAGACGTGCCCGTGACTGCGGGAACGGGATTGGAGGCCGGCGAGAACACGGGGTCCACCCAGTAGTACTCGGCGTCGTAAATGTTGTTCGGGAAGGTGGACGCTCCGCTGTAGAAGTAGAAACCGTTCGGAGTGCCAGGGAGACTGCGGGTGAAGTGCAGCGGGGGAGCATCGACCGAGCCCGACCCAGCAGGCGGCGGCGATGGATTGTTGTAGAAGTAGCCGGACGTCTGCGTGTAGTGGCCCTTCGGCGCGAAGTACGAGATCACGTACTTGGTTCCTGCCGTGATCGAGACCGGAGAGGAGAAGGTCGCCGTCTGCCACCCCGATGAAGTCTCGCTGCTGAAGGTCACGCTGGCCAGCTTCGTGCCGGAGGCTGTCCACAAGTTGCCGACGTGGGTTCCGGTATTGGTGCTGGCCTTGTAGAAGCGCACACCCGTGACCGTGCCGGCAACATCGGAGTAGAACTGGGCACCGACCTCGACCGAATTGGAGTCTCCGGAGTCTGCGGCCGCGGGCTTCGTGTTGGTTCCGAACAGCGAGCAGGGGCATGAAACGGAGAGTGAAATGCCTCCCCCCGGCTGTTCAAGGTTGCCGCTGTCGTCGACCGCTCGGGTCTTGATAGTCGTCGATGGGCTGCCATGGGCGATCCACGAATACGTCCAACTAGTCGTGCCTGTCGCGGGATGCCATGTGGTACCGCCGTCCGTGGAAATCTCGACGCCCGCCACTACACCGCCCGAATCGGAGGCGGTGCCCTTGATCGTCACGGCAGTCCCGTCTGTGAACGCGGTTCCATTGGCGGGGGAGGTCACCACCGACGTTGGCGCCGCGGAATCGCTGGAAGCGGTTGCCGCCACCAGTCCGGAGATGAGCGTGACTGGCTGGACGCCCATGTCAGCGAAGAGATTGACTGTTGCCTGCTGCATGGCCGGGTCCGGGCTCTTGCCGGTGGTGAAACCGTCCAGGCCCCAGGACCACTGTACGGTTCCGGCCCCGAAGACCAGAGCTCCGCTCTTGGCCCTGTACATCGTCAGGCTGTGGGTCGCCGTTTGGCCACCGAGAGTCGTCGATCCGTAGTCGGTGAAGATTTCAGCATTGCTGTTGGTAGTGAGCGAGAGATCGAAGAGGCCGGCGGGCCTGAACCCATTGTCGGCGTCGAGATCCCATTCGTACCCGAGTGTGCCGAGGCCGGCTCCGAGGGTGGCTGACTGGGTCCCCGTGAGATTGGCCACTCGCGTATTGCGCCAGGGACGAAGCTTCGCGAATTGGGCGGGAACTGTGATGTCGGTTGTGCCCGAGTTCACATTGAAGAACTGGCCGCTGAGCGAGTTCTGGGGGTTTCCCGCCCCTCCTGCCGTTCCGTAACGCGGGTCAGCATATGTCCCGGTCCAAGTGACCGGGTCCGTCGGGGCGTTGAAGTGGGTGTCCTTATAGGCCACCAAGGTTCGACCCGTAGTCGTGGGCCCGGCTTGGCTGCTTTCCCATCGCGTTCTCCAGAAGATCTCGTTTCCGGTGAACATGGCGACATTCACACCCTTGTCTCGGGCAGCCTCGACATTGGCCCGCTGATCATAGGACCAGTACTCATCGTGGCCCGCGGTCAGGAACACCTTGTGGTTGGTCAGAAGGCCGCCACGCGTGGCCACGTCAATCCCGGCCATGTAGCTCAGGTCGTAGCCGTTCGCTTCCATGAAGCGGATCATGGGAATCTCCGCATACGTCAGCCAGCTTCGCCCACTGTCATCGAGAGCGCTGTGGAAGGGCCTGTTGTATGAGACCTTGAACGCTGCCTTGTAGGCTTGGGGGTTCCCGGGGGGACACGCGACATTGCACTGGTACAGGCTGTTGCCGCCGTAGCTGTTGTACGCCTGCCACGTTTCGTCGTCGGTCTGCATCACCATGGTCGTCGACGCCGCGTCGTTGCGAACAACGAAAGGAATCCAGCTGCTTCCGCCCGTGTCGTTGCGCACAAGATGCGCGATATACACCCCGGAGACTGCAGTAGTCGGAACTCCCCAGGCCGCAGAGGCCGCCCAGTTCCCGCAGTCAATGAGACCAGTGTCGGAAAAGGTCTGGCAACTTGGCTGGGCCTGCGGAAGCGCCGCGCTTGGTGACAAATTCGCTGCAATCTTGCGGGCGCCGTTCCCTTGGTAGTAACCCAGCCGGAGGATGTCGAAGTGGTAAGCCTTGGCCGTCGTGTTCACCTTGAACGTCACGGTCTCGCCCACGTTGACGCTCATCTGCGTTGCGTAGCCCTGGATGGTCGAATCGCCAGCGCCCGAGACCATCCAGTCGCTCTGGGGCGTGCCCGTTTGCGTGTTCTCGCAGGCGACAGCGCTCGTGACGGGAGCTGCGCACGGGTTCGTCGCCGCCTGAGCTGGGGCGACTGAGACCACCGGATTCAGGCCGACAAGCGCCGCCGCGACAAGCAGTATCGGGAGCCACCCGGCGATGCCGCTGTGCACCAGATGCTTGAACTGCCTGTTGTGAGGATGAGGCTGACGGTTGCCTGGCTTGCCCACGGTGACTCCTCGTTAGGACCTGGTGGAGCTATTCGACAGTTGAGGGCGGGCTACCGCACGAGCCGCGATGCGGTGTTCAAGCACCCGCAGCCAGATCGAGCACAGCAGGACGCCTAA
Organism: Sinomonas sp. R1AF57; assembly: GCF_002224485.1. Classification (GTDB taxonomy): domain Bacteria; phylum Actinomycetota; class Actinomycetes; order Actinomycetales; family Micrococcaceae; genus Sinomonas; species Sinomonas flava. Next base: position 1,063,390 of record NZ_CP022463.1, read on the forward strand.
CACGGCGCCGGCCGTGTTGGTGATGGCGTCCCGGACGTTGCCGGAACGACTGGACAGAAACGCGAACTGGACGGTCTCGATGCCAACTGAAAGCGCGCTGCACGCGCCAACGGCGAGCCATCGCCGCCCCAGCGGCAGGAGACTCGCGACGAAGAACCCCAGGGGCATGAAGACCGCCACATTGGCCGCGGCCTCGACCGCCCCTGCGCTGACCCCTGCTGGCAGATGGACGCCACGCAGGCTCGGGCCAACCGGGCTGAACACCAGCACGGCGAGCAGCGCCCCGTAGATCCCCAGCCCCCACAGCGCCGTTCCCCGCCTCATCGCCGGCTGCTCTCGTCCCGCTCCCAGCGGGACACGCCGCGAGCGGATGCAGACTGCCGCCGGCCCATCAGTGCGAAGGACGCGTAGACGGCCGCGTCGACCAGAGAGAGTGGTCCCCGCACCGAGGCGACGAGGCCACCCAGGGTGCGTGCCGGCGTCGCCCGCTGGCCCGATTCGGCCGGTGCGCGGTACACCCGGTGAAGGGTGGAGAGGAGCGAGCCCGCCGTCCTGGGGGGACGTACGACGACGGGCTCGCAGTCGAGGAGGACCTTCTGCTCGGCACTGAACAGGGTGTCCACGTAGAAGTCGTCGGGTGCGCCGTCGGGGAAGGCCCCGAGGCGATCGTGCCCGGCTTCGGTCATGGCATAGCAGCCGGCTCCCCACAGGGCCTCGCGGGTCGGGGGGACCCGCACGCGTGCCCGGTAGTAGGCGCCGACGAGCGCCCCGCAGCCGGAGGTGTCGTACCGGAAGTCGGGCCGGCCGGCCAGGTACCGCCCACGGCCCAGCTCGGCGAGCACGCTCCTGAGGGCCGCAGGCGGAATCTCGATGTCGGCGTCCAGGTACACCCGCGGCCAGCGCGTGGCCACGGCGTCGGCCGCGTTGAGGGCATTGGTCTTGCCGGGCGCGACCAGGTCGAGGACGCGCACGCCGGGAACGTCGGCGGCGATCGCGGCGGTGCGGTCGGTGCACCCGTTGCACGCGACGATCACCTCCACCGCGCCGCTCTCCAGCGCTGGCCGCAGGCCCCCGAGCGTCCGCCCGATGACGGCTTCCTCGTTGTGGGCCGGGATGATCACGCAGCCCTCGGGATGCGCGGCGCCGTCGCCGGTCGCGCCCTCCGCGGGCCGCGTGGCGTGCGGCAGCGTCCCCCAGGTCCACGGTGCCAGGAGGGTCGCGAGCGTCCGGCGGTGGCCGGCGTCGCCCGCCCTCAGCACCTCGCGCACGACGACGCCGCCCGCCCCGAGCGCGGCCCGCGCCGGAGTCGCGTGCTTGCGCAGGTACCGGACCTTGTTGACGGCCATGAGGGCCGCGAGCTCCCCGGAGGAGCCGGACCCGGCGCCGGCGTGGCGCACGCGCGCGGCAGGTTCGAACCAGACTTCGTACCCCAGCTGGCGCAGCGTCCGGCAGTAGTCCGTCTCCTCGGAGTACATGAAGTACCGCTCGTCCCAGGGCCCGGCGGCGGCTGCGGCGTCGGCGGAGACCAAGATCGCCGCGCCGGTGGCCCAGTCGACGGTGTGCGCGTGGGCGTAGCTCTCGTCGTGGAAGTCGGTCTCCGCGCACCACTGTGGCCGCCCCGGGAAGCGGGCGCCGAAGAGCGCGTCGCCCCACGCCCGTGCAGCCGTGGGTTCGCGGCGCAGCGAGGGGTACCGCTCGCCGTCGTCCGTGAGCATGAGGGGCACGACGGCGCCCGCCCCCGCCCGCAATCGCGCGAGCATCGCGTCGACGGCGCCGGGCAGCACCATGGTGTCCGGGTTGAGCACGAGGTATCCCTCGGCCTGGCCCGCGGCGGCCATCGCCGCGTTGATCCCTCCCGCGTACCCGAGATTGCCGCCCGTTCCGAACGCGACGACGTCGGGATGTGCGGCGAGCGCCTCGAGCGTCGAAGGATCCGGCGAGTTGTCCGCGACGACGACCCGCAGCCGGACGCTCCGCGCGGCCCCGCGCAGGGAGTCGATGAGGGGGCCGAGGGCGTCGGCGCTGCTGTAGGCGACGATGAGCGCCGCAACGTCGGCCGGCTCGTCCACCGGAATGAAGCCGCCGTTGGGCCGGGGGCGGGGGCTCCCGGGCTCCAGCCCCCGCCCCGCGGGATGGGCCGCCCGCGACGCATCGCGGGCGGCCGCCGCTCGGGCCGCCGCCGTCAGCGCGACCGTGCCCGGGGCGCTGTTCCGCCGCAGGCGCAGGTAGGCCTCCGGCCCCTGCACCAGGTACCGCTCGGAGAGCCGCGCCGGCTCGAGGGCGAGCCTCCACGCCCACTCGAGTCCGTGGTCTGAGACCCACACGGGGGCCCTCCGTATGCGTTCGGCGAGGAAGTCGACGACGGCTCCGAACGCGAGCAGGACACGCGCGCCCGTCTCGGCGCCGTGTTCCGCGATCCAGAGCTCCTGGCGCGGCTTGCCGAGCCCGACGACGAGGAGGTCCGTGCCGGCGTCCGCGATCCGGCTTGCCACAGCCCGGGACATCCGGGGATCCTCGAGCTCGCCGCGGCTGGGACCCCAGAACCCTGCGATGCGCAGCGCCGGCCGCTGTTCGGCGAGCCGGCCGCGCAGGAGCTGGTGCGCCTCCGGGAGGCCTCCGAGGAAGCCGACCCTCAGCCCATCCGCCTCGGCACGGTCGAGGAGCGGACCGATGAGGTCGCTTCCCGCGAGCCGGGGCCACTGCTGGCCCGTGATGCGCTCGGCCGCCGAGGCGAGGGGCGCGCCGTCGAGCAGGGTGAGCCACTCGAGGCCCTCCACCGCATCGAGCGTGCGCTCCCAGCGCCCGCCGGAACCGAAGTGGTAGACGTGGTCGAGGTTCGCCGACACGACGCCGAGCGGCAGCTCGCGCTCGAGGCACCCGCCGAGTATGGACTCGACGGCCTCGCTGCTGTCCAGCAGCGTGACCTTGGTGCCTCCGAGCGTGACGTCGAGGCTCCTCGCGCCTGTCGGGTGGATCCGGGCCATTCGTCCTCCCATGCCGGGTACCACTGCAGGGGTCTGCGCCCCTGGTTCACGGTCGCCGTGGGGGAGGATGCGGGACAAGGACGATGGGTCGAAACGCGTCCTGACAGGCGTGGAAACGAGTGGTCAGGCGGGGGCTCTGCGTGGTGGACGAGTACGTGCCGCGGAGTCGGCCAAGTAGTGCGGAGGCGAAGGCGGGTGGGGAGTGAGTACCCGGGCGCCCCGGCTACTGGGGGTCCCGCTGGAACACGTCCGGGATGCCGTCGCGGTCCGCGTCGACGAGCTCCGCCTGCTCGACGCGGCGGTAGTGGCGGTTCCGGATGCGGAGCACGACGGCGGCGAGCAGCGCGGCGGTGAGGGAGCCGGCGAGGATCGCCGTCTTGGCATGCTCGCCGTGGGGGCTCGACCCGAAGCTGAGCTCTGCGATGAGCAGCGAGACGGTGAAACCGACACCGGCCAGCAGCGCGATGCCGAACACGTCGACCCACTTCAGGTCCGGGTCCAGGCTCGCATGGCGGGTCTTGGTCACCAGCCAAGTCGACCCGAAGACGCCCACGGACTTGCCGACGACGAGCGCGACGGCGATGCCCACCGCGATCGGGTCGGTCGCAGCTGCAGCCATCCCCTCCCAGCCGCCGAGGGTGACGCCTGCGGAGAAGAAGGCGAACACCGGTACCGCGATCCCCGCGGAGAGCGGGCGCACCCTGTGCTCGAGGATCTCGGCGAGGCCGGGGCCGGCCTCCGGCCCGCCGTTCTTGGCGCTGCGCAGGACGGGGACGGTGAAGCCGAGGAGGACTCCGGCCACGGTCGCGTGGATGCCCGAAGCGTGCACGAGCCCCCACGTGGCGACGGCCAGGGGCAGGAGCAGGTACCACGCATGGATGCGCTTCTGGACGAGGAACGCGAAGAGCCCGAGCGGGATGAGGGCGAGGCCGAGCAGTCCGGGCTGCACGCCCGTGCCGTAGAAGAAGGCGATGATGGCGATCGCGATGAGGTCGTCCACCACCGCGAGCGTCAGGAGGAAGGTGCGCAGGGCCGCGGGCAGGTGCGTGCTGATCACGGCGAGGACAGCGAGCGCGAAGGCGATGTCGGTCGCGGTGGGGATGGCCCAGCCCTTCAGGCCGTCCGAACCGGTCCCGAGGATGATGCCCGCGTAGATGAGCGCGGGGACCAGCACCCCGCCGCAGGCTGCGACGATCGGGACGGCGGCGGTCGAGGGCCGGCGCAGGTCCCCGGCCACGAACTCGCGCTTGAGCTCGAGCCCCGCGACGAAGAAGAAGATCGCCAGCAGACCATCCGAGGCCCAATGGCCGATGCTGAGCTCCAGGTGCCACGGCTCGTAGCCCACGCGGAAGTCGCGCAGGGCGAAGTAGGCGTCGCCGGCCGGGGAGTTGGCCCAGACGAGGGCGGCCACCGTGGCGAGGAGCAGGAGCGCCCCGCCGACCGTTTCCTTCCTCAGGATCCCGGCGATGCGCTGGTACTCGAGGTAGCTGCCGCGGGCGAGGGTCCAGCGGTGGGCGCCCGGGCCGGGCGGGCCCGCGGGTGTTTGGCTGCGGCGGTCCATGGGAATCCCTAACGTCGAAGAAGAGGTCCTGAAGGGTCCTCGAGGACAACGCCGACCAGACTTCCCGGCACACCGGAAGCCAGTCTACAGGCGGTTCTCAGGGCCTTCGAAGATTACGAAATGGTAAAGTTGACAGCCTATGCAGATGGTGACGACGACTTCACGGGGCCCACAGGAACGCGAGCAGAGCCTTCGGGCGCGGGAGGGAACTCGGGGCGCTCCGCCCTCGTCACGGCTGGCTTCGCTTGACGGCCTGCGCGGCGTGGCCTCTCTGGTCGTCCTGGTCTGCCACACGCTGCTGACCGTCCCACGGCTGGCCGAGACCGGCTTCCAGTCCGGCAGCGCAGCACCGGGCTCGTGGGAGTGGTGGCTCGTCACGACGCCCCTGCACGTGCTGTGGGAGGGCACCGGCGCGGTCTACCTCTTCTTCGTGCTCTCCGGCTTCGTTCTCACGCTGCCGTTCACGAGGCCTGCGGACCGGCTGCCGTCCTGGCGCTCGTACTACCCCAAGCGACTCGCCCGCCTCTACCTGCCCGTCTGGGCGGCCGTGGCGTTCGCCGCGGCGCTCTGGGCCGTCGTCCCGCGCCCCAAGACCGGAAGCGGCTGGATCGACGCGATGGGGGCAGGGGTAACGCCCGAGCGGATCCTCGGCGATGCGACGCTCCTGTTCACGGACGGCCTCGTGGTCCCGCCCCTGTGGTCGCTGCGCTGGGAGATGTGGTTCTCGCTGCTGCTGCCCGCCTACGTGCTCGTCGCCGTCTCCCTGCACCGCGCCGCCCGTGCTCCCTGGATGCGCTGGGCCCAGTGGGCCGCCGCCGCCGCGCTGGTCGGCGTCGGGACCACCACCGTCAACGGGTTCGTCCGCGACCTGCCCCTGTTCCTCCTCGGAGCGCTGCTGGCCGCGCACCGCGAGGAGCTCGCGGCCACAGTGGCGCGCCTTCCCCGGTGGATGATGCCCACCGTCGCCGCCCTCGGCGTGGTCGGCCTGTGGCTGCCCTGGGTCGTGGGATCCGGCTCGCCCGCCGCCCACATCTCGCTGTCGGCCGCCGCAGTGGCGCTCGTCGTCGTCGCACTCCACTGGCGCCCGGCGGTGCGGGCGCTCTCCGGCCGCGCCGCGGCCTGGCTCGGCGCGGTCTCCTTCAGCCTCTACCTCACGCACGAGCCGATCGTGGTGGCCGCGTACCACCTCATCGGTCCGCTCCTGCCCGCGCAGACGCCCATCGGCCCGGCCGCGCTGTGGGTCTCCATGCCGGTCGGCCTGGCCGTGTCCCTGGCCGTCGCCGCGGCGTTCCACTGGATGGTCGAACGCCCCAGCCACCGCGTCGCGCAGTGGCTGGGGCGCCGGTTCGCCTGACGGCCGCTCCTAGGAGACGAGCGCCCTGACTCCCACGATCGCGACCGCGACCCCGAGGGTCACCGAGATCGCGACGAGGAACAGGTGGACGGTCAGGAACCGCGTCGGGCGGCCCTGCTCGTCACGTGCCCGCGGATCCTTCATGACCCGGCGGAGGAACTGCGGCCACACCACGAGGTTCCACACGCCGGCCACGATGAGCAGCCAGGACAGGGCGACGGGGAGCTGCATCAGACGGTCTCCCCGGCGAGCCACGCCTCGGCCTGGGTCGCCTGGATGTTGAGGGCCTTGCCGACCATGGGCTCGGCGGCCGAGGCGATCTTGCCGCCCAGGAGCGGGACGGAGGAGCTCACGGTGCCGTTGAGCTCGACGCGGGTGGCCCCGCCCTCGGCGGCGAGGCGCTGGACGGCGGCCACGTCCACCGGGGCGCCGGCGACCTTGACGGTGATGTCCGCCTGGCGCGAGCCGTCGGCCTCGGGCGCCGCCCAGGTCTCGGTCTGCGTGACGTTGACGAACTCGCCGACGACCTTGCGGGCGATCTCAGGCAGGCGCTGGGTCGGGAGCTGGCGGACCACGGTGGCGGTGAAGGCGCCGGCAACGTCGCCGTCGAGCGTGAACGACTCGAGGCGGCCGCCCACGAGCTCGCTCACGTGGCGCTGGAATGCCTCGTCCGCGAACACGGCGGCGACGCGGTCGACGGGGTAGTTCAGGGTGGTGCTGGCTGAAAGTGCCAAGGTGGTCCTTCCTAGAGAGGCTGGGGGCCGACCGGGCGCTCGCGGCGCACCGGTCGCAGGGGCGCGAGGAGCGCCGAAGACCATCCTAGGGCCGTGCGGGAGTGCTGTCGGACCGCCCAGCGGGCCTCGGCGCCGTCGGCCTGCGGCGCACGACGGCGACCGTAGCCAGCGTGCCGAGCAGTGCCCCGATCGTGTTCGCGGCGATGTCCGCGAAGGACGCGGTCCGCTCGGCCAGGAACAGGAACTGCGCCGCTTCCGCCGCGCAGGACGCGGCGAACCCGCCCAGGACCGCGACCCACGCCCGGAACCCCAGCAGGACCGCGAACACGCCGAACGGGACGAAGAAGGCCACGTTCGCCAGCCACTCGAACTGCCCGTACCCGAACCAGCCCGGAACCCCGTGGCGGTGGAGCCAGCTGAACATCCGGGCGAGGCTGCCCGCCGCCGGACGGTCCACGGGGGCGGGCCAGAGCACGACGGCGGCGACCCCGGCCAGGTACGCGAGGGCTCCGGCCCAGAGGGCGGCCCGACGGCGCGCGGCCCGGGCGCCGGGCCGGACGGGCCGGGAAGGAGTCGTCTCCACGCGTCCCATGCTAGGCCGCCGGCCCTGCCATCGCCTGTGGAGTTGGCTAAGCTGGGAACACCCCCGGCCTCAGCGAGTGCCGGGGTTGTTGTGCTGTCCTGCTGTCTTCCGTGAGGAGCCCACCGTGACCGTCGACGTTCTGCGTCCCTCAGGCCTTGAGGGCCTGCCCGCCCTCGACGGGCTCCGCCGCGCCGTGGGCGAGGACGCAAGCCTCGCGCGGCTGCGGGAGTACGCCTCCAAGCCCGCCGCGCGGCGCAGCCAGGACCTCCAGGTGGCCGCACCGGCCGGCCTGCGACCGGTGATCGTCGCGGAGGTGCTGGAGAGCCTTCCGGAGGCGGGCGGCGTCGTGCTTGCCGTGACCGCTACCGAGCGGGAGGCGGAGGACCTCGTCGCAGCGCTCGGCGCGTACCTGCCGGTGGGCGCGGTCGCGCTGTTCCCGAGCTGGGAGACGCTCCCGCACGAGCGGCTCTCGCCGCGCTCGGACACCGTGGGCCGCCGCCTCGCCGTCCTGCGCGCGCTCTCGCACCCCGAGACGCACGCTGGGCAGCCCCTGCGGGTCGTCGTCGCCCCCGTGCGCGCCGTCCTGCAGCCGCTCGTCGGAGGCCTGGGCGACCTCGCGCCCGTCTCCCTCGCGATAGGGCAGGACGCGCCGTTCGACGATGTGGTGCATGCGCTGGCGGACGCGGCCTATGCGCGGGTGGACATGGTCACCCGCCGCGGCGAGTTCGCCGTGCGCGGCGGCATCATCGACGTCTTCCCGCCCACCGAGGACCACCCGGTGCGCATCGAGTTCTTCGGCGACGAGGTCGAGCAGATGCGCTGGTTCGCCGTCGCCGACCAGCGCTCGCTCACCGGGCCCGGCATCCACCACCCCACGTCCCTCTACGCCCCGCCGTGCCGCGAGCTGCTCATCAGCCCAGCCGTCATGAGCCGCGCGGCCCGGCTCAAGGACCGCCTGCCCGCCGCCGCCGAGATGCTCGAGAAGATCGCCGGCGGCATCGCGGTGGAGGGGATGGAGTCCCTCGCTCCGCTGCTCGTGGACCGCATGGTGCCGTTCATGGACGAGCTGCCCGAGGGCTCGCTCGCGCTCGTCATGGAGCCGGAGAGGGTCCGCGCCCGCGCGCACGACCTCGCCGCGACCAACGAGGAGTTCCTCGCCGCGGCGTGGGCCACCGCGTCCGACGGCGGCGCCGCGCCCCTCGATGTCAGCCTCGCCGGCGGCGCGGGGTCGGGGGAGGACGCGGAGCACGCCGGGCGGCTCGAGGACGCCTCGTTCCGCACGCTCGCCCAGACCCGCGCCGACGCGCAGGGCCACGGGGTCTCGTGGTGGTCCATCACCTCGCTGGGCGTCGACGAGGAGACGGTGCTCGACGTCGACGTGGTCACGATCGCCGCGCGGGAGCCCCGCGGGTATCAGGGGGACGTGGCCGAGATGATGGAGTTCATCGGCTCCCGGGTGCGCGACGAGTGGCGGATCGTCGTCGCGACCGACGGCCCCGGCCCCGCACAGCGCCTCGCCGAGCTCTTCCACGACGCCGGCATCCCGTGCAGCCGAGTGGAGGGCCTCGACCGTGGGCCCGAGCCGGGCATCATCGAGATCACCAAGGCCCCCACGGGCAAGGGATTCGTCCTCGACGGGCTCAAGCTCGGGCTGCTCACCGAGGCGGACCTTCTCGGCCGCGCGAGCGCGGCCGGCACCCGCGACATGCGGAAGATGCCCTCGCGGCGGCGCAACGCCGTCGACCCCCTCTCGCTCCACGCCGGGGACTTCGTGGTGCACGAGCAGCACGGGATCGGGAAGTTCGTGGAGCTCGTGCAGCGCAAGGTGTCCGGCGGCGCGCCCGGCGCGGCCCCGACGCGCGAGTACATGGTCCTCGAGTACGCGCCGGCCAAGCGCGGCGCCCCGGGGGACCGGCTCTTCGTGCCGACGGACCAGCTCGACCAGGTGACCCGCTACGTGGGCGGGGACGCGCCGTCGCTCTCCAAGATGGGCGGGGCGGACTGGGCCGCGACCAAGTCCAAGGCCAAGAAGGCGGTCAAGGAGATCGCGGGGGAGCTCATCCGCCTGTACTCCGCCCGGATGGCCTCGCGGGGCCACGCGTTCGGGCCGGACACGCCGTGGCAGCGCGAGCTCGAGGAGGCCTTCCCGTACATCGAGACGCCGGACCAGCTCACCACCATCAACGAGGTCAAGGCGGACATGGAGCGCGAGGTGCCCATGGACCGGCTCGTCTCGGGTGACGTGGGCTACGGCAAGACCGAGATCGCCGTCCGCGCCGCCTTCAAGGCCGTGCAGGACGGCAAGCAGGTGGGCGTGCTCGTGCCGACCACGCTCCTCGCCCAGCAGCACTTCGAGACGTTCTCCGAGCGGTTCTCCGGCTTCCCGGTGCGGGTGCGGGCGCTGTCCCGGTTCCAGACGGCCGCCGAGGCGAAGGAGACGCTGGAGGGGATCAAGAACGGATCGGTCGATGTCGTGATCGGCACGCACCGGCTCCTGTCGAAGGAGGTCGAGTTCAAGGACCTCGGACTCGTCATCATCGACGAGGAGCAGCGCTTCGGCGTGGAGCACAAGGAGGCGCTCAAGAAGATGCGCACCAACGTGGACGTCCTCGCGATGTCCGCCACGCCGATCCCGCGCACGCTCGAGATGTCGCTCACGGGCATCCGCGAGACGTCCACGCTCGCGACCCCACCCGAGGAACGGCACCCCGTGCTCACCTACGTGGGCCCGTACACGGACAAGCAGGTCTCCGCCGCGATCCGGCGCGAGCTCATGCGCGAGGGGCAGGTCTTCTTCGTGCACAACCGCGTGTCCTCCATCGAGAAGCAGGCCGCGGCGATCCGGGAGCTCGTCCCCGAGGCCCGGGTCGAGGTGGCGCACGGGCAGATGTCCGAGTCCCGGCTCGAGAAGATCATCGTGGACTTCTGGGAGAAGCGCTTCGACGTGCTCGTGTGCACCACGATCATCGAGACCGGTCTGGACATCTCCAACGCCAACACGCTCATCATCGACCGGGCCGACTCCTACGGACTCTCGCAGCTGCACCAGCTGCGCGGGCGGGTGGGCCGCGGGCGCGAGCGCGCCTACGCCTACTTCCTGTACCCGTCCGAGAAGCCGCTCGGCGAGGTCGCGCTCGAGCGGCTCAAGGCCGTCGCAGCGCACAACGAGCTCGGCGCAGGCATGCAGCTGGCCATGAAGGACCTCGAGATCCGCGGCGCCGGCAATCTGCTCGGCGGCGAGCAGTCGGGCCACATCCAGGGCGTCGGGTTCGACCTCTACATCCGCCTCGTGGGGGAGGCCGTGGCCGACTACCGCGGCGAGGGGGAGGAGAAGGTGGCCGAGATGAAGATCGAGCTGCCCGTCAACGCCCACCTCCCGCACGACTACGTGCCGGGGGAGCGGCTCCGGCTCGAGGCGTACCGCAAGCTCGCCGCCGCCAACGACGACGCCGCGATCGCCGAGGTCATGGAGGAGCTCACCGACCGCTACGGCGAACCGCCCGCGCCCGTGGCCAACCTGGCAGCGGTTGCGCGCTTCCGGGTGCGGGCCCGCGCGGCCGGGCTCACCGACGTCGCCCTCCAGGGGAACATGGTGCGGTTCGCGCCCGCGGACCTGCCCGAGTCAAAGCAGATGCGGCTCACGCGCATGTACAAGGGGGCCCAGTACAAGCCGGCGCTCAACGCGGTGCTCATCCCGAAGCCCAAGACCGCCCCCATCGGCGGGCACGACCTCGCCGACGGCGAGATCCTCGACTGGGCCGACCAGGTGGTGCAGGCGATCTTCACCCCCTGACCCTCTCGGGTACGCCAAACCCGCCCTCACACCGTCTCGGGTACGCGAAATCGTGGTGAATTGCGTCTCGGGTACGCGAAATCTCAACATTCGCTGCCGAGGGACTCAGGGGTTCAGCCCCTGTAGCCGTGGGCCCGAAGGGCCTCGCGGACCTTCGCGACGACGTACGCCTCGCCCTTGGCCATGTCCTCCTTGGTGATCTTCACCTGGAGCCACCCCGCCGCGCGCGTGCGCCGGTCACGGACCGCATCGAAGGCCTTCTGCTGATCGGTCAGGTGGTGCTCGCCCTCGTACTCGACCGAGACACGGAACTTCGGGTTCCCCAGATCGACCCAGAGGGTCACGCCCCAGGGGTCGGTCACCGGGCAGTTGGGGATGAACAGCGGAAGCCCGGCCCGCTCGAGCATCTGGCGCAGGTAGGACTCCTGGGGCGAGTCGACACCGACGGCCAGGAGCTCGAGCGCCACACGCGCCCGCCCGAGCCCGACCACGCGATGCCGGCTCTCCACGAACGAGCGGAGATCGGCAAGAGGCACGACTGCGGTCCGGGGGTAGTAGGCGCGCTCGTGCTCCGAGACGAGGTACTCGCCGGCAGCAATGACGTCGTCCATGGTCAGGCGCCGGACTGAGCAGAGGTCCAGCCACGTCCTGGACGGAGTCGTGATGCGGGTTCCCTCCAGCGACATGACCTCGTCGTCCTTCAGCCGCAGACGGTGCCCTCGGACTTCGGCGCGCCGGGGCTGGCCCAGGCGTTCGTGCTTCGGGTCGTCGGGCGTGCCCGCCCGCGAAAGGTCCAGGAGCGTCGCGTCCTGCGCCCATGCCGGGAGCGGGATCCTGTGCGCCATCGCGGCGCTGAGGTGAGTGAGCGCCGTCGTGCGGTGGAGCGCGGTGTACGGCCTTGCCCGCTGGAGGAGGGTCTGCCGGGCTAGCTCTGGGGTGCGGATGCCGCAGCTCGGCATGAACAGGTCATCCGCGCTCAGCCTTCGCCTGTCGACGCCGAGGCGGAGCGCCTCGTCCGCCGTGAACGAAGCGGCGGCCAAGGACGGCGGCAGGGGCTCACGAGGCATGGGCTCATTGAGCCACAGACGCCCGCACGGCCGCCGAGGTTATCCACAGGACGCGCATTTCGGGTACGCGAACGCAAGGTGCAATCGATGGAGAGATGCGAAATGCCCGACCGGTCATGGCCCGGCCGGGCATTTCGCGTACCCGAGACGCCGTGGGTGGGGGTCTGGTGTACCCGAGAGGTCAGCGGTGGTCTCCGCCGGCGTCGGAGCGGCCGAGGAACGTCATCGGGATGAAGTACGCGAGGGCGAAGAGCAGGATCAGCGCCGCCATGGGCCACACGCTGGTGAAGTCGAGGAACTGGACGAGGTAGAGGCCGACGAGGAACACGACCATGAGGACCGCGAAGATCACGATGCTCCCGCCCATGGTGTTCTCGTTCTCGAGCGGGCGCTTCTTCGACTCGTCCATCTTCTCTCCCTCTTCGGTGCGACTAGTAGCCCCCGGCGGCTGGCTGGCCGGAGACGATGGCCACGCCGGAGCTGGCTCCGATCCTCGTGGCACCAGCAGCAATCATAGCCCGAGCATCGTCGGCGGTTCGCACACCGCCGGACGCCTTGACACCGAGGTCGGGACCCACCGTGGCGCGCATGAGCCTGACGTCCTCGACCGTCGCGCCGCCGCCGTTGAAGCCCGTGGACGTCTTCACGAAGTCCGCCCCCGCCTCCACTGCCGCCTCGCACGCGAGCACCTTCTGCTCGTCCGTGAGCAGCGAGGTCTCGATGATCACCTTCAGGATCGACGAGCTTCCGTGCACGGCCTCCGCGACGGCCTGGATGTCCTCGACGAGGGCGCCGCGGTCATTGGCCCGGGCGGCGGCGATGTTGATCACCATGTCGACCTCGTCCGCGCCGTCCAGCGTCGCACCGCGGGCCTCGAAGACCTTCACGTCGGTCGGGGTCGCCCCGAGCGGGAAGCCCGCCACGGCGCACGTGAGCACGCCTGAGCCCCTCAGGGCCTTCGTCGCCGTCTTGACCCAGACCGGATTCACGCACACCGACTTGAAGCCGAACTGCACGGCCTCGCTGCACAGCTTCAGGATGTCGGCCTCGCTCGCCTCCGGCTTCAGGAGGGTGTGGTCGATGTAGCCGGCGAGGTCCGCGGGGCTCAGCTCAGGCTCGGAAGACACGTCAGCGTCCTTTCCGTCGGGGTCGTACAGGGCGTACCGGTGCACCCCATACTGGCACACCGCGCCCCGCGCCGAACCCCTAGCCCACCACGCGCAGCCGGTACCCCCGCTTCACGACCGTCTGGATGAGCTCCCCGTCCGGAAGGGAGGCACGCAGCCGGTTCACCGCCATGTCGAGCGCGTGGTTGGACGCGGTGGTCGAGACGAGCCGCGCGAGGGTCTCGCGGGGCACGACGGCGCCGCCGGCGTCGAAGAGCGCGCGGAACAGGAGCATCGCGGCTGGGGGGAGGATGAGCTCGTCCCCGGCGATCGCCATGGTCCGCCCGCGCAGCTCGACAGGACCGGCCGTGGTCTCGAGGCGCCGCACCTTCCGCCGGGACAGGTTGTCCGTGACGAGCTTGATGAGCGCGCCCATCCGGAACCGGTCCGGCACCCAGGGCCGCAGCCCCGCGGCCTCGAGCGGGGCCGCCGTCACGGGCCCGACGGCGGCGGTCGCCACCCGCTGCCGGAAGGCGGCCAGCAGCTGGGCGTGGACCCCGAGCTCGTGCGCGGTGCTGAACAGCGCGTCCACCGCGGGCGCGCTCGTGAAGGTGACGACGTCGAGCTCCCCGGCGCAGACCGCGGCGATGAGGGCCTCGAGCCGGTCGCCGCCCTCGGGCCGCACCCAGCGGTACGGGGTGACGGTGATGAGCTCCGCGCCGGCGTCCCGCAGCCGGTCGAGCTGGACGCGGTCCGTGTAGCCGTGCAGCTGCATGACAACCGTCTGCCCGTCGAGCCGGCCGCCCGCGTCGCGCAGGACCAGGTCGACGAGGGTCGCCGTGGTCTCGTCGTTGGAGATGCCGACGTCGGCGAGCCCGGCTGCGCGCACGGCCCCCCGGGCCTTGGGCCCCCGCACGTACAGCCGCGCGGCGCTGAGCGTCGCCTGGAGCTCGTCGCCGAGCCCCGCGGCGTCGGCGACCTCGAGCCAGCGCCGCATGCCGTACGCGGTCGTGACGATGCACAGGTCGGGCCTGGCGGCGATCGTGCGGTGGGTGTCCTCGATGACGCCGAGGTCCTGGTCCACGGGTGCGATTGTCAGCACGGGGGCGTGGAGCACCTCCGCGCCGCGCCTCTCGAGGGCCTGGATCAGGTCCTCGGCGCGGCGGTGCGAGGTGACGCCCACCCGGAAGCCCTTGAGCGCCGTCGTGAGCTCGGTCCCGACCTCGGGTTCAGACGCCACTGCCACTGCTCCGTCCATGTGCCTCACCTGCGCGTGCCTGACGACGATTCCATCATGAACGCGGACGCGAACCCCTCGAGGTCCTCGCGTGTGACGCCGCCCGCGAGCCCGGTCGCCGCCGCGGCCCGCACGACCTCGCCGACCACGATCACGGCGGGGTTGCCGCACGCCGCCGTGTCCGGCTCGGCGGTGCCGAGCTCGGTCACCGTGGTGCGCTGGCCGGCCTGGTGACCGCGCTCGACGACGGCGAGCGGCGTGGCGGGGGAGAGCCCCGCCCGTCGCAGCCCGGCGGCGAGGTGCGGGAGGTTCGCGACGCCCATGAGCACGACTATGGTGCCCCCTTCGGCGGCGAGCCCGGCGAGGTGGAGGTGCTCGGCGTCGGTGAGGGGAGCGTGGCCGGAGATGACGGTGAACGAGTGGCTCACGTTGCGGTGCGTGACCGGGATGCCTGCCGCGGCGGGCACCGCGATCGAGCTCGAGATGCCGGACACCACCCGCACGGGGACGCCGGCCTCGGCGCAGGCCGCGGCCTCCTCGGCGCCGCGGCCGAACACGAACGGGTCCCCGCCCTTGAGCCGGACCACGTTCGCCGGCCGCCCGTCGACGCCGTACAGCGCGTAGTCGACGAGCAGCCGGTTGATCTCGTCCTGGGGAACCCTGTGGTGGCCGGGGAGCTTGCCCACGTCGATGAGCCGCGCCGTCGTGAGGCCCTCGAGCTCGCGCCAGGGGGCGAGCCTGTCGAACAGGACGACGTCGGCGTCCCGCAGGGCCTCGACGGCGTCCACCGTGAGCAGGCCGCGGGAGCCCGGGCCCCCGCCCACGAGTGTGACGTGGCCGCGCGGGCCGGCGGCGGGTTCGCTGACCTGGGGCACCCCGAGCGCGCGGTAGTGGTCGAGCACGGGCGACCAGTCGCCGTCGTGCGTCCCGTCGTGGCCGTCGGGACCGCCCACGACGGCGACCAGGGCCGGCCGCCCGGGAAGGGCCACCGCGGCCCTGTAGGCCTCGGGGGAGTCGAAGAACGCGATCTTCGCCCCGGCCTTCCGGTAGCGCGCGAGGGCCTGGCGGGAGGCGTCGGCTCCGCCGAGGACGACGACGGGCAAGTCCCGCAGGGACAAGGACAGGTTCAGGTTCAGCTGCATGTCAGCCCTCCTTCGAGGCGGCGCCGGCGACGGCCGCGGCCCGGAGCGGGATGGTCGCGCCGAGGGAGACCTTCTCCTGCACCGTGGCGGGCCGGATCTGGTCGCGCTCGGCGACGTGGACGATGGACTCGTCGGAGGCCTCGGGGGCGTTGACGAAGGAGCGGAAGCGCCGCAGGCGCTCGGGGTCCTTCAGGGTCGCGGCCCATTCGTCCTCGTAGTGCTCGACGTGCGTGGCCATGGCGGCCTCGAGCTCGGCCGCGATCCCGAGGGAGTCCTCGACGACCACCTGGCGCACGTGCTCGAGCCCGCCGTCGAGCTCCTCCTGCCAGCGCGCGGTGCGCTGGAGGCGGTCCGCGGTGCGGATGTAGTACATGAAGTAGCGGTCGATGTACTTGATGAGCGTCTCGTCGTCGAGGTCCTTGGCGAGCAGCTGCGCGTGTGCGGGGGTCGCGCCGCCGTTGCCGCCGACGTAGAGGTTCCAGCCGTCGGCGGTGGCGATGACGCCGACGTCCTTGCCGCGGGCCTCGGCGCACTCCCGGGCGCAGCCGGAGACGCCGAGCTTGAGCTTGTGCGGGCTGCGCAGGCCCCGGTAGCGCAGCTCGAGCTGGATGGCCATGCCCACCGAGTCCTGCTGGCCGTACCGGCACCAGGTCGAGCCGACGCAGCTCTTCACCGTGCGCAGGCTCTTGCCGTAGGCCTGCCCGGACTCCATGCCCGCGGCGATGAGCTCGGCCCAGATGTCGGGGAGTTGCTCGAGGCGCGCGCCGAACATGTCGATGCGCTGGCCCCCCGTGATCTTCGTGTACAGGTTGTACTTCTGGGCCACGGCGGCGATGACGCCCAGCTTCTCCGGCGTGATCTCGCCGCCGGGGATGCGCGGGACCACCGAGTAGGTGCCGTCCTTCTGCATGTTCGCCAGCGCGCGGTCGTTGGTGTCCTGGAGCGTGCCGCGGCCGGCGTCGAGCACGTAGGCCGAGTGCTGGGAGGCCAGGATCGACGCGATGGTGGGCTTGCAGATGTCGCAGCCGGCGCCCGTCCCGAAGCGGGACATGATCTCCTCGAAGGAGGTCAGCTGGGCCACGCGGATGTGGTCGAACAGCTCCTGGCGGGACAGGGAGATGTGCTCGCACAGGGCCTTGGAGACGGTGACGCCGGACTTGGTGAGCTCGGCCTCGAGGAGCTTCTTGATCATCGGCACGCACGAGCCGCACTGCGTGCCGGCGCGGGTGCAGGCCTTGAGGCCCGCGACGTCCTGGACCGGCTCCTGCCCCTCGCACGTCCCGCAGCCGTTCACGGCATCGCGCAGCGTCCCCGCGGCGACGTTGTTGCACGAGCAGAGGACGGCGTCGTCGGGAAGCTCGGTCTCCGGCGCATCGCCGCCGCCGGCGGCGCTCAGGAAGGCGCCCGGCTCGGCGGGGAGCTCCCGGCCCAGGAGCGGGCGGAGGCTCAGGTAGGGGGAGGCGTCGCCGACGAAGATCCCGCCGAGGAGCGTGCGCGCGTCGTCGGTCGTGACGATCTTCTGGTAGACGCCGCGGGCGGGGTCCGCGTAGACGATCTCGAGCGCGCCCGGCGCGGCCGCGAACGCGTCGCCGAAGCTCGCCACGTCCACCCCGGAGAGCTTGAGCTTGGTCGCCGTGTCGAACCCGGGGAAGGTCGCCCCCCCGCCGTGCAGGCGGTCCGCCACGATCTCGGCCATCGTGTTGGCCGGGGCCACGAGGCCCAGGCACATACCGCCGAAGCTCGCGACCTCGCCGATCGCCCACACGTTCGGCGCGCCGGTCGCGCAGGTCTCGTCGACCACGACGCCGCCGCGCGGGCCGAGCTCGAACGGCGCCGAGCCCTCTCCGGAAGCGGTGGCTTCCTCGACCGCGGCCCGGACCAGCTCGTCGCGGGGACGCACCCCGATGGCGACCACGACGAGGTCCGCGGGGACCACGCGCTCGTCGGCCATGAGCACGCCGGTGACCAGCCCGGCGTCGTCCGTCAGCACCTCCGAGGGGAACACGCCGCCGTGGACGGTGAAGCCCTTGGCGGCGATCAGCCGGGTGAGCGCCTGGCCGGCGCCCTCGTCGAGCTGCCTGTTCATGGGCCACGGCGAGCCGTCGATGATGACGGCGTCCGCGCCGAGGGACTTGGCGCCCGCCGCCGCCTCGATGCCGAGGAGGCCGCCGCCGATCACCGCCACCCGGGCCGGGCGGCCGAGGGCCTCGGCGAGCCTGCGGATCTCCGCGCGGAGGAACCAGACGTCCTCGAGGGTGCGGTACACATACGAGCGGTCGGCGCCGGGGATCGGGAGCCGGGCGGCGTTCGAGCCGGTGGCGAGCACGAGCTCGTCGTAGGGGTGCGCCTCCTGCGCCTCGCCGGTCCGTGTGAGGACCGTTCTGGCGACGGTGTCGACGCGGACCGCGCGCGCTCCGGTGCGCAGGGTGATGCCGGGCGTCTCCCACAGCGAGGCGTCGCCGAGGGTGAGGTCGACGTCGGCAGGGTCGCCGGTGAGCGCCTTGGACAGGGCCACGCGGTCGTAGGGGAGGTGCGCCTCCTCGGTCAGCACGGTGACGTCGAAGCGGCCGAGGCCGCGGGAGGCCATCGCCTCCACGAACCGGTGTGCGGCGGGGCCACCGCCCACGACGACGACGCGGCGCTTCGCGGGGATGGAACCGGAGGTGGGGGTCTCGATCGGGCTGGTGCTGCTCACGGTCGGTGCCTTCCGTAGAGAGGGGGCCGGGTGGACCGGCGGGATCAGGGGAGCTGACATCAGCCTAGGAACTGGCGATTTCGCCTCAGTTGCCCGCGTGTAACGGCCGATTAACTTCACTGTCACGGGCATGTTTCGCCGGCGGTGAGCCCGGTTTTACGCGGCCGTGACACGGCTTCAACCCGGATGAAACGCCCCCGTCCGTAGCGTTGAGGGCATGACGATCACAGCACCTGCCCCCCTTGATCTCCGCGACGCCGACTTCGGACCGGAGCCCGCCGGCGCTGCCTGGCACAGCGTGTGCAGCCTGCACGACCTCGAGCCCAACTGGGGCGAGGCGGCGCTCGTGGCCGGCCGCCAGGTGGCGCTCTTCCGCCTTCCCACGGACCAGGTCTTCGCCGTCGAGCAGCGCGATCCCGCGACCGAGGCCCACGTCATGGCCCGCGGGATCGTCGGCTCCCGCGGCGAACGCCACACCATCGCCTCGCCGCTGCACAAGCAGGTCTACGATCTCGCGACGGGCGAGCGGCTCGACGCCCCCGGCGCCCCGATCGCTGCGTTCCCGGCGCGCGTGGTGGACGGAATCGTCCAGATCGCGGCCTGAGCCACTCGTGTCAGTCTGGATTGACACAGCTCCTGTGTCAACCTAAACTGACACGTGTGGACGACCAGCAGCTCTCACGCTCCCTCGACTCCGACGATCCCGCAGTGGGCCTGCGCGCGGTCGGCGCGCTGCACCGGCTCGCCGAGGTGACCGAGGCCCGGTATGTCGCACTCGCCCGCGAGCGCGGCTGGACCTGGGAGCAGATCGGGGATGCCCTCGGGGTGTCCCGGCAGTCCGTCCACGTCAAGCACGGCAAGGCCCGCTGACGCGCGCCGAGCCCTGAGACGAAGGGACGGATGGGATGTTCGAACGATTCGCCGCTGCTGCGCGCAGCACCGTCACCGAGGGGATCCTCGAGGCCGAACGCCGCGGAGACCGGCGCATCGGCACCCAGCACCTGCTCCTGGGACTCCTGCACGACCCCGAGAGCGCCTCCGCCCTCGGGACCAGCCTCGCCTCGGCCCGTGCCGCCGACGAGGACCTGGACCGCATGGCACTCGCGGCGGTCGGGGTCGACCCCGGGAAGGCTCCGCTGGCTGGAACCGTGGGGAAGGCCGGCCGGCTGCCCTTTACCTCCGCGGCGAAGGACGTGCTTGCCCGTTCGGCACGGCAGGCGGCCGCCGAGAAGTCCCGCACGATCACCGGGCGGCACCTGGCGCTGGCCCTGCTCGAGGGCGCCGAACCGGACCCCGCCGCGACGCTCCTGTCCCGCCTCGGGGTGGACGCCCGGGCCGTCCGGGACCGCCTGGGCCAACAGGGAAAGCAGGAAGGCTAGGGCGCAGGCCTCAGAGCCCCAGGGCCTCCCGCAGGTCCTCGAGGGCAGCGTCCATCGCCTCGCGGGCGGCCCTCCTCGCCTCGGCGAGCTCGGCCGAGCTGTCCACCGGCCGGATGACCTCGAGGTAGCACTTGAGCTTCGGCTCGGTCCCGCTGGGCCTGACGATCACGCGGGTCGAGTCCCGTGTGGTCCACGAGATCCCCTCCGTGGGCGGGAGGGCCTCGGAGCCGAGCGAGAGGTCCACCGAGGACTCCACCGGAGACTCGGCGAAGGCCGTCGGAGGGTTGTCCCTCAGCCGCGTCATCATCGCGTCGAGGAGCCCGAGGTCCGCCACCCGCACGCTCAGCTGGTCGGTGAGGTGCACGCCGTGGAGCACGTGCAGGGCGTCGAGCCGGTCGAAGAGCGTCTCGCCCTGGGCCTTCGCGTCCGCGGCGAGCTCGGCGACGAGGAGCGCGGCGGAGAGCCCGTCCTTGTCCTTGACCAGCTCCGGCGCGACACAGTAGCCGAGGGCCTCCTCGTACCCGTACACGAGCCCCGGGACGCGGGAGATCCACTTGAAGCCCGTGAGGGTCTCGGCGTGGGCCACCCCGGCGGCCTGGGCGATCCTGCCGAGCAGACGTGAGGAGACGATCGAGTTCGCGAACACCCCGGTGGGCTCGGGGGAGTGCTCGTCGTCGAGGCCGAGGCGGCGCACCACGTGCGCCCCGAGGAGGGCGCCGACCTCGTCCCCGCGCAGCATGCGCCACTCGCCCGTCTCGGGGTCGGGGAGGGCGACGGCGCAGCGGTCGGCGTCCGGGTCGTTCGCGATGACGATGTCGGCCCCGGCCTCGCGCGCGGCCTCGAGCGCGAGGTCCAGGGCGCCCGGCTCCTCCGGGTTCGGGAACGCGACCGTCGGGAACGCAGGATCGGGCTCCGCCTGCGAGCCCACGAGCGAGACGTCATCGAACCCGGCGGCCTTCAGCACGCCCAGGAGCGTCTCGCCGCCCACCCCGTGCAGCGGGGTCAGGACCGCCTTGAGGCGGCGGGACGGGAAGAGGTCCGGCCGCGCGAGGCGCACGACGGCGTCGCGGTAGTCCGCGGCGACGCTCGCCGGGAGCGTGGCCCATCCGTCCTCGGCGAGAGGGATCTCGCCAACAGG
The DNA here is from genome assembly GCF_002224485.1 of Sinomonas sp. R1AF57. GTDB lineage: Bacteria > Actinomycetota > Actinomycetes > Actinomycetales > Micrococcaceae > Sinomonas > Sinomonas flava. Next base: position 1,084,163 of record NZ_CP022463.1, read on the forward strand.
CCCGACGGCGGCGATGAGCTCGGCGATCTCGGCGTCGATGGGGGCGACGATCTGGGCGCCGCGGCCGGCCTCCTCGACGGCCCGCCCGCCGAGGTACACCTTGTACCCGTTGTCCTGGGGCGGATTGTGGCTCGCGGTGACCATGACGGCGCCGTCGCAGTCCAGCGCCCGGAGCGCGTACGCGAGGACGGGCGTCGGGAGCGGGGACGGGAGGAGGCTCGTCTCGATCCCGGCCGCGGTGAACACGGCAGCCGTGTCGCGGGCGAACACATCGGAGTTGGTGCGCGCGTCGTAGCCGACCACGGCGCGCGGCGCCGCGCCCGACTCCGGCGAGCCGGCGCCGTCGTGCGCTGCGACCCGGCGGCGCAGGAACTCGGCGAAGCCGGCCGCGGCGCGGCGGACCGTCACGCGGTTCATGCGGTTCGGCCCGGGGCCGAGGGCCGCGCGCAGCCCGGCGGTGCCGAACTGGAGGGTCCCGCAGAAGGCGTCGGAGAGCTCCTGCAGGGCGGCTGGCTGGCCCTCGGCAGCCTGGGCCACCGTGAGGCGGAGCTGGGCTGCGGTGTCGGGGTCGGGGTCGGCGGCGGCCCAGGCCTCGGCGCGCGGCCGGAGCTCATCGAGTGTGGCGGGGGAGATGCTCATCGGGTGGTGTCCTTCTCGAAGACTCTCAGATCGCTGCGATCACGTCGGCCAGCAGGCGGGAGATGCGCGGCCCCGCGGCCCGGCCCGCCGCGAGGACCTCCTCGTGGCTCAGCGGCTCAGGGCTGATGCCGGCAGCGAGGTTCGTCACGAGCGAGATGCCGAAGACCTCCAGGCCAGCGTGCCGGGCGGCGATCGCCTCGAGCGCCGTGGACATGCCGATGAGGTCGCCGCCGATCCGCTTCGCGTACTGCACCTCGGCGGGCGTCTCGTAGTGCGGGCCGGGGAACTGGACGTACACACCCTCGGTCAGGCTCGGGTCCACCGACTTCGCGACCGCGCGGAGACGGGCGGAGTAGAGGTCGGTCAGGTCCACGAAGGTCGGGCCCTCGAGCGGGGACGTGGCGGTGAGGTTGATGTGGTCGCTGATGAGCACCGGAGTGCCGGGCGCCCATGCCGGGTTGAGGCCGCCGCACCCGTTCGTGAGGACCACGACCCTGCAGCCGGCCGCCGCTGCGGTCCGGACGCCGTGGACCACAGCGCGCACGCCCCGGCCCTCGTAGTAATGGGTCCTGGCCCCCAGGACGAGCGCCCGCTTGCCGTCCGCGGCGCGCACCGAGCGGATCGTGCCCACGTGGCCCTCGACCGCAGGCGCCGAGAAGCCCGGCACTTCGTGGGCGGGGAGCGTGGCCGTGGTCTCGCCGATGAGGTCCGCGGCGCCGCCCCAGCCCGAGCCGAGGACCAGGGCGATGTCGTGCTGGGCGACGCCCGTGGCGCTGGCGATGTGGTCGGCGGCGGCCTGCGCGAGCGCGAAGGGCTCGGCGGACTGAGCGGTTGTCGTCACAGATAGAACCTACCAACCTGCATCCCCTGTGGCACGCGCCGCAGTGTGCCGTGCAGCACACCACGCCGCTGAGTGGCGCCCGCGATGGCATGGGTGCACGCAGGGAAGGCAGAATGGTACTCCGTGACGATGAACCCTGATTTCGCGGCCCCCCATATCGCAATCCTGGGCGGCGGCCCCGGCGGCTACGAAGCCGCCTCGGTCGCGGCGTCGCTCGGCGCCCAGGTCACGATCGTGGAGCGCGCCGGGCTCGGCGGCTCCGCCGTGCTGACCGACGTGGTGCCCTCCAAGACCCTCATCGCGACCTCCGACCTCATGACCCGCGTCGAGGAGGCGGCCGCCGCCCTCGGCCTGCGCTTCGACACGGACAACGGCGCGCCCCTCACCCGCTCGGCGCTCCGGGCGGACCTGAAGGTGGTCAACGACCGGCTCCTCGGCCTGGCCCGCCAGCAGTCGGCGGACATCCGGGCCGGGCTCGAGGGCCAGGGCGTGCGGGTCGTCCTGGGCTCGGGCAGTCTCGTGGACCCCCACACCATCGAGGCCCTGACCGCCGACGGCACCGAGCGCATCGTGGCGGACGCCGTCATCGTCGCCGTCGGCGCCCACCCCCGCGAGCTCCCGACCGCGCGGCCCGACGGCGAGCGGATCCTCAACTGGGCGCAGATCTACAGTCTGGACGAGCTTCCCGATGAGCTCATCGTCGTGGGGTCCGGCGTGACGGGCGCCGAGTTCGCCTCCGCCTACAACGGCCTCGGCTCGAAGGTCACGCTCATCTCCTCGCGCGACCGCGTGCTCCCCGGCTCCGACACGGACGCCGCGGAACTGCTCGAGAAGGTCTTCGAGCGCCGCGGCGTGCGGGTCCTGTCCCGCTCGCGTGCGGAGTCGGTCGAGCGCACGGGCGACGGCGTCGCCGTGACCCTCGGCGACGGCACGAAGGTGACCGGATCGCACTGCCTCCTGTGCGTCGGCTCGATCCCCAACACGGACGGCATCGGCCTGAAGGAGGCCGGCGTGGCGCTCACCGAGAGCGGGCACATCAAGGTCGACGGCGTCTCCCGCACCTCGGTGCCCAGCGTCTACGCCGCGGGCGACTGCACGGGCGTGCTCGCGCTCGCCTCGGTCGCGGCCATGCAGGGCCGCATCGCCGTGGCGCACATCCTCGGCGACCAGGTCACTCCGCTCAACCTCGACCACGTCGCCTCGAATATCTTCACCTCGCCCGAGATCGCGTCGGTGGGCGCCACCGAGGCGGACGTGGCCGCTGGGAGGATCGCGGGCGACGTCGTGACCCTGCGCCTGAAGAGCAACGCGCGGGCCAAGATGCGCAACACGACCGACGGGTTCGTCAAGATCATCTCCCGCAAGGGGTCCGGGACGGTGATCGGCGCCGTCGTGATGGGCTCCAACGCCTCCGAGCTGATCTTCGGCCTCGCCATGGCCGTGGAGCAGAAGCTCCACGTCGACGACGTCGCCAACACCTACGCCGTCTACCCGTCGCTGTCCGGCTCGCTCGCGGAGGCCGCGCGGCGCCTGCACGTGCACATGTAGGGCCTGCCGAAGTTGTGAGCTCACAGCACACACAAGCCCAGTGGAGGGCTAACGAGCATCCGGAGCACTGGAGACGTTGATTTGCGCAGAGGCCCGGGGGCGCGGCGGCGATCGAGCGAGCGGCCAAACGCAGCGACCGACGCGAGTAGAGCCGTGAGGAGGCACCCTCAGGGCCGCACGCGGACACCGTCAACGCTGCCAGGATGCGATGCGGCCGTCAGAGCCGGCATGGGGCACTTTGAGGCCCGGGCCTGACCGCTCGACGGAGGCCCCGTGGAGGGCCGTGCAGCGCTGGATTCGGCGCACCCAGCCATCGAGGCCCTCGACAGCGGCACATCCAGGACCGGGTCCACCCGTCGCCAATTCGCGCGGCCCACGCCGGCGTCGAACCCCGCGGTTCGCAAGAGGAACTTGCGAGCCGCCGCGAGCCTCAAAGTGCGACGGAGAGCAATGGCTAAGACCCTAACTAAGACTTTCCTGTGTATGCGGGGTGGAGGATACTTGCATCACCAGCGCGAAGAAAGCCGCCGCCCAATGGGTGGCGGCTTTGTGCTGGGGACCGTTACAAGCACAAATAGAATTGGGGGAGTCACTCGTGAGTACCTGCAATTCCCAGTTGGGCCGGCACTGGCAGCAAACAAGGCCCCAGGGCCAGCAGCCGCAGAAGCCGAAGCGCCCATTCTGGAAGAAGAAGCGGTTCATCCTCCCGACATCCGTCGTCACCGCCATCCTCGCCATCGCCGGCTGCGGCGGTGGCAGCAGCTCGGGCAGCTCGGTCGACACCACCTCCGCCTCATCGGCGGCGCCAGCGCCGTCGACGGCAGCCGCCCCGGTGGCCCCTCCGGCGGCACCTCCACCGCCGCCTCCGGCGCCGAAGGTCCCCGCCGAGTACCAGTCCGCGCTGAAGCAGGCCGAGTCCTACTCGAACATGATGCACATGAGCAAGCAGGGCATCTACGACCAGCTCACATCCCCGTACGGTGGGAAGTTCGCGCCCGAAGCCGCCCAGTACGCGGTGGATAACCTGAAGGCAGACTACAACGCCAACGCCCTGGCTTCGGCCAAGAGCTACCAGGAGACGATGAATATGTCCCCGGTGGCTATCTACGACCAGCTTGTCAGCCCGTACGGCGGAAAGTTCACCGCCGCAGAGGCGCAGTACGCTGTGGACCACCTCGGAGGGTAAAGGCCGATAACAAAAGCCCTCCCGGCAACGGGAGGGGGTTTTGTGTTCCATGAGTCTTCGACTTGTTCAACCGACAGGAGTTCGAGCGTGCTCTAGCCCGGACCGGTACAGACGGCTGATGGCAAACATGCCCGAACTCCCGGGTTTCAGGGCCATCGGCCGGGCAGGAGCACGGGCCCTTGGCCCCTTGAGCCGCCGGTGGCGGGGTTCGATGATGGGCCCATGGGACACGGGCACGCAGACCACGAACTTCATTCCGACGACGAGGCGCTGGCCGCGATCGAGCACCACCACGCGCACATGCTCGAGCGGGTGACGGCCCTCGCCGAGGCGATCGTCGCCGCCGTGGAGGCCGGCGACGTCGGCACCGCGCACGACGAGAAGGCCAACCTGGTCGAATGGTGCGAGGACGAGCTGATCCCGCACGCCGTCGCCGAGGAGGGGCCGCTCTACGGCGGCGCTGGACGGACGGACAAGGGGCACCTGCTCGTCGAGGGCATGCTCCAGGACCACCAGGCGATCATCGGGCTCGTCGAGGAGCTCAGGGCGGCCGAGGGCGCCCGGGCGGCCGCGGTCGGGTTCGCCATCGCCCGTGCGTTCCAGCTGCACCTGCGCAAGGAGAACGGGCTCCTCTTCCCGTACATCGCCGCGCACCCCGACCTCTCGCTCGCCGAGTCGGTGCGCGGGCTCGAGGAGATCGTCGGCTCCTGACGCGCCCTCCTGAGGAGGCGCCACCTGATCTGTCGGCTCCCCACGAGCGGGTTCCTGCCGATTGAGACGCCGGACGAATCAGCTCATATCCGCGCTTTCCGCTACCGTGGCCCCCGTCACAGCGAAGGGGCGGCGATGAGCAGCACGGCACAGCAGAGGGCACAGCGGACCGGCACGGCAGGGCAGGAGCAATCGGCGGAGGCCAGGAACCGGCCCGCCGAGCGCCTCGGCATCCTGCGGGCCACGTCCTTCTCGGCCATCGCGGCGGGGTTCATCGCCGTCGCCGTCTCCTACGCGGGCCCCATGGTCGTGGTCCTGCAAGCCGCCCAGGCCGCCCACCTCAGCGCCGAGCTCACGACGTCGTGGGTCAGCGTGATCGCGATCGCCAGCGGCATCACGTGCGTGGTCCTGAGCCTCATCACGCGCCAGCCGGTCGTCGTGGCCTGGTCGGTCCCCGGGGCCGCCCTGCTGCTGACCGCGCTCGGCCAGTACTCGTACAGCGACGCCCTCGGGGCCTACCTCGTCGCGGCCGGGCTTGCCGTCGTGCTCGGGGTGACGGGGCTCTTCGGCAGGATCATGGACGCCGTCCCCAAGCCGGTCGTCGCGGCGGTCCTGGCCGGAGTCCTGCTGCCGTTCGTGCTCAAGGCGAGCGCCGCCGTCGTGCAGGCGCCCGTGGTGGGCGGGGGCCTGGTCCTGGCGTTCCTCCTCGGGCGTCGGTTCACCCCGCGGTACGCGGTCCTCGTGGCGCTCGCGGCCGGGGTGGGGCTCGCGGCCGCAACCGGCGGCCTGACAGCGCCCACCCTCGCGTGGGAGTTCGCGGGCCCCGTCTGGACCACGCCGACCTTCGGCCTGCCGGCCATCATGGGAATCTCGGTGCCCCTGCTCGTCGTCACCATGGCCGGGCAGAACGCGCCGGGACTCGCCATGATGCGCCAGCTCGGCTACACCGCCGGCGACCGCCTCATGGTGGGCGGGGCGTCGGTCGCCTGGCTCGTGTCGGTGCCGTTCGGCGGGCACGGGATCAACCTGGCTGCCATCACCGCCGGCATCTGCGCCGGCCGCGACGCCCACCACGACCCTGCCCGCCGTTACATCGCCGGGATCTCGTGCGGCGCCTTCTACATCCTCTTCGGCCTCTTTAGCACCCCGGCGGTCGCGCTCGTCGCCGCCGTCCCGGCCACGCTGCTGACCGTGCTGGCAGGCGTCGCGCTGCTCGCGGCGACCCAGGGCGCGATCGTCGACTCGGTGAGGCACGACGCCGCCTCGCCGCACGCCGTCGAGGCCGCCGTCATCACCCTGGCCGTGACCGCGTCCGGGGTGAATGCCTTCGGGGTCGTGTCGGCATTCTGGGGACTCCTCGCCGGCGCGGCGGCCTATGCGCTCCTCGGCCTGCTCAGGCCGCCACGGCCGCGAAGTGCCGCTCGATGAGGTCCCGCACGCCATCCCGGCAGCCGCCGCAGCCCGTTCCGGCGCGCGTGGCCTTCGAGACGTCCTCGACGGTCGAGCACCCGTCCGCGACGGCTGTGGCCACCTCGCCCTGCGTCACGCCGGCGCAGCGGCACAGCGTCGACTCGGGGCCGCCAAGGGCACCGGTGGGGGAGAGCGCGGCCTCGGGCCCGTCCAGGCGCAGGATCACCGAGCGGTCGGCCGGCAGCTCGGCGCCCGACTCGAACAGGAGCGTCAGCTCGGCGGCTGCGCGTGGCATCCCCAGCGCGACGAACCCGGCCAGGACGCCGCCCCGCGTGGCCATCTTGACGTAGCCCCCGTGCTCGGGGTCGGCCCACAGGGAGACCTGCAGCGGAGCCCCCCCGTGCGCTGGGCAGTCGCCGCCGTCGAGGGTGAACGCGTCCCACGGGTCGGCCATGACGTCCCCGGCGACGGCGAGGTTGATGCCGCGGGCCTTGAGCAGGATCACGCCCGGCTTCTCCGCCGCGAGCGGGGCCGGCTCGGCGTCGGCGAGGAGCTCGTGGCGGAAGCGCGCCGCGAGCCAGTCTGCCTGCCGCCAGCCCGGGGCGATGAGGCCGCTCGGGACACCGGCGCGCCCGTCCGCGGCGCACTCCGCGCACAGCGGATCGGCGCAGCGCACCTGGGCGCAGTCGCCGATCGCGAAGACGTGCTCCGTGTGGTGGGCGCGCAGCCCGTGGTCCACGAGGATGCCCGCCTCGACGGCGAGGCCCCCTCCCTCCGCAATCTCACGCCGCGGCCGCGCCCCGCACGCGAGCAGGAGCAGGTCGCCGTCGACCGCAGAGCCGTCCTCGAGCAGGAGCGCCCGGAAGGCGCCGTCGTGCCCGGTCTCGATGCCCGTGGAGCGCGCGTTCCCGGCGATCCGCACGCCCTGGCGGCGCAGTGCGGCAGCGAGCGTCGCGCCCCCGGCGCGGTCGATGGACCGCCCCAGCGGTCGGTCGCCGTGGTGGACCACCGTGACGGTCGCGCCCTCCTCGCTCGCCGCGAGCGCGGCCTCCAGACCGAGAACGCCCCCGCCGAGCACGACGATGCGGCGCCGCCCGGCCACTGCTTCGCCCAGCCGGGCGGCGTCGGCCAGGTCGCGCAGGGCGGTGACGCCCGGTGGCAGGACGGGGTGGAGAGGGTCCGGGTTGATGCCGGTCAAGTTGGGCACGACGGCGCGGGCACCTGTCGCGAGGACGACGCGGTCATAGGGCAGAGTCGTGCCGTCGGCGAGGACCACGCGGCGTCGTGCGCGGTCGAGGCGCGCAGCGCGCGTCCCGGTGAGCACACGCACGCCGTCCGCGGCGAGCTCATCCGCGTCGGCGAGGCTCATCGCGTCCAGGCGAGTCCGCCCGACCCCGAGGTCTGCAACGAGAACCCGGTTGTACGCGGCCTGCTGCTCCTCGCCCACCACGGTGAGCTCTACGGCGCCGGCCGCCGCGGCCGGGCGGAGCCCGTCGACGAAGCGCGCCGCGACCGGGCCGAAGCCCACGACGACGATCCGCGGCCGGGCTTCTCCTGGAGCGGTCCTGCTCTCGGGCTGCTGGGGCTGCTGGGCCGGGGCAGTCATGGTCACTGCTCCTCTCGGTGGGAGGGGACGGCGGAGGCGAGGAGGGGCTGCCCCGCGACGGCTGGGTCGACGACCGCGGGTTCGACGACAACACGCGTCGTCTTGAACTCGGGCATCCCCGAGATCGGGTCAGTGCCCTGCTCGGTCACCCGGTTCGCCGCCGCGAGGCCCGGGAAGTGGAACGGAAGGAAGACGGTGTCCGGGCGGATGTCCGCTGTCAGCTCGGCACGCGCCAGCACCGCCGGTTCGGGCCTCGCGCTGGGCCCGGGAAGGCCGTCGCCGGCGGCCACGACGACGGCGCGCTCTCGGAGGACGCGCACCCACGCGCCGTCGGCAATCCCGAGCCGGGCGGCGGCCGCTGGGTGCAGGGAGAGCCGCACCTCGGGCTGGGCCGCGGCCAGGGCGCCGACGCGGCGGGTCTGCGCCCCGGACTGGTAGTGCTCGAGGAGGCGCCCGGTCGCGAGCGTGAAGGCGCCCGCGGTCGGGGCCGCCGGCAGGGGAGCGGGGGCCCGGACGGCGACCAGGCGTGCGCGTCCGTCCGGGTGTGCGAAGCGCTCGGCGAAGAGCCGCGGCGTCCCGGCGTGCGGCGGGGCCCCCGGGGCGGCCTCGGGGCAGGGCCAGTGCAGGGCCTCGCCGGCGTCGAGGCGCGCGTAGGTGATGCCGGAGTAGTCGGCGAGCCCTCCCGCAGAGGCCAGGCGGAGCTCCTCGAAGACCGTCTCGGGGTCGTCGGGAAAGCTCGACGGCGCGTCCAGCAGCGCCGCGAGCCGGTTCATGATCCACAGTTCGCTGCGTGCGCCGGCGGGCGGATCCACGGCGCGACGGCGCCGCAGCACGCGGCCCTCGAGGTTGGTCATGGTGCCCTCTTCCTCGGCCCACTGGAGCACGGGGAGGACGAGGTCCGCCTCGCGGGCCGTCTCCGAGAGGAAGAAGTCGCACACCACGAGGAAGTCCAGTGCCCCCAGCCCCTCGCGCACCGCGGTGACATCGGGCGCCGACACCACGACGTTGGCCCCGTGCACGAACAGGCAGCGCACGCCGCCCGGCTTCTCCGGGGACGCCGGCCTGCCCAGGGAGGCCAGAAGCTCGACGGCGGGCACCCCAGGCCCGGGAATGGCGGCCTCGGGAACGCTCCAGACGTGGGCGACGTGGGCGCGGGCGGCCGGGTCGGTGATCTTGCGGTAGCCGGGGAGCTGGTCCGACTTCTGGCCGTGCTCTCGCCCGCCCTGGCCGTTGCCCTGCCCGGTGAGGGTGCCGTAGCCCCCGCGCGCCGAGCCGGGGAGGCCCAGGAGCAGCGCGAGGTTGATCGCGGCGGTCACGGTGTCCGTGCCGTCGGCGTGCTGCTCGATGCCGCGGCCGGTGAGGATGTAGCACGAGCCCGTCCGCGCGGAGCGGGCGAGCCGTCCCGCCGTCTCCCGCAGGAGGGTGGCCGGCACCCCGGTGGCGGCCTGGACGCGCTCGGGCCACCAGGGGGCCACCGAGCGGATGAGTGCGCCGAGGCCCTCGGTACGCTCGGCAACATAGGAGCGGTCGAGGAGGCCGTCGTTGAGGACGATGTGCGCCAGGCCCAGCAGGAGGATGAGGTCAGTGTGCGGGGCGGGTGCGAGGTGCGTGCCAGCGCCGTCGGCCGTGAGCGCGGCCGTGGCCGAGCGGCGGGGGTCCACGACGATGAGACCGCCCGCGGCGCGGGCGCCCGCGAGGTGCTGCACGAACGGCGGCATGGTCTCGGCGACGTTCGAGCCGAGGAGCAGGATCGTGTCCGCTGCGCCGAGGTCCTCCACCGGGAACGGCAGGCCCCGGTCGACGCCGAAGGCCCGGTTCCCCGCGGCCGCTGCGGAGGACATGCAGAACCGGCCGTTGTAGTCGATGCGCGAGGTGCCAAGGGCGAGCCGGGCGAACTTGCCGAGCAGGTACGCCTTCTCATTCGTGAGGCCCCCGCCGCCGAAGACGCCCACCGCGTCCGGTCCGTGTGCCGCCTGGGCCTTCCGCACCTCTGCTGCCGCCCGCTCGAGGGCCACGTCCCACGAGACGGGGCGGAGCTCGCCGTCGTCCCCGCGCAGGAGCGGCTCGGTGAGGCGTTCCGGGTGCGTGAGGAGCTCGGCGGCGGTCCAGCCCTTGCGGCAGAGGCCGCGGCGGTTGGTGGGAAAGTCGCGCCCGGCGACCTCGAGCGACGGGCCGCTCGCCCCCGCGGGGCCACTCGCCCCCGACGCGGCGGGGCCGAGCGACATCGCGCACTGGAGCGCGCAGTACGGGCAGTGGGTGGCGGTGGGCGTCTGGGTGCGTGGGGTCATGGAGTCAGGCCTTGGTGGTGGCGACCAGGCTGCCCTTGCGGAGGTAGCAGAAGGCCGTCACGGCGAGCATGAGGACGTACGCGGCCACGAAGCCGAAGAACGCGGGCACGTAGGAGCCGGTCGCCGAGCTGGACGCCCCCAGCACCTGCGGGATGAAGAAGCCGCCGTAGGCGCCGATCGCGGAGATCAGGCCCAGGGCCGCGGCGGCGAGCTTCGCGGTCTGCGCCGGGGCCGCGCCGGAGCGGGCGGCCCGGCTGGAGGTGCTGAAGATGACGGGGATCATGCGGTAGGTCGCGCCGTTGCCGAAGCCGCTGGCCGTGAAGAGGGCCAGAAACAGGACGAGGAAGAGCCAGAAGCTCTTCAGCGGCAGGGTGACGATGACCAGGAGCGTCATGACCGCCATGGCCGCGAACGCGGCGACGGCCATGCGGGCCCCGCCGAACCGGTCGGCGAGCCTGCCGCCGTAGGGGCGGGCGAGGGAGCCCACGAGCGGGCCGAGGAACGCGAGAGAGAGCGCGGCGGCGCCGACGGCGAAGGACGAGTACGCGGGGAAGAAGTCCTTGATGAGCTTCGGGAAGACCCCGGAGAAGCCGATGAAGGAGCCGAACGTGCCGATGTAGAGGAAGGCCATGATCCACAGGTGCGGCTCCTTGAGCGCCGCGACCGAGCCGGCCAGGTCGCCCTTGGCGCTGGCGAGGTTGTCCATGTTGCGGTACGCGCCGACGGCGGCGACGAGGATCAGCGGGACCCAGAGGAGCCCGGCGACGCCAAGCCCCGCCCCGGCGGAGACCACCGACGCGGTGAGGCTCACCGCGATAGGAACGACGAGCTGGGCCACGGCGGCGCCCAGGTTGCCCCCGGCGGCGTTGAGCCCGAGGGCCCAGCCCTTCTCACGGGCGGGGTAGAAGAAGGTGATGTTGGCCATCGAGCTGGCGAAGTTGCCGCCGCCGAACCCGGCGAGGGCCGCTACGGCCAGCAGCACCGGGAACGGGGTGGCCGGATTGGAGACGCACACCGCCAGCCCGATCGAGGGGATGAGCAGGAGCATCGCCGAGACGATCGTCCAGTTGCGGCCGCCGAACTTCGGGACCATGAAGGTGTAGGGGATGCGCAGGGTCGCGCCCACGAGGCTCGGCATCGACAGGAGCCAGAACGTCTCGGACGTGCTCAGCTGGAAGCCCGCGCCCGGGAGCTGCACCACGACGATCGACCACAGCTGCCAGACCACGAAGCCGAGGAACTCCGCGAAGATGGACCAGCGGAGGTTCCGGCCGGCGATTGCCTTGCCCTCGGACTCCCACTGCTGGGTGTCCTCCGGGTTCCAGTGCTCGATCCAGCGGCCCTTGCGCGTGTCGAGGCGGAGGCCCTCCCCGGTGGGGCGCGGCGACGTGCGGATGGTCGACGATGCCGGCGGGGTCTGGGGTTCAGTGCTCACGGTTCCTCCTGGAGGGGGACGGGATCTGGGATTGGTTCCACGCTAGAAATCCCGCGTTTCGCCCGTGGGCGTCAGCTGTAAACACGCTGTGACATCTGGCTCTCGCCGGTGCAGGCGAGGCCGTGAGCGGCGGGGGAGCGACCGCCGTCGTGCGCTTCCCGTCTCACATAGTGAACTCGATGTCCGATGTTCGGACTACCAAGGCGTAGGATGCCCTGTACTCAAATCCCGGACCGGATGTCAATCCACGGTCCAGCATGTGAAAGCGAAACCATGTCCACCTCTTCAGCGGTGACGGAGCCCTCAGCCGGCAAGGCGGCGAATACGAGGGGCCGAGTCATCTTCTCGAGCCTCATCGGCACGACGATCGAGTTCTTCGACTTCTACGCCTACGCCACGGCCTCGGTCCTCGTGTTCCCGAAGCTCTTCTTCCCGAACTCCTCCGACATCAACGCGATCCTGTCCTCGTTCGCGATCTTCGGGGTCGCCTTCGTGGCGCGGCCGGTCGGCTCGGTCCTGTTCGGCCACTTCGGCGACAAGCTGGGCCGCAAGGGCACCCTCGTGGCATCCCTGCTCACCATGGGCCTCGCGACGTTCTTCATCGGCCTCCTCCCGCCGGCCACGACGTCCGGCTGGATCGTGCTCGCGCCGCTGCTCCTCGTGCTGCTCCGCTTCGCCCAGGGCCTCGCGCTCGGCGGCGAATGGTCCGGCGCGGCGCTTCTCGCGACCGAGAACGCGCCCGCCAACAAGCGCGCCGTGTGGGGGACCTTCCCGCAGCTGGGCGCCCCGATCGGCTTCATCCTCGCCAACGTGCTGTTCGTGGTCCTGGACCTGTTCCTCGACGACAAGCAGTTCATGGACTTCGGCTGGCGCATCCCGTTCCTCGCGAGCATCATCATGGTCGCGATCGGCCTGTACGTGCGCCTCAAGCTCGTTGAGAGCGTCTCGTTCCAGAAGGTCGTCAAGGAGGAGAAGGTCGCGAAGGTCCCGATCGCCGCGACGTTCAAGCACCACTGGCGCGCGGTCATCGCGGGCACGTTCATCATGCTCGCGACCTACGTGCTCTTCTACCTGACCACGAGCTTCACCCTCACGTACGGCACCGCGACCGACAAGGTCGAGGTCGCCAGGGCCGCCGCCGAGAAGGCCGGAAAGGCCTTCGACCCGTCCACGTTCGTGCCCGGCCTCGGGATCGACCGCAGCGAGTTCCTGTGGATGCTGATCCTCGGCGTCGTGTTCTTCGGGGTCTTCACGGTGCTCTCCGGCCCGCTCGCCGAGAAGTACGGCCGCCGGAAGTTCCTCATCTGGGTCACCGTCGGCATCCTGCTGTTCGGCCTCACCTGGGGCCTGATGTTCGGCCCGGGCAAGGGCGCGGCCATGGTGGGCCTCATCTTCGGCTTCACGCTCATGGGCCTCACGTTCGGACCGATGGCCGCGATCCTGCCCGAGCTGTTCCCGGCGAACGTGCGCTACACGGGCTCTGCGGTCGCCTACAACCTCTCGTCCGTCCTGGGCGCGGCCCCGGCGTCGTTCGTCGCGATCGCCCTGTGGCAGTTCGGCAAGGGCAACACCGTCTGGGTGGGCGTCTACCTCGCCATCTCGGCTGTCCTAACCCTCGTCGCGCTCTGGCTGACCAAGGAGACCAAGGACAAGGACTTCGAGGAGAACGTCTCGGCGTAGGGACAAGGAACCTCGGTCTAGGGAAATGACCCCTCATCCTCCTTCTGGGTGAGGGGTCATGTCCCTACCGGAGCTCCCCAACAGCAAAGAGGTGGCTCCTCGACGGGAATCCCGTCGAGGAGCCACCTCTTTCGCGTCTGCGGGGCACATCTGCCCCGTCGGCGGCTCAGTCCTCGATCGTGGCGATGAGCGCGCCCGCCGAGACCGTCTGGCCCGCCTGGGCCGTCAGCCCGCGGACCGTGCCCGCCCGGTGCGCGGTGAGCGGCTGCTCCATCTTCATGGCCTCGAGCACGACGACGAGATCGCCCTCGGCGACCACGTCGCCGTCGGCCACGGCGACCTTCACGATCGTGCCCTGCATCGGGGCGGTCAGGGCGTCGCCGCCGGCCGCGGCAGCGGACGAGCCGGCGCCGCGCGCGCCGCGGACCTTCTTCTTGGCCTTGGCAGGCTTGCCCGCGCCGAGCGAGAGCCCCGCCGGGATCGTCACCTCGAGCCGCTTGCCGCCCACCTCGACGACGACGCTCTGCCGCTCGCCGGCGTCGTCCGCCTCGGCCCCGGCGCCCGCAGCCGCCGGGTACGGCGGAATGGTGTTGTCGAACTCTGTCTCGATCCAGCGCGTGTGGATGCTGAACGGGCCCTCTTCAGGTGCAAACGCCGGGTCGCGCACGACGGCGGCGTGGAACGGCACCACGGTGGGCATGCCGGTGATGACGAGCTCGTCGAGGGCACGGCGCGCGCGCTGGAGCGCCTGGGTGCGGCTCGAGCCGGACACGATGAGCTTGGCGAGCATCGAGTCGAAGTTGCCGGAGATGACGTCCCCGGCCACGACCCCGGAGTCCACGCGCACGCCGGGCCCGGTCGGATAGGTCAGCGTCTCGACCGTGCCGGGCGCGGGCATGAAGCCGCGGCCGGCGTCCTCGCCGTTGATGCGGAACTCGAAGGAGTGGCCGCGGATCTCCGGGTCGTCGTAGCCGAGCTCCTCGCCGCGGGCGAGGCGGAACTGCTCGCGCACGAGGTCAATCCCCGTGACCTCCTCGGACACGCAGTGCTCCACCTGGAGGCGCGTGTTGACTTCGAGGAAGCTGATCGTGCCGTCCTGCCCCACGAGGAACTCGCACGTCCCCGCCCCGAGGTACCCGGCCTCCTTCAGGATGGCCTTGGACGCCTCGTACAGGCGCTTGGTCTGCTCCTCGGAGAGGAACGGCGCCGGCGCCTCCTCGACGAGCTTCTGGTTGCGGCGCTGGAGCGAGCAGTCGCGCGTCGAGACGACGACGACGTTGCCCGCCGCGTCCGCCAGGCACTGGGTCTCGACGTGGCGGGGCGCGTCGAGGAAGCGCTCGATGAAGCACTCCCCGCGGCCGAACGCCGCGGTGGCCTCGCGCACGGCCGACTCGAACAGCTCGGGGATCTCGTCCATGGTCCGGGCGACCTTGATCCCGCGGCCGCCGCCGCCGTACGCGGCCTTGATCGCCACGGGCAGGCCGTACTCCTGGGCGAACGCGAGGACCTCGTCCGCCGAGGCGACGGGGTCCGCGGTGCCGGGCACGAGCGGCGCTCCGACCTTCTCCGCGATGTGCCGGGCCCGGACCTTGTCGCCGAGCGCCGCGATGGCCTCCGGCGAGGGCCCGATCCAGGTCAGGCCCGCGTCGATGACCTTCTGCGCGAACTCGGCGTTCTCGGAGAGGAAGCCGTAGCCGGGGTGGACCGCGTCGGCGCCGGAGGCGCGGGCGGCGTCCAGGATCTTGTCCATGACGAGGTACGACTCGGCGGCGCTCGTGCCGCCCAGGGCGAAGGCCTCGTCCGCGAGCCGGACGTGGAGCGCGTCGCGGTCCGGCTCGGCGTAGACGGCGACCGAGCCGATGCCCTCGTCGCGGGCTGCGCGGATGACGCGGACGGCGATCTCGCCTCGGTTGGCGATGAGCACCTTCGTGAGGGGCCTGCTGGCGGCAATGGGGGACAAGGCTACTCCGTTCTGTACTGCCGGAAGCCTAGCGCTCCTTTGGTGGAATCGCCCATATCAGTGCGGTATTCGGCGGCTCGGCCGAGGATCCTTTGTAGGTCTCCTACAAATGGCCCGTCGCACTGGAGGGGCAGGCCTCAGCGCACGACGGCGGCGGCCCACCAGTCCGTGAGCCTCACCCCGGCCGCGGCGAGGAGCGCGCGCAGCGCCGAGACCGACAGGCCCACGACGGCGTGGGGGTCGCCGTCGACGCGCGCCAGGAAGGCGCCGCCGAGCCCGTCAATGGTGAACGATCCCGCGCAGTGGAGCGGCTCGCCCGTGGCGACGTACGCCTCGATCTCCGCCGCGCTCATCTGGGTGAACTCGACCCCCGCGGAGGCGAGCGCCCCGCGGCCCGGCGAGGGGGCGGCGTCGTGCGTGCCGTCGGCGGGGGAGTGGTGCGAGGCGCGGCAGTCGACGAGCCAGTGCCCGGTGTGGAGGACGCCGGCGCGGCCGCTCATGGCGGCGAGCCGTTCGCGGGCCACCTCGGGGGTGTACGGCTTGCCGAGGGCCTGGCCGTCGAGCTCGAAGACGGAGTCGCAGCCCAGCACGAGAGTCCCCGCAGCGGCGGGGAGGGCAGCGACGGCCTCGGCCTTCGCCCGGGCCAGGAGCAGCGCGGTCTCCCCCGGCGATGCGTCAGGATGTCCGGACGCGACGGCGTTCTCGTCCACGTCCGAGACGAGGATCCGATGGGGGACGCCTGCTTCCTCGAGCAGCTTCGTCCGTGCGGGCGACTTGGATGCGAGGACGAGGGTGGGCGGGGTGAGCGGCGCTGCGTGGAGGGTCACGGCGCCAGCCTAGTCCCGGCGCTCGGGGCGCTGTCCATGCCAGCGGACGCGCGGGGAGCACATCCGCAGGCGCCCGCCGGGCGGATGAGGCTTCGCGGCGCCGTGTGAACCTGACGTACCAGACGAGCATGAACGCCATCGTGACCACGTAGAACCCGTGCAGCGCCCAGATCGGCCCGGCGGGCAGGCTCAGGACATAGAGGGTGTGGATCCCGTTGGCCACGTTGGCCAGGACGAGATTCGCCAGGCTGTACGAGGCGAGGTTCCGCGTCCGGGCGGCCTTGACCAGCATCGGCGCGTTGCTGGCCGCGAAGAGCGCCGTGGAGACTGTTCCGGCGAGGACCGCTGCTTCCATGCCTCGACGGTACGCGGGGCGCCCCGCCCCCGAATCGGCACCGCGGCCCATTGTTGCCGCCAGGGGCACTGGCTATTTCTGCCCAGGTGCCACGAGGCCCGTCCGGAAGGCCTGGGCTGCGGCGGCGGTGCGGGACGGCACTCCGAGCTTGGCGAGGATGCTGCCCACGTGGTGCGCAACGGTGCGCTCGCTGAGGAACAGCTGCGACGCGATGGACTGGTTGGACAGGCCCGCGCAGACGAGCTGGAGGACGTCGAGCTCGCGCGCGCTCAGGGGCGCGTCCGACGGCGGCGGGGCGGGCGGCGTCGTCGGCCCGCCTGAGGCACGGGTCGGCCCGCCGTCGGCCGGCAGTCCGTCCAGGGCCGGCCGCGCGCCGAGCTCGGCGAGGATGTCCCTCGCGAGCGCCAGCCCGAGGCGGGCCGGAGCCGAGTCCGAGAGGGCAAGGCAGGCACGGGCCTTGAGGACGAGGCACCGGGCGACCTCGTACGGAACGCCGAGCTCGGACCACAGCGACCAGGCCCGGTCGGCGGCGTCGAGCGCCTCGACGTTGCGACCCTGGCTGGCGAGGACCCTGGCAGCGGCTGCGGCCTCGAGGGCCCGGGTCCACGGCGTCCCGTGCTGCTCGGCGAGCCGCGAGAGCTCCTCCCAGGCTGCCGCGGCCGCGTCCTCGTCGCCGGCCGCCAGCTCGACCTCGACCGTCGCCGCCAGCAGCTGGCGCCGGTAGGCGCCGTCGTCCCTCAGGGTCGAGCGACGCAGCAGCGACTGGGCCTCGGCGGGGCGCCCCTGGTCCAGCCGGAGCAGGGCCAGGCCGGGCAGGGGGTCCCAGCCGCAGCGGAGGGCCTCGGCGTAGCCCCGGTCCGCCTCGACGTACCGTCCGCGCAGGCGGAGGACCTCCGCCTCCTCGTAGAACGAGCTGAACCCCGCGCTGAAGTCGCCCGCGCGGAACTTCTCCTGCGCCTCGTGCGCGGCGCGGACCGCGTCGTCCCACGCCCCGTGGAGGCGGAAGAGCTCGGCCCGGTGGGCGTCGCACTTCCCGCTGAACTCCACGAGGGGTCCCTCCGCCATCCGCCATGCATCCAGCGCAGCGGTCCATTCGCGGGCGCGGGGCAGGTCGAAGGCCAGGTGGCAGCACTCGATCGCGTGGCAGTAGACGATCCCCGCGGCGACCGGACCGGTGGCCCCTGACCCGATGATCGCGATGGCCTCGTCGAGGAGTCCGAGGGCTTCGTCGAACCCGCCCGAGCGGACGAGCGAGAAGGCGAGGCCCACTTCGGCGATCGAGATGACCTCGGGGTTCCCGAGTGGCCTCGCGATCTTCAGCGCGCGGCGGAAGAGGGCCTCGGCCTGGGCCTGGTCGCCCCTGAACTCCAGGGCGAAAGCGCCGGGCGTGAGGGCGAGGGCGTGCTCGGGGGTTGGACCCGGAAGCTCGTCGAGGAGCCGCTGGGACCGCGCGGCCCAGCCCATGCACTGGGCGGGCTGGGCGCGGATCAGGAGGTAGAACGCGAGCCAGATGCCCACCCGGGCCGCCGCCCGCGTATCCCCGGCGCGCTCGTACTCGTCGTGGGTCCTGGCCAGGGCCGCAATCGTCTCGGCGGTGCGGCCGAGCATCCAGTAGCTCGTCGCCAGCCTCTCGACGTCGGGCGGGTCGAGGGGAGCGCGCCCGTCGGTGGCCACCAGCTCCTGCACAGCGACATCCCAGTGCCGCCCGGCGAAAGCCTCGCGGGCGGTGTCCACGGAGCCGGCCATCGCGGCACCTCCTCGGGTCCAGTACCGCTTCGGGCGCCGTCTCAAGCGCCGAGGGCGGGCATCCCGCACACGGAAGGTGCGCCGGGATGCCCGCCCTGCTGCCGTCAGGATAGACCTGCGGCAGGTCAGCCTCAATGCCTCTGATCAGCGCCCGCGCTCACCGGCCCACGGGCTCCGGTTCCCCGGCCGCGCTGGGGCGGGCGGCCGACGTCGTGCGCTCCAGCTTGGCGCCCTCGATGTCGAGGTCGGGCAGCAGCCGGTCGAGCCAGCGGGGGAGCCACCAGGCGCCCCCGCCCAGCAGGCGCATCACGGCGGGCACGAGGGTCATGCGGACCACGAAGGCGTCCAGCAGCACGCCGAGGGCGAGTCCGAAGCCGAGGGGCCGGACCATCGTCAGGTGGCTGAAGATGAAGCCCGCGAACACGCTGACCATGATGATCGCGGCCGCCGTGATGACCCGGGCGGCGTGGTGGAAGCCGGTCCGGACCGCCAGATGCGCCTCCTGCCCGTGGGCGTAGGACTCGCGCATGCCCGAGGTGATGAACACCTGGTAGTCCATCGCGAGGCCGAACAGGATGCCGATCAGCAGGATCGGCAGGAAGCTCAGGATCGCTCCGGGATGCGTCACGTCGAAGACCGGCCCGAGCCAGCCCCACTGGTACACCGCGACGATCGACCCGAAGGCGGCCCCGAGCGTGAGGAGGAACCCTCCCGTGGCCAGGAGCGGGACGAGGAGCGAGCGGAACACGAGCAGGAGCAGGACGAAGGACAGCCCGACGACGATCGTCAGGTAGGGCGGGAGGGCGTCGGCGAGCTTCGCCGAGATGTCCACGTTCGCCGCCGTCTGGCCCGTGAGGCCGATCGTCACCCCGGTCTGGGACTGGATGTCGGAGCCCTTCGCGCGGAGGTCGTGCACCACCTGGACGGTGCTCGCGCTCGCCGGCCCGTCGGTCGGGATGACCTGGAAGACGGCGGTGCGCCGGTCCTCGCTCAGGGTCGCCGGCACGGCGGCGACGACGCCGTCCACGGAGCGGAGCTGGTCGGCCACGTCGTACTGCTTGGCCTTCGCCGCGTTCGCGTCCAGGCCCGCGGGAAGCTCGCCGACCACGATGATGGGGCCGGTCATGCCCGCGCCGAAGTACCGGCCGGTGGCGTCGTAGGCCTTGTACGCGGTCGATTCGACGGGCTCCGACCCGCCGTCCGGCAGCGCCAGGCGCAGGGAGGCCGCGGGGACGGCGAGCACGCCGAGCAGCGCCACGGACGCGACGAGGGACAGCCAGGGGTGCCGGGTGACCCAGGCGCCCCATCCGCGGTTGGACGCGGCGAGGTCCTCGCGTTCCTCTTCCAGTTCGTGGCCCGCGCGCGCGTTCTCCTCATCGGCCCGGGCCCAGCGGCGCTTCGAGATGATCCGACGCCCCGCGAAGCCGAGCACTGCCGGCAGCAGCGTGATGGCCACGAGGACCGCGACCGCGACGGTGGCAGCGGCGGACAGGCCCATGACAGCCAGGAACGGAAGGCCCGGGACCACGAGCGCGGCCAGGGCGATGACCACCGTGAGGCCAGCGAACACGACGGCGTTGCCCGAGGTGCCGGTCGCGAGTGCCACGGACTCCCGCGGGTCCATGCCGCGCAGGAGCTGGTTCCGGTGGCGGTTGACGATGAAGAGCGAGTAGTCGATCCCCACCGCGAGGCCCAGCATGAGGCCCAGCATCGGGGTCACAGAGCTCATCTGGACGACGCCCGTGAGGGCGAACGTGCCGCCCACGCCGACCGCGACGCCGGCCAGTGCCATCAGGAGCGGCAGGCCTGCGGCGATCAGGGTGCCGAGCATGACGACCAGGACGACCGCAGCGACGGCGACGCCGATCGCCTCGGACGCGCCGAAGATCGAGGAGATGTCCTGCGTGAGCTCCTTGCTCGCGTGCGCCTCGACGTCGGGAACCTCGTTGGCGATGCGCTGGATGTCACTGCGCAGCGAGGCGGGCAGTCCGTCGGTGGCTCCGGTGAACTGGATCGAGGCGATCGCGGCCTTGCCGTCGCTCGAGACGAAGCGGATGTCCTTCGCCGCGTCGGCCTGCCGTGTGGCGAGGGCGAGGTCGGCCTTGGCCTGGGCGATCTTCGCGGCGCCCTGGTCGGCCTGGGTACGGCCGGCGTCGTACTGGGTCTGGCCTGCCGCCAGCTGTGCACGTCCGGCGTCGAGCTGCGCCTGGGCTGCGGCGGTGGCCTGGGCGATCGCTGCCTCCGGGAGGCCCTGCGCGGCGAGTGCCTTCTTCTGGGCGTCGAGCTGGGCCTGACCGGCGTCGAGCTGGGCGCGGTTCGCGTCGAGCTGGGCCTTCGCGGCGGTCAGCTGCGGCTCGCCCGCGGCGAGCTTGGCCTCGTTCGACGCGAGCTCCTGGTTGCCGGCGGCGATCTGGGCGGCGGCGCCGTCGAGCTGCGCCTGGGTGGTGAAGGGGTCGGTGACGTTGCGGACGCCGTCGAGGCCCTTGATCTCGTTCAGCTTCGCACTGAGTGCCTGCTTCTGAGCGTCGGTGAACGCGGCGCTGGGCGACTCGAACACGATCGACGCGCTGCCGCCGGAAGCTGAGGGCAGGTCTGCCTTGAGCTTGTCCGCCATGCGCTGGGTCTCGGTGCCCGGGATCTGGAAGTTGTTGGTCATCTGGCCGTGGAACGCGGCCGCGGAGCCGCCGACGGCGGCGACGATCACGAGCCAGACGGCGAGGACGAGCCAGCGGCGGTCATAGGCGAACCTGCCGAGGCGGTAGAGGAGGGTAGCCATGGGGAGCCTTCTGCGGGTGAGTGGGCGGGACGGGGCGGGAGTGCTGTCTCAGGGCGCGGCGAAGCCGGCTTGAAGGTGCGTGATGGAGTCGGTGAGGAGCTCGCGGAGCCGGGCGAGGGACGACGGCGTGAGCTCGCCGCCTCGCTCGGCCATCCACACCTCGAGGGACGTCTTGCCGCAGGCGATGACGCACCCGGCGAGGGCGCGCACGTACAGCTCCGGCAGGCCGGAGCCGCCGGTGCGCTCGCGGATGGCGGCTGCGATCTTCTCGCCGCACTCGTCGAAGGCCTGGAGCTGGAAGCGTGTGACGGGGTCGTGGCCGCTCGCGACGATGAACGACTGGGCCATCGGCGCGATGAGCTCGTTGTCGGCGAGGCCGGTCAGCACATGGAGGGCCGACTCGAGGAGGGGCTCGCCGGCCGGCCGGTCGCTCAGCTTGCCGAGGGCGGCGTCGAGGAACCCGAATGTGGGGGCCGCGAGGGCCTCCTCGAGGCTGCCGAAGTAGTTGAAGAAGGTCCGGCGGGAGACGCCGGCCGCCTCGGCGAGCTCTTCGATGGTGAATCCCCCGATGCCCCGCGACGAGGCGAGGTCGAGGCCGGCGGCGATGATCGATTCCCGGGTCGCGGCCTTGTTCAGTTCGCGGCGGGAAGAGGCTTCGGCAGTCACATGATTACACTACGTGCAAGTTTGCACGGAGAGCAAGTTTGCACTCCGCGCAGTGCTGAGTTTGAGGGGTCATGTCCCTGCGAGGAGCGGTCGTATTTCCTCGCCCGCGCAAAGACGCCCTGCCGCAAAGGAGATCGCCTGAGGACGTCTCATTCGCGACAGGGCGTCTCGTGCCGAGTCATTGGCCGGTCAAAGTAGGGATATGACCCCTCAACGCGGGGCCGGGCTCCCACTGCGGCGAGCCGGCCCTTTGACGGGCGTCAGCGCGAGGCGGCCAGCTCGCCGTCGTGCGCGTCGGTGACCCTGGCCTCTGCGGCCGTCTCCGTGGACGACTCGTCGTTGAACGGATCCCCGTGGCGCGGCGCGTTGTAGAGGGCCTCGTCGAGGATGCCCTGGCGCTTGGCCACGATGGTCGGGACGAGGGCCTGGCCCGCGACGTTCACCGCGGTGCGCCCCATGTCCAGGATCGGATCGATGGCGAGGAGCAGGCCGACGCCGGCGAGCGGCAGGCCCAGGGTCGAGAGCGTCAGCGTGAGCATGACGACGGCGCCCGTCGTGCCGGCGGTCGCGGCGGAGCCGAGGACCGAGACCAGCACGATCAGCAGGTACTGGCTGAGGTCCAGGTTGATCCCGAAGAACTGCGCCACGAAGATCGCAGCGACGGCCGGGTAGATGGCGGCGCAGCCGTCCATCTTGGTGGTGGCGCCCAGCGGCACGGCGAAGGACGCGTACCCCGAGGGGACGCCGAGGTTGCGCTCCGTGACGCGCTGCGTGAGCGGGAGCGTGCCGATCGAGGAGCGCGAGACGAACGCGAGCTGCACGGCCGGCCACACGCCGGAGAAGTACTGCTTGACCGAGAGGCCGTGGGACTTCACGAGCACCGGGTACAGGACGAACAGGACGAGGACGAGGCCCACGTAGATGGCGCCGGTGAACTTGCCGAGGGCGCCGATGGTGTCCCAGCCGTAGACGGCCACGGCGTTGCCGATGAGGCCCACCGTGCCGAGCGGCGCGATGCGGATGATCCACCACAGGACCTTCTGGATGACGGCCAGGGCGGAGGCGTTGAGGTTCAGGAACGGCTCGGCCTTCGCGCCGACCTTGAGAGCGGCGACGCCGACGGCGATCGCGATCACGAGGATCTGCAGGACGTTGAAGCTCACGCTCGTGGTGACGGCGCCTCCGTCGGCCACCGTGGAGCTGGCGCCGAGGCCGAGGAAGTTCTTCGGGAACAGGCCGGTGAGGAAGGCCCACCAGTCGCCGGTCTTGCCGGTGTACTTGGCCTCCTGGGTGATGCCTGTGCCGGCGCCGGGCTGGAAGACGACTCCGAGCCCGATCCCGATCAGCACGGACACGAACGCCGTGATGGCGAACCACAGGAGCGTGTTCCACGCGAGGCGGGCCGCGTTGGAGACCTGGCGGAGGTTCGCGATCGAGCTCACGACCGCGGTGAAGATGAGGGGGACGACGGCGGTCTGCAGCAGCGAGACGTAGCTGGACCCGATCGTCTTGAGGGTGTCGCCGAGGGCGTTCGGAGTCTTCGCCGTGTGCCCGGTGTACTTGGCCAGGAGGCCGAGGGCGACGCCGACGACGAGCGCCGCGATGATCTGCGGGCCGAAGGCTGTGGCCCACTTCGGGAGCCGGCGCGCGCCGGTCTGGGTGCTGGTGGAGGTGCTCACCGGAACACCGTAGGGGGAGGATTATTAGCAGACGAAGGTTGTATTGCGAAATGTGACGTCGAGTGTGACGCCTGCTCCTGCCCAGGCGCCGCGGAATTCTGCGGCTTCCCGGGCATTTGTTACGCTATTCCCTCACGGGCTGTGGGCATTCTCACGTTCCTCTGGCCGTCATCCGAGCAGCGCGCGGCGGAGCGTGTCCAGGCCGACGGACCCGAGGTTCAGGGCCCGGATATGGAACTCCTTCAGGTCGAACCCGTGCCCGGCCGTCTCCGCCCGCTCGGCCAGGTCTGCGCGGATCTGCTCCCACAGCCGCTGCCCCACCTTGTACGAGGGCGCCTGCCCCGGCCAGCCGAGGTAGCGCGTGAACTCGAAGCGCAGCTGGCCCTCGCTGATCGGCAGGTTGGCGCGCAGGAAGGAGTAGCCCTTCTCCGGCGTCCACGGCCCGGAGCCCCAGCGCCCGGGCATCGCGAGTTCGAGGTGCACGCCGATGTCGAACACCACGCGGGCCGCCCGCATGCGCTGCATGTCGAGCATCCCCATGCGGTCGCCCGGATCGGAGAGGTAGCCGAGCTCTTCCATGAGCTTCTCCGCGTACAGGGCCCAGCCCTCGCCGTGGCCCGAGACCCAGCAGATGGTGCGGCGCCAGGCGTTGAGCATGTCCCGCCGGTACGTCGCCGTGCCCACCTGCAGATGGTGGCCGGGGACCCCCTCGTGGTAGACGGTCGTCGTCTCGGACCACGTGGTGAACGAGTCGTCGCCGGTGGGGACGGACCACCACATGCGGCCCGGTCGGGAGAAGTCGTCGGACGGCCCGGTGTAGTAGATGCCGCCCTCGTGAGTGGGGGCGATCCGGCACTCGAGCGTCCGCAGCGGCGCGGGGATGTCGAAGTGGGTGTCCGCGAGGTCGGCGATCGCGCGGTCGGACAGGCGCTGCATCCACGCCCGGAGGGCGTCGGTGCCCTTCAGCTGGCGGGCGGGGTCCGCGTTGAGGGCCGCCTTCGCCTCCTCGATGGAGGCGCCGGGCCTGATCTCCTCCGCGACGCGCTCCTGCTCCCGGATGAGCCGGTCGAGCTCCTCGACGCCCCACGCGTAGGTCTCCTCGAGGTCCACCGCCGCGCCGAGGAACTCGCGCGAGGCCAGGGCGTAGCGCTCGCGGCCCACCGCGTCCTTCTCGGGTGCCGGCGGCAGCAGCTCGGCCTCGAGGATGTCCGCGAAGGCCGCGTACGCCCGGGACGCCGCCTCGCAGCCGCGGGAGAGGGCCTCGGCGACGTCGTCCGGGAGGGGCGCGCCGCCGTCGTCCGCCGTGGACGACGCCGCGGATTCCGGCGCCTGTCCCAGCCGGGCGTCCCCGACGAGCTGGGCGAAGAACCCCGTGCCCGGTTCGGCGTACGCGCGGGCCTGCCCGACGACGGTGCGGACCTGGCGGGCGGCGGCCACCCGGCCGTCTGCGGCGGCTGCGCGCAGCGAGGCGAGGTAGCCGTCGAGGGCAGCGGGGACATTGGCCGCCCGCCCCGCGATGTGGCGCCACTGCTCGGCCGTGTCCGTGGGCATGAGGTCGAAGATCGCCCGGATGCCCTGTGCCGGGGACTCGATGTTGTTCAGCTGTGCCAGCTTCCAGCCGCTGTCATGGATCTCGAGGGCGAGCCCGAGGCGTTCCCGCATCGCGTCGAGCGTGACCTCATCGGTCGGGTCGGCCGCTGTTGCGGTGTCCAGTTCGGCGAGGGTCGCGCGGGCCAGAGTGGCCTTCGCCTCGTGGCCGGCGGGGGAGTAGTCCGGGTACTCCGTCTCGCGCCCGGGGAAGCCGAGTTCGGTGGCGAGCGACGGGTCCAGCTCGAGGAGACGCGCGGTATAGCTGTCCGCGATCGAGTCGACGGCGGTGGGCTCGCGGTGGGCGGCGGTCGTGGTGGTCTCGTCGCGGTTCTGCGTCACCCGTCGAGCCTATCCCGCGTCCCGTGGCTGTGAAAGGACGCCTGCGCATCCGCCGGGCAGGGGCGTCTGGCCGTTTGCGGGGAGGGCTGGCGGGTACGAAGGCGGTGTTCCGGGGAGGCTGAGATTCCCGGCAGATGCCTCCGGTCCGGCCGTCCGCCGGGCCGGTACCGACGTGAGGAGTGGACCGTGCCAGAGAATTCTGACCCCAGCCAGACGCAGGAGTTCCTTGCCGGCGTGGACTATCCGGCCCACCGGAACACGCTCGTCGCCGCCGCCGAGAAGAGCGGCGCGGACGAGGACGTGATGCGCGCCCTGCGGGGGCTCCCGGACCGCACCTACGGCCAGCCGACCGAGGTCAGCCAGGCCATCTCCGGCGGCGGGTCAGGCGCCGACGCCTCGGGCGGCGAGCCTGAGCCGGACGACGACGAGCGCACCGGCGAGCGCTTCGACGCCGGCTGAGCCGCTGACGGCTCGAGCCGTCTCGACCAGAGACGGCTCGGGCTAGAGCCGTCCGCGCCGCTGGGCGATCATGTGCCTGGGGCGCAGGGTCGCCTGGCGGATGCGCTCGCGCCGGGTCGGGGCCGTGGGGGCCTCGACGGCTTCCGCGGGCGCGGCGGCGGCGATCACCGCTGTGAGCGCGGCGAGCTCCTCCGGGGTCGGGCTCCCCTTCGTGACGGAGAAGAGCGGCGGTGGGCCGACGACGGCGGCCGAGTCCCCGCCGTCGTGCGCCTGGGCGTTCTGGAGCGTGCTCACAGCGGGATGTTCCCGTGCTTCTTGGCGGGCATGGACGCGTGCTTGTCGCGCAGGCCGCGGAGGCCGCGCAGCAGCTGGACGCGGGTCTCCGACGGCGCGATGACGGCGTCGACGTAGCCGAGCTCGGCGGCCTGGTACGGGTTCAGGAGCTCCTCCTCGTACTGCTGGATGAGCTCGGCGCGCTTGGCGTCGACACCCGCGGCCGTCGCGTCCTCGTCGGTGGCGGCTGCGGCGAGCTCGCGGCGGTACAGGATGTTGACGGCGCCCTGGGCGCCCATGACGCCGATCTGCGCCGTGGGCCACGCGAAGTTCAGGTCCGCGCCGAGCTTCTTGGAGCCCATCACGATGTACGCCCCGCCGTACGCCTTGCGGCAGATCACGGTGAGCTTGGGGACGGTGGCCTCGGCGTAGGCGTAGAGGAGCTTCGCGCCGCGGCGGATGATGCCCTGGAACTCCTGGTCCTTGCCGGGCAGGAAGCCCGGGACGTCGACGAGCGTGATGATCGGGACGTTGAACGCGTCGCAGTGGCGCACGAACCGTGCAGCCTTCTCCGAGGCGGCGATGTCCAGCGTCCCGGCGAACTGGATCGGCTGGTTCGCGACGATCCCGACTGTGTGGCCCTCCATGCGTCCATACCCGATGATCACGTTCGGCGCGTAGAGGGACTGCATCTCGAGGAAGTGGCCGTCATCGACGATCCCCTCGACCACGGTGCGCATGTCGTAGCCCTGCGAGGCGGCGTCGGGGACGAGGGTGTCGAGGGCGGCGTCCTCGGGGCTCTCCTCGAGCTCCTGGTCGGACTCGAGCACGGGGGCCTCGACGAGGTTGTTCGAGGGGAGGAAGTCGAGGAGCTCGCGGACGAACTCGATCGCGTCGGCCTCATCCGAGGCGAGGTAGGTCGCGGTGCCGGTCGTGGCGTTGTGCTGGCGCGCGCCGCCGAGGGTCTCCATGTCCACCTCCTCGCCCGTGACCGTCTTGATCACGTCGGGGCCGGTGATGAACATGTGGCTCGTCTTGTCCACCATGACCACGTAGTCGGTGAGGGCGGGGGAGTAGGCGGCGCCGCCGGCGCACGGGCCCATGATGAGGGAGATCTGGGGCACGACGCCGGACGCGGCGACGTTGTTGCGGAAGATGTCCGCGAACATCGCCAGCGAGGCCACGCCCTCCTGGATGCGCGCGCCGCCGCCGTCGTTGATGCCGACCACCGGGCAGCCGTTGCGGAGCGCGAACTCCTGGACCTTGACGATCTTCTCGCCGTTGACCTGGCTCAGCGAGCCTCCGTAGACGGAGAAGTCCTGGCTGTACACGGCGACGAGGCGGCCATCCACGGTGCCGTAGCCGGACACGACGCCGTCGCCGAGCGGCTTCTTCTTCTCCATGCCGAACGCGGTGGAGTGGTGGGTGCGGAGGGCATCGAACTCGACGAAGCTGCCCTCGTCCAGGAGCAGGTCGATGCGCTCCCGGGCGGTGTTCTTCCCGCGCGCGTGCTGCTTCTCGATCGCCTCCTGGCCCGAGGGCGCGAGCGAGGCCGCCCGCCGGTCGCGGAAGTCCGCGATCTTGCCTGCGGTCGTGGTCAGGTCGTGGGTCACGCTCTCTCCAGCTGTCGGTCCATGCGCCCTCGGGGTGCTCTGTAGGTTCCGCACAACCGGCGGACACGTCACCTCAGTCTAGTGAGGCGTCCGTGGCGGGCGGCTGTAGGAACCCTACAATTTCTTGTCTGCTGCGGTCGCGTGGCGCACGACGGCGGTGGGCCGCCTCGGGACGGTATCGCGCGGACCGCTTGTTACTCGCTGGTAACATCATCGCCTACACTGTCCCCATGACCTCGATCACACCCGGCTCCGCCGCGTCCCTGTCCGGCCGCACGATCCTCATGAGCGGCGGCAGCCGCGGGATCGGCCTGGCGATCGCCAAGCGCGCCGCAGCAGACGGTGCCAACATCGCGCTGCTGGCCAAGACGGCCCAGCCGCACGCGAAGCTCGCCGGCACCGTCTACACCGCGGCCGAGGAGATCGAGGCCGCGGGCGGGCACGCCCTGCCGATCGTCGGCGACGTGCGCAGCGACGAGGACGTGGCTCGCGCGGTCGAGGCGACGGTGACGCGCTTCGGAGGCATCGACGCCGTCGTCAACAACGCCTCTGCGATCGACCTCTCCCGCACGGACGCGGTGGACATGAAGCGCTACGACCTGATGCAGGACATCAACGTCCGTGGCACGTTCCTCCTCTCCAAGCTGGCCCTCCCGGCCCTGCGCGCCTCCGCGGCGTCGCGCGGCGGCGCCCACATCCTCACGCTCTCCCCTCCGCTGAACCTGGACCCGGCGTGGGCAGGCCGGCACCTCGCCTACACGATGGCCAAGTACGGCATGAGCCTGACCACGCTCGGGCTCGCCGAGGAGCTGCGCGGGGAGGGGATCGGCGTCAACTCCCTGTGGCCCGCGACCCTCATCGACACCGCGGCGATCCGCGCGATGCCCGACGGCGATGCCCTCGCCTCCGCGGGCCGCTCGCCGCAGATCGTGGCCGACGCCGCCCACGCCGTCCTCAGCTCGGACCCGCGGGCCACGACGGGGAACTTCTTCATCGACGAGGACGTCCTCCGCGCCTCCGGCGTCACCGACTTCTCGCCCTACAGCCTCGGCGCGCCCGAGGACCGACTGGTTCCCGACATCTTCCTCTGAGTTGCCCCGTGCCTGGCGGTGCCGCAGCCTTCGGCAGAGGCGGCGTCGGTAGGATTCACGCATGGACGAACACGCGCAGACCCCGGCCCGCGGACCCCTCGACAGGACGCTCCTCGGGATCGACGTCGCGCGTGAGGCCGGACTGTCCCGGCTCGAGATCGTCGACGAGGCCGACTCGACGAACGCCCAGCTCACCCGGCTCGCCACCGAGGCACCCGAGGAGTGGGGCGACCTCGCCGCGCTCGCAGCGAGCCACCAGACCGCCGGCCGGGGAAGGCTCCAGCGGCACTGGGAGTCCCCGGAGGGCACGTCCATCGCCGTCTCGGTCCTCCTGCGGCCCCACAACCGCGCCGGCCGGCCCCTGCCGACCCAGAGCTACTCGTGGTTCTCGCCGCTCGCCGCCCTCGCGCTGCGCGAGGCCCTCGCCGAGACCGCCGGCCTCGAGGCCAGCGTCAAGTGGCCCAACGACGTCGTGGTCGACGGCCTCAAGATCTCCGGCATCCTCGCCCAGCTGGCACCCGGCGCGCACGAGGAGCCGCCCGCCGTCGTGCTCGGCACCGGGATCAACGTGGGCCAGGCGCAGGAGGAGCTGCCTGTTCCCACCGCCACAAGCGTCCGTGTGGCCACCGGCCGCGACCTGCCCCGCGAACGGGTCCTCTCCGCCTACCTCGCCGCGTTCGCCCGGCGGTACCGGCAGTTCTGCGCGGTCGACGGCGACCCCGACGCCCCGCTTGCAGGCGGCCGGGGGCTCGCGGGCCAGGTCGAGGACGCGACGGTCACGCTCGGCAAGCGCGTGCGCGTCGAGCTCCCGGGCGGGCGCATGCTGGAAGGCCGGGCGACCGGGCTCGACCGGCACGGCGCCCTGCTGGTGGTCGAGGACGACGGTGCGCGGCACGCCGTGGCGGCGGGCGACGTCGTGCACCTCCGCCCCGCCGCCGGCGGCTATGCGTAGGATCCTCACGCCGGGGGAGCAGCTCATCGTCCGCACGCGCCGCCAGCCGCGCATGCTCGTGCTGCCCGCGGTCGCCTTCGTGGCCGTCTGCGGCGCCGCGGCCTTCGCCGCCGGATGGCTCTGGAGAGGGCGGCTCGAGGGCCTCTGGCCGTGGGTGCCGCCCGCCACCCGTGCGTGGCTCCCGCTCGTCCCCGTGGCGCTCGCGGCGTGGGTGGCGCTCGGGTACTGCCTGCGCCGGGTCGTCGCGTGGCGGTCCGTGAGCTACGTCCTCACGAGCCGGCGCGTGATGCGCCGCCAGCGGGGGCTCCGCCGCATGGACCGGGAAATGCCCCTGTCGATGGTCCGGGACGTGGACGTCCGGCAGGGCGTCCTCCAAGGGATGCTCGGGTCAGGGACGCTAACCTTGGCTTCGGGCCATGCGGCGCAGCTCACCCTGACCGATGTGCCCCAGGTGCGCCGCTTCCGGCAGTTCGTCCTCGACGCCATCGAGGAGCTCCCCGCCGCCGAGTGGGTGCCCATCGACGACGACGAGACGATCACGGACTTCACCGACGAGTCGCTGCCGTGGGAGCTGAGGGATGAATGAGGGGAGGGGAGTGATGGAGGAGCCAGTGCCTGACGAGGCGGGGTACGACGAGCCGGCGTTCGAGGAGCAGGATCTCGGCGAGCAGGAGTCCCGCGCGGTCCAGCCGGCGCCGCCCCCGGAGCGGCGCATCTCCCCGAAGGAGCTCGAGGCGATGCTGCTCGGCGGCGAGCGGACCCTCAAGCGCCGCGAGGTCGCGGCCGGGGTGGGGCTGTCGCTGTACTCGGCCCGCAAGCTCTGGCGGGCCCTGGGCATGCCCAACTTCACCGACGACGACCTCGCCTTCACCCAGGCCGACCTCGAGCACCTCAAGGTGATGCCGCGCCTGGTCCGCGAGGGGGTCCTGACCGAGGACGCCGCGATCTCGGTCACGCGCGCCATCGGCCAGATGACGGACCGCATGGTGGTGTGGCAGGTCGAGGCCCTCATCGAGGACATGGTCTCCACGGAGGGACTCTCCGACGCCGAGGCTCGAAGGGCCCTCATCGACCGCATCCCGGAGCTCATCGGCCCGCTCGAGGAGATGCTGGTCTACTCGTGGCGCCGGCAGCTCACCGCGGGCGTGCAGCGCCTGGCGCTGCGGGCCCAGGCCGGGCTCGAGCGCAGCGCCGAAGGCCGCGACGGCTCCGAGGACGACGCGCCGCTGCCGCTCGCGCGCGCCGTCGGCTTCGCGGACCTCGTCTCCTACACGTCGCTGTCCCGCCGCATGAACGAGAAGACCCTCGCCCAGCTCGTGCAGCGCTTCGAGAACCGCTGCGCGGAGATCATCTCGGTGGGCGGCGGGCGGCTCGTCAAGACGATCGGCGACGAAGTCCTCTACATCGCCGAGACCCCGGTGGCCGGGGCCCAGATCGCGCTCGCCCTGGCCAGGGAGTTCGCGGAGGACGAGATCCTGCCCGAGTGCCGCGTCGCGATGGTCTGGGGACGCGTCCTCTCCAGGCTGGGGGACATCTACGGTCCGACCGTCAACCTCGCTGCCCGGCTGACGGCCATCGCCGATCCGGGCCAGGTGCTCATCGACGACATCACGGCGAAGGCACTCGGGGAGGACGAGCGGTTCGTGCTCGACCCGCAGGCCCCGCAGCTCGTGCGCGGGTTCGGGGAGATCCACCCCGTCGCGCTGCGACCCGGGACCGGCCCGGGCATCGTGCTCGACTGACCGGCGCCCCCGGGGCCGGCCGGGACGGGGAGGCCTCCCCATCGCGGGCCCCCGCGGGGACCCACTAGGCTGTTCCGGGACGTCGCGGCCGGGGCTCGGGGCCCGCACGGCCGGACGCAGGAACAACCACTTCCAGGGGGAACTCATGACGTTGACGACCGAACAGGCCGCGTGGTTCGCGGAGACCTTCGAACGGCTCGCCGCCAACGTCGGCCAGGCGGTGCTCGGCAAGGAGCACGTCGTGCGCCTCGCGTTCACCGCCATGCTCGCCGAGGGGCACATCCTGCTCGAGGACGCCCCCGGGACCGGGAAGACCTCCCTTGCCCGTGCGCTCGCCGCCACCGTCCAGGGGACCAACTCCCGCATCCAGTTCACTCCCGACCTGCTGCCCTCCGATGTCACCGGCGTGACGATCTACGACCAGCGGAGCCAGCAGTTCGAGTTCCACAAGGGCCCGATCTTCGCCAACATCGTCCTCGCCGACGAGATCAACCGGGCCTCGCCCAAGACCCAGTCCGCGCTCCTGGAGGTCATGGAGGAGTCCCGCGTCACCGTCGACGGCGTGACCTACGACGCCGGCCGGCCCTTCATGGTCATGGCCACCCAGAACCCCATCGAGCAGGCGGGAACGTACAGGCTGCCGGAGGCCCAGCTGGACCGCTTCCTCATCAAGACCTCGATCGGCTACCCGGACCACGCCTCGACGGTGCGCCTCCTGGGCGGCTCCTCGGTCAAGGACCGCTCCCGGGACCTCAGCCCGATCATCACGACCCACGCGGTGGCGGAGATGGCCGAGCTGGCGGCCCAGAACCACGTGGACACGGCCGTCCTCGAGTACATCTCGCGGCTGTGCGAGGCCACCCGCAACGCCCCCGAGACCCGGCTCGGGGTGAGCGTGCGCGGTGCGATCGCCATGGTCCGCGCCGCGAAGGTCTGGGCCGCGTCCGACGGCCGGAACTTCGTCCTCCCGGACGACGTCAAGGACCTCGCCCCTGTCGTGTGGACCCATCGCTTCGTCATGGACCCCGAGTCCGAGTTCGCCGGCGTCACCGCTGAGCGCGTGCTCGAGCGCGTCCTCGGCGAGGTCGCAGCGCCGCAGTCGCGCGCCGCCGTCTGACGCCGTGCGGATCCGGCTCCGCCCCCTGCGCGAGGCAGGGGAGCTCGTCACGCTCGCCGCGACGCCCTGGATTGCCCGCGCCGCTGCGCTGTACCGCAGGCGCGTCGACCCGGTCGCGTCGACCGTGAGCCCGCTCGGCTGGCTCGTCGCCGCTGCCACCGCGGTGCTCGCCGTCGCCGGCGCAGCCTGGGGATGGCAGGAGGCGACCGCAGCCGCGCTGCTGGGCGTCGCGCTGTTCCTCGTCTCGGTGCCGTTCGTCCTCGGCCGCAGCACCTACGCCGTCTCGCTCGACCTCGCCCGCACCCGTGTGGCGGTCGGGGACCACGCCGTCGGCAGCATCGAGGTGGTCAACACCGCCCAGCGCCCCGTCCTGCCCTCGCTCCTCGAGCTCCCCGTCGGCCCCGTCACGGCGCTGTTCCACCTCCCGCGGATGCGTCCGGGCGTCCCGCACGAGGAGCTGTTCACCATCCCCACGCAGCGGCGGGCCGTGATCGTCGTCGGGCCCGTGCGCTCGGTGCGGGCGGATCCGCTGAGCCTCCTGCGCCGGCAGGTGACCTGGACCGACCCGCAGGACCTCTACGTCCACCCCCGCACGACCGTGCTCGGAACCTCCGCCGCGGGCTTCATCCGGGACCTCGAGGGCCTGCCCACGAACGAGCTCGCCAGCTCCGACGTGTCCTTCCACGCCCTGCGCGAGTACGTGCCCGGAGACGACCGCCGCCACATCCACTGGAAGACCACCGCCCGCACCGGCACGCTCATGGTCCGCCAGTTCGAGGAGACCCGCAGGGCCCACCTCGCCGTGTGCCTCTCGGCGAACCTCGGCGAGTACGAGCACGAAGACGACTTCGAGCTCGCAGTCTCCGTCGCCGGGTCGATCGGGCGGCAGGCCCTCGCCGAGCAGCGCGAGCTCAGCGCACTGACGCAGCGCGGCCCCCTCCGCACCGACAGCCCCCGCCGGTTCCTCGACGACCTGACCCGCCTCGAGGCCGCAGCCATGCGGCCCACCGCAGTCGACGCCGCCCGCATGGCCGCAGACGCCGTGCCGAACGCCTCGGTGGTGTTCCTCGTGGTCGGTGCGCACGTGACCCCCACGCAGCTGCGTGCGGCCGGCGCCGCGATCCCGCCGGGGATCCGGACCTTCGCGATCCGCTGCCACACCGGAGCGGCCCCTGCCCGTGCGAGCATCGCCGACCTGGACGTCCTCACCGTCGGGGCCCTGGACGAGCTCGCCCCCGTGCTGCGGAAGGCCGCTGCATGAGGGCCGAGCGGGCGGGCCTCCGCCAGGCGGTCGACGCCGCGGCGATCCTCGTCCTCGCGGGGCTCGCCATCGCGGGGTTCCACCTCGCGTACGGCGGCGATCTCCACTACCTGCTCGCGGGCGTGGCGGGGGCCGTCCTGGGCCTCGGAGTCGCCTTCGCCTCGGCGCGGCTCCGGCTCGGCGTCCTCGTCACCGTGGCCGCCGCCTTCCTCGCCTACCTCCTCGTGGGCAGCCTTGTCGCGACCCCCGACGAGTCCGCCGCCGGCGTCGTGCCCACCCTCGCCTCGCTGCGGACGCTCCTGCTCGGGATCGTCGTGTCGTGGAAGGACAACCTCACCGTCGCCGCCCCGCTCGGGACGGGTGCCGGCATGCTCGTGGTCCCCTACCTGAGCGCCTTCGCATGCACTCTGGCCGCGGGCCTCACCGCGTGGCGCGTGCGCCGGCCGTACTGGCCCCTGCTCCCGCTCGCAGCCCTGTTCGCCATCGGCATCGCGTTCGGAACCAACGAGGCGTTCCTCGCCCTCCCGCGCGGCGTCGCGTTCGCCGTCGTCGGCGTCATCTGGGCGTCCTTCCGCCGGCACGCAGAGCGGGGCCGGACCACCCAGGTGGTCTCCGGCGAGACGACTGTGCCGGACGCGGGATCGGCGAGGGCAAGCCGGCTCCGCCGGGCAGGACTCGGCGCGGCCATGGTCGCCGTGGCCGCCGCGCTGAGCCTCCTCGCAGCGCCTGCGCTGACGGCCGGCGCCCAGCGCGACGTGCTCCGCGACCGGGTCGTGCCCCCCTTCGACCCGCGCAGCTACATCAGTCCGCTCGCGGGCTTCCGCAGCCTCGTGAAGGACCAGCGCGACACGACGCTCTTCACGGTCGCGGGCCTGCCCGAGGGCGGCCGCGTGCGCCTGGCCGCGCTCGACTCCTACGACGGCACCGTCGCGAACGTAGACCAGAGCGGGTCGGGCAGCTTCGCCAAGGTCGGGGACGCGGCGTCGATCGCCGCCGCCGACGCGTCCGGCACCGGCAGCACCCGCTATGCGCTCGACGTCACCGTGGGCGGCTACCGCGGCTACTTCCTGCCCAGCGGGCGCACGACGACGGGCATCGCCTTCGCGGACCCGGACAGCGCCGCGGGGGAGGGGCTCTACTTCAACCCGCTCACGGACACCGCAATCACCACGGCGGGCCTCGCCGACGGCGACCGCTACACCGTCCAGGTCGAGGAGCCGAAGCGCCCCGACGACGCCCAGCTCGCGCAGGCCGAGTTCGCCAAGACGACCCTGCCCACGGTCGACGGCGTGCCGCAGGTGCTCCAGGCGAAGGCCGGGGACATCCTCGCCGACAGCCAGACGCCGATCGAGCGGGTGCGCACCCTCGAGTCCTACTTCCAGAAGTTCGGCGCCTTCAGCAACGGACTCATCGCGGAGGGGCAGGTGCCGAGCCTGTCCGGCCACGGCGCCGGCAGGCTCCGGGCGATGCTCACCGCCAAGCAGATGGTCGGCGACGACGAGCAGTACGCGGTGACCATGGCGCTCATGGCCCGCGAACTGGGCATTCCCGCCCGGGTCGTCATGGGCTTCTACCCCGAGCAGCCGCAGCCCGCGGGCGCCAAGCTCGAGATCAAGGGCAAGGACGTCCACGCGTGGGTCGAAGTGGCCTTCGCCGGGTACGGGTGGGTTGCTTTCGACCCGACGCCGCCCAAGGACAACGTCCCCATCCCGCCGGACCCGCAGGCGCAGTCGAAGCCGCGCCCCCAGGTCCTCCAGCCCCCGCCCCCGCCCCAGGCCCCGGTTGAGCTGCCGCCGGACTCGCGCCCGGATGTGCTGGACGACGAGGAGAAGAAGAACGACCTCTGGCTCCTCCTGGGCCCGATCCTCGCCGTGATCGGCATCGGCCTCATCCCGGTCGCCGTGCTGGCGCTCCCGCTGCTGCTCATCGCGTGGCTCAAGCTGCGCCGGCGTCGCAGGCGCCTCGGTGCCGAGCGCGCGGCGGACCGCGTGAGCGGCGGCTGGAGCGAGGTCACCGACGCCGCGACGGACCTCGGCGCGAGCCTCGACGCGCGCAGCACGCGGCGGGAGACCGCCGTCGCCCTCGGGGAGGCGTTCCCGGACACCGCACGCACGACGACGGCGCTCGCCCACCGCGCGGACGCCGCCGTGTTCGGGGCGGGGAACCCGAGCGAGGCCGAGATCGAGGCGTACTGGGCCGACGTCGACGGCTCGCTCGAGAGGATGCACGGCTCGGTGGGCTTCTGGCGCCGCCAGCGCGCCAAGTACTCGCCGCGGTCGCTCGTGGCCGAGGCCAGCGTGTTCCTCGCGGCCCGGCGTGCCGTGGCACTGGCGCGGCGACGCGGACCGCGCGGCACGACGAAGGGGATGCCGTGAGCGCTGACGTGTGCGCCGCCTGTGGCAGTATGGTCCGGCGGGGGGCGCTCTACTGCCCCACCTGCGGTACCCCGGCTCCACGCCGGCACGCAGCTGGCCCGGTCCCGGGAGTGCCGACGCACGAGCGGCCGGGACGTGAGGGGCACCGACGTGAGGGGATGGTGGGGACCGTGGTGAATCTCGAGCTGGCCAATGCGTCGACCGGCAAACGGGCGGGCGCGAAGCTCGTCGACCTCGGGATCGCGTGGCTCCTGCAGCTCGTCCCGTTCGCGCTCGGGGCCGCGTCCCTCCTGAGCCTCTCCGGCAGCCGCTACCCGACAAGCGCCGACCAGCAGGCCCTCCTCGCCGCCACCGTCTGGTACGTGGTGGGCGGCGTGCTCGGGCTCGCCCTCTGGGTGTTCTGCTGGGCGTGGGAGGCGAAGACGGGGAAGACCCCCGGCCAGGCGATGCTCGGCCTGCGCACGAGCAGCCTCGAGGGGTTCGCCCCGGGCTGGGGTGCGGTGTTCGTCCGGAACCTCGTCTTCGGGCTCATCTGCCTCATCCCGTTCGTCGGAATCGTGCTCGCCCTCGTCTCCAACGCGTTCGACCCGAACAGCAAGCGCCAGGGCTGGCATGACAAGGCCGCGCGCACCTTCGTGTTCGACGTCCGGGCAGGGCGGGACCCCCTCACGACCGGCGGCATCAATGGACCCGCCTCGTTCGCGCCGCGGCCCGAGCTCCCCGCCGTGCAGGAGGTGGCCTCGCCCATGCCGGTGCGCAGCCCGGTCCCGGTGACCAGCGCGGCCCCCGTGACCAGTGCGGCCTCGGTGACCAGCGCGGCCCCGGTGACCAGCGCGCCGTCGTCCGTGCCCCGCGCCGACCGCCAGCACTCTGCCGCCCTGCAACCCGACGCCGCGGTGCACCCCGACACCGAGGTGGGACAGACGCGGTTCTCCCGGGCTGTGGGCGAGCGGTCCGGCGGCGCGGACGAGGTCGTGCTGAGCTTCAGTGACGGGCGGCGCGTCGCGCTGCGAGGGCCGGTGCTGGTGGGCCGCAACCCCGCAGGGTACGAGGAAGAGACGGTCCAGGAACTCCTCGCGGTGGACGACCCGGGGAAGAGCGTCTCCAAGACGCATCTGGCGGTATGGAGCGACGGGAGCAGGGTCTGGGTGCAGGATCGCAGGTCGACGAACGGGACGCGCATCGTCCGGGGTGACGGCGGCTCGTCGCCGGCCCCGGCCGGTCAGCCGGTGGAGGTCGACGCCGGGGACGTCGTGCATTTCGGCGACTACTTCTTCTCTGTGGGCAGGAGCCGCGCATGACCGAGGGACATTCGTCCGAGCTGGAGCCCCGGCTGACCCTCACCGTGGGATTCGGCACAGACCGGGGCCTGCGCCGGGAGCTCAACGAGGATTCGTTCCTGGCCCAGGACCCCGTGTTCATGGTCGCGGACGGAATGGGCGGCCACGAGGCGGGCGAGGTCGCGAGCCAGCTCGCTGTCGACACGCTCCGGGAGGCGCCCGAGCTCGAGCCCGGGACGCACAGCGCCTCCGCCCAGGACATCCAGCAGATCATCGAGCGCGCCGACTGGCGCATCCGTGAGGCGACGGGAGCCCGGGCGGGCACGACGCTCACCGGGGCGGTGCTGATCGAGATCTCCTCGGTCCCCTACTGGCTCGTGGCAAATGTGGGCGACTCCCGCACGTACCGGCTCTCGGCCCAGGGCCAGCTCGACCAGATCAGCGTGGACCACTCCGAGGTCCGCGAGCTCGTCGACGCCGGCGAGATCACTCCCGAGGAGGCGCTGGTCCACCCGCGGCGGCATGTCGTCACGCGGGCGCTCGGCACCGGGGAGGACGCCGAGGCGGACTTCTGGCTGCTGCCCGTCGAGGACGGAGACCGGCTCCTCATCTGCTCGGACGGACTCACCAGCGAGCTCCGCGACGGGGAGATCCACTGCGTCCTCATGACCCGCCAGCACCCTCAGGACGCGGTCGAAGCCCTCATCGACGCCGCGATCAAGGCCGGCGGACGCGACAACGTCACCGTCATCGTGGTGGATGTCCGTGACACCGCCAGCGAGCTCGGCCTGCCGGAGACGGCGCCGCGACTGGCCCCCGGGCAGGACACGCGGGACCGCGACGCGGACTGCGCCGGGCCGGCCACCGATGCAGGGCCGGCAATAGAGCATGGGCCAGACGAAGGGGCGACCGATGACGGGGCGTGACCACGGCGGCCATCGCGAGTACAGGCCTGGGCACGACGCCGTGCTCCTCGTGCGCGGGTCCCTCACCGTCCTCGTCCCCGCCACGCTCCCGGACGCCATCCTCGGGCGCCTCTGGGAGACGCTCGCGTCGGAGGGCGCAGACCTCTACGCCGTCCTCGACTCGCTGACGGCGGAGTTCGGCGTGGGGCGGCTCCCGTCCTTCGGCATCGCCGAGCACGGGGACCGGCTCCGGCTGCTCGTCCGCGGTGACGTCCAGGCCACCGTCACGACGCCGACCGGCGCCGAACGCGTCAGCGGCGCCGAGGTGGGGACGTGGCTCGAGCGCGCGTTCGCGACGTGGTCGGCGGTCGAGCTGCGGGGCGCGGCCTCTCAGGACGGCGAAGAGGGACGGAAGCTCCCTCTCCTGGCCGGTGCCGTGGGAGCGGACGCCGTCGTCGTCTCGGCCAGTGCACACGCGCCCGCGCCTCCGGCCCCTGACGCGACGAGCGTCGCCGACGCCGTCGCGCCCGACGCTGTGGCACCCGACGCCACTCTTGCTCCCGAAGCCACCGTGGCGCCCGAGATGACGGTGGCCTCCGAGGCGGCGGAGGCGCCCGAGGCGGCGGAGGCGCCCTCCGCGGTCCCCGATGAGGAGCTCCCGACCACAACCTCCGGCTACGACCACCTGTGGGGGAGCACGGTCCTGCGTTCGGTCGAGGACGCTGCCGTCCGTTCCGAGGACACCGACGCCGTCCCCGACAACGATGTCGGAGACGACATCGGCCTCGGCCCGGACACGGTGGCACCCACGGTCATGCCTCCCACTGGCACGCCCGAACCCGAGCCGGCAGCCGGGCCTGAACCCGTTGCCGACCCCGAGCACGCGCCTTGGACTCCGCCGTCGCTCATCGATTCGGTGCCGTGGGGCGCCCCCGCCGACCGGCCCGAGCGCCCCGTCGTCCCCGAGCGCCCCGCCGCTCCAGAGCGCTCCATCACCTCCGAGCTGTTCGGCGACCACGACGGCGAGACGGTCATGCGCAGCGACGTCGACGCCTTGGATCTCACGGTCCCGCCCGAGTCCCAGGGCCGGCCGGCAGGCGAGGCGGCCCGGCCGGCGTCGTCCGAAGGCAAGCGCGGAACGGGGCCGCTCGTCGTCGGACGCCGCTGCCCGCAGGGGCACGCGAACCCGCCGTCGTACGCCCAGTGCGCCGCGTGCGGCGACCCGATCTCGGGCGAGCCCGAGCAGCTGCCGCGCCCAGCCCTGGGCAGGGTCCGCTTCTCGAACGGCGAGGTGGTCGAGCTGAGCCAGCCGCTCGTGGTCGGGCGGCAGCCGTCCGTCTCGCGGGTGGCGAGCGGGGGCATGCCGCGGCTGGTGTCGGTCGCGAGCCCCTCCGGCGACATCTCGCGCAACCACCTCGAGGTGCGCCTCGAGGGGTGGCACGTCATGGTGCGGGACCTCAAGGCAACCAACGGGACCGTCCTGGAGCGGCCCGGGCAGGCACCGCGGCGGCTCGCGCAGGGCGAGATGATGATCGTGCTCGACGGCGACATCGCCGATCTCGGCGACGGCGTCACGCTGCGCTTCGAGGCGGTGCCGTGAGCTCGAAACGGCCGCCAGCGCCGCCGCCGCAGCTGCCGGGCTTCCGCTACCTGAGCCTGCTGGGCTCGGGCGGCTTCTCGGACGTGTTCCTGTACGAGCAGGACCGGCCCCGCCGGAAGGTCGCCGTGAAGGTCCTCGTCTCAGACCTTCGCACCGAGAGCGCACGCAGGCAGTTCGAGTCCGAGGCCAACCTCATGGCCCAGCTCTCCTCGCACCCGTACATCGTGACGATCTACGAGGCCGAGACCACCGCCGACGGCCACTCGTACCTCGCCATGGAGTACTGCTCCCGGCCCAGCCTCGACATCCGCTACCGCCGCGAGCCGCTCAGCGTCGACGAGGTGCTCGCCATCGGCATCCAGGTCTCCTCGGCCGTCGAGACGGCGCACCGGGCCGGCATCGCCCACCGGGACATCAAGCCCGCCAACATCCTGGTCACCGACTACAACCGCCCGGCGCTGACCGACTTCGGCATCTCGGGCACTGTCGAGGGCGGCGGGGACTCCGACATGGGCATGTCGATCCCATGGTCGCCGCCCGAGTCCTTCCGCGGCGGCGCGGTCGACGGCGTCGCCCTGGACGTGTGGGCCCTCGGCGCCACCCTCTACACGCTCCTCGCCGGACGGTCGCCGTTCGTCGTCCCGGGCGGGGACAACTCGCAGCGCTCGCTCGTCCAGCGCATCCACTCCTCCCCGGTCCCCCCGATCGGCCGGGCCGACGTGCCAGGGTCCCTCGAGCTCGTCCTGTCCACGGCGATGTCCAAGTCGCCCGAGGGCCGCTACTCGTCTGCCCACACCTTCGCGCTCGCGCTCCAGCGGATCCAGAGCGAGCTGAACCTTTCCGTGACGCCGTTCGAGGTGCTCGAGGAACCCACGGACGACGACGACCCGGACTCCGCCTTCGAGCAGACCCGGGTGCGCGGCATTGTGTCCATCAGCCCCCAGGGCGCCGAGGAGGCCGGGCGCCGGGCCGACCCGGCCGCCGGGCGCGCCGCCCGCGCGTGGGCAGGGGCCCAGCGCGCCCCGGAGACTGCGGCTGCGGCGCCCCCGCCCGCGGAGGATTCCACCGTCCTTCGAACTCGGCCTGGCACAGGGAACGGCCGGACCGCGGCGAGGGACGACTCGACGACCGGCCTCGCCGAACCCACGGTGCCGCGGGGCGATGCGGCGCCCGGGCGGGACGACTCGGCGCGTGCACCGGACGATTCGGTGCAGCTGGGCGCTGGCGACACCGTGCTCCGCGGGGATGCGACGGTGCTGCGCGGGGATGCGACGGTGCTGCGCGGGGAGCAGGACCACACTGCCCTACGGCGGCCCGTCCAGCGCCCACACCCGACCACTGCCGGGCCCGAGGCTGCCAACGCTGCGGGGGGCGCCGGGGCACCCGGGGCGAGGCGGCGGCGTCGTGCGCTCATCGCGTCCGCCGCCTCGGGAACCGTCCTCGTGGCTGCCGTCGTGGCGGGGGTGCTGCTTGCCCCTGGCCTTGCGGCGCGGCCGGCCCCGAATCAGGCGACCCATAGCGCCCCGCCGGTCGACGCGGTCGACTCGGGAGCCGTGCCGAGCGTGGCAGACCTCAAGGGGACGGCGGCGGCCTCCGGGGTCACCTTCACCTGGAAGAACCCCGATCCGAAGCCCGGCGACGCGTACATGGTCACCGTCCTCCGGGTCACGGGGCAGCAGCCGCCCACCTCGGTCACGCAGCCGAGCGTCACCGTCCCGAAAGAACCGGGGCAGACATGCGTGCGCGTCGTCGTGCGGCGCAGCGACGGGAGTGCCGGAGCGATGGACGAGAGCGCACCGAGCGCATGCGTCCCCGGCTGAGACGGGACGCGGGACAACCACACGCCGAGCTGGGGAGCGAAAGGCACATGGACCACACTGCACACACCGACGGCACTGCACACACCGACGGCACTGCACAGACCGACGGCACAGCGCAGACCGACGGCGGCCCGGGGGCTGCCGCGCACGACCTCGTCGTGGAGTTCTGCGGCGAACTGTTCCGGCCGGACACGGAGGACGTGTTCAGCATCGGCCGGGAGGGCGACCTCGAGGTCGACGACAACCCGTACCTCCACCGCCGCTTCCTCGAGATCTCCCATGTGGACGGGATCTGGTGGCTCGCCAACGTGGGGTCGCTGCTGTCCGCGACGGTCGCCGACGTGAGCGGCGGGCTGCAGGCGTGGGTCGTGCCGGGGGCGCGCATCCCGCTCGTGTTCGGCCACACCAACGTGATCTTCACGGCGGGGTCGACCACGTACGAGTTCTCGGTCCACCTGCGCACCCCGGCCTTCCGGCAGCGCCCTGCTGAGGACCCCGGCGACGACATCGGCGAGACCACCATCGGTCCCATCACGTTCACCGACTCGCAGAAGGCCGTCATCGTGGCGCTCGCCGAGCCGATGCTGCGCCGCGACGGGACCGGCCTGAGCTCCATCCCGACCTCCGCTGCCGCTGCGAAGCGGCTCGGCTGGGCGCTGACGAAGTTCAACCGCAAGCTGGACAACGTGTGCGACAAGCTCGACCGGGTCGGCGTCGTGGGCCTGCGCGCCGGCGGGGGCAAGCTCGCCACCAACCGCAGGGCGCGGCTCGTCGAGCACGCCGTGAGCTCCCACCTCGTGACGCCCGCCGATCTGGCGCTGCTGGACAGCGAGGCCGAGGCGGGGCGCGCACAGCACGCGGCAGAGGGGGACTAGGTGCGGATCAGGCTCACGCTGCGGCGGGACCCGGAGGCCGCGGCAGATCTCGCCGTGACCGTGGACGGCCTCGCCACGGTCGGCGACGTGGCACGCGAGCTGTGGCTCGCTGACCCCGCTCGCCGTCAGGAGGGACACATCAGCCCTGGAGCGCTCTCGGGCCTCACGCTCCGCGTGGACGAGTCGGTGCTCGCTGGGGGCATGACCGGCCGGGTCCTCGACCCGGCCGCGAACCTGCTCGAGTCGGGGCTGCGGCAGGGATCTACGGTGTCGATCTCGCGCGTCGACCCGGACTCCCCGGCCGGGCGGATCGACCGCGGGCCGGCCGCAGCGACCCTGCGCGTGCTCAGCGGGCCGGACGCGGGCAAGGAGTTCTCGCTCCCGGCCGGGGCCAGCCTCATCGGCCGGGGCGACGGCGCCGACGTGCCGCTCACGGACCCCCTGGCCTCGAAGCGCCACGCCCGCATCACGGTCGGGGAGACGATCGAGATCGCGGACCTCAACTCGTCCAACGGCCTCGTCGTGGACGGGCACACCGTCTCGCGGGCCGTGCTCGCGTCGTCGGACGCCGTGACGCTCGGGGACACCACGGTCTCGGTGGTCGGCCTCGGGCACGGTGCCGGCCGGTCGCAGACGTCTCCGCTCGTTCCGTTCAACCGGTCGCCGCGGGTCGTGCCCCGCTTCCCGCAGCAGGAGCGCGAGCTGCCCGAGGGACCGCAGCGGCCCAAGGACCAGCCGTTCCCGGTCGTCATGATCATGCTGCCCATCGTCATGGGCGTCGTCATGTTCGTGGTCCTTCAGAGCGTCCTGTCGATCGTCTTCATGGCGATGATGCCGCTGTTCGCCATCGGGATGTGGCTCGAGTTCCGGCGCCAGACGAGGAAGGAGCTGCGCGAGGAGACGCGCATCTTCGAGGAGCGGCTCGCCGAGTTCGCCCGGCAGATGACCGAGCTGCAGGACGTCGAACGGGCGGTGCGCCTGCAGGAGGCGCCGTCCGTGGCCGAGACCGTTGACTCGGTCTACCGGCTCGGTCCGCTGCTGTGGACCCACGCCCCCGAGCACCGCGAGTTCCTCTCCGTCCGGCTCGGGCTCGGAGCGGCACCCAGCCGCGTCCGGGTCTCGGTCCCCAAGGAGGGCCAGACCCTGCCCGAGTTCACCCGGCGGCTGCACGAGGCCGCCGAGCGCTTCGCGGTCGTCGACGCCGTGCCCATCACGGCGAGCCTGCGGCAGGGCGGCGGACTCGGGATCGCGGGGCCGCGCGGCCTCGTCGAGA
This sequence comes from Sinomonas sp. R1AF57, assembly GCF_002224485.1. GTDB lineage: Bacteria > Actinomycetota > Actinomycetes > Actinomycetales > Micrococcaceae > Sinomonas > Sinomonas flava. The sequence continues at coordinate 1,128,081 of NZ_CP022463.1, forward strand.
ACGTCGCGCGCGGCGTCGTGCTCCAGATCGCGGGGCTGCACTCGCCCGCCGAGGTCGCGATCGCCGGGCTCGCCTCGCACGAGTCGAAGGAGCGGTGGGCCTGGCTCCAGTGGCTCCCGCACGTCGGGTCCCCGCACTCGCCCCTCGCCGGCGACCACCTTGCGGCCGGGTCGGCCGCGGGTAGCCTCCTGCTGACGCGGCTCGAGGAGCTCCTGAACGTGCGCGCCGGGGCCGACCCGTCGTCGGCCGACCTGCGGGCCGCGGGAGGCCGACGCGGCGCCGTCAAGGACGAGCACGAGGGCACGACCGAGGCGATCGTGCCGACCGTCGTCGTCCTCGTCGAGGACGACGCTCCCGTGGACCGGGGACGTCTGACGCGGATCGCCGAGCTGGGGCCCGACGTCGGCATCCACGTCGTGTGGGTAGCCGCCGGTGCCGAGCAGCTTCCGCAGTGCTGCCGCGACTTCATCGTGGTCGACGCCGAGCACGGGGCCACGAGCGGCCAGGTCCGCCTCGGCCGGCACACGTACCCCGTGAGCTGCGAGAGTGTGGACGCGGCGCTCGCCGTCCAGCTCGGCCGGATGATGACGCCGGTCGTGGACGTCGGCAAGCCCGTGGACGACGACTCCGACCTCCCGCGGTCCGTCTCCTACGTCACCCTCGCCGGGAAGGACATCGCGGACGACGCCGGCACGGTCGCCGAGCGCTGGAGGCAGTCCAACTCGGTGCGCGGGACCGCCGTGCCGAACCCGAAGGCGAAGGGGAGCCTCCGCGCGCTCGTGGGCTCCAAAGGGGTCGAGCCGTTCTTCCTCGACCTCAAGAACGACGGCCCGCACGCGCTGGTGGGCGGCACGACCGGCGCGGGCAAGTCCGAGTTCCTCCAGTCGTGGGTCCTCGGCATGGCGAGCGCCTACAGCCCAGACCGGGTCACCTTCCTGTTCGTCGACTACAAGGGCGGCGCCGCGTTCGCGGACTGCGTCCACCTCCCGCACACCGTGGGCCTCGTCACCGACCTGTCCCCGCACCTGGTCCGCCGGGCGCTGACCTCCCTGCGCGCCGAGCTGCACTACCGGGAGCACCTGCTCAACCGGAAGAAGGCGAAGGACCTCCTCGCCATGGAGCGGGCGGGAGACCCCGACACGCCTCCGTACCTCGTGATCGTCGTCGACGAGTTCGCCGCGCTCGCCACCGAGGTGCCCGAATTCGTGGACGGCGTCGTGGACGTCGCGGCGCGCGGGCGGTCCCTCGGCCTGCACCTCATCCTCGCCACGCAGCGGCCCGCCGGCGTCATCAAGGACAACCTGAGGGCCAACACGAACCTGCGCATCGCACTGCGCATGGCGGACGAGGCCGATTCCGAGGACATCCTCGGCGAGAGGACCGCTGCCTACTTCGACCCGTCCATTCCGGGGCGCGGCGCGGCCAAGACCGGGCCGGGCCGGGTCCAGGGGTTCCAGACTGGCTACGCCTCCGGGTGGACCACAGACCGGCCGGCGAAGCCACGGATCGACATCGCCGAGATGGACTTCGGCACGGGAGCCTCCTGGGAGTCCCCGGTCGACCCCTCGGACCGCGGCCCGGAGACTGAGGGTCCCAACGACATCGCCCGCATGGTCCGCACCGTGTCGACGGCGGCGGACCGCCTCGCGATCGACGTTCCCCGCAAGCCGTGGCTGGCCGAGCTGCCGCAGACGTACGACTTCGCGAAGCTCCCCAACCCCCGCACCGACGAGCGGCTCCTGCTGGGCGTCGTGGACGACCCGGCACACCAGAGCCAGCCGACGTTCTCCTACGAGCCGGACCGGGACGGCAACATGGCCCTCTACGGCACGGGCGGCGCCGGCAAGTCGGCCGCCCTGCGGACCATCGCGGTCGCCTCTGCCGTCACGGTGCGCGGCGGCCCCGTCCACGTGTACGGGATCGACGCCGGGTCGCGTGGCCTGCACATGCTCGCCGACCTGCCGCACGTCGGCGCGGTGATCGACGCGGACGACGCCGAGCGCGTGGGGCGGCTCATGCGGCACCTTGCCGCTCTGGTCGACGAGCGCTCGGACCGCTACGCCGCCGCCCGCGCGGGCACGATCGGCGAGTACCGCCGGCTCGCGGACCGCCCTGACGAGGCACGCATCATCGTCCTGATCGACGGCATGGGCGCGTTCCGCGAGCTCTACGAGTACTCTGCGGACAACGACGTGTTCGACCTGCTCACGCAGCTGGCGTCGGATGGCCGTGCAGTCGGCGTCCACCTCGTCATGACGGGCGACCGCACCAACTCCATCCCGGCCTCGATCGCGGCGAGCGTCCAGAAGCGCATCGTCCTGCGCATGACCGGCGAAGACGACTACATGATGTTCGGCCAGCCGAAGGATGTCGTGACGCCCCAGTCTCCTCCGGGCCGCGGCGTCGTCGACGGCCTCGAAGTCCAGCTCGCCGTGTTGGGAGGGAACGCCAACGTCGCTGTCCAGGCGCGCGAGGTGGTCAGGCTTGCCGCGGCGATGCGGCGTCAGGGCGTCGCGGAGGCGCCGGGCATCCGGAACCTGCCCGACGTCGTCATGGGCGCCGACCTCCCGCTCGACAGCGGCCGCGTTGCGCTCGGCCTCGAGGACTCGACCCTCGAACCGCTCTTCATCGACCCGTCCGGGGCCTTCATGCTCAGCGGGCCCCCGGGGTCTGGACGCACGACTGCGCTGGTGGCCCTCGCGGCGGCGCTGCGGCGCGCGCGACCCGAGGTGCGGCGCGTGTACGTCGGGTCCCGGAAGTCCCCCATCGCGGGGCTGCCGCTGTGGGACGCGAGCTATGTCGGGGAGGACGCGATCGCTGCCGCGGCGGACGGGCTCCAGTTGGACGTCGGCGTGCGCGAGTTCGCCCTGTTCGTCGAAGGGCTGCCAGAGTTCGACTCGACGCTTGCCGAGGCCGGGCTCTCGTCGCTGATCACCTCGATGGACCGGGAAGGCCTGTGGGTGGTCGGGGAGTCCGAGACCTCGGGCTGGAGCTCCGCGTGGAGCCTGTCCCAGCCGTTCAAGAACGGTCGGCGCGGGCTCCTGCTCAACCCGACCGAGATGGACGGGGACTCGCTGCTCAGCACGTCGCTCGGCAGGATCCGCAACCCCAAGTACGTCCCCGGCCGCGGCTACTACGTGGCCCGCGGACGGGCGCTCAAGGTCCAGACGGCGTACGAGGACCTGACCGTCTGACATCAGCATGGCGGAGGTGCGTCGTTGTGCGGATAGGTCACGTAGGTCCGGCCCGAGGGTGACGTCCATTCGAGCGTGCCCGGTGGTTGCGGATCCGCAGGGGCGTCCATCGCCGCTCGTCCCCGGGCGACCGCATCGTCCTGCCGGGCGCCGATCTGCGCCACTGTCTAGTGGCCGAAGGACTTGAGCCGGTGGTGCTCCCGGCACAGGAGGGCGAGATTGTCGGTCTCGGTCGCCCCGCCGTCGGCCCACTCGTGCGTGTGGTCTGCCTCGGTGGCCGCTGCAGGTTGGTCACACCCGGGAAAGCGGCACGTGCGGTCGCGCGCGCCAAGGAACCGTCGCATCGCCGCGGTCGGCGCGTACCGGGCCCGGCCGATCGCGAGCGGTGTCCCATTCGAGGGGTCCACCCAGAGCTTCGTCCAGGTTGCTGCCTCTCCAGCGAGGGCCCGGGCCGTCTCGGCGTCGAGGGGGCCATAGCCGACGATCTCAGCCGGCCTGTCCGCACTGCCCGCGAGCGTTGCCGCCGGGATCGTCACCACCACTTCACACCAGATGCCGGACGCCGCGCGACCACGCACGGTCTCCCGGTCCGACGCCGGCGCCCCACAATCGAGGGCGAGGTCTGCCAAGGCGTCCGCGCGCAGCTGTGCGAGCGTACGGTGCTCATCGGGCGACTGGAGCGAGCGTGCAACCGCTTCCAGGTACGTGTCGATGGCGCTTCCCACCTCGAGAGGCAGATAGGCAGTGAGCCGGCACATGCCGTCAGCGGCCGCCTCCAGGTCCACTCTCCGCTCCGTGATGGCCTTGGCCCGGCGCGCCGACAGGGGCTCGACTGCGTATTCTTCTGCCAGACGATTGAGCTTCCTCCGCAGGGCGCTCGGGTTCGGCACGCGGTCGGGGTCTTCGGGGCAGGCTGCCGCGACGGCGGCCCCGAAGAATCCACTCAGCTTCTCCGCCGGCACCGGAACAGCGGCATCCATGACCGCCGTTGCCCGTCGCTGTGAGAGGCGACCATCGGCGAGAGCTTCAAGGACTGCATTGGCAGCAGGCTCGGTAAGCGCCTGTGCCTCAGCCACCATTCCCTTGGCCGTCCTCGCGGAGACCTTCAGGGCTGCCGAGACCTCGGACGCCGCGACCGATGCCGCATCGGCCCTCCAATCCGGGTCAATCTCAGGCCCGCATGCTCGAACGAGCGCCGTGATCGTTGCCGCCCGTTCGGCGATCCGCGCCGATTCGAGTCTTTCGAGGTGCAGGAGATGATCCACGAGGTCGTCGGCGGCTGCCTCCTGGAGCGAGGACGCGAGGACGCGAGGAGCCAGTTCGGCTCCCGCGCCGTGAGCAGGTCCTGCGCCAGCGCCCGAGCCGTAGCCGTACGAAACGTCCCGAAGCGCCCACTCGGCCTCCAGCCACCCCGGCGGTTCCAGAGCTTCCCCGATGGGCTCGGACACCATGGCGGCAGCCTCCCACCCCTGAAGCTTCTGCTCGAACCTTTCTTCTTCCCCCATGCACAAAGATTAGAAGATATCTTCGAAGAATGGAAGGCCTGCGGCGGCCCCGTCGAAGCGACCGCGCCGCCTCCCGCGTCCCGGGTCCTCAGGGCAACGGAAGCGCCACTCGCCTATCCCCGTCGGCGAACAGTGTCGGAGGGTTAGGGCAAGATAGTCACCGTGAGCGCTGAATCCGTGAGCCAAGCCGTCTCCGACGAGGCCGTAGTCCCGCCCGAGTCCCTGAGGGAGGAGTACGAAGCCCTTTCGGACGAGGTGCGCAGGCACCGCGCCGCGTACTACAACGAGGATGCGCCGCTCATCTCCGACGCCGAGTACGACGTCCTGTACCGGCGCCTGGAGGAGTTCGAGGCCCTGCACCCCGAACTCGTCTCGAACGACTCGCCAACCCAGGAGGTGGGAGGCGAAGCGACGGCTGCGTTCGCGCCCGTCGAACACCTCGCGCGCATGTACAGCCTCGAGGACGTCTTCTCGATTGACGAGCTCGAAGCGTGGATCCGCCGCGCAGAGGCGAGCGTTGCCGCCGTCGGACTTCCGCCCGCGAAATGGCTCACCGAGCTGAAGATCGACGGGTTGGCCGTCAACCTCCTCTACCGCAAGGGCGAGCTCGTCCGCGCGGCGACCCGCGGCGACGGGCGCACCGGTGAGGACGTCACCCACAACGTCCTCACCATCAAGGACATTCCCCAGCGTCTGGCCGGGAACAGCCACCCCGACGAGGTGGAGATCCGCGGCGAGGTCTACATTCCCACCAAGGCGTTCAACGAGTTCAACGAGGCGCTCATCGCCGAGGGCAAGGCGCCGCTCGCCAACCCCCGCAACGCCGCCGCGGGTTCGCTGCGTCAGAAGGATCCGGCCGAGACCGCCAAGCGGCCCCTGAGCATGTTCGTCCACGGAATCGGTGCCCGGGAGGGCCTCGCGTCGTCGAGCCAGGCCGAGACCTACGAGCTCCTCAAGGCGTGGGGCCTGCCCACGAGCCCCTACTACCAGGTCCTCGACACCTACGAGGAGGTTCTGGCCTTCATCGAGCGCTACGGCGACAAGCGCCACAGCCTCATCCACGAGATCGACGGGATCGTGGTCAAGGCGGACGACTTCGCGACACAGCGCGCGCTCGGCCACACCTCGCGCGTCCCGCGCTGGGCGGTCGCCTTCAAGTACCCGCCGGAGGAGGTGCACACCAAGCTCCTCGACATCCGCGTGAACGTGGGTCGCACAGGCAGGGTCACCCCCTACGGCGTCATGGTCCCCGTGAAGGTCGCCGGTTCGACCGTCGAGATGGCCACCCTCCACAATCAGGACGTCGTGAAGGCCAAGGGCGTCAAGATCGGCGACGTCGTCGTGCTGCGCAAGGCCGGCGACGTGATCCCGGAGATCGTAGGGCCGGTCCTCGCCCTCCGCGAGCAGCAGGATCCGCCGGTCCGGGATTTCGTGATGCCCTCCGAGTGCCCCTTCTGCGGCACGCCCTTGGCGCCGTCCAAGGAAGGCGAAGTGGACGTCCGCTGTCCCAACGCGCGCTCCTGCCCCGCCCAGCTGCGCGAGCGCGTGTTCCACTTGGCAGGCCGCGGGGCCTTCGACATCGAGGCGCTCGGCTGGGAGGCAGCGATCGCTCTGACCCAGCCCGCCGCTCCCGAGACTCCTCCGCTTGAGAACGAGGCGGGCATCTTCGACCTCGCTCCGGAGGACCTTCGCGACGTCATGATCCGCCGCGAGAAGCGCGCCAAGGGGGCGGGCACGGGGGAATGGGAGCTCGTGCCGTACTTCTACACCAAGCCCACGGCCAAGACGCCGTCGAAGCCCACGGCCAACACCGAGAAGCTCTTCCGCGAGCTCGAGAAGGCCAAGTCCCAGCCGCTGTGGCGCGTGCTCGTGGCGCTGTCCATCCGGCACCTGGGGCCGACGGCGTCGCGCGCACTCGCAACCCGCTATGGGTCCATGGATGCCCTGCGTGCGGTGCTCGCGGCCCCGGACGCCCGCGAGCAGCTCTCTGAGGTCGACGGGGTCGGGCCGATCATCGCGGACGCTCTCATCGAATGGTTCGCCGAGGACTGGCACCGCGAGATCGTCGACCGCTGGAAGGCCGCGGGCGTGGCGATGGCCGACGAGCAGCACGCGTCTGCGGCCCGCACGCTCGAGGGGCTCACCGTCGTCGTGACTGGAAGCCTGGAGGGCTTCAGCCGCGACGAGGCCAAGGAGGCCATCATCATCCGCGGCGGCAAGGCCTCCGGCAGCGTGTCCAAGAAGACCGACTATGTGGTGGCCGGCGAGAGCGCAGGATCCAAGCTCGACAAGGCCGAACAGCTCGGTCTGCCCATTCTGGACGAGGCGGGCTTCGTCAAGCTCCTCGCCGAAGGCCCGGGAAATGCGGAGGCTGCGGTGGATGAGGGCGAAGCGGCACCGGTCGCGGGGCATCCCGCGGTCGACGACGGCGCCTCCACGGGCGAGGAGCTCGCCGCCCGGATCGGCGAGGCCGAGGAGGACGCGGAGACGGACGAGGAGGCAGCGCCGTGAGCGCCCAGTACTCACTGGACCTGCTGGCGGGCCTGCTCGCGACGGCCCGGCGCGCGGCTGCCGCCGGGGCGGCGGTCCTGTCCGGCCGCGCGGCGGGGACCCTTCCCGTGGGTGACGCCGAGCAGGAGACGAAGAGCTCCGGCAGCGACTGGGTCACCGCTTTCGACCTGGCAGCGGAGAAGGCCGTGAGGGACGTCCTCGCGTCGGAACGGCCCCGCGACGTCATCACGGGCGAGGAAGACGGGACCACAACCGTCGAGGATCCGAGCGGCTTCCGCTGGTCGATCGACCCGCTCGACGGGACCACGAACTTCATCCGGGACATCGTCTACTACGCCACGAGCGTCGCGGTCGCCGATGCCGAGGGCCACTGGCTCGCCGGCGTCGTGAGCGCGCCGGCGCTAGACCGGGAGTACTGGGCCGTTCGGGGCGGGGGAGCGTTCCGCTCCGACGGGCGTGACGACCCGCGCCAGCTGGAAGGCCCCGCACCGGGCCGCGCCAGCGCCGGGTCCGCGCTCCTCGCGACCGGGTTCAGCTACGACCCGGGTGTCCGCGCAGAACAGGCGGCCTTCCTGCCGGGCCTCATGGACGGCTTCGGGGACATGCGCCGTCTCGGATCTGCAGCGCTGGACCTCTGCCTCGTGGCCGATGGCACGCATGACGCCTACGGCGAGCGTGGCCTCAACGAGCATGACTTCGCCGCGGGCGCCCTCATCGCCGAGGAGGCCGGCTGCTGGGTGCGCCGGCCTGCCCTCACCAGTCCCCTCGACGGCGGTCCCTCCGATGCCGAACGCCTTGCCGCCTGGACGTGCGCGGGCAGCATCGAGTTCTCCGGGCGCTTCCCGATCGAGTGACCGGAGTGGCTGACCCGTCGAAACGCGAGATCGCCGCGTCCCTGGCCATTCGCGAGGCGACTCCGGAGGACTATCCCGAGATCGCCCGCATTGCCGCCGACGCGTACCTCGCGGCAGGGTATTTCGAGGACCCGGAGCACCCGTACATGAGGCAGGTGGCAGACGTCGCATACCGGGCTGCGCGCGGCACCGTTCTCGTGGCCGAAAGCGGCGGGAGGGTCGTCGCCTCCGTCACGGTCATGGCGTTCGGAGACGGCTTCGAGCAGGTCGCCACGAAGGGCGAGTTCGAATTCCGGCTCCTCGTCGTCGACCCCGCAGTCCAGCGCAGCGGGGCGGGGAGCGCGTTGGTGCGCGAGGTCGAGGCGAGGGCCCGGCGCGCCGGCGCGACCGCCGTCGTGCTTACTACAGGGGTGGGCTGGGAGGGGCCGAACGCCCTCTACCCGCGGCTGGGCTACGAACGCGCGCCCGAGCGCGACTGGCCTATTCCGGGCACCGACATCTGGCTGCCCGTGTACGTCAAACCGCTCTGAACTCAGGTCACGGGGTGACCTCGGCGGCACAAGGGGTGATCTCGGCGCCACACGGGGTGATCTCGGGTCAGCCGGGGAGGCCGTAGCGGTGCTCGGGGCGCCCCGTCGAGCCGTAGCGGAGCTGGATCTCCACCGCGCCGTCCTCGGCGAGCGCCGCGAGGTACCGCTGCGCCGTGGCCCGCGAGACGCCGACGACGGCGGCGACCTCGGCCGCGGACAGCAGTGCCCGGGCGGAGCCCGGACCCTGCGCGAGAGCCTCGAGCACGGCGGTCTCGGTCGCTGATCGGGACCGGCTCGGACCCGCCGACGACGGCGCGTCCCCGCCCCCGAGCAGCGCGCGCCGGGCCCGGTCGACCCCAGCCTGGTCGAGCGAGCCGGTCCCCGCCAGCACCCGCCGGTACCGGGCGTAGCCGCGCAGGGCTGCGGCGAGGTCGTCGGCGCTGAACGGCTTGATGAGGTACCCGAGCGCCCCGCGGCGCAGGGCCGTCCGCACGGACTCCGGATCGGCGGCGGCCGTGAGCATGATCGCGTCCGTGTCGATCGTGCGCAGGAGCTCGAGCCCGGTCGTGTCCGGAAGGTAGGTGTCGAGTAGCACGAGGTCGGGCCGCAGCGAGTGGGCGGCCTGGAGCGCGAGCGCCGCCGTCCCGACCGGGGCCAGCGCCGTGAAGCCCGGAACCGCGTCGACCCACGTGGCATGGAGCCGGGCGACGTGGAAGTCGTCGTCGACGATGAGCACCCTCAGATCAGCCATTCCCCGTCCTCCCCCTGGGACCGGCCCTCCCGAGCCTCGAGTCCCGGTCCGCCTTCTCCTCGTCCGTCAGCCCCACGACGCGAGCACCGAAGACGGCCCCCGGCCCGCCGGGGCGCCCGGGGGAGATCACCCACACGTCTCCGCCGTGCCGGCGCGCCAGCTGACGCGACAGGTGCAGGCCCAGGCCGTGGCCGCCGGGCTGTTCGGCCGCGGGCAGAGCTGTCGTGAACCCCCGCTCGAACAGCTGCTCCGGCTCGATCCCGCGGAGGCCGTCACCCGAGTCGGCGACGACGACGTGAAGCGTGGGGCCGTCGTCGAGCAGTTCGACCTCCACCCAGCGCTCGCCGCCGGGATCCGGAGAGCCGGCGACGGCGGCGCTCACCGCGTTGTCGACGAGGTTGCCGAGCACCGTGGTCACGTCCTGCGCGGCCGCCACCGGGTTCCGGACGAGCGTCTCGGCGCCGAGCCGCAGGACGACGCCGCGCTCCGAGGCCTCGATGCCCTTCGCCCCGAGGAAGGCCTGCAGGCTCGGGTCGCCGAGCAGCTCGGCCTGCTCGAGCGGGAAGCTCAGCGGGCCGGTCGCACCCAGCCGCCCCAGCACTGAGCGGGCCTCCGCCACCTCGCCGAGGTCCAGCAGACCGGCCACCGTGTGGACCTGGTTGGAGAACTCGTGCCGCTGGGCGCGCAGGGCCTCGCTGAGCGCGCCGACCGCGTCGAGCTGGCGGGTGAGACCGCGCAGCTCCGTGCGGTCGCGGAGCATGACGACCCACCCGAGTTCCTCCCGCGCATGCACGACGCGCCGCGCACTGGCCACGAGCACCCGCTCGCCCACGACGAGCTGCCGCCCTGTCCCGCCGTCGGCCTCCGCGGGAACGTCGCCGGCCGTCAGTTCGCGCAGCTCGGCCGGCACCGACGCCGAGTCCCACCGCTCTCCGGTGAGGTCGACGCCGAGGAAGCGCCGCGCGGCGTCGTTCGCGACGGTGACCCGGCCGTCCCGCCCGACACCGACGACGCCCTCGTCGATCCCGCGCAGCACGGCCTCCTGGTCCTGGACGAGGGTGCCGATGTCCTCGGGCTCGAGCCCGAGCGTGAGCCGCGCGAGCCGGCGCCGCAGCGCGAGCGAGGCGACGACGCCGGCCGCGAGGGCCAGCACCGCGGTGGTCCCGACGGCGATGGCATCGGCGCCGAGCCCTTCGGCCACGCCCGAGCGCGCGTAGCCGACGCTCACCTCGCCCACCACCGAGCCCTCGCCCTGGGGAGCGCCGGCCGGCGCGTAGACGGGGACCTTCGCGCCCACCGACGGGCCGAGGGTCCCGGTGTTCCTGGTGGTCTCCTCGCGCCCGGACAGCGCCACATCCGGGGGCGTGCTCACCCGCTCGCCGAGCCGCGCCGGGTCGGGGTGGGCCAGCCGCAGCCCCTCCTCGTCGGTCACGACGACGAACAGCGCCCCCGTGCTGGCCCGTGCCGACTCCGCCGCTGCCATCACCGGCCCCGAAGCGAGTTCGGCGGGCGGGGGAGTGCCGGCGCCGGCGGCGATCTGCGCCGTCGTGCGCCGCAGCACCGGGTCGGAGGCCACGGCGCGGCCGAGGGTGAGGGCGTTCTGCTCTGCCTCGGTCCAGAGGCGCTCGTAGGCGAGCCAGAGGTGGGCCCCCGCCGCAAGCACGACGGCGAGCGCGACCGCCCCGACCTGCAGCAGGAGGGTGCGGGTCGAGAAGCGCATCTGCCCATCGTAGGCCCGGCCTCACCCCGTGAGCAGAATGCGCAGAACCCGTCGAATGAGCAGAACATCAGCCAATGCCGGCAAACCCGGAGCGCGTCCTGCCGCCCAGCTACTTTCGTAGCGCGCATCACACCGCGGTGATGCGGTTCACAAGAGAGGAGCCACCGATGCTGGTAGTGCTCGGCTTCGCGATGATCGCCGTGTTCATGGCGCTCATCATGACGAAGAAGCTCACCCCGGTGCTTGCGCTGATCATCGTCCCGACCATCTTCGGCCTGTTCGCGGGCGCGGGGCTCGGGATCGGCCCGATGGTCATGACGTCCCTGAAGTCCATGGCCCCCACGGCCGCCCTGCTCATGTTCGCGATCGTGTACTTCGGCCTCATGATCGACGTGGGCCTGTTCGACCCGCTCGTGAAGTTCATCCTCCGCAAGCTGGGCAACGACCCGGCGAAGGTGGTGCTCGGCACGGCCATCCTGGCCGCGGCGGTGTCGCTCGACGGCGACGGCTCGACCACGTTCATCCTCACCACCGCGGCGATGCTGCCGGTGTACCTGCGCCTGGGGCTGAGCCCGGTGGTGCTGACCTGCGTCGCGGGCCTCGCGAACGGCACCATGAACATCCTGCCGTGGGGCGGCCCGACCGCCCGCGCCGCGACCGCGCTGAAGATCGACGTCAACGACGTCTTCGTCCCGATGGTCCCCTCGCTCATCGCCGGCCTCGCGATCGTCATGCTGTTCGCGTGGCGGCTCGGCCTGCGCGAGCGCAAGCGGCTCGCCGTCGAGCGCCCCGAGCTGTGGGGCCCGGAGGCGGGCGCTGCAGGCTCTGCTGGCGCTGCAGGCGGCGCCTCGCACAGCGGCGGCCTCGGCTCGCCGAAGGGCTCGCGCACGACGCCGGGTGGCGGGGTTGCGCTGCTCGACGCGCCGGAGCTGGTCGACCAGATGGACTCGGCCATGGCCGACACCGCGCTTGACCCGCACCGCAGGACGCTGCGCCCCAAGCTGTTCTGGTTCAACCTGGCCCTCACCGTGGGCATCATGGTCCTGCTCGTGGCGGACGTCCTGCCGCTGGCGTACGTGTTCATGGTCGGTGCGGCCGTCGCGCTCGTGGTCAACTTCCCGCGGGTGAAGGACCAGGCGGCGCAGCTCATCGCCCACGCGCCGAGCGTCGTCGCGGTCGTGTCCATGGTGATGGCCGCCTCCGTGCTCACCGGCGTGCTGACCGGCAAGATCGGCGAGACGACCATCGTGACGGAGATGTCCAACTGGCTCGTCTCGGTCATCCCGGCGGACGCAGGCCCGTTCATGGCGGTCATCACGGGCATCCTGTCCATCCCGATGACGTTCTTCATGAGCAACGACGCGTTCTACTTCGGGGTCCTGCCCGTCCTGTCCGAGACGGCCGCGCACTACGGGATCGGTGCGGCGGACATGGCCCGCGCCTCCATCACCGGCCAGCCGTTCCACCTGCAGAGCCCGCTCGTCCCGGCGATCCTGCTGCTCGTCTCGCTCGCGAAGGTCGAGCTCGGCGACCACCACAAGCTGGTCCTGTGGCGGACGGCGGTCATCTCGCTCGTCATGCTCGCGGTCGGAGTCCTCGTGGGGGCGATCGCGATCGGCTAGCCCGCACCCTCCGTCTGGGGGTCACGTCCTGAAGGTCACCTCCTGTTGGTCTTTGTCCGCACATTGGCCAACAGGAGGTGACCTTCGGGCGTGGGGAGGCTCTGCGCGGGAGCCGTCGCCGTCGTCCGCACCCGCCCGCGACTAGACTGGACCGCGAACCTTTGTCACCACCCACCCAGGGAGATCCATGGCTGAGATCACTCGCGACGACGTTGCGCACCTCGCGCAGCTCGCGCGGATCGAGATGAGCGAGGCGGAACTCGACAAGATGGCGGGCGAGCTCGCCCACATCGTCGACGCCGTCAAGAGCGTGAGCGAGGCCGCCGGGCCCGACGTCCCGGCCACGAGCCACCCGATCCCGCTGAGCAACGTCTTCCGCGAGGACGTCGTCGGCCACGTCCTGACCCCCGCCGAGGCGCTCTCAGGCGCCCCCGACTCGGACGAGGACCGCTTCAAGGTCCCGGCCATCCTGGACGAGGAGTAACCCATGAGCGAGAAGAACCTCAGCGACCTCATCACGTCCAGCGCCTCGGCCCTCGCCGAGAGGCTCGCCGCCAAGGAGGTCTCCTCCGAGGAGGTCACGCAGGCGCACCTCGACCGCATCGCCGAGGTCGACGGCGGGGAGCGCGGCGTCCACGCGTTCCTGCACGTCAACACGGAGGAGGCGCTCGCCGTCGCCCGCGAGGTCGACTCGGCCCGCGCCGCCGGCGGGGACGACGCCGCCGCCCTCCACCCGCTCGCGGGTGTGCCGATCGCCATCAAGGACCTCATCGTCACAGTGGGCCAGCCCACGACGGCGGGCTCCCGCATCCTCGAGGGCTGGATGAGCCCCTACGACGCGACCGTGATCAGGAAGATCCGGGCTGCGAAGCTGCCGATCCTCGGCAAGACCAACCTCGACGAGTTCGCCATGGGCTCCTCCACCGAGCACTCGGCGTTCGGGCCGACCCGCAACCCGTGGGACCTGGACCGCATCCCCGGCGGCTCCGGAGGCGGCTCCGCCGCGGCCGTCGCCGCCTTCGAGGCCCCGCTGGCCCTCGGCACCGACACGGGCGGCTCGATCCGCCAGCCCGGGGCCGTGACCGGCACTGTCGGCGTCAAGCCCACCTATGGCGCAGTGTCCCGGTACGGCGCGATCGCCATGGCATCGAGCCTGGACCAGATCGGCCCCGTCTCGCGCACCGTCCTGGACTCGGCGCTTCTCCAGGAGCTCGTCGGCGGCCACGACCCGTTCGACTCGACCTCCCTCACCGACCCGTTCGACACCCTGGTGGCGGCCGCGAAGGCCGGCAGTGTCGAGGGCGTGCGCATCGGCGTCGTCAAGGAGCTCAGCGGTGAGGGCTTCCAGGCCGGGGTCGAGACCCGCTTCCACGAGGCGCTCGAGCTGCTCAAGGGCGCCGGCGCGCAGGTCGTCGAGGTCTCCTGCCCGAACTTCAAGTACGCCCTCGGCGCGTACTACCTGATCATGCCGAGCGAGGTCTCCTCCAACCTCGCCAAGTTCGATGGCGTCCGGTACGGGCTGCGGGTCCTGCCCCAGGACGGCCCCATGACGATCGAGCGCGTCATGGGCGCGACCCGCGCCGCCGGGTTCGGCGACGAGGCCAAGCGCCGCATCATCCTCGGCACCTACGCCCTCTCGGCCGGCTACTACGACGCCTACTACGGCTCGGCGCAGAAGGTCCGCACGCTCATCCAGCGCGACTTCGACAACGCCTTCGCCCAGGCGGACGTCCTCATCTCCCCGACGGCGCCCACCACGGCGTTCCCGCTCGGCGAGAAGCTCGACGACCCGCTGGCCATGTACCTCAACGACGTCGCGACGATCCCGGCCAACCTCGCCGGCGTCCCCGGCCTGTCGCTGCCGGGCGGTCTCGCGGAGGAGGACGGCCTGCCCGTGGGCATCCAGCTCCTCGCCCCCGCCCGCGAGGACGCGCGCCTGTACCGTGTCGGCGCGGCGCTCGAATCCCTGCTCGAGGCGCAGTGGGGCGGCCCGCTGCTCGCCCAGGCCCCGGCCCTCTAAGGAGAGAACGAACGATGGCATCCACTGACGAGATCCTCTCCTTCGAGACGGCCATGGAGCGCTTCGACCCGGTCCTCGGCTTCGAGGTCCACGTCGAGCTGAACACCAAGACGAAGATGTTCTCCTCGGCCCCGAACGTGTTCGGCGACCAGCCGAACTCGAACGTCAACGAGGTGGACCTCGGCATGCCCGGCGTCCTGCCCGTGGTCAACAGGGCCGCCGTCGAGTCGAGCATCAAGATCGGCCTCGCCCTGAACTGCGAGATCGCCGAGTCCTGCCGGTTCGCGCGGAAGAACTACTTCTACCCGGATACGCCGAAGAACTTCCAGACGTCGCAGTACGACGAGCCGATCGCCCACGACGGCTGGATCGACATCGAGCTCGAGGACGGGACTGTGTTCCGCGTCGAGATCGAGCGCGCACACATGGAGGAGGACGCTGGGAAGCTCACCCACATGGGCGGTGCCACCGGCCGCATCCACGGTGCCGAGTACTCCCTCGTGGACTACAACCGCGCGGGCGTGCCGCTCGTCGAGATCGTCACGAAGCCCATCGTCGGCGCCGGATCCCGCGCCCCCGAACTGGCCAAGGCGTACGTGTCGGCGATCCGCGAGATCGTGAAGAACCTCGGCGTCTCCGACGCGCGCATGGAGCGCGGAAACGTCCGCTGCGACGCGAACGTCTCGCTCATGCCCAAGGGCGCCACCCAGTTCGGCATCCGATCGGAGACGAAGAACGTCAACTCGCTCCGCTCCGTCGAGCACGCCGTGCGCTTCGAGATCCAGCGCCACGCCGCCGTCCTGTCGGCGGGGGAGAAGGTCACCCAAGAGACGCGCCACTGGCACGAGGACACGCGCACGACGACGGCTGGCCGCCCCAAGAGCGACGCCGACGACTACCGCTACTTCCCCGAGCCGGATCTCGTGCCCGTGGTCCCGAGCCGCGAGTGGGTCGAGGAGCTCCGCGCGTCCCTTCCCGAGCCCCCGGCCGAGCGCCGCAAGCGGCTCAAGGAGGCCTGGGGCTACGCGGACGCCGAGTTCCGCGACGTGGTCAACGCCGGGGTCATGGACTCGATCGAGGAGACCATCGCCGCCGGCGCGACCCCGCAGGCCGCGCGCAAGTGGTGGATGGGCGAGATCGTCGGCCGCGCCAAGGCCGCCGACGTGGACCCGGCCGAGCTCGGCGTGACGGCCGCGGCGATCGTGGAGCTCAACGGCCTTGTGGAAGGCGGCAAGCTCAACAACAAGATGGCCGGCCAGGTGCTCGACGGCGTCATCGCCGGCGAGGGCACCCCGACCCAGGTCATGGAGGCCCGCGGCCTCGTGCTCGTCTCCGACGACGGCCCGCTCCTCGAGGCGATCGACGCCGCGCTCGCCGCCCAGCCCGACGTCGCGGACAAGATCCGCGGCGGCAAGGTTCAGGCCGTCGGCGCGATCGTCGGCGGCGTCATGAAGGCCACTCGCGGCCAGGCCGACGCCGGCCGCGTCAAGGAGCTGATCCTCGAGAGGCTCGGCGTCAACGCGTAGCCAGCCCGCCGCCGTCGTACGGACGGCAGGCGCACGACGGCGCCCCGAACCGGAAGGGACCATGGAACCTTCCGGCGCGGGGCGCCTCGTGCGTAGGGTGGCCCCATGTCGCCGCTCATCCAGTACCACGCTACCGTCCTCGGCACCCCGGATCCCCAGGCTGCGGCCCGCTTCTACGCCAACCTGCTGGGCTGGGAACTGGGCGACGACGAGAGGGAGTGGGCCACGGTCCTCAACCCTGCGGGCGGGCCGAAGCTCTCGTTCCAGTTCGAGGAGGGCTTCGAGCGTCCCGTCTGGCCCGAGGAACCGGGGAAGCAGCAGATGATGATGCACCTCGACCTGTTCGTCGACGACCTCGACAAGGCGGCAGCGCACGCAAAGGAGTGCGGTGCGCGGCGGGCCGACCACCAGCCCCAGGACGACGTCCTCGTGTTCTTCGACCCGGACGGGCACCCGTTCTGCCTTTTCGAGAACTGAACCTGTGACGCTCCTAGTGGTTTCCTGTCAGTTGCCACGGGTTCCGCACTGCCTGCGGCCCCGCGGGCGCAAGATGGAGTCATGAGTTCTACCACGCCACATCGCGTTCGCCGCGCCATCGTCATCGGAGCCCTCGCCCTCGGGCTGGCAGGCGGGGGCGGCGCCGCCGTCTGGGCCGCCTCGACGCCGTCGCCTTCTCCATCCGCGCCCTCGCAGGGCTCGGCACCCTCGCAGGGCGGCCAGGGGCAGGGCAGCCAGGGGAAGGGGCACGCCTTCGGGCGCGGCCTGGCCCTGGGCGGCCTCCACGGCGAGATGACGGTCAAGAAGGGCGACGGGACGTTCGCGACGGTCGTCTCCCAGCGCGGGACCGTCACCGAGGCCACGGGCACGAAGCTCACGGTCAAGAGCGAGGACGGGTACGAGCACTCCTACACCCTCGGCGGCGACACCAAGATCCACGCTGCCGGCCAGAAGGGCGCCGCGCTGACCGCCGGGGACCTCAAGGTCGGAGACGAGGTGGCGGTGCGGGCCCTGCGCTCGGGGAGCACGGACACCGCCGAGCAGGTCATGAAGGGGCCGTTCCCGACGCCGGGCAGTCAGAACGGCCAGAACAGCCAGAACGGCAAGGGCCACATGAAGCACCAGAACGGCAGCAGCCCGGCCCAGCCGCAGTCGCCGTCGCCCAGCCCGTCGGCAACTGGCTCGGTCTCCTCCTGAAGCCCTGCAGGCCTCTTCTTAGAGGCCTCTTAGAACCGCGCTCCTAGTCTGGGACTGCTTCATCTGAGCCTGTCCCAGGAGGAACCGCGTGTCCGAGCAGCACCCCACCGCCCGAGCCCTTCGGAGCTCTCTGGCCGAGCGCGCCGCGCGCGCCTTCGACCTGGACTTCCCGAAGGGGCGGCGCCAGCCCTCCCTCGCACGCTTCGTCGTCGCGAGCGTGGTCGCGGTTGTCGGGTCGGTCATGGCCTGCGCAGCGCTCGCTGCCGCTGCCGTCGCCGCGATGCCGGACCTGGCCGGCTACGAGCACTTCCAGTTCGGCGAGTACACGAAGCTGACCGTGGTCGGGGTGGTGCTCGCGTGCCTCGCCTGGCCGGCCATGGCGTGGCTCTCCTCCAGGGCGTGGAAGCCCTTCCTGTGGCTTGCCGTGGCGGTGACGGCGGCCGGCCTCGCGCCCGACGCATGGATCCTCCTGAAGGGCCAGCCCGCGCCGGCCGTCGGCGTGCTCGTGCTTATGCACGTGGCCCTCGCGCTCATCACCTACCCGGCACTCGTGCTCATCGCGCCGCAGCGCAGCCCGGGAGTCCGCGCCGCAGGGCGCAACCGGCTCCGCTGATCGCGCGCCCCCGTTGTCCTGACCCGGCGTCTGGCCTTGAATGGGCCCATGAAGGCCCTCTACAAGCCCGGCCCGCAGCCCGGCCTCGAGCTCACCGACCGACCCGAGCCGCAGGCTGGGCCCGCGGACGTCAAGATCCGGGTGCTCGCCACCGGGATCTGCGGGACCGACCTCCACATCCAGTCGTGGGATGCGAGCGCCCAGTCGATGCTCGTCACCCCGCTCGTCCCGGGCCATGAGTTCTACGGCGAGGTGGTCGAGGTCGGCGAGGACGTGCGGGAGGTCCGGGTGGGGGACCGCGTCTCGGGCGAGGGCCACATCGTGTGCGGGATGTGCCGCAACTGCCGGGCAGGCCGCCGCCAGATGTGCATCAACGTCGTCAGCGTCGGCGTGCAGCGCGACGGGGCCTTCGCCGAGTACGTCGTGATCCCCGAGGCCAACGCCTGGGTCCACCACGACCCGTCGGTCACGCCCGAACTCGGCGCGATCTTCGACCCGTTCGGCAACGCCGTCCACACGGCGCTCAGCTTCCCGCTCGTCGGCGAGGATGTGCTCATCACCGGGGCAGGGCCGATCGGGCTCATGGCCATCTCGGTCGCCCGGCACGCGGGGGCTCGGAAGATCGCCATCACCGATGTCTCTGCCCAGAGGCTTGACCTTGCACGGCAGATGGGCGCGGACCTCGCGGTCGACGTCTCGCGCATGACCGTCGCCGAGGCTCAGCGCGAGCTCGGCATGCTCGAGGGGTTCGACGTGGGCTTCGAGATGTCCGGGCGTCCCGCCGCGCTGCAGGGCATGATCGAGAACATGAACCACGGCGGACGGATTGCCCTCCTGGGCCTGCCAGCCGAGGCTGCCGAGATCGACTGGGGCAAGGTCGTCACCCACATGCTCACGCTCAAGGGCATCTACGGCCGCGAGATGTTCGAGACCTGGTACGCCATGAGCGCCATGCTGTCCTCGAACCCCGTCCTGCGGCGCCACGTCGCCTCGGTGGTGACCGACGTCCTCCCGGCCGAGCGCTGGGAGGAGGGTTTCGCCGTCGCCCGCTCTGGCACCGGCGGCAAAGTGGTGCTGGACTGGTCCGGCGTCTGAGCGGGACGAGGGGACAAGGAGAAGAGATGTTCGCAGGAATCAGGGAGCAGCTGGCCGCGGAGCTCGACGAGATCCGCGCCGCCGGGACCTTCAAGGAGGAGCGGCACATCGACTCGCCGCAGTCCGCCCACATCCAGGCCGGCAACCTCGGGCAGCCCGCGGGGGAGGTCCTGAACTTCTGCGCCAACAACTACCTCGGCCTCGCCGACCACCCGGACCTCATCGCGGCCGCCAAGCAGGCCCTCGATGAGCGCGGGTTCGGCATGGCCTCGGTGCGGTTCATCTGCGGCACCCAGGACGCACACCTCGCCCTCGAGCGCCGTGTCTCCGAGTTCCTCGGCACCGAGGCGACGATCCTGTTCTCGAGCTGCTTCGACGCCAACGGCGGCGTGTTCGAGGCGCTCCTCGGGCCCGAGGACGCCGTCATCTCCGACGCCCTCAACCACGCCTCGATCATCGACGGGATCCGCCTCTGCAAGGCCGCCCGGCTGCGCTATGCCAATCGGGACATGGGAGAGCTCGAGGCCCGCCTCCAGGAGGCCGCGGCGATGCACGACGGCGCCGGGGCGCGTCGGGTGCTCGTCGTCACCGACGGCGTGTTCTCGATGGACGGCTACCTCGCCCCCCTGGCCGAGATCTGCGACCTCGCCGAGAAGTACGGCGCGATGGTCATGGTCGACGACTCGCACGCTGTGGGCTTCATGGGCGCCACCGGCGCCGGCACCCCCGAGCATGCGGGCGTCTCGGACCGGGTGGACATCTACACGGGCACGTTCGGCAAGGCCCTCGGCGGCGCCTCCGGCGGGTACGTCTCGGGACGCGCGGAGATCGTCGCCATGCTGCGGCAGCGGGCCCGGCCGTACCTGTTCTCCAACTCAGTGGCCCCCGCCATCGTCGCCGCGACCCTGCGCGCCCTCGACCTCGTGGCCGAGTCCGGCGAGCTGCGCGAGCGGCTCTTCGCCAACGCGGCCCTCTTCCGGCGCCGCATGGGCGAGGAGGGCTTCGACCTGCTTCCAGGCGAGCACGCGATCGTGCCCGTCATGTTCGGCGACGCGGCGCTCGCCGGGCGCATCGCGGCCGAGATGCTCGCCCACGGGGTGTACGTGACTGCGTTCTCATACCCGGTGGTCCCGAAGGGCCTCGCCCGGATCCGCGTCCAGCTCTCCGCCGCCCACACAGCCGACGACGTCGAGACTGCCGTGCACGCGTTCGCCGCGGCCCGCAAGGCGGTCGCCGGGCAGGCGACAGGGGCTGGCTAGAGTCCGCCGGCCCCCTGTGGCCCCCGTCACACGCGGGCTACAGTGAGGCCATGAGCGCTACCACGAACAGCACCCATGACGTCGACGTCCTCATCGTGGGAGGCGGCATCGCCGGCCTCTCCCTCGCCTCCGCGCTCGCCGGCAAGTGCCGCGTCGCGCTGGTCGAGGCCGAACCCTCCCTCGCGTACCACACGTCAGCACGCTCGGCGCAGCAGCTCATCCCGAGCTACGGCCCCGCGCCCGTCCAGGACCTCACCCGCCGCACCCTCGCCAAGCTCGCGGGAGCGGCGGACGCAGGCTCTGCGGCCGGGGGCCGCCCGCTCGTGTGGCCCAGCCGCTTCATGCTCGTGGGAACCTGGGCGGACGTGGGCCAGGCCTCCCATGCCGGTATGCAGCCGCTGAGCCGCGACCAGGCCCGCACCCTCGTACCCCAGCTCCGCGAGGACGCCTTCGAGGCCGCCGCCCTCGACCCGGACTCCGTCCGCGTGGACGCTGCCGCGCTGCTGGCCTACCACGAGGAGAGGGCCCGGGCTGGCGGCGTCGAGATCCAGGTCGGCTCGCCCGTCCACACGGCCCAGAGGGTCGGCGAGGGCTGGCTTGTGGGCGCGGGTGCAGAGGGCTTCCACGCGGCCAACGTGGTCAACGCCGCCGGCGCGTGGGCGGACGACCTCGCCATCCTCTTCGGCGTCGAGCGGCTCGGCCTCCAGCCCTACCGGCGCACCGCAGCGCTCGTCTCGCTCGCCGAGCCGCTCGATCCGGACCTGCCCATGGTGGCCGCCGCGGACAACACGTGGTACTTCCGCCCCGACGAGGCCGGAGCCCTGGTCTCCCCGAGCGAGGCCGAGCCGAGCCGGGCCGAGGACGCCGTCCCGCGCCCCGGCGACATCGAGGCCACGCTGGGGCTCATCCGGTCCGTCGCAGACCTCAAGCCGACCGGCATCGTCAAAGCGTGGACCGGGTTGCGGACCTCGCCGAAGGACGGCCTGCCAGTGATGGGCTTCGACCCCGAGGGCCCCGGGTTCTTCTGGCTCGCCGGACAGGGCGGCTACGGCTTCCAGACCTCCTCGGCGCTCGCCGAGGATGCGGCCGCCGCGCTGCTGGCGGGTCCCGATGCCCTCCGCTCGGGGGCGAGTCCGGTATCGGAGACACAGCGGGCCCTGGATCCGCACCGCCTCTCGGTCCGGACGTGAAGATGGAGGCATGACCCTCCTCATCGACAACATCGGCGAGCTGTCCACCCAGCACCTCACGGGCGAGGCGAGCCCCGGCTCCGGCGAGGCCGCCGGCGTCATCCGCGGCGCCGCCGTCGTGCTCGAGGGGGAGCGGATCGCGTGGGTGGGACGGTCGTCGGCCGCGCCCGCCGCCGACGACCGGTACGATGCCGGCGGCCGGGCCGTCCTGCCGGGCTGGGTCGACTCGCACTCGCACCTCGTCTTCGCCGGCGATCGGACCGCCGAGTTCGAGGCGCGCATGGCCGGCCAGCCCTACGCGGCGGGCGGCATCGGGGTCACGACGGCGGCCACCCGCGCCGCGTCCGACGGCGAGCTGCGGCGCCTGCTCGCCGCCCGCCTCGCCGAGGCCGTCGCGGGAGGCACGACGTACCTCGAGACCAAGACCGGGTACGGGCTCGACGTCGAGAACGAGCGGCGCAGCGCCGTCCTCGCGGGCGAGGCCGCCGACGAGGTCACCTATCTCGGGGCGCACCTCGTCCCGGCGGGGGCGCATCCGGACGCGTACACCGAGCTCGTGTGCGGCGAGATGCTCGAGGCCGTGCGGCCGCACGTGCGCTGGGCCGATGTCTTCTGCGAGCGGGGAGCCTTCACCGAGGAGCAGTCGCGGCGGGTCCTGCTCGCGTGCCGCGACGCTGGGCTCGGGCTACGGGTGCACGGCAACCAGCTCGGCCACGGGGCGGGGGTGCGGCTCGCCGTCGAGGTCGGCGCCGCGAGCGTGGACCACGTGAACTTCCTCGATGAGGCGGACCTCGAGGCGCTCGCCGGGACGTGGGAGGGGTGGGCCCCTGCGGGATCACCGGGCGACGCCGGCATGGTTGCGACAGCGGGCACCGTCGCGACCGTCCTGCCCGCGTGCGACCTCTCGACCCGCGCCCCCCTCGCCCCGGCCCGGGCCCTCCTCGACGCCGGCGTCCAGATCGCGATCGCCTCGAACTGCAACCCCGGCACGAGCTACACGAGCTCCATGAACTTCTGCGTCACGACAGCGGTCCTCCAGATGGGGCTCTCCGTCCAGGAGGCCGTGCGGGCGGCCACGTTCGGCGGCGCGCTCGCCCTGCGCCGTCATGCGGGCCGGGACGAGGACGGGCGGCGGGCGGTGGGCTCGATCGCCGTCGGGCACCGCGCCGACCTGCACGTGCTCGACGCGCCCTCCGCGACGCACCTCGCCTACCGGCCGGGAATGCCGCTCACCCACGCCGTCTGGCGAGCGGGGCGGCGCGTGCGGTAGGCAGCGCTACAGTTCGTCGAAGGTGGTCTCGACGACGGTGTCCCGGGTGGAGCGCGGCGCCCACTGGCTGAACGGCGGAGAGAGCCGGTACCGCCCGCTGGGCTGGCGGACGAGGGTATGGACTCCGGCGTTCTCGGGATTGTTGAGCGACTCGAAGTACTCGACCGTCCAGCGGAACCAGCGCATGCAGAACAGGCGCATGGTCAGCCCATGCGTCACCAGGAGGGCGTTCGGCGGGTAGGCCGGCCTGGCCCAGTGGCGGTACAGGGTCTCCATGAAGCCGGTCACGCGGTCGTACACGTCGCTGCCGGACTCGCCGTCGCGGAACCGGTAGAAGAAGTGGCCGTAGGTGTCCCGGAGCCGCTTCTGCTCCTCGATCTCCTCGGGCACCTGGTAGTTCGCCCAGTCCTGCTCCCGCAGCCGCGGCTCCTCGACGACGCTGTCGGTGAGGTCCTCGATCCCCAGGGCCTCGAGCGTCTGGTAGGCCCTCAGGTACGGCGAGACGTAGACGCGGACCCGCTCGCCTTCGAGCTGGCGCCGGATCTGCCGGCCCGCCCGGCGCGCCTCGTCGACGCCCTGCTCGGTCAGGGGGATCCGGTAGTCGGGGACGCGCTCGTAGATGCTCGTGTCCAGGTTGGCGGCCGAGTGGCCGTGCCGGACCATGATGATCTGCCGCGGCGCGCTCATGGACCCCAGCGTAGGCCAGCCGCCCTGCAGGAGGCGCCCAACCTGCAGGAGGCGCCCAGCGACGGCAGGCAAGATAGGTGCATGCCGGAAGCACCCGCCGTCGTCCGTTCCGCGTCCCGTCCCCGCTGGCAGGCCCAGCTGCTCATTGTCCTCGGGCTCTCGCTCGGGCAGTCGGCCGTCTACTCGGTCGTGCAGCTGATCGACAAGGCGACCCGCGCGCCGCTGTCCGAGGGGACCTCCACCCTCAACCGGTCCCTCAACTCGCGCGAGTACTTCGACCTCACCTACCAGCTGCTCGACATCCTGTTCGCGCTCGTGCCGGTGGCGCTGGTGCTCTACTTCGTGTGGGACGCGGCGGCGCGCCGGGGTGCCGCCGCCGCCAGATGGACGACGCCGTTCGCGCGCCTCGGGCTCGACCTCGCCCGCCCGGGGCGGGACTGGCTGTGGGGCGCGGGGCTGTTCCTCGCGATCGGGATCCCGTCCCTCGGCCTCTACTGGGCGGGGCGAGTGCTGGGAATCACCACGGCCATCATCCCCAGCGGGCTCGACCAGTACTGGTGGACGGTCCCGGTGCTCATCCTCTCGGCCGTGCGGCACGCGCTCGTCGAGGAGGTCATCGTCGTGGCGTTCATGCTCGGGTGGCTGCGGCGGCTGGGGTGGGGGGTACCGGCGGCGGTCGCTGCGAGCGCGCTCCTCCGCGGCAGCTACCACCTGTACCAGGGGATCGGGCCGTTCGTGGGGAACGCGGTGATGGGCGTCGTGTTCGCCTTCGTGTACCGCAGGTACGGGAGGGTCATGCCGCTGGTCATCGCGCACGCCCTGCTGGACATCGTCGCGTTCGTGGGCTTCAGCGTTGCCGGCAAGGCCATGGGCCTGGGGTAGGGACGGGACCCCGCAACAAGCGGGACCGGACCCGGCAACGTTGCGGGGTCCCGTCCCGTCGAATGCGGGGTCCCGTGCACCCCGTCGTCCGGTGCTCCGGTCAGATCGTGACGGCGCCGTTCGCCGTCTCGAAGGTGACCGACATGATCCCGGGGGTGCCCTTGGGGGAGACCCACTCGACCTCGACGTCCTCGAGAGGCTTCTCGACCGGCTCGCCGAGCCACTCGGTGACACGCTCCGCCGAGCCGGCGATCGTGAGCCGACTCATCCGCACCGTGGCCGGGTAGGCGTTCGAGGGGTGGAGGGACGGGTCGCCCTCCCACTTGAGCATGTACGGGACCTGCGGGTCGGCGATGAGCCCGAGGATGCCGATCTGCTTCCACACGAGCTCGCGCCCGTCGGGGAACTTCCGGTTGCCGGGAACGGCCTGGCGCCCGAGCCGCTCCTCGAACGGCGCGAGGTCCTTGACCTCGACGCACCAGCCCATCCAGCCGCCGCCCGCGGCGCTGCGGGCGCGCACCGCCTGACCGAACGGCGCCTTGTCCGACGCCGGGTGGTCCAGGACCTCGACGACCTCGAGGTAGTGGTGGTCCGTGAGGGGGATGATCATGTTGCGGGTACCGAAACGCGGGTGGACGCCGCCCTTGACGGCCTCGACACCGAGGGCGTCGGCGATCCGCTCCGTCGTGGCCAGCAGACCGTCCGCTTCGCAGGCATAAGAAACATGGTCCATACGCATGGAAGTCATGGTGCCACTTTGTGATGGGCGCCTCAGCTTAGGTTTGCCTAAGTAGCGGCGAGGGGCAGGGAGACCTCCATGGTGGTCCCGCCGGACCCCGTCTGCGCGATGCGCACCGAGCCCCCGTTGCGCACGGCGATGTCCCGTACCAGGGCAAGCCCGAGCCCGAAGCTCCGCCTCCCGCCCGGCGCGGGGACGGCGCCGCCGGCGTACCGCTCGAACACCCGCTCGGGGGCCGGTCCGGCAATCCCGGGACCGGTGTCCGCCACGGTGAGCACCGCCGTCGCGCCTCCCGGGCCGCGCCCGCCCTCGGCGACCCGCACGCCCACGGTGACCCGGCCGCCGTCGGGCGTGTATTTGAGCGCATTGTCGGCAAGGGCGACGACGACGCGCCGCAGCGGTGCGGGGGCAACGGCTACGGGCACGGGGTCGGTCGGGGCCAGGGCCGAGAGCGCGATCCCGCGGTCTCCAGCGACCACGGCAAGGTCGCCGACGACGTCGCGGGCGAGGTCAGCGAGGTCGGTGGGCGTAGTGGGGACATCAGGGCCGCCGGAGACGCTGTGGAGGAGGTCCTCGATCACCGCGGCGAGCTTCGCCGAGTCCCCGCGCAGCTCGGCGAGCACCCCAGCGGCCTCGCTGTCCGGACCCAGACGCTTCTGCGCAAGCTGGATGCGCGTGTCGATGACCGTGAGCGGCGTGCGGAGCTCGTGGCTCGCGTCCTGGACGAACCGGCGCTGGAGCGCCAGGGACTCGCCGAGCGGCCTCACAGCCTGCCGCGCCACCAGGACCCCCACCACTCCGGCGAGCACGATGCCCGCGACGCCGCCGACGACGAGGGCGAGCAGGACGTCGACGGTGTCGAGGACGACCTGCGGCTGGTCCCGCTCGAGGTGGGCGAGGACCTGGCTGGGCTGGGACTTGACGGCGACGTACACCGCCGCTGCGGCGATCATCGCGACGACGACGACGGCGACGGCCGCGGCGATCTGCGTCCCCACCCTCAGGGCGGCGCGCCGCAGCGCCATCTCGTCCGAGTTCAGGGGCCGCCGCGGCGGTCGAGGGGTCCAGAGGCGGGGGCTCATTCGAGGCCGCCGAGCTGGTAGCCGACCCCGTGCACGGTCCTGATCACGGTCTTGTGCGTCTTCTTCCTGAGGTAGTGGACATATGTGTCGACGACGCCGGGGGTGTCGCCGGCGTCAAACACGGCTGCAAGGAGTTCGGCCCGGGAGTGGACCCGCGCTGGCTCCCGGGCGAGGCGCGCGAGGAGGGCGGACTCGGCGGCGGAGAGCTCGACCCGGTCGCCGTAGGGCGAGGTGAGGACGCGTGCCGCAGCGTCGAGGTCCCAGGCGCCGACGGACAGCAGCGCGGGCGGCGGCGCCTCGTAGGTGCGGGTGAGCGCCCGCAGCCGGGCTGCGAGCTCCTCCGAGTCGAAGGGCTTGGGCAGGTAGTCGTCGGCTCCGGCGTCGAGCCCCTCGACCTTGTCCCGCACGCCCCCGAGGGCTGTGAGCATGAGGATCGGGGTCCCGATGCCCTTCGCCCGCAGGGCCTTCACGAGGGAGACGCCGTCCACGAGCGGCAGCCCGCGGTCGACGACGAGGGCATCCCACGGTTCCCCGAGCGCGAGGCGGAGGCCCTCGCGGCCATCCGCGGCGAGGGTGACGGCGAACGCATCCCCGAGCAGCTCGGCAACGAGGGGGCCGAGCTGGCCGTCGTCCTCGACGAGGAGGACGCGGGGCGGCCCCGTCCGCGGATGTCTGGGCTCCATGGCTGCCATTGTGCCAAGCGGACCTGACTCGCAGGAGGTGACCCCCAGGACGTTACCCCCAGAGCGAAGGGGGGTGTCAGTCCTCGTCGGCGCGGACGCGGACGGGCTCCGGCTCGGGCTGGCCGGCCTTGCGCCGCCGTCGGACGATCTCGATGGTGATCGGGATGACGGACGCCGCGACGATCAGCACGGACAGGACGTCGATGTTCTTGGCGATGAACTCGACGTGTCCGAGCCAGACGCCCAGCAGGGTGATGGACACGGCCCACGCGACGCCCCCGAGCACGTTCCAGCCGAGGAACTTCCGGTACGGGTAGTGCGCCATGCCGGCCACGAGCGGGACGTACGTGCGCACGATCGGGACGAAGCGGGCCAGGACGAGCGCCCTCCCGCCGTAGCGTCCGAAGAACTCCTCGGCGCTGTCGAGGTAGGAGAGCTTGAGGACCTTCGCGTCCGCGCGGAACCACCTCTTCCCCACGAACTTGCCGAGGAGGTACCCCGCTTGGTCCCCGGCGACGGCCGCCCCCGCCACGACCAGCATGAGGAGGGGCAGGCTCAGTCCGAGCTGGGCGTGCAGGAGGCCCACCGTGAACAGCAGTGAGTCGCCGGGCAGGAACGGGAACAGGAGCCCCGACTCGATGAAGACCAGCAGGGCCACGACGCCGAGGACCCAGGGGCCGGCGTCGAACAGGAGGGATGTGGGATCAAGCATGGGGCATCAGCGGCTCTCGAGACGGGCAATGAAGGGGAGTTTCCCGAGGACCGGCGGGGCCAAACGGTTCCAGATCCCGGAGAAGAGCAGGATCCCCGCGATCGAGGCGGGGAACGAGGCGAGGACGTCCATGGGGTAGTGCACGCCGACGTACACGCGGGTCCATGCCGCGAAGGCCGAGACCGCGAAGCCGGCCACGAGGATCCACGGGCTCCACCGCCGGTGGCGGAGCAGGAAGTACAGCGCGATGGTGAGCGAGACGGCGAAGCACACGTGGCCGCTCGGGAAGCTGTTGGGATCCATCTCGGGGGAGAGCGGGTCGGCGAGCAGGCCCGGATCCGGGCGGTGCCGATGGATCGCGTACTTGAAGATCAGGCTGAAGACCCAGCCGAAGGCCGTCACGCCCACGACGGCGATCGCGTCCACCGGCGTCCGGCGCACCACCCACAGGCCGATGAGGAGGAGCACGAGGATCGCGATCGCCCCGCGCGGGCCGAGGATCTGCTCGATCGCGAGCGAGACGGCGTTGAGCCAGGCCACGTGCTCGGTGCTGAGCCGCTGGTCGATCGCGAGCTCGGAGGACTGGTACGCCGGGGTCATGGCGGCGAGGCCGAGCGCGAACACGACGATGCTCATCGCGAAAGGCACCGCGATCCAGTGACGGAGCTCGGGAAGCTGCAGGAGCCGGCTGCGGGCAGGGCGCTCGCGCGCCGGCTCGACGCTGAGCCTTGCGTCGTTCTGTGGAGTCATGGGTCCATCGTGCGCCGGGCGGTCTAAGACGGTTCTAAGAACCGGGAAGCGCGTTCCGGGTCGGAGAGAGCGGAACGATCGTGCCGATCCGTCCGCTGGTGTGTGGCTTGACTCACAGCCTTCCGGTGCTCACGCTAGAAAACGGAATGAACGTGCCGGTCCCCTCACCTGACGTGAGCCTCGCCCTCGCCGCAGAGGTGCGGGGGCGGCGTCGTGCGCTCGGGCTGAGCCAGCAGGACCTCGCCGACCTCGCGGGGGTGAGCGAGCGGTTCGTGCGCTTCGTCGAGCAGGGCAAGCCCAGCATCCAGCTCGACGCGCTCCTCGCCGTCCTCGACGCGCTCGGACTCGAGCTCGTGGTCCGCAGGAGGGGCACATGACGCGCCACCGCATCGCGGACGTCTACAAGGCCGGCGTCCTCGCGGCACGGCTCGAGCGCTTCGAGGGCGGGACGCGCTTCTCCTACCTCCCGGCCTACCTCGCCTCCCGCGGCGAGCCGGTCGCGACGACGCTGCCCCTCACCGACCGCCCCGTGGACACCGGATCCGGCGCGGTCCCGCCGTTCTTCACCGGCCTCCTCCCGGAGGGCCGCCGCCTCGCATCCCTGCGGCGCGCCGTCAAGACCAGCGCGGACGACGAGCTGGGGCTCCTCATGGCCGCCGGATCGGACCCGGTGGGCGACGTGCAGATCGTCCCCCACGGCGAGCCCCTGCCCGCCGACGCGGGCACCGGCGTCCCGGCGGAGGGCCCGGAGCACGCCCTCGAGCTCGACCCCCGCCGGCCGCCGGATTTCGCGGCCCTCGTCGACGACCCGTCGCTCGTGGACCCGAAGGCCCTCGCGGGGGTCCAGGACAAGGTCAGCGCGGGGATGATCTCGGTTCCGGCCGCCCAGTCCGGCCGGCGCTACATCCTCAAGCTCAACGCCCCCGAGTTCCCCCATGTCGTGGAGAACGAGCACCTCATGTACCGACACGCGGCCAGGCTGCGCATCCCGGTGAGCACGGCCAGGATCGTCCACGACGTCGCCGGCCGCGCCGGGCTCCTCGTGGAGCGCTTCGACCGCCCGCCCCAGCCTGCCGGCAGCGCGCCCGGGGCGGCGACCGTGCGGCTCGCGGTCGAGGACGGCTCCCAGCTGTTCGGCCTCTATCCGGCGGACAAGTACAACGTGGGCTATGGCGAGCTCATCTCGGAGATGGCGCGCCGGTGCGCGGCGCCGCTCCCGGCCCTGCGCAACCTCGTGCTGCAGGGGGCGTTCGCCTGGCTCACGGGCAACGGGGACCTCCACGCCAAGAACGTCTCCCTCGTCAGGACCGCGCCCGGTCCCGCCACGGCCGAGGCGCCGGGGGAGTGGCGTGTCGCACCGGTGTACGACATCCCCTCGACCGTCCCCTACGGCGACCGGACCCTCGCCCTCCCCCTGGGCGGGAAGCGCTCCGGGATCTCCCGCCGCCACTTCCTCGCGTGGTCGGGGGAACTGGGGCTGCCGGCCCGCGCCGCCGAGGGGGTGCTCGCCGTGGCGCTCCGGGCGGCGGGCCCGCTGCTGGCCTCCCTCGAGGCGGACGACGGCGGCCCCTCGCCCTTCGCCCCCGCGCAGACTCGGGCGTGGGTCAGGGAGCTGCGGCACCGGCGGAGGCTCATGGAGGGGTGAGGGGTCACAGACCGTCACAGAGTTGCCTGCCCCTTCGCAGCGTTCCCTAGACTCTTGAAAAGGTCATGAGTGCCAGCGCGAAACCCCGGTTTGCTGGCCGGCAACCCTCCTGATGCGGTGGGGTGCCCCGGGTGAAGACCTGGTCCGGCGAGAGCCGCCGGTCAAGCGCAGCGCAAAGGAGCTTGCTATGTCCAGCAACCCCGAGTGGTCCTTCGAGACCCGCCAGATCCACGTCGGCCAGACCCCGGACTCCGAGACGGGCGCCCGCGCCCTCCCGATCTACCAGACGACCTCGTTCGTGTTCCCGAGCGCCGAGAGCGCCGCGAAGCGGTTCGCGCTCGCCGAGCTGGCCCCGATCTACACCCGCATCGGCAACCCGACCCAGGACGCGGTCGAACAGCGCATCGCGAGCCTCGAGGGCGGCCTCGCGGCCCTCCTGCTCTCCTCGGGACAGGCCGCGACCACCTACTCGCTCCTGAACGTCGCCGAGTCCGGGGACCACGTCGTCGCGAGCGCGAGCCTCTACGGCGGCACCTACAACCTCCTCAAGCACACCTTCCGGAAGTTCGGCATCGAGGTCACGTTCGTCACGGACCCCGACAGTGTCGAGGAGTGGAAGGCCGCGGTGCGGCCGAACACCAAGGCGTTCTTCGCCGAGTCGATCTCCAACCCGCGCCAGAACGTCCTGGACATCGAGACGGTCGCGGACATCGCCCACGCGGCCGGCGTCCCCCTGATCATCGACAACACTGTCGCGACCCCGTACCTCGTCCGCCCGCTCGACCACGGGGCAGACATCGTGGTGCACTCCGCGACGAAGTACCTCGGCGGGCACGGCTCCGCGATCGCCGGGGTGATCGTGGACGGCGGCTCCTTCGACTTCGCCCGTGACCCCGAGCGCTTCCCGGGCTTCAACACGCCGGACGAGAGCTACAACGGGCTCGTTTTCGCGCGCGACCTCGGCGCGGACGGGCTCCTCGGGGCCAACCTCGCGTACATCCTCAAGGCCCGGGTCCAGCTCCTGCGCGACCTCGGCTCCGCGGTCGCGCCGTTCAACGCGTTCCTCATCGCCCAGGGCCTCGAGACCCTCTCGCTCCGCGTCGAGCGTCACGTCGAGAACGCCCAGAAGGTGGCCCGCTGGCTCGAGGCGCGCGCCGACGTCGCGTCGGTGGCCTACGCCGGGCTCGAGTCCAGCCGGTGGTACGGGCTGGGCCAGAAGTACGCCCCCAAGGGCGCCGGCGCGATCGTCTCCTTCGAGCTGGCCCTGGAGGATGCCCGTGGCGTTTCCCCCGCCGCTGCCGGCGCCGCCTTCGTCGACGCCCTCGAGCTGCACTCCCACGTGGCCAACATCGGCGACGTGCGCTCCCTCGTGATCCACCCGGCGTCGACCACCCATGCCCAGCTGTCCGAGGAGCAGCAGCGAGCGGCCGGCGTCACGCCGGGCCTCGTGCGCCTCGCGGTGGGGATCGAGCACATCGACGACATCCTGGCCGACCTCGAGAAGGGCTTCGCCGCCGCGGCCTCCGCCGCCCAGGACAGCGCGCCCGGGGAGAGCGCGGCCGACGCCTCGGCCGCGGAGGCTGGGGCCGACCCGGTCGCGGAGCCCGTCGCGTGACGATCCTCGACCGGTCGGCCATCGACGGCGCCGCCCCCGGCGGGAGCAGCGAGCGCACGACGGCGACGCCTCCGAGCGGGACCAGGCAGGACGGCGTCGTGCGCACCACGGCCGTGGGCGCCCTCCAGCTCGAGGCTGGCGGCGCCCTCCCCGAGGTCGAGCTGGCCTACGAGACGTGGGGAACGCTCAACGCCGACGGGACCAACGCGGTCCTCATCCAGCACGCGCTCACCGGGGACACGCACGTGGCCCAGGGCGAGGGCGACGAGCCGGGCTGGTGGGAGGCCCTCGTCGGCCCGGGGAAGCCGGTGGACACCGAGAAGTACTTCGTGGTCGCGGCCAACATGCTCGGCGGGTGCTACGGCTCGACCGGGCCGAGCAGCCTCGACCCCGAGGGCGTGCCGTGGGGCTCGCGGTTCCCGTTCGTGACCATCCGCGATTCGGTCCGCGCCGAGGCCCGGCTGGCTGACCGGCTGGGAGTCCGTGCCTGGCACGCGGTCCTCGGCGGGTCCATGGGCGGCGCCAGGGCGCTCGAGTGGGCGGCAACGTACCCGGAGCGGGTGCGGCACTGCGTCGTCGTCGCCATCGGCGCCTACTCGACCGCCGAGCAGATCGCCCTCGCGCAGGCGCAGGTCCTCGCCATCCGGCAGGACCCCCACTTCAACGGCGGCGACTACTATGGCGGCCCGACTCCCGTGGCCGGGCTCGGGCTGGCACGCCGGATCGCCCACATCTCCTATCGCTCCGAGCCGGAGCTGAACTTCCGCTTCGGCCGCCGCGGCCAGGGCGCCGAGAACCCGATCGAGGCCCCCGGCCCCGCCGCTGAGCGCGGCCGCTACCAGGTGGAGAGCTACCTCGACCACCAGGCCGCCAAGCTCGTGAACCGGTTCGACGCCAACAGCTACATCGCCATCACGGAGGCGCTCATGAGCCACGACGTGGGCCGCGGCCGCGGCGGCCTCGTGAGGGCACTGGCGAAGACCAAGGCGGAGTTCTTCCTCGCCTCCGTCAACTCGGACCGGCTCTACTTCCCCGAGCAGAGCGACGAGCTCGCGCGCGCCCTCCCCGGCGAGGTCCCCGTGCATTCGATCGATGCCAAGATCGGCCACGACGGGTTCCTCACCGAGATCGGCCAGCTCGGCGGCGAGCTGCGGCGGAAGGTCTTCACGCTCTGACCGGTGCGAAAGCACAGCCTGCACACAGCTTTCTCCCTTTGAAGGCATAACTCGCGCGTCCATGCTGGAACCAGACCAGAGGAGGACGCGATGGGTGAGGGCATCCGTGAGACGGGACGGCGGCGGGCGCGCCTGACGGCCATGGCGGTCGGCGCGGCAAGTGCCGTCGCCGCGGGCGCCGTCGCGGCAGCCGTGTACATTCCGGCCGCGCAGGCAGCATCGACGACCGTGGGCAGCACGACCGGTTCGGACGACGGAAGCGGGTCCGGCGGGTACTCGGAGGAGGGGCCCCAGGAGCATTCGGGCCCGGGAACCCAGAGCCACCGGTCGCCGGGCTCGAGCTCCAGCTCCGGAAGCCAGCAGTCCCAGCAGGGGCTCCGCCCCTCGCGCGGCGGCGGCGCCGTCGGCCATTCCATGGGGTCCTGACGTGGCAGCTGTCGCGGACTTCGAGGCGTTCACCTGTGCGTGCCGCCTGGCCGTCACGGACCCCGCCGCTCTCGGCCCCGCCCTCGCCCACGTCCAGGAGTTCCTGGGCCGGGTCGACCAGGCCGCCAGCAGCTTCCGCCCCGACTCGGAGCTCAGCCGGGTGCAGCGCGCCGGGGGAGGGGCGGTGACGCCGCTGCTGGCGAGCCTGATCCGCACTGCGCTCGACGCCGCTGACCGCTCCGGGGGCGCCGTCGTCCCGACACTGGGCTGCGAGCTGATCGATCTGGGCTTCGGGCCGCCACGGGAGGACGCTCGCGCGGCGGCCGGCCCGACGGTGTCCACCCGCCCGCTCCCCGCGGAGAGCTGGCGGCAGGTCACGCTCGACGCCGGCGTGCTCGCCATCCCGCCGGGCGTCCGCCTCGACCTCGGCGCCACGGCGAAGGCGGCGGCGGCCGACCGGGCGGCGGCGGAAGTGCACGCCCGCTTCGGCACGTCCGTCCTCGTCTCCCTCGGCGGGGACCTCGCCACGGCGGGCGACGCCGCGTGGGAGGTGCTCGTGCAGGACCTTCCCGCCGACCCCGCATGCCAGGTGAGCCTGGCCGGCGGCTGGGCGATCGCGACGTCGAGCACGCAGAAGCGACGGCGGCGCTCGGGGACGCTCGAGGCGCACCACATCCTCGACCCCATGACGGCCCTTCCCGCCCCAGAGGCCTGGCGCAGCGTCACGGTGGCGGCCCCCGACTGCGTCAGCGCGAACACGGCGAGCACCGCCGCCGTCGTGCGCGGGACTGCTGCTGTCGCATGGCTCCGCGGCCTGGGATACCCCGCGCGCCTC
Source organism: Sinomonas sp. R1AF57 (assembly GCF_002224485.1). Lineage (GTDB taxonomy): Bacteria > Actinomycetota > Actinomycetes > Actinomycetales > Micrococcaceae > Sinomonas > Sinomonas flava. The sequence goes on from NZ_CP022463.1 coordinate 1,162,166, forward strand.
GTGCGGGCAGACGGCGACGTGGTGGAGCTCAACGGCTGGCCCGCCGACTCCGCGGACCACCGGCCGTCCCTCGCGGCAGGGGCGCGGCGATGAACGAAGTCCTGTGGGCCTTCGGCCGGGCGAGCGGGATCGTCTCCCTCGCGCTGCTCACCGCCGTGCTCGTCCTGGGCATCGTGAGCCGCTCGGGGCGTCCGCTCGCCGGGCTTCCGCGCTTCTCGGTGGCGCTCGTCCACCGCAGCACCGCCCTGACCGCCGTCACGTTCCTGGTGCTGCACGTTGGCACCCTCATGCTCGACCCGCATGCGAAGCTCGGCCTGGGCGACGCCGTCGTGCCCTTCCTGGCGGGCTGGAACCCGTTCTGGGTGGGACTCGGCACGACGGCGTTCGACCTCGTGGTGGCCCTCGTGGTGACGGGACTGCTGCGCCACCGGTTCGGGCAGCGGGCCTTCCGGGCCATCCACTGGGCCGCCTACGCCCTCTGGCCGGTCGCGTTCGCCCACGCGCTGGGCTCGGGGACCGACGCGGGGTCGCTGTGGTTCCAGGCCTACGCGTGGGCCTGCGCCGGGGCCGCGGCATCCGCCGTGCTCTGGCGCCTCAGCGCGGGATTCGCGGAGACTGCCGCTGCACGGTTCGGGCGGGTGTGAGCGTGCATGACTGAGACGGCTCTCGGACTGCCGGCCCTGGGCACCGGACGGCTCTTCGCGTCCGCCGGCCCGGACCTGGCAGCCCATGAGGCAGCCTACGGCCCGCGGAGGACCGGCTGGACCCGCGAGGCGCTGCTCGCGGAGCTCGAGGCATCGGGTCTCGCCGGGCGCGGAGGCGCCGGATTCCCCGCCTGGCGCAAGCTGTCCTCGCTCGGAGCGCGGCGCGCCGTCGTCGTGGCCAACGGCGCCGAGGGCGAGCCGCTGAGCCGCAAGGACGCCGCGCTCCTGACGGGGGCGCCCCACCTCGTCCTCGATGGTCTCCTCACAGCGGCCGAGGCGCTGAACGCGTCGCAGCTCTTCGTCTACGCGCCCGCGGCATCGCTCGCGGGCGTGGCCGCCGCCCTGGCCGAACGCCGCGACGGACGGCGCATCTCGCTCGTCGAATCGCCGGGGACGTTCGTCTCCGGCGAGGCCAGCGCGGTCGTCTCGGCGCTCGAGACGGGGCTCGCCCTGCCGCGGGACAGCGCGGCGCGCCTGACCACCGCGGGGTACCGGGGACTGCCGACCCTCGTGCACAACGTCGAGACGCTCGCCCAGCTCGCCCTCGTGGCCCGGTACGGCGCCGACTGGTTCCGCACCGCAGGGACCGACGACGATCCGGGCACCCGTCTCGTCAGCGTCTCGGGGGACGTGCCGACGCCCCGCGTCGCGGAGGTTCCCGGCGGCACATCGCTCCGCGACATCCTCCTCGGCGCCGGGGCCGACCCGGGCTCCCTGGCCGCCGTCCTCGTCGGAGGCTTCCACGGCGCCTGGGTGCCGGCGAAGGCCCTGGACCGGCGCGCGAGCGCCGCGGGCCTCGCGGACTACGGCGCCCGGCCCGGCGCCGGGGTGCTCCTCGCCCTCGCCGCGGGGCGCTGCGGCCTGGCGGCGGCCGCACCCATCGCCCGCTACCTCGCCGACGGCTCGGCGCGCCAGTGCGGGCCGTGCACGTTCGGGCTGCCCGCCATGGCGGCCGTCCTCGAACGGATCGCCGGCGGGGAGCGGAGCCCCTGGCTCGCGGCCGAGGCCGAGCGACTGGCGGGCCTTATCACGGGCAGGGGAGCGTGCCACCACCCCGACGCGACGGCAGGGTTCGTCCGCAGCACGCTGACGGTGTTCCGGCAGGAGGTGCGTGCCCATCTGAACGGGGACTGCACGGGCACCCGGGGGTGGCAGCCATGAGCCGGGAACGCCTCGCGCTGCACATCGACTTCACGCGGTGCGACGGGCGTGGCCTCTGCACCGAGCTGCTGCCCGAACTCCTCGTCCGCGACGACTGGGGCTACCCGCTCGGACGCGGCGGCCGGGACGTGCCGGTTCCCTCCGGGCTCGCCGGGGCGGCGCAGGACGCCGTCTCACTGTGCCCGGTGCAGGCCCTGAGGCTGCGGTCGGCCGGACGGGACTGACCCGCGAGTGCCTCAGCTGGCGCTGGCCTCCCCGGACCCGAGGGGGGCGCCCGCGCCGAAGACGGGCTGCGCCGTCGGGCGCTTGGCCAGGATGCCGTCGCCGCTCGACTTGTGCCGGAGCCGTCGGACCACCCACGGGACGAAGTACTCGCGCGCCCACACGAGGTCCTCGCTGCGGGCCGCGCGCCAGCTGCGCGCGGGCATCGGGCGGGGTTCCATCGGTTCGAGGCTGTGCCTCACGTTGAGGGCCTCGAGGGCCATGATCGCGATCGTGTGGTGGCCCAGCGGGGAGAAGTGGAGCCGGTCGCTGTCCCACATGCGCGGGTCGGAGAGCTTGCGCAGCGCCCACATGTCGGCGATGACGGCATCGTGGCGCGCGGCGATGACCCGCAGGTTCTCGTTGTAGATCGCGACCTTGCCGCGGATCGCCGAGAGCACGGGCGTCGAGCCGATGTCCGGTCCGTTGAACAGGAGCACCGTCGCACCCGAGTCCGCCAGGCGGCCGACGGCGCCGTCGAGCCTGAGCGCGAGGGCGTCCGGGTCGCTGCCGGGCCGGAGGAGGTCGTTGCCGCCCGCGGAGAGCGAGACAAGGTCCGGGCGCAGCTCGAGCGCGGGCTCGAGCTGCTCGTCGAGGATGCGTCCCAGCAGCCTTCCGCGGATCGCCAGGTTGGCGTAGGCGAAGTCGGGGGTGCCGTGGGAGAGCTCCTCCGCGAGGCGGTCGGCCCAGCCGCGGTGGCGTCCGGGATTGTTCTGGTCGGGGTCGCCGATTCCCTCCGTGAAGGAGTCGCCGAGGGCAACGTAGCGGTGCCACGGGTGGTGGTAGCCGTCGGGTCCGTCCTCGACGCCCGGGGAGAGCCGGTCAGAGATCGTACTCACGGGTACATTGTGCGCCGGGGGAGCGTGGAGTCCAAGACGGCCGCTATTTAGTTGACAGTTCAACTATGTGCAAGAATGGACCCATGACTGATGCCGTTGCCGATGCCCAGCGTCCCGAGGCCTACCCCGCCGACTACCCCGACCACCAGATCCTGTGGAGCCGGCCGGAGGCCGAGCGTGCCGGCACACCGCTCATCGTGATGTTCCACGGGTACGGCTCGAACGAGGCCGACCTCATGGGACTCGCGGGCTACCTTCCCGAGGACTTCACCGTCGCCGCGCTGCGCGCTCCCCAGACGCTCGCGCCGGGTGCCTACCAGTGGTTCCCCCTCATGGCCGCCCAGGACTTCACGATGGACTCCGTCGAGGCCGCCGTCGAGTACGCCCTCGCATGGCTCGACGAGGTCCGCTCCCAGCACTCCTCCGTGACCCTCCTCGGATTCTCGATGGGCATGGCCATGGCCACCTCCCTCCTGCGCCGGCGCCCGGCGGACTTCGCCGCCGTCGTGGGCCTCTCCGGCTTCGCCGTCGACCCCGCCGCCGCTGGGGCAGCGGACTACTCCTACTTCCGCGACGCAGAGCTCACCGGCACCGTGCCCCTGTTCTGGGGCCGCGACCAGGCCGATCCCGTCATCACGGCCGACAAGGTCGAGTACACGATGGGCTGGGTGCGCGGCCACGTCGCGCTGACCAAGATCACCTACCCCGGCATCGGCCACAGCGTCAGCGGGCCGGAGATCGCCCACGTCAAGGAGTTCCTCGAGCAGGCCGTCCTCAAGCCCTGACGTCTCGGGTACGCGAAACCGCGCCCCTGAGCGTCTCGGGTGCGCGAAACCGCGCCCCTGAGCGTCTCGGGTACGCGAAATCGCGCCCCTGAGCGTCTCGGGTACGCACGACGGCGCCCGGCCGCCCGAGCGGTCAGCCCCGCGACACGAGCCGCACCCGCGCGCCATTGACCTCGACCACGTCCCCGGCGCTGAGCTGGCGCCCCCGGCGCTCCTCAATCTCGCCGTTTACCTTGACGAGCCCGTTGCGGATCAGCTCTGCGGCCTCGACCCCGTCCTCGACCAGGGAGGCGAGCTTGAGGACCTGTCCGAGGCGGATCGTCCCCTCGCGGATCTCGACCGTGTCGAGGCCGTCGTCGGGGGCGGGCGTGCTGCGCGGTTCGCTGGGGGGCATGGTGCAACTGTAGGCCGTGCAGCCCCTAGGCTGTCTCCAGTGACCGCGCCCCGACCCTTTCCCCTTCCGCTCGGCCTCGCCGCGGCCGTGGCGGCCGGCGTCGCCGTTCCTGCGCAGGGCCGCATCAACGGGGCGCTCGGCGCTCGCCTCGGCGATGGCGTCGCCGCGGCGCTGACCAGCTTCGGCACCGGGCTCGCAGTCCTCGCGGTCCTGGCGGCGGTCCTGCCCTCGGGCCGCGCAGGGGTGCGGGGCATCGGGTCGGCCGTGCGGTCGGGCACGATCCCGTGGTGGTACCTCGGGGCGGGCCTGTGCGGGGCACTCTTCGTCGTCGCGCAGGCTGTCACCGTCGGCGTCCTCGGGATCGCGGTCTTCACCATCGCCGCCGTCACCGGGCAGACCATGAGCGGCCTGCTCGTGGACCGGGTGGGCTTCGCGCAGGGCCGGCAGCGTCCGCTCACGGGCATGCGCGTCTTCGCGACCGTCCTCACCCTCGCCTCGGTCGCCTATGCCGTGGCGCCGAAGTTCGGAGCAGCGCAGGACCTCGCCGCGCTGACCGCCCTCGTGGTCCTGCCCTTCGCGGCAGGGTTCGCGCAGAGCTTCCAGTCCGCCATGAACGGGGCCAGCGCGGTGGCCTACAGCAGCCTCCTCGCGGCCACGCTCATGAACTTCGTCTCGGGCATCGTAGGGCTCACGGTCGCGTGGGCGGTCAAGGTCGCCGTGGCAGGCCCCGGCAGGCCCCTTCCGGCCGACTTCCCGGCGGACTGGTGGTACTACACGGGCGGCCCCCTCGGCGTCGTGTTCATCGCCGTCGCCACCGTGCTCGTCCGTCGCCTCGGAGTGCTCCTGACGGGCCTCGGCATGATCGCCGGCCAGCTGCTCGGCTCCCTCGCGCTCGACGCGTTCGCGCCCGCGCCGGGCACCGTCGTCGCGCTCCCCACTGTCGTCGGCACCGTGGCGACCCTCGTCGCGATGGTCCTGGCGACCCTGCCGTGGAACCGGCGCATGATCCGCACGAGGTGACCGGCCGGCGTCGTGCGCCGGTAGGCTTGTCACTGCACGCTCGTCTGTGCGCCTGACTCACTGGTGCACACCGCCGGACCGCACCCAGCGGCCTGAGAAGTACGGAGGAACCCCCTTGGCACCGAAGACCCCACTGGACTCGATCGTCTCCCTGGCCAAGCGCCGCGGATTCGTCTTCCAGGCGGGTGAGATCTACGGAGGCTCCCGCTCGGCCTGGGACTACGGCCCCCTCGGCGTCGAGCTCAAGGAGAACATCAAGGAGCAGTGGTGGCAGACGTTCGTCCGCGGCCGCGAGGACATGGTGGGCCTCGACTCCTCCGTGATCCTGCCCAAGCAGGTGTGGGAGGCCTCCGGCCACGTCGCCACGTTCACCGACCCCCTCGTCGAGTGCCTCCAGTGCCACCACCGCTTCCGCCAGGACCACCTCATCGAGGCGTACGAGGCGAAGAAGGGCCGCGCGCCTGAGGGCGGCATGGACTCCATCGTCTGCCCGAACTGCGGGACCACCGGCAAGTGGACCGAGCCGCAGATGTTCTCGGGCCTCATGAAGACGTTCCTCGGCCCCGTGGACAACGCCGAGGGCCTGCACTACATGCGCCCCGAGACCGCCCAGGGCATCTTCGTGAACTTCAACAACGTCGTTACCACGAGCCGCAAGAAGCCGCCGTTCGGCATCGGCCAGATCGGCAAGGCGTTCCGCAACGAGATCACCCCCGGCAACTTCATCTTCCGCACCCGCGAGTTCGAGCAGATGGAGATCGAGTACTTCACGGCGCCCGGCGAGGCCGACGAGTGGTTCAAGCACTGGGTCGAGGAGTGCTGGAACTGGTTCGTGGACCTGGGCATCAGCCCGGAGAACATGCGCCGCTTCGACGTCCCCGAGGACGAGCGCGCCCACTACTCCGCGGGCACGATCGACATCGAGTACCGCTTCGGCTTCCAGGGCAACGAGTGGGGCGAGCTCATGGGCATCGCCAACCGCACCGACTACGACCTGGGCAGCCACTCGAAGGCCTCCGGCCACGAGCTCGCCTACTTCAACCAGGCCACGAACGAGCGCTACATCCCCTACGTGATCGAGCCCTCGTTCGGCCTCACACGTTCGATGATGGCCTTCCTCGTCGACGCGTACACCGAGGACGAGGCCCCCAACACGAAGGGCGGCGTCGACAAGCGCACGGTGCTCAAGCTCGACCCGCGCCTCGCGCCGGTCAAGGCCGCGGTGCTGCCGCTGAGCCGCAACGAGGACCTCTCGCCCAAGGCCCGCGACCTCGCGGCCCAGCTGCGCAAGCACTGGAACATCGAGTTCGACGATGCCGGCGCCATCGGCCGTCGCTACCGCCGCCAGGACGAGATCGGCACTCCGTTCTGCATCACGGTGGACTTCGACACCCTCGAGGACCAGGCGGTGACCATCCGCGAGCGCGACACGATGGGCCAGGACCGCGTCTCCCTCGACAAGGTGGCGGGGTACCTCTTCGAGCGCCTCGAGAAGAACTGAGCCCATGGCCCAGCTGACGTACCGCCCCTGGCGCGACGGCGACGACCACGTCCTCCTGCAGCTCTGGGGTGACGCTGAGGGCGCCGCCGCGGAGCAGTTCCGCGGCGCCTTCGGTCCAGACTCCGACGGCGCCCAGCAGGGTGCCGCCGCCGGTGACGGGGACGCGCACGACGGCGCCGGCTCGGCACCGGGGGCGTGGCGGCGCTGCGTCGTGGCCGAGGACCAGGGCATCCCTGTTGCCGCGGGCGTGGTGTACGCCTCGGCGCTGCATCCCCAGCGGCACTGGGCGTACGTCGAGGTGGCCCGGGACCACCGGCGGCAGGGCGTCGGCACGGAGCTCCTGCGCCGGCTGCGCGAGGCGGCGGAAGCCTCGCCGTCGGGCGTCGCGGCCCTGCGCTCACGGGTGACTGCCGGCACGCCGGGGGCGGACTTCGCCGCAGCGCGCGGGTTCGGCGCCCTGCAGCGGTCGCGCCACGTGGTGGTGCGGCCGGGCTCGCTCAAGCTGCCGGTCTTCGGCGACGGCGAGGACTCCGGCGACTCCCCGCTCGTCGAGGACCTCGCGACCGGCTCGGTCGAGCTCTCGGACGCCGTGGCGCGCTACTACACCGAGATCAACGACTGGGACCCGCCTGCGCCGATCAGCGTCGGGCGCGCCCAGCAGCTCTTCCTCTCGGACGCGGCCGGCGCCCACGGCGCCGTCGTGCTGCGCGCTCCGGCGGAGAGCGCTTTCGGCTCCGCCGTCGCCCCGTCGAAGCGGAAGGGGCGCCTGCGCGCGTTCGCCGTCAGCTATGCCGCGCCGGGCGGCGCGGCGGCGGACGACCCGAGCGAGGTGCTCCTCGGCCATGAGGTCCGGCTCGACGCGGAGGACGCCCGGGACGCCGTCCGCGGTCTCCTGGCGCTCATCGCGTACCAGCACCCCGTGAGCCTCGAGCTGGACGATTCGATGGCGGCGCTCCGCGCGACCGTCGAGCCGCTGCTCGCTGCCGGCGCCGCCGAACAGGTCGGCGCGGACACGCTGACCGTCGGGGACTGAGCGTGGGCGCGGGACACGGGACCGGGCACGGGTCCGCGGGGCACGGGCACGCCGGTCATGGGCACAGCCATGGGGGCCCGCCCGCCGGCCCCGCCGCGGCGGCGGCCCGCCGGCGTGCCACGTGGATCCTGGCGGCGGTCCTCGTCCCCCTCGGCCTCCTCACCCTCGTCGGGATGGTCTCGCTCTGGCCCTCGGGCGACCGTTCGGGGCTCCAGCTCTCCAACCCCTACTCCGTCGCGCAGGGCGTCACGATGGACACTGGCACGGTCAGGACGGTGACGTCCGAGGCCTGCCCGGGCGCGTCGTCGTCCGCTGCCTCCTCCGGGACGTCCGCCAGCACGTGCAGCTTCGCGTCGACCCAGCCTGACGCCGGCGGGGCCGAGGTGCGCGTGGCACTCAACCCGGACATCGTGAAGTCGCACGGGGTCAAGCCCGGGGACCGGATCCGGTACCTCAACCTCTCGCGCATCCAGCACCAGCCCCAGGGCAGCTCGGCCCAGGGCAGCTCGGCCCAGGGCGGCGCGGCCCAGCAGGCGAGCGGCGCTCCGGCCTACGTCTTCACGGACTTCGTCCGGACGGTCCCGATCCTGCTCCTCGCGGCGCTGTACGCCGTCGTGGTCGTGGCCGTCGCCCGATGGCGGGGGCTGCGCGCCCTGCTCGGACTCGGGGGCGCGTACGCAGTGCTGGTCGCCTTCGTCCTGCCCGGCCTCGTCGAGGGGAAGCCTCCGCTCCTGCTGGCCCTCGTGGGGTCGACGGTCATCATGATGGGCGTCCTGTACTTCGCCCACGGGCTCTCGGCCCGCACCTCGACGGCGCTGCTGGGGACGATCTTCGGCCTGGGCGTGACTGCCCTGCTCGCCGCCTGGTCGACCGACGCCGCCTACCTCACCGGTGTGGGCAGCCACGACGCGGCGAGTCTGGTCAACGTCGGCGGGAACATCTCGATCTCGGGCATCATCCTCTGCGGGCTGATCATCTCGGGACTCGGAGCGCTCAACGACGTCACGATCACCCAGTCCTCGGCGGTGTGGGAGCTCTACGAGCTCGCCCCGCACACCCCCGCCCGCAAGCTGTTCACCTCCGCCCTGAGGATCGGGCGGGACCACATCGCCTCGACCGTGTACACGATCGCGTTCGCCTACGCAGGGGCCGCGCTGCCCCTGCTCATCATCGTCTCGCTCTACGACCGGCCCTTCCTCGAGGCCATTACGAGCTCGGAGCTCGCCGAGGAAGTCGTGCGCACCCTCGTCGGCTCCGTGGGCCTCGTGCTCGCGATTCCGATGACCACCGCTGTCGCGGTCGCCGTCGTCAAGGCCACAGGTGCCTCCCGGTTCGAGGGCCGGCCGTCCGAGGCAGCCCTGCTCGCGGGCGAGGAGACGGACCGCCTCGCCGCCGGCCGGTCACCGCGCACGACGGCGGGCACGCGCCGCGGCGAGGCCGGCTCGGCTTCCGGCCCGGACGACGGCGGCGCTCACGCCGTCGCCACCGGCATTGCCACAGCCACCGGCGCCTCCGGAGTCGGGGCAGGCGCCCGGGCCGATGCTGATGGGGCCGATGATGACGGAGTCGCGCAGGACGACGGAGCAGGGGAGTACCCGACCCGGAGGTCCCGCCGCGGCCGCTGACGCGGGCCCTCACATCTTGTCGCGGTCCGGCCGCAGGCCGTGCGAGGCGTCGAAGGCGTCCCAGATGTCCCTCTCGGCCTCGGTGGGCGCCCCGCCCCCGTCCTTGGCAGCGACCCACCATGCACCTCGGGGGCGCCCGAGCGGGAAGTCCCCGGCCGCGACGTCGACCGCCTCCTGGAGGGCCCGCTGCAGCCGTCGGGCCGACTGTTCGGGCGGCTCGCCCTCGCCGAAGGCGACCGGTGGACCGAAGTGCACGCGGACGGGTGCCATCCAGGCGTCGCGGACCGAGCCGCGGTGCGTCCGGTTCCGCGGGCCGTGGCCGCGCGTCGTGATGCGGTGTCCGCCCCACACCCCGACGGGGATGAGGGGAACGCCCGTGGCAAGGGCCATGCGGACGGCACCGGTGTGGCAGCGGCGCACCGTGAAGCTCCTGCTCACGCCCGCCTCGGGGAAGAGGGCGATGCTCCAGCCGGCGTCGAGGGCGCGCATCGCCGCGGACAGGCTCGCGTGGTCGGCCCCGCCCAGCACGGCCACGCCGCCGCAGGCGGTGATCGCAGCGCCGAGCAGCCGGCTCCGGTACGGCCGTGGCCCGACCAGGAAGCGCAGCCGGTCGTGCCTGTCCGCCCACCAGGCGAGGGCAACCGGCGCGAAGTCGCCGTAGCCGAAGTGGGTGACGGCGAGGACCACCTGCCCTTGGGGCACCTCAGAGAGCCCCGTGGGGATGATCCGGAGTCGGAGGGCACGGACAAGCCAGCCGGCCACGCGCCGTGCAGTGTCGTAGAGCCAGAGGTTCCCGCGCCGGGCGGCGCGGACGCCGACGCCTGCGTCAACGCCTGCGGAGCTGCTCATGGGGCTAGCGTAGGCCCGCCCGCGCTGGCGCGGGCCGCGGGCGCCGTGGTCCTGCACAGGCGCCTGCGAGGGTGGCCTGAACAGGTTGCCGATTGGTCCTCCACAGGCAGAGGTCCGGAGGAGCCCTGGGCTGTGTTCCTCGGTGTTCCTTGGCGTTGTCCACATAGGGGCCCGAGGTGCTGCCCGCCGGCGGATCGCTGCATAGCGTCGATGGCGAGGCGCCGGCACGGCGCCCAGCAGAGCGAAGGGGAACCGGGATGGGCAAGGCACAGCGGAACCGGGCAGCGCGGGCAGACGCCATGAGGACGTCGGCCTCGGAGACGGTCCAATCCGTCGCGGGCGAGGACCTCTCGGGGCCGGACCGGTTCATCCCCGGATTCACCGGCCGGCAGGCCGACCTGCTCAGGGGACACTGCGCCGAGGCGGTACGGGCGCTGGGCTTGCGGGCGCGTGACTTCGGGAGCCATCTGGCCGTCACGGGAGGCCCCTTCCGCGGATCCGGGGCCCAGCTGGGGCTGACCTCCATCGCGCGTGCCGCAGCGCGTGTGCCCGAGGAGGCGTGGGGCGAGGTGGCGAGCAGCATCGTGGGACAGCTCGTCGGGGGCGCGCTCGAGGCGGCGCAGGCCGGAGGCGGCCGGCCCGGAAGCGGGCTCGGCTACGCAGGGAAGGCCCTGCGGGAGCGGCTGTTCCCGAGGTTCTCGGCCCCTGGACGGATCCCTGACGAGGTACTGGGGGAGGACTACACGTACGCGCGCAGGATCGCCGGGCTCCCGCTCCTCCTCGCTTTGCGCAGGGAGGAGACGTCCCTCCTGCTTGCCGACGTCCATCTGGCCAAGGCCGGCGGGCTCGAGGCAGCGTGGGAAGCTGCCGAGGCGAATCTCTTCTCCGCGGGCTTCGATGAGGTGCAGGCCTACGCCAAGGACGGCGTCACGGTTCTCCACCTCGAGGGCGACCATCCGCGCATGGCCTCCTGGCTCGCCTATCCCGACCGGCTCATGGCCGAGCTGGGCCTTGAGCCGGGCAGGCTCGGCGTCTTCTTCGGGGTTCCGGCACTGCGGATGATCACCCTCCACCTCGTGGACGAGGAAACGACGGTCGAGGGACTCGAAGGGATGCTCGGCCTCAACGCGATCCTCGGGAAGGAGGAGATCGCGCCACTGAGCGGCCACCTGTACTGGTGGCGTCCCGGCGAACAGGTCCAGGCGGCGACCTCGAACGAGGACGGCGCCCTGGCGCTGACGCTCCCGGCGAGCGTCATGCGTGCCGTCGCTGGCCCAGACGGCGACTACTGGGAGGTCGCATGATGGCGGCCTCAGGGCGGCGCGCCGCTGGAATTTGCCCCGCTTTGACACAATAGACGGGTGACTGCAGTGCCAACCGCCCTTCCCTCCGCCCCTGCGGGCCCAGACCAGGCCCGTCGGGAGGCCAGCCAGGACGCCCAGCCGGTGCGCCTCGAGCTGCCGCCCCTGAGTCTCGGCAGGCTGACGATCGACACCCCGGTCGTGCTCGCGCCGATGGCCGGTATCACCAATACCGCCTTCCGGCGACTGTGCCGCGAGTACGGCGGCGGCCTGTACGTGTCCGAGATGGTCACCTCGCGTGCCCTCGTCGAGAGGCACCCGGAGTCGCTGCGCATCATCAAGCACGACGGCGACGAGCAGGTGCGCTCGGTGCAGCTGTACGGGGTGGATCCGGTCACGGTGGGGCAGGCGGTCCGGATGCTCGTCGACGAGGACCGGGCAGACCACATCGACCTCAACTTCGGCTGCCCGGTGCCCAAGGTCACCAAGCGCGGCGGCGGGTCCGCGCTTCCCTGGAAGACGGACCTCTTCACCCAGATCGTCCAGACCGCCGTGCGCGAGGCGGATCGGGGAGGGGTCCCCCTCACCATCAAGATGCGCAAGGGCATCGACGACGACCACCTGACCTACATCGAGGCCGGGAAGATTGCCCGGGACGCCGGCGTCGCCGCCGTGGCCCTCCATGGCCGGACGGCGGCCCAGTTCTATTCCGGGACAGCGGACTGGAGCGCCATCGCCCGGCTGCGCGAGGCGCTTCCGGACATCCCGGTCCTCGGCAACGGGGACATCTGGAGCGCCGAGGACGCCGTCCGGATGGTCCACGAGACGGGAGTGGACGGCGTCGTCGTCGGGCGCGGGTGCCAGGGCAGGCCGTGGCTCTTCGGCGACCTCCAGGCCGCCTTCGAGGGACGTGCCGAGCGTATCCAGCCGGGGCTGGCAGACGTGGGGGAGGCCTTCTACCGGCACGCGCAGCTCCTCGTCGAGTACTTCGAGGACGAGGGCAAGGCGCTGCGGGACATCCGCAAGCACGTCGCGTGGTACTTCAAGGGCTACGCGGTCGGAGGTGAGCTGCGGGCCCGGCTCGCCCAGGTGAACACCCTGGACGAGCTTCGTGGACTGCTCGACACCCTTGACCCTGAGGCCCCCTACCCCGGCACTGACGCCGAGGGCCCGCGGGGCCGCGCTGGGTCGCCCAAGCGCCCGGCGCTGCCCCACAGGTGGCTCGAGAGCCGCACCATGGACGACGCGCAGACCCGTGACATCGCCGCGGCGGAACTGGACGTGTCCGGTGGCTGAGACAGTGGCCGAGGACACCCGCGGCTATTCGGTCCAGGACTCCACCCGCTGGGTCGTCGAGCCCCCGAAGAAGGGCTACCGGAGCGACTTCGAGCGGGACCGCGCGCGGGTCCTCCACTCCTCGGCGCTCCGCCGGCTCGGCGCCAAGACACAGGTCGTCGCCCCGGACACCGACGACTTCGTCCGCACCCGGCTCACGCACTCCCTCGAGGTGGCGCAGGTGGGCCGCGAACTGGGACGGGTCCTGGGCTGCGACCCGGACGTGGTCGACGCCGCGTGCCTGAGCCACGACCTAGGCCACCCACCCTTCGGTCACAACGGCGAGAGCGCCCTGAACGACATCGCCCACGCCATCGGCGGCTTCGAGGGCAACGCGCAGACACTCCGGCTCCTGACGCGGCTGGAGCCCAAGGTCCTCGATGCCGAAGGCCGGCCCGCAGGGCTCAATCTCACGCGGGCAAGCCTCGACGCCGCCTGCAAGTACCCGTGGACCGCGGTGGACGCGCCGATCATCCACGGGCACCGGACGAGCAAGTTCGGCGCCTACGAGGACGACCTCAGGATCTTCGCCTGGGTCCGCGAGGGTGCCCCATCCGGCAGGTCATGCATCGAGGCCCAGGTCATGGACCTCTCCGATGACATCGCCTACTCGGTGCACGATGTCGAGGACGCCATCGTCGCCGGCAAGTTCCAGCTGCGCTGGATGGAGAACCCCGACCACCGGGCCCGTGTCATCGGCTACACGCAGCAGTGGTACCTCCCGCACAGCGACCCGGCCGAGATCGACGCCGCCCTTGCCAGGCTCGAGTCCACACCGGTGTGGGTGCGCGAGGCCGACGGGTCACGCCGCTCGATGGCGGCGCTCAAGAACATGACGAGCCAGCTCATAGGTCGCTTCTGCGACAGCGCCCTGTCGCTCACGCGCGCAGCCTACGGCGAGGCCCCGCTCACGAGGTACGCGGGCGAGGTCATGGTGCCCCAGGAGACGGTCCAGGAGATCGCGGTGATGAAGGGCCTCGCGACGACGTTCGTGATGACCACGGACCACCGCCAGCCCATCTACGAGCGCCAGCGCGAGGTCCTCCACGCCCTCGTCACTGCACTGAGCGCCTCGGGCGACCGGCATCTGGAGCCGATGTTCGCGGCCGACTGGAGGGCGGCGGACGACGACGCCGCACGGCTGCGTGTCATCGTGGACCAGGTGGCCTCGCTCACCGACGGGTCGGCCCTGGCCTGGTACGAGCGGCTGGTGGGCAGCCTTCCGAGCCTCTGGTGACTAAGGTGGTCCAGTGGCAGGCCTGATCAAACCCGAGGACATCGCGGAAGTCCGCTCGCGCACGGACATCAGGGAGGTCGCCGAGGGATACGTGACCCTCAGGAGCGCAGGGATCGGGTCGTGGAAGGGCCTGTGCCCGTTCCACGACGAGCGCACGCCGTCCTTCCATGTGCGACCCCAGGTCGGCACGTACCACTGCTTCGGCTGCGGCGAGAGCGGCGACGTCATCAGCTTCGTCATGAAGATGGACCACACCGCGTTCGCGGAGACTGTCGAGAAGCTCGCCGCAAGGATCGGCTACGAGCTCCACTACGAGGACGGTGCCGGGCCGCGGCGGGAAGAGGTCGGTCGGCGGCAGCGGCTGCTCGACGCGCACAAGGTCGCCGCCGAGTACTTCCAGGCCCAGCTCCTGACCCCGGGTGCGGCCGCGGCGCGGCAGTTCCTCTTCGAGCGCGGCTTCGAGCGGGACGTCGCGGAGCAGTTCGGGGTCGGCTTCGCCCCCCAGGGATGGGACAGCCTGCTCAAGCACCTGCGCACGAAGGGCTTCCGTGACGAGGAGCTCAAGCTCACCGGAATGTTCTCCGAGGGCTCGCGGGGCCTGTACGACCGGTTCCGGGGACGCCTCATCTGGCCGATCCGGGACATCGCCGGAGACGTGATCGGCTTCGGAGCGCGGAGGCTGTTCGAAGACGACCAGGGCCCGAAATACCTCAACACCCCGGAGACAGCGCTCTACAAGAAGTCCCAGGTGCTGTACGGGATCGACATGGCCAAGCGGAACATCGCCAGGAAGCGCCAGTTTGTCGTCGTAGAGGGCTACACCGACGTCATGGCGTGCCATCTGGCGGGCGTGGACACCGCTGTTGCGTCCTGTGGAACGGCCTTCGGGACCGAGCACATCAAGATCGCGCGCAGGCTCCTGACCGATGACGGCACCGGAGGGGAGGTCATCTTCACCTTCGACGGTGATGAGGCCGGCCAGAAGGCTGCTCTGAAGGCCTTCGACGAGGACCAGCGCTTCGTCGCCCAGACCTATGTGGCCGTCGAGCCGCACGGCATGGACCCGTGCGACCTCCGCCAGCACCGGGGGGACGCCGCCGTCCAGCAGCTCATTGAGAGCCGTCGTCCGCTCTTCGAGTTCGCCATCCAGGCCTCGCTCCGCCGCCACAATCTCGAGACCGTCGAGGGCCGTGTCGCCGCACTGCGCGAGGCGGCCCCGGTCGTTGCGCGCATCCGCGACCACGCCATCCGGCCCGCCTATGCCCGGGAGCTGGCCAAGTGGATCGGGGTGCCCCTCGACGACGTGACGCGCGCGGTGGCCTCCGCGGCACGCCGGCCATCGTCCGAACCGCACGGAGGCCCCGGTCCCGAGGCGGGCCGCCGCCCGGCACAGGGGGCACCTCCAGGTGAGGCGATGCCGTCGCCCGCGGCGTGGCGGCCGGATCCGCGCGACCCCGTGGCCGTCATGGAACGCCAGGCGCTCGAGGTTGTCCTCCAGCAGCCGGCCATGCTCGACGCGGCCGCGTGGGATGAGTTCGCGGCGGCCCGGTTCGTGGCACCGGCCCACGCCGCCCTGCATTCCGCCATCGCGGCAGCCGGCAGACAGGGGGAGCAGGAGGCGGTCTCGGCGTGGATAGAACGGGTCCGCCACGAGCTGCCCGAGGGGCTCCGCCCGCTCCTGGCCGAGCTCGCCGTGACGCCGCTGCCGGCGACCACGGAGGAGTCGCTCGAGCGCTACTGCCGGGACATCCTCGCCGGGCTCGCCGAACTGCAGATCACCGCGCAGAAGGCCGAGCTGATGGGACGCCTCCAGAGGCTCGACGCCGCCGCCTCACCTGAGGAGTTCCAGCAGCTCAACCGGAGGCTGATGGAACTCGAGCTGCGGCGCCGCGCGCTCCGCTCCCGGGACTGAAGCGCCGATTTCGCCTCAGCGGCACAGCCCTGCTAGGGTAGATCCCGCTGCAATCCCCCGTAGCTCAATTGGCAGAGCATTCGACTGTTAATCGAAGGGTTACTGGTTCGAGTCCAGTCGGGGGAGCAATTGCAGCCATTCCCCCGTAGCTCAATTGGCAGAGCATTCGACTGTTAATCGAAGGGTTACTGGTTCGAGTCCAGTCGGGGGAGCTTGCCTCCCGGTCGCCCCGGAAGGCTGAAGGCCCCGCCACGGCGGGGCCTTCGGCATTTATGATGAAGCTATGTCCGCGCCGTCGCGACCCCTTCCGCCCGGATGGACCCGCTACGACGGACCGCTGCTGACCATCTGGCGGTCCAGGTACGAGGCGGTCTACGGCGAGGCGGCGGCCAACTCCTTCGCCGACGGAATGCTCGTGCGGGACCACCGCCGGCCCATCGCCCAGTGGATCAACTACGGCCTCCGTTCCGCAGTGCTCGTGGCGCCGGCGTCTCCGGCCGCCTGGCCCGTGCAGCGGTTCGCGATCTACTACGCGCCGCCCCGTGAGGGCTTCCAGACCGTCGAGACCGCCCGCCACGAGTGGATGCCCCGCGGGCCGCGTGGCTCGACGACCGACGCCGACGCCTTCACGGGCGCGGTCGAGGCCGCCGAGCAGTTCCTCCAGGTCGAGGCGACGTTCGGTGCCCTCGGCTGACAAGTCCCCGCACCGCCGCATCCGGCGCCGCGCGGGGTGAAACGCCCGACTGTGGCGAATGGGCCCTTCGCCCCCGCCTCTGGGGGCCCAGATGATAGTTTGGTCGAGGATTGCGCCTCACGCGTTCCGGACCGACAGGAAGGGGCCCGACGATGAGTGGACGCCACAGTATGCCCGTGGACCGGCGGCCGCGGCTCGCCGCACTGCCGGATCTCGTCGGGCTTGCGGCCCGCCTTGCGCCGCGGCAGCTCAGCGACGAGATCGCGCTCGCCCGGATCGAGCTGAAGAAGAAGGGCGTCAACGCCGGCATCGGCGCCGCGCTGTTCGTCGTGGCCCTCGTCTTCCTCGGCCTGCTGGTCATCGCGCTCGTCGTCGCGGCGATCCTCGGGCTTGCCACCATCATGCCCGGATGGCTTGCAGCCCTGCTCGTGGGCGCTGCGTTCCTCGTCATTCTCGCGATCGCGGCGCTCATCGGCTTCGGCAACGTCAAGAAGGCCATGCCGCTGATGCCCGAGGACGCGATCCGCGGGCTGCGCTACGACGTCGGGATCGTGACGGAGGGGCGCACCTTCGACCCGCGGCTCCTCGACCCGACGACGATCCAGTACAAGAGGGCCCAGGCCACGAAGGAGGCCGAGAAGGCGCGCGCCAAGGCCGAGAAGGAAGCCCAGGACCGGGCCCACGGCAAGGTGCACCTCCCGCCGCCCACGGAGACCGAGCTGCGGGACCGCCTCGACAAGCGCCGCGCGCACCTCCTGGATGTCAGGGAAGACCTCGTCAAGGAGTTCGACGTCAAGCGCCAGGCGGGCCACCTCGCCGAGGACGTCAGGGCCCGCTTCGCCTCAGGCACTTCTGCCCGCACGACGGCGAGCGGCCTCTCGGCGAAGCTGCAGGCCGGGTCCAAGGGCTCCGATGCCGCGGAGATGATCAGAGAACGCTGGGCACCGCTCACCGTGTTCGCCGTCTCGACCACCGCCTTCGTCGTGTTCCTGCGCAAGCTGGTGAAGAGCTGACCGGCCCAGGTCCTGTGGCGCACTCGGCATGATGAGGATCTTCGGGGCGGGCGCCAGGCCCGGCCAGGAGCAGATCGACCACGACAGGGTCGTGACCGTCCCCAACGTGCTCACGGTGGTCCGCTTCCTGGGCGTTCCGCTGTTCATGTGGCTTGTCCTGGCGCAGAAGGAGTACGGCTGGGCAGTCGTCGTGCTCGCCGTCATGGGCAGCACCGACTGGGTCGACGGCTATGTCGCCCGACGATTCGACCAGACGTCCAAGCTGGGCCGAGTGCTGGACCCCGCTGCCGACCGCCTCGCGCTGATCGCGGTGGCGGTCACGCTGGTGCTCGCCGGCGTCGTCCTGTGGTGGTACCTGGCCGCTCTGCTCGTCCCGGACCTCGTGCTGGGCATCTCGTCGCTGTTCTACTTCCGCAGCCACCCCGACCTCCCTGTCTCGCGCGTGGGCAAGGTCCGGACCGCCCTGCTGCTCGCGGGGACACCGCTGCTGGTCCTGTCCAAGCTCGCCATTCCCGGCGCAGCGGCGTATGCCGTGATCGCGTGGATCCTCCTGGCCCTCGGGCTGGTGGGGCACTGGATCGCGGCCGTGAACTACTTCCGCGCCATCGTCCGGAAGGGGCGCCCCGTCCGCACGGGACGCCTTGAGGACCGCGACGGCGAGGCGGGCCGCTGATGGTGTGGCTCGCCGTCTTCCTCGCCGTCCTGGGCGCGTTCTTCCTCGCGTTCGGTGCCCAACGCCAGGGCAGTGCCGTGAAGGCCGACATGGGCGGCCTCGCACTCAGCTCCCGCAGTGCCCTCAGGCTGGTCCGCAACCCGCGATGGATCTTCGGCCTGCTGCTCCTGGCGACGGGAATGGTGTGCAACATGATCGCCCTCGTCTCCGCGCCGCTCACCGTCGTCCAGCCGATCGGGGCGATCGCCCTCGTGATCACGACGGTTGTGAACTCCAAGGACCAGGGCATCACGCTCAATCGGCCGACCATCGTCGCGATCTCGTCCTGCGTGACCGGGTCCGCGCTCTTCGTGCTCCTCGCAGTCAACGCCACGGTCGAGAACCACAATGTCGAACCGGACGAGGAACTGGCGATCGTACTCCTCCTCGCCCTCGCCGTCGGCATCTTCGGCAGCCTCGCGGCCATGTTCCGGCACCGCATGAGCGCGTTCGTCTACATCATCGGCGCGGGAGTCCTCTTCGGATTCGTCGCGGTGCTCACCCGGATCATCGGCCGCGACCTCCTGGACCCCAACGGGCAGTTCCTGCTGAACGTCCAGTGGTACTCCGTCCTCGCCATCGCCGCCGCGGGCGGCCTCGGGTCGTGGTTCGTCCAGAGCGCGTACTCGTCTGGGCCCCCCGATCTCGTGATCGCGGGGCTGACGGTGGTGGACCCCATTGTCGGCATCGCGATCGGCATCACGATCCTGGGTGAGCTGCGACCCGATGTCCCCGCCGTGCTGGCCGTGGCCATGGCCGCCGCCGCCGTCGTTGCTATCGTGGGGGTCATTGCCCTGTCCCGGCACCACCCGGAGGTCGCGAAGCGGAGGAAGGACGCCGCGCGCGAGCTCCGCGGGGGCGGCGGGCCGGAGGCGCGATCCCACACCGGCGGCTGATGTCCAGCGTGCCGCCGGGCACGCGGACCGGAACCGCCGGACCGCCCGACCAGGAGACCATCGTGACGATGCCTGACCCCGAGACGGAACCGACCCAGAACCCCCGTAGCAACGGCACCAGGCCCCTGACGATCCTCATCGGCGCAGACACGTATCCGCCGCACGTCAACGGGGCGGCCCAGTTCGGCTACCGGCTCGCGAAGGGCATGACGGCGCGCGGCCACACCGTGCACGTGGTGGCGAGCCGTTCGGAGAAGGGCAGGAGCTTCACCGAGACCCGTCCTGAAGCCGTGGTCCACCGGCTGCGCTCCCATTCGGTGCCGACGCACGAGTACTTCCGGATCGTCTTCCCCTGGGAGGTCAAGAAGGAGATCTCCCTCCTGTTCGACCACGTGCAGCCCGATGTCGTCCACATCCAGAGCCACTACATGATCGGCGAGCACGTCCTCTACGAGGCGGTCAAGCGCGGCATCCGTGTCATTGCGACAAACCACTTCATGCCCGAGAATCTGAACCCGTTCCTTCCGTTCCCCCAGTGGTTCCTGAACATCGTGGGGCGGATCTCCTGGAAGGACATGGGCAAGGTCATGGGGCAGGCGGATGTCGTCACGACACCGACTCCGCTGGCGGCGAAGGCCATGCACGACCATGCGTTCCTGCGCGAGGTGATGCCCCTCTCCAACGGGATCGACGTCTCCGCCTACGAGCCCAGACCGGGCGAGACGGTCGAGAAGAACCCCTACCCCACGGTCCTCTTCGCGGGCCGGCTCGCCGAGGAGAAGCACGTCGACGTGCTGATCCAGGCCATCGCGAAGACCCCCGCCGAACTGGATGTCCACCTCGAGATCGTCGGCGGGGGAGAGGTGCGCCCGGCCCTTGAGCAGCTGGTGGACCGACTCGGCGTCCGCTCCCGCGTCAGGTTCCTGGGCCTCGCGCCCGACGACGAGCTGCGGCTCGCCTACCTCAGGGCCGACGTCTTCTGCATGCCCGGGACAGCCGAGCTCCAGTCGCTCGTGACGCTGGAAGCGATGAGCGCGTCGACGCCGGTGGTCCTCGCGGACGCCATGGCGCTCCCGCACCTGGTCGAGGACGGCGTGAACGGCTACCTCTTCCGCCCGAACGACAGCGACGATCTGGCGGAGAAGCTCACCGCCGTGCTTGCCCAGCCTGCCGAGGACCTCCGCCGGATGGGAGCGGAGAGCCACCGGATGGTGCAGAAGCACGGCATCAAGGCCACCATGGACACGTTCGAGGCGCTCTACCGCGGGGCCGACACCGCGAAGGACCTCGGCTGAGCCGAGTGCCGATTCCACTCGCGCTACTCCGCAGAGGGGTGGCCGCCGGGGCACTAGGATGGAGAAGTCCCGGACGCCGGGACGGGGGGCGTTAGCTCAGCCGGTTAGAGCAGGGGACTCATAATCCCTTGGTCGTGGGTTCAAGTCCCACACGCCCTACCTCGAGGGGCTCGGAACCACAGCGTTCCGAGCCCCTTCTGCGTCTTACGGCTTGTCAGCGCGGGGGATCGGGGATAAGTTACTGGTCAGTAACTATTCGTGGTAGCCCCCTGGAGGATCTCGTGGCGCACACCGGCCCTGCTTCCCTGCCCTATGCGGACGGCGACTTCTACTCGTTCGAGGCCCTCCTGTCGCAGAAGGAGCGCGACCGGCTGCACGAGGTGCGGGAGTGGCTCGGGCGAGAGGTCCGTCCCATTGCCGTCGACTGCTGGAACCGAGCCGAGTTTCCCCACCACATCGTCCCGAAGATCGCCGAGCTCGACGTCGTGAGCCCGATCCGCCGCCAGGGCCACTCCCAGCTCCTCGCAGGCCTCGCGCATGCGGAGTTCACGCGCGCAGATGCCTCCATCGCCACGTTCATGGGCGTCCACGACGGCCTCTTCACCGGCACGCTCGAGCTCCTCGCCTCTGCCGAGCAGCAGGCGGAGTGGCTGCCCGACGCCTACTCGCTCGAGAAGATCGGCGCGTTCGGGCTCACCGAGCCCCTCGGTGGCTCGGACGTCGCCCGCGGCATCCGCACCACCGCACGGCGCGAGGGCGACGTCTGGGTTCTCAACGGGGCCAAGCGGTGGATCGGAAACGCAACCTTCGCCGACTGGGTCGTGGTGTTCGCCCGCGACGAGGCGGACCACGAGGTCAAGGGCTTCCTGGTCGACACGACCCTGCCGGGATTCCGCGCCACCCGGATCGAGAACAAGATCTCCCTCCGGACCGTCCAGAACGCCGATATCGCACTCGAGGGCGTCCGCGTCCCCGCCGACTTCCGGCTCGCACATGCCAACAGCTTCCGGGACGTCAACAAGGTCCTCAAGGTCACGCGGCTCGCTGTGGCCTGGCAGGCTGTCGGCCTCCAGATGGCGGCCTTCGACGTGGCCCGCCGCTACACGCTCGGCCGCGAGCAGTTCGGTCGCCCCCTCGCCTCCTTCCAGCTGGTGCAGGACCAGCTGGTCACGATCCTCGGCAACACCGTGGCCTCACTCGGCATGATGGTTCGCCTCGCCCAGCTTGAGGAGGCCGGCCAGGCCCGGGACGAGCAGTCGGCTCTGGCAAAGGCGTTCACGACCTCACGCATGCGTGAGTCGGTGGCCCTTGGGCGCGGGCTCCTCGGCGGGAACGGCATCGTCACCGACTACGAGATGGCCAAGGTCTTCGCCGACGCCGAGGCGATCTACTCCTACGAGGGCACGCACGAGGTGAACACGCTGGTCGCGGGACGGGCCATCACCGGTCACTCCGCCATCGTGTGAGGCCTCGCGGCGCCTTCCGCCAGCAGGGGCCATCCGGCGATCAGGTCGCGCCTCGGGCGGCACTAACGCGCTCACGGTGGACCGGCCCACGGCAGGAGGACCGAAGGCCTGCGGTCCTCGATGAACTGAAGCGGGTCGACGTACTCGTCTCCGCGCCTGACGCCCCAGTGGAGGCAGGCAGCGGGGGCGCAGTGGCCAGCATCTGCCGACCCCAGAGTCCCGAGAGGCGCCTCCTTCTCAACCTCAACCCCGACCGCCAATGGGCTGTCTACCGGCTCGAAGCTGCTCCTGAGGCCGTCGCCGTGGTCGATGGTCACCACCGGCCGGTCCACCACCCAGCCGACGAACACGACGGTCCCCGGGGCCGGAGCACCTACGGTGGTGCCAGCGGAAGCCGCCAGGTCCACGCCGCGGTGGCCGCTCAGCCAGGGGCGCTCCGGAGGGTCGAAGGGATGCGCGACGGCGGGTCGCGGCTCGAGCGGCCACGACCAGGCCGCGTGGGGAACCGGCGCCTCGACCGGGCGCGGCGCCGCGGGGGCGGCGCCGAGGAGTGCTGCGGCGAGCAGCAGCAGCGGCGTGATGCGGCGGATCGGCTTCATGGCCCCAGCCTTTCCTGCCGCAGGCCTTCCCGCCGGCGCCGCGTAGGCCATGTGGACGACGCGCCGGTGCCGCGTCCTGTGGAGGGCGAATGACCTCCTCGGCGCATCGTTCCACAAGGGGGGGCGGGCCGGGGAGGATGGCGGAGCGGGCCGGGGAGCGGCGGGCCGGAGGGCACAACCCCTGTAGTACACTGGGGACCGCGGCTTTTCGCGCCTCCTTTGCTGTGCCACGATCCCCACGGGGTGAGTATCCCGGCGGTGGCGCGAGGGCCGACTCCGCGCATCCAGCGCGCTTCCCCATGTGTCACGTGCTCTTCGGCCAGAGCATGGGGGTGCGCACTGCACGTCTGACGGTCCGTCTCGGCGGCTCGGGCGGGCAGGGGGTGCCAGGGGCGCGCGGCCAACCAGGCCGAACGTCGTCAACAACCGTCAACTATGGCAGGGGCAAGGGCCGCCGCGAGGCGCCCTCGTACAAGAAGACCTGCCGGAAGGAGCGTCGGCATGCCCGTCGTTACCATGCGCCAGCTGCTCGACAGCGGCGTCCACTTCGGTCACCAGACCCGCCGTTGGAACCCGAAGATGAAGCGCTTCATCTTCACCGAGCGCAACGGCATCTACATCATCGACCTCCAGCAGTCGCTGTCCTACATCGACCGCGCCTACGAGTTCGTCAAGGCCACGGTTGCCCACGGCGGCACTGTGCTCTTCGTCGGCACCAAGAAGCAGGCCCAGGAGGCCATCGCCGAGCAGGCCACGCGAGTCGGCCAGCCGTTCGTCAACCAGCGCTGGCTGGGCGGCATGCTCACCAACTTCTCCACGGTCGCCAAGCGCATCCAGCGCCTCAAGGAGCTCGAGGAGATCGACTTCGAGGACGTGGCCGGTTCGGGCCGCACCAAGAAGGAACTCCTCATCCTCGAGCGCGAGAAGGACAAGCTCGAGAAGACCCTTGGCGGCATCCGCAACCTCACCCGCACCCCGTCGGTGCTGTGGATCGTGGACACCAAGAAGGAGCACCTCGCGGTCGACGAGGCCAAGAAGCTGGGCATCCCGGTCGTGGCGATCCTCGACACGAACTGCGATCCCGACGAGGTCGACTTCCCGATCCCGGGCAACGACGACGCCATCCGCTCCGTGAACCTGCTCACCCGTGTCGTCGCCGACGCCGTCGCTGAGGGCCTCATCGCCCGCACGAACCGCGCCGCCGGCAACGAGGGCGCCCAGGCCGAGCCGCTCGCCGAGTGGGAGCGCGAGCTCCTCGAGGGGCAGAAGGCCGAGGCCGCTGCAGCCGAGGCCCCCGCCGAGGCTGCTGCTCCCGCCGAGGCCGCTGCTGAGGCTCCTGCCGAGGCTGCCGGCGAGTCCGCCGAGTAACTCGATCCACGAATTCTCCGTGACTCCCGGGACACGGAGGCCGCCGCGAGGATGGCGCCCCCTGCGTCAGGGGGTGCCATCCTCGCGGCCGGAAGAGAACTGCAGAACAACTGACGTAAGGGGTTCACATGGCGAACTACACTGCTGCTGACATCAAGGCCCTGCGCGAGCGCACCGGTGCCGGCATGATGGACGTCAAGAAGGCTCTCGACGAGGCCAACGGCGATTCCGAGAAGGCCATCGAGATCATCCGCATCAAGGGCCTCAAGGGCGCCACCAAGCGCGAGGGCCGCTCCACCGCCGAGGGCCTCGTTGCCGCCAAGGTCGAGAACGGCGTCGGCGTCATGGTCGAGGTCAACTGCGAGACCGACTTCGTGGCCAAGTCCGCCAAGTTCATCGAGCTCGCCGACAAGGTCCTGGCCACGGCCGTCGCCTCCGGTGCCGCCGACCTCGATGCGCTCCTGGCCGCCGACGTCGAGGGCAAGCCGCTGAGCGAGTTCGTCGTCGAGGAGGGCGCGGTCCTCGGTGAGAAGGTCGCCGTCCGCCGCATCGCCCGCATCGAGGGCAAGACGGTCGACGCCTACCTCCACAAGACGTCCAAGGACCTCCCGGCCCAGGTCGGCGTCCTGTTCGCGGTCGACGGCGAGGGCGAGGCCGCCCAGACGGCCGCGCACGACGTCGCGGTGCACGTGGCTGCGATGGCCCCGAACTACCTCCGCCGTGAGGACGTCCCGGCCGACCTCGTCGAGTCGGAGCGCCGCATCGCCGAGGAGACCGCCAAGGCCGAGGGCAAGCCGGAGGCCGCCATGACGAAGATCGTCGAAGGCCGCGTGACCGGCTTCTACAAGGGCGAGGTCCTCCTCGACCAGGCGTTCGCCAAGGACGCCAAGAAGTCCGTCGGCCAGGTGCTCTCCGAGGCGGGTGTCGAGGCGACCGCCGTCGCCCGCTTCCGCGTCGGCGCCTAGCACTCCCGTAGAGGGGCGGCCACTTCGGTGGCCGCCCCTTTGCTGTGCCGACCATCGCGTGTCACGCCCAGCCCGTGCCGCTACTCTAGACCAAGGCCTTTCGCCCACGTTCGCCCGAGGGGACTCACTCATGGATACCGTTCAGACCACCGACGCCGACCTCGCCCCCTCCGCCTTCCCCGAGCCGGATGCCCGGGACAGCGATCCCCGCCCGCAGCGGCGCCGACGCGTGCTGCTCAAGCTCTCCGGGGAGGTGTTCGGCGGCGGCAAGCTCGGCGTCGACCCGGCCACCGTCCGGGGGATCGCAGACCAGATCGCCGCGGCGGTCGACGACGTCGAGATCGCCATCGTGGTCGGGGGCGGCAACTTCTTCCGCGGCGCCGAGCTCTCCCTGTCCGGGATGGACCGCTCGCGCGCGGACTACATGGGCATGCTCGGCACGGTGATGAACTGCCTCGCCCTCCAGGACTTCCTCGAGCAGGCGGGCGTCGAGACCCGCGTCCAGAGCGCCATCACGATGGGCCAGGTCGCGGAGGCCTACATCCCCCGCCGGGCCATCCGCCACATGGAGAAGGGGCGGGTCGTGATCTTCGGCGCCGGGGCCGGCCTGCCGTACTTCTCCACTGACACGGTCGCGGCCCAGCGCGCGCTCGAGGTGCACGCCGACGTCGTGCTCATGGCCAAGAGCGGGGTCGACGGCGTCTACACCGCCGATCCGAAGAAGGACCCCACTGCCGAGAAGCTCGACCGGCTCACCTACGACGACGCCCTGCGCCGCGACATCCGTGTCATGGACCAGACCGCCATGACCATGTGCAAGGACAACAAGCTGGACATGGTCGTCTTCGGCATGGAGGGCGAGGGCAACGTCACGAAGGCCATCCGCGGCGACAGCCTCGGCACGCTCGTGACCGTCTAAGCAGGACCCCTTCCTCGCGGCTAGGATGTTCCTAGCCCAGCGACCGGGCACCGTACCGGCCGCACCCTGAGCTGCAACGATTCCCTTCTAGGAGACAGACGTGATCGAAGAGACCCTGCTCGAAGCCACCGACAAGATGGAGAAGGCCGTCGAGGTGGCCAAGGAGGACTTCGCGTCGATCCGCACCGGCCGTGCCAACCCCGCCCTCTACGCGAAGGTGATGGTGGACTACTACGGCACTCCCACGCCGCTCCAGCAGCTCGCCTCCTTCCAGGTCTCCGATGCCCGCACGATCCTCATCACGCCCTACGACAAGAGCGCCCTGCGCGAGGTCGAGAAGGCGCTGAGCGACTCGGAGGTCGGCGCCAACCCGTCCAACGACGGCAACGTGATCCGCGTGGTGCTTCCGGAGCTCACCCAGGAGCGCCGCAAGGAGTACGTCAAGATCGTCAAGGGCAAGGGCGAGGACGCGAAGGTCTCCATCCGCAGCATCCGCCGCAAGGCCAAGGAGTCGCTCGACAAGCTCGTCAAGGACGGCGAGGTCGGCGAGGACGACGGCGTGCGCGGTGAGAAGGAGCTCGACGTCCTGACCAAGAAGCACGTCGACGCGGTCGACGAGCTCGTCAAGCGCAAGGAATCGGAACTCCTCGAGGTCTGATGAGCACCCCGCATCCCGAGGTGCCGGCGTCCGGACCTCCCGCACAGGGCGGCCCGGACCTTGGCGACCCCCGGGCGCGGAAGGCTTTGCGCGCCGCAAGGGTCTCGCGCGCCGGACGCAACCTGCCGGCCGCAGTCGCCGTCGGTCTGGTGCTCCTGGCCGCGCTCCTCGCGGGCCTGTTCCTGTGGCCCCTGGGCTTCCTGCTCATCGCCCTGACGGCGGTGCTGCTCGGCTCGTGGGAGGTATCCCGGGCCCTCGAGGCACACGGCACGCACGTGCCGATCGTCCCTGTCATGGCCGCGACCTTCGCCATTCCCGTGGCGGCGTACTTCGGCGGTCAGGAGGCGCAGCTCTTCACCCTCGTGCTCGGCTGCGCGGCGGTGCTCCTGTGGCAGAGCCTCGAACACCCGGAGGGAGCCGCCAAGAGCGTCTTCGCCGGCGTGTTCGTGATCCTGTGGGTCCCGTTCCTCGTGGGGTACGCGGTCCTGCCGCTGCATGACGCGCCGGTCCCGCCGGGCTTCGGCCTGTGGCCGGGCGGTGTGGTCCCCGCCGGCACGCTCCAGCTCGTGCTCACGCTCCTGCTGGTGGTGGCCAACGACACCTTCGGCTACATCGTGGGCGCCAGCATCGGGAAGCATCCGATGGCGCCGAAGATCAGTCCGAAGAAGTCCTGGGAGGGGTTCGCCGGCTCGGCCGGCGGGGCGATCGTGGTGGGGGTCCTCGGGGTCATGCTGCTCCTGGGCAGGCCGTGGTGGTTCGGCGTCGTCCTCGCAGTCGTCATGGTCGCCGCCTCCACGGCGGGCGACCTCGCGGAGTCCATGGTCAAGCGGGAGCTGGGGATCAAGGACATGAGCAGCATCCTCCCGGGCCATGGCGGCATGATGGACAGGCTCGATTCGATCCTGTTCGCGACGCCGGCGGCGTACCTCGTGTTCGCGCTGGTGCCGGGTTCCTAGTGGGCGAGCAGGAGGCATGATGGAGCTAGTCAACAGAAGGGGAGGACGCGGCACCGTGGCGCACACCGACGACAGCGCTGCTGCAGGCTTCGACCGGGTGGGGCGCGGCGACCTCGGGTACAGCCCGAAGCAGGTGGAGAAGTTCATGGCCGCCGCGCGCGCCTACCTGGAGGACTCCTCGGCACCCGCCGTGACAAGCCACCAAGTACGCATGGTGTCCTTCGACGCCGTCCGGGGCGGCTTCGACGCGAGCGAGGTCGACGCGGCGCTCGACCGCCTCGAGGACGCCTTCGCGCGGCGAGAGCGCGAGGAGCTCATCGAGCGCTCGGGCGAGGAGGCCTGGCTCAGGGAGATCGGCCAGCTCGCGGGGGTCCTGCGGGGCCGGCTGGCGAGGCACGACGGCGAGCGCTTCCGCCGTCCGAGCAGCCAGAAGGCGCCGTCGTACCAGGTCCAGGACGTCGACGCCCTGTGCGTGCGGCTCCTCGACTACCTCGAGAACGGCTCCCCGATGAGCGCCGACGAGGTGCGCACCGCCGTCTTCCGCACGGTGACGGGGCAGGAAGGCTACGAAGAGACCCAGGTCGACGCGTTCCTCGACCGCGTGGTCGAGCTCATGGCCGCCATCGACTGACGCCGGGACCGGCTGACGCCCGTGCAGTGCGGGCGCGAAGCAGCCCGGCGTGGGCGCAGCCCAGCCGGGCTGCGCGGTCAGTCGGTCGGTTCGGGCGAGTGGATCCGCACGAGGAAGCGGTCCGCCCCGCGGGGGACGCGCCGCCGGCTGGCCCGCGACACGATCGCCATGACGGCGAACGCGAGGGGAACGGTCCACGCCGCGGGCTGGGCACACATCGCGGCGGCGACCTTCACGGCGGGATCGACGGGACCGCTGGCGGCCGCCGCGGCGCCGAGCACCCCGGAGGCGACGAGGGCGCCCCCGCACGCGAGGGCGCCCGTCACCATCCCGGCGACCGCGCCGACGGTCGTGAGCCGGCGCCACCAGATCCCGAGGACGAGCAGGGGGCAGATCGTCGAGGCGGTGAAGGCGAAGACGAGCCCCACGCTGCCGGCGAGGGCCTGCGGGCCCGCGCTGAGCGCCGCGACGAGCGGGACGAGCGCGGACAGCGCCGCAGCCGCGCGGAACCCCCGCACGTTGCCCCCGAAGAACTCCTGGCTGATGACGCCGGCGACGGACACGAGCAGGCCCGACGTGGTCGACAGGAACGCCGCCATGGCCCCGGCCAGCACGAGCGCCGAGAGGGCCGTCCCGAGCGGCCCCGGCACGAGGCGCTGCGGCAGCAGGATGGCGAGGGCGTCCCCCTCGCCGGCCAGCTCCGGCGCCGCGAGGCGGCCCAGGACCCCGAACATGGTCGGGAACACGTAGAACACCGACAGCAGCCCGAGCACGATCACGGTGGTCCTGCGCGCGGTGCGCCCGTCGGGATTGGTGTAGAAGCGCACGAGGACGTGGGGGAGCCCGAGGGTCCCGAAGAGCAGGGCGACCATGAGCGAGACGGTGCGGTAGCCGCCGTCGGGCGTGCCGAGCTGGTACGGGATGGCCTCGAGCGAGGAGGGGGCCGACGACGGCTCCACGCCCTGGCCCGCGAAGTGCAGCGCGAGGAACACCGCCGGGACGGCGATGGCCGCGAGCTTGAGCCAGAACTGGAACGCCTGGACGAAGGTGATGGAGCGCATCCCGCCCAGCATGACGGCAAGCACGACGACCGCGACCACCGCCGCGGAGCCGGTCCAGCCTGGCAGGCCCGTGGTGATGCGCACCGCGAGCGCGGCGCCCTGGAGCTGGGGCACGATGTACAGCCAGCCGATGAGCACGACCAGGACGCTGGTGGTGCGCCGCGCCGCGAGCGACCCGAGGCGCGCGGCGGCGAAGTCCGGCACGGTGTAGGCGCCGGACCGGCGCAGGGGGGCCGCGACGAAGAGGAGCAGCATGAGGAACCCGGCGGTGTACCCGACCGGGTACCAGAGCCCGGTCGCGCCGGTGACCATGATGAGGCCGGCGACGCCGAGGAAGCTCGCCGCCGAGAGGTACTCGCCCCCGATGGCCGAGGCGTTCCACCACGGCCGGACGGTCCGGGAGGCGACATAGAAGTCCCCCGTGGTGCGGGAGATCCTGAGCCCGTAGAAGCCCACGAGCACCGTCGCCGCGGCGACGAGCCCGATCGCGGAGAGGCCGATCGCGGGGGTCACGGCCGGTCCTCGAGCAGCTCGGCGTAGCGCTGCTCGTTCCGCGTGGCGGCGCGGTAGTAGGCGATGCCGCAGACAACCGCGGCCGGGTACGGCAGGCCGCCGATGAGCAGCCACACGAGCGGCAGCCCGGGGAGCCACGGCAGCTGCGCGGCGAGCTCGGAGACCGCCCACACCGAACCGATCGCCGCGAGGAACGCGCCCGCGACCACGAGCGCGAGCCGCAGCTGCGAGCGCATCAGGGACCGCAGGACGACGCCGCCCACGTCCGACTGCTCGGCGACCTCGCGGGAGAGCGAGGGGGAGCGCGGGGCCGGCGCGGCGCTCGAGACCGGCGCCGTGACCCGGACCCGCTTGGAGCGGTCGACGGCGCGCATCGCCTCCGGGTCCTCGCCGCCCGGTGCGGTGCTCACGTCAGCGGCCTGATCCTGGTCGCCGCGAGCCGCTCGCGGAGCCCCGGCAGGAGCCGGCGGCTCACGGGCAGCTCTGCGCCGCCGGCGACCACGAACGGCTGCGGGCCCCCGAGCCTCAGCTGCTGGACCGCGTCCATGGCGACGAGGTAGGAGCGGTGGATGCGCACGAACCCGGCCGGGCCCCACTGCCGCTCGAGGTCGGTCAGCGGGACGCGCACGAGGTACGAGCCCTCCGGCGTGTGGAGGCGCGCGTAGTCGCCCTGTGCCTGGACGAACGCGACGTCGTCCCGCCTGATCATCCGGGTCACCCCTCCCTGCTCCACGGTGATGACCTCCGGCGCGGCGTCGGGGTGGGAGCGCGCGCCGTCGTGCTGGTCCACGATCCGCCCCACGCAGCGCTCGAGCCGCTCGGGCCGGACCGGCTTGAGGAGGTAGTCGACGGCCGCGAGGTCGAAGGCCTCGAGGGCATGGTCATCGTCGGCAGTGACGAAGACGACCGCCGGGGGAGAGGCGAAGCGGGCGATGACGCGGGCGAGCTCGAGGCCTGTGAGGCCGGGCATGTGGATGTCGAGGAAGATCGCGTCCACGTCCTCGCGCTCGAGGACCTTGAGCGCCTCCGTCCCCGAGGTCGCCGTGTGGACCGTCGAGACGCGCTCGTCGCGGCCGAGGAGGTAGGAGAGCTCCTGGACGGCGGGCAGCTCGTCGTCGACGACGAGGGCGGTGATCATGCGCCTCAGTCTAGTGGCGGCCGCACGTCGTGCTGGGGCTGAGACTTGGGGATGCGCAGCGTGATGAGCGTGCCCTCCCCGGGCGCCGTCTCGACGACGAGGCCGTGGTCGTCGCCGTACACCTGGCGCAGGCGGGCATCCACGTTCCGCAGCCCCACGTGCACCCCGCCGGCGTGCCCCGCGAGGACCTCGCGGAGCCGCTCGGGGTCCATGCCGGCGCCGTCGTCCTCGATCCGCACGATGGCCTCGTTCGGCGAGTCCTCGGCCGTGATCGAGATGTGCCCGACGCCCTCGCGGGCCTCGAGCCCGTGGCGGACGGCGTTCTCGACGAGGGGCTGGAGGCTCAGGAACGGCACGACGGTGCCGAGCACCTCGGGCGCGATGCGCAGGCTCACCTGGAGCCGCTCGCCGAACCGGGCCCGCTCGAGAAGGAGGTACCGGTCGATGCTCTTCAGCTCCTCGGCGAGGGTGGTGAATTCCCCGTGGCGGCGGAACGAGTAGCGGGTGAAGTCGGCGAACTCGACGACGAGCTCCCGCGCGCGCGCGGGGTCGGTGAGGATGTAGGAGGCGATGGCGTTGAGCGAGTTGTAGATGAAGTGCGGACTGATCTGGGCCCGCAGCGCCCGCACCTCGGCCTCCATCAGAAGCGTCCTGGACCGGTCCAGCTCGGCGAGCTCGGCCTGGGTCGCGACCCAGTCCGCGACCTCGCCCGTGGCCCGCACCAGCCCGGCCCCTGCCCCCGGCGACGCCGAGAACGCCACGACGGTGCCGATCACGCGGTTCGCGGCACGCACCGGGGCGACCACCGCGCCGCGCACCGGGCAGTCGCGCTCGGTGCAGCCTGCGGCGGCGCAGTCCAGCTCGGCGTCGTCCACGACGCGCGTGCGGCCGGCGGCAAGGGTCTGCTGCGCGAGGGCCATGACGGTGCCCTGGTGGGCGCTCCCGGCGCCGTCCCAGGCGATGAGCCGCGACTCGTCGGTGAGCGCCAGTGCGGGAGCGCCCAGCATCGAGCGCAGGTGTCCCGCGGCCTTCGCGGCGCCGTCCGGGTCGAGGCCGCCCCGCAGGTACCGGCCGGCCTGGGCGGCCGAGTGGAGGATCGTGTAGCTGGCGCGCTCCGCGTCGCTGCCGAAGTCCCTCCGCGAGCGCCCCACGCGCCAGGCGACGAGGGCCACGACGGCGCCCGCCACCAGCACGAGCGCGATGACCGCGAGCGAGAGCGCATCCTGGGACATGGAGCCAAGGCTATCCGCCGCTCGCCGTCGAGGGTGCGCCGTTCGGCGCACGCCCGCCTCCGCTGGGCGATGGAGGCGCGAAACCTCTGGAACGGCACTCCGGGCGCACGCGAGAGTGATGTGCATCACCCACATGCCGGGGCCGTGATCCCGGCCTCCCGAGGAGGATCCATTGGGCAATGACGCCTCGCGGGACGCGACGGCACAGGCCGCGCATCCCGACTTCCAGCTGGTCCAGTCCAGCGGAGAGTTCCGCGAACTGCGCAGGAGCCACCGCAGCTTCGTCTTCCCCCTCGCCGGAGCGTTCCTGCTCTGGTACTTCCTGTACGTGCTGCTGGCCGACTACGCGCACGACTTCATGTCCATCAAGGTCGGCGGGAACATCACCCTCGGACTCGTGCTGGGCCTGCTCCAGTTCGTGAGCACCTTCGGCATCACCGCGTGGTACGTCCACCACGCCAACAAGAAGCTCGACCCGGCCGCGGAGGCGATCCGCAGCGAGATCGAGCACCACGACTTCGACGCCACGGCCCGTACCGCCTCGGCCGGAGAGGAGACCGCGCGATGAACCTCGCAGCCAACCTGCAGGAGAGCTCCTGGCTCAACATGGCGATCTTCGCGCTCTTCGTCGCGGTGACGATCGTGATCGTGCTGCGCGCCAGCAAGAACAACAAGACCGCCGCCGACTACTACGCCGGCGGCCGCTCCTTCACCGGAGGCCAGAACGGCACCGCCATCGCCGGCGACTACCTCTCGGCCGCCTCGTTCCTGGGCATCACAGGCGCGATCGCCGTCAACGGCTACGACGGCTTCCTGTACTCGATCGGGTTCCTCGTGGCGTGGCTCGTCGCGCTCCTGCTCGTCGCCGAGCTCCTGCGGAACACCGGCAAGTTCACCATGGCGGACGTCCTCTCGTTCCGCCTCCGCGAGAAGCCGGTCCGCATCGCCGCGGCCATCTCCACGCTCGCCGTGTGCTTCTTCTACCTCCTGGCCCAGATGGCCGGCGCGGGCGGGCTCATCGCCCTCCTCCTGGGCATCTCGGACTGGGCCGGCCAGTCGGTCGTGATCACAGTGGTCGGCGCCCTCATGATCATGTACGTGCTGCTCGGCGGCATGAAGGGCACCACCTGGGTGCAGATCATCAAGGCCGTCCTGCTCATCATCGGCGCCTTCGCCATGACCATCTGGGTCCTCGCGATCAACGGCTTCAACCTCTCCACCCTCCTCGGCAGCGCGGTCGAGGCGGCCGGCGCAGGCGGCGAGAAGATCCTCAACCCGGGGCTGCAGTACGGCAAGTCCGACACGTCCAAGCTCGACTTCATCTCGCTCGGCCTCGCCCTCGTGCTCGGCACCGCCGCCCTCCCGCACGTGCTCATGCGCTTCTACACCGTGCCCACCTCCAAGGAGGCCCGCAAGTCGGTCGTGTGGGCGATCTGGCTCATCGGCGCGTTCTACCTCTTCACCCTCGTCCTCGGCTACGGCGCCGCAGCCCTCATCGGCGCGGACGCGATCAAGGCCGCCCCGGGCGGGGTGAACTCGGCGGCCCCGCTGCTCGCGTTCCAGCTCGGCGGACCGCTCCTGCTGGGCTTCATCTCGGCGGTCGCGTTCGCGACGATCCTCGCCGTCGTCGCCGGCCTGACCATCACGGCGGCGGCGTCGTTCGCCCACGACATCTACGCCAACGTCCTCGCCAAGGGCAAGACCACGCCCGCCTCCGAGGTGAAGGTGGCCCGCCGTACCGTGATCGTGATCGGCATCTTCGCGATCATCGGCGGCATCTTCGCCAACGGCCAGAACGTGGCGTTCCTCGTGGCCCTCGCGTTCGCGGTCGCGGCGTCGGCCAACCTGCCCACGATCCTCTACTCGCTCTTCTGGAAGAAGTTCACCACCCAGGGCGCCCTGTGGAGCATCTACGGCGGCCTCGGCTCGGCGATCCTGCTCATCGCCTTCTCGCCGGTCGTCTCCGGCACGAAGACCTCGATGATCGCCGGCGCCAACTTCGCGTGGTTCCCGCTGAGCAACCCGGGCATCGTCTCGATCCCGCTCGCATTCCTGCTCGGCTGGCTCGGCACCGTGCTCGACAAGCGGCGCGAGGACCCGGCCAAGCAGGCCGAGATGGAGGTCCGCTCCCTCACCGGCATCGGCGCGGAGAAGGCGGTCTCGCACTAGCGGTCCGCGCTCGCACCGCCCCGGAGGGGCGCACGACGGCGGCCGGCCCACCCAGGTGGGCCGGCCGCCGTCGCGCGTGCCGGCCAGCTCCCGCGGTGTCACCGCGGCTGGATCTTGAGCCCGTCGAGGAGGAGCGGGTCGCCCTCCCACACGTAGGAGAGGTCGAACGCGCGGCTTCCGCACACGAGGACACCCGAGGCGGTGCCGCGCGGCCGCTGCCCCGCCCGGGCAAGCGACTCGGCCTGCTGGATGTCGGCCGAGCAGGAACCGTCCAGGGCGAGCTCGGTGAGCCTGCTCCTGAGATCCGTGACGGAGAGGTTCTGCTTCAGGGCCGGGGTGAACTGGGCGTGCGCGGCGTCGAGCCGACCCGCAGCGAGGTCCTCGATCATCTGCTCCGAGGCGCGCTTGACCCCCGCGCCGGGGCTGAACACGACCAGAGCGAGCACGACGGCGGCGGCCACGGCGACTGCCACCGCCCCGCCGCCCACCCCGAGGCCGATCCAGAGCCAGCGCCGGTCCCGTGGCGCCCGGCCACCCGGGCTGTTCCACAGCTCCTGCTGGGTGGGCTGCCGCGGCCGGGAAGGGCTGGCGTGGCTCTGGTTCGGCAGGGACGGGAAGGTCATGGCGGTGTCCTGGGCGCTAGGCGGGCGGTCGCGGGCCCCGCTCGAGCAGCGGGTCCATCCTGAATGGTATGAGGTCGCCCATCGCCAAGGCGGTGTCGGTGCGCTCGACCCCGTCGCACGCGAGGATCTTGCCGTTGATGCGGAAGAGGTCCTCGGCGTCGACCGCGACCACCCGCAGGAGCAAGTCCGCCGTGCCGGTGAGCCCGTGCCCCTCGAGCACTTCCGGGATCCGTGCGATCTCCGCTGTGAGGGAGGCGAGCTTGCGCTGCTGGACGTGGACCGTGATGAAGGCGAGCAGCGGATACCCGAGCGAGGACGGATTGATCCGTCGGTCGAAGCCAAGGAACACATGGCCGGCGTCGAGGCGGGAGAGCCTGGCCTGGACGGTATTGCGGGACAGTCCGAGCTGTTGGGCGAGGGCCACCACGGTGCGGCGCGGGTCCTCGGCGAGGGCCCGCAGAATACGGGCGTCGGTGGCGTCGACGACGTGCATGCTGCGCAACGCTAGCACGGCGTCTCACCCCCGGATTGTGCATCCTGCCCATGTTTGGCTCATTCAGTTGTGCCCCCTGTGCCTTGTGAGTATGGTCACAGTAATTCGAGGCGGACGCGCCCCGACGGCGATGTGTACCGGCAGTGGCGAGCAGTGGAGAAGAGAACGTGTCGATGTACCAGATGACCGCGGGAGCCGACGGCCAACCCGTCCAGCTCCTGGCAGCGGACGGCAGGCGCGCCCACGACGCGCGCTTCGACAAGTACCTGGCCGACGTCGACGGCCCGGACGGCGAGGAGGTCCTCGCAGGGCTGTACGAGGACCTGGTGGTGGTTCGGCGCATCGACGCCGAGGCGACGTCCCTCCAACGGCAGGGCGAGCTCGCGCTCTGGCCGCCGTTCCTGGGGCAGGAGGCCGCGCAGATCGGCTCGGGCCGCGCGCTGCGGCCGGACGACTTCGTCTTCTCGAGCTACCGCGAGACCGCGGTCGCATACTGCCGCGGGGTCGAGGTTGGGGACATGATGCGCGTCTGGCGGGGCAACGCGAACGCGGGCTGGGACCCCTTCGCCGTCAACATGGCTCCCACCCAGGTGATCATCGGCGCCCAGACCCTCCACGCGACCGGGTACGCGATGGGCATCCAGTTCGACGGCGGGGAGTCCGCGGCCATCACGTACTTCGGCGACGGCGCCACTAGCCAGGGCGACGTCAACGAGTCCATGGTCTTCGCCGCCAGCTTCCAGGCGCCGGTGGTGTTCTTCTGCCAGAACAACCAGTGGGCCATCTCGGAGCCCGTGGCCCTGCAGGCCCACGTGCCGATCGCCCACCGCGCCCCGGGGTTCGGCATCCCCAGCGTCAGGGTGGACGGCAACGACGTGCTCGTGTGCCTCGCCGCGACGCGGGAGGCCCTCGAGCGGGCCCGCAGCGGCAATGGCCCCTCCTTCATCGAGGCGGTCACCTACCGCATGGGCCCCCACACGACGGCGGACGACCCGACCCGCTACCGCGACGCGAACGAGCTCGAGGACTGGAGGGAACGCGACCCGATCGCCCGCTTCGAGTCCTACCTCGCGGCGCGGGGGATCCTCGACGACGCGCTCCGCGCGCGCGTGGCCGCGAAGGCCGACGACGTCGCCGCGCGCCTCCGCGACGAGACCATCCATATGCCCGATCCGCCCCACGAGGCGGTGTTCGAGCACGTCTACGCCGAGCCGAACTCCTGGCTGGACCGCCAGCGTGACCACTACGAGCGCTACCTCGCGGGGCTCGACGCCGGTCACGGCCCCGCCGCGGAAGGAGCCTGACCATGGCCGAGATGACATTCGGCAAGGCCCTCAACGCCGGCCTCCGACGCGCCCTCGAGCGCGACCCGAAGGTCGTCCTCATGGGCGAGGACATCGGCAGGCTCGGAGGAGTCTTCCGCATCACCGACGGGCTGCAGAAGGACTTCGGCGCGCACCGCGTCATCGACACGCCGCTGGCCGAGGCCGGCATCATGGGCACGGCGATCGGCATGGCGTATCGCGGCTACCGGCCCGTCGTGGAGATCCAGTTCGACGGCTTCGTGTACCCCGCGTTCGACCAGATCGTGTCCCAGGTCGCCAAGCTGCACTACCGGACGCGGGGGATGGTCAGGATGCCCCTGACGATCCGCATCCCCTTCGGCGGAGGCATCGGCTCCCCGGAGCACCATTCGGAGTCGCCGGAGGCGTACTTCACGCACACGTCGGGCCTGCGGGTCGTCGCCGTGTCCAATCCCCAGGACGCGTACTCGATGGTCCAGCAGGCCATCGCCTCCGACGACCCTGTGGTGTTCTTCGAGCCCAAGCGGCGGTACCACGACCGGGGCGAGGTCGACGAGTCGGTCGGGCTCGAGGGGCCGGGTGGACTGTCCATGGGCCAGGCCCGGGTCGCGGCCGAGGGGGGCGACGTCACGCTCGTCGCCTACGGGCCCCTCGTCAAGACCTGCCTCGATGCCGCCGTGGCCGCCTCCGACGAGGGGGTGTCCGTGGAGGTGATCGACCTGCGCTCGCTCTCGCCCGTGGACTACCCGACGCTCGAGGCGTCGGTGCGGCGCACGGGCCGGCTCGTCGTCGCCCATGAGGCAGGCGAGTCCGGCGGGCTCGGCGCGGAGATCGCCGCGAGCATCACCGAGCGCTGCTTCTACCACCTCGAACACGCACCCGTCCGCGTGACCGGCTTCGACATCCCGTACCCCTACTCGAAGATCGAGCACCACCATCTGCCGGACCTCGACCGGATCCTCGACGGGGTCGACCGCGCCCTCGGCCGGCCGAACTCACTCAGCGGGCTGGAGGAGGGCCAGTGACCGTGGCCGAGACGGTGATCCGCGAGTTCCGCCTCCCCGACCTGGGGGAGGGGCTGACCGAGTCCGAGATCGTGGCCTGGCGAGTCTCCCCGGGCGACACGGTGTCGCTCAACCAGGTCATCGCAGAGGTCGAGACGGCCAAGGCCGTGGTCGAGCTCCCGAGCCCGTACTCGGGGCGAGTGGCTCGGCTGCTGGCCGAGCCCGGCACGATCGTCGCGGTGGGAACGCCGATCGTCGCCTTCGAGGTCGCCGCGGAGGCGGCGCGGCCCCCCGCCGAGGGCTCTCGGGGAGCGGCGGCGAAGCCTAAGCGCGAGCCCAACCTGGTCGGGTACGGCGCCGCGATCGAGGGCACCGGCCGCCCGGCCCGGAAGACGAGGGCCTGGGCCGGGGTGCGACCAGCGCCAGCCGAGCCCGGCGGAACGGAGCAGGCGCACGCACCGGAGCCGGAGGCGGCGCATGAGCCGAACCCGGAGCCGAACCCGGAGGCGAAGCCGGAGCCTCGGGCTGAGCGCCCCCGCTCCACCCCGCCGGTGAGGAAGCTCGCCAAAGACCTCGGCATCGACCTCGAATCGCTGACCGGCACCGGAACCCACGGGCTGATCACCCGCGACGACGTCCTTGCTGCTGTCGGAACCCCCGACGCCGGTGCGGGGTCCGCTCAGGAGGCGGCCGGCGTCGTGCGCCCGAGCCGGGGCGAGCGCGAGACCCGGACCCCGATCAAGGGCGTGCGGAAGCTCACGGCGGCTGCGATGGTCGCGAGCGCGTTCACTGCGCCGCACGCGAGCGAGTTCCTGACGGTCGACGTCACGGCGTCGATGGAGCTGCTCGCGCGGCTGCGGGAGAACCGCGCGTACTCCGGCCTGAAGGTCACGCCGCTCACGCTCGTGGCGAAGGCCGTGCTCGTGGCGCTGAGGCGGAATCCGTCGCTCAACTCGCACTGGGACGAGGCGGCTCAGGAGATCGTCCAGTACCACTACGTCAATCTGGGAATTGCGGCTGCGACGCCGCGCGGGCTCGTCGTGCCGAACGTCAAGGACGCGCAGGACCTCACGCTGCCGGAACTCGCCGAGGCCATTGCCGTGCTCGCGCAGAACGCCAGGGACGGCCGCCCCACGCCCGAGGAGCTCTCCGGGGGAACGATCTCGATCACCAACATCGGCGTGTTCGGGATCGACGCCGGAACGCCGATCCTCAACCCGGGCGAGGCGGCGATCGTCGCCATGGGCCAGGTGCGCCGGCTGCCGTGGGAGTTCCACGGCGAGGTCGCGCTGCGCGAGGTCATGACGCTCTCGCTGTCGTTCGACCACCGGCTGGTCGACGGCGAACAGGCGTCCCGCTTCCTCGCCGACCTCGGCGCGATCCTCGCGGACCCGGGCCTGGTCATCACCATGGTCTGACCGTCACGCGGGGGCTGTGAGGGCCGCCGTGGCCATCGCCTCGAGGAGCCGGCGGGCGGACGACGCCGGGACGCGCCCCCCGTGCCGGCGCACCGAGTGCGGGGTCGAGTTGATGAGCCCGAACACCGCCAAGGCGCGCATGCGCAGCCGCGCGGGGTCCTCGTCGGGGTGGAGCGGAGCGAGGGCCGCCCGCCAGACGTCCACGTACGCGAGCTGGAGGGACCGCACGCGCTCGCGGTCGCCCTCGGCGAGGGAGGCCAGGTCCCGGTCCTGCACCCGGATCACGTCGGGCCGCGTGAGCGCGAAGTCCACGTGGAAGGCGACCAGCGCACCGAGCCGCGCGGCGTCGTCGTGCTCCGCCCCCGCCACGCGCCGGCCCCCCGCGAGGAGCTCCTCGCTGACCCCCACGAGCAGCGCACCGAGCACCGCCTGCTTGCCGGGGAAGTGCCGGTAGATGGCCGGCCCGCTCACGCCGGCAGCGGCGCCGAGGTCCTCGAGGGAGGCCCCCGCGTACCCCTGCGCGGAGAACGGGCCGGCCGCGGCGTCGAGGATGGCCCGGCGGCGCTCGGCCTTCGCCTGGATGCGCGGGCTGGCTGCCTCTCCCATGTCACTCCTGCGGTTCAGGGGAACCCTGTGCTGGACATCACAGTTAATCCACATTAACTTAGAATCCAGTTAGCCGTCACTAACCGAGTTCGTCGGACCGGAGGTTCAATGGAGACCCTGCTCAGCCGGGTGGACCCCGCAGCGGCCGCCTTCGCCGAGAACGACGCCGCCCAGCGGGCCCTCGCCGCCGAGCTGCACGAGCGGCTCGCGGCGGCCGCGCTCGGCGGCCCGGAGAGGTCGCGCGAGCGGCACGTCGCGCGCGGCAAGCTGCTCCCGCGCGAGCGCATCGACGTCCTGCTCGACGACGGCTCGCCCTTCCTGGAGATCGCCCCCCTCGCGGCGGACGGCATGTACGACGGCGAGTGCCCGGCAGCGGGAGTCATCGCCGGCATCGGCCTCGTACGCGGCCGCCACGTGATGGTCGTCTCGAACGACGCGACGGTCAAGGGCGGCACGTACTACCCGATGACGGTCAAGAAGCACCTGCGCGCCCAGGAGATCGCACTCGAGAACCGCCTCCCGTGCATCTACCTCGTCGACTCGGGGGGCGCCTTCCTCCCGAAGCAGGACGAGGTGTTCCCGGACCGCGAGCACTTCGGCCGCATCTTCTACAACCAGGCCCGCCTCTCGGCGGCGAAGGTCCCGCAGATCGCCGCCGTCCTCGGCTCCTGCACCGCCGGCGGGGCGTACGTGCCTGCCATGAGCGACGAGACCGTGATCGTGCGCAACCAGGGCACGATCTTCCTGGGCGGGCCGCCGCTCGTGAAGGCCGCGATCGGGGAGATCGTCACGGCCGAGGAGCTCGGCGGGGGAGACGTCCACGCGAAGGTCTCCGGAGTCGCGGACCATCTCGCGGACAACGACGAGCACGCCCTCGAGATCGCCCGCAGCATCGTGGAGACCCTCCCGCCACCGGCCGCGCCGTCCTGGGAGGTGCGTACCGCCGTCGAGCCCAAGGCCGAGGCGTCGGAGCTCTACGGGGCCGTCCCGACCGACGTCAACGCCCAGTACGACGTGCACGAGGTCATCGCGCGGCTCGTGGACGGCAGCGCGTTCCATGAGTTCAAGAAGGACTACGGCGTCACGCTCGTCACAGGGTTCGCGCACATCCACGGCCACCCCGTCGGCATCGTGGCGAACAACGGAGTGCTGTTCTCCGAGTCCGCGATGAAGGGCGCGCACTTCATCGAGCTCTGCGACCAACGCGGGATCCCGCTCGTGTTCCTGCAGAACATCTCCGGCTTCATGGTCGGCCGCGACTACGAGCACGGGGGGATCGCGAAGCACGGGGCCAAGATGGTCACGGCCGTCGCCACGACCCGCGTGCCCAAGCTGACCGTGGTGATCGGAGGCTCCTTCGGGGCCGGCAACTACTCGATGTGCGGCCGCGCGTACTCGCCGAGGTTCCTGTGGATGTGGCCCGCGAGCCGCATCTCCGTCATGGGCGGGAACCAGGCCGCCAGCGTCCTCGCGACGGTCAAGCGCGACCAGTTCGAAGCCCGTGGAGAGGACTGGCCCGCCGAGGACGAGGAGGCCTTCAAGGCGCCCATCCGCGCCCAGTACGAGGCCCAGGGCAGCCCCTACTACTCCACAGCCAGGCTCTGGGACGACGGTGTCATCGACCCCGCCGACACGCGCCGCGTGCTCGGCATGGCCCTCGCCGTCGTCGCCCAGTCCCCCCTGCCGGAGACGTCCTTCGGCGTCTTCAGGATGTGAGCGCACCGTGACCCCCTTCACGAAGGTCCTTGTTGCCAACCGCGGCGAGATCGCCTGCCGCGTGATCCGCACGCTCCGGCGCCTCGGCATCGCCTCGGTCGCGGTCTACAGCGACGCCGATGCCGCGGCCCGCCACGTGCGCGAGGCTGACGAGTCCGTCCGCATCGGCCCGGCGGCCGCGGCCCAGAGCTACCTGAGCATCCCGGCCATCGTCGAGGCGGCCAGGGCCTCGGGCGCGGAGGCGGTCCACCCCGGCTACGGCTTCCTGAGCGAGAACGCGGCCTTCGCGCAGGCGCTCGCGGACGCAGGCATCGTCTTCGTCGGCCCCGGCGTCGAGGCGCTGGCCGTCATGGGGGACAAGATCCGGGCCAAGAACCATGTGGCGCGCTACGCCGTCCCGGTCATCCCGGGAGTCTCGGAACCGGGCCTGTCCGACGCGGACCTCGTGGCGAAGGCCGACGGCGTGGGGTATCCGCTGCTCATCAAGCCCTCCGCCGGGGGCGGCGGCAAGGGCATGGCCGTCGTCGAGTCCGCGGCCGAGCTCCCTTCCGCGCTCGCGGCCGCCCGACGCGTGGCGACTGCGGCGTTCGGGGATGGGACGCTCCTGCTCGAGCGGCTCGTCCGGTCGCCCCGGCACATCGAGGTCCAGGTCCTCGCGGACGTCCACGGCACCACGATCCACCTCGGCGAGCGCGAGTGCTCACTGCAGCGGAGGCACCAGAAGGTCATCGAGGAGGCGCCGTCCCCGCTCCTCGACGCGCAGACGCGTGAGCGGATCGGAGCGGCCGCGTGCGACGCCGCACGGTCGGTCGGGTACGTCGGCGCGGGAACGGTCGAGTTCCTCGTCTCCGACGAGGCCCCGGACGAGTTCTTCTTCATGGAGATGAACACCCGGCTCCAGGTCGAGCACCCGGTCACCGAGATGGTCACGGGGGTCGACCTCGTCGAGCAGCAGCTCCGGGTCGCCGCCGGGGAGCCGCTGGCCATCGCCCAGGGCGACGTCCGCCTGGACGGGCACGCGATCGAGGCTCGGGTCTATGCCGAGGTCCCAGCGCGCGGGTTCCTCCCGGCGACCGGCCGCGTCGAGCTGCTGCGCGAACCCGGGTCCGCTGACCCGGAGGGCGCACCCGTGCGGGCAGCCACGCACGACGCCGGCGCCCGGGTGCGCGTGGACAGCTCGCTCCTGACGGGACTCACCATCGGCTCGGACTACGACCCGATGCTGTCCAAGTGCATCGCGTGGGGCCGCGACCGGGCCGAGGCCCTCTCGGCCCTCGACGCCGCGCTCGCCGACTACACCGTGCTCGGCGTCGCGACCAACATCGAGTACCTGCGCCTCCTCCTGGCGGATGCCGACGTGCGCGCCGGCCACCTCGACACGACGCTCATCGAGCGCCGCCTCGAGCACCTCGCCTTCAGGTCGCCCGGCGAGCCGGAGTACGCCGCAGCCGCCCTCATCGCCGTGCAGGACCCGGCCGGCCCCGCAGGAACGGGCCCGGCCGGCGCGGGCCCGTGGGCGCCGGACGGCTGGCGGATCAGCGCCCCGGCGCCGCGGCGGGTCACCCTCGGCACTCCGGACGGGGGCATCGCCACGGTGAGCGTCGGGCCCTCCACCGTGCGCCTCGACGGCGGGCCGGAGCGCAAGGCGACCCTGGCCCCGGACGGGCCGGGCGCCGTCGTGCTCACCCTCGACGGCGAGGACCGCCGCTTCACGTGGGCGGAGGCAACTGAACCGACGGGGGAGCGCACCGTCCTCCTCGGCGACGCCGGGTGGTCGGTCGCGCTGCCGGTCCTGGGCCGGGCCTCCCGCCTCGAACGGGTGCGCGCGGCGGTGCACCGCCACGAGGGCGAGGCCGATCCCGAGGTCCGCACGCCGATGCCCGGCACCGTCGTCTCGGTTGCGGTCGAGCAGGGCGCGCACGTCGAGGAGGGCCAGCCCCTCGTCGCGGTCGAAGCCATGAAGATGGAGCACCAGCTCGTCGCCGCCCTCGCCGGAACGGTCCAGCTCCACGTGACCCCGGGCGATCTGGTCAAGGCCGACCAGGCCGTCGCCACCATCACCCCCGCCGCTGGCTGACAGCCCGCCAACCACCCCAGGAGGACCCCCATGGTCGACTTCCAGCTGTCCGACGAGTACAAGGAGCTCAGCGACACGGTGCGCGAGTTCGCCGACGAGGTGGTCGCCCCCGTGGCAGGGAAGCACGACGAGGAGCACAGCTTCCCCTACGAGGTCATCGCGCAGATGGGGGAGCTGGGCCTGTTCGGGCTTCCCTTCCCCGAGGAGTACGGCGGCATGGGAGGGGACTTCTTCGCCCTCGCCCTCGCGCTCGAGCAGCTGGGCAGGGTGGACCAGTCCGTCGCCATCACGCTCGAGGCCGGCGTCTCCCTCGGCGCGATGCCCATCTACAAGTGGGGCACCGAGGAGCAGAAGCAGACGTGGCTCCCGGACCTCGCGGCCGGGAAGAAGCTCGCCGGCTTCGGGCTCACCGAACCGGAGGCGGGCTCCGACGCCGGGGGCACGAAGACGACCGCGCGGCTCGAGGACGGGCCGGGCGGGAAGCAGTGGGTCCTCAACGGCTCGAAGGAGTTCATCACGAACTCAGGCACGGACATCACGAGCTTCGTGACGGTCTCCGCCGTCACCGGCACCGGCCAGCGCGACGACGGGAGCCCGCGGAAGGAGATCTCCACGATCATCGTCCCGTCCGGAACCCCGGGCTTCCGGGCGGAGAAGGCCTACAACAAGGTCGGCTGGAACGCCTCGGACACCCACCCCCTCTCGTTCAAGGACGTGCGCGTCCCCGAGGAGAACCTCCTGGGCGAGCGCGGACGCGGGTACGCGAACTTCCTCACCGCCCTCGACGAGGGGCGCATCGCGATCGCTGCCCTGGGCACAGGCGCCGCCCAGGGCTGCGTCGACCTCTCGGTGAAGTACGCCAAGGAGCGCAGCGCGTTCGGGCACCACATCGGCACCTACCAGGCGATCCAGTTCAAGATCGCGCGCATGCAGGCCCGGGCGCACACGGCCCGGCTCGCGTACTACGACGCGGCGGCGCGGATGCTCGCCGGGAAGCCGTTCAAGACGCACGCGGCGATCGCGAAGATGGTCGCCGGGGAGGCCGCCATGGACAACGCGCGCGACGCGACCCAGGTGTTCGGCGGCTACGGGTTCATCAACGAGTCCGCCGTGGCGAGGCACTACCGGGACTCGAAGATCCTCGAGATCGGCGAGGGCACCACCGAGGTCCAGCTCATGCTCATCGCGCGCGAGCTCGGGCTGTGAATCGGCCTCTAGCCAAACTCCGCGGGCCTGCCGTTGGATGGGGACAGCGGA
The DNA here is from genome assembly GCF_002224485.1 of Sinomonas sp. R1AF57. Lineage (GTDB taxonomy): Bacteria > Actinomycetota > Actinomycetes > Actinomycetales > Micrococcaceae > Sinomonas > Sinomonas flava. Next base: position 1,206,906 of record NZ_CP022463.1, read on the forward strand.
CTTCATACGGAACGAGGAGGGGCACGTGATCGACAAAGTGGTGGCGAGCGCCGAGGAGGCGGTCGCGGACATCGGCGACGGCGCGTCGCTCGCCGTCGGAGGCTTCGGCCTGTGCGGCATCCCCGTGGCGCTCATCGACGCCCTGCACCGCCAGGGCACGAGGGACCTCACCACGATCAGCAACAACTGCGGCGTGGACGACTGGGGGCTCGGCATCCTCCTGTCCGACGGTCGCATCCGGCGGACCATCAGCTCCTACGTGGGGGAGAACAAGGAGTTCGCGCGGCAGTTCCTCGCTGGCGAGCTCGAGGTGGTCCTCACCCCGCAGGGCACCCTCGCGGAGAAGCTCCGTGCAGGCGGGGCCGGCATCCCGGCGTTCTTCACGGCGGCCGGTGTAGGGACCCTCGTCGCCGAGGGCGGCCTCCCGCAGAGGTACGACGCCGAGGGGAACGTCGTGCTCGCCTCCTCGCCGAAGGAGGTGCGCGCCTTCAACGGGGCCGACTACGTCCTGGAGGAGTCGCTGACCCCGGACTTCGCGCTCGTCCACGCCCAGAAGGCCGACCGCCACGGCAACCTCGTGTTCCATGCGACGGCCATGAACTTCAACCCGCTCTGTGCCATGGCAGGGAGGATCACCATCGCCGAGGTCGAGGAGCTCGTCGAGCCGGGAGAGCTCGACCCCGAGCACGTCCACCTGCCGGGCATCTTCGTCCAGCGGATCGTGCACGTACCCGCTGGGAGCCCGCACAGCGAGAAGAGGATCGAGAAGAGGACGGTGTCCTGAACCATGCCCTGGACGCGCAACGAGCTCGCCGCCCGCGTGGCGCGGGAGCTGAGGAACGGACAGTACGTGAACCTGGGCATCGGGATGCCCACGCTCATCCCCAACTACATCCCCGCCGGTGTGGAGGTGGTCCTGCACTCCGAGAACGGCATCCTCGGCACGGGACGTTACCCCCACGAGGACGAGGTGGACCCGGACCTCATCAACGCGGGCAAGGAGACCGTGACCGTGAACAAGGGCGCCGCGTTCTTCGACTCCGCCACCTCCTTCGGGATGGTCCGCGGCGGCCACGTGGACGTGGCCGTCCTGGGGGCCATGGAGGTCTCCCAGTCCGGGGACCTCGCCAATTGGATGATCCCGGGCAAGATGGTCAAGGGCATGGGCGGCGCCATGGACCTCGTCTTCGGCGCCAAGCGGCTCATCGTCATGATGGAGCACACCGACCGGAACGGGAACCCCAAGATCCTGCGAGAATGCACGCTGCCCCTGACCGGCCGCAGGTGTGTGGACCGGATCATCACCGACCTGGCGGTGATCGACGTCGTGCGCGACGGGGTGGGCGCCGGGATGGAACCCGGCACCGGCTCCGTGCTGGTGCTGCGCGAGCTCGCTCCCGGTGTGACCGAGGACGAGGTCGCGGGGAAGACGGGCGTGGACCTCGAGGTGGAGATCCATGACAACGAGCCCTGATCCTGCAGCCGGCGGCGAGAACCCGCGGGTCGTCGAGCAGCGGGGGCTGTACTACGACGAGCTCGAGGAAGGCGTGGTCTACGCGCACAGGCCGGGACGGACCGTCACGGAGGCGGACAATGTCCTCTTCACGACCCTGACGATGAACACCCAGGCGCTCCACCTCGACGCCGCGTGGAGCGCCGGCCAGCCGTTCGGGCAGCGGCTCGTGAACTCGATGTTCACGCTGTCCACGATGGTCGGCCAGTCGGTCGCGCAGCTGACCCAGGGCACGATCGTCGCCCAGCTGGGCCTCGGCGACGTCGCGTTCCCGCACCCCCTCTTCCACGGCGACACCCTCTACACCGACACGGTGGTGACCGAGAAGCGGCTCTCGTCCTCGCGGCCGGGACAGGGGATCGTGACCATGGAGCTCACGGGACGCAACCAGGACGGCGTCGTGGTGGGCCGGGCACGGCGCTCGTGCCTCATGTGGCTCCGCGACGCGCACCGCTCAGGCGCCTAGGCTGGGCGCATGACGCCGATCAGCTCGCCCGGGTTCTCCATGGGCCCCGCCCTCCTGTTCTGCCCCGCCGACCGCCCCGAGCGCTTCGCCAAGGCGGCCGAGCGCGCCGACGCCGTCATCCTCGACCTCGAGGACGCGGTCTCCCCGGACGCGAAGGCGGAGGCGCGCCTGAACCTCGCCGAGGTCCCGCTCGACCCCGAGCGGACCATCGTGCGCGTCAACTCGGCCGGTCCGACGCTCTCCTCGGGGGACTTCGAGGCCGATCTCGAGGCGCTCGAGGCCACCCCCTACCGCACGGTCATGCTCGCCAAGGCCGAGTCCGCGGACCAGCTCGCGCTCCTGCGCCAGTACCGCGTCATCGCGCTGTGCGAGACGGCCGCGGGCGTGCTCGCCGCGCCGTCGATCGCGGCGGAGCCGAACGCGGTGGCCCTCATGTGGGGCGCGGAGGACCTCGTCGCCTCCCTCGGCGGCACCTCGAGCCGCGCCGGCGACGGCGCCTACCGCGCCGTGGCGCTGCACGCGCGCTCCTCGGTGCTGCTTGCCGCCGGGGCATGCGGCAAGGCCGCGATCGACGCCGTCTACACCGACATCCCCGACCTCGACGGGCTCGCCGCCGAGTCCGCGGACGCCGTCGCGTCAGGGTTCGCGGCGAAGGCGTGCATCCACCCGTCACAGGTCGGGGCCGTCCGCGCGGCCTACGCGCCCACGCCCGAGGCGGTTGAGGCCGCGCGGGAGCTGCTCGCCGCCGCCCAGGAAGCCGGGGCGGGCGTATTCCAGTTCCACGGGAAGATGATCGACGGCCCGATCCTGAGGCACGCCGAGGCCGTGCTGCGACGCGCAGGCCTGGACTAAGGGGCGGCTCTGGACTAGGGGCGGGTCCGGACTAGGGACGATCGGGCGTGCTGCCGGCGCCCGTCTCGACCACGGGCCAGTAGACATCGGTGCGCCACGTGGAGGAGTCCGGCTCCTGGCCAGGGTCCGACATGTAGACCTCCCACACGGCCTGTCCCGGGGCGAACCCCTGCCCCTGGATCCAGGCGGCCATGCTCTGGTACGTCTCCGAGAGCCCCTCGTAGGGGCCGAGGTGCGTTCCAGCGGCCACCCGGCCGCCAGGGAGGGTGCTGGCCGAGACGCCGTCGCCCTCCGTGAACCCGGCCTCGACCGGGAAGCCGGCCTCCACGTCCACCGTGTCGGAGGGCATGCCCGTGTACTTGGCGAACGGCGGCCCGACCGGCTGCGCCCCCTGCTTGCCGAGGGCGGCCATCACCGTGCCGTAGACGTTGTCGAAGAAGGACTTGAGCTGGTCCATCGGGATGCGGTCGCGGACGACGGCAGTGGGCTGTTCGGTCAGCTCTTCGAGCCTGAACTCAGTCATACGCCCATCCTGCCGGGCCTGCCGGTGCGGCGAAAGGGCCCACGCGGCCCTCGGGCCGATCAAGGGGGTGGTGTGCCGTGGGTCTCGCCGCAGTGTGACGTTCGCCCGGAATCCCCCCAGGCGGAATGTTTCCGAGGATCATTGCACTGTAAGGAATAACGCCCCGCCGCGCGGGACGCAGTCCATCAATCCAGCAAGGAGCATTGCAATGTCTCAGCGCGTACTCATCACAGCCGGTGCCGGCGGCATCGGGCTCGCCGTCGCCAAGGCCTTCGTAGCCCAGGGCGCCCGCGTGCACATCTCGGACATCAACGCGGACGCGGTGGCCAAGATCGTGGCCGAGAACCCTGGCATCACCGGCAGCGTTGGCGATGTGAGCAGGCCCGAGGACGTCGACGCGCTGTTCGCCGACGTCCGGGAGCAGCTGGGCGGCCTCGACGTCCTGGTCAACAACGCCGGCATCGCAGGCGCCACCGCTCCCGTGGAGGAGTACCCGGCCGACACCTTCGCCGCCGTGCTGGGCGTCAACCTCATCGGAACATTCACCGTGACCCAGCGTGCGATCCCCCTCCTGAAGGAATCCGAGGCGGCCTCGATCATCACTATGTCCTCCCTCGCCGGCCGCTTCGGCTACCCGAACCGGGTCGCCTACTCGACCACCAAGTGGGGGCTCGTGGGCTTCGCCAAGACCCTCTCGATGGAACTCGGTCCCTTCGGCATCACCTCGAACACCATCCACCCCGGTGCCGTCGACGGCCCCCGCATCATGGGCGTCTTCGAGGGCCGCGCCAAGGTCTCCGGCCGCACCGTGCAGGAGGAGATCGACAGCGCCATGGCCAACCAGTCGGTGAAGAAGTTCATCGACCCCGACGACATCGCCGCCCTCATCCTGTTCCTCGCGGGCCCGCACGCCCGCACCATTTCGGGCCAGATGTTCCCGATCGACGGCGACTCGAAGGCGGCGCAGTAGGAATGGCCGCCTTCGCAGCCTCCGCCGGACGGGCACTGGAGAACCCCGACGCCCGCCGTGGCCTGTGGAAGGGACGCGGCGCCGTCATCGTCGGCCTCGTCCTCCTGGGCATCGGGCTCCGGTACGCGATCACCGGGATGTCTCCCCTCCTCTCCGACGTCCGCGCCGCCCTGGGCATCGACACTGCCGGCGCCACCCTCCTCGGCATGCTGCCGACGCTCTCCTTCGGCGTGGGCGGTTTCCTCGCCCCGGCCCTCGTGCGCCGGTGGGGGCCCGAGGCGACGGCGCTCATCGCCGTCGTGCTCGCTGCGGTCGGCGCCCTCCTGAGGCCGTTCGGCGGCGGGACGCTGCCGTTCCTCGGGCTGACCGCCGTGGCGCTCGTGGGCATGGGCCTCGGGAACGTGGCCGGTGCCCCGCTCGTGAAGAAGTACTTCCCGGACCGCCAGGCGTCCATGATCACCCTGTTCTCGCTCCTGATGCAGGCCGGTGCCACCCTCCCCGCGATGACGGCGCTGCCCCTGGCCAACACCGTGGGCTGGCAGGGCTCCCTCGCCTCATGGGGCCTGCTCTCCCTGATCGCCGTGCTCCCGTGGGCGGCCCAGTTCGTCGCCTCGCTCCGCGCCAGGCACGACGCCGGCAGCGGCACCCGGGTGCCGACGTCGTCCGCGCCGAAGGTGGGCTTCGGTGAGCTCGTGAGGAGCCCGGTCGCGTGGGGCACCGCAGTCTTCTACGCCATGGCCTCGCTCAACACCTACGCCATGCTCGCCTGGCTGCCCACCATCCTCGCCCAATACGGGGGCCTGTCGAAGGCAGACGCCGCGGGCGCGTTCTCGATCTTCACGTTCATGACCCTCCCGATGGCTGTCGTCACGCCACTGCTCGCGAACCGCCTCAGGAACCCGACGTGGCTGGCCGTGGCACTCGCCGCGACACTGCCCGCCGGCTACCTCGGCCTCCTGAGCCACGCGGGCCCCGCCTGGGTCTGGGTCTTCGTGGCGGGTATCTCTGGCGGCGCCTTCCCCTTCGCGATCGCGATGTTCAACCTGCGCACGCGCACGACGGCGGGCTCGGCCGGCGTGGGCGGGTTCGCCATGGGCATCGGCTACCTCGCAGGCACCCTGGGCCCGCTCGTGGGCGGAGGGCTCTTCGCCGCGACCGGCGGCTGGGCCGCGCCCCTGTGGGTGTACGTGGCGACATTCGTGCCCATGGCCCTCGGCGCCGTCATCATGGCGAGGCCCGGCCGTTACGTCGAGGACGCCCTGGGAACGCCGTCGCCGGAGGCTGGCTCCCCGGCCACCGTGGGCTAGGGTCACTGGAGAACCATGGCGGAGGAACCTGTGAACGCGAAGTCCCCGGCGGGAGCGTCGCCCGTCGAATCGGTCGACCGTGCCCTGCGGCTCGCGCTGGCGCTCCGCGCGGGGGAGCCGCTGACCGTGGCCGGCGCCGCGCAGCTCCTGGATGTCGCGCCGTCGACCGCACACAGGCTCCTGAACGCTCTCGTGCACCGCGGCTTCGCGGTCCAGGAGAGGGACCGGTCCTACACGGCCGGTCCCGTCTTCGTCGGCCGGCCGGCGGAGGTCCCGCACGAGACCCTTCGCCACCTCGCCCTGCCCGTGCTCCAGGACCTCGGAGCGCGCATCCACGAGACCGTCCAGGTCATGGTGCTGAGCGGCAACAGCGTGCGCTTCCTCGACGGCGTCGAGGCCACCGACCGGAACCTGCGGATCGGGGCGCGGCGCAACGACCTCATGCCTGCGTACTGCTCCGCGGGAGGCAAGGCGATCCTGGCGGAGATCGCCAACCCGGAGCTGGAGGCCCTCTACCGCGGGGGCCTGACGCCGTGGCCCACGGCACGCTTCAGCACGCTCACGGCGCTCAAGCGCAATCTGGCCACCGTCCGCAGGGTCGGCTACGGCACGAGCATCGAGGAGACCGAACAGGGCGTGCGCGGCCTCGGGGTCGCCGTGAAGGGACCGGACGGGAAGACCGTCGCCGCGCTCACGGCCGCGGTCCCGTCGGTGCGCTTCCGCCGCGAGGAGACCGCGCCGATCGTCGCGGCGCTCCACGACGCCGCTGAGGCCCTCGCCGAGAGCCTCAGGCGGGCCGCCGCCGAGGGCTAGACGGTCATGCCTGCGCCAGGACCGCCTGGATCCGCCCCACCGTCTCATCCAGTCCGGCCGCACCGACGGCCGCACCGCTGTCGAACGCGGTGCCCGCCTCGGCCCCCTGGACCATCCGCTTGAGCGGGATCTCGAGCTTCTTGCCGGTCGCCGTCCTGGGGACCGCAGGGACGCGGACGACCACGTCGGGCACGTGCCTCGGCGAGAGCTCGGTGCGCAGCACGGTGCGGATGCGTGCCTCGAGGACCGGCCACGCGGCGTCGTCCACGCTGGCGTCGGTCTGGGCGATGAGCACGAGCTTGCCCATGCCGCCGTCGTCCTCGAAATGAAGGACCATCGTGTCCGCCAGGCCCGGGACGGGGTCGAGGGCCTCGTAGAACTCCGCCGTCCCGAGGCGCACGCCGCCGCGGTTGAGGGTCGCGTCCGAGCGGCCGGTGATGACCCACGTGCCACGCTCGGTGCCCACGAGCCAGTCGCCGTGCCTCCACACCCCTGGGTACACGCTGAAGTAGCTGCTGCGATAGCGCTCCCCGTCGGCGTCGCCCCAGAAGAACGCGGGCATCGAGGGCATGGGCTGGGTGCAGACCAGCTCGCCCGGCTGCTCCCTCACTGGGCGGCCGTCGGCGTCCCACGAGTCGACCGCCACGCCGAGGGGCCGGCAGGCCATCTCGCCCGCGTGGACCGCGGTGAGCGGCGAGGCGCCGATGAAGGCCCCGCAGATGTCGGTGCCGCCCGAGGTGGGCGCCAGCAGCAGGTCCTGTCCAACCTCGGCGTAGACCCACCCGGCGACGTCTGCGGACAGCGGCGACCCGGAGCACTGGATCTCGCGGATCCGGCTCAGGTCCCACGTGGCCCCGGGGCGGAGCCCGGCATGGGCGCAGGCCGCCAGGTAGGCGGACCCGGTGACGAAGTAGGTTGCCTCCGTCTCGGCGGCGATCGCCCACTGGGACCACTCGCCGTCGGGCGAGGGCCAGTTCGGGTCGCCGTCCTCGATGACGAGTGACGCCCCGGTGAGCAGGGTCGACACGCTCAGGTTCCACACCATCCAGCCGGTCGTGCTGAACCAGAAGGCGCGGTCCGTCGCGTCGAGGCTGAAGTGCAGGTGCACCGCCTTGGAGTGCTCGAGCAGGAAGCCCCCGTGGGTGTGCACGATGGCCTTGGGCTTGCCGGTGGTTCCCGAGGAGAACAGGACGACGAGCGGCTGCGCGAACGGAAGGGGCACGAACTGCGGCTCCGCGGCCTCCGCCGTGAAGTCCCGGTAGGCGAGGGCACCCGCCGGCGCCTCGGCGTCCGCATCGAGGTACGGCAGGAACACGGTCTGGGTCCCGGGAAGGCCCTCGGCGAGGCGCGCGAGCTCATCTGCGCGGCTCACGTCACGCTTGCCCCACCGGTAGCCGTCGACGGCGATGAGCACCTTCGGCTCGAGCTGCGTGAGACGGTCCAGTGCGCTGCGGGCACCCATCTCCGGCGGCACCGAGCACCACGCCGCACCCAGCCCAGCTGCGGCAAGGTAGGCCGCGACGGCCTCGGGGATGTTCGGGATGTAGCCCGCGACCCGGTCGCCCGCGCGGACCCCGAGGGCGACGAGGCCGCGCTGGATCCGGCCGATCTCCTCCAGCAGGCGGGAGCCCGTCCAGTCCGTGCTCCCGGTGGTCTGGCTGCGGGAGAGGAGCCGGACGGCGTCGGGACGATCGGCCAGGGAACGGGCAATGTGCTCGGCGTAGTTCAGCCTCGCCCCCGGGAGCCATTCGGCTCCGGGCATCGAGCGGTCGCCGAGGATCGCGCTGAACGGGGTCTGCGCCACGAGGCCGCACTCGTCCCACACCGACTGCCAGAAATCGTCGAGGTTCTCCACGGACCACCGCCATGCTGCCTCGTAGTCGTCGAAGCGTTCGCCGGTTCGCGCCTCGACTCCTTCGAGGAACCGTCCCAGACGGTGCTGGTTCCATTCGCTGCGGGCCGGAGCGGGGCGGAGCAGCGTGCCGGTGGGGGTGCGGGAGAGCGACATGGCGTTCCTTGAGTCCAGTTCTGTGTGCGTGGCGGTGGCTGGGAGATGGCGGCGGCGACGCCGTCAGCGGGCGACGGCGTCCGTCGGCTGGGGTTCGCCCGCGCGGCCCGCGCCGGCGCGGCGCAGCGAGACGCCCAGTGCGACGACGGCGGCGGCGGCGCCGAGCAGGGGGAGGGCGAACAGGAAGAAGATGTTCTGCGGGGCCCAGCCTCCCGAGATGAGGTAGCCGACGAGGATCGGGGCGACGATGGAGATGAGCCGCCCGAGTCCGATCATCCAGCCGAGCCCGGTGGCGCGGGCGCCTGCAGAGTAGACGCCCGGGGCAATGGCGTAGAACCCGGCGATGCCCGCCGTCGTGAGGATGCCGAGGAGGACGGCGAGCGCCACGGCGAGCGCGACCTGGCTGAAGGCGAGGCCGAAGACCACGTAGGCGGCCCCTGCGGCGACGAGGGATCCGGCGAGGAGTCGGTTGCTGCGGTAGCGGATCGCGAGCGCGCTGAAGATGAAGCAGCCGAGGATGCCGCCGAAGTTCGCCACGGTCCCCACGGTCACGCCGAGGGAGTCGTTGCCCGAGACGCCGGCCATGATCTTCGGAGTCCAGGTGTTCGCGAAGTAGTACGCGGCGACGAGGAAGGCGTAGCCGATCCAGAGCATCACGGTGCGGAACAGCTTCTCCGTGCCGAGGACCTCGCGGACGGCCGCGTTGCCGCGCACCGGCGCGCCGGAGGCCATGGACGGCAGCTCTGCCAGGGCGGGGCGCCCCATGCGGGCGAGGATGGCGTTGGCGCGGCCGAGGGCGTTGGCCGGGCGGCGGACCAGCAGGAAGTCGAGCGACTCGGGGAGCCAGACGGCGGAGGCGACGAGCATGGCGACGCTCAGGACTGCGCCCACCAGGAAGGCGGAGTGCCATCCGAAGGCGGGGATGAGGGGGCCTGCGGCGAGGCCGCCGATGGTCGCGCCGATCGGGTACCCGGCCGCGTAGATGCCGATGATGGGGCCGCGGCGCCGGTCGGAGGCGTACTCGGAGACCAGCACGTTCAGGTTGGCCATCATGCCGCCGACCCCGAGCCCTGTGAGGACGCGGAACGCGAGGAGCTGGCCGGCGTCGGCCGCGACGACGGAGAGGACCATCCCGACGCTGATGACGGCCATCGAGATGAGCGTGAGCGGACGCCGCCCGATGCGGTCTGCCAGCGGGGTCAGCAGGATGGAGCCCGCCGCCATGCCGAACAGGCTGGCGCTGAGCAGGTAGCCCAGCATCACCGGGTCGATGTGCCATTCCCGCGAGATGGCGGGCGCTGCATAGGACATGACAGCCACATCGAATCCGTCGATGAGGATCAGGACGAGGGCGATGCTGACTGCCACGACCTGGAACCGGCCCATGGGGGACCGGCGGATATCGGAGAGAACGTCCACGGTGAGTTCCTTGAGGTGAGTGTGGGACTGAGGCTTGGGCCTCGTTCACAGTGACTGTAATCACGGGGAGAAGTGAGTTGCGATACTTTCGACAAACATTCCCTACAGAGGAATCATTGAGAACATCAACGAACCTGCTCAACTGTGCGACACGATTGTGTCTTTGTGCCTGTTTCGATGCCGTCCGCCAGCCGCTTCGTCAGAAATCTGCATCCAATATTCCGCGATGAGGAATATACAACCGCCCGCGGCGGCCGTCCTAGAATCGAGGGGTGTTCGCCCTCGTCCTCCTGGCCGTCGTGGTGGGGGCGATGGCCCAGCGGGTGGCCGGCCTCGGCTTCGGGCTCATGGTCTCGCCCGTGCTCGTCGTCCTGCTCGGCCCACTTGACGGCGTCATGATCGTCAATGCGTGCGGCGCCGCATCCTCGGCGCTCATCCTCGCCCGCGTCTGGCGCGACGTGGAGTGGGGTCGCTACGTGGGCCTCATCGTCCCCGGCTTCGCGGGCATCGCCCTCGGTGCCCTGCTCGCGAGCCGCGTTCCGGCGGCCCCCCTCGAAATGGGGATCGGGCTCACGCTGATCGCCGCCCTCGTGGCCTCGCAGCTCGTGGCGCGGGCCAGACGCCGGATCGACGGGCTGGGGGTCATGGCGGGGTGCGGGTTCGCGTCCGGGCTGATGAACGCGGCCGCCGCGGTCGGAGGCCCGGCGGTGACGGCCTACGCCGTCCTGAGCCGCTGGGACCAGCGCCGCTTCAGCGCCACGCTCCAGCCCTTCTTCCTCACCACTGGCACCACCTCCATCGTCTCCAAGGCCTTCGCCACCGGCTGGCACTGGCCGGCCCTCGAGGCGTGGCAGTGGGGCGCGGTGCTGGCGTGCATGCTCGCAGGGATCGCGATGGGGGACCTGCTTGCCCACCGGCTGCCCGGGCACGCGGTGCGCCGCACCGTCGTCGGCATCGCCTACGCCGGCGCGGCGATGGCGATCGCCAACGGTGCCGCCCGGCTGTAGTTTCGCCGCGGCCACGGGCAGCGGGGATACTGGGCACATGCAGAACCCCGGCGCCGAGCAGCGCACGCCCGCCTCACCCGAGGCACAGCGTTCGGTCATCCTCCTCGGCTCGACCGGGAGCATCGGGACCCAGGCGATCGAGGTCATCGACAACGCGCCCCACCGCTTCCGCGTCACCGCGCTCGCAGCCGGGGGCGCCAGCATCGACGCGATCGCCCGCCAGGCGGTCCACACCCGCGCGGAGGCCGTCGGCATCGCCGTGGGCAGCGCGGACGAGCTGCGCGTCGCGATCGAGGAGGCCGCCGAGATGCGCGGCGTCGGGGGCTATGACCCCGAGCTGTTCACCGGCCCCGACGCGGCCACCCGCATCGCCGCATGGAACGGCGCGAGCGGCCCCGCCGACGTCGTGCTCAACGGCATCACCGGGAGCATCGGCCTCGCGCCGACGCTCGCGGCGCTGCGCTCCGGTGCCACCCTTGCGCTGGCGAACAAGGAGAGCCTCATCGTCGGCGGCGCCCTCGTCACGGGCGCGGCGGGACCCGGCCAGATCGTCCCCGTCGACTCCGAGCACTCGGCGATCGCCCAGTGCCTGCGGTCCGGACGCCGCGACGAGGTGGAGCGGCTCATCCTCACCGCCTCGGGCGGCCCGTTCCGCGGGCGCAGCCGTGCCGAGCTCGACGGCGTGACCCCCGCCGAGTCGCTCGACCACCCCACGTGGAGCATGGGACGCGTCGTGACGACGAACTCGGCGACCCTGGTGAACAAGGGCCTCGAGCTCATCGAGGCGCACCTGCTGTTCGGGGTGCCGCTCGAGGCGATCGACGTCGTCGTGCACCCCCAGTCGATCGTGCACTCGATGGTGCAGTTCGCCGATGGCTCGATCATCGCCCAGGCCTCGCCGCCGGACATGCGCCTGCCGATCGCCCTCGGACTCGGCTGGCCCGAGCGCGTTCCGCACGCGGCCGCGCCCTGCGACTTCACGTCCGCCTCCGCATGGACGTTCGAGCCCCTCGACGAGGTGGCCTTCCCCGCGGTGGGGATTGCCCGCGACGCCGCGCAGAGGGGCAGCACCTTCCCGGCGGTCTTCAACGCGGCCAACGAGGAGGCCGTCGAGGCCTTCCACGCCGGCCGCATCCGGTTCACCGACATCGTCGCGACGGTCGAGACCGTGCTCGCCGAGCACAGTGGCTCCTCCGAGCTCTCTGTGGATTCCGTCCTCGCGGCGGAGGAGTGGGCACGCGCGCGGGCCCATGAGCGTTTGGGAACACGGAACTAAGGAGATGTGTCCGTGACCCCTGTCGTCCTCTTCATCCTCGGCGTGCTGTTCGTCGCGCTCGGCATCGCCGCCTCGATCGCCCTGCACGAGGTGGGGCACCTGCTGCCCGCCAAGCTGTTCAACGTCCGCGTGACCCGCTACATGATCGGCTTCGGGCCCACCGTGTTCTCGAGGAAGCGGGGCGAGACCGAGTACGGGATCAAGGCGCTCCCGCTCGGCGGCTACGTGGCGATGGTCGGCATGTACCCGCCAAACCGGCGGGACGGGTCGGTGCGGTCCTCGAGCACGGGCATGTTCCAGGGCCTCGCGGAGGCGGCGCGGGACGCGGCCCACGAGGAGGTCCGTCCCGAGGACCACGGGAGGCTCTTCTACCAGCTGCCGGTCTGGAAGAAGATCATCATCATGCTCGGCGGCCCGGCGATGAACATCGTCCTGGGCGTCATCTTCACCGCGATCCTGCTCATGGGCTTCGGCACGCCCCAGCCCACCACCCAGGTCGCCAGCGTCTCGGCCTGCATGGTGGCCGAGGGCAGCGACCAGCAGAACGTGGACCAGTCCACCTGCACGAAGACCCCTGCCGCGGCGGCGGGCTTCCAGCCGGGCGATACCGTGCTCACATTCGACGGCCGCACGGTCACGGGGTGGGACCAGCTCACCACGTGGATCCGCGCCTCCGCCGGGCGGGAGGTCGCCGTCACCCTCAAGCGGGGCGACGCCGAGGTCGCCGCGACGGTCACCCCGGTGCTCAACGAGCGCCCGGTGCTCGGCACGGACGGCAAGCCGGTCAAGAACGCCGACGGCTCGTACCAGACCACGCAGGCGGGCTTCCTCGGCATCGCCCCCCGCCAGGAGCTCACCCCGCAGCCTGCCACCACCGTCCTGCCCACCGTCGGAGAGAACATCGCCCAGGTGACCGGCGTCGTCGTCAACCTCCCGGCACGCGTCGTCGCCGTCGCCCAGGCGGCCTTCGGCCCCGAGGAGCGGGACCCGAACGGCCCGATCAGCGTGGTCGGCGTCGGTCGTGTCGCCGGCGAGGTCGCGGCGATGGAGGAGGTGCCGCTCGAGGCCCGGATCGGGACGCTCATCGGCATCCTCGCGGGCGTCAACCTCGCCCTCGCCGTGTTCAACCTGGTCCCGCTCCTGCCGCTCGACGGTGGGCACGTCGCCGGCGCGCTCTACGAGGGCGCACGACGGCGCGTGGCCGCCTGGCGGAAGCGCCCCGACCCCGGGCCGTTCGACATCGCGAAGCTCCTGCCGCTCACGTACGCCGTGGCCAGTGTGCTGATCGCGATGAGTGTCCTGCTCATCTACGCGGACATCGTCAAACCCGTGAAGCTGTTCGGCTGAGGACGGCCGCCGGCCCGAGGAGGGATAGGCTGGACCCATGACTGTCTTCGCCGTCGAATACCGCTACGAGTCCGGCGCCGATGAGCGCATCGCCGAAGTCCGCCCCGCCCACCGTGCCTGGCTGAGCGGGCTCGCGGCCGAGGGCACCGTCCTCGCGAGCGGACCGCTTGCGGACGGCTCGAGCGCGCTGATCGTCTTCCGCGCCGAGGACCGCGGGTCCCTCGACGCCCTCCTCGCCCAGGACCCCATTGCGGGGCTCGTCGCCGAGAAGACCGCGACGGAGTGGAACCCGATCATCGGCCTCCTGGCCGAGTCCGCGGCCGCCTGAGCCCCCGCACCCATCCTGAAGCACCTCGAAGGAGCCACCCAGTGACCTCGGTCAGCCTCGGAATGCCAGCCGCACCGCCACCCGTCCTCGCCCCGAGGCGCCCGACCCGTCAGATCAGGGTGGGCTCGGTGGGCGTCGGCTCCGAGTCCCCGGTCAGCGTCCAGTCCATGACGACGACGCCCACGACCGACATCAACGCCACGCTCCAGCAGATCGCTGAGCTGACGGCCGCCGGCTGCGACATCGTCCGCGTGGCCTGCCCGTCCGCCGACGACGCCGAGGCCCTGCCGATCATCGCGAAGAAGTCGCAGATCCCCGTCATCGCCGACATCCACTTCCAGCCGAAGTACGTGTTCGCCGCGATCGAGGCCGGCTGCGCGGGAGTCCGCGTGAACCCGGGCAACATCCGCAAGTTCGACGACCAGGTCAAGGAGATCGCCCAGGCCGCGAAGGACCACGGGACCTCCCTGCGCATCGGAGTCAACGCGGGCTCCCTCGACCCGCGCCTGCTGCAGAAGTACGGCAAGGCGACTCCGGAGGCGCTCGTCGAGAGCGCGCTGTGGGAGGCGAGCCTCTTCGAGGAGCACGACTTCCACGACTTCAAGATCTCCGTCAAGCACAACGACCCGGTGGTCATGGTGCGCGCGTACGAGATGCTCGCCGAGCGCGGCGACTGGCCGCTCCACCTCGGCGTGACTGAGGCGGGGCCCGCGTTCCAGGGGACCATCAAGTCCGCGACCGCGTTCGGGGCGCTCCTGTCGAAGGGCATCGGCGACACGATCCGCGTCTCCCTCTCGGCCCCTCCGGTCGAGGAGGTCAAGGTCGGCATCCAGATCCTGCAGTCCCTGAACCTGCGCCCGCGCAAGCTCGAGATCGTCTCGTGCCCCTCGTGCGGCCGCGCGCAGGTGGACGTGTACAAGCTCGCCGAGGAGGTCACGTCGGGCCTCGAGGGCATGGAAGTGCCGCTGCGCGTGGCCGTCATGGGCTGTGTCGTGAACGGCCCGGGCGAGGCGCGCGAGGCGGACCTCGGCGTCGCGTCGGGGAACGGCAAGGGGCAGATCTTCGTCAAGGGCCAGGTCATCAAGACCGTGGCCGAGGCGGACATCGTCGAGACCCTGATCGAAGAGGCGATGAAGATCGCGGAGGAGATGGGGGAGGCCGGTGGCGAAGATGCTGTCCAAGGCGGCCCCGTGGTCACCGTCTCGTAGCCGCAGCGCCGCGCCCCAGGTGCGGCGGCTCGTGCACGAGGACACCCCGGCGCTCGCGGAGCTCGTCTCCGTGGACCCGGTGGCCAACGTGTTCGTCGCCGCCCACTTGGATGCGACCGGCTCCGCGGCGGCCGTGGGCAGCGGCGCGGAGATCGTCGGCGCGTTCGACGGCGACGGGCGGCTCACGAGCGCCTGCTGGCTGGGCGCCAACATCGTCCCCGTCGAGGTCGTGCCGGCGCACGCGCCCACATACGCCCAGGCCATCCGGGGCTCGCACCGCCGCTTCGCGTCCATCTTCGGGCCCGCCGAGGCCACGCTCGCAATCTTCTCGGCGCTCGACGGTGCTCCCGCCCGTGACGTGCGCCCCGACCAGCCGCTCCTCGCCCTCGACGGGCCGCCGGCCGTGCCGGTCGACCCCCTCGTGCGGGTCACGACCGAGGCCGACTTCGACGTCCTCGCCCCCGCGTGCGTGTCGATGTTCGAGGAAGAGGTCGGATACTCGCCGGTGGCCGGCGGGAGCGAGAACTACTACCGCCGCGTCCGCCAGCTCATCGCCGCAGGGCACTCGTTCGCGCGCTTCGGCGAGCGGGGCGAGGTCGTGTTCAAGGCGGAGCTCGGGTCCGTCTCCTCCGCCGCCACGCAGGTCCAGGGCGTCTGGGTGGACCCCCGGCACCGCGGCACGGGCCTGAGCCACGGGGGGATGGCTGCCATCGTCGAGCATGCCAGGGCCATAGCGCCGATCGTGAGCCTGTACGTCAACGACTACAACCACCGCGCCCGCGCGGCCTACCGCAAGGTCGGCTTCGAGCAGGTGGGGACCTTCGCCACAGTCCTCTTCTGATCGACCCGCGCCGCCACGACTCGCACTTGGGGGGAACCAGCATGCCCATGCCACCGATGAGCCGCGCCCGGACCGGCCGCACTGCGCGCGGGAGGCGGCGGGCGGGGAGGACCGTCCTGCTTCTCGCCGCGGCCGTCCTGGCCCTGGCCGGCTGCCGGCCCGGGCTCGCGGTGCCGCCGCCCGGCGGCGAGGGCCGCCCCGGCCTCAACGCCTCCGGCACCCAGCGGTCGTTCAGCGCGCAGGAACTGGTCACGGCCGCGGCCGAGACCAGGACAGCGCTGCGGCTCGGGGGATCCGTGCTGGACCAGGGCCAGCTCGCGGCGCAGGGGGAGCGGGCGGTGCCCTCGCCGCTCACCGGTGCGGGGCCGGCGTCGTGCGCCGCACTCACGACGCCGGCGACCCCCACGGGGCTCGACAAGGCCTCCGCCGCCCTCATCGTCGCGCCCTCCGACGCGCGGGCGCAGACGACCGCCATCGGCTTCGCCAGCCACGCCTCGCCGGCCGCCGCGGCGGCGGCCGTCACAGCGCTCGGTGCCCTCGCGGCGTCGTGCGCGCGCTACGATGCGACGCTGGGCGGCCAGCGCGTCCCCGTCGTGGCCCGCGCCGCCGACCCCGCCGCGGACGCGCCCCACGCAGTCATGGTCGTCTCGACGGCGCAGGTCCCTGACCCCGCCGGAGGGAGCGCTCCCCAGGAGCGCAGCATCGTTCGGGCCGTCGCGGCGAAGGGCACCGTGGCCGTGGAGGTGGTCCTGGTGGACACGCGCCCCGAGGATGCTGCGGCGACGGTGCGTGCCTACGCGGACATGGCGCTGGACCGGCTGCCCCTCTAGCGGCCGGGGCCGGTATCCGGGTCCGCGAGCTCACCGGTGAGATAGTGCTGCAGCGTGGGGGCCACGAGGGCGATGGCCTGCTCCCGCGGGAGGGACGCGAGGGGCTCGAGCTGCACGACGTACCGGAGCAGGATGAACCCCATGACCTGGGTGGCGGCCAGGGTGGCGCGCAGCTCGAGCTCCTCGCGGGGGCCCTCCAGCCCTTCGAGCACGCGCGGCATGACCCGTGCCCGGAACACCTCGCGTACCGCCGCCGTGCGTGCGCGCGAGCCCAGCGAGCCCCGGACAAAGGCTGCGAGGGCGTGGCGCTGCGGCCCCTCCCAGAGTCTGGCGATCGCACTCAGGAGCGCGGTGCCCCGGTCCTGCGCCGTGAGGGAGGCCATGCCGGCGAGGACGTCGTCGGGGTCGGCGGGGAGCTCGACCGACGCGGCGAACAGCTCGTCCTTGCCGGAGAAGTAGTGGTGGACCAGCGCGGGGTCCACGCCGGCGTCACGGGCCACTTGCCGCAGGCTGACCGCGTCGAAGCCCTCGTCGGCGAACAGCCGCGTCGCGCTGGCGACGATCCGGGCGCGGCGGTCGCCGCCGTCGTCGGGCCTGCCGCGCCGGAGCGGGGTCACGAGCTCTTCCGCGGGAGCGTGAACGAGGCGAGGGCGAGCAGCCCCAGGACGATCGCGCCCATGATCCCGAAGTCGCGCCACATCGCCTCCGTGGCGTCCGCGTTCTTCGCGATCTCCTGGAGCGCGTCGACCGAGTAGCTCAGGGGCATCCAGTCGGAGAGCGCGTGGAAGACGTCGTTCATGTGGTCCCGCGCGACGAACAGCCCGCACAGGAGGATCTGCGGGATCACGACGACGGGCATGAACTGGACGGCCTGGAACTCCGTGCGCGCGAACGCGCTGCAGAACAGGCCCAGCGCCACCCCGAGCACGGCATTCACGACAGCGACCAGCACCACGTAGCCGCCGTTGCCCCTGATGTCGAGGTTGAACACCCAGTAGGCCACGCCCGTGGCGATCGCTGACTGGAGGGCGGCCATGACCGAGAACGCGATGCCGTAGCCGAACAGGAGGTCGGCCTGGTGGATCGGCGTGGTCATGAGCCGTTCGAGGGTTCCGGTCGTGCGCTCGCGGAGCATCGTGATGGACGTGATGAGGAACATGATCACGAAGGGGAAGATCGCGAGCATGATGAGGCCCACACGGTCGAACGTGCGGGGGGCCCCGGGCGGCAGGGTCTCGTTCTCGAAGAGCCAGTACACGACAGCGAGGAGGACCGATGGCACCACCAGGATCATGGCGACGCTGCGGTGGTCGTGGCGGAGCTGGGTCAGGACCCGGGCGGCCGTCGCGCCGAGCATCCGGGGATTCACGCTGCATGCTCCTTCGTCCTGGCCGGGAGCCCGGCGGCCTGCCGTTCGAGGTCGGCGCGGATGATGCCGAGGAAGGCCTGCTCGAGGTCCGCGCTCCCGCCCCGCTCGCGGAGGGCGTCGGGGCTGAGCTGCGCCAGGAGCCGCCCCTCGCGCAGGAGGAGGAGCGAGTCGCAGCGGCTCGCCTCCTCCATGACGTGGCTCGAGACGACGAGCGTGGCACCGCGGTCCGCGAGCGCCCGGAAGCGGTCCCAGAGGTCCACGCGGAGCACGGGGTCGAGTCCCACCGTGGGCTCGTCGAGCACGAGCAGCGTCGGGTCGCCGACCAGCGCGCACGCGAGGGACACCCGGCTGAACTGGCCGCCGGAGAGGTCCGCGGCCTTGCGCTTGGCGAGGTCGGCGAGCCCGACGGCGGCGACGGCCTCCCGCGCGTCGGCCGCCGAGCGACCGTGGAGCGCGCCGAAGTAGCGGACGTTGTCGAGGACGGTCAGGTCGCGGTACACGCTCGCGTCCTGGGTCATGTACCCGACCTCGCGCCGGAGGGAGGCCGTCCCGGCCGGACGCCCGAGGATGGTGAGGGTTCCGCGGGCGATCCGCTGGACTCCGACGATCGAGCGCATGAGTGTGCTCTTGCCGCTGCCCGAGGGACCGAGGAGGCCCGTGATGCGGCCGGTGGGAACCGTGAATCCGAGGTCGTGGAGGATCGGCGAGCGGCGGATGCGGACGGAGAGGGAATCGGCCTCGATCGCCGGAGCGGTGGGGGCGGCGTGGGACGGGACGTGGGGCATGGCTGGCTCCCGAGGGGACGAAGACGCTCAATTCATCACGTGATGAATTGAGGGTAGGTCCGCGGTCCGGCGGCGTCAATCACCCCCCTGCCGTCTCGGGTACGCGAAATGCCAGCGCACGCGGTCTCGGGTACGCGGAATACGCGTTGTCGCCGTCTCGGGTGCGCGAAATGCGCGTCCTGAGGACCCCCCGACCCACGGCTCTGGCTTGCCGCATGCACAATGACCGGAATCGGCGTACCCGAGAGCGTTAGGCAGCGGTTCTCGCGTACCCGAGAGCGTCAGGGCGCTGATGTGAAGTCTCGGGACTGAATGGACACTTCTGTCTCAGGAGATCGTGGACGGTGTGTCTCACGAGTGTGTGGACACTTCACCGCTCAGATCACGGCATGAGCATCCATGAGCCTGATCTGAAGGTCCGTATGCGTGTGGCCCAGTGGCCCGATGACGCCCCGCGCGGAGCGGTGGCGCAGTTCTGCCGCAGGCACGGTGTCTCACGGGCCTGGTTCTACAAGGTCCTCGCCAAGGCCCGGGCCGAGGGGACGTGGGCCGCCACCGAAGTCGGGTCGAACCGTCCGCTGACCAGCCCGTGCCGG
>NZ_CP022463.1:1226463-1336716 GCF_002224485.1 Sinomonas sp. R1AF57
CCCCGAAAGCCGCCGCCCCGGAACCGCCCCAGCCCACCGCCGACGCCCTGAACGGGCGCGAGGCCACCATCCGCACCGGCAGCCGCCCCAAGGGCGTCGTCACGGTCTTCAACTGCCACTTCCTCCTCGGCGCCGCGTGGGCCGGCAAGGAAGTCCGCGTACTGCACGACCACCGCACCATCGCCTTCTACGACGAGGAAGGCACCGAGATCCTCTCCCACCCACGACCGCCCCGAGGCACCAGATTCGTCCCGCGCAGCGGCCTCAAGCGTCCCGCACCGGACCAACCGTCCACGGACTCCTGAGACACGAAAAGTCCACACTCACCTGAGACATGAACCGTCCACGAACTCACGAGACATCACAGCGTCAGGGCGCTGAATTTGGCGTACCCGAGAGCGTCAGGGGCGCTGATTTCGCGTACCCGAGAGCGTCAGGGCGCTAATTTGGCGTACCCGAGACGGGGGGTGGTCAGGCCTCCCGGCGGAACTGCACCTTCCACTCCTCCGGCCCCTCCGCGAGGTAGGACACCTCGAACGCGCCCTCGCGGTACCGCTGCTGCACCTGGGCCAGCAGGGGGAGCGGGTTGTGGTTGGCGATGATGACGAGCCCCGCCCCCACGGCCAGCGAGTCCAGCGCACCGAAGATCGTCGCGTGGCGGATGGCGTGGGGAATCAGGCGGACGTCGAGCTCGGGGAAGCCCTCGCCGTCGTGCTCTCCGCACGCGCACGAAGACGTGGGGGTCAGGGTGAGGGGCTGGCGCTGGGTGTCCATGGCGGTCCTTTCGCGGTCACGACCTGTGCCCCAGACTTTACTACAATGAATTCCGTGGAAAATAGTCTGGGTCCCCGACCGACGTCCCCCGGCCCCGCGACGCCCCTCTCCGGCGCGCGCGCCGCACTCCTGGACCTCATCCGCGCCCACGGCGGCCCGTGCACCGTCGAGGACCTCGTGAGGGCGACCGGCCAGCACCCCAACACCGTGCGGGAGCACCTCGAAGCGCTCGTGGGCGCGGGGCTGGCCGCCGTCGTCGACGGCCCGGCGCCGCAGCGGGGTCCGGGGAAGCGCGGGCGGCCGGCGAAGCACTACCTCGCCCTCGAGCCCGAATCCCGCACCGAGGGCTACGCCGGCCTCGCGGGAGTCCTCGCGGCGGAGCTCGCCCGCCTGGCCCCCGACCCGGTCGCCGCCGGCGAGGACGCCGGCCGGCGCTGGGCGCGCCGCAGCCTCGGTCCCGCGCCTGCGCCCGCCTCGGCCCCGGACGCACGACGCCGCGTGCTCGCCGAGCTGGACGACCTCGGGTTCGGCGTCGAGCCCCGGCCCGAGCGGGTCAGCGCGCTGGACGAGTCCGAGACAGTCCGCCTCGTCTCATGCCCCCTCCTCGCCGCCGCCAGGGACGAGCCCGGCGTCGTGTGTGCTGTGCACGCAGGCCTGGTCGACGAGTCGCTGCGGCTGCTCGGCCATCCCGACCTCGCCTCGCGGCTCGAGCCGTTCGCGGAGCCGGGGGCGTGCCTCCTCACGATCGGACGGCGGTGACTGCCCGGGCAGCGCGGGCGCTGCAGGGCACGGCGCATCCGCCGCACCTCACCGAGCGTCCGCGCACCCGCATCTGGCCGCGCGCGCTCCTCCTCGTCGCTGGCGGGGCATCGCTGGCCGCGGGCCTCGACGCGGCGCTCGTCCTCCTGGGCCTGCCCGCTCCCGTCGGGGGACCCGGGACCCCCGCCCTGCCCGCGTCCCACGGGGCCCTCATGGTGTTCGGG
Source organism: Sinomonas sp. R1AF57 (assembly GCF_002224485.1). GTDB lineage: Bacteria > Actinomycetota > Actinomycetes > Actinomycetales > Micrococcaceae > Sinomonas > Sinomonas flava. The sequence continues at coordinate 1,228,221 of NZ_CP022463.1, forward strand.
TTCGTCGGGACGCTCATCGCGCTGGAGCGGGCGGTCGCGCTGCGCCGGGCGTGGGGGTACGCGGCCCCGGCGCTCCTCGGTCTCGGGGCGCTCGCGCAGCTCGCCGCGCCTGCGTGGGGCTTCCCACAGTGGCTGCCGCGCGTCGTCGTGCTTGCCGGTGCGGTGCTGTTCGCCCTTGTCTACGTCCCGCTGTGGCAGCGCCAGCGCGACCCCGCCGTGCTCGTGCAGGCGTTGGGCGCCGTCGTTGCCGCGGGTGCGGCCGGCCTCCTGGCAGCGGGCGTTCCGGTCGCCGCCGTCGTGCCGTGGCTCGCCGCCTTCGTGCTTGCCACGATCGCGGGGGAGAGGCTCGAGCTGGCGCGCGTGAGGATCGGCGGCCGGTGGGCCGAGCCGCTCCTCGTCGTCGCGGCGTCGGCCCTCGTGGTGCTGTGCCCGGCGACGCTCCTGTGGCCGGCGGCGGGCTACCCGCTCTTCGGCGCCGCCCTGCTCGGTCTCGCCGCATGGCTCGTGGCCTACGACGTCGCCCGCGCCACTATCCGTTCGACTGGCCTGCCGCGCTTCGTGGCCGCCTGCCTCCTGGCCGGCTACGCGTGGCTCGCGGTGGCCGCGGCCGTGTGTCTCCTCGTGCCCGGTCCGCCGGCAGGGGCGGCCTACGACGCGTTCCTCCACGCTGTCTTCCTCGGCTTCGCGATGTCGTTGATCATGGCCCACGCGCCCGTCATCCTCCCGGCGATCCTGCGGCGGCCGCTCCCGTACCGCGCCGCGATGTGGGGCCCGGCCCTGCTCCTGCACGCGACCGTGGTCCAGCGCCTCGCCCTCGGGGACGCCCGCGGAGACGTGGCCGCGTGGCAGTGGGGCGGTGCCGGCAACGTCGTGGCGGTGCTCGCGTTCGCCGGTGTCGCGGCATACTCCGCCGCAGCCCACGGCGGCGGCCTGGCCGGCGCCCGCGGCACGGGTCGGTCCGTGCCGACGCGCCGCGGGATCCCTGCGGAGAGGACCGGCTCATGACGCCCTCGATCAGCGCAGCCCCCGACCGTCGTCGGGAGCGTCCGGGGACCGGGCGGGCAGCGTGGCACCGCTGGGCGAACGCCCCGACGCTCGGGTGGCTGCTCGCCGTCGCCCTCCTGGCCGGCGCCCATCGGAGCGTGCCGGACTCGGGATGGCTCCTGACGCACCTTGCGCTCCTGGGCGCCGCCACGAACGCGATCCTGGTCTACTCGTGGCACTTCGCCGAGGCCCTCCTGCGCCTGCCTGTCCCGTCCCGCCGCGCGCTCGCGGCCCGGCTCGTCCTCCTCAACGCCGGCGCGGCCGCCGCCATGGCCGGCGTGGTGCTCGCCCTCTGGCCGGCGGCCGTCGCGGGGGCGGCAGCCGTCGGCGCGGCAGCCGCCTGGCACGGCGCAGCGCTGCTGGTCCGCGTCCGGAAGGCCCTTCCCTCGCGCTTCGCCTCCACGATCCGCTACTACCTCGCCGCGAGCGCGCTGCTGCCCTTCGGCGCGGCGGCAGGCGCCCTGCTCGCGCTGCCGGGCACCGACTCCGCCGGCGACCTCCACGCACGGCTCCTCCTCGCGCACGAGTCCATCAACGTCCTCGGCTGGCTGGGCCTGAGTGTGCTCGGAACCCTCGTCACGCTCCTTCCGACGATGCTGCGCACGCGCGCCGAGGACTCCGCGGAGCCGGTGTCCCGCCGCGCCCTCTGGATCCTCCTGGCCGGGGTCGCCGCCACCGCGATCGGGGCCCTCGAAGGGAACCGGATCGCCGCCGCGGCCGGCGTGCTCGTCTACCTGGCCGGGACCGTGGTGTCGCTGGTGCCGCTTGCACGCGCGGTGGCGCGCAAGCCGCCGGTGGCCTTCGCACCGCTGTCCGCGGTCGCGGGCCTCGTGTGGCTCGTGGCCGGCCTGTCCAGGCTCGCCTGGCTCTGTGCCACGGCCCGGGACTGGGATGCCCTCCACCTCGCGCTCGGCGGCCTCACCCCGGTCCTGGCCGCAGGCTTCGCCGCGCAGGTCCTCGTCGGGGCGCTGTCCTACCTCCTTCCGGTCGTCCTGGGCGGGGGCCCGGCCCTGGTCCGCCGCCGCACGGAGACGCTCGACGCCGGCGCCTGGCTCCGCGCCGCGCTCGCCAACGGCGCGCTGGTCCTCTACCTCCTTCCCGTGCCGAGCACCGTCCGGGTGGCGGCCGCAGTCGTCGGGCTCATCGCGCTCGCGGCGTTCGTGTGGCTCGCGCTCCGCGCCGTGCTGGCCCGCACTGCCACGCTCGCGGCGCGTCCGGGCCCCTCCCTCCGGAGCCGGCTCGGCTCCGGAGCGGTGGGACTCGCCGTCCTCGTGGCCGCCGTCGTGTCGGGCGTCGCCGCCGACCCCTCCGCCCTGCCCGTCGCCGCCGGCGGAACGCCTGCCGCCGGAACGCCCGCCGCTGGGGGCGGCGCCGTCGTGCCCACCGGCCACACGACCACGGTGGACGTGCAGATGTCCGGAATGCGCTTCGTCCCGGACACGGTGACGGTGCCCGCCGGCGACCGGCTCGTCATCCGCCTCACGAACCGGGACGACACCGCCCACGACCTCGTTCTCGCGACGGGGCAGGACTCCTCGCGCGTCTACCCGGGCCAGAGCGGCGAGCTCGACGCCGGGGTCGTCACCCGGCCGGTCGACGGCTGGTGCTCGGTGGTGGGCCACAGGCAGATGGGCATGGTGTTTCGGGTCAACACGACGGACGCTCCCGCGTCGGGTGCGCCCCAGGCCGGCGCCGGGGACATGCCCGGCATGCAGCACGCCCCGGCCGCGCCGCCCAGCGCCTCACCCACGCAGCACACCCCGTACTCCGCCGACCTCCCGCCGGTGCCCGCCGGCATCACCCATCAGGTGACCCTGACGGTGCGGGACACCGTCACGGAAGTCGCCCCCGGCGTCGAGCAGGCCCTGTGGACGTACAACGGGACCGCCCCGGGGCCGGTCCTGCACGGCAGGGTGGGGGACAGGTTCGAGGTCACCCTCGTGAACGACGCCTCCGCCGGGCACTCGATCGACTTCCACGCGGGAGCGCTCGCGCCGGACGGGCCGATGCGCACCATCGACCCGGGCCAGCAGCTGACGTACACGTTCACGGCCACCCAGCCGGGCATCTGGATGTACCACTGCAGCACGATGCCGATGTCCCTGCACATCGCCAACGGCATGTTCGGCGCCGTCGTGATCGATCCGCCCGATGCCCCGCCGGTGGACCGCCAGTTCGTGCTCGTGCAGAGCGAGCAGTACCGCGGTGCGCAGGGCGGCATCGCGGACTCGGCGAAGATCACCGCGGGCACACCCGACGCGGTCGTGTTCAACGGGTACCCGAACCAGTACGACGCCGCGCCGCTCGCCGTGCGCGCAGGAGAGCGGGTACGGGTATGGGTCCTCGATGCGGGGCCGGACCGCGCGACGTCGTTCCACGTCGTCGGCGCACAGTTCAGCTCCGTCTGGGCCGAAGGCGCGTACCGCCTGGCGCCCGGTGCGGGCGGCGCCCCGATGGGCGCGTCCCAGGCGATGGACCTCGCACCTGCCCAGGGCGGCTTCGTGGACCTCTCGTTCCCCGAGGCCGGCCACTACCCGTTCGTGAGCCACTACATGGTGGACGCTGACCGGGGCGCGCACGGTGTCTTCGCCGTCGCTGCCCCGAAGTGAGCCGCCGCTCCTCGCGGGAGCCACCGAGGCCGCCTTCTGAAGGTCACCTCCTGAAGGTCACCTCCTAAAGGTCAGCTCCTGAGGGTCACCTCCTGAAGGTCACCTCCTGTGGGTCGCCGCCGGTGCCGCAGGCGCACGACGGCGCGCGGCCGCCGTCGTGCGTCTGACCACGCCACCTCGCTGGGCCACCATCCGCAAGACGTACCCCCAGCGTGACTCCCAGGAGGTGACCCCCAGAAGTGGGGCGCCCGGCGGGGTGCTCACGGCGCCGGCGCTCCGCTAAGCCGCGAAGTGAGAGGGCCGCTGCTGGGCTACATTGGTAGCTGACCTTTTCCTGCCCAGATTCGAGAACGGATGCCCCGCGTGGTCCTGCGACTCTCCACCCTGTTCCTGCGCACCCTGCGCGAGGATCCCGCCGACGCCGAGGTCGCGAGCCACAAGCTGCTCGTGCGAGCGGGGTACATCCGCCGGGCCGCCCCGGGCATCTACACGTGGCTCCCGCTGGGCCTGGCCGTGCTGCGCAGGGTGGAGCAGATCATCCGCGAGGAGATGGGCGCGATCGGGGCCCAGGAGGTCCACTTCCCGGCGCTCCTGCCGAAGGAGCCCTACGAGGCCACCAACCGCTGGACCGAGTACGGCGAGGGCATCTTCCGGCTCAAGGACCGCAAGGAGGCCGACTACCTCCTCGCGCCCACCCACGAGGAGATGTTCACCCTCCTGGTCAAGGACCTCTACTCCTCGTACAAGGACCTCCCGCTCGCGCTCTACCAGATCCAGAACAAGTACCGCGACGAGGCGCGTCCCCGCGCCGGCCTGCTGCGCGGCCGCGAGTTCATCATGAAGGACTCCTACTCGTTCGACGTCGACGACGCCGGCCTCGACGCCAGCTACGCCAGGCACCGCGAGGCGTACCTGAAGGTGTTCTCCCGGCTCGGGCTCGAGGTGATCCCGGTCAAGGCGACCGCGGGCGCGATGGGCGGCTCCAGGAGCGAGGAGTTCCTCCACCCGACCGAGATCGGCGAGGACACCTTCGTGCGCTCCGCGGGCGGGTACGCCGCGAACGTCGAGGCCGTCACGACCGTCGTGCCCGCCGAGATCGACTACACGGACGCCCCGGCGGCCCAGGTCCTCGACACCCCGGACACCCCCACGATCGACACCCTCGTCGAGGCCTCCCAGACCATCTTCCCTAACCCCGAGCGGCCCTGGACCGCCGCGGACACGCTCAAGAACGTCGTCCTGGCGGTCACGCTGCCCACCGGCGAGACCCAGCTCGTCGTCATCGGCGTGCCCGGCGACCGGGCGGTGGACCTCAAGCGCGTCGAGGCGAACATCGGCGCGTTCCTCCCCATCGCCGGGGAGATCGCCATCGAGGCGGCCAACGACGAGCAGCTCAAGGAGCAGCCGCTCATCGTCAAGGGCTACCTCGGCCCGGGACTCGACCGCGACGACGCCCTCCTCGGCCTCGAGGGCAAGGCCAAGCTGCTCTACCTCGTGGACCCGCGCGTCGTCTCCGGCACGGCGTGGATCACCGGCGCGAACGAGCACGGCAAGCACGTCTACGGGCTCGTGGCAGGCCGGGACTTCGGCTGGGACGGCGTCATCGAGTGCACCGAGGTCCGCGCCGGGGACGAGGCGCCCGACGGCTCGGGGCCCCTTGAGACCGCGCGGGGGATCGAGATGGGGCACATCTTCCAGCTCGGCCGCAAGTACGCGGAGGCGCTGGACCTGAAGGTCCTGGACCAGAACGGCAAGCAGGTCGTGGTGACCATGGGCTCGTACGGCATCGGCGTCACGCGCGCCGTCGCTGCCCTCGCGGAGTCCAACCATGACGAGCGGGGCCTCATCTGGCCCCGGTCCGTGGCCCCCGCAGACGTCCATGTCGTCGCGGTCGGCCGCGGCGAGGAGATCTTCGCGGAGGCCGAGCGCGTCACGGCCGAGCTCGAGTCCCGGGGCCTGACGGTCATCCTCGACGACCGGCCCAAGGTGTCCCCGGGCGTGAAGTTCGGCGACGCCGAGCTCATCGGCGTCCCGACCATTGTCGCCGTGGGCAAGGGGCTCGCGTCGGGAACCCTCGAGGTCAAGGACCGCCGGTCCGGTGCCGCCGAGGACGTCCCCGTGGCCGAGGTGGTCGACCGGGTCGTCGCCGCCGTCCGCGGCGCCTAGGACGCGCGCGGGGTGGTCTCAGGCCTCGAGGCGGTCGAACCGCTCACCCTGCTCCTCGTCGTCGCCGCCGGGTTCGCTGCCGGGTGGGTCGACGCCGTCGTGGGCGGGGGCGGGCTCATCCAGCTGCCCGCCCTCCTCGCGGTCCCCGGGATCACCCCGGTCCAGGCGCTTGCGACGAACAAGATGGGGTCGATCTTCGGCACGACGACGAGCGCCCTCACCTACGCGCGGCGCGTGCGGCCTGACCTTGCCACCGCCATCCCCATGGCGCTCGTTGCGCTTGCCGGCGCCTTCGGCGGCGCCGCGCTCGCGACCGCGCTGCCTTCCCGGGTGTTCAAGCCGATCATCCTCGCGGCGATCGTCGCCGTCGCGCTGTTCACGGTGTTCAGGCCGCAGCTCGGCGAGTACACGAACCTGCGCCTCAAGGGCCGGCGCCACCTCGCCGCGGCCTGCGGGCTGGGCGCAGCGATCGGCTTCTACGACGGGCTCATCGGCCCCGGGACGGGCTCGTTCCTCGTCATCGCGCTCGTCTCCGGGATGGGCTACGCGTTCCTCGAGGCGAGCGCGAAGGCCAAGATCGTCAACATGGCCACCAACCTCGGCGCGCTGATCCTGTTCGTGCCCCACGGCGCGGTCCTGTGGGGCCTCGGGCTGGCTCTGGGCGCCGCGAACATGCTCGGCGGGTACACGGGTGCGCGCATGGCGGTGGCACGCGGCAACCGGTTCATCCGCTGGGTCTTCCTCGCGGTGGTCGCCGCGCTGGCCGTCAAGCTCGGACTTGACGTCTGGAGCGAGAACTTCGCCTGAACCCACGCTGGGAGCGCTCCGGCCGCGGGCGTAGCATGCACCCATGCTGCGTCCCGACGACTACAGCGCTCCCCTGGAGCGCGCGGCGCACCACGCACGGAGCTGGCTCGCCGGCGTCCCCGAACGGCACGTCGCACCGCGCACGACGGCGGATCGGCTCGCCGAAGCGTTCGGCGGCGGCCTGCCCGAGGAAGGCCTGGACGCAGCCGCCACCGTCGACCTCCTGGCCGCCACCGCGGAGCCCGGGCTCACGGCGATGGCCTCGGGGAGGTTCTACGGCTTCGTGATCGGCGGGACCCTTCCGGCGGCGCTGGCCGCCGACTGGCTCGTGAGCGCCTGGGACCAGAACACCGGCCTGCGCTTCGCGACGCCCGCCGTCGCCGCGGCCGAGGAGGCCGCGGGACGATGGGTCCTGGACCTCCTCGGCCTCCCGTCCTCGTCCGACGTGGGCTTCACGACGGGGGCGAGCATGGCCAACTTCGCAGGCCTCGCGGCCGCCCGGTGGCGCGTCCTGGAGCAGGCGGGGTGCGACGTCAGCGTCCGCGGGCTCGCCGGTGCTCCCGCCGTCCGGGTCCTCGTCGGAGCCGAACGCCACGACACGGTGGACATGGCCCTGCGCTTCCTCGGGCTCGGAGCACCCATCCCCGTGTCGAGTGACCGGCAGGGCCGGATCGATCCCGAGGCCCTGCGCACGCAGCTCGCGGCCGGGGAGGGGCCGGCCATCGTGTGCCTCCAGGCGGGCAACCTCCACTCCGGGGCGTTCGACCCGTTCGCCGAGGCCATCGCCGCGGCGCGGGAGCACGGGGCGTGGGTCCATGTCGACGGCGCGTTCGGGCTGTGGGCCGCGGCGTCGACCGCGACGCGCGGTCTCACGGCGGGCGTGGCCGACGCCGACTCGTGGGGCACGGACGCGCACAAGAACCTCAACGTGCCGTACGACTGCGGCATCGTCGCGTGCCGCGACGTCGTCGCGCTGCGCTCCGCCCTCGGGATGCACGGCGACTACCTCATGCACGATCCGCACGGGGACCACGGGCCGGGGGACCCGCTGGAGAAGGTGCCCGAGCTCTCCCGGCGGGCGCGGGGCGTGACAGTGTGGGCGGTCCTGCGCTCGCTCGGCCGCGCGGGCGTCGAGGCCCTCGTCGCCGGTCTGGTCGCGCACGCCCAGGAGCTCGCGCGCCGCATCGGCGAACTCCCCGGCGCCGAGGTGCTCAATGACGTGGTCTTCAGCCAGGTCTCGCTCGCGTTCGGGTCCGATGCCCGGACCCGAGCGGTGGCCGACTGGCTGATCGAGGACGGCAGGGTGTGGATGACGGCGTCGCGCTGGCAGGGCCGCGCGGTGCTGCGGATCTCCGTGGCCAACTGGTCCACGGACAGCGCGGACGTCGAGGTCTCGGTCGCCGCGGTCCGCGATGCGCTCGCCGCCACCGAGGGGCTCTGAGCACCTCCAGGCCGGGGCGAGGCGCGCCGAGCCGATCCGGTCCTAGGCCACACCGGCGACGCCGAGCAGGCTGCCGAGCCCGAACGTCGCCGCGAGTGCGAGGGCGCCGCCGAGCACGACCCGGGCGGAGGCCCGGAGCCGGGATCCGCCGCCGATCCACGCGCCGACCCACCCGGTGATCGCCAGGGCCACTAGCACGGTCACGAAGGTGAGGGGAACGCGGATGCCTTCGGGGAAGAAGAGGATCGAGAGCATGGGCAGGACCGCGCCGAGGAGGAATGCGACGGCGGAAGCGGCGGCCGCGTGCCAAGGGCTCACGATCTCGTCCGGGTCGATCCCGAGCTCGATGTCCAGATGGGCGCGGAGGGCGTCCTTCTCGGTGAGCTCGTGCGCGACCCTCGTGGCCGTCTCCTCGCTGAGCCCCTTGGCCCGGTAGAGCGACACGAGCTCGGCCAGTTCGGCCTCAGGCTGCTCGCGCAGCTCGTCTGTCTCCTTCTTGATGAGGTGCTTCTGGCTGTCGCTCTGGCTGCTCACCGAGACGTACTCCCCGAGAGCCATCGAGATCGCTCCGCCGACCACAGCCGCTGCGCCCGCGGTGAGGATCGGGCCGGTCTCGGCGGTCGCGCCGGCGACACCCACGACCACCGCCGCCACCGAGACGATGCCGTCATTGGCACCGAGGACCCCCGCGCGCAGCCAGTTGAGCTTGGCGGCAAGGTCCGTTCCCTGGGGCTCTGCGTGGAGGTGCGTGACAGATTCGCTGCTCATGGATCCCACTGTGGCACCGGCGGCCCCGGCGTGCCAGCGAAGCAAGCCTAGCCTCAGCCGCCGGGGGTGGCGGCCGGCGACGGCTGCGGCGCCCGCGACGCCGCACTGCGCGCCTCCGCGTGGCCGGGGAAGGCTTCCTCCTCGGGTGTGATGCCGAGCGGGGCGAGCCGTCGGGCAGCCGCGGCCAGTCCGTCGGCAGCCGCCTCCCGCTGCCGGGGGGCAGCGGCCCCGACCAGCTGCGACCACGCCTGGGCTGCGGAGTCCTCGAGCGCGGTGAGCGATGCGGGGCTGGCGGCATCGGCGGCGAGGGCGAAGCCGGGCGCGTCGGCCGGCGGCCGGACGCAGGAGGCGTCGGCGATGGCCCGCGCCGCGTCTGCCTGCGAAGCATGCGCCGCCGCCGAGGCCAGATGCCCGGCGCGCACGGCGCCCTGGGACCGTGCGGCCAGGACCGTGTAGGTCCACACCGCAGCCTGCTCGGCCCGCACCGTCGCCGCGAGCTCGCTGCTGCCCTGCGCCGAACCGGCACTGGGTGCGCGCACGGACGACGGTCCCGCCGAGGACGGGCCCCCCGCCCGGCTGCACGACGGGACGGACGACGGCGACGGTTCCGCCGAGGGCGCGGCCGGCGGCGCCGTCGGGGGTGGGGCAGGCGCGGACGCTCCGCGGACGGCCGCGCGGAGGCGGTCGGCCTCCACCTGCTGGCCCGCGGCGAGCGATGCCAGCAGCCTTGCGGTGGGCCCGTCGACCGCGCCCAGGTCCCGGCGCCGGGTCTGTGCACTCGCGTCCAGGGCCTCCGCCAGGCCAGCGGCATCGGCTTGCGGCGTGGCGGCGGTCGCCGGCGCCGTCGGACTGGCCGGGCCGGGAGACCCCGCGAGGAGGCCGCGCTGCAGGTCCAGCACCCCGGCGGCCCGCGCTGCGGCCTGCTGGACGCCGTCGACCTGAGCCGCGGCGGCGCCAGAGGTGGACAGCCCCGCAGCGGCAGCGGCCAGGACGGCGGCGTCCGCTTCGGCGTGGGCGAGCGCCGTCTCGCTCGCCGTCGGACCAGGGGGGACGGCGGGCGGCGCCGCGAGTAGGGCCGTTCCGGATCCGACGGCGAGGGCCACCCCGACTGCGGCCAGCCACATCCCGGTGCGGCTCCGTCGCCGCACGTCGGGACGGGCGGGGCCAGGGGTGGTGGAATTCACGGTCTCGATGATCCCACGGCCCCGGGGAGCTGCCGCGCGCGGGCGGCGGGAACCGATAGGCTAGGGAGACAACTGAGTTAAAGGAGGCGGACCCCCATGTCCGAGCCCGATCTGCCCTCGCCGGGCATCCCGACGCAGGCAGAGCCGGTGCCGCACGCGGGCGGAGAGGAATCCCGGCTCCGGGAACTGCTCGAGCCCTCCGTCCTCAGCCGCCGACTCGTCCTCGAGGGCGTGTCCGTCAAGACCGCCGGGAAGCGCCGGACCGTCCAGGTCGTCGTCGACCTTCCGGATGACGAGACAGGGGGCGTTTCCCTCGACACGATCGCGGAGGTCTCCCGCGAGCTCTCCGAGCTCCTGGACGCCGACCCCGATTCGGACACCCGCCCCTACGACCTCGAGGTCTCCTCGCCCGGTGTGAGCCGGCCGCTGACGGAACCGCGCCACTGGCGGCGCGCCCGGGGCCGGCTCGTCAAGGTGAACGTGATCGGCGGGGAGAACGTCACGGGCAGGCTCATCGAGGTCGCCGACGACGGCGTCGTGGTGGTCCCCGACCTGCCCGCGAAGAAGGGCGTGAAGCCGAAGCCGGGAGAGCCGGTCAGGCTTCCCTTCGAGCAGATCCGCAGCGGCAGGGTGGAGATCGAGTTCTCGCACCTCGACGACGCCGCCGCGCCGGGCGCGGACAGCGCCGCAGACCACGCTGACACCGAGAACGCCGAGGAGGCCTAGTGGACATCGACATGAGCGCGCTGCGCCTGCTGGAGCGCGAGCGCGACATTCCCGTCGACAAGCTCATCCCCACCATCGAGCAGGCGCTCCTGCTCGCGTACCACAAGTCCCCCGGGGCGATCGACCGAGCGCGCGCCGAGGTGGACCGCCGCAGCGGACACGTGACGATCTGGGCGACCGAGATCGACGACGAGGGCAACCCGGTCGGCGAGTTCGACGACACCCCTGAGGGGTTCGGCCGCATCGCCGCCATGACCGCCAAGCAGGTCATCCTGCAGCGCCTGCGCGATGTGGAGGACGACAACGTCCTCGGCGAGTTCAAGGGCCGCGAGGGCGAGCTCATCGCGGGCCTCATCCAGCAGGGCCACAACCCGAACATGGTCCAGGTCAACCTCGGCGCCGTCGAGGCAGTCCTGCCGCCGCCCGAGCAGGTCCCCGGCGAGAGGTACCTCCACGGGTCCCGCATCCGCGCCTACGTCGTGGACGTCCACCGCGGCCTCAAGGGCCCCTCGATCACGCTCTCGCGCTCGCACCCTGGCCTCGTCAAGAAGCTCTTCGAGCTCGAGGTCCCCGAGATCGCCGAGCGCAGCGTCGAAATCGTCGCGATCGCGCGCGAGGCCGGCCACCGGACGAAGATCGCCGTCCGCGCCAACATCCCGGGCGTCAACGCCAAGGGGGCGTGCATCGGCGAGATGGGCTCCCGTGTCCGCGCCGTCATGACCGAGCTGAACGACGAGAAGATCGACATCGTCGACTACAGCGACGATCCGGCGACGTTCATCGCGAACGCGCTCTCGCCGTCGAAGGTCACCAACGTGACCATCGTGGACGAGGCCACCAGGTCGGCGCGCGTGCTCGTCCCCGACTACCAGCTCTCGCTCGCCATCGGCAAGGAAGGGCAGAACGCCCGCCTGGCCGCGAAGCTCACGGGCTGGCGCATCGACATCGGCTCCGACACCCAGTCCTGACCGTCCGGGGTGAGGTCCCGGGCCCGGGAGCCCGCCATTCGGCGGTTCCCGGGGGGGAGGGTCTAGAATAGATGAGTCCGGGTCTGCGCCCGGCGGCATTGCGGGACGAGAGTCCCCGCCGGGCACTGCCCGGCCGAGGTGGGAGAGCAGGGATGAGGGCCAGTACTGACGCGCCGGCCGCAACCCGTCCCCAGCGCACCTGCATCGGCTGCCGCCAGACCGCAGCCCGGTCGGAACTGCTCCGGCTGGTGAAGGACCTCGACGACGCCGCGCGCGTGGTCGTGGATCCGCGCCGCCGACTGCCCGGCCGCGGTGCGTGGCTGCACCCCGACTGGGCCTGCCTGAAGCAAGCCCTGCGACGGCGGGCGTTCCAGCGTGCCTTCCGGGGCGCGGTGGACCACCGCCCCGTCGAAGACTACTTCGGCACCTCCGTCCCGGCACCCGCCGGGGCGGACGATGACCTCCCTGAGGTCCACGTTGAAAGCGGGTCAGAAATCTGATGGACACCCGATGAGTCCCCGTCCCATGAGTGCGTAGCAATGATCACTCTGTTGCGCACCGCAAAGGGCTCTGAGGCGCACCCCCGCGCCGAGGGAGCCTGCAGCAAGCAGTAGACGGTCCGTGCCTGGCTCGGCGCGGACCGAGACAGGAGAAATGTGGCCAAGGTCCGCGTACACGAGCTCGCCAAGGAGCTCGGTATCACCTCTAAGGACGCCGTCGCCAAGCTCGCGGAGCTCGGCGAATTCGTGCGTTCTGCGTCCTCGACGATCGAGGCGCCCGTCGTGAAGAAGCTTCGCGACGCCTACCCCGCCGGTGGCGAGAAGGCGACCCGCCCGTCGTCGTCCTCGCGTCCCGCATCGCCTGCGCGCCCTGCGCCTGCGCCCGGCCCGGCCCGCCCGGCCGCCCCCGCGCCGTCGCCCGCCCCCGCGCAGCGCTCCGCCGAGGCGGCCCGCCCCGCCGAGACCTCGCGTCCTGCCCCTGCCGAGGCCTCCCGCCCGGCGCCGTCCGCGCCGCGGCCCGCTCCCGCGCCTTCCGGCCCCCGCCCGGGTTCCGATGGCCCGCGTCCCGGCGGCCGCTCCGGCGCTCCCGCCCGCCCCGGCCCGAGTGGCCGCAGCGGTGAGGGCGCGCCGTCGTCGCGTCCGAAGGCGACCCCGGGTCCCCGCCCCAGCGGTCCCCGTCCGGGCAACAACCCGTTCTCGTCGTCCCAGGGCATGCAGCGCCAGGGGCGCGACGGCGATCGCGCCCCCCGTCCGGGCAACAACCCGTTCGCATCGTCGCAGGGCATGCCCCGTCCCGGCGGCGGCCGCGACGGCGACCGCCCGGGTGGTCCCCGCCCGGCGGCACCGCGCCCCGGCGGCACCTCCGGCATCCCGCGCCCCGGCGCTCCCCGTCCCGGCGCTCCGCGGCCGGGTGCTCCCCGTCCGGGCGCCCCGCGTCCCGGCGGCGCCGGTGGTCCCCGCCCGAACCCGGGCATGATGCCCCCGCGCACCGACCGGCCTCAGCCGGGCGCCCGGCCCGCCGGCACCGGCGGACGCGGCCCGGGCCGTCCCGGTGGTGGCCCCGGTGGCGGCGGTCCCGCTGGCGGCGGCTTCGGCAAGGGCGGCCGCGGACGCGGCGGTACCCAGGGTGCCTTCGGCAAGGGTGGCGCCGGTCGCGGCAAGCAGCGCAAGTCGAAGCGCGCGAAGCGCCAGGAACTGGAGCAGATGAGCGCACCGTCGCTCGGCGGCGTCTCGGTGCCCCGTGGCGACGGCAGCACCATCGTGCGCCTGCGCCGCGGTGCGTCCATCACGGACTTCGCCGAGAAGATCGATGCCAACCCGGCGTCGCTCGTCACGGTGCTGTTCCACCTCGGTGAGATGGCAACCGCCACGCAGTCCCTCGACGAGGAGACGTTCTCGGTCCTGGGCGAGGAGCTCGGCTACAAGATCCAGGTCGTGTCGCCGGAGGACGAGGAGCGCGAGCTGCTCGAGTCCTTCGACATCGACCTCGAGGCTGAGCTCGAGGCGGAGACCGACGAGGACCTCGAGAAGCGTCCGGCCGTCGTGACCGTCATGGGCCACGTCGACCACGGTAAGACGCGCCTCCTCGACGCCATCCGCAACACCAACGTGGTGGCTGGCGAGCACGGCGGCATCACGCAGCACATCGGTGCGTACCAGATCGCCTTCGACCACGATGACCGGCAGCGCAAGCTGACGTTCATCGACACCCCGGGCCACGAGGCGTTCACCGCCATGCGTGCCCGTGGTGCGCAGGTCACGGACATCGCGGTGCTCGTGGTGGCCGCGGATGACGGCGTCATGCCGCAGACCGTCGAGGCGCTCAACCACGCCCAGGCCGCGAACGTGCCGATCGTGGTGGCGGTGAACAAGATCGACAAGGAGGGCGCGAACCCGGACAAGATCCGCGGCCAGCTCACCGAGTACGGCCTCGTTCCCGAGGAGTACGGCGGCGACACGATGTTCGTCGACGTCTCGGCCCGCCAGAACCTGCACATCGACGACCTGCTCTCGGCGATCCTCCTCACGGCAGACGCCGCGCTGGACCTCCGTGCGAACCCGAACAAGGACGCGCGCGGCGTCGCCATCGAGGCGAACCTGGACAAGGGCCGCGGCGCCGTCGCAACCGTGCTCGTCCAGTCCGGCACGCTCCACGTCGGCGACACGATCGTCGCGGGCACGGCCCACGGCCGCGTCCGCGCGATGTTCGACGAGGACGGCGAGGCCGTCGAGGCCGCGACGCCGTCGCGTCCGGTCCAGGTCCTGGGCCTGTCCTCGGTGCCGCGCGCCGGTGACACGTTCCTCGTGACCGAGGACGAGCGCACCGCACGCCAGATCGCCGAGAAGCGCGAGGCTGCCGAGCGCAACGCCCAGCTGGCCAAGCGCCGCAAGCGGATCAGCCTCGAGGACTTCGACCAGGCTGTGGCCGAGGGCAAGATCGACACCCTCAACCTCATCCTCAAGGGCGACGTGTCCGGTGCCGTCGAGGCGCTCGAGGACTCGCTGCTCAAGATCGATGTGGGCGAGGACGTCCAGCTGCGGGTCATCCACCGCGGTGTGGGCGCGATCACCCAGAACGATGTCAACCTCGCGACGGTCGACAACGCGATCATCATCGGCTTCAACGTCAAGCCGGCTGAGCGCGTCGCCGAGCTGGCCGACCGCGAGGGCGTCGACATGCGCTTCTACTCGGTCATCTACGCGGCGATCGACGACATCGAGCTGGCCCTCAAGGGCATGCTCAAGCCGGAGTACGAGGAGGTGCAGCTCGGTGCCGCCGAGGTGCGCGAGATCTTCAAGTCCTCCAAGTTCGGCAACATCGCCGGTTCGATCGTCCGCAGCGGCCTGATCCGCCGCAACGCCAAGGCGCGTGTCCTGCGCAACGGCGTCGTGGTGGGCGACAAGCTGACGATCGAGTCGCTCAAGCGGTTCAAGGACGACGCGACCGAGGTCCGCGAGGGCTTCGAGTGCGGTATCGGCCTCGGGTCGTTCAACGACCTCCAGCTCGAGGACATCATCGAGACGTTCGAGATGCGCGAGAAGCCGCGCTCCTAGTCGCCTCGAGGAGAAGGGGGTCCCGCACGGGGCCCCCTTTTCCCGGTGCCCCCGGGAGATGTCCCGGACCGACCCGACCACACGAAGGAGAACCACATGGCCGATCCAGCACGCGCCGCCCGGCTCGCGCAGCGCATCAAGGTGGTCGTGGCCGAGGCCCTGCGCAAGGCCGTCAAGGACGAGCGCGCCGAGGCCATCACCGTCACCGACGCCCGTGTCACCAACGACCTCCAGCATGCGACCGTGTACTACACCGTCCTCGGTGACACCGCCGCGGCCCACGGCGCGCGCGACCTCCTCGAGGCGAAGAAGGGCGTGCTCCGCCGCGAGGTGGGGCGCAACCTGACGATCAGGCTGACCCCGACCCTTGAGTTCGTCGCCGACGAGATCCCCGTCAACGCCTCGCACCTCGAGGACCTCCTGCGCGAGGCCAAGGCCCGCGACGCCGAGGTGGCGAAGCTCGCCTCGGGCGCGCAGCCAGCCGGCGACGCCGACCCGTACCGCAAGGACGAGCCGGAGGACGACGACTACGAGGACGAGGGCGAGTTCGACGGCGTCGAGGAGCCCCAGGACTGAGCCTCACCTGAGGACGCGAGAAGCGGGCGGTGCCATCCGGCGCCGCCCGCTTCTGCTTGCCGCCCTGAGCGTCAGGGTGTCAGCCTCTGCGAGATGAGCGTTCCGTTTCCGAAGACGTCGGTTGTCGCGTAGAGCATGTTGCCCTGGACCGTCACGTCGGCGGTGGATGGCTTGTCCAGGAACGGCTGCGCCGTCTGCGTCCCGGCCGCTGCCCTGAGAACCCCCGTGCCGAAGAGCGAAGCGATGTAGAGGTTGCCCGAGCCGTCGAAGGCCAGACCGGTCGGGGACATGATGCCCTGGATCCAGGGTTGGACAGCTCCCGTTGACGGGCTGACCCGGAACACGGCACCCCGCGCGCCGAGGCTTGCATCCTCGGGACCACCTGGGAGCGAGGTGACGTAGAGCCACCCGTCCGAGCCGATCGCCACGTCGGTAGGCACGGGTTCGAAGTTGTAGGTCTGGCCGATACACGCCGGAAGTCCGTACTGCTCGGCGAAAGCCTGCGTGATGGTTGCGGGCCGGGGAGGCAGCACTGCCACCGTCTGGATGGCGCCGGTGCTCAGATCGACGGCCAGCACGTCGTTGCCCCCCGCGTCCGCCACATAGGCGGTGTTGCCCCGAACAGCGACGGCGTAAGGGTGGGAATCGGTCTCTCCCGTGTAGGACGCCGGGAAGCCGAGACTGGTCAGCTGGCTGGCACACTCCGCCGGGGCGTTCGGTCCAAGTCCGTAATGCACGTCCCCGTCAGGATTGTGGGCGGTCTCGTAGGCACCAATCTGGTCTGTGATCGTCCTGGCTCTCCCCTTGGCGTCGACGGCCACAAGGCGCCCAGCGAGCGGCCGCGGGTCTTCCGGTCCGGCGCCTTGGCTCTCGATGACATACGTGGTGCTGCCCTGAGTAGCGGTCCCAGCGACGTCCCACTGCTCGTCTGCAGGGGGTGCGTACAGGACGGTCTTCGTTCCCCCCTCGATGCGCGTGAGCCTGCCGGCGAATTCTTCTGAGACGATGACACTGTTGCCGGTCCCGGCAGACACGTGGAGTGGGCCCACCAGACCGTCGACAGAAGGCGGCGGGGATGGCGGCGCAGCCGTGGCTGGCCCTGCGGGAAGAACGATGAGTGCTCCAGCCGCGAGCAGTGCGAGCGACTTCTTCATTGAACTGACTCCTCACGTGGGATAACCCCGAGACTGCTGGCCAGCTCCCCCGGCAGAGAGCTTATCCGCAGCCCGAGTTCGTCACCATGGGCGACGCCGTGTGCCCGCTTCTTCAGGGTCATCTGACGGTGTGGCGCGGGTCGGCCCACAGAAAGATGTTTGTTCAAAAGAGCCCGCGGGAAAGAGGTGGCGTGTCCGAGACCACACTGGCCGGACCTTCAGAGGGACAACAAACACCGATCGCGGGCGCGGGCGACGAGGGCTCCATCCTCATCGGTACCGCCCGTCGAAGGAGAGAACACCCATGAAAGCCAAGATCATCGCCCCTGTGCTTGCCGCGACGCTTTCCGGAGCCGCGCTGATGGGAGCCGCCGTTCCCGCGTCGGCAGCGCCGGCACCGACGGCGCAGCAGGCCGCGTCCACTCCCCGAGCCACAGCGCCGACTACTGTGCCGATCACCGGAACGACGAATGGTGTGACCTCGTTTGTGGGGTCTTTCAACCTCACCCAATTCGTGGTTCAGAACGGCCAGTTGATGGCCTTGGGTAACCTCACCGGCACGCTGACTAACCCCATCACGGGCGCGGTGCAGAACGTGGACCAGCAGGTCGCGCTTCCGGTCGGCGGTAATGCAACCACGTCGGGCACCTGTGACATCCTGCACCTCGACCTCGGCCCGCTGAATCTGGATCTCCTCGGCCTCCAGGTGCACCTGAACGAGGTCGTGCTCGACATCACCGCGCAGCCCGGCCCGGGCAACCTCCTCGGCAACCTGCTCTGCAGCGTCGCGGGCCTGCTCGACAACGGGACCGGTCTGAACGGATTGGCCAACCTGCTCAACCATCTCCTCGGACTCTGATCGAGCAATACTGATACCAACCAGGCACTAGCGGGTTCCGGAGCGGGCCCGGCCGAATCGGCCGGGCCCGCTCCGCGCGTTCCGTACGATGGCCCCATGACCGAGCCTGACGCGAACGCGCAGTCCGCCGACGCCCAGACCTACCTCGAGCGGGCGATCGACGTGGCCGTCGCGAACGTGGCCGCTGGCGGCGGTCCGTTCGGCGCCGTCGTGGTCCTGCCCGACGGGCGCGTGTTCGAGGGGGAGAATCGGGTCACGCGGGACAACGACCCCACCGCGCACGCGGAGGTCGTCGCGATCCGGCGCGCCGCCGCGGTCGCGGGCTTCGACCTGAGCGGCGCGGCGCTGTACGCGAGCTGCGAGCCGTGCCCCCTGTGCCTCGCCGCGGCCCTCTGGGCGCGCGTCGCCTCGGTGCGATTCGCCGCGGACAGGCAGGACGCTGCCGCCGTCGGATTCGACGACGCTATCTTCTACGAGTATTTCGCCGCCGGCGGCGCGCACGGCGACGGCTCCCTCATGCCGGTGGTCCGCTCCGCCGTGGTCGGCCGTGAACGTCCGTTCGAGGCGTGGAACGCGTTCGAGGGCCGCATCGAGTACTGAACAGCGGAGGCTCCCCGGCTCCATATACTGGAAGGCGTGCTTTCTGGACTGGTGATCGTGGACAAGCCGCGTGGGTGGACAAGCCATGACGTGGTGGGGAAGATCCGCAGGCTCGCGGGCACGCGCAAGGTGGGCCACGCCGGGACCCTCGATCCGATGGCGACGGGCGTCCTCGTCGTCGGCATCAACAAGGCCACCCGTCTGCTCTCGTACATCGTGGGCACAGAGAAGACGTACACCGCGACCATCCGGCTCGGCCAGAGCACGGTGACGGACGACGCCGAGGGCGAGGTCGTCGCGGAACGCATCGCCGCGGCGGTGACCGAGGAGCAGATCAACGACGCCGCCGCCCGCCTCACGGGCGAGATCCTGCAGGTGCCCAGCAGCGTCAGCGCCATCAAGGTGGCAGGGCAGCGCTCGTACGCGCGCGTCCGTGCGGGGGAGGAGGTCGCCCTCGAGGCGCGCCCCGTCACGATCCACTCGTTCGAGGTCCACGAGGTGCGCCGCCTCCGCGGCGGGAAGCTCCAGGACGTCGACGTCACGGTCCGCTGCTCCTCCGGCACCTACATCCGCGCCCTCGCGCGGGACCTCGGCGCCGATCTGGGCGTCGGCGGGCACCTCACGGCGCTGCGCCGGACCCAGGTGGGGCCCTACGGCATCGAGGAGGCCGCCACGCTCGAGGAGCTCGCCGAGGACCTCCGCGTCCTCGACCTCTCCGCGGCGGCCCGGTCGCTGCTGCCGGTGCGCGAGCTGAGCGCCGACGAGGCCGTCGAGCTCTCCTTTGGGCGCCGCATCCCGGCGACCGGGACCTCCGGGCTCACCGCGGCCTTCGCGCCCGAGGGCCCGCTCGTTGCGCTCGTGAAGGACGTGGGAGGGCAGGCCAAGCCGGAGCTCGTGTTCGCCGCCCACGGTGACGACGCATGACCCCGGACCCCTTCTTCTTCGTCGGCGCCGCCATCTGCGCGCTGTCGCTGGTGATCTGCGTCGTCGCCGCCGCGACCAAGACGTACCCGGGCGACGCCGCGATCGTGTCTGTGGCCGCCGTCGAGCTGTTCCTCGTCGCCTACGGCATCGGGGCGGCCATCCGCCAGGCCGGCGGAGAGGCGCTGCGCGGCGAGCCGTGGGAGTTCTGGGGGTACCTCGCGACGGCGCTGATCCTGCCCGTCGCCGCGTTCTGGTGGGCCGTCCTGGACAAGACCCGCTGGAGCAACGCCGTGCTCGCCGCGGTGCCACTGACCATTTTCGTGATGCTGTTCCGGATGGAGCAGATCTGGGACGGAGCCCCCCTGTCATGACCGCTGACCCCTCGGGAACCAAGCCCTCCACCGGGACCACGGAGCACTCGCCCAGGACGCGCAGCGTGGGGCTGGGCAGGATCATCGTCGCCGTCTACGGCGTGTTCGCCCTCTCCTCGACGGCGCGGGCCGGCTACCAGATCGCGACCAAGTTCTCCGAGGCGCCGGTCGCGTACCTCCTGAGCGCCGCAGCCGCCGCCGTGTACATCGTCGCGACCGTTGCGATGGCGAAGCGGGGGGTGACGAGCTGGTACGTGACGCTCGCGGCCATCGTCGTCGAGCTGATCGGGGTCCTCGCGGTCGGGACCGCGACTATCATCGACGCGGCGGCGTTCCCCCACGACACCGTCTGGAGCGGGTTCGGCCGGGGCTACGGCTACGTCCCGCTCGTGCTGCCCCTCGTGGGGCTCGTCTGGCTCTTCGTGAACCGTCCGCGCACGCCGGCCGCCGGGCGCGGCGGGGCCCCGTCCGCGAGCCGGTAGGCTAGGGACGCGACATGCAGGCGACGAGGCGAGGACGATGGGCTTGATCTGGCACGGTGTGGACGAGGTTCCCGATGACTTCGGCCCGACAGCCGTCACCATCGGCAACTTCGACGGCGTCCACCGCGGCCACCAGCAGGTCCTCGCCCGGCTCAAGGCCGCCGCCGCAGCCTCCGGCAGCCGGGCCGTCGCCGTGACCTTCGACCCGCACCCCGCCCGGGTCCACCGCCCGGACACGGCGCCGCACCTCATCATGGGCATCGAGGACCGGCTCGCCGCCCTGGCGGCCTACGGGCTCGACGCGATCCTCGTCATCCACTACACGCTCGAGTTCGCCCAGCAGACGCCCGAGGAGTTCGTGCGCGGCGTCTTCGTCGACGGGCTCAAGGCGAGCCACGTCGTCGTGGGCCACGACGTGCGCTTCGGCCGCGGCAACGCCGGCGACCTGGCGACGATGCAGGAGCTGGGGGAGCGGTTCGGCTTCGAGGTCGTGGTGGTCGAGGACTTCACCGAGCCCGCCGCGCCCGTCGAGCGCGGCCAGGCGGACGACGCCGAGGAGCGCCGCTGCTCCTCGACGTGGGTCCGCGAGGCGCTCGACGCCGGCGACGTCCGCACCGCTGCGGAGATCCTCGGGCGCCCGCACGCCATGCACGGCGAGGTCGTGCACGGTGCGGCGCGCGGCAGAGCCCTCGGGTTCCCCACCGCCAATCTCGACCACGACTCCGCGGGCCACATCCCCGCCGACGGGATCTACGCCGGCTGGCTCGTCGACGAGAAGGGCACCCGCTGGCCCGCCGCGATCTCGGTCGGGTCCAACCCGACGTTCGCCGGCGTGGCGCGACAGGTCGAGGCGCACGTGATCGACCGCCCCGACGAGGCACCCGAGGACTTCGACCTTTACGGCCAGCGCGTCGTCGTCGAGTTCGTCGAGCGGCTGCGCGGCATGGTCGCCTACCGCGGGCCCGATGCCCTCATCGACCAGATGAAGCTCGACGTCGAGCAGGCCCACGCGATCCTCTCCGCCGCCGGGCGCTCGGTCTAGCGGCACCGCCCGCCGAACCACGTTTCGACAGGGCGCGGCGCGGAGCGATAGAATTCTCTGTGGCCCTCGCTGCAGTCCGTGGCGGCCTGGGCCGCGCCGGATCTGCCGCCCACCAGCGAGAAGGCCCGGCGTTCCCCGAGGACGCAGCGTTCTGCGGGCCGCACGGCACGACACGAGAGGTACCGAAACCACATGGCTTTGGATCCCGCCGTCAAGCAGGAGATCATCAAGGAATACGCGACCAAGGAAGGCGACACGGGCTCCCCGGAGGTCCAGATCGCCGTCCTGACGAAGCGCATCAAGGACTTGACTGAGCACATGAAGCAGCACAAGCACGACTTCCACACCCAGCGCGGCCTGCTCGCGCTCGTGGGTCGCCGCAAGCGCATGCTCGCCTACCTGCACGACACCGACATCGCGCGCTACCGCTCGCTCATCGAGCGGCTCGGCCTCCGCCGCTAGTCTGTGGAGCGGCCCGCCTCTTCTTTCAAGGGAAGCGGCGGGCCGCATCACCATCCAGCAAGCGTTCTCGTACCGACTAAGACAATCCATCGTGAGGCGCCGGCAATCTGCGGTCCTCGGTAGTGGCCTTTGCGGGCGTCCTCACCGGCCGCGCGAAGGGCCTCGATCGAAGACCGGGTTCCGCCGCCTCCGAGCAACACGAAACGGAGGTGGCTCTCCCATGGAGGGTCCCGAGATCCAGTTCTCAGAGGCCGTGATCGACAACGGCCGCTTCGGCCAGCGCGTCGTGCGCTTCGAGACCGGTCGCCTCGCCAAGCAGGCCGCCGGCGCCGCGATGGCGTACATCGACGACGACACCGCCCTGCTCTCCGCCACGACCGCGGGCAAGTCCCCGCGTGAGGGCTTCGACTTCTTCCCGCTCACGGTGGACGTCGAGGAGCGCATGTACGCCGCGGGCCGCATCCCCGGCTCGTTCTTCCGCCGCGAGGGCCGCCCCTCGACCGAGGCCATCCTCGCGTGCCGCCTCATGGACCGCCCGCTGCGCCCCGCGTTCGTCAAGGGCCTGCGCAACGAGGTCCAGGTCGTCGTGACCGTGCTCGCGATCAACCCCGACGAGCTCTACGACGTCGTCGCCATCAACGCGGCCTCGATGTCCACGCAGCTCGCGGGCCTGCCCTTCTCCGGCCCGATCGGCGGCGTCCGCGTAGCGCTCGTGCACGACGAGCACGGCGCCCAGTGGGTCGCGTTCCCGAAGCACTCGCAGCTGCAGCGCGCGACGTTCGACATGGTCGTCGCGGGCCGCATCGCCGGTGACGACGTCGCCATCATGATGGTCGAGGCCGAGGCCACCGACCACTCGTGGGGCCTCATCAAGGACGAGGGCGCCACCGCCCCGACCGAGGAGGTTGTGGCCGAGGGCCTCGAGGCCGCCAAGCCGTTCATCCGCGCCCTCTGCGAGGCCCAGCAGGACCTCGCGAACCGCTCCGCCAAGCCCACTGCCGAGTTCCCGGTCTTCCTCGACTACGAGCAGGACGCGTTCGACGCCGTCGAGGCGGCCGCCGCGGACAAGCTCGCCGAGGTCTTCCAGATCGCCGACAAGCAGGCCCGCGAGAACGCCTCCGACCAGCTCAAGGACGAGGTCCTCGCCCAGCTGGGCGGGCAGTTCGAGGGCCGCGAGAAGGAGCTCTCGGCTGCCTTCCGCTCGCTGACCAAGAAGATCGTGCGCCAGCGCATCCTCAAGGACCAGGTCCGCATCGATGGCCGTGGCCTGACGGACATCCGCCAGCTCACCGCCGAGGTCGAGGTGCTCCCGCGCGTCCACGGGTCCGCGATCTTCGAGCGCGGCGAGACTCAGATCCTCGGCGTCACCACGCTGAACATGCTCAAGATGGAGCAGCAGATCGACTCGCTCTCCCCGGAGACGCACAAGCGGTACATGCACAACTACAACTTCCCGCCGTACTCCACCGGCGAGACGGGCCGCGTCGGCTCCCCGAAGCGCCGCGAGATCGGCCACGGCGCCCTCGCCGAGCGCGCCCTCGTGCCGGTGCTGCCGAGCCGCGAGGAGTTCCCCTACGCGATCCGCCAGGTGTCCGAGGCCCTCGGCTCCAACGGCTCGACGTCGATGGGCTCCGTGTGCGCCTCGACCCTGTCGCTGCTCAACGCCGGCGTGCCGCTCAAGGCGCCGGTCGCGGGCATCGCCATGGGCCTCGTGTCCGACGAGGTGGACGGCCAGACCCGCTACGCGGCGCTGACCGACATCCTCGGTGCCGAGGACGCCTTCGGCGACATGGACTTCAAGGTCGCCGGCACGTCCGAGTTCGTCACCGCGATCCAGCTCGACACGAAGCTCGACGGCATCCCCGCCTCGGTGCTCGCGGCTGCGCTCAAGCAGGCGCGCGAGGCCCGCCTGCACATCCTGTCCGTGATCAACGCCGCGATCGAGGGCCCGGACGAGCTCTCCGAGTTCGCTCCGCGCATCATCGCGATCAAGATCCCCGTGGACAAGATCGGCGAGGTCATCGGCCCCAAGGGCAAGATGATCAACCAGATCCAGGAGGACACTGGCGCGGACATCTCCATCGAGGACGACGGCACCGTGCTCATCGGCGCGACCGACGGCTCCTCGGCCGAGGCGGCCCGGGCCGCGATCAACGCGATCGCCAACCCGCAGCTGCCCGAGGTCGGCGAGCGCTACCTCGGCACGGTCGTCAAGACCACGACGTTCGGTGCGTTCGTCTCGCTCACCCCGGGCAAGGACGGCCTGCTGCACATCTCCGAGCTGCGCAAGCTCGCGGGAGGCAAGCGCGTGGACAACGTCGAGGACGTCGTCTCCGTGGGCCAGAAGGTCCAGGTCGAGATCACCAAGATCGACGACCGCGGCAAGCTCTCCCTCGCGCCCGTCGTGGCCGAGGACGGCGCTGCGGCCGAGGCGTCGGCCGAGCCGGCCGACGCCGCAGCGGCCGACGCGTAACCGGATGGCCACTGTCGAACTGCCGCTGACCGCTGGCCGGCTCGTGGACGGCGCCCCCGCGTCGACCACCGTCTTCGGGAAGGAGGGCGGCGCCGTCGTGCGCCGTTCCGTCCTCCCCGGGGGCGTGCGCGTCCTCACGGAGGCGATGCCGGGCCAGCGGTCGGCGGCGATCGGCTTCTGGGTGGGGGTGGGATCCCGTGACGAGGCCGCCGGCCAGCACGGGTCCACCCATTTCCTCGAGCACCTGCTGTTCAAGGGCACCCAGCGGCGCACCGCGCTCGAGATCGCCTCGGCGTTCGACGAGGTGGGCGGAGAGTCGAACGCCGCGACGGCGAAGGAGAGCACGTGCTACTACGCGCGCGTGCTCGACACCGACCTGCCGATGGCGATCGACGTGATCGCGGACATGATCACCTCCGCCGTCCTGGACCCCGACGAGCTCGAGCAGGAGCGCGACGTCATCCTCGAGGAGATCGCCATGGACGGCGACGACCCGACCGACGTCGCGCACGAGCACTTCGTGGCCTCCGTCCTCGGCGAGCACCCGCTGGGACGGCCGATCGGCGGCACGCCCGAGGCGATCCGCGCCGTCGCCCGTGACTCGGTGTGGGAGCACTACCGCCGCTACTACCGCCCGAACGAGCTGGTGGTCACCGCTGCGGGCGGCCTTGAGCACGACGTCGTGTGCCGGCTCGTGCTAGACGCCCTCCACGGTGCGGGCTGGGACCTGACGGAAGGCGCCCCGCCCGTCGGAAGGCGCTCGACCGTCGCCGCGGAGATCAGCGGGAGGCCCGGCCTCACCGTGATCACGCGGCAGGTCGAGCAGGCCAACGTCATCATGGGCTGCCCGTCGATCACGGCGACCGACGACCGCCGGTACGTCATGAGCGTGCTCAACGCCGTCCTGGGCGGGGGCATGTCCTCGCGCCTGTTCCAGGAGATCCGCGAGAAGCGCGGCCTCGTCTACTCGACCTACTCGTTCGCCTCGGCCTACGCCGACGCCGGGTACTTCGGGATCTACGGCGGCTGCGCCCCGGCCAAGGTCCCCCAGGTCCTGGCCCTCATGGGCGCCGAACTCGAGAAGCTCGCGGAGCACGGCATCACCGAGGAGGAGCTCCGCAAGGCCGTCGGGCAGCTTTCCGGCGGGATCGTGCTCGCCCTCGAGGACACGGGCTCGCGCATGTCCCGGCTCGGACGGGCCGAGCTCGTCTCCGGCGAGTTCCAGGACATCGAGGAGACCCTCGCGCAGATCTCCGCGGTCACTGCGGACGAGGTCCAGGACCTCGCGCGCCTCCTCGCGAACGCGCCGCGGACCGTCACGGTGGTGGGCCCGTTCGAGCAGACGGAGACCTTCGGCCTCGCCTGAGAGCTGTCTCCTCCACGACAGCGACGTGACCCCTCAACCGCCTCGCGGCTGAGGGGTCATCTCCGTGACGTTGAGGGGTCATGTCCCTGATGGGGGGTCATGTCCCTTAGGCGAGGATGTCCTTGGTCGCGAAGCGGCCGTAGGCGAGGGCACCGAACAGGGCGACGTACCCGGCCTGGAGCCACGCGTTCTGCCCGAACGAGTCCCAGGAGATCGGCTCCCGCAGGAGGTCTGCGAGGCCCAGCCACTGGTCGGTGAAGAGCCACGGGTGCAGCCACTCGAGCTGGTCGAGCGCACCGAGGATCTGGGAGACGACGGCGAGCACCGCGGTCGCGGCCATGGTCCCGACGGGGACGGACGTGAGCGTCGAGGCGAACAGGCCGATCGCGGCCAGCCCGAGCAGCGAGACGGTCACGTAGGCCGCCATCAGGAGGAGCCGCCCGAACGCCTCCGCCGCTCCGACCTGCGCCCCGGACAGGAGCGTGGCCTGCCCGAGCGGGAACAGCAGCGCCCCGATCAGGGCCCCGCCGAGCACGACGGCGAGCGCGGCGGCCGCGCAGAACACCGCGGCGCTGAGGTACTTCACCACGAGCAGCCGCACCCGCCCGACCGGGGCCACGAGCAGGTACCGCAGCGTCCCGAGGCTCGCCTCGCCGGCGACCGCGTCCCCGGAGACGACGCTCACGGTGAGCGGCAGGAACAGCGGCGTGCACACCACGAGGCCCACCACGCCGGCGAAGAGCCCGTTGTCGGTGATCTGGTCGAGGAACGCCGGACCGCGGCCGCTCGGGGGCCGGCCCGGCGCGAACTTGACGGCCAGGCCGATCAGCACGGGCACGGCCGCGAGCGCCGCGAGCATCGTCCAGGTCCGCCACCGCCCGAACAGGACCCGCAGCTCCGAGCCGAGCAGGCGCGCGGTGTGCGCGGCGGGGCTGGCTGCCGTGCCCCGGGAAGCCGGGAGCGCTTCCTCAGCCCGCGACATCGAATCCCTCGCCGGTCAGCTCGACGAACCGCTCCTCCAGGCTCGCGGTCTCTGCCGTGAAGCCCCGCACCCGCACCCCAGCCCCCACGAGCGCCGCGACGACCGCCTCCGGTGCGGGCGCGCCGTCGTGCGTCGCCGCCGCGAATCCGCCCGCCGCAGCGGCGCCGTCCGGGACCGCGGCGGCGACTACCCCCGGGCCCGCGGCCTCGACGGCGAGCCCGAGCCGGCGCAGCACCTCGGCGGCCCCGGCCGTGTCCGGGGTGCGCACCTCGATCCGGGCCCTGGCGGACCCCCGCAGCTCGTCCAGAGGGCCCTGCGCGACCAGCTTCCCGGCGCGCAGGACGGCGGCATGGCTGCAGATCTGCTCGACCTCGGCCAGGAGGTGGCTCGAGATGAACACGGTGGTGCCGTCCTCGGCGAGCGAGCGGATGAGCCCACGGACCTCGCGGGTCCCCTGGGGGTCGAGCCCGTTGGTGGGCTCGTCGAGCACGAGCAGGTCGCGGGGGGCGAGCAGGGCCGCCGCGAGGCCCAGGCGCTGCTTCATGCCCAGCGAGTAGGCGTGGACGCGCTTGCGGGCCGCGTGCGAGAGGCCGACCCGGTCGAGCGCCTCGCCGATCCGCGCGGCGCGCGTCCGGGGCAGCGACCGGGGATCGGCGACGTCGAGCCGGGCGAGGTTCGCCGCGCCGCTCAGGAACGGATAGAACGCTGGCCCCTCGACGAGTGCCCCGACCCGGGGCAGGACCGCGCGGGACCCTTGGGGCATGTCCTCGCCGAGCACCTCCGCGTGGCCGCCGGTGGGCGAGACGAGGCCCAGCAGCATGCGGATGGTCGTCGTCTTGCCCGAGCCGTTGGGCCCGAGGAAGCCGAACACCGCGCCGCGCGGCACCTCGAGGTCGAGGCGGTCCACGGCAGTGTGGTGGCCGAAGCGCTTCGTGAGCCCGCGGGCGCGGATCGCCGGCTGCAGGGCGTCCCCGGCACCCCTGCTCACCTGGCCGCCGCGGCCTCGAGGGTCGACGCCGGCACCGCGCCGGCGAGGACGCGCCCGTCGTCGGCGAGGAAGACCGTGAAGAGCGACGACGTGAGCACCCGGCCGCCCGCCGCCGGCGCCGCGAGCTGCTTGACCAGCGGCGAGTCGGCGAATCCGGCTGGCACACGGTCGGCGGGGATCACCGCGACCGAGTCCCACCCGGGCGCCTGTGCGGCTGGCGGGGCGCCCTGCGCGTGGTCCTTGGCCGGGGCAGTCCGCGCCGGCACCTGCTTCTCGGTCACGGTCGCCCCGGGTGGCGGCGTGAAGGCGAAGACGGCGGCGTCCGGGGCCGCGAGGGACAGCTGCGTGAAGGCTGCGTGCAGCGCGGCCGGCTCCTGGCCCTTCGCGTACACGTCCACCGCCAGCGGAAGCCCGGTGGTCGCCTCGACGGCGATCCTCACCGAGCCGACGAGGGTTCCCGCGGCCTTGGGCGTGAGGACGAGGGTGTACGCGCTGTGGCCTGCCACGCTGGTCGCGTCGCCGAGGCTCACGTCTGTGCTCGGCCCTGCGGCGGCGAGGAAGCGCTGGGCGAGCTGGTCAGGGATCAGGGCGGACGCGGCATCGGGGGACGGCTGGCCGGCTCCCGCGGGGAGCACCGCATGGGTCACGGTGTTCGCCTTCGAGTCATACGTCCACGCGTCCGGGCCGTTGCGGACCGCGTCCCGCTCGGCGAGCTGGTCCAGCACCTGCACGCGCAGCCGCTGCGGGCCGTCGGCGTAGACCTTGGCGGTGTGGCCGCTCGTGAGGAACTCGAGCGCGGCGGCCTCCGAACCGAGAGCCGAGCTCTTCGTCGCAGGCCCGAGCGCTTGGGCCGGGATCGCCGGGAGCCCGAGGTCGGCGCGCTGCTCCACCTGGCCGGAGAAGGCACGGGCCTGATGGCCGGCGGCGAGTGCGAGGACCTGCTCCGGGGTCGCGGGCGGGGGAGGGGACTCGGCTGTCGCGCCTGTGGCGAGCACGCCCACGGCGATGACCGCCGGGACGGCGGCTGCCGGAATCCAACGGAGCCATCGGCGCTGCATGGCGACCTCCTCACGAGTCTGGTTCAACGCTACGCCGCCGTCGTGCCGGTGTCGTCATCCCTCGGGAGTATCTCGAGTCGGCGGCCGCTCCGCTGTCCCGGGCCCTCAGCCCCCAGCGAAGGGCGGGAGGACGTCCACGACGTCCCCGTCGGCAAGCGGCCGGGAGCGGTCCTTCGCCGCGACCTCGTTGACCAGGAACGAGCAGCGCCGCAGCACCTCGGCGAACGCCGGGGCGTCCCGGCGCGCGCTGGCCGCGGCGTCGCTGACGGCCGCGGTGCGGTCGACGGCGAGGGCCGCCTCGAGCGCCTGGGCGAGGCTCGCGCCGTCGGGCGCGGTGAGCGGCTCCTCGGCGACGCCCGCGGCGGCCTGGGCCGCGGCGTAGTACCGCAGGGTGATCTGCACTGTGTCCTCCAGCTCGTGGTGGCCGACGGCGCGGCGGGTCGAAGGGTCGTGGCGGGGTCGGGGCCGGGGGGCTCTCAGCCGCCGATGGCGGACATCGAGCGGTCCGGCTGGACGAAGTCCCCGGCCCCCAGCCCCGTGTGGTCCATGCCGTGCGCTCTGGGCTTGAGCCACATCGCGTCCTGCCAGCGCGCCGCGACATCCTCGTCGGAGGTGTCGGAGCGCAGCAGCTGGCGGAGGTCGACCTCCTCGTGCGAGAAGAGGCAGCTCATGACCTTGCCCTCGGCCGTGATCCGCGTCCTCTTGCAGTCCGCGCAGAACGGCTCCGTCACGGAGGCGATGATGCCCACGGTGCCCAGGAGGCGGGCGGAGGGGGCGCCGTCGTGCGTGCGGCCCGTGCGGGTGCGGACCTCGAAGCGCTCGGCGGGGGCGCCGTCGCGCTCGCGCGGGTCGGGGGAGAGGGCGAACCGCTGCGACAGGAGGGTGCGGATCTCGGCAGCCGTGACCATGCCGTCGCGGGTCCAGCCGTGGTCGGCGTCGAGCGGCATCTGCTCGATGAAGCGCAGCTCGTACCCGCGCTCGAGGCACCAGGCGAGCAGGTCCCCGGCACCGGCGTCGTTGATGCCCCGCATGAGGACGGAGTTGATCTTGATCGGGCCGAGGCCGGCGGCGTCTGCCGCCTCGATCCCGGCGAGGACCCGGTCGAAGAACGGCCGACGGGTGAGCTGCGCGAAGGTCTCGGGATGGAGCGTGTCGAGGGAGATGTTGATGCGTGTGAGCCCGGCCGAGGCGAGGGCGGCCGCCTTCGCATCGAGTCCCACGGCGTTGGTCGTGAGGGCGATCGGCAGGGTCGGGTGCGCGGCGCGCAGCGCGGCCACGATGTCGACGAGGTCGGCCCGCACGAGCGGCTCGCCTCCCGTGAGCCGCAGCTCCCGCACGCCGAGGAGGCGCACGCCGATGCCCACGATCCGCACGACCTCCTCGGCGGTGAGCACCGAGTCCTTCGTGAGCCAGGGGAGGCCCTCGGCGGGCATGCAGTACGAGCAGCGCAGGTTGCACTTGTCCGTCAGGGACAGGCGCATGTCGGTGGCGACGCGGCCGTACCGGTCGCGCAGGCCCTCGAAGGCGGGCCGGTCAGCGCCTGTGGCCCCCGATGGCCCGGCCGTTCCCGACCCCGGGGCTGCGCCCCTCACCGTGGGGATGCCGAGCTGGACTGTCATGCCTTCTACCGTACGCCAGTGCGGGCGGTCACGTCCGAGGGTGAGGTGCGCCACGGGCCCGACGCCGGAACTATTCTGGACGCATGGGAGCGCCTGAACCGCGCGCCGGCGTGCCCGGTCCGCGCCGCGGGCACGGTGCCGTCGGTGCTGCGAACGTCCGGTGGTGGTCAGCACTGTCCGGCGTCCTCGCCGCGCTCGCGGGCGTCCTCGCCGGCGAGTTCGCGGCCGGTCTCGTGAGTCCATCGCTCAGCCCCCTCTTGGCTGTGGGAGCAGCAGTCGTGGACTTCGCCCCGGGCGCGGCCAAGGACTGGGCCATCCAGACCTTCGGCACCGGGGACAAGGCCTTTCTCGTGGTCTCCGTCACCCTCGCTGTGGTCGTGCTGGGTGCCGTGTCCGGAATCCTCGAACTGCGCCGGTCCGGCCTCGGGGTGGGCCTGGCGGCACTTGTGGGCGCTGCCGGAGCGCTCGCGGTCGTGACCCGCTCGCTCGCGTCCCCTGGCGCCGTCGCCTGCGCCCTCGCCGCCGGGATCGTGGCGATGTCGCTCGTGCGGTGGCTCGTGGGTCGGCTCCGCCGCGACGCCGCGTCCGCCGGGCAGCCGCTCGGATCCCGCGCGCACGACGCCGGCCCCCCGCCCGTCGCCGCGGCCGCGCCCGAGAGGCCACATCGCCTCGCCCGGCGCGGCTTCCTCCGGGCGCTCGCGGGCACCGCCGCCGCCGTCGCGCTGGGAGGCGCGCTGACCGCCGTCGTGCGCGGAGCCTCGCTCGCTGCCGCGGCAGCTCGCGACGCCCTGCGGCTCCCGGCCCCGGCGTCCCCGGCCGAGCTGGTCCCGCCAGCGGCGGACCTGTCGGTTCCGGGCGCTGCCCCGCTCGTGACCCCCAACCGGGACTTCTACCGGATCGACACCGCGCTCGTCGTGCCGTCGGTCGACCCCGGCGGGTGGCGGATCGACGTGACCGGCAGGGTCGCCGAGCCCGTCACGCTCACGTGGGCGGAGCTGCTGGCGCAGCCGCTCGTGGAGCGCCACGTGACACTGGCCTGCGTGTCCAACCCCGTGGGCGGCGACCTCGTCGGCAACGCGCTCTGGCTCGGGTGGCCGGTCCGCGAGCTGCTCGCCCGTGCGCGGCCCCTGCCCGGCGCGGACATGGTGCTCTCCCGCAGCGTCGACGGCTTCACTGCCGGGACCCCGCTCGAGGCCCTGACGGATCCGGGGCGCGATGCCCTCCTCGCCGTCGGGATGAACGGCGAGGCACTCCCGCCCGAGCACGGCTTCCCCGTCCGGCTGGTGGTGCCGGGCCTCTACGGCTACGTGTCCGCGACCAAATGGGTCACCCAGCTCAAGGTCACCTCCTTCGCCGCAGACACCGCATACTGGAGCACCCGCGGCTGGAGTGAGCGCGGGCCCATCAAGACCGCCTCCCGCATCGACGTTCCCCGAGGGGGCGCCCGCGTCCCGGCCGGCGAGGTCACGGTGGCGGGCGTCGCCTGGGCGCAGCACCGTGGGATCACAGCGGTGGAGGTGCAGGCGGACGACGGCGCGTGGCAGCCCGCGCAGCTCGGAACCGGGATCTCCCGCGACACGTGGTACCAGTGGATGGCCCGCATCGCCCTCCCCTCCGGCTCGCACCGGCTCGCCGTGCGCGCGACGGACGGGAACGGCGACGTCCAGACCGCGTCCGTCGCCCCGCCGGCCCCGGACGGTGCCACGGGATACCACACCATCACGATCGAGGTGACATGACAGGACACACCGAGCCGCCCGCCCGCGGCCGAGGAGGAGCGCACGGCCACCGGACGGTGCAGGAGCACCGGGCCCGGCTCGCCGAGCTCCTCGCGCCCCTCGCCCAGCGCCCGGCCGAGGAGCGGCCGCTGGGTGCCGCGCTCGGCGCAGCGCTCGCGGCGGACCTCGTCGCGCCCGTGAGCCTCCCGCCGTTCGACAACTCCCAGATGGACGGCTTCGCCGTGCGTTCGGCGGATTTCAGGGGTGACGTCGGCGGCACACGGGGTGACCTCGGGGCCACAGGGGGTGACCTCGGCGCCACAGGGGGTGACCTCGGGCGGGAGTTCACGGTCGCCGCGGCGATCGCCGCCGGGGACGTGCCAGCGCCTCTCCAACCCGGGCAGGCGGCGCCCATCATGACCGGTGCCCTCCTCCCCGAGGGCGCGGACGCCGTCGTCCCTGTCGAGCGGGCCGTCCCGTCCCGGTTCCCCGAGGCGGGGGCGACCGTGGCGCTGCCGGCGGTCGAGGCGGGCACCTATGTGCGGCGGGCCGGGAGCGACGTGGCCGCGGGCGCCGTCGTGCTTCCCGCAGGCACTCCGATCGGCGCGCGGCAGATCGGCCTCGCCGCGGCACTCGGCTTCACGGCGCTGCCGGTGCGGGCCCCGCTGCGCGTCCTGGTGATCAGCACCGGCGCCGAGCTGGCCCCCGGTGGCGACCGTCTCGGGCCGGGCCAGATCTACGACGCGAACGGCTGGCTCCTGTCCTCGGCCCTGCGTGAGGACGGCCTCGAGGCCGAGAACGCCGTCTCCCGCTCGGACGATCCCGCGTCCCTCCGGCTCGAGCTCGCGGAGGCCGCCCGCGCGGCCGAGGAGGGCCGCCTCGACCTCGTCATCACCACGGGCGGCGTCTCGAAGGGGGCGTTCGAGGCCACGAAGCTCGCGCTCGACGGGCACGACGTCGAGTT
Source organism: Sinomonas sp. R1AF57 (assembly GCF_002224485.1). GTDB lineage: Bacteria > Actinomycetota > Actinomycetes > Actinomycetales > Micrococcaceae > Sinomonas > Sinomonas flava. Next base: position 1,261,126 of record NZ_CP022463.1, read on the forward strand.
CGCGCACCTCGCGATGCAGCCCGGCGGCCCGCAGGGGCTCGGCTCCTTCGAGGGGCTCCCCGTTGTCGCCTTCCCCGGCAACCCCGTGAGCTGCTGGATCTCGTGGGAGGTGCTCCTGAGGCCGGTGCTCGCCGAGCTGGTCGGCGCGCCGCGGTGCCGGAGGCGCCTCACGGCGCCGCTCGCCGCGCCGCTCGAGTCCCCCCACGGCAAGCTCCAGGTGCGCCGGGCGAGCCTCCGCCAGGACGGGTCCGTCGCGCTCGTAGGCGGTCCGGGCTCCCACCTGCTCGGAGCGCTCGCGGTGTCCGACGCCCTCGTGCTCGTCCCCGAGGACGTCACGGATCTGGCCGCCGGAGCCGACGTGGAAGTATGGCTCACGTGACAGACATCCCACAGAGCGACCCGGAGGCGGGCACCCCCTCCGGGCTCACCCACGTCCGCGCCGACGGCAGCGCCCACATGGTCGACGTCAGCGCCAAGCCCGAGACCACGCGCGAGGCGACGGCCCAGGCGGTCCTGACGACCACTCCACAGGTCATCGAGCTCCTGGCCGAGGGCGGGCTTCCCAAGGGCGATGCGCTCGCCGTCGCGCGCGTGGCCGGAATCATGGCCGCGAAGAAGACCCCCGAGCTCATTCCGCTCTGCCACCCCCTCCCGATCTCCAAGGTCACGGTCGATTTCGAACTCGGCACCGGGTCCGTGCGGGTCGTCGCGAGCGTCAGGACCCGCGGCGTGACCGGGGTCGAGATGGAGGCCCTGACGGCCGCCTCCGTCGCCGCGCTCGGGGTGTACGACATGGTCAAGGCGGTTGACAGGCACGCGGTCATCTCCGACATCAGGGTCCTCGCGAAGTCCGGCGGCAAGAGCGGCGACTGGGCCCTCGAGGAGGGCAGCCAAGGGGTGCCGCGCCACGGGGGAGCGGAGCCGCGATGAGGCGAGCAGGCATCGTCATCGCCTCGACCCGCGCCGCCACCGGGGTCTACGAGGACCGGTCGGGGCCGGTGATCGCGGATTGGCTCGCCGACCACGGCTTCGAGGTGATCCCGGCCGCCGTCGTCCCCGACGGGCCGAGCGTGGGGGCCGCGGTCCGCGCGCTCCTGGCGTTGGGTCCCGCGGTCATCGTCACGAGCGGGGGCACCGGCCTCAGCCCCGACGACCTCACCCCCGAGGAGACCCTCCCCCTGCTGGACCGCGAGGTGCCCGGCATCATGGAGGCGATTCGCCGGGCCGGCGCGGCCAAGACGCCGCTCGCACCCCTGAGCCGGGGCCACGCAGGAACCGCCGGGCGCACGTTCATCGTCAACCTGCCGGGATCCCCCTCCGGGGTCATGGACGGGCTCACCGTCCTCGACCCCCTGATCGGGCACATCTGCGACCAGGCGGAAGGCGCAAAGGACGGCGCCGAGCACAACCACGGAGGCACCGGCCATGGCCACTGACCAGCACGCGTACCCCGTCGACGTCGTCCACGCGGCTGTCGGCACCGAACCGCTCGACGAGGCCACGGCGCGCGGCGCGGTCGACGCCCCGGACGCCGGCGCCGTCGTCCTCTTCTCCGGCGTGGTCCGCGACCACGACGGCGGCCGCGGCGTGAGCCGGCTGTCCTACACGGCGCACCCCACGGCCCAGAACACACTGCGCACGGTCGTGGAGACCGTCATCGCCGAGCACCGCGCCTCGGAGCCGGCCTCCGAGCGTGCGATGCGCGTGTGGATCGCGCACCGGGTCGGCGACCTCAAGGTCGGGGACGCGGCGTTCGTGTGCGCGGTCTCGGCCGCCCACCGCGGGGAGGCGTTCCGCCTCTGCTCCGACCTCGTGGACCGGGTCAAGGCCGAGGTGCCGATCTGGAAGGAGCAGTTCTTCGACGATGGCGGCACCGAGTGGGTCGCGGCGCTCGGCTGACGTCGCGGCGTGGACCGGCGGGGCCAGCCCCGCGCACCGGGCCGCGCATCCCCCGATTCTGAGGGGGCGCCCAGCCGCCGGTACTCTGGCGGCATGGCAGAACGACTTCCCGTGGCAGTGCTGGGCGCGAATGGGCGCATGGGCTCCGAGGCCGTCAAGGCCGTCGGTGCGGCGCCCGACATGGAGCTCGTGGCGGCGCTCGGCCGCGGCGACTCCCTCGAGGCCGTGCTCGACGCCGGCGCGCGCTACGTGGTGGACCTCACCGTTCCGGACTCCACCGAGGAGAACGTCCGCTTCGCCGTCGAGCACGGCCTCCACGCCGTGGTCGGCACGACCGGATGGACCGCCGAGAGGCTCGCCTCCCTCGAGGCCCTCCTCGCCGAGCACGCCGGCACAGGGGTCCTCATTGCCCCGAACTTCGCCCTCGGGTCCGTCCTCGCCTCCGCCTTCGCCGCGAAGGCCTCGAAGTACTTCGAGTCCGTCGAGATCGTGGAGCTCCACCACCCGGACAAGGTGGACGCGCCCTCCGGCACTGCCGTCCGCACGGCCCAGCTCATCGCCGCCTCGCGCTCCGCGGCGGGCGTGGGCCCGTCCCCGGATGCGACGGTCAAGCAGCTCGACGGAGCCCGCGGCGCGGACGTCGAGGGAGTGCGCGTGCACGCGGTGCGGCTGCGCGGCCTCGTCGCCCACCAGGAGGTGCTCCTCGGCGGCCCCGGCGAGCAGCTCACGCTCCGGCACGACTCGTTCGACCGCGCCTCCTTCATGCCCGGAGTCCTCCTCGGCCTGCGCGAGGTCGCCGCGCACCCGGGCCTCACGGTCGGCCTCGACGGCTACCTGGATCTGGGCCTGTGACCGGGTCAGGGCTCGCGGACTGGTTCCGTGCGAACCGTGCCAAGGTCGGCGTCGCCGCCGTCACGCTCCTGCTCGTCTTCTACCTGGTCGTCACCTTCGACCGGGCGCGGCTCCTGCTCGCGGATCCGGAGCCGGTCGCGAAGGCGATCGGTGCGGCCTACCTCGTGCTCCCCGTCGTCGGGGCGTGGGCGCTCGCGCGCGAGCTGATGTTCGGGGCCCGCCTCGAGCGGCTCGGCCGCCAGCTCGACGCCGAGGGCGCGCTGCCCGAGGACACCCTCCCGCGTACCCCGGGCGGCCGGATCGTGCGCTCGGCGGCCGACGCCGAGTTCGGCCGCTACCGCGCCGAGACCGAGGCAGCGCCCGAGGACTGGCGCGCGTGGTACCGCCTCGGACTGGCCTACGACGCCTCCGGCGACCGGAAGCAGGCGCGTGCAGCCATGCGCCAGGCGATCGCGCTGCACCGCAAGGCCGACTAGCCCGAGCGTCCGGGGGGCGCCCCGCGCTGGCCGCCGCGCGCCGTCGTGCGCCCGGCGGCCAGGCCCAGGCGCGCGGCCCGGTGGGCGAGCGCCTCGAGCGGTCCGCGCCACCCGTTGGCCTGGACGAGCAGGCCCAGCGCGAGCGCCGCAGCGACGTGCACCGCCAGCAGGGGCTCCCGCTCCAGACCGGCGTCCTGCACGGCGGGCCACGAGAGGGCCCAGACGTGCAGCGAGTACAGCGTGAGCGTCATGGCGCCCGCCCCGGCGAGCGGGGCCAGGAACCCGGTACGCATGAGCGGTGCCACGCGGGCCACGAGCAGGAACGCCCCGATAGCCGCCGCCGAGGTCCCCGAGGTGTGCAGGAGGTCCAGGGGTGTCCCCGAGTGCGGTGCCGCCGTCGTGAGCCACCACCACGTGCCCAGCTGGTCGACGCCGCTCAGGTTCGCCTCCAGCATCGCCCGCAGGGGCCAGATTGCGGCCTGGTCGGTCGCCATGAGGGCGTTGATCCCCCCGAGGGGCACGAGGAAGGACCATGCTGCGGTCTTGGCCGCCACCGCCACGGCCGCGCCGCCCACGAGCAGCCCGATCTGGGTGGACGCGCGGGCCAGGGGAGCGCGGCCGATCCACAGGCCCACAAGCAGGTAGGAGAACCACTGGAGGACCGGGTAGTACCCCGTCACCATGAGGTCCGCGAGGAGCCGACCCGGGTCCCCGAGGTCCTCCCAGGTCGGGTTGTGCGAGAGGTGCGGGGAGGGCCCCGGACCCAGGAGCACCGGACGGACGAGGAACGCGACGACCGGCGAGAGGAGGATCCACGCCCCGGCAAGCAGCCCGAGCGCGCGGCGCCCCAGCCCGACCACCGGGAGCGCACACCAGAACAGGAGCGCGTAGTGCACGAGGATCACCGCGACGTTCACCTCGACGAGGCCGAGCGTGAGCCCGACGACGGCGATCACCCCAGCGCGCAGCGCGAGTCCGAGGCGGTTGCGGGCGGCCGGGACGCGGCCGAGCGTGAGCGAGACCCCCGCCAGGACGGCGAACAGGGCGGCGGCGCGCCCGGACAGGGAAGTGCCGACCCACGTCGCAGACCAGAGCAGCGTCGTGGGGTCCTGCTGGAAGGTGGGCAGGATGTGCGTCGTCATCATCGCGACGAGTGCGGTGCCCCGGGCCATGTCGAGCCCGACCAGACGGGTGCCCGAGGCGCCCGCGGCAGGTCCGCGCCTGCCCGGGAGCGGCGCGCGTGCGCCCGTGCCCCTTCCACCCATGCAGGGATCGTCTCATGAGCGCATGAGCGCATGAGCGCATGTGCGAGGGCTGCGCGCCTTCGAGGGAGACCCTTGATGTTCGTATATATGTTCGAGTAGGCTGCGGTGCATGGTCATCCCGGATGCCGCGCCGGGACGGCCAGAGTCCCGTCCGCCGCCCCGGTCCTGTCCCCCGGGGCGGCGGACGACCGCCTCGCGGCCGCAGGGCGGCAGCCGGGAAGGAGGTCCGGGGGCTGCCCGGCAGCGTGTCCTAGGATGGGCCCTATGTCCGCCGAGCTCACCGTGGCCGCAGTGCAGTCCGTCCCCCTGCCGGGAGGGATCGCCGCGAACATCGACGAGCACATCCGCCTCCTCGAGGACGCGGACGACCACGGCGCCCGGCTCGCCGTCTTCCCCGAACTCTCGCTCACCGGCTACGACCTGTCCCTCCTCTCGGACGAGGCGAACTGGCTGACGAGCCCCTCCGCCCAGCTCGCCCAGCTCCAGGCAGCCTGCGAGGACATGGGCATCATCGCCGTCGTGGGCGCCGCGGTCCGCGAGCCCGACGGCACGCCGCGCCTCGCGTCGGTGCTCGTCCGGCCCGGCGCCGCCCCCCTGATCGCCGGGAAGGTGCACCTCCACGGCGCCGAGGCAGAGCTCTTCGAACCCGCAGACCAGCCGACGCTCGTCGACGTCGACGGCTGGTCCCTCGCCCTCGCGGTGTGCTTCGATGTCGCCCAGCCCAGCCACGCGGCCGAGGCGGCCGCCGCGGGCGCCGACCTGTACGCGGCGTCGGCGGTCTACGTCGTCGGCGAGGAGCGGAGGCTCGACCTCCACTTCGGGGCGCGCGCGATGGACAGCCGGTTCTTCGCGCTCCTCGCCAACGCCGGCGGCGAGAGCGCCCTCGGCCGGTCCTGCGGCCTGAGCGGGGTCTGGGGGCCGGACGGGCACCGGATCTCGCGCGCTTCGGGGACGGGAACGGAAGTCGTCTCGGCGCTCCTGTTCCGCTCAGCGCTCGAACACCAGCGCCGCTCCGCCTGAACCGCCCGCGTTGCCCAAAGCGGCGCCGCACAGGGTAACGTTCTTTGCATGGCTGACACGGACATTCGCACGCGCATTTTCGGGACCCTCCTCACCGCGATGGTCACCCCGTTCACTGCAGACGGCGATGTCGACTACGATGCAGCGGGCAAGCTGGCCGCCAAGCTCGTCGACGACGGCTGCGACGGCCTGGTCGTCACCGGCACCACCGGGGAGACCTCGACCCTGACCGACGAGGAGAACCTCGGCATGTTCAAGGCGGTCCTCGACGCCGTCGGCGGCCGCGCAAAGGTCATCGCAGGCACCGGGACGAACGACACCCGCCACTCGGTGAGCCTGTCCCGCCGTGCGGCGGAGATCGGCGTCGACGGACTCCTGCTCGTCACCCCGTACTACAACAAGCCCAGCCAGGCCGGCGTCCAGGCGCACTTCGAGACGATCGCCTCCGCGACGGACCTCCCGGTCATGCTCTACGACATTCCCGGCCGGTCGGGCATCCCGATCGCCACCGAGACGATGCTCCGCCTCGCGGAGCACCCCAACATCGTCGGCCTCAAGGACGCGAAGGCCGACTTCGGCGCCGTCTCGGTTGTCCTGGCCAAGACGGACCTTGCCGTCTACTCCGGCGACGACGGTCTCACGCTGCCGTGGATGGCCGCCGGCGCGCTCGGCGTCGTCTCCGTCACGGCCCACGTCGCGACCCAGCAGTTCCGCGCGCTCGTGGACGCGGGGCTCGCCGGGGACTTCGCGGCGGCGCGCAAGGTCCACTTCGAGCTCGAGCCCGCGATCCGCGGCATCATGACACGCGTCCAGGGTGCCGTCGCAGCCAAACAGGTTCTCAAGTGGCAGGGTGTCCTGCCCAACTCCGTCGTCCGGCTCCCGCTCGTGGAGCCCGGTGAGGCGGAGCTCGCCCTTATCCGCAACGATCTGGCCGAAGCCGGAATGGACTTCGCCTAGGAAGAAGCACAGCATGACCCAACGCGCCCTGCCCGTCCTCACCACACCGCCCCCGCTGCCCGCGGGGTCACTGCGGGTCGTCCCGCTGGGAGGGCTGGGCGAAGTCGGACGGAACATGGCCGTCTTCGAATTCGGCGGCAAGCTCCTGATCGTGGACTGCGGCGTCCTGTTCCCAGAGGAGACCCAGCCCGGCGTCGACCTCATCCTGCCCGACTTCTCGTACATCGAGGACCGGCTGGCAGATGTCGTGGCCGTGGTCCTCACCCACGGCCACGAAGACCACATCGGCGCCGTGCCCTACCTCCTGAGGCACCGGCGTGACATCCCGCTCGTCGGCTCGCAGCTGACCCTCGCGCTCGTCGAGGCCAAGCTCGCGGAGCACCGCATCACCCCGCGGCTGCGTGTCGTCGAGGAAGGGCAGGTGCTGGACTTCGGTCCGTTCCAGACCGAGTTCGTCGCCGTCAACCACTCGATCCCGGACGCCCTCGCCGTGTTCATCCGCACCGCGGGCGGCACGGTGCTGCACACGGGCGACTTCAAGATGGACCAGCTCCCGCTGGACGGCCGCATCACCGACCTGCGCCATTTCGCCCGCCTCGGCGAGGAGGGCGTGGACCTCTTCATGGCGGACTCGACCAACGCCGACGTCCCGGGGTTCACGACCGCGGAAAAGGAGATCGGCCCCACCCTCGACCGGCTCTTCGGCCAGGCGCGGAAGCGGATCATCGTGGCGAGCTTCTCCTCCCACGTCCACCGCGTGCAGCAGGTGCTCGACGCCGCCCACCACCACGGCCGCAAGGTCGCCTTCGTGGGACGCTCCATGGTGCGCAACATGGGCATCGCCGCGAAGCTCGGGTACCTGGACATCCCGCCGGGCATCCTCGTGGACATCAAGGCGATCGACGACATCCCCGACCACCGTCTCGTCCTCATGTCGACCGGCTCCCAGGGCGAGCCCATGGCGGCCCTGTCCCGCATGGCCAACGGCGACCACCGCGTGCAGGTGGGGGAGGACGACATGGTCATCCTCGCGTCGTCCCTGATCCCGGGCAACGAGAACGCCGTGTTCCGGGTCATCAACGGGCTCCTCAAGCTCGGTGCGAAGGTGATCCACAAGGGCACGGCGAAGGTCCACGTCTCGGGCCACGCCGCTGCCGGCGAGCTGCTCTACTGCTACAACATCATCGAGCCGCTCAACGCGATGCCCGTGCACGGCGAGACCCGGCACCTCATCGCCAACGGGAACCTCGCGCTCGAGACGGGCATGGAGCCCGAGAGCGTGATCCTCGCCGACAACGGGACCGTGGTCGACCTGGCCGGGGGTGTCGCGAAGATCGTCGGACAGGTCGAGGTTGGCTTCGTCTACGTGGATGGATCGAGCGTGGGCGAGATCACCGACGTCGACCTCAAGGACCGCCGGATCCTGGGCGAGGAGGGCTTCATCTCGGTCATCACGGTCGTCAACCGCTCCACCGGCAAGGTGGTGACCGGACCCGAGATCCACGCCCGCGGCGTGGCCGAGGACGACGCGGTGTTCGATGACATCATTCCCAAGATCAACGCCGCACTCGAGGAGGCGATCCTCGCCAAGGCCGACCACAATGCCTACCAGCTGCAGCAGGTTGTCCGCCGCGTCATCGGGACGTGGGTGAGCCGGAAGCTGCGCCGCCGCCCCATGATCATCCCCGTGGTGCTCGAGGCGTGACGCGTTCGGCGCCCCCGGGCGCCTGAGGCCGGAAGGGCCGCCGACTCCGTGGTGATCCGCGGAATCGGCGGCCTTTCGCGGTACGGTGGCGAGTATGGCGACTCGCACCTCCTCCACGCCTAAAGCCAGCGCCTCTAAAGCCAGCGCCTCCAAGACGGGTTCGTCCCGTGCGGGCGGCTCCGGGTCCTCCCGTGCTGCCGCGGCCAGGGGACGCGGCACGGCCAAGGGAGGCACGACGGCGCGCGGCCGGGTCACGAGCACCGACGCCGGCCAGCCGTGGCTCTCCCGGGTGATCGGGGGCGCCTGGCTCGCCCTCGCACACGCGGTGGGCGGCGGCGTGCGGCGCATCGGCACCGACGTGAGCGACCTCGAGCCCGAGGACCGCCGCGACGGAGCCGCCCTGTTCAACCTGGTGCTGGCCGTCTTCATCGCGACCTTCGCGTGGTGGGGCTGGCAGGGGTGGTTCCCGGACGCCGTCTACGCAGTGGTCAACGGCACGTTCGGCTGGGTCTCCCTCCTGCTGCCGCTCATGCTCGGGGTGTGCGCCTTCCGCCTGTTCCGGAAGCCGGCGGACCACCGCGGCAACAACCGCGTGGGGATCGGCTTCCTCGTCATGGCCTTCTCGGCCACGGGACTCGCGCACGTCCTCGGAGGACTGCCGTCGGCCTCTGCCGGGTTCGAAGGGCTCCGCAGGGCCGGCGGGATGCTGGGATTCCTCGCGTCCTCCCTGCTCGCCGTCGTCCACCCGGCGGTGCCCGTCGTCGTGTACTCGGTGCTGGCGTTCGTCTCGGTGCTGATCGTCACCGCCACCCCCTTCGCGGCGATTCCGCGCCGCATCCGCGAGGGCTGGGAACACCTCATGGGGGTCGACCTTCCGCGCGACGAGCAGGGCGACGGGCACGACCGCAGCTACCTCTACGACTCCGACCGCCGGGCCGAGGCGGCGTCGAAGGCCGGGCGCCCCAAGAAGAAGCGCAGGCTCTTCGGGAAGGACGAGGAGCAGCCCACCGAGGCGCTCGACGGATTCGCGGGCGACGAGCCGTACGAGCGCGCGGTCGTGGACGAGGAGGACCACGACGCCACGGCCGCGATGCCTGCTCCCGCCGCGGGCCGGTCCCAGGCGGAGGCCGCAATCGAGAAGATCCGGGCCGCGCAGGGCCGGCCGGGGCAGCCGGAGAAGGCGCCCGAGGGCGCGACCGAGGCAATTCCCACAGTCGGGCTCCCGACGCCGAACCCGGGCGCAGTGCCCAAGGTCCCCTCGACCCCGGTGGCGCCGACCCCGCCGCCCACCCCGATCCCGCAGCGCACCGAGCAGCTCCAGCTCTCCGGCGACGTCGCCTACACGCTGCCGACCTCGGACTTCCTCGTCCAGGGCAGCGCGCCGAAGGAGCGCACCGAGGCGAACGACGCCGTCGTGGCCGCGCTGACGGACACCCTGACGCAGTTCAACGTCGACGCGGAGGTCACCGGCTTCTCCCGTGGCCCCACGGTCACCCGGTACGAGATCGAGCTCGCGCCGGGGACGAAGGTCGAGAAGGTCACCGCCCTGAGCAAGAACATCGCCTACGCGGTGGCGAGCTCAGACGTGCGCATCCTCAGCCCCATCCCGGGCAAGAGCGCGATCGGCATCGAGATCCCCAACACCGACCGGGAGACGGTCTCGCTCGGCGACGTCCTGCGCAGCCAGAACGCGCGCCGCACGGACCACCCGATGGTGATGGGGGTCGGCAAGGACGTCGAGGGAGGCTTCGTCGTGGCGAACCTCGCCAAGATGCCGCACCTGCTCGTCGCGGGCGCGACCGGCGCGGGCAAGTCCTCGTTCGTGAACTCGATGATCACCTCGATCCTCATGCGTGCCACCCCGGACGAAGTCCGCATGGTCATGGTGGACCCGAAACGCGTGGAACTGACCGCGTACGAGGGCGTGCCGCACCTCATCACACCGATCATCACGAATCCGAAGAAGGCCGCCGAGGCCCTCCAGTGGGTGGTCCGCGAGATGGACGCGCGCTACGACGACCTTGCCAACTACGGCTTCAAGCACATCGACGACTTCAACAAGGCAGTGCGCGCGGGAAAGGTCATTCCGCCGCCCGGGTCTGAGCGCAAGGTCAAGCCCTACCCCTACCTGCTCATCATCGTGGACGAGCTCGCCGACCTCATGATGGTCGCCCCGCGCGACGTCGAGGACTCCATCGTGCGCATCACCCAGCTCGCCCGCGCTGCAGGCATCCACCTCGTGCTCGCGACCCAGCGTCCCTCCGTCGACGTCGTCACGGGACTGATCAAGGCGAACGTGCCCTCGCGCATGGCGTTCGCGACATCGTCCGTCACCGACTCCAGGGTCGTCCTCGACCAGCCGGGCGCCGAGAAGCTCATCGGACAGGGCGACGCGCTCTTCCTCCCGATGGGCGCCTCGAAGCCCATGCGCGTCCAGGGCGCCTGGGTCTCTGAATCGGAGATCCACAAGGTCGTCGACCACGTCAAGGGACAGCTGCAGGTCACCTACCGCGACGACGTCGCCGCCGAGCCCGAGAAGAAGCAGATCGACGAGGAGATCGGCGACGACCTCGAGGTCCTCATCCAGGCCACGGAACTCGTCGTCACCACCCAGTTCGGTTCGACGTCGATGCTCCAGCGCAAGCTGCGCGTCGGCTTCGCCAAGGCGGGACGCCTCATGGACCTCCTCGAATCCCGCGGCGTGGTCGGCCCCTCCGAGGGTTCCAAGGCGCGCGACGTCCTCGTCAAGCCCGACGACCTGCCCGCCGTGCTCGCCGCGCTCCGTGGCGACGACGCGCCGTCGTCCGCATCCAACCCGACCGATGCCGCGCTGGCCGACAACGCCAGCGCCAACCACCGCACGGGCGAGTACGAGAACGACTCGCCGTACGCCGAGGACCTCGTGGCCCGTGACCTCGACGCCCGCCCGCAGGCCGTGGACTACCACGACGGCGAGGACGACGGCGGCGGCGAGGACGCGTGGCAGCTCACCGGACGCTAGGCTGACTCCGTGACAACCCCGCCGGCGGCTGCGCCTTCGCAGCTGTGGAACCTTCCGAACATCCTCACGATGGTCCGCATCGTCCTCGTGCCGTTCTTCGTGTGGTTCCTCCTGGCCGACGCTTCCGGGTACGGAGTCCTGCGCTGGCTCGCATTCGCCGTGTTCGCCGTCGCGATCTACACCGACCAGCTCGACGGCGCGATCGCGCGCAAGCGCAACCTGATCACCGACTTCGGCAAGATCGCGGACCCGATCGCCGACAAGCTGCTGACCGGCGCGGCGTTCGTCCTGCTGTCCGCGCTCGGCGAGCTGCCCTGGTGGATCACCGTCGTCGTCCTCGGCCGCGAGTGGGGGATCACTGCCCTGCGGTTCGTGGTCATCCGCTACGGGGTCATGCCTGCCTCGCGCGGCGGCAAGCTCAAGACCATCCTGCAGACGGTGGCGCTCCTGCTCTACCTGTTCCCGCTCACGCCCGGCAATCCTGTGCTCACCGCGATCGCTTTCGTGGTGATGCTGCTCGCGCTCGCCGTGACGGTCGTGACCGGCGTCGACTACGTGGTCAAGGCCATCCGCCTCCGCACGTCGGCGCTCGGGGGAGGGGCGTGAACGCGGCGGAGACGGCTGTGGCGCCGCAGGAGGTCGTGGCAGCATTCCTCGACCGCGGGGCGACAGCCGCCACCGCGGAGTCCCTTACCGCAGGCCTGGTCGCCGCGGCGCTGGCCGAGGTGCCCGGGGCGTCGGGAATGCTGCGGGGCGGCGTGGTGAGCTATGCCAGCGAGGTCAAGGCCGCCCTGCTCGGGGTCTCCCCGGAACTGCTCGCAGAGGCCGGCTCCGTCGACGCCGAGGTCGCCCGCCAGATGGCCCAGGGAGCCCGAGCGGCGTGCGGCGCCGACTACGCCGTCGCCACGACCGGAGCCGCTGGTCCCGAGCCGCACGACGGGAAGCCGGTGGGAACGGTCTTCGTGGCCGTCGCCGGCCCGCACTCGACCAGCGTCCGGGAGCATCTCTTCCATGGAGGCCGCGCTGACATCCGGTCCGCCGCGACGCAGGCCGCGCTGGCTGCTCTGCGCAGCGCTGTGGTGGCCGACACGCCCTGAGGCGGGAGAGCCCCAAGCTGGGAGCGCCCTGTGAATCCGCGTAGGGTCGTTACTGGGTGGGAACAAACCACCTGTACAGCGAGTTGTGGATAGTGTCGTCATCCAACGGCGGCACAACTAAGATGAGTCAGACCGGAGCCCCGGGGAGCCGGGGAACCCCAGTTGAGGAGCGAGTCGATACAGATGGTTAAGCAGCCCGTGTCCGTCAATGGCGTGGTCCGCTGGCGCGATGTGGGCTTGGCCGGAATCGCGAAGCCAGATCAGAAGGAGCGCAAGATGGTTGTTCTGCGTCATGAGATCGGAGACGTCCTCCGTGACGTTCGCCAGCGCCAGGGCCGCACGCTCCGCGAGGTTTCGCACAACGCCCGGGTGTCGCTCGGATATCTGAGCGAAGTGGAGCGCGGACAGAAGGAGGCCTCCTCGGAGCTGCTCTCCTCGATCTGCGGCGCGCTCGATGTGCCGCTGTCCGTCATGCTGCGTGAAGTGAGCGACAGGGTGGCAGTGGCCGAGGGCATCACCATCCCGGACACCGTGCCGCAGGAGTTCGCCCAGCGCTACGGCCGGGACATCAACGCCGACTTCGATGCCGAGCTGAGCAAGGTCAGCTGAGGCATCTCCGACCTGAGGGGGCCGGGCATCATGCCCGGCCCCCTTTCGTGTGCCGCTGCGGCCTCGCTCCCGGAGGCGTCACTGGCGCGGTGACATGGCCTCGTTGAGCCGTCCGAGATAGGACGCGAGGGCGTGGATGTCGTCGGGGGTCCAGTCAGCGAGCCGGTCGCGGAAGAACTCGTGCCGGTGCACGCGCAGGGATGCGACATGCTCGGTCCCCGAGTCGGTGAGCGTGACATTGTGGGCGCGGCCGTCGTGCGGGTCGGCTTCCTTGCGGACGAGCCCGAGGTCTGTGAGGAGCGCAATCTGCCGGCTCACGGTGGGCTTGCCCACCCCTACGGTTGCGGCGAGGTCGGTGACGCGGAGAGGCCCTTCGCGGTCCAGAATGGACAGGAGGCCGTATGCGGCCGAGTCGAGGTCCGGGTGGAGCGTCCTCGAGAGCGCCTGTGACGCCGCGCGTCCGCGGCGCCACAGGAGGGCGATCTGCTGCTCGACGTCGAGCAGGGCGGCATCGAAGTCGCTGTGCGAGGGGGGCATGGGCCCATCATAGGCGCGGGGGCGAACTGTCCGGCGCCTCTACAGGAGAATGGATCAGTGCGGAACAGCGATTTCTGGCTCCTCATGGAGGACGAGTTCGGCAGCGGCTACGCCTACCATCTGGCGTCGTCTGCGGTCCTGGCTGCGGTGGGGGGCCGCACGGCAGAAGAGGCGCTCCGGGCGGGCGTCGACCCACGGGACGTGTGGTTTGCGGTGTGCGACCTCCAGGACGTGCCCCACGAGCGGCGCCTCGGCCGGGACAGGCCGATCCGGGACTAGGCGTGCGCACCGGGGCCCGCTCGTCCGCGACACGCCGCCGAACGTTCGAAGATGTGTTCGGGGGAGGGGTATTCTCCTCCACAGGAGAGAATTCAGCCTTTCTGCCTGGGTTGTCCACATACGCCCGCGCGCTGCGTGAAGTGTCGGTGGGCCTCGGTAGCGTAGCGACTGGATCTAACGGCGCACCTCGTCACCAGGGGACGCCAGAGCCCGTACCAATCGACCGGAGGTGCACCATGGCGGCAACGCCAGACCGCGAGAAGGCGCTCGAAGCGGCCCTCGCCCAGATCGACAAGCAGTTCGGCAAGGGATCGATCATGCGCTTGGGTGACGACACCCGTGCACCGATCGAGGTCATCCCCACCGGTTCGATCGCCCTGGATGTCGCTCTCGGCATCGGCGGCCTGCCGCGGGGCCGTGTCGTGGAGATCTACGGCCCGGAATCCTCGGGTAAGACGACGGTGGCCCTGCACGCCGTCGCGAATGCGCAGCGCAACGGCGGGATCGCGGCGTTCATCGACGCCGAGCACGCCCTCGACCCGGAGTACGCGGCCAAGCTCGGTGTCGACACCGACGCGCTCCTGGTGTCGCGAGATCATGGACATGCTCGTGGGCTCCGGCTCCCTCGACATCATCGTCATCGACTCGGTGGCCGCGCTCGTCCCCCGCGCGGAGATCGAGGGTGAGATGGGCGACAGCCACGTGGGCCTCCAGGCCCGGCTCATGAGCCAGGCCCTCCGCAAGGTCACAGGCCGGCTCAACCAGACGAAGACGACGGCGATCTTCATCAACCAGCTCCGCGAGAAGATCGGCGTCTTCTTCGGCTCGCCTGAGACCACCACCGGTGGCAAGGCGCTCAAGTTCTACGCCTCGGTGCGCATCGATGTCCGCCGTATCCAGACCCTCAAAGAGGGTGCCGATTCGGTCGGAAACCGGACCAAGGCGAAGATCGTCAAGAACAAGATGGCACCGCCCTTCAAGCAGGCCGAGTTCGACATCATCTACGGCCAGGGCATTTCCCGCGAGGGCGGCATCATCGACATGGGCGTGGAACACGGCATCATCAAGAAGTCTGGCTCGTGGTTCACCTACGACGGCGACCAGCTCGGCCAGGGCATGGAGAACTCCCGTCGCTTCCTCCGCGACAACCCTGAGCTCGCCGAGGAGCTCGAGCGCCTGATCAAGGAGAAGCTGGGCGTGGGCGTGAAGGCCGCCACAGAAGAGCAGCCGCGCCTGAAGGCCGTTGACGGCGAGTAGCCGCCCGGGTCCGCCTCCTGAGGAGGATCCGGAGGCGGACCCGGAGTCGGTGGCGCGCGCCATCCTCCTGCGGCAGCTCACCCTCGGTCCACGGACGCGGCTCCAGCTCGAGCGGAAGCTGCGCGAGCGCAATGTCCCCGAAGAGACCGCTGATGCAGTGCTCGCACGCTTCGAGGACGTGGGGCTCATCAACGATGCGGAGTTCGCCCGCATGTGGGTCCGCAGCCGCGGGGAGTCCAAATCGCTGGGCCGTGCGGCGCTGCGGCGGGAGCTCGGTGAGAAGGGGATCCTGGGGGAGGTCGCTGAGGATGCGCTCTCCGCGGTCAGCGACGAAGACGAGGCGGCGGCCGCGAGGCGCCTGCTCGAACGCCGGGTGCGCGCCGTGGACCGTTCCGATCCTGCGGCGCGTGACCGGGAACTGCGGCGCCTCGTCGGGATGCTCGCCCGCAAGGGGCACTCACCGGGAGCCGCGTTCCGGATTGCAGCCGAGGTCCTCGACGCCGGCGGCGGTGCACCGCCCCAGTGACGCGGCCGCCAGGCCGCACGGGACGGACCAGGCGGCACGGGGAGAACATCGTTTCCCGGGTTGCGCGGCGCCGACGGCGTGGATCCCACGGGTCCGGCGCTGGTGCTAGACGGGGATGCCGTGCATCCCCGATACTCCCCGCAGGATGTCACGAATCCGAGCCCCACGAGCACCCGGCGGGGACCTGTCCGGCGGGGCAATGGTCCACGGGGTGGCCCTCGGCGCCATGGTCATCCGCGTGGTGGCCCTCCGCGTGGTGGCCGCGCTCGTCACCGCTGTCGTTGCCCTCGCGCTCTCCGGCTCCATGGCGGTCGCCGCGGATGACGCCCCGCCGTCGGGCTTTCCCACGTGGGCAGACGTGGAGGCCGCCAAGGCGAATGCGGAGGCCGCACGGATTCAGGCCGATCGCATCTCGGCGCTGCTGGCGCAGGTCAAGGCCACCGCAGCTGACGCCTCGGCCGCGGCAGTCACGGCAGGGGCCGCGGCCGCCAGAGCCCAGCAGGACGTGCGCTCCCAGGAACGGGTGGTCGAGCGGCTCGAATCCGAGGCCGACCGCCAGGCGACCGACCGCGACGCCGCCCAGGACGCAGCCGGGCAGCTCGCAGCTGCCGCCTACATGGGCGGGCCCGGCATCGGCCCCTTCGAGACGTTCAGCCTGCTCAGTCGCCCCGATTCGATCGATGAGCTGCAAGCGCTCCAGATCCTCAACGAGCAGGCCGCGCAGTCCTTGGCCGACTACCGCGTGGCAGCGAACGCGGCCTCGGCAGCCCATCAGGCCGCCCAGGCCGCACGGGACGAACTAGCCCAGCTCGCAGCGAAGGCCGAACGCGACCTCCAGGCCGCCCAGTCCGCCCAGCGGGCCGCGCAGCGGGCGGTGGCCGAGGCCCAGGACAAGGAGACCACGCTGCTCGCCCAGCTTGCCGACCTCAAGGGCACCTCGGCAGATGTCGAGCGGAAGTACCGCGAGGGGGTCGAGGCGCGTGCAGCCTATGAGGCGGCGCAGAAGGCGAAGAGCCTCGCGGCGCAGGCGCAGGGAGGGCTTTCAGGCGCCGCGCTGCTCGCCACCAACCCCGTCAGCTCAGGCGCGGGCGTCGTGAACGACCCAGCCGGGGCGCAGGCCTTTGCCTCGTCCCTCATGGGCAGCCGCGGATGGGACCAGGCAGAGTTCGGATGCCTCGTCCAGCTGTGGACGCGCGAGTCGAACTGGCTCACTGACGCGACGAACCCGTCCAGTGGGGCGTACGGGATCGCCCAGGCACTGCCGGCATCGAAGTATGCCTCGGCGGGCAGCGACTGGCTCACGAACTACCGCACCCAAGTGTCCTGGGGCGTCGGCTACATCGCCGACCGGTACGGGACTCCCTGCCGCGCGTGGGATCATTCGAACGCGGTCGGCTGGTACTGACGAGGGCGAGCACACCCGGATCCCGGTACCCTTGATGGGTGAGTTCCACCCTGCCCGCCGCGACCCCCTCGTCCGCTGCCACCGCCGCTCCCCGCACCTATGAGGTGCGCACGTTCGGCTGCCAGATGAACGTGCACGATTCGGAGCGCATGTCAGGCCTGCTCGAGACCGCCGGCTACGTCAAGGCCGCGGACGGAAGCGAGCCGGACGTCGTCGTGTTCAACACCTGCGCGGTGCGTGAGAACGCCGACAACCGGCTCTACGGGCATCTGGGCCAGCTCCGGCCTGTCAAGGAGAAGCATCCCGGCATGCAGATCGCCGTCGGCGGCTGCCTCGCGCAGAAGGACCGGGACACGATCCTCGCGAAGGCGCCCTGGGTGGACGCCGTGTTCGGGACCCACAACGTCGGGGCCCTTCCTGCCCTCCTCGAGCGTGCGCGCCACAACGAGGAAGCGCAGCTCGAGATCCTCGAGTCGCTCGAGGTCTTCCCCTCGACCCTGCCCACCAAGCGCGACTCCGTCTACAGCGGCTGGGTGTCGATCTCGGTCGGCTGCAACAACACGTGCACGTTCTGCATCGTCCCGAGCCTGCGGGGCAAGGAGCGCGACCGCCGCCCCGGGGAGATCCTCGCCGAGGTGCAGGCGCTCGTGGACGACGGCGCGATCGAGGTCACCCTGCTCGGCCAGAACGTCAACTCCTACGGCGTGGAGTTCGGCGACCGGCTCGCGTTCGGCAAGCTCCTGCGGGCGTGTGGGGAGATCGAGGGCCTCGAGAGAGTGCGCTTCACGAGCCCGCATCCCGCGGCGTTCACCGACGACGTCATCGAGGCCATGGCCGAGACGCCCAACGTCATGCCCCAGCTGCACATGCCGCTCCAGTCCGGCTCGGACCGGATCCTGCGCGAGATGCGGCGCTCCTACCGCAGCGCGAAGTTCCTCGGCATCCTCGACAAGGTCCGGGCCCGCATCCCGCACGCAGCCATCACCACGGACATCATCGTGGGCTTCCCCGGCGAGACCGAGGAGGACTTCCAGGCGACCCTCGACGTGGTCGAGCGGTCCCGCTTCTCGAACGCCTTCACCTTCCAGTACTCGCAGAGGCCGGGCACGCCTGCGGCGTCGCTGCCGGCCCAGCTGCCCAAGGCGGTGGTCCAGGAGCGGTACGAGCGGCTCATCGCCCTCCAGGACCGCATCGCCGCCGAGGAGAACGCGCAGCAGGTCGGCCGGACCATCGAGGTCATGGCGACCGCGCAGGCCGGCCGCAAAGCCGGTGAGACGCATCGGCTGTCCGGCCGGGCGCGGGACAACCGGCTCGTCCACTTCTCGGTCCCCGCCGGCGCCGAACCGCCCCGGCCTGGGGACCTCGTGACCGTCACCGTGACCGAGTCCGCGCCCTTCCACCTGATCGCCGACCCGGCAACGGCCTCCGACTACGCGCTCCGCCGCTCCCGGGCCGGCGACGCCTGGGATCGGGCGCAGGCGGACTCGTGCGGCGTCCCGGGCCCCGCGGCGGCCGGTCCAGGCGCGGGCTCCGTGAGCCTGGGCATGCCCTCGCTTCCGGTCCGCACCGCCTAGCCCGTGGCTCTGCCCATCGTCGCCGTCGTGGGGCCGACCGGCTCGGGCAAGACCGACCTCGCCGTCGAGCTCGCGCTCGCCCTCGGCGGGGAGGTGGTCAACGCCGACGCGCTGCAGTTCTACCGCGGAATGGACATCGGCACTGCCAAGGCCACGCCTCAGGAACGCCGGGGTCTCCCGCACCACCTGCTGGACGTCCTCGACGTGACCGAGGAGGCCTCGGTCTCGACGTTCCAGAGCTGGGCGCGCGCAGCGATCGCGGACATCCAGAGCCGCGGCAGGCGCGCCATCCTTGCCGGGGGCTCGGGCCTGTACGTGCGCGCGGCGCTCGATGTCCTCGAGTTTCCCGGCACCGACCCGGCCGTGCGTTCGCGCCTCGAGGCCGAGGCCGAGCGGGACGGCATCGCAGCCCTCCGCGCCCGTCTGGAGTCGGTCGACCCCGTGTCCGCAGGCCGTCTCGGGGACCTGCGGCGGATCGTCCGCGCGCTCGAGGTCCACGAA
This sequence comes from Sinomonas sp. R1AF57, assembly GCF_002224485.1. Lineage (GTDB taxonomy): Bacteria > Actinomycetota > Actinomycetes > Actinomycetales > Micrococcaceae > Sinomonas > Sinomonas flava. The sequence goes on from NZ_CP022463.1 coordinate 1,280,086, forward strand.
CTCACCGGCCGGCCGTTCAGCTCCTTCATGCCCGAGCGGCAGTACGCGGCACCCGCGGTCCAGATCGGGCTCGACCTGGACCGCGCGGTCCTCCATGAACGTCTCGCGGCGCGGGTCCGCCGCATGGTCGACGCCGGCCTCCCCGCCGAGGTGGCGAGGCTCGCCGAGGCTGGGCTGCGCGAGGGCAGGACGGCGTCGCGGGCGCTGGGCTACGGGCAGTTCCTGCGTGTCCTCGACGGGGAGTCGACCCCGGAACAGGCCGCCGAGGAGACGATCGTCGCGACGCGGCAGTTCGCCCGCCGCCAGCTGACCTGGTTCCGCGCAGACCCCCGGGTGCACTGGCTCGATGCCCTCTCGCCGCACCTCGCGGAGGAGGCGCTCGCCGTCGTGCGCGAGGCCGACCGCGCCGCCGCGCAGGGCGAAGGCCCCGACCAGCCGGCCACCCGCGGGCACGCGCCGCTGCAGCAGAGGGCCGGCCGGTAGGCTGGGACCATGACTCCACCCGCCACCACGGCCGCCGCCGACGCCATCGCTGCCCTCGAACGCCTCGCCGGGCTGCCGTTCGCCAAGGGCCACGGGACCGGCAACGACTTCGTGCTCGTGGCGGACCCCGACGGTGGACGCGTGCTGGGGGAGGCCGAGGCCGCGGCCCTGTGCAACCGCCACCTCGGCATCGGCGCCGACGGGCTCATCCGCGCCATCCGCTCGAGTGCACTGCCCGAAGGCCGCGCTGTCCTCGCCGAGGAGCCGGCCGCGGAGTGGTTCATGGACTACCGCAATGCGGACGGGTCCCTGTCCGAGATGTGCGGCAACGGAGTCCGCGTCTTCGTCGCCTTCCTCCTCGACCAGGGGCTCGTGCACCTCGCACCCGGGGAAGTGCTTCCCATCGGGACGCGGGCCGGAGTGAAGCGGGTGGAGCGGCGGGGCCAGGGCTTCGCCGTAGACATGGGTCCGTGGGAGTTCATCTTCCCCGCCCAGGCCCAGACGGAGGCCGCGGACTCGACGGTCGAGGCGGTCGGGCTCGACGTCGCGCGCCCCGCGCTGAGCGTGAGCATGGGCAACCCGCACACGGTCGTCGCGCTCGCCGAGGCTGCCGAGCTCGTGGGGCTGGGCCTCCACACGGCGCCGGCGGTCGAGCCCACGCCTCCGCACGGAACCAACGTCGAGTTCGTGGTCCCTGCGGAGCCGCTCGTGGCCGACGGCGCCGGCACCATCACGATGCGCGTCCACGAGCGGGGCGTGGGGGAGACGCAGTCCTGCGGGACGGGCGCGTGTGCCGCAGCCGTCGCAATCCGCCACTGGGCCGGCGCGGGGGCGCCGGACCGATGGCACGTGAATGTCCCCGGCGGCAGGGTCGAGGTTGCCTTCGTGCCCGGTCCCGAGGGCCGCGAGCATGTCGAGCTCGCGGGACCCGCGGTGGTCGTGGCCCACGGCACCCTCGGGTAGGCACCCGTCACGCCGGAGGGTAGGTGATCCCGCCGTCGGCCACCCTGGCGAAGGGCGTGAGCTCCGCCTGTGCCGCCGAGGTGGCGGAGATGAGGTGCGTGACCTCGATCCCGGCGACGATCAAGGCGTCCGTGATGAGCCTCCGGTGGCACCGCCAGGGCACCGCCTCGCTGCACATGATGGCCGGGACGGACTCCTGCGCCAGTTCCGCCAGCTCCGCGAGCCCGGCGGCGAACTGCGGCGTCGCCATGTAGTCGGCGTAGTCGCGGAAGCCCTTCACACGCCACCCGCCGTTCGGGCTCGGGACACCGGCGGGGGTGTGCCGCCGCCCGCCGAGCGCACGGATCCACCGGTACTCCAGACTGGGTGGGAGGGCCTCGACGATCGCGTCCTGATCCCACTGCGGATGCTTGCGCGACGCCGGGAACGAGCGCACGTCGACCAGATGCGTGATCCCGTAGGGGCGCAGCAGGGCGAGCAGCTCCTCGAACTCGCGCGTCGAATGGCCGACCGTGAAGACCCTCACCGGTAACCGGCGGGTTCAACCCTGAACGAGGCCGATGAGGTTCCCGTCGCCGTCCTTGAGCACCGCGACGAGGGCGCCGCCGCCGACGTCCTTCGGGCTGTCGAGCACCTCCGCCCCGGCGGCCGTGAGCGTGGCCACCTCGGCCGCGATGTCCGAAGTCTTCCAGAACGCGATCGGGCCGGCGTGGCCGTGCGCGTGGCCGTTGGGGTCGAGCCCGATCTGAACGCCCTCCGCCATGTAGCCGACGTAGTACGGGGAATCCGCGAACGGCTCCGCGCCGAGCAGCGCGGTGTACAGCTTCTTCGCCGCGTCGAGGTCTGTCACGGGGATCGCGATGTTGTTGAGCTCCTTGGCCATGGCCGCGCCTTCCTCCCGGGTTGCGGTGCACTGCGTCACAACCCTACGACGACGAGGCGGTCAGCGCATGCGCGTGACCCGCAGCAGCCTGAACCCCTTCGAGGTCGCCTCCCGCGCGACCTCGAACGCGTCGCCGAGCTCGTCCGCGAGCCAGCGCTGGAGGGAGTCGGCCCCGAGGTTCTTCTGGACGACGAGCCAGGCATCGCCGCCGACCGCGAGGCGGGGGAGCCAGGTCAGAAGGAGCTCGTGGAGGGCCTGTTTGCCGATCCGGATCGGCGGGTTGGACCAGATCGTGGCGAAGCGGAGCTCGGGGTCCACCTCGCCGGGCAGCCCGGCCACCACATTGGACAGGCCCAGAGCGCTCGCGTTGTCCCGGGTGAGCGCGACACTGCGGGTGTTGACGTCGACGGCGTGGACCGTGGCCTCCGGCGAACGCAGCGCCATCGTGAGGGCGATCGGCCCCCATCCGCACCCGATGTCAAGCAGGTCGCCCTGCCCGGCCGGGTCGGGGGCCTCGCCCAGAAGGACCGCCGTGCCCTTGTCGATGCCGTCGGGGCTGAAGATGCCGGACGAGGTCGTGAGCTTCACCGGGCGCCCGTCGAGCACGACGTCGAGCGGCTTGCGCGCATCGGGGACGTCGGGCTCGGCATTGAAGTAGTGGGCAGGCTCCATAGCCCTCCAGCCTAGTGCCCGGGCGCGAGGAGGCGCGTGCGCGTCCGGTATACTGGATGGCATGTTCCTGTTCAAGTGATGCCTCCGCCGCGCGCAGCCGGTGTCAGATGACGCCCCCCGGCGCCCCCGCGGACGCAGCGAGCCGAGCCGATGTGCCCTTCCGGCCGGACCGAACAGACATTCCCAGGAGAATCCTCGTGACACCCGAGCACCCCGCGGGGTCTTTTCCACAGACCCCTCCCTCTGACACTGCCGGCGACCGGAGCCAGCACTATTCTGGAATTGCATCTTCGAAGGAGACCATGACCGACAATCAGCCGAATCAGCCCTCTGACCGCGGCGCCGACGCGGCCCCGCAGGACCTGAGCCCAGCAGACATCCAGGCCGTCATCGACCGGATCCTCGCCAAGGAGGAGGCAGCCGCAGCGAAGGGTGCCCGACGGGACGGGAGCGCTGACGGCCGCGCCGAGCGCGGAGGCGAGGGTGAGACGCGGACTCGCCGGGGGCTCGGCGACGGCAAGGCGCTGGCGCTCTCGGACCTCCAGTCCGAGCACGGCGACTACGACGGCGAGCAGCAGGACCTCGAGGAGCGCCGCGCGCTCCGCCGCGTGGCCGGCCTGTCGACCGAACTCGAGGACGTCACCGAGGTTGAGTACCGGCAGCTGCGCCTCGAGCGTGTCGTGCTCGCGGGACTCTGGACCGAGGGGACGCTCGAGGACGCGGAGAACTCCCTGCGCGAGCTCGGCGCGCTCGCGGAGACAGCCGGGTCGGAGGTGCTCGACGGCGTCGTGCAGCGCCGGATGAAGCCCGACGCCGGGACGTTCCTCGGCTCGGGCAAGGCGCTCGAGCTGCGTGACATCGTCGCGGCGACCGGGGCGGACACCGTGGTGGTCGACTCGGAGCTCTCGCCTTCACAGCGGCGCGGACTCGAGGACATCGTCAAGGTCAAGGTCATCGACCGCACTGCCCTGATCCTGGACATCTTCGCCCAGCACGCGAAGAGCCGCGAGGGCAAGGCCCAGGTCGAGCTCGCCCAGCTCGAGTACCTCCTCCCGCGCCTGCGCGGCTGGGGCGAGTCGATGTCCCGGCAGGCGGGTGGCCGTGTCGGTGCCGCCGGCGGCGGGATCGGCTCGCGTGGGCCCGGCGAGACCAAGATCGAGCTGGACCGGCGCCGCATCCGCACCCGCATGGCCAAGCTGCGGCGGGAGATCGCCGGGATGAAGCCGGCCCGCGAGACGAAGCGCGCGAACCGCAAGCGCAACGAGATTCCCTCGGTGGCGATCGCGGGCTACACCAACGCAGGCAAGTCGTCCCTGCTCAACAGGCTCACCGACGCCGGGGTGCTGGTGGAGAACGCCCTCTTCGCCACCCTTGACCCGACCGTGCGCCGGGCGGAGACGCCGGACGGGCTTCCCTACACGCTCGCGGACACCGTCGGGTTCGTGCGGTCGCTGCCGACCCAGCTGGTCGAGGCGTTCCGGTCCACGCTCGAGGAGGTGGCCGACGCCGACCTCATCCTCCACGTCGTCGATGCCTCGCACCCCGACCCCGAGGGCCAGATCGCAGCGGTCCGCCAGGTCCTCGCGGAGGTCGACGCGCGCAAGGTCCCGGAGATCATCGTCCTGAACAAGGCGGACGCCGCTGACCCGTTCGTCCTCGAGCGGCTCCGGCAGCGGGAACCGCGCCACGTCGTCGTCTCCGCGCGGACCGGCGCGGGCATCGCCGAGCTCAAGGAGGCGATCAGCGACGCCATCCCGCGTCCGAGCGTGACGCTGACCATCCTGGTCCCGTACAGCCGCGGTGACCTCCTCAACCGCCTGCACACCTCGAGCTCGGAGATCCGCTCCCTCGAGCATGTGGAGGAGGGCACCCGCGCCGAGGTCGTGGTCCGCGAGGAGCTCGCGGCGGAACTCGCGCCCTTCGTGGTCCATGACTGAGGCGGCGGTAGCGCACGCCAGCGCGGGACGGGGCAGCGCCGGGGCCGCGGAGAAGGCGCTCTCCCTGCTCGACGCTGCCGTCGCGTCGATGGGCGGCCAGCAGCGCGACGGGCAGCACGAGATGGCCCGACAGGTTGCCACTGCCATCGAGGAGCAGAAGCACCTGCTCGTGCAGGCGGGCACCGGGACGGGGAAGTCCCTGGCCTACCTGGTTCCGCTGATCGCGCACGCCCAGCACAGCGACCGGCCCGCGGTCGTCGCGACGGCGACGCTCGCGCTCCAGGCCCAGATCGTGGGCCGCGACATCCCGCGCCTGCTTGAGGCCATCACGCCCAAGCTCGACCGGCCCGTCGACGTCGCGCTCGTCAAGGGCCGGTCCAACTACCTCTGCCGGCACAAGCTCGAGGGTGGGTTCCCGACCGACGAGGCCGCGGAGGGGCAGCTGTTCAGCCTGGGCGAGGACTCCGCCGTCGGGCATCCCGGAGCCGGCCCGGCGACCCAGCTCGGACGGGAGGTGGCGCGCCTGCGCCAGTGGGCCGAGGAGACGGAGACGGGGGACCGCGACGACCTCGTGCCCGGGGTCACCGACCGGGCGTGGCGGCAGGTCTCCGTCACGGCGCTCGAGTGCCTCGGGGCGCAGAAGTGCCCCTTCGCGGCCGAGTGCTTCAGCGAGCTCGCCCGGCAGCGCGGCGCCGAGGCCGACATCGTTGTGACGAACCATGCGCTCCTCGCGATCAACGCGTTCGAGGGTCTCAACGTGCTCCCGGAGTACGAGGTCGTGGTGGTCGACGAGGCGCACGAGCTCGCGGACCGCGTCACCGGCGCGGTGAGCGGTCAGCTCTCTGCCCAGATGATCCAGGCCGCGGCATCGAGCGCGCGCCGCCACTGCGGGATCACTGTCGATTCCCTGCAGGCCGCCGCGACCGCCCTCGAGCTCTCGCTCACCTCCGCGCCGACGGGGCTGCTCGCGCGCGGGCTGAACGAGGAGCAGGCACAGGATGTCGCCCTCGTACGGGACGCGTGCCGCGTGGCGCTGTCGGACTCGAAGCCCGGGGACGGGCAGTCGGCGGACGGCGGGCGCCAGATCGCCCGGTCGCGCCTCCTCGCCGTCCTCGAGGTCTGCGAGCGGCTTCTCGAGGCGGAAGCCAACCGGGAGGTCATGTGGGTGACCCGCACGGGCGCGCCGGATCCCGTGACGGGCTACGCAGCCGCCGACGACGACGCCCCCGCCACGCTGCACATCGCACCGCTCGGCGTGGGCGGCCGGCTGCGGGAGGGGCTCTTCGACGGGCACACGGTCGTCCTGACGAGCGCGACCCTCGCGATCGGGTCTGCGTTCGAACCGACCGCGGGCGGACTGGGGCTGCTGGGCGCAGGGGCGCCTTCGTGGACCGGAGTCGACGTCGGATCCCCCTTCGACTACCCCAGGCAGGGCATGCTCTACGTCGCCAGGCACCTCCCGCGACCGGGACGCGGACTCTCCCCGGAGGCGGTCGACGAGCTCGAGGCACTCCTGCGGGCCTCCTCGGGCGGGGCGCTGTGCCTGTTCTCCTCCCGGAGGGCCGCTGAGGAGGCCGCAGACGAGCTGCGCCTCCGGCTCGACGTCGAGATCCTCTGCCAGGGCGAGTCATCGATGAGTGCCCTCGTGAAGCAGTTCGCCGCCGAACCCGACACCTGCCTGTTCGGGACGATGTCGCTGTGGCAGGGCGTGGATGTCCCAGGCCCTTCGTGCCGTCTGGTGGTGATCGACCGGATACCGTTCCCGCGGCCGGACGATCCGCTCACGACGGCGCGCTCCCGCGCCGTTGCCCAGGCAGGCGGGAACGGCTTCATGGCCGTCTCGGCGACCCATGCGGCCGTGCGCCTCGCGCAGGGTGCAGGGCGGCTGATCCGGTCGACGGAGGACCGCGGCGTCGTCGCCGTCCTCGACTCGAGGCTTGCGACGGAGCGCTACGGAGCGTTCCTGCGCGGAGCGCTCCCGCCGCTGTGGGGGACGGCCGATCGGAAGGTCGTGACCGACGCGCTCAGGCGTCTCGCCGCCGCCGGCTGAACGGGCCGCCGGCTCAACGGCCGGCTCACACCGACCGCAGGACCGAGACGACCTTGCCCATGATGGTGGCGTGGTCGCCGAGGATGGGCTCGTAGCGGGTGTTCTGCGGCAGGAGCCAGGTGTGCCCGTCGCGCTGGCGGAAGGTCTTGACCGTCGCCTCGTCGTCGAGCAGCGCGGCCACGATGTCGCCGTTCTCCGCCGCGTTCTGCCGGCGCACGACCACCCAGTCCCCGTCGCAGATGGCGGCGTCGATCATGGAGTCGCCCTTGACCTTGAGCATGAACAGCTCGCCGTAGCCCACCAGCTGCCGGGGGAGCGGCATGACGTCCTCGACCGCCTGGTCCGCAAGGATGGGGCCACCAGCGGCGATGCGCCCGACCAGCGGAACGAGCGCGGTGTCGGCCGCGCTGGCCATGTCCCCGAGCGGGACCCCCGTCGCGCCGCGCAGGGCGGCGGCTTCCTCGGCCGGAACGCTCAGTTCGCCTTCGTCCAGCGTCAGCGGCATCAGGACCTCCATGGCGCGGGGGCGCTTGGGATCGCGGCGCAGGTAGCCGAGCTTCTCGAGCTGCATCAGCTGGTGCGTGACGCTTGAGAGGCTTGCGAGGCCCACCGTGTCCCCGATCTCGCGCATGGACGGCGGGTAGCCCTTGAGCTGCACGGAGCGCTGGATCGTCTCGAGGATCCTCTTCTGGCGCGCCGTCAGTCCTTTGGCTGCTCTGGTCCGTGATGCCATGCCGTCCTGCCTCTCCACCGGGGGCGCCACGCCTCCGGGATCCCGTCCGTCGATGCCCCGGGGCCTCCCTGCGAGAACTGTCGTACCCCCTCGGCAGGATGTCGTCATGGTCGACGGGGGCGGGCAGCTCGGCGTGGAACCCGGTGCTACCCCCACCGTAGGCCAGTCGGACAGGCCTTTCAAACATGTGTTCGACCGTGTCTGGACAGGCATCGTGGACAGGTGCTAAGAAAGAGTCATCACTTCGAACGTTTCTTCGAAACACTGCGCAGAGTGCCGCCGATGTGTTCGCACTCGACGTCGTTCGGCGACTGCGCAGGGGAAGGCGCATCATGGCACTCGCGATCCTCGCTGGAAATGGGCACGGGGCTCCCCTTCCGGCCGAGCAGGAGGCACGCCACCGGCTGAAGGTCGTCCACTGCGTCCCGGCGGCGCCGGCCACGGACTTCCGGTCCGGGGCCGCTCACGCCCCGCTGCGCCTCACCCGCAGGGGAAGGCTCGTCCTCGTCGTCCTGCCGGTGTTCGCTGCGGCGCTGGCGGTACTCGTCGCGTGGTCCGCGCTCATGGCGCCGGCGAAGGCGGCCGGGGAGGCGGTCGGCCCCGGCGCTGTCGAAACGGTGACCGTGCAGCCCGGCCAGTCGCTGTGGAGCATCGCCGAGGGCCGTGTGCCCGACCAGGACCCGCGCGTGACGATCAGCCAGATCCGCCAGCTCAATGACTTGGAGAGCACCAGAGTGCTCCCCGGCGAGCAGATCGTCGTTCCGCTTGCCCGCTGAACCTCTCCGCCCGCTGAACCTCTCCGCCCGCTGAACCTTTCCGGGGCGAGCGGCATGGTGCCGCTTGCGGGGTCTTCGGCTGCGCCCCCGGAATGTGGGCGCCGGCGCCGCTGGCGTAGGCTGGACCGGTGGACGACCAGCTCGAACGACTCAACAGCCTCCCCCTCCGCGACGATCTCCGCGGACAGCACCCCTACGGTGCGCCGCAGCTTGACGTCCCCATCCAGCTCAACGTCAACGAGAACACGTACGGGGTCCCCGCGGACGTGCAGGAGGCCATCGTCGAGGCTGTCCGAGCGGTGGCCGGCGGTCTCAACCGCTACCCCGACAGGGAGTTCACCGAGCTGCGCGAGGCCCTCGCCGAGTACCTCGGCCACGGGCTGTCCGCAGAGCAGCTCTGGGCCGCGAACGGCTCCAACGAGGTCCTGCAGCAGCTCCTGCAGGCCTTCGGCGGACCCGGCCGCGCGGTCCTGAGCTTCCCGCCCACGTACTCCATGTACCCCCTGCTCGCGAGCGGCACCGGGACGGCGTACCTCCGGGGCGAGCGGTCGGCCGACTTCAGCCTGAGCCCCGAGTCCGCAGCCGCCCAGGTGCGTGAGCACGCGCCGAACATCGTCATCCTCTGCTCGCCGAACAACCCGACCGGGACGGCACTCGGCCTCGACGTTGTCGAGGCCGTCTACGAGGCGGGGGAGGCGAGCCAGAGCATCGTCATCGTCGACGAGGCGTACGCCGAGTTCGCCCAGGCAGGGACGTCGACGGCGCTCACGCTCCTTCCCGGGCGCCCCCGGCTCGTCGTCACGCGGACCATGAGCAAGGCCTTCGCCCTCGCCGGTGCCCGGCTCGGCTACCTCGCGGCGGCGCCCGAGGTGATCGACGCCCTCCGCCTCGTGCGGCTTCCCTACCACCTCTCCGCCGTCACCCAGGCCACCGCGCTCGCAGCGCTCCGGCACCGCGACTCCCTGATGGCAGAGGTCGAGGCCATCAAGGCCCAGCGCGACAGGATCGTCCGCGAGCTGATCCGACTCGGGCTCACCCCCGCCGCCTCGGACTCCAACTTCGTGTTCGTCACGGGCTTCGAGGATCCGCAGGCCGTGTGGCGCGGACTTCTCGAGGTCGGCGTGCTGGTGCGCGACGTCGGAATCCCCGGGAGCCTTCGGGTGACCGCCGGGACCGAAGCGGAGACTACCGCGTTCCTCACGCGGCTCGAGGAGCTGCTCGCGCACTGAGCGCGGCGGTCCCTGACCGCGCGCCGCCCCGCGGCCCCCGGCACGGGGCGTGCTGCGAGGCGAATAGAATAGAGACCACCCCCTCACCCGAAGGACACATCCATGAGCACCGAGCTGCAGACCGCGGACCTCCAGGAGCGGACCGGGCGGCGCGCGCGGATGGAGCGCACGACGAGCGAGTCATCGGTCCTCGTCGAGATCGACCTGGACGGCACCGGCCGCTCGGACATCTCCAGCAGCGTCCCGTTCTACGACCACATGCTCACGGCCCTGGCCAAGCACTCGCTCATCGATCTGACCGTCAAGGCGACGGGGGACACCCACATCGACGTCCACCACACGGTGGAGGACATCGCGATCACGCTCGGAGAGGTCCTCAAGCAGGCGCTGGGCACCAAGGCGGGCATCCGCCGCTTCGGCGAGGCGAGCGTGCCGCTGGACGAGGCGCTCGCGCACGCCGTCGTCGACGTGTCCGGGCGCCCCTACCTCGTGCACGGCGGCGAGCCTGCCGGACAGGAGTACCACCTGATCGGCGGCCACTTCACGGGCTCGCTCACGCGGCACGTGTTCGAGGCGATCACCCTGCACGCCGGGATCTGCCTGCACATGACCGTCCTCGCCGGTCGGGACCCCCACCACATTGTCGAGGCCCAGTTCAAGGCCTTTGCCCGTGCCCTCCGCGCCGCGGTCGAGCCCGACCCGCGCATCGGAGACGCCATCCCGTCGACAAAGGGAGCCCTGTGAGCACCGTACCCGGAGCGGACTCCCTGCCCGAGGCGCCGGCGGATGCCCCGGGAGGCGTCGCCGTGGACCCGCGGAACGCGGGCGGACCTGCGACGGACCCCGAGGGGCGGCCCACCGTCGTCGTGCTCGACTACGGCTCGGGCAATGTCCGCTCGGCGGTGCGCGCCCTCGAACGGGCCGGAGCCGCGGTCACGCTGAGCGCGAAGGCGGAGGATGCGCTCAACGCCGACGGCCTCGTGGTGCCCGGCGTCGGCGCGTTCGCGACCGTGATGGAGGAGCTCAAGGCCGTGGACGGCCTGCGCATCATCGGCCGCCGCGTCGCCGGCGGGCGCCCGGTCCTGGCCATCTGCGTCGGGCTCCAGATCATGTTCGAGCGCGGGATCGAGCACGGTGTCGAGGCCGAGGGCCTCGGAGAATGGCCGGGCACCGTCGAACTGCTGCCCGCCGACGTCGTCCCGCACATGGGCTGGAACACCGTCACGGTCCCAGAGGGGTCGAAGCTCTTCGCCGGCGTCGAGGACGAGCGCTTCTACTTCGTGCACTCCTACGGTGTCCAGAAGTGGGAGTTCGAAGTCGCCCAGCCGCGCATGGCCCCGCCGCTGGTGACGTGGAGCGAGCACGGCGCCCCCTTCATCGCGGCAGTCGAGAACGGTCCCCTCTGCGCGACCCAGTTCCACCCCGAGAAGTCGGGAGACGCGGGCGCGCAGCTCCTGCGCAACTGGGTCCAGTCGCTGCGCCGGGGCACTCCCTCCGGCGCCGAGGACGCCGCCTGAATGTGGTCCGTTCTGCTGTTCGGCCTGGCCGGGCTGCTCGTCGGAGGCGCGATCTCGTTCCGCAAGCAGGGCCTTCCCAACTGGACGTGGATCGCCTTCGGCGCGTTGGCCGTGGCCGCCCTCGTGGCGGCCTACGTGCTGACCCTTCCGGCCGCATGACCTCCGAATTGTTCCCATCCCTTCCCTCCAGGAGACACACCACATGAGCGCTGGGGAGACCATCCTCGAACTCCTGCCCGCCGTCGACATCGTGGACGGCCAGGCCGTACGCCTCGTGCAGGGGGAGGCGGGCAGCGAGACCGGCTACGGCTCGCCGCTCGACGCGGCGCTGGCGTGGCAGCAGGCCGGCGCGGAATGGGTGCACCTCGTGGACCTCGACGCGGCCTTCGGACGGGGCGACAACCGCGCCCTGATCGCGGACGTGGTCAGCAGCCTGTCGCTCAAGGTCGAGCTGTCCGGCGGCCTCCGCGACGACGCGAGCCTGGACGCGGCCCTCGAGCTGGGGGTCGCGCGCGTGAACCTCGGCACCGCCGCGATCGAGAACCCCGAGTGGACGGCCAAGGCCATCGAGCGCCACGGCGACCGGATCGCCGTCGGGCTCGACGTACGCGGCACCACGCTCGCCGGGCGTGGCTGGACCAAGGAGGGCGGTGACCTCTGGGAGGTGCTCGCACGCCTCGAGGACGCCGGCTGCGCCCGCTACGTCGTGACCGACGTGACCAAGGACGGCACCCTCCAGGGGCCCAACCTCGGCCTCCTGCGCGAGATGTGCCAGCGCACCGACAAGCCGGTCGTCGCCTCGGGCGGGATCTCCGGCCTCGATGACCTCCGCGCGCTCCGCGAGCTCGTCCCGCTCGGGGTCGAGGGCGCGATCGTGGGCAAGGCGCTCTACTCCGGCCAGTTCACGCTCCCCGAAGCGCTGGACGTGGCCGGGCGCCGCTGATGACGCACGACGGCGACCGCGGCCATGCGCACGGTCCGCACCACGCCCACGGCGCAGGTGGGCCGCAGCGGCATCTGCCCGGCCACATCGCCGCCGCGCTGGCCCGAGCCGGGAGCGCCGCCGACTCGGCGGGGCAGCCGTGGGCCGGCCGTGACCTGAGCGGCGACGGGAACCCCCTCCACACCTTCGACGGCGACGACGGCGCGGCCGACACGGGCGTCGCGGCGGCGCTCGCCGCCCTCGCCTCGGGCACCGGGGACGAGACCGCAGTCCACCGTGCGCTCGCCACGGCCCGCGTCTTCGTCGCCGTCGTCGCGGAGCTCGCCGAGGGCGGCCTCGGCGAGCACGGCTTCGCCGAGGACAAGGAGGCGGACATGGCCCTCGTGACCGTCGCGGCACCCGACGGCCGGAAGGCGCTGCCCGTCTTCACGACCGTCGAGCGACTCGCCGCGTGGCACCCCGAGGCCCGCCCTGTGGCCGTGTTCGCCCCACGCGCGGCGCTCTCAGCCGTCTCCGAGGGCGCCGAGCTCCTCGTCCTCGACCCCGGGGCGGACGTGACGTTCGTGCTCCGCCGGCCCGGGGTATGGGCGCTCGCTCAGCAGCGCGAGTGGACGCCGTCGTACGCGGATGCGGATCTGGTCGGCGAGGTCGGCCGGGCGTCCGAGAGCATCGACGCGGTGCGGGGCATCGAGATCGGCCCCGGTGCAGGCGTCGCCTCGCGCGACGCGTCCGGACGTGTGCTCGCGGGCGGCGGCCCCGGGCCCGAGCTCCGCCTGACCGTGGCCCTCGAGCCCGGATTGCCAGCAGAGGCAGTGCGTGAGACTGTGTCAGAGCTGCACGGCCGGCTGGCTGGCAGCGCGCGCTTCGCGGAGTCGGTCGACTCGATCGAGATCAAGGTCCGCCCGGCGACCAGCTGAGCCCGAACCGCGCACCGCCCGGGGGGAGGGGACCATGCACTTCGCGCACTACGGCCAGCTCTGGCGCACGCCGATGGTGCGCCGGCTGCTCCTGGTCGCCATGGTCGCGCGGCTCCCGCACTCCGCCGCCGGAGTCCTGCTGACGCTGCACGTCGTCCAGACCCTGGGCCTCGGGTACGCCGCCGCGGGCGCCGTCGCCGCAGTGCTGACCGTCGGCATCGCTGTGGGGGCGCCCTGGCGCGGCCGGCGGGTGGATGCGGCAGGTCTGCGCGCCGCCCTTGTCCCCTCGATCCTCGCCGAGGCCCTCGTGTGGGGCGTGGCGCCCCACCTCGAGTACCCCTGGCTCCTGGCGGCGGCATTCGTGGGCGGGATCTTCGCCCTGCCGATCTTCTCCGTGGTGCGGCAGTCGCTCGGCGTCATGACGAACGCTGCCCAGCGCCGCACGGCCTTCGCCCTCGACTCGATCTGCACCGAGGTGACCTTCATGGTCGGGCCCGCCCTCGCCGCCGTCGCCGCCGTGCAGGCCTCCACCATCTGGGGGATCACTGCCGTCGGCGCCTCCGCGGCCGCTGCTGGGCTGGCGCTGATGTGGTTCAATCCGCCGACGCGCACGGGCCAGCCCGGCGCCCTCTCCAGCGACAGCACCGGGCTCGGCACGGGCGGGTCCCCGGAGGACCTGCCCTCCGGGCTCGAGTCCGCCGCCCGGCCTGCCCCCACGGAGGTCGCCGCGGGCCAGGCGGACGGGGCCTCTGGGCTCCGCCGCCTCCTGATCCGGGCGCGTGGGGCGGACTCGAGGCCGCCAGGGAAGTGGCGGGTGGGCGTCGCCGTCGTCGTGGTCATGGCCGTCGCCGCCGGTGCCGGCATGGTGCTGTCCGGCACCGACGTCGGGATCGTCGCGATCCTGCGCAGCCACGGGGAGGCAGCCCAGCTCGGGATCGTCTTCTTCTTCTGGTGCGCGGCGTCCCTGGTCGGGGGGATCGTCTACGGCGCCATGCACCGGCCGGTCTCCCCGCTGGTGCTCCTGCTCGTGATGAGCGTGCTCACGATGCCGCTGGGCTTCGCGCACGACACCGGCACCCTCAGCGTGCTGTCCATCCTTCCGGGGCTCCTGTGCGCGCCGACCATGTCGGCAGCCTCCGAACGCGTGGCGGAGCTCGTGCCCGAGGAACGGCGAGGCGAGGCGATGGGGTGGTACGGCTCCGCCCTCACCGCGGGCACGGCCCTGGGCTCTCCTCTGACCGGCACGCTCGTAGACGCGGTCGGACCGTGGGCGGGCTTCGCCGGTATCGGGGCGGCCGGAGTGCTGCTGTGCTCGGCGGCCCTCGCGGCGCAGGGCGCACGACGGCGCCGACGGGCGCCCGCCCCCGGCTCACCCGCCGCCTGACGTCTGGAGGTCACCTCCTGGGGGTCACACGAAGTGACCGCCAGGAGGTGACCTCCAGAAGGTGACCCTTAAAGGGTGCGTGCCGCCCGTGTGCGGGCGGTGTCAGTTGACCGGGCCCGTGTACTTCTCGCCCGGGCCCTTGCCCGGCGCGTCCTGGATGGCGGACGCCTCGCGGAACGCGAGCTGGAGCGAACGCAGGCCGTCGCGCAATGGGCCGGCGTGCTGCGACCCGATTTCGGGTGCGGCCGCGGTGACCAGCCCGGCAAGGGCGGTGATGAGCTTGCGGGCCTCGTCCAGGTCCTTGAGCCCTTCGGCGTCCGGGCCCTCGGCGAGCCCGCACTTCACCGCGGCAGCGCTCATGAGGTGCACCGCCGTCGTCGTGATCACCTCGACAGCGGCGACCTCCGCGATGTCCCGCACCTGCGCGCTCACGTCCGGTGCGGCGTCGGCGGGGTCGCCGAAACTGTGGCGGTGGGCATCGTGCGCGGTGGACGGCGCGTCGGAGGACGCGGCGGGGTTCGGGGTGCTGCTGCTCATGCTGATAAGCTTGTCACAGACCGACTGGATGTCGTTATTCCAGTGGCGGGCGCCTCACCGACAACGCACCGGTTCCCCGGGACTGTTCCGTTGTGCGGTTGTCTGCGTCAACCCTGTATAATTGACAGATAGTTTGCAAGCGGAGATCTCTCCCACCTGTCGGCGTCCGGGCCTCATGGCCGGAAAGCTGCCGGGTACTCAGGTTGGCCGGACGGCGCGCGCCGTCGCTCCGGGCAGGCGCTCCAGCGGGGCGCGTCCATCCGAGGCCTCCGATTGCACCGGCAATCGGGGGCCTTCCTTGTTGCCGGGCACGTCCGCACATGTACAGGAGCTTGAACATTAGCGATCCACGCATCAATGAGCGAATCCGCGTCCCCGAGGTGCGCCTCGTCGGGCCCGCCGGAGAGCAGGTCGGCATCGTCCGCATCGAGGATGCCTTGCGCCTGGCCGCTGAGGCCGACCTCGATCTCGTTGAGGTAGCACCGCAGGCCAAGCCGCCGGTGTGCAAGCTGATGGACTTCGGCAAGTACAAGTACGAGGCTGCGGTGAAGGCGCGTGAGGCGCGCAAGAACCAGACCAACACGGTCCTGAAGGAAATCCGCTTCCGCCTCAAGATCGACAAGCACGACTACGAGACGAAGACGGGCCACGCGCTCCGCTTCCTCGGTGCGGGCGACAAGGTCAAGGCCATGATCCAGTTCCGCGGCCGTGAGCAGCAGCGTCCGGAGATGGGCATCCGCCTGCTCCAGAGGTTCGCTGAGGACGTCGCCGAGGTGGGCGCTGTCGAGTCCGCCCCGCGGATCGACGGACGAAACATGGTCATGGTGATCGGCCCGCTCAAGAACAAGGCGGAGGCCAAGGCGGAGGCCCGTCGCGCAGCCCAGCGCGCCACGGACAAGGCCAAGGCCGAGGCGGCGAAGGCGGGGAATGTCACCGCCGACGGCGCCCCCCTGACTCAGTCGCTTGCGGACTCCATCCCTGCGGAGCTGCTCCAGGCAGCCACGGCCCGCGAGGCTGAGGCACCCGAGGCTGAGGCACCCGAGGTCGAGGTACCCGAGGTCGAGGAGACGCCCACCGCGGCGCCTTCGGCTCCTGAGGAGACCCCCGCGGCCGAGGAGGCTCCGGCCCCCGAGGAGGCTCCGGCCGCCGAGGCGGACAAGCCGCAGGCTGAGCCCGTGGCGGCCCAGCCTTCCCAGCCGAAGGCGCAGCCCGCTGAGCCGAAGGCTCCCCGCGAGACCGCCGCGCCGAAGCCCGCCGCCTCGGGTGCTTCCAAGCCTGCGGTTCCGGCCGCGCCCAAGCCGGTCCCGTCGCCGTCCTCCGCGCGCCCCTCGGCGCCCAAGCCGGCGGCGCCGAAGCCCAGCGTTCCCAAGCCCGGTGCGCCGCGCCCGTCCGCGGCCACGCCGAAGCCCTCCGCCCCGAAGCCGACGGCACCCCGGCCGTCCGGCCGGCGGGGCAACTAGCCAGACCCGGCAGACGGACCGGCGCCTGAGAGGGCGCCGGTCCGCCGAGCCGGTCCACCGCCGCCGGCCTGCCGGCGGGCGGAGAAACCAGTCGGTCCGCGCAAGCTGACCGCCAGAGAAAGCCGCGGCCTCGCGCCGCGGGTACGTAAGGAGATCGGTTCCCATGCCGAAGATGAAGACCCACAGTGGCGCCAAGAAGCGCTTCAAGCTGACCGGCTCGGGCAAGCTCAAGCGCCAGCAGGCCAACCGCCGCCACTACCTCGAGCACAAGCCCACGACGCTCACGCGCCGCCTCGCCGGCGACAAGATCGTCTCCCCGGGCGACGCCAAGGTCATCAAGCGGATGCTGGGCGTCTGATTTCTTCCACCCACCGGCCCCTCCGGGGCCACTAGCCATCCCGGCCGGGCGCATCGCCCGGGTGTCTGGGAGAGATTCAAAAGGAGTACGCACGTGGCACGTGTGAAGCGGGCAGTCAACGCCCACAAGAAGCGCCGGACCATCCTCGATCGGGCCTCCGGCTACCGCGGCCAGCGCTCGCGCCTGTACCGCAAGGCCAAGGAGCAGCTGCTGCACTCGTTCGTGTACAGCTACCAGGACCGCCACAAGCGCAAGGGCGACTTCCGTCGCCTCTGGATCCAGCGCATCAACGCAGCCTCCCGCGCGAACGGTCTGACCTACAACCGCCTCATCCAGGGCCTCAAGGCCGCCGAGGTCGAGGTCGACCGCCGCATGCTCGCCGAGCTGGCCGTCTCGGACGCGACCGCGTTTGCCGCCCTCGTCGAGGTCGCCAAGAACGCCCTCCCGGCCGACGTCAACGCCCCCGTCGCCAAGTAGCGAGCGGACGTCGCGGCCCCGCGACCCCCTTCGACAGCGCCCGTGCAGCCCTGCTGCGCGGGCGCTGCCGCGTCCCGGGCCGCTGCGGCGTCGCTAGAGTTGGTCCGTGATACCGACCGAGACCATGGCCAACCCCCGCGCCGACCGTGTGCGTGACGTCGCCAAGCTGGCGACGCGCGCGGCGAGGAACCGGCGTCACCGCTTCCTCGCCGAAGGTCCCCAGGCGGTGCGTGAGGCGCTGCGCCTCGACGCCGAGCGGCGCGCCGACGGGCGGGACGCCGTCGTCGCCGAGGTGTACGCGAGCGAGGCCTGCCTGGACCGCTACCCCGAGATCGCCGGGCCGGCCGCGGCGACCGGCCAGCTCCGCCTCGCGACCGACGACGTGCTGGCCGCCATGGCGGACACCGTGAACCCGCAGGGCGTCGTCGCCGTGTGCACGATGCTCGACGTCGCGCTCGAGGACGTCCTCGCCCGCCGCCCGCGGCTTCTGGCCGTCATGTGCCGGGTCCAGGATCCCGGCAACGCAGGCACCATCCTCCGCGCCGCGGACTCGGCCGGTGCCGACGCGGTCGTGCTCACGGCCGGCAGCGTGGACATCTACAACCCCAAGGCGGTCCGCAGCACCGCCGGGTCGCTCTTCCACGTCCCCGTGGTGCTGGGTATCGAACCGGAGGACCTCGCCGCAGCGGCCCGGGCCGCCGGGCTCGGGGTCCTCGCAGCCGACGGCGAGGGCCCGGTCGATCTCGACCGGCTCCAGGACGAGTCGGCGGCGAGGCGCATGGGAACCGCCGCCGCTGTCGGGGAGTACCGCCTCGAGGCGCCCACCGCGTGGCTGTTCGGGAATGAGGCGCAGGGCCTCAGCGAGGAGGAGAAGGCCCTGGCCGACCACCGCGTGGCTGTCCCGCTCTACGGCGCGGCCGAGAGCCTCAATGTCGGCACCGCAGCCACCGTCTGCCTGTACGCGAGCGCCCGCAGCCAGAGGCGCTGACCTCCCGGCGGGGCCGGTTCCCGGCATGCCCGAACGGGTAGGTTGGTACCGATCGCACTTCGGGACTCGAGGAGAAAGCAGGCACCATCATGGCTTCTGGCGGTGGGACCAAGGCCGTCGTCGCGGCGCTGTCCGCGAATCTGGCCATCGCGGTGATGAAGTTCGTCGCGTTCCTGCTCACGGCGTCGTCGTCGATGCTCGCGGAGGCCATCCACTCGGTGGCCGATTCGGGCAACCAGGTCCTCCTGCTTGTCGGCGGGAAGCGGGCCGGGAAGCAGGCGAGCCCCGAGCACCCCTTCGGCTACGGCCGGGCGAGGTACATCTACGCCTTCATCGTCTCGATCGTCCTCTTCACCGTGGGCGGCCTCTTCGCGCTGTTCGAAGCGTGGGAGAAGTTCCATGACCCGCACGGAATCGAGGGTGCGTGGTGGTGGGTTCCCCTGGCCGTCCTCGTCGGGGCAATCATCGCCGAGGGGCTGTCCTTCCGCACGGCGATCCACGAGTCCAACCAGATCCGCGGGAACCAGTCTTGGGTCTCGTTCGTCCGTACCGCCAAGCAGCCCGAGCTGCCGGTGATCCTGCTCGAGGACTTCGGGGCGCTCCTCGGCCTGCTGTTCGCACTCTTCGGGGTCTCGCTCACGCTCATCACAGGCAACGGGGTCTGGGACGCACTCGGCACCGCCATGATCGGCATCCTCCTTGTCATCATTGCCGGGGTCCTCGCCGTCGAGACGAGCTCGCTCCTGCTCGGCGAAGCCGCCACGAGGACCGACGTGGCGAAGATCGAGGGGGCCATCCAGTCGGACGGGACACGCATCATCCACCTGCGCACCATGCACCTAGGCCCCGAGGAGCTCCTCGTGGGCGTGAAGATCAGCGTCGCGCCGGGGGCCTCGGGGGCCCAGATCGCCCAGGCGATCGACGCCACCGAGGTGCGCATCCGCGACGCCGTTCCCGCAGCCCGCGTCATCTACATCGAACCGGACATCCAGCGGGAACGGCCCGCCCAGGGAACCCCCGCTGCCGAGCCGGAAGTGCCCCGTGCGGGCTCCCACTGACCGCACGGGCTCCCACTGACCGCGCGGGCGGTCCCTAGACTGGGCTCCATGGCTTCACGCATCAGCGAGCTGGTCCTCAAGTGCGCCGACCCCGAGCGGCTGGCCGTGTTCTGGGGCGAGGTCCTCGGCTACGTCGAGATCGACCGTCAGGACGGCGCGATCGAGATCGGGCCTCCCACGGCCGGCTTCGGCGGCCTGCAGCCCACGATCATCCTGAGCCCCAGCAGCGACCCTCGCGGTGGTCGGCTGCCCCTGCACATCGACGTCAACCCGGTCGACTGCGAGCAGGACGCCGAGCTGGAGCGCCTGCTCGCGCTCGGGGCGCGACCCGCAGACGTCGGCCAGACCGGTGACGAGCAGTGGCACGTCCTCGCCGATCCCGAGGGCAACGAGTTCTGCCTCCTGCGGCGGCGGCTCGCGCCCTGAACGCACTTCCGGTGTGACGCGCGACGGCGGCAGCCCGGGTTGGGCTGCCGCCGTCGCGCTCGCTCGGGTCGCGCTAGGCGACGGGGTGGCGGCGCTCGAGGCGGCCGCTCAGGAGCGCGATCGCGAGGCCGAGCACCGCGAGCACCGCTCCGACGTAGGCGGGGGCGGTGAATCCCCAGCCGGCCGCGATGACGACCCCGCCGAGGAATGCTCCGAGGGCGTTGGCGACATTCAGGGCGGAGTGGCTGAGCGACGTCGCGAGCGTCGCTGCACCCGGGGCCGAGTCCAGCAGCCGCGACTGGAGCGCGGGGATGAGGATGGACCCGGAGCCGCCCACCACGAACACCATGAAGAGCGCGGTGGGCCACCACGACGCCGCCAGGCCGTACACCACCATGACGGCGGCGACGGCGCCGAGCGCCCAGTAGATGGTGCCCATGACGGAGCGGTCCGCGAGTCTCCCACCGACCACGTTGCCCACGACCATGCCGAGCCCGTACAGCGCCACGACGAGGGGGATCAGGGACTCGGGGAGCCCCGCGACAGCGGTCATGGTGTGCGCGATGTAGGTGTAGGTCGCGAAGAACCCGCCGAAGCCCACGACGCCGACGGCGAGCGCGAGCCAGAGCTGCACCCGGCGCAGAGCCGACAGCTCGCGGCGGACGCTGGCCTCCGGGTGGGCGGGCTCGAACGGGACGAAGCGGGCCACGAGGGCCACACACGCGAGCGCTATCACCGCCGTTGCCACGAAGAGGAGCCGCCACCCGAACGCCTGGCCCAGCCACGTCGCCGCCGGAACCCCGAGCACGTTCGCGATGGTCAGCCCGGACATGACGGTCGCGATCGCCCAGCCGCGCTTGGTCGGGGCCACGAGCGAGGCCGCGATGGCTGCTGCGGTGCCGAAGTAGGCCCCGTGGGGGAGGCCCGCGGCGAAGCGGGACAGCATCATCGCGCCGTAGTCCGCGGCAGCGAAGGAGGAGAGGTTGGCGAGCGCGTAGAACGCCATGAGCCCGAGCGCGAGGGCCTTGCGCGGCAGGCGCGCGCCGACGGCTGCGAGCAGGGGCGCGCCCACGACGACGCCGAGCGCATACGCCGAGATCAGCTGGCCGGCCTCCGCCGTGCTGATGGAGAGGCCGCGTTCGACCTCCTTCAGCAGCCCCATCGTCGCGAACTCGACGGTGCCGATGGCGAAGCCGCCGATGCCAAGGGCGAGCATGGCCCAGAAGAGAGGGCGGGGGGCGAGCACGGTGGGCCGGGGGCGCGGCGCGGCTGCGGTGGTCTGGGAAGCCCGCGCCGCGGACGCGGCGGCCTGGGCCTCGGCTGTGGCCGTCGGCGGGGCAAGGGCGGGATCGGGCTGGGGCACGGCGGGGTGTCCTTGGGATAGGTCGGGGCATGGCGGTGAGGAACGCCGTCGGCCCTCGATCTGCCCTCAACACTACGGGACGCCGGTCCATTCCCTCCTAGACTGGCCGGATGCACAAGGAGAGGCAGGAGACCCCGAACGGCGCGGCCGCTGCCACGCTCGTCCAGGTGGTCGGAGCGGCGATCGTCGACTCGCTCGACCGGCCGGGCCGGCTGCTGGCCGCGCGCAGGACGGCGCCGCCCGCGCTGGCCGGCCTGTGGGAGTTCCCGGGCGGCAAGGTCGAGCCCGGGGAGGCTCCCGAGGACGGGCTGCGGCGCGAGCTCGCCGAGGAACTGGGCGTCGATGTGGTGCTGGGGGACGAGGTCCCCGGACCACTCGCCCAGGGGTGGCCCCTCAACGAGCGCGCCGCGATGCGCGTGTGGCTGGCCGAGGTGGCGGCCGGAGTCCCCGAGCCGCTCGAGGACCACGACGAGCTCCTGTGGGTCCCCCTCGAGGGACGCGCCCTCCAGGACCTCCCGTGGATCCCGGCCGACCTCCCCATCGTGGACGCTGTGCGGAGCCAGACGACCGCGGGCCGAGGAGTGCCCAGAGCCTGAGTGCCCGGAGGCTGAGAGTGCCAGAGGCTGAGCGCTCAGAAGAGGGTCTGCTGGACGGAGTCCTGGCGGGGCTCGGTCGCCTCCGCCGGCTGCCCGGCCTCCCGCACCCCTGCGTCACGATGCCCGAACCCTTCGGTGCGGCCGAAACCGTGGCGCTTCTTCGCCGCGGAGACGCGCTGGGCGAGCCACGTCCGGTACTCGGCCGGGGCGTAGGCGCCCTTGGAGTAGAGCCTGCGGTACCGGCCCACGAGCTGCGGGTGGCTCCGGGCGAGCCAGCCGATGAACCACTCACGCGTCCCGGGGCGGAGGTGAAGGGCGCCGGCCGTCACGCCGGTCGCCCCGGCGGCGGCCAGCGCCCCCATGAGGGCGTCGAGGTGCTCTTCCGAGTCGGTCAGCCACGGCAGGATCGGCATGGCCATCACGCCGCAGGGCAGCCCCGCCTCGCGGAGGCGGGAGATGAGCTTCAGCCGAGCCGAGGGCGAGGGCGTGCCCGGCTCGAGTGCCGACTGCAGGTCGGGGTCCAGGACGGCGAGGGAGATGCTGGTCCCGATCGGGACGTGGGTGCTCGCGGCCTTCAGCAGGGGGATGTCCCGGGCGAGCAGCGTTCCCTTGGTGAGGATCGAGAACGGCGTGCCCGAATCCGCGAGCGCCCGGATGATGCCGGGCATGAGGGCGTAGCGCCCTTCGGCGCGCTGGTACGGGTCGGTGTTGGTCCCCAGTGCCACGTGCTCCCGGCTCCAGGAGGGCTTCGACACCTCGGCCCGGAGCACCTCGCCCACGTTGACCTTGACCACGAGCTGGCGGTCGAAGTCGAGCCCGGCGTCGAGGTCCAGGTACGTGTGGGTGTTGCGGGCGAAGCAGTACACGCACGCGTGGCTGCAGCCGCGGTAGGGGTTGACTGTCCAGCGGAAGGGCATGGAGGACGCCGGCGGGACCTTGTTGAGCGCCGATTTCGCGGCGACCTCGTGGAAGGTGATCCCGTGGAACTCCGGCGTCCTGACCGTGCGCAGCGCCCCTGCCAGGGGAAGGAGGGGCGGCTGGGCCGGCTCGTCGGCGGTTTCCCGGAGGGGGAGTTCGGAGACCGCCTGCGTGTTCCATCGCATGCCGTCTATTCGAAACTATGTTCGATAGTCTGTCAAGGAGGTGTCCGGCGCGTCGGATCAGTCCAGCGTCCAGGTCACCGTCACGCTCGCCGCGACCTCGGCCTGTCCCGCTTCCAGCCCGGGCGCGGCGTCGGCGGCCAGCGCGACGCGGCGCAGGGGCACTTGCTGGCCCTCAGGCGCGGCTCCGGCGTCGATCCTCACCACGGCGCCGAGGCGGCGCTGTGCGAGCGAGGCGAGCCGCTCCGCGGACGACCGGGCGTCCTCGAACGCGGCCTCCTGCGCCCGGGTCCTCGCGGGGGAGGGGTCCGACACGACGAGGGAGACCCCGTGGATCCTCGCCGCGTCCCCGCCTGCGGCGACGACGGCGTCGAGCAGGGCTCCTGCGGCCGCCAGATCGCGGACTGCCAGCGTGAGCCCGCGGCTGGCGGCGTAGCCGAGCAGCTGGTGGCCGCGTCCTTCCTGCCACGCCGTCTCGCTCGTGACAGAGAGGGCGCTGGAGGCGATGTCCTCCCGGTGGACCCCTCCGGCGAGCGCTGCCGAGACCATCGCCTCCGCCGCGCCCGTGGCCGCGGCGAACGCCTCGGCGAGCCTGGCCGAGCGGCACTCCGAGGCAAGGCGCAGCACCGCCGTGTCCGGCGCCACCCGCACCACGCCGGTGCCGGTGACGGTGATCGACTCCCCGGTCTTCATGGACGTCCTCTCTCCTGACGGCGCTCGGCCACGTACCCGCCGTCGGCAAGCCCGGCCAGCTTTTCGAAGGGGTTCTGCGCGGCGGGGTCCCCGCTCCGCGACCAGGACCAGAGCGCTGAGGCGAAGTACAGCGGCAGGAAGGGAAGGCCCAGGCAGAAGGCGTACTGGGTCGCGTGCCGGGACTCGTGCGCCAGGAGCGCGGGCCGGGCCACGAGCCCACCGGCGCTGCCCCTGGTGAAGACGACGTTCCCCACGACGAACGCCGCCGCGAGGGGCAGCCTGGGCCGGTAGCCCTCGGCGATGAAGAGGCCGTCGGGGCCCCGGCGCAGCGGCGTGCGCGCAGCCGCCGCGAGCGCCAGGCCCAGCGGCGTCGAGAGGTTCACGGTGTTGAGCACTGCCCGTGCCCGGCTCCCAAGGCGCACAGGGGCATGGTAGCCGTGAACTAGACTTGGCGGGTGCCCGAGACTACACCGCAACCTGCCGATACCGAGGTTCCCGTGACCGAGACGAGTGTCCCCGATCCTGTCGACGAGGCCGCTGTGAGCGCCGCCGTGGAGGACGCCCTGGCCGCTGTCGCGGCTGCCGAGGACCTCGATGCGCTCAAGGCTGCGCGCATTGCCCACACGGGTGAGAAGTCTCCGCTGGCCCTCGCGAACCGCGCTATCGGGTCGCTCCCGAAGGAGTCGAAGGCGGCCGCCGGGAAGATCGTCGGCGGCGCGCGCGGACGGGTGAACAAGGCCATCGCCGAACGCCAGGCCGTGCTCGAGGCCGAGAACGATGCGCGCATCCTCGTGGAGGAGACCGTCGACGTCACGGCGGCTCCGCGCCGCCGTCGTGCCGGGGCCCGTCACCCGCTCTCGACGCTTCAGGACCGCGTGAGCGACATCTTCGTCGGGATGGGCTGGGAGATCGCCGAGGGGCCCGAGGTCGAGTCCGAGTGGTTCAACTTCGACGCGCTCAACTTCAAGCCCGACCACCCCGCCCGGGAGATGCAGGACACCTTCTTCGTCGACCCGCCCGAGGCCCACCTGCTGCTGCGCACGCACACGTCGCCGGTGCAGGTCCGCTCGATGCTCGAGCGGGAGGTCCCGATCTACGTCCTGTGCCCCGGCAAGGTCTTCCGCACCGACGAGCTCGACGCGACGCACACGCCCGTGTTCCACCAGTTCGAGGGCCTGGCCATCGACAAGGGTCTGTCCATGGCCGACCTGCGCGGCACCCTCGAGCACTTCGCCCGCCAGATGTTCGGAGCCGAGGCGCAGATCCGCCTGCGCCCGAACTACTTCCCGTTCACCGAGCCGAGCGCGGAGCTGGACATCTGGCATCCGGGCGCCAAGGGCGGCCCGCAGTGGATCGAATGGGGAGGATGCGGCATGGTCAACCCGAACGTGCTGCGCGCGGCGGGCATCGACCCCGAGGAGTACTCGGGCTTCGCCTTCGGCATGGGCATCGAGCGCACGCTCATGTTCCGCAACGAGGTCGCCGACATGCACGACATGATCGAGGGCGACGTCCGCTTCAGCCAGCACTTCGGGATGGAGATCTAGTTCAATGCGAATCCCCCTTTCATGGCTGCGCGAATACACGCAGCTCCCTGCAGACGCGACCGCAGAGGACCTCATGGCGGACCTCGTGAAGGTCGGCCTCGAGGAGGAGGACGTCCACCGTCCGTCCGACTCGATCCGGGGCCCCATTGTGGTGGGGCAGGTGCTCAGCGCCGTCAAGGAGCCGCAGAGCAACGGCAAGACGATCAACTGGTGCCAGGTGCGCGTGGTCCCGGAGGGCCAGGAGCAGACGCTCACCGGCAAGGGCATCGACCCCTCCGGCGTCCAGGGCATCGTGTGCGGTGCGCACAACTTCGCGCCCGGCGACAAGGTCGTGGTGACCCTCCCCGGAGCGACGCTGCCCGGCGACTTCCACATCGCCGCCCGCAAGACGTACGGCCACGTCTCGGCGGGCATGATCGCCTCCGTGCGCGAGCTCGGCATCGGCGACGACCACGACGGCATCCTCGTGCTCTCGCGCATCGGGCTCGACCCGGAGGTCGGCACTGATGCGCTGGAGCTCCTCGGCCTGACCGACGAGGCGGCGGAGATCAACGTGACCCCGGACCGGGCCTACTGCTTCTCGATCCGCGGCATCGCCCGCGAGTACTCCCACGCCACCGGCACCGAGTTCACGGACCCGGCCGAGCTGATCAAGGCGCCTGAGGCGCTCGAGGGGGGCTACGGC
This sequence comes from Sinomonas sp. R1AF57, assembly GCF_002224485.1. Lineage (GTDB taxonomy): Bacteria > Actinomycetota > Actinomycetes > Actinomycetales > Micrococcaceae > Sinomonas > Sinomonas flava. Next base: position 1,305,861 of record NZ_CP022463.1, read on the forward strand.
GTCGTGCTCGACGACCAGGCGCCCATCTACGGCGTGCCCGGCTGCGACCGCTTCGTCGCGCGGACGGTGCGCGGCATCGACCCCACCCGGCCGACGCCGCAGTGGATGGTCTCGCGGCTGCGCCTCGCCGGCGTCCGCTCGATCTCCCTGCCGGTGGACATCTCGAACTACGTCATGTTCGAACTCGGCCAGCCGATCCACAACTACGACCTCGACAAGCTGACCGGCCCCATCACGGTGCGCCGCGCCGCGCCGGGGGAGAAGCTCGAGACCCTCGACGGCAAGGTCCGGGAGCTCGACCCCGAGGACCTTCTCATCACCGACGAGTCGGGGCCGATCGGCATCGCCGGCGTCATGGGCGGTGCGTCGACCGAGTGCAGCGACGAGACCGTGAACATCCTCGTCGAGGCGGCCCACTTCGACACGGTGAGCATCGCCCGCTCGCGCCGGCGCCACAAGCTGCCCTCGGAGGCGTCCAAGCGCTTCGAGCGCGGCGTGGACTGGAACGTCGCGCACGTGGCGGCCCAGCGCGTCGTCGACCTCCTCGTCGAGCTCGGCGGCGGCGTCGCGGACGAGGTGGGCACCGACGTCGGGACGGCGCCCGAGCCGATCCGCATCCCGCTGCCAGCGGACTTCGCCTCCGAGCGGATCGGAATGGAGTTCAGCGAGGAGCTGATCACCCGAACGCTGGGGGACCTCGGCGCGCGCATCGAGCGGTCCGGGTCCGACTTCCTCGTGACACCGCCCAGCTGGCGCAATGACCTGGAGACGAAGGAGGACCTCTCCGAGGAGATCGCGCGTCTGGTCGGCTACGACAAGATCCCCGCGACCCTGCCAGTGGCCCCTCCCGGGCGCGGCTACACCCGCAGCCAGCAGCAGCGCCGTCGGCTCGTGCAGGCGTTCGCCGACGCAGGCCTGACCGAGGTCCTCTCGTACCCGTTCGCCTCCAGGAGGCAGAACGAGACGTTCGGCGTCGCCGAGGCCGGGGCCGCGCGCCCCGCCGTGAAGCTCGCCAACCCGCTGAGCGAGGAGCACGGATGGCTCCGCACCTCCCTGCTGCCGGGCCTCATCGACACCGCGAAGCGGAACCATGGCCGCGGCTTCCGCGACCTCGCGGTCTTCGAGGCCGGGCTGGTCTTCCTGCCCGAGGACGGTGCCCTCGGAACGCCGGAGATTCCCCCGCTCGGCGTCCGTCCCGCCGATGAGGTCCTCGACGCGCTCTACGACGGGCTGCCGGACCAGCCCCTGCACGTCGCGGCGGTCCTGACCGGGAAGGACTCGCCCCAGGCACCGGGCACCGAGCCTCGTGCGTGGGACTGGGCCGACGCGCTCGACGTCGCGCGCCTCGCCGGCGACGTGCTCGGCGTGGAGCTCGTGGTCAGCCAGGGATCGCACCAGGCGTTCCACCCGGGGCGGGCGGCGCAGCTTGCCCTGCGCTCGGGCGAGGTCGTCGGGTTCGCCGGCGAGCTGCACCCGAAGCTGCTCGCCGAGCTGGACATGCCGGCGCGCTCGGTGGCTGTGGAGCTGGACGCCGACGCGCTGTTCGAGGCGGCGGCCGACGTCGTCGTGGCCAAGCACCTCTCCACGTTCCCGGTCGCGACCCAGGACGTCGCCCTCATCGTCGACGCCGCGCTGCCGGCGGGCGAGGTGCTCGGTGCGCTCCGCGAGGGGGCCGGTGAGCTCCTCGAGGACGTCCACCTGTTCGACGTGTACACGGGCAAGGGCATCGACGAAGGCAAGAAGTCCCTCGCCTTCGGCCTGCGCTTCCGCGCCGAGGACCGCACCCTGACCGCCGACGAGGCCTCCGAGGCCCGGGCGGCCGCCGTGGCGCTCGCCGCCGAGCGGTACGGCGCGGTCCAGCGCGGCTAGCACGTCCCGCCGCCGTGCTCCTGCGGGCAGTGCCGCTCGGGTCGCCCGGGTCGGTGCTGCCCGCCGGCGTCTGCACGCCCGGGGAGCTCGAGCGGGCCGCCGCGATCCTCGAGCCCGTCCGGAGCCACGAGTTCCTCGCCGGGCGGCTCGCGCTCAGGGCACTCGTGGCCGAGGCCGCCGGGACCGATCCCCGGCTCGTGCTCCCGGCGTACACCTGCCCCGACTGCGGGCGGGGGGAGCATGGTGCGCCCGGGTTCGTGCTCGCGGCCTCCGCGCACGACGGCGGTGCCCGCCTGCCGCTTCCCCGTCCCGGGCGGCTCCTCCCGGTCGCGGCGAGCATGTCCCGCGCCGGGGGCTGGGCCCTCCTCGCCGCCGAGGTCACCCCGTGTGCCGCCGAGGTCACCCCGTGTGGTGCCGAGGTCACCCGGTGTGGTGCCGAGGTCACCCGGTGTGGTGCCGAGGTCACCCCGTGTGGTGCCGAGGTCACCCCGTGTGGTGCCGAGGTCACCGGTTGCGTGCAGGGTCTCGGCGTCGACCTGGCCGCCGTCGCTGACTTCCGCGCCGCGATCCCGGACGCTGCCTTCTCAGCGGCCGAGCGCCGTCGTGCGTTGGAGGCGGCAGAGCCCGCCCGGGAAGCGGCGAGGATCTGGGCGCGCAAGGAAGCCCTTCTGAAGGCCTTCGGCAGCGGGCTGCGCGGGGACACCCAGTCGATCGAGACGCTCGAGGACCCGCGGGTGCGCGACCTCAGCCCGGCAGCTCTCGGCCTGCCGCCGGAATTCGTCGCGGCCGTCGCCCAGACGCGCTGCAGCTGACCCCCAGGAGGTGACCCACAGGAGATGACCTCCAGAAGGTGACCCACAGGAGGTGACTCCCAGAGGGAGGGGACGGGAAGGCGGCCCGCCGGGGTGGCTGCGGAGGCTACCGGGGGAGCGGCGGGAGCGCGCGCTCGAACAGCCAGGGCCCCAGCAGGTCCTCGGCGCGGAAGCCGCGTGCGCCGGCGCCGACGCGTCCGAGCAGCTCGGTGAAGTCCGCCGTCGTCGCATTGCCGTGCCGCCGCTCGGAGCCGAAGGCCGCCAGCACCCGGAAGAACCGGTCGTCCCCGACGGCCCGCCGCACCGCATGCAGCGCCAGCGCGCCCCGCTTGTAGACCCGGTCGTCGAACATGAGCTCCGGGCCGGGCGCCGCCACGAGGATGTCCTCCTTCTGCTCCGAGAGCAGCCTCCAGGCGTCGGCCGCCCGCGCGGCGGCGGTTCCCTGCCCGGAGTGCTCGCTCCACAGCCATTCCGCGTAGCAGGCGAACCCCTCGTGGAGCCAGATGTCCTCCCAACGGCGCGCGGTGACCGAGTTGCCGAACCACTGGTGGGCCAGCTCGTGCGCGAGGAGCCGTTGGGATTCCCACGACCGCGTGATGTGGTTGCGCCCCACAATGGAGAGCGTCTGGGCCTCGAGCGGGATCTCGAGGGGGTCGTCGGTGACGACGACGGTGTAGTCACGGAACGGGTACGGCCCGAAGAGCTCGGCGAACAGCTCGACCATGCGCACCTGGTCGCGGAGGCCCGTCAGCGCCGCGCCGCGCAGCGCCGGCGGCACGGCGGCGAACACGCCGACGGCGGGGGAGCCGTGCGCACGCACCCGCCCGAGCTCGAGGAACTGGTAGCGCCCGATGATCAGGGTCGCGAGATAGGGCGCCATGGGCTCGTGGACCTCGTAGGCCCAGGTCTCGCGGCTGGCCTTGCGTCGGTGGCCCACGAGGAGGCCGTTCGAGACGACCCGGTAGCCAGCGTCCGCCGTCGCCGTGATGCGGAAGGTCGACTTCTGGCTCGGGTGGTCGTTGCACGGGAACCACGTGGGAGCGCCAACAGGCTGGCCGGAGACGAGCACGCCGTCGGACAGTTCCTCCCAGCCGACCTCGCCCCAGAGCCCATCCACCGGCTCCGGGGTGCCCTCGTAGCGGATCTCGAGGTGGAAGTCCTGGCCCTTCGCAAGGGGGGCTGACGGCGTGATGCGCAGCTCGTCGGCGCGCTGGGACGTCTTGGCGGGCTTCGCGCCGTTGACCTGGACCTTGGTCGCCCGGAGGCCGGCGAGGCTGAGGACGATGGTCTCGAGCCGGTCCCGCGCAGTGGAACGAAGGCGCGCACGCCCGGACAGGCGGTTGCTCGCGAGGCGGATGTCGAGCTCGAGGTCGTAGTGCGCCACGGCGTAGCCCGCCTGTCCGTGTCCGGGCGTGTAGGGGTCCGGCAGGGCCTCGTCCTTCGACTTCTTCCCGGGTCGGGTATGCGTCGTCTGGCTCACCGCGTGGGTGCCTCCGGTTCCTTCCAGGGCGCCACGGGGTTGCCGCGCCAGTAGCTGGCCGCCGGGACGTGCTCGCCCCGCATCACGAGCGACGCCGGCCCCACGGTCGCGCCGTCGGCGATCTCCGCCCCCGGGAGGATCACACCGTGCGGGCCGAGGGTCGCGCCCTCGCCGAGCACCACGGCGTCGATCGCCATGATGCGGTCGTGGAACAGGTGCGTCTGCACCACGCAGCCGCGGTTCACGGTGGAGCTCGGGCCGAGCGAGACGAGGTCCGCCTCGGGCAGCCAGTAGCTCTCGCACCACGTGCCCGAGCCGATCTTCGCACCGAGGGACCGCAGCCACCACACGAGCGCCGGGGTGCCGGACGCCGCACGCGCGAACCACGGTGCCGCGACCATCTCCACGAACGTGTCCTGGACCTCGTTGCGCCACACGAACGAGCTCCACAACGGGTGCTCGCCGGCCTTGATGCGCCCCACGAAGAGCCACTTCGCGGCCGTCGCGGACACCGCGGCGATCGCGCCCGCGACGAGCATGACGGCGCCGCCCAGCAGTGCCGCGGGCAGGTACCCCCACGCCGAGGCGAGCCAGTCGAGGGCAACGAGCACGACGACGGCGATCGCCACCGTGAGCACGACCGGCACCGCGCGGCACAGCTCCCACAGGGCCCGGGCCACCTTGAGGCGCGGGACCGGGTTGAAGGTCCGCTCGGTGTCCGACGAGATGGCGGTGCGGCGGAGGCGGACGGGAGGACTGCCCAGCCAGGACGAGCCCGACTTGGCCTTCTTGGGTGTGGCCGAGAGGACCGCGACGAGTCCGTCCTTGGGCACGGCGCGGCCAGCCGCCGTCATGCCCGAGTTGCCCAGGAACGCGCGCTTGCCGACCTTAGCCGGGGCGATCTTCACCCAGCCGCCTCCGAGCTCGTAGCTGGCCACCATCGTGTCGTCGGCGAGGAACGCGCCGTCGGCCACCGTGGTCATCTTCGGCAGCAGGAGGACCGTGGACGCCTCGACGTGCTTGCCGACCTTTGCCCCCAGGATCCGCAGCCACACCGGGGTGAAGAGGCTCGCGTAGACGGGGAACAGGACGTCCCGGGCCAGATCGAGCACACGCTCGGTGGCCCAGACCTGCCAGCCCGTCCGGGAGCGGATGCGGTGGTACCCCTGGGTCAGGCCGAGCCCGAGAAGGCGCGTCACGCCAGCGACGAGCGCCAGGTTGAGCACGAACCAGGCGGCCGCCGCGAGGGGCGTCGCCGCGAGCAGCGGGACGATGGCACCATGCAGCGAGTCGTGCCCCCGCGCCGCCCAGACGAGCACAAGAGCGGCGGCCGCGGCCGAGACGAAAGGAATGAGGGCCAGCAGGGTCGACGCCGCCGCGAACGCGGCGATCCATGCGCCCTCGCGCACACTGGACCGGCGCACGGGGGCCTCCGGCCAGCCCGGCTTCGCCTTCCCCACCCGGGTGGCGGGTGAGCCAGCCACGCGCAGGCCGGCCTTGACCTTCCCCGACACGGCCGAGCCGGGGTCCACGACCGCCCCTGCGCCGATGCGTGCTCCCGGCAGGAGCGTGCTGCGCGCGCCCACGGCCGCGCCGGCGCCGATGCTGATGCCGCCGATGTGCACCCAGTCCCCGTCGATCCACCAGCCGGAGAGGTCCACCTCGGGCTCGACCGACGCGCCCGGGCCAACGGACAGCATGCCCGTGACCGGGGGGACGGAATGAAGCACGGCGTCCCGGCCGATCTTCGCGCCCAGGGCCCGCGCGTAGTACGGGACAAACGGCGCGCTCGCCAGGCTCACGGCCTGGGCGAGGTCGGAGATCTGCTCAGCAAGCCACAGGCGCAGGTGGACGCTGCCCGAGCGTGGGTACCTGCCGGGCTCCACCCCGCGCAGCAGGACCCGGGAGGCCGCGACAGAGATGGCCATCCTGCCCCACGGGCTCACGAACACGAGCCACATGGCGGCGACCCACCACCACGAGAGTGTGGGCGCCGCGGACCATCCGCCGATCGCGGCGAGCAGGTTGTTGCCCGCGGCGAGGTACGTGAGCCACCGCATGCCCACGAGGATGAAGAGCGGTATGCCCATGAGGGTCTGGACCACCTGGGTCCGGCGCGAAGTGGGCCGCACGGTCCGCTCCCGCGGCTCAGCCGCTGCCCCGCCCGTTCCGAGGACGGCCTCGACGAGCGCGCCGACCCGCGGGTGCGCGTAGACGTCCGCGACTGTCACCGTCGGATACCTCCGGCGCAGTGCCGAGACGAGCTGCGCGGCGGAGAGCGAGCCGCCGCCATGGGCGAAGAAGTCCGCGTCCAGGCCGGGGGCCCGCGTGCCGAGCACGGCGCCCCACTGCTCGACGATCCACGCCGCATCCTCTGGCAGCTCGAGGCCCGGCCCCTCGTCATCGGTCTGGCCCGGCAGCGGCCATGGGAGCGCGTTGCGGTCCACCTTGCCGCTCGTCTTGGTCGGGAGGGAGCCGACGACGGCGAGCACCGGCACGAGCGCGGCCGGCAGCTCCCGCGCGAGGCGCCTCCGGTATGCGGCGAGGTCCGGCGTCACCCCGTCGGAAAGCGCCAGGTACCCGACAAGGATCTGGTTCCCCGCCGCCGTCGTGCGCACAGCCGCGGCCGCGCCGGCAACGCCGGGGAGCGCCTGGAGGGCGGCGTCGACCTCGCCGAGCTCGATGCGGCGGCCGCCGAGCTTGACCTGCTCGTCGGCCCGGCCCTGGAACAGGAGCCCTTCAGGCTCGAACCTGACGAGGTCCCCCGAACGGTAGGCACGCTCCCAGCCGAGGCTCGGCATGGGGGCGTACTTCTCGGCGTCCTTGGCGGGGTCGAGGTAGCGGGCCAGGCCGACGCCGCCGATGATCAGCTCGCCCACGCCGCCTTCGGGCACCGGTGTGCCGTGCGCGTCGACGATTGCGAGGTCCCAGCCGTCGAGCGGGAGACCGATCCGGACGGGCCCGACGCCGTCCATCTGCGCGGCGCACGCGACCACGGTGGCCTCGGTGGGCCCGTACGTGTTCCAGACCTCGCGGCCCTCGACCGCCAGGCGGGCGGCGAGCTCGGGCGGGCACGCCTCGCCGCCGAAGATCAGCAGGCGCACGTTCTCGAGCGCCTCGGCAGGCCACAGTGCCGCGAGCGTGGGGACGGTGGAGACGACCGTGATGCCGCGCTGCACGAGCCACGGTCCCAGGTCCATGCCCGTGCGCACCAGCGCCCGCGGGGCGGGGACCAGGCACGCCCCGTGCCGCCAGGCGAGCCACATCTCCTCGCACGAGGCGTCGAACGCGACGGAGAGCCCGGCCAGGACCCTGTCCTCCGGGCCGACCGGCTCGTGCCGGAGGAAGAGGCGGGCCTCGGCGTCGACGAACGCGGCCGCGGAGCGGTGGGACACCGCGACGCCCTTCGGCGTGCCCGTCGAGCCGGAGGTGAAGATGATCCAGCAGTCATCCTCGGGACGGGGCATGCGGGGGGCGGGGAATGGCTTGGGCCGCTTCCTGCCCACCACGAGGGACCCGCCTCCGCGGATGATTCCCGCGACGCCGGCCTCGCCGAAGACGAGCTTCGCGCGCTCGTCCGGGTCGTCGGCGTCCACGGGGACGTATGCGGCGCCCACGAGCAGCACGGCCAGGATCGCGATGTACAGCTCCGCGGTGCCCGAGGGGATCCGCACGCCGACGCGGTCACCGGCGCCGAGGCCTGCCGCGTGGAGCGTCCGGCCGGTGGCGCGGACCTCCTCGAGCAGTTCGGCGTAGGAGAGGGCCCGGACGCCGTCGTCGATCGCCGGGGCGTCGGGGAAGGCCTGCGCGGTCGCGATCAGGATGTCGATGAGTGTCCTCGCCGGCGGAGTCCGGTCCGAGCCGGGCAGCTGGGGAGGATGGGGCCTCGGCGCGGCCTCTGCAACGCGTTCTGGGGCATCTGTCACTGCCGGGCCTTCGGGCTCGCTCGGGGCTGTCATCTCCCGGCCCATTGTTGCAGAGCGGGGCGCCGCCGACCGGGAACGGGGACGGTTCCCGTCGGCGGCGGTCGTCACAGCATCAGGGGACGAGCAGCACCTTCCCGGTCGTGCTCCGTCCCTCGAGGGCGCGGTGGGCGTCGGCCGCCTGCCACAGCGGGAACTGGGCCCCGACGCGCACGCTGAGCGAGCCGTCGGCCGCGGCGCCGAACACCTCGGAGGAGCGCCACCGCCGCTCGTTGGCATTGAGCAGGTGGTGCGCGAGGGTCGGGCGGGTGAGGAAGAGCGAGCCGCCGGTGTTGAGCCGCTGAGGGTCGACCGGGGGCACCGGGCCCGACGCAGCGCCGAAGAGCACGAGCATTCCCCGGACGCGGAGGCTTGCGAGCGAGCCGTCGAACGTGTCCCGCCCGACGCCGTCGTACACCACATCGACGCCGGTTCCGCCCGTCAGCTCGCGCACCTGGTCGGGGAACTCGTGGTAGCGGATCACGTGGTCCGCGCCCGCGCCGTCGGCGAGCTCGGCCTTGGCGTCGGTGGAGACGGTCGTGATGACCCGCGCTCCCCGGGCCTTGAGCATCTGGATGAGGAGGAGCCCCACGCCGCCCGCTCCCGCGTGCACGAGGGCCGTCTGGCCGGACTCGACGCGGAATGTCGAGGTCACGAGGTAGTGCGCCGTCATGCCCTGCAGCGGCAGGGCCGCCGCGGTGAGGAGGTCCAGGCCCTCGGGGATCGGGAGCGCCTTGTCCGCGTCGACCAGCGCGTACTCGGCGTACGTCCTGACGCCCTCGGCGGTCGCGACCCGGTCGCCGTGGGCGAATCCCTCGACGCCCTCGCCCACCTCGGCGACGACGCCGGAGGCCTCGGCGCCGGGAGTGAAGGGGAACGGGATCTTGTAGATGCCCTGGCGCTGGTAGGTCTCGATGAAGTTGATGCCCGCCGCGGCGACCCGGATGAGGAGCTGGCCGGGACCGGGATGCGGCATCTCCACCTCTGCAGGTGCGAGGACCTCGGGCCCTCCGGGCGCGGCGGCGACGATGGCGTTTATCATGGCTCTCCTTCTGCTGGGGTGCGTCTAGGCTCGGGAACCATCCTACGGACGCCGACAATCTGCTGATGCATAAATATTGACTGTCATGCATAAACTTGCCTAGAGTGGCCGGGTGACTATTACCGCAGCAGTGTCCGGAGCCAGCGGCTACGCCGGAGGAGAGGTCCTCCGCCTGCTGGCCAACCACCCCGACGTCGAGATCGGCGCCATCACGGCCCACTCGAGCGCCGGCAGCCGCTTGGGCGAGCTCCAGCCGCACCTGCTCTCGCTCGCGGACCGGGTGATCGTCGAGACGACCGCGGAGAACCTGGCGGGGCACGACGTCGTGTTCCTCGCCCTCCCGCACGGGGCATCGGCAGAGGTGGCCGCGGCGCTGCCCGAGGGCACCCTGGTGATCGACGCCGGGGCGGACCACCGCCTCGAGGACCCCGAGGCCTGGTTCCGCTTCTACCGCTCCGAGCACGCCGGCACGTGGCCGTACGGACTGCCCGAGCTGCCCACGGGCGGCGGCGCGAAACAGCGGGACAAGCTCGTCGGCGCACGCCGCATCGCGGTCCCGGGCTGCTACCCGACCTCGGCGCTGCTCGCCCTCACCCCTGGCTTCGCCGCGGGCCTCCTCGAACCGGAGGACGTCGTGATCGTCTCGGCCTCCGGCACATCCGGCGCCGGCAAGTCGGCCAAGCCGCACCTGCTCGGCTCCGAGGTGATGGGCTCGATGAGCCCCTATGGAGTGGGCGGGGGCCACCGCCACACCCCTGAGATCGAGCAGGGCCTCTCCAATGCCGCGGGCGCCCCCGTCTCCGTCTCCTTCACGCCGACCCTCGCGCCCATGAGCCGCGGCATCCTCACGACGGCGACCGCCCGCGTCAAGCCCGGCGTCGGCGCCGCGCAGCTGCGCGCCGCGTGGGACGAGGCCTACGCCGGCGAGAGCTTCATCCACATCCTGCCCGAGGGCCAGTGGCCCGCGACCCAGATGGTCGTCGGCTCGAACCACGCCGCGATCCAGCTCGCGTTCGACGAGCACGCGGGCCGTGTGATCGTGAGCTCCGTGATCGACAACCTCACGAAGGGCACCGCCGGCGGGGCGGTGCAGTCCATGAACATCGCGCTGGGCCTTCCCGAGGGCGCCGGCCTCGCACAGCTGGGAGTCGCACCGTGACCGTCACCTCACCCTTGGGCTTCCGGGCCGCCGGGATCACCGCGGGCCTCAAGGCCTCGGGCAAGCCGGACATGGCTCTGGTCGTCAACGACGGACCCGACAGGAACGCCGCGGCCGTCTTCACCTCCAACCGCGTCGCCGCTGCCCCCGTGCGCTGGTCGAAGCAGGTGGTCACGGACGGGCGCGTTGACGCCGTCGTGCTCAACTCCGGCGGCGCGAACGCGTGCACCGGCCCAAAGGGGTTCCAGAACACCCACACCACGGCGGAGAAGACCGCCGACGCCCTCGGCATCTCGGCGGGCGACGTCGTGGTGTGCTCGACCGGCCTCATCGGCGAGCAGCTCCCCATGGACAAGATCGTCCCGGGCATCGACTCGCTCGCCTCAGCCCTCTCCGAGGACGGCGGCCACGACGCGGCGGTCGCGATCATGACGACGGACACCGTGCCCAAGGAGGCCGTGTTCACCGGCGCCGACACGCAGGGTGTGGAGTTCACGATCGGCGGGATCGCGAAGGGCGCCGGAATGCTCGCCCCGGGCCTCGCCACGATGCTCGTCGTGCTCACGACCGACGCCGAGGTCCATCCCGAGGTGCTCGACGCGGCTTTGCGCGACGCGACCCGCGTGACGTTCGACCGCGCCGACTCCGACGGCTGCATGTCCACCAACGACACCGTGGTGCTCATGGCCTCCGGCGCCTCGGGGGCGGTGCCGGACACGGCTGCCCTCACGGCCGGGCTCACCCAGGTCTGCGCCGAGCTGGCCCGCAAGCTCATCGGCGACGCCGAGGGCGCCGCGCACGATATCGCGATCCGCACGTTCAACGCTGCCAGCGAGCGCGACGCCGAGACCGTCTCGCGGGCGGTGGCCCGGTCCAACCTGTTCAAGACGGCCATCTTCGGCAAGGACCCGAACTGGGGCCGCGTGCTCTCCGCTGTCGGCACCACCGACGCCGCGTTCGAGCCGGACTCGCTCAACGTCTCGATCAACGGGGTCCAGATCTGCCAGAACGGCGGCATCGGCCAGGACCGCTCGCTCGTTGACCTCGAGCCGCGCGAGGTCCTCGTGGAGATCGACCTCGCCGCCGGGGACGCCGAGGCGACCATCTGGACCAACGACCTCACGCACGACTACGTGCACGAGAACTCCGCCTACTCGAGCTGAAAGGGGACGCGCGTGGCTGAGACCACCAGCAGCGGCACGACGAGCCCGAACATCCGCCTCGCCATGGACAAGGCCGAGACCCTCATCGAGGCCCTGCCCTGGATCCAGCGCTTCGCCGGCACCACCATGGTGGTCAAGTACGGCGGCAATGCGATGGTCAACGACGAGCTGCGGCGCGCCTTCGCCGAGGACATCGTCTTCCTGCACCACGTGGGCATCCATCCCGTGGTCGTGCACGGCGGCGGCCCGCAGATCAACGCGATGCTCGCCCGCGTGGGAATCGAGAGCGAGTTCAAGGGCGGCCTCCGCGTCACCACGCCGGAGGCCATGGATGTGGTCCGCATGGTCCTCACGGGCCAAGTGGGCCGCGAGCTCGTCGGCCTCATCAACTCCCATGGCCCCTACGCCGTGGGCATGTCGGGTGAGGACGCCGGCCTCCTCCGGGCGGTCCGCACGGGCACGGAGGTCGACGGCGAGGAGGTGGACCTCGGGCTCGTGGGCGAGGTCGTCGGCGTCAACCCCGGCGCCATCCTCGACATCCTCGGCGCGGGCCGCATCCCTGTCGTCTCCACCGTCGCCCCGGAGGTCACCGCGGAGACCGGGCCCGACGGCGTCGAACGCTTCCAGCCGACCGGCCAGGTCCTCAACGTCAACGCCGACACCGCCGCGGCCGCGGTCGCCGTCGCGCTCAACGCCTCGCGCCTCGTGGTCCTCACGGACGTCGAGGGCCTCTACAGCAACTGGCCGGACAGGGACTCGCTCGTCTCCCAGATCTCCGCCTCCGAGCTGCGCGACATGCTCCCCTCCCTCGAGTCCGGCATGATCCCCAAGATGGGCGCCTGCCTCAAGGCCGTCACGGAGGGCGTGGACCGTGCCGCGATCGTCGATGGCCGCAGCCCCCACACGATGCTCCTCGAGATCTTCACGAACGCCGGCGTCGGCACCCAGGTGGTGCCCGACGGGGAAGGACAGCACGCATGAGCGACAGCATTGGGTCGACCTCGCCTTCGCCCGTTGAGGGGGCGGGCCTGCCGCCCACGAGTGCCCACGGATCCCCGGAGGCCCGCCCCCTCACCGAGCTGGTGGAGGGCTCGCCGTCCGGCGCGGCCTGGCTCGCCCGCTACTCGGACTCGCTCATGGGCGTCTTCGGCACTCCGCAGCGCGTCCTGGTCCGGGGGCAGGGCTGCTACGTGTGGGACGCCGACGGCAAGCAGTACCTCGACCTGCTCGGCGGCATCGCCGTCAACGCCCTCGGCCACGCGCACCCGTTCGTCACGAGCGTGATCTCGTCCCAGCTCTCCACGCTCGGCCACGTCTCGAACTTCTTCACGAGCCCCACCCAGGTGGCGCTGGCGGAGAAGCTGCTGGAGATCACCGGCGCGCCCGCTGGGTCCAAGGTGTTCTTCGCGAACTCCGGCACCGAGGCGAACGAGGCCGCGTTCAAGCTGGCTCGAAGGAACAGCACCAACGCGGGCGGCGGGCCGCGCACCAAGGTCGTCGCGCTCGAGGGCGCGTTCCACGGCCGCACCATGGGCGCCCTCGCGCTGACGGCCAAGAAGGCGTACCGCGAGCCGTTCGAGCCGCTGCCCGGCGGGGTCGTGCACATCCCGTTCGGCGACGTCGAGGCGCTCCGCGCCGCCGTCGACGAGAGCACCCAGGCCGTGTTCCTCGAGCCGATCCAGGGTGAGGCCGGCGTGATCCCGCTCCCGAAGGGATACCTCGCCGAGGCGCGGAAGATCACGCACGACGCCGGCGCCCTCCTGATCGTCGACGAGGTCCAGACCGGGATCGGCCGCACGGGCAGCTGGCTCGCGATCGAGGGCTCGGGCGTGGTCCCCGACGCCGTCACGCTCGCCAAGGGCCTCGGCGGCGGGTTCCCGATCGGCGCCCTCGTGACGTTCGGCGCCGAGGTGAGCGCGCTCCTGAGCGCCGGCCAGCACGGCACCACGTTCGGCGGCAATCCGGTCGCGACCGCCGCCGCGCTGGCCACAGTCCACGCGCTCGAGTCGCAGGGCGTCCTCGCGAACGTCCGCGCCGTGGGGGAGCGGCTCCGCACCGCCCTCGCCGCGCTGCCCGAGGTCGCCGAAGTCCGCGGCCGCGGCCTGCTGATCGGCATCGACCTGGCGGTCCCCCCGGGGGACACGGCGCCGCTGCCCGACGGCGCGAACCTCGCCGCCGCCGTCGTGAACCAGGCACTCGAGGCGGGCTTCATCATCAACGCGCCGGGCCCGCGGACCCTCCGCCTCGCGCCGCCGCTCATCCTCACGGCCGAGCAGGCCGACACGTTCGTCGCGGCGCTGCCGGGTCTGGTGGCGTCAGCCACAGAACGCCTCACCGCCGCGCAGACATCGAAGGAGGCGAAGTGACCAGCACCCGGCACTTCCTCAAGGACACCGACCTCAGCCCCGCCGAGCAGGCGGAGGTCCTCGACCTCGCCGTGCGCATGAAGGCCGCCCCCTACTCGGTCCAGCCGCTCGCGGCTGAGGGTTCCGCCCGCAGGACGGTCGCCGTCATCTTCGACAAGACCTCGACCCGCACGCGGGTCTCCTTTGCCACGGGCGTGTCCGACATGGGCGGTACTCCGCTCATCATCAACCCGGGCGAGGCGCAGATCGGCCACAAGGAGTCGGTCGAGGACACCGCGAAGGTCCTCGAGCGGATGGTCGCCGCGATCGTGTGGCGCACGGGAGCGCACCAGGGCCTCGTGGACATGGCCGCCCACTCGCGCGTGCCCGTGGTCAACGCCCTGTGCGACGACTACCACCCGTGCCAGCTCCTCGCCGACCTCCTGACCGTCAAGGAGCACAAGGGCGAGCTCGCCGGCCTGAGCATGGCCTACCTCGGCGACGCCGCGAACAACATGGCCAACTCGTACCTCCTCGCGGGCGTGACTGCCGGCATGCACGTGCGCATCGCCGGGCCGGAGGGCTACCTGCCCGCACCGGAGATCGTGGCGGAGGCCGAGGACGTCGCGGCGAAGACCGGCGGATCGGTGCTCGTCACCGTGGACGCGGCCGCAGCGCTCGAGGGTGCCGACGTCGTCACGACCGACACGTGGGTCTCGATGGGCCAGGAAGCCGAGAAGGCCGAGCGGATGCAGCTGTTCCGCGACTACTCCGTGGACGCCGCGGCGATGGCCAAGGCCGCGCCCGACGCCGTGTTCCTCCACTGCCTTCCGGCCTACCGCGGCTACGAGGTCGCCGCAGAGGTGATCGACGGCCCGCAGTCCGTGGTCTGGGACGAGGCCGAGAACCGCCTGCACGCCCAGAAGGCCCTGCTCGCGTGGGTCCTGCACTACTCGGGCCAGGCTGTCGTCGAGGGCCTCCCGGCGGTCTCCTGAGCGACATGAGCGCCATACCCAGCTCCGCACCGCAGACCAAGGCCGCCCGCCAGGCGCGCATCCGCGCGCTCCTGGCGGGGACCTCGGTGCGCTCGCAGGCGGAGCTCGCCACCCTCCTGGCGGACGACGGCGTGCAGGTCACCCAGGCGACCCTCTCGCGCGACCTCGTGGAGATCGGGGCCGTGCGCGTGCGCGGCGCCGACGGCGGCCTGGTCTACGCCGTCCGCGGCGAGGGAGGGGACCGGAGCCCACGCACGGGCCAGGCCCCCGAAGTGCTCGACGCACGCCTCGCGAAGCTGTGCGCCGATCTGCTGGTGACCGCCGAGGCGTCGGCGAACATCGTGGTCCTGCGGACCCCGCCGGGTGCGGCGAACTTCCTGGCCCTCGCGATCGACCACTCCGTGATCCCCTCGATCCTCGGAACCATCGCCGGCGACGACACCGTCATGATCGTCACCCGGGAGCCGGGGGGCGGAGAGTCCGTCGCTGCCCGATTCCTCGAGCTCGCCTCCCAGGGGGGGTGAGGCTTCATGCCCGCAGTCCACCTCCGCGGTCAGCTCATCTGCCGTGACAGTAACGAGGCCGCGCTTGTGGTCCGGCATCTCCCCCGCCACGTTGCGCTGACGCGTGCGGAGGCCGGGTGCGTCTCGTTCCGAGTGGAGCCGTCCGCGGACCCGTTGGTGTGGGAGGTCGAGGAACTGTTCAGCGACCCGGAGGCGTTCGCGGTCCACCAGGAACGGGTCGCTGGCAGTGAGTGGGGGCGCGTCACGGCGGCGATCGAGCGCCGATACACAGTAGAAGGCGCGTCCTTCGGGGGGACGTAGGCGGTCCTGCCCGGCAAGGTCGAGGCTGCCCTGCCAGACGCGGCGGCTTCTGGGCCTCCCGATCCGGTCAGCCCTGAGGTGTCACAGATTCGGGGCCTGCGGTGTCTTGTGGCCGGAATCCTGCGCCCGCGGGATCCGGAGCCGTCAGGAGACACCGTGACCCAGAACAGCAGCACCGCAGACCCCCGCACCGCCCGGACCCGTGCCGTCGTCATCGGCGGCGGGTACGCCGGCACGATGGCGGCCAACCGCCTCACGCAGCGCCGGGACGTGGACGTGACCCTCGTCAACCCGCGCCCGCAGTTTGTCGAGCGGATCCGCCTGCACCAGCTCGTCGGCGGCACGCACGACGCCGTCCACGACCTCCGCGAGGTCCTCGCCCCAGACGTCCGGCTTGTCGTCGACAGGGCGACGCGGATCGACGCCCCTCGCCGCACCGTCGCGCTCGCATCGGGTGCCCGGCTCGCCTACGACTACCTCGTCTACGCCGTCGGCAGCTCGGGCGCACCCATGGACGTGCCGGGCGCGGACGAGTTCGCCCACCCCCTCGCCACGGTCGAGGACGCCCGACGGGTGCGTGCCGCGCTCGACGCCGCACCGGCCCGCGCCGCCGTGACCGTGGTCGGCGGCGGCCCCACAGGCATCGAGACCGCCGCAGAGCTCGCCGAGGCCGGGCGGCCCGTGGCTCTCGTGTGCGGCGGCGTGCTCGGCCCGTACCTGCACCCCGAGGCACGCCTGGCACTCGCTGGGCGGCTCAGCCGCCTCGGCGTGACAGTGCTCGACGGCCCGGGCGCCCGGGCCGCGGAGGTGAGTCCCGGCGTCGTGCGCCTCGAGGACGGGCGCGACGTGCCCAGCGGCGTCACCATCTGGACGGCCGGCTTCGCCGTCCCGGGCCTCGCCGCCGAGAGCGGACTGGCGACCGACGACGGCGGCCGCATCCTGACGGACGAGACGCTCGCCAGCGTGGACGATCCGCGCATCGTCGCTGCCGGCGACGCGGCCTCGCCGTCGGGCATCCCGTACCGGATGAGCTGCCAGGCCGCTATCCCGCTCGGCTCGCTGGCGGCCGACGCGGTGCTGGCGCGCGTCGCGGGCACGACGCCCAAGGCAGTCTCCCCGGGCTTCGTCGGACAGTGCCTGAGCCTCGGCCGACGGACTGGGCTGGTCCAGGCCGCATCGACGGACGACCGCGCGCGGAAGGCCTTCCTCGCCGGACGGACAGCGGCAGCGATCAAGGAAGGCATCTGCCGGTCGACCTACCGCGGCCTGCTCTTCGAGGCCAGGAGGCCAGGGGTCGTCAACTGGGCCTTCATCACCGATCGCAGGCGGCGCGACGACCTCGAGGCCGCGCGCCATGACGGCCTCGCCCCGCTGCGCCCCGCGTAGCGTGGGCGCAGAAGAGGGGAGGATCCATGAGCGACCACGCGACCGAGCGTGCCACCCGGGCCTTCGTCGACCAGCGGAACCTGCTGTTCACGGTGGCCTACGAGATGCTCGGCTCGGCGGCCGACGCCGAGGACGTCCTGCAGGAGTCGTGGCTGCGGTGGGTCGCGGTCGATCCCGACCACGTCCGCGACGAGCGCGCCTACCTGGTGAGGATCGTCACGAGGCAGGCGCTCAACCGGCTGCGGACCATGGCGCGCCGCAGGGAGGCCTACATCGGCCCCTGGCTCCCCGAGCCGCTGCTCACCTCGCCGGACGTGGCCGACGACGTCGAGCTCGCCGAAAGCGTCTCGATGGCACTCCTGCTCGTGCTCGAGACGCTCTCGCCGACTGAGCGCGCCGTCTTCGTCCTGCGCGAGGTCTTCGAGGTCGGCTACGACGACATCGCGGCCGCCGTCGACAAGAGCCCGGCCGCCGTCCGGCAGATTGCGTCCCGCGCGCGCCAGCACGTCGAGGCGCGCCGGCCGCGGGAGACCGCGTCGCCGCGCCAGCTCGCCACGACGCTCGCCTCGTTCCAGCACGCGGTCGACACCGGCGACCTCCAGGGCCTGCTCGGCGTCCTCGCCCCGGACGTCGTCCTGGTCAGCGACGGCGGAGGCCTCAAGCAGGCTGCGCTCCGGCCGATCATCGGGGCCGAGAAGGCCGTCCGGTTCCTCGCCGGCATCTCGGCGAAGACCCCAGGGCGCATCACGTGCGAGGTTGCCTCGGTCAACGGGACGCCGGGGCTCGAGTTCCGCATCAGCGGCGAGCTCGACGGCGTCCTCATGGTCCGCGTCGAGGAGGGGCTGGCCACGGGCCTCTACTACGTGCGCAATCCGGAGAAGCTGACCCGACTCGCCTCGAACACCGTGCTCACCCGTCGGTGACGCCTCCTCGCCGCCCCGATTCACGCTCCCTGCTCGAGGGACGCCAGGAGCAGCGCCTCGGCGAAGATGGCGCGGCGGTAGTCGGCCAGGTCAATGGACTCGTCGGCGCCGTGGGCGCGCGAATCGGGGTCCTCGGCCCCGTTGATGAGCACCTGCGCGTGAGGGAACCACGCCGCGAGCTCGGCGGCCGCCGGGATCGAGCCGCCCACGCCCATGAGCACCGGGGCCACGCCCCACGCCTCTTCCATGGCACGGCGCATGGTGCGGGCCGCCGGGGATTCGCCGTCGCCGGCGAAGGACTTGGTCGCGCTCCCGGGCACGAGCGAGACGTGTGCGCCCAGGGGCGTGTGGGACTCCAGGTGGGCCCGCACGGCCTCCAGCGCCCGCAGCGGTTCGTCCCCGGGGGCAAGCCGCAGGCTGATCTTCGCCCGGGCGGCAGGCACGATGGCGTCGGACGAGACGTCCACGCCCGGGGCATCGAGGCCGACCACGGACAGAGCCGGCTTCGTCCAGAGCCGGGAGGCGATGCTACCCGAGCCGGCCAGCCGCACGCCCGGGAGGACGCCCGCGTCCGCCCGGTAGTCGTCCTCGCTCAGGTCCACCTGGCTCGAGTCCCACCCGCCCAGCCCGGCGACGGCGACGCTGCCGTCGGGTCCGTAGAGGCTCGCGATCAGCTGGGACGTGACCGCGAGCGCGTCGAGCACGGGGCCGCCGAACGTGCCGGAATGGAGGGCATGGTCGAGCACGCGGACCTCGATGACCGCTGTCGCGATGCCGCGGAGGCTCGTGGTCAGCGCGGGCACCCCCACGCGCCAGTTGCCGGAGTCGGCGACCACCACGACGTCGGCGCGCAGGAGGTCCCCGCGGGAGCTCAGCAGCTGCGGCAGCGACGGCGAGCCGATCTCCTCCTCTCCGTCGATGAACACGACGACGCCGAGCCCGTTCGCCGCCCCCACGGCCCGGGCGAAGGCGCGGTACGCGGCCAGATGGAGGACCACCCCGCCCTTGTTGTCGGCGACGCCGCGGCCGAACAGCCGTCCGTCCCGTCGGGTCGCCTCGAAGGGAGGGGTGTGCCAGGCGCGGGGGTCGCCGGCCGGCTGGACGTCGTGGTGCGCGTAGAGGAGCACGGTCGGGCGCCCGGGCGCGGCCGGCCTGCTGGCGAGGACCGACGGGGCGCCGGGCGCGCCGTCGGGCCGCGCTTCGCGCACGATGCGGACCTCCGGGAAGCCAGTCCCCTCGAACAGCTCCGCCACGAGCTGCGCGCTGCGCTCGAGCGGCGCCGGATCGAGCGCGGCCCACGCCGAGCCCGGGATGGCCACCAGCCGTCGGAGGTCCGCGATGGCGTCGTCGAAGCCTGCTTCCGTCTCGGCGCGCAGTGCAGCCGTGAAAGGCATCATGCCCCCACCCTCCCAGAGGGGCTCGGCCGAGCCAAGCACTGTACGCCCGGCGCCGCGGGGCGGGAGAATGCCTGAGTGCCGTCTCCCCTGCGGATTGCGCGCCATGCATATCTATGTAGACTGATGCATAACAATTCGTGCTTGCCCTGCTTCCAGGGAACCTGTGCCTAAGGAGAACACCGTGAAGGATCGCATCGTCCTCGCCTACTCGGGCGGTCTGGACACCTCCGTCGCGATCGGCTGGATCGCCGACGCGACGGGCGCCGAGGTCGTCGCCGTCGCCGTCGACGTCGGGCAGGGCGGCGAGAACATGGAGACGATCCGCCAGCGCGCCCTCGGCTGCGGCGCCGTCGAGGCCTACGTCGCGGACGCCCGCGACGAGTTCGCGGACGAGTACTGCATGCCGACCCTGAAGGCCAACGGCCTGTACCAGGGCCACTACCCGCTGGTCTCCGCGATCTCCCGCCCGGTCATCGTCAAGCACCTGGTCAAGGCCGCCCGCGAGTTCGGCGCGTCCACCGTCGCGCACGGCTGCACCGGCAAGGGCAACGACCAGGTCCGCTTCGAGGTCGGCATCCAGACCCTCGGCCCGGACCTGAAGTGCATCGCCCCGGTCCGCGACCTTGCCCTGACCCGCGACAAGGCCATCGCGTACGCGGAGGAGAAGCACCTCCCGATCATCACGACCAAGAAGAACCCCTACTCGATCGACCAGAACGTCTGGGGGCGCGCCGTCGAGACGGGCTACCTCGAGGACATCTGGAACGCGCCGACCAAGGACATCTACGACTACACCCAGACGCCGGAGTTCCCGCCGGCCCCGGACGAGGTCACGATCACCTTCGTGAAGGGCACGCCCACCGCGCTCGACGGCGTCGCGATGTCCCCGCTGCAGATCATCCAGGAGCTCAACCGCCGCGCCGGCGCCCAGGGCGTGGGCCGCATCGACGTCGTCGAGGACCGCCTCGTCGGCATCAAGAGCCGCGAGATCTACGAGGCCCCCGGCGCGATGGCGCTCATCACGGCGCACAAGCACCTCGAGGACATCACGATCGAGCGCGAGCACGCCCGCTTCAAGGCCGGCGTGGACCGCCGCTGGAGCGAGCTCGTCTACGACGGCCAGTGGTTCTCCCCGCTCAAGCGCGCCCTCGATACCTTCATCGAGGACTCCCAGCAGTACGTCTCCGGCGACATCCGCATGGTCCTCCACGGCGGCACCGCCGTGGTCAACGGACGCCGCTCGGACACGTCGCTGTACGACTTCAACCTCGCCACCTACGACACGGGCGACACGTTCGACCAGTCCAACGCGAAGGGCTTCATCGACATCTGGGGCATGTCCTCGAAGGTGGCCTCGAGCCGCGACCAGCGCGTCGCGGGGGAGTGAGCGCCGGTGGTTGAGGGCAGCGGAGCACCGCAGCAGGGCCCACGGGCGCAGGGGTCCCCGGCCGAGCGCAGCGAGGCCGGGGGGCGCTCGGGGACGAACGAGGGCGCGCTGTGGGGCGGCCGCTTCGCCGGGGGACCGGCGGACGCGCTCGCCGCGCTGAGCAAGTCGACGCACTTCGACTGGCGCCTGGCCCGCTACGACATCGCGGGATCCCGCGCCCACGCGCGGGTCCTGCACCGCGCCGGCCTGCTCGACGACGCCGAGCTCGCGGGGATGCTGGACGCGCTCGACCGGCTCGACGCCGACGTCGCCTCCGGCGCCTACGTCGCCGCGGAGTCCGACGAGGATGTGCACGGTTCGCTCGAGCGCGGCATCATCGAGCGCGCTGGCGCCCACCTCGGCGGCAAGCTGCGCGCCGGGCGGTCGCGCAACGACCAGATCGCGACCCTCGGGCGCATGTTCCTGCGGGACCACGCGCGGCTCATCGCCCGCGGGGTCCTCGCGACGGTCGACGCGCTCGTGGCCCAGGCGGAGGCGCACCCGGAGGCGGCCATGCCCGGTCGCACGCACCTCCAGCACGCCCAGCCCGTCCTGCTCAGCCACCACCTGCTCGCCCACGCCTGGGCACTGCTCCGCGACGTCCAGCGACTGCAGGACTGGGACAGGCGCGCCGCGGTCTCGCCGTACGGATCCGGTGCGCTCGCCGGCTCCTCGCTCGGACTCGACCCCGAGGCCGTCGCCGCGGACCTCGGCTTCGACTCGGCCGTGCACAACTCGATCGACGGCACCGCCTCGCGGGACGTCTTCGCCGAGTTCGCGTGGGTCGCGGCGATGATCGGGGTGGACCTCTCGCGGATCTCCGAGGAGGTCATCCTCTGGGCCACGAAGGAGTTCTCCTTCGTCACGCTCGACGACGCCTACTCCACGGGGTCGAGCATCATGCCGCAGAAGAAGAACCCGGACGTCGCCGAGCTCGCGCGCGGCAAGGCGGGGCGCCTCATCGGCGACCTCACGGGCCTGCTCGCGACCCTCAAGGGGCTTCCGCTCGCCTACAACCGGGACCTGCAGGAGGACAAGGAGCCCGTCTTCGACGCAGCGGACACCCTCGAGCTCCTGCTCCCGGCGGTCTCGGGCATGGTTGCCACGCTCGTCTTCAACACCGAGCGCATGGCCTCGCTCGCCCCGCAGGGCTTCGCCCTCGCAACCGACATCGCCGAGTGGCTCGTCCGCCAGGGCGTGCCGTTCCGCGAGGCGCACGAGCTCTCCGGCGCCGCGGTGAAGCAGGCCGAGTCGCGCGGCGTCGAGCTCTGGGACCTGACGGACGAGGAGTATGCGGCGATCAGCCCGGCGCTCACCCCCGAGGTGCGCACGGTGCTCTCGACCGAGGGCTCGCTCGCGAGCCGGAACGCGCAGGGCGGCACCGCGCCGTCCGCCGTCGCCCGCCAGCTCACGGCGCTCAAGGACCAGCTCGCGGACGCGCGGGAGTTCGCGGGCTGACCCTTCCCGGCGGACACCCGCCGGGCGCATCATCATTGCGTGCAGTCGCGCACGCTGATGGTCGTCGTCGCCCATCCCGATGACGACGCCTACGGTATCGCCGGCTCGATCGCCCTCCACGCGGACGAGCCGGCGTTCCGCTTCGTGCTGGTCCACGCGACCGACGGCGCCGCCGGCCAGATCGCACCCGGCGTCGACGCGACGCCCGAGACCCTCGGCTCCGTGCGGCGCGAGGAGGACCGCCGGGCCTGGCTCGCCCACGGGCGCGAGCCGGACCGCCACGAGTGGCTCGAGTACGACGACGGGCGCGTCGCCGAGGAGGACCCCTCCGACCTCGCGCTGCGCATCCGGGCGATCATGGCCGAGGAGCGGCCCGACGTGGTCTACACCTTCGGGCCGGACGGCATCACGGGACACCCTGACCACATCGCGGTCGGCCAGGCCGCCGACGCCGCCTTCCTGGGACTTGCCTCGGACGGCGGCCCCGGCTTCCGCAGACTCCTGCACTGGGCCGTGAAGCACTCCTCGTGGCTCACGATGAACCGGGCCCGGCTGCGCCTCGGCCTTCCGCCATGGGACCCGAAGGAGGTCTACCACTTCCGCGGCGTCCCGGACGACCTCATCGACATGCGGGTCGACACGCGCACCGTCGCCGGGCGTGTCGTCGCTGGGGTCGTGGAGCACCGCAGCCAGCAGCTCTCCCTCATGGCCCCGCCGGCGGGCCTCGACGCGTGGCACTCGATCGCCGCGCGGGAGTACTTCGTCCAGGCGTGGCCCCCTCGAGAGCGTGGGATGCCCCTGCTCAGGGACATCTTCGAAGGGCTCTAGGGCAGCCGCACCGTCCCGGCGCCGCCGTCCACCCCGGATCCGTCGACGGCGCGACGAGCACCTCCCCGGGCAGCAGCGACGCGTTCCCCGGATCGAGGACCACGCGCGCCGCTGCGGCGACCGTTCCGGCGGACACGGGAACGCCCCTCAGGATTCCCGGTTCGCGCGGCCCTCCCGCCGTCCCCGCTCCGAGGGCCGCCTCGGGTTCCGTCCCGTCCGAGAGCAGGACCCGCGGCACGCGGCGGCGGTGCATCTCGCGCGCGTAGTCGGCCCGGCGGCGGGCGACGACGGCGCGCAGCCGCCGCGCGCCGTCGTCCGCGGGCACGCTGTGGTTACGGGAGGGCTGCGCGAGTGCGAGCGCCGAGCGCGCTTCTGCGAACGTGAGGAAGAAGACGGCGTCCCGGTCGGGGAGGACGCCCGTGTCGGCGAGGTGCCGTCCGACGGCCAGCAGCTCCGTGCGGACGGCGTCGAAGACGCGGACAAGGAGGAACTTCGGCTCCTCCCGCAGCCCGGCCAGCGCCCGCGCCCGCTTCAGGAATGCTTCGGCCGTGGCTCCGCAGAGCCGGCTGCGGTCCTTCGCGCGGGCGGACAGCATGCGGGCCGCCTCGTCGCCGGCGCGGGCGGCAGCGGCCAGGGCGCCGGTGCACGGCCTCAGCATAGACCCGGCTCGCTCGAGTGTCGTGGGCCGGCGGTACGCTGGCCCCATGGACACCGCTGCTGCCCCCACCCCGTCGGCCGGCCTCGACGACGAGCGCCTCCTCGCAGGCATCGAGAGCGCCGCCGAGGGCATCCGCACTGAGCTTGCACAGCTCACGGACACGTCGGTCTCAGAGGACTCCCTGCTGCCCGGCTGGACTCGCGGGCACGTCCTCGCGCACGTGGCCGGGGTGTGCCGCGGGATGGCCCGCCAGCTCGAGTATGCGGAGCGGGGCGAGCTCATCGAGCTGTACGACGGCGGCCAGGAGGGGCGCACCAAGGAAATCGAGGCGGGGGCGGCTTCGAGCGCCGAGGAGCACCGCGAGCGGACGGGCGCCGCGCTGGACCGCGCGCTCGAGGCGTTCCGCGGCCTCGGCCCCGCGGGGTGGGACCGGCCCATCACGTACCGCGACGGTGTGGTCCGGGACGGCGGCCTCGCCCTCTGGCGCGAGCTCGTCATCCATCGCACCGACCTCGGCACCGGTGCGAGCCAGCACGGCTGGGACGAGGCGTTCTGCGGCCATCTCCTCGGCTTCCTCGCCGCGCGCGTGCCTGAGGGCATGTCCTTCGCGCTGCATCCCCAGGGCCGCCCGGACCTGCTCATCGGCTCCGGCCCGGACACCGTGGACGTCCACGGGCGTCTGGCGGACATCCTCGCATGGCTCGCCGGCCGGCCGGTCGACCATGCCTCGGTGCGCGCGGAGCACGCGGGCGAGGCCGTGCCGCTGCCGCAGATCGGCCCGTGGCCGGCGGCATCGTCGGCGAAGTAGGGCATGCCCGACGACCTGGCGGCGTGGCTGCTCCGGGACCCTGTCCTCGTGGCCCCGGACCTCCTCGGCGCCGTGCTGACCCACACGTCTGCGGAAGGCGCCGTCTCGGTCCGGCTCACCGAGGTCGAGGCGTACCGCGGGCACCGCGACTCCGAGCATCCCGACCCCGGCTCGCACTCCTACAACGGGCGCACGCCACGCAACGAGGTCATGTGGGGACCGCCCGGGCACCTCTACGTCTACTTCACGTACGGCATGCACTTCTGCGCGAACGTCGTGTGCGGCCCTGCGGGCAGCTCTTCCGGCTGCCTCCTGCGGGCCGGGGAGGTCGTCGAGGGCATCGAGCTCGCCCGCTCCCGACGCCCGGCCGCGAAGCGCGACGCGGATCTGGCCCGGGGACCGGCCCGGCTCGCCCAGGCGCTCGCGATCGGCCGGGGGGACAACGGCGCCGCGCTCGACGGCGGCCGGTTCCGGCTCGAGCCGCCATCCCACCGCGCCGCCGGGGTGCTCTCCGGTCCGCGGGTCGGGGTCGCCGGCCCCGGAGGGTCGGCGGACTACCCGTGGCGGTTCTGGCTCCCCGGCGAGCCCAGTGTCTCCGCCTACCGCCCGGCGAAGCCCCGCCCACGGCCCCACGCCTGACACCCACGGCCGTCTGACACCCCGGCCGTCTGACGGCTAAGCCGCATCGACCGGGGGTGCCTCGCCCACACGGTCCGCGCCCGTGAGGTCGCGGCGCTCGAGCCGGGCCAGGAGCCTGGCGCGCACGAGCGGCCACTCGGCTCCGAGGACCGAGAACACCGCCGTGTCCACCCTCGCGCCGTCGTGCCCCGGCCGATATGCGCGCAGGGTTCCCTCGTGCACCGCTCCGAGCTTGAGCAGGGCGTTCACGCTGCGCCCGTTGCGCGTGTCCACCCGGAAGGCGAGCCGGCTCAGGCCCAGATCGTCGAAGGCATGGCCCAGCAGGAGCAGCTTCGTCGCCGGATTCATGCCGGAGCCCCAGTGCGCTCGGGCGAAGAACGTCCCGCCCACCTCCGCACGGCCCAGCCGCACGTCGAGATTGTAGAGCCCGGTCGTCCCCGCCACGGCCCCGGTGACGGGATCGCAGGCGGCGAAGGGCAGAGCCGCGGGGTCCTCGAGCCGCGAGGAGAAGATCTCCGCCAGGTCCTCGACGCACTGGGGTCGGCGCGCGGCCATCCCGGACCACGTCGGGACGTCGACGTGGCCAAAGAGGTGCTCCGCGTGCAGGGGCGCAAGCGGCACCAGCCGGACGCCGTGCCCGGCGAGCGTGAGCGCGTGATGCATGCCGACAGTGAAGCACCCGGGAAACCTGTCCGGTACGCCGCAGCGGCGGATGTGGATATGAACTTTGGGTAACGTGGGGGCGTGACTGAACCCCGCCCCGGCATCACGCCCCAGACTGACGACGAGGCCCGCCCCGCTGCCTTCGCGGAGCACCCTGTGGAGGACATTCTCGACCGCCTGTGCGCCACGGTCGCCGACTATCCCGCACCGGGGGTCTCGTTCAAGGACCTCACCCCGGTGTTCGCGGATGCGGAGGGACTGAGAGCCGTCGTCGACGCGATCGTCGAGCCCTTCCTCGGCCACTTCGACCTCATCGCGGGCATCGAGGCCAGAGGCTTCCTCCTCGCCGCCGCCGCGGCCTACGCGACGGGCACCGGAGTGCTCACGATCCGCAAGGCCGGCAAGCTGCCCCGGGAGACCTACGCCGAGGAGTACGCGCTCGAGTACGGGGCCGCGACCCTCGAGATCCACACGACCGACCTCGCCCCCGGAGCCCGCGTCCTGATCCTCGACGACGTGCTGGCGACAGGCGGCACGGTGGGGGCTGCCGCCCGGCTCGTCGAGCGGTGCGGGGCGCACGTGGTGGGGATCGGCGTCGTCCTCGAACTGCCGGCCCTCGGCGGCCGCGCTGCGCTCGAAGGCCGCCCGGTGCACTCGCTCCAGCGGGTCGACTGACCCGCCGCCGGCCAGGTTTCGCCGTCGTTCACCCGAATCGCTGTAGAATGGACGGTCCAGCTTTTCAGTATGAGGGGAACGCACAGATGCTCGACGCCGACCTGTCCCACGAACGGGAATACGTCCGGGGCCTCTACGCGCGGCTCGACGAGCTGCGCGAGGAGAAGAGGGGACAGCTCGACGCCGTCCGCAAGGCCGGGGCGATCGGGTCGATGCAGAATGTTTCCGAGCGTGACGCGTTCGCCGCGATGTACGAGGACCGCCTCGCCCAGCTCGACGCGGTCGAGAACCGGCTCGTGTTCGGCCGGCTGGACTTCGACGGCGGCGAGCAGCAGTACATCGGCCGCATCGGCCTGAGCACCGACGACCTCCGCCGGCTCATGGTCGACTGGCGCGCCCCCGAGGCCAGCCACTTCTACCAGGCCACGGCCTTCGACCGGCAGGGTGTCCGCCGGCGCCGGCACCTCATCCTCCAGGGGCGCGAGGTCAAGGCGATCGAGGACGATGTGCTCGACGCCGAGATGCTCGACGGCTCGACCAGCCACCAGGGCGAGGGCGCGCTCCTCGCGGCCCTGAACTCCAAGCGCACCGGGCGCATGGCCGACATCGTGAGCACCATCCAGGCCGAGCAGGACCGGATCATCCGCGCGCCCATGCCCGGGGCGCTCGTCGTGCAGGGCGGGCCGGGCACCGGCAAGACGGCGGTTGCACTCCACCGCGCCGCGTACCTCCTCTACTCCCACCGGGAGCGCCTCAAGAGCGCGGGCGTGCTCCTGGTCGGCCCATCGTCGTCGTTCATGAAGTACATCGAGAGGGTGCTTCCGTCGCTCGGCGAGACCGGCGTCGTGATGTCCAGCGTCGGCAGGCTCATGCCGGGCATCACGGCCGTCCCCGAGGCGGATGCCCGTGTCGCCGCGCTCAAGGGCAGCAAGCGCATGGTCGACCTCGTTGCGGCGGCGGTCGCGAACCGCCAGCGTGTGCCGGCGGGGGACAGGGTCCTCGAGGTCGAGGGCTACAAGCTCCTCCTCACCCCGCGGCAGGTGCGCCGGGCCCGGGACAAGGCCCGGGCCACGGGCAAGCCGTACAACGAGGCCCGCAACACCTTCGTCAAGATCCTCCTGCGTGAGCTCACGGAACAGCTGCAGTCCAAGGTCGAAGCGAGCAACGCCGGCAACACCGCCGACCGCTCCTACCTGGCCGAGGACGTCCGGCAGTCCCGCGACGTGCGCGTCGCCGTCAACCTGTGCTGGATGCCCATGACGCCTGAGCAGCTGGTCTCGGAGCTCTTCAGCAGGCGCAGCATCCTCGACGCGGTCGGCTCGGCCCTCACGGAGGAGGAGCGCGACCTCCTGCGGCGCCCCGCGGACTCGCCGTGGACCGAGGCCGACGTCCCCCTTCTGGACGAGGCGGCAGAGCTCCTCGGGGAGCTCGACGCGACCACGGGCCACGAGGCGGCCCGGCGCGAGGCCGAGCGCCGCCGCGACCTCGAGAACGCGCAGCAGGCCCTGCAGAACGTGGACGCGGCGCTCCGCGAGGTCGGGCTGAACGGAGTGATCGAAGCGGAGGACCTCGCTGACTACCAGCAGGGCCCCGAGGCGCGGATGACGGCGGCTGAGCGCGCTGTGGGAGACCGCACCTGGGCCTACGGCCACATCATCGTGGACGAGGCGCAGGAGCTCTCCTACATGCAGTGGCGCCTGCTCGTGCGCCGCTGCCCGCTCAAGTCCTTCACCATCGTGGGCGACATCGCCCAGACGTCGTCGGCCGCCGGCGCGTCCTCCTGGAGCCGGGCGCTCACGCCGTTCTTCGGCGACCGCTGGACGCTCGAGGAGCTCACCGTCAACTACCGCACGCCTGCCCAGATTGCGGAGGCCGCTGCCCGGATGGCGGCCGCGGCGGGCCTCGTCGTCTCCGCGCCCAAGGCCGTGCGGGAGGGCCGCTGGGAGCCGATCGTCGACCGCGTGGGCCCGGGAGGCGTCGTCGAACGTCTCCTCGCCGTCCTGCCAGAGGAAATCGAGGCGGCCGACGGCGGTCTGGTCGCCGTGATCGCGGAGGGCAAGCTCGCCGGCGCCGCGCGGGAGGCGCTGCGCGGCGCCTACGGGGCCCGGGTCGGCAGCGGCGCGGGCAGCTTCGAGCAGGACATCGTCGTGATCGACCCACGGGAGGCGAAGGGCCTCGAGTTCGACGTCGTCGTGGTGCTAGAGCCCGCGGCGCTGCTGGACCACGAGCACGGCAAGGTCGGCGACCTGTACGTCGCCATGACGCGGCCCACCCAGCGCCTCCGGCTCATCGCCGAGGGACCCATCCCTGCCGGCATCGAGCAGGGCCGCTGAAGCAGGGCAGGGATGCGCTGGGCGACCACGGGCGCTGATACCGTAGAAGCCGTGCCGCAGACAGCAATTCTCGACTCCCAGAAGAACGATCCGAGCTTCCCGAACATCTGGCAGGAGCTCAAGTGGAGGGGACTCGTCCACGTCTCCACGGATGAGGCCGAGCTCGAGAAGCTCCTCGCCGGTGAGCCGATCACGTACTACTGCGGCTTCGACCCCACAGCTCCGAGCCTCCACCTGGGCAACCTCGTGCAGCTGCTCGTGCTGCGCAGGCTCCAGCTCGCAGGCCACAAGCCGCTCGGCCTCGTGGGAGGCTCCACCGGGCTCATCGGAGACCCGCGTCCGACGGCGGAGCGCACCCTCAACACCAAGGACACCGTGGCGGAGTGGGTGGGCTACCTCAAGGCGCAGGTGAGCCGCTTCCTCTCCTTCGAAGGGGACAACGCGGCGCGGATCGTCAACAACCTCGACTGGACGGCGCCCCTCTCGGCGATCGACTTCCTGCGTGAGGTTGGCAAGCACTTCCGTGTCGGGACGATGCTGCGCAAGGACGCGGTGGCATCGAGGCTCTCCTCGGACGAGGGCATCTCCTACACCGAGTTCAGCTACCAGATCCTCCAGGGCATGGACTACCTGGAGCTGTTCCGCCAGTACGACTGCCGCCTGGAAACCGGTGGCTCGGACCAATGGGGCAACCTGACGAGCGGGACGGAGCTCATCCGCAAGGTCGAGGGCAAGACCGTGCACGCGTTGGGAACCCCCCTCATCACGAATTCGGACGGGACGAAGTTCGGCAAGAGCGAGGGCAACGCCATCTGGCTTGACCCGGCGATGTGCTCGCCGTACACGTTCTACCAGTTCTGGCTCAACACGCAGGACGCCGACGTGATCGACCGGCTGAAGGTCTTCACGTTCCTCACGCGCGCACAGATCGAGGAGCTCGCGGCGTCGGTCGCGGAGCGCCCGTTCGCCCGGGAGGCCCAGCGCCGGCTCGCATACGAAGTCACCTCGCTGGTCCACGGCGTCGAGGCCACCGAGAAGGTCATCGCGGCCTCGGCCGCGCTGTTCGGCAACGGCGATTTGGGTGTCCTCGACGAGGAAACGCTCGACGCCGCGACAGCCGAGCTCTCGACGGCGGCCGTGACGCCCGGGCAGCTCGGGATCGTCGAGCTCCTGGTCGCCACGGGCTTGGCCGAGAGCAAGTCCGCGGCGCGGCGCACCGTCGGCGAAGGCGGAGCGTACGTGAACAACACCAAGGTCACCGATCCGGAGGCCAGGATCGCCGCCGAGGACGCTCTGCATGGCAGGTACTTCCTCGTCCGCCGCGGAAAGAAGCACCTGGCCACGGCTGTCCTCGAGGACTGACCCTCGCGCTGGCGGGCCGCGCCGCCAGCCGACACGCCCGGGCGGTTCGCCCGACTTGCGAGGGCAGCGGCCGGGGGGTAATGTATTCCGAGTCGCCAACGCAGAGCGGAGGCGAAAAACCCCAGAACTCAACCGGGAAATGCTCGGACTGCCGGAATTCCGGCCTTCCTGCAGCGCCCCGGATCAGGTTTTCGAAGAAGACGCGGATTTGATTCTGCGGATGGAAACCGGTAGAGTTATGGATCGTGCTTCGGGGAGGCGCAGGGCCGGAACGGCTGAGCGCGTTACCCGGGGGGCCTGTTGTTTGAGAACTCAATAGTGTGCCAAGTTCGTTGATGCCATTTTTTTGATGGTGTTGATTGTCTGGTTGCGTGCACCCCCGTGTGCGTGGCCGGGTTTTTATGCCAGTTTTGGATTGTGCTGGCCGGTGTGGGTGTTTTCCCGCCCTTCCGGCTGGTTCTTCTGTTTTTGACGGAGAGTTTGATCCTGGCTCAGGATGAACGCTGGCGGCGTGCTTAACACATGCAAGTCGGACGATGAAGCCCTTTCGGGGGTGGATTAGTGGCGAACGGGTGAGTAACACGTGAGCAACCTGCCCTTGACTCTGGGATAAGCCTGGGAAACTGGGTCTAATACCGGATAGGACCCC
>NZ_CP022463.1:1336816-1924138 GCF_002224485.1 Sinomonas sp. R1AF57
GGACGGGACACAGGGTTACGGCGGTCACAGCGTGGGGGAAACGCCCGGTCCCATCCCGAACCCGGAAGCTAAGACCCACAGCGCCGATGGTACTGCACCCGCGAGGGTGTGGGAGAGTAGGACACCGCCGGACAACACCACCAGGTCGAGCCCCCCAGCACCCGCCGGGGGGCTCCCTGCATTTAACGACGGCTCGGCAGGGCGAAGGCAGCCCACGTAGACTTGATGGCGCGAGCGTCGGTCAGGTTCGCGGCTGCGGTGCGTCTCAGCATCGAGACTGACAGCTTCATTCAAAGTACATAGGGACGTGACGGCGCCAAGTCGCCGATCACCAAGGACATCAGGGAAGAGGAGCCACCATGGCAGACGAGAACGGGCGAGGCAACAGGGGACGGGGATTCGACGGTCCTCGCCGGGGCGGCTCCGATAGAGGCTCCGACCGATCCGGCGCTCCCTTCCGGGGCACCAGCAACTCTGGCGGTCGCCCGCGTGGCTTCCGCGACCGCGATCGAGGTGCCCAGGGTGGCCCCGCCGGGGAGCGGCGTTCGTTCGGCGACCGTGACGACCGCGGTTCGTACGGTGAGCGCGGCCAGCGGGGCTCCTATGGTGATCGTGGTGAGCGTCGCTCCTTCGGCGACCGTGGTTCGTCTGGCGAGCGCGGCTCCTATGGTGATCGTGGCGAGCGTCGTCCGTTCCAGCGGGATGACCGTGGTGAGCGTCGCTCCTTCGGTGATCGTAACGACCGTGGTGAGCGTCGTCCGTTCCAGCGGGATGACCGTGGTGAGCGTCGCTCCTTCGGTGATCGTAACGACCGTGGTGAGCGTCGTCCGTTCCAGCGCGATGACCGTGGTGAGCGTCGTCCGTTCCAGCGCGACGACCGCGGCGACCGTGGTTCGTCTGGCGAGCGCGGCTCCTATGGTGATCGTGGTGAGCGTCGCTCCTTCGGTGATCGTAACGACCGTGGTGAGCGTCGTCCGTTCCAGCGCGATGACCGTGGTCAGCGTCGTCCGTTCCAGCGCGACGACCGCGGCGAGCGCCGTTCCTTCGGCGAGCGTGGTGAGCGTCGTCCGTTCCAGCGCGACGACCGCGGCGAGCGCCGTTCCTTCGGTGATCGTGGCGACCGTGGTGAGCGTCGTCCGTTCCAGCGCGACGACCGCGGCGAGCGCCGTTCCTTCGGCGACCGTGGTTCGTCTGGCGAGCGCGGCTCCTATGGTGATCGTGGTGAGCGTCGTCCGTTCCAGCGCGATGACCGCGGCGAGCGCCGTTCCTTCGGTGATCGTGGCGACCGTGGTGAGCGTCGTCCGTTCCAGCGCGACGACCGCGAGGGCGGCGAGCGCCGTTCCTTCGGCAACCGCAGGGACTTTGGCGGGCGTCCTGGGCGCGACGACCGTGGCGATCGTCATGACCGTGGCGATCGCAGCGAGCGCGGTTTCGAACCGCGCGAGGACCGGGAGCGTCGCCACAACGCCGCTGACCTCAGGGTCTCGAACCGGCCCGATCGCGAGCGGTCCCCCGAGATCGACCCGGACGTCACGGGCCGGGAGCTCGACCGCGCTACGTTCGGACAGCTTCGCACCCTCGAAGGCAACAACAGCGAGTGGGTCTCGAAGCACCTGGTCATGGCAGGCCGGCTCATCGACGATGACCCGGAAGCGGCCTACCAGCACGCCCTTGCCGCGAGCCGGCGCGGGGGGCGCATCGGCGCTGTCCGCGAGGCCGTCGGGATGACGGCCTACGCCGCCGGGCGCTACGACGACGCGCTCCGGGAGTTCCGGACGTTCCGCCGCATCACCGGCTCGAGCATCCACCTCGCCCACATGGCCGACTGCGAGCGCGGTCTCGGGCGCCCCGAGAAGGCACTCGAGCTCGCGCACTCGGATGAGCGCAACATGCTGGACAACGCCGGCAAGGCGGAGCTCGCGATGGTCGCCTCCGGGGCCCGCGCCGACATGGGGGACTACAAGGGCGCCGTGGAGGAGCTGGAGATCCCGCAGCTCGACATCAACCGCGCCTTCTCCTTCAGCCCCCGCCTCTTCGAGGCGTACGCCGACGCCCTGTCGGCGGCGGGGCGCTCCGATGAGGCAGCCAAGTGGTACCGCCAGATCGGCGTCGCCGAGAGTGCTCTGGGCGTGGGCGAGTTCGAGGAGCCCGAGATCATGGACCTCGGCTGGGACGAGGAGGAGGAACGCCGCGAGGAGGAGGAGCGCGCGGCGCGTTCGGCGGCCGCAGCCCCTCAGGACGACGCTTCCGACGACGGCGCGGCGCCTCACGGCGGCGGCGTCCCGCAGGTGGGGGACGGATCGCCCGAAGGGACCGGGGTCGATTCGACCGGAGGCGATTCGAGCGATGCCGATTCGACCGGAGCCGAGCCTGTTGGACTCGACGCCGTTGGCGACGAGGACGCAGCGCCCGAGACAGGCCTCGCCGAGGATGAGATCGGCATGACCACCTCCGAGACCCTCGACCAGGAAGACCTCGCCCCGGAGTTCCCCTCCGTGGAGGACGACGAGCGCCCGCAGGGCGACGCCTAGATGGGAGCCCTCATCGACGGCTTCGACGCCGTCCTGTCCGACTTGGACGGAGTCGTATACGCCGGTCCCCATGCGATTCCCGGCGCCGTCGACGCACTCAGGGCCCTCGCCCCCCGGGGCGTGCGGCTGGGCTACGTGACGAACAACGCCTCGCGCACCCCCGCCGAGGTGGCCGCCCATCTGAGGGAGCTCGGCGCGCCGGCGGCGGATGACGACGTCGTGAGCTCCGCCCAGGCGGGCGCGGACCTGCTAGCGCAGCACGTCGCGGCGGGCGCGCGCGTCCTGGTGACAGGCAGCGCGGCGCTGGGGCGCGAGGTCGAGATGCGGGGGCTCGTCCCCGTCCGCTCGAGCGAGGAGCAGCCGGACGCGGTGATCCAGGGCTTCAGCCCAGACCTCGGCTGGAGGGACCTCGCCGAGGCGGCCTACGCGGTCGCTCGCGGCGCGCTGTGGATCGCGACCAACACGGACCTCTCGATCCCGCAGGCCCGGGGGATGGCCCCGGGCAACGGAACGCTCGTCGCGGCGGTCCGGGCGGCAACAGGACGTGACCCTCTCGTCGCGGGGAAGCCGGAAGCGCCGCTCTTCCTCGCCGCGGCGGACAGGCTCGGGGCCAGCCGGCCGCTCGTGGTGGGCGACCGCCTCGACACGGACATCCTGGGCGGCAACCGCGCTGGCTTCGCCACCGCCGCCGTGCTGACCGGAGTCGACACGCCCGAGAGCATCCTTGCTGCGCGCGCCGCGGAGCGACCCTCGTTCATCCTGGGCACGCTGGACGAATTCTTCGCCCCCTACCCCGAGTCCGTCGCGCACGACGGCGCGTGGCGGGTGGGCGGCGCCGTCGCCCGGGCAGAGGGCGCGGTCGTGAGCGTCGAAGGCGAACCCGGCGACCTCAACGCGTGGCGGGCAGCCTGCGCGGCATGGTGGGAGGCCCACCCTGACGCCGACCTCCCCACCGCACCGGAGGTGCGCTGGGCAGGCTGAGTCCACAGGCCCGCTCCATTGGCAGGGTCGGCGAAACTGCCGCCCGGTCTCGATAAGCTGGGGTCCATGAGCGAGGATCCACAGCTTCCGGGACCGGGCGCTGCCCGCGGATGCGAGCACGAGGCCGTGGTCCCCGAAACGGAGCAGGCGCTTGCTGCCCTCGACGCGGCCGCGGCGCTGCCCCTCGCGGAGCGTGCCGCGGCCTTCGAGGCGTTCCACGCGGCGCTGTCCGGCGTCCTCGGCATGGAGCCGGGGGAGTAGGGTGGCGCGGCTCGACCTCGAACTCGTCCGGCGCCGGCTCGCGCGTTCGCGCACCCACGCCGCTCGCCTGATCGCGGACGGCGCCGTGAGCGTGGACGGTGAACCGGTCACCCGCGCGTCCCAGACCGTGGGCGAGGGCGCCGACATCCACGTCTCGGCCACCGAGCACGACCGCTATGTGAGCCGCGCGGGCCACAAGCTCGCCGGTGCCCTCGCGAGCTTCCCGGACATCGACCCCCGAGGGTCCCGCTGCCTCGACGCCGGGGCCTCGACGGGCGGCTTCACCGACGTCCTCCTCCAGTCCGGCGCCGATCATGTCGTGGCTGTCGACGTCGGCCACGGGCAGCTCGTCGACAGCCTGCGCAGCGATCCCCGGGTCGAGGTCCACGAGGGCGTCAACGTCCGCGACCTCGATCCTGCCGCCATCGGCGGCACCGCGAGGCTGACGGTCGCGGACCTTTCGTTCATCTCGCTCACCCTCGTCCTCGGTCCGCTCGCGGGCTGCACGGAGCCCGGCGGAGACCTCCTGGTCATGGTCAAGCCCCAGTTCGAGGTCGGCCGGGAGCGGCTCGCACGCACCGGCGTCGTGGGCTCCGACGGCGAGCGACGCCGCGCGGTGACCGCGGTCGCGGAGGCGGCGGTCGCTGCTGGCCTCGCCCTGCGCGGCCTTGCCAGGAGTCCCCTGCCGGGACAGGACGGCAACGTCGAGTACTTCCTGTGGCTCACCCGCCCGTCCGGGCAGCCGCCCGCGCCCGAAGTGCCGGCCGGGGCGTGGGTCGAGGCGCACTGGCCAGCCGAGCAGGCAGAGACAGCAGCAGAACGTCGAGGCAAGGAGCGCGCATGAACCGGAGGGTCCTGGTCCTCGCCCATACCGGCCGCGAGGATTCGATGGTCGCGGCGAGGGAGGCCTGCGCCCAGCTCTACGGCTCGGGGCTCGCACCCGTCATGTCGGCTTCGCAGCAGCGTGATCTCGAGGCGCACTTCGGCGGCCTCGACCATCCCACGGAGATCCTGGGAGAGGACGTCGAGCTCGACGAGGTGGAGCTCGTGATGGTCCTGGGCGGGGACGGGACGATCCTGCGCGCCGCCGAGCTCGTCCGGAACGTCAAGGTCGATGTCCCCCTCCTCGGCGTGAACCTGGGGCACGTGGGCTTCCTTGCCGAGAGCGAGCGGGCCGACCTCGCGCAGACGGTGCAGTGGGTCGCCTCGCGGAGCTATTCGGTCGAGGAGCGCATGACCATCGACGTCACGGTGTGGCACCACGGCACCAAGGTCGCCCACACATGGGCGCTGAACGAGGCCGCGATCGAGAAGGCCGCCCGCGAGCGGATGATCGAGGTCGTCACCGAGGTCGACGGGAAGCCGCTGACGTCGTACGGCTGCGACGGCGTCGTCCTCGCGACGCCGACGGGAAGCACCGCCTACGCCTTCTCTGCGGGCGGCCCCGTCGTGTGGCCGGAGGTCGAGGCGCTCCTGATCACGCCGATCAGCGCCCACGCGCTGTTCGCGAAGCCGCTGGTCGTCTCGCCCAGGTCCCGTCTCGCCGTCGAGATCCTGGGGCGCACCGACGCACACGCGGTCCTGTGGTGCGACGGACGCCGGTCGGTCGACCTCCCACCGGGCGCACGGGTCGAGGTCACGAAGTCCCCGGTGCCGGTCCGCCTCGCGAGGATCAGCGCCACGCCGTTCTCCGCCAGGCTCGTACGCAAGTTCGAGCTCCCGATCCACGGCTGGCGCGGACCCGTTCCGGCCAGGCCGGGCGCCGGCCCGGAGCCGGGCGTACCCGAGGTGCCCGCCGTTCCATGGGGGGCCCGCCGCGAGGGCGACGTCGCCCCGGCCGGAGACGACCCGACGAACTGAAACCAGGAGGACACGTGATCGAGGAACTCAGGATCCGCGACCTCGGCGTCATCACCGAGGCCTCCCTGCCCTTGGGACCCGGGCTGAGCGTGGTGACGGGCGAGACCGGTGCCGGCAAGACCATGGTGGTCACCGCGCTCGGGCTGCTCCTGGGCGGCCGCTCCGACGCCGGCGCGGTGCGCACAGGCGCCAAGTCGGGCCTCGCGGAGGCGAGGGTCCGGCTGGAACCCGGCCACGCCGCCGTCGTGCGCGCCCAGGAGGCCGGGGCTGACGTCGAGGAGTACGACGGCGCCGCCGAGCTCCTGCTGGCCCGCACGGTCGGCGCCGACGGGCGCAGCCGTGCCCACGTGGGCGGACGCAGCGCGCCCGTGGGCGTCCTCGCCGAGGTGGGCGGGGCGCTCGTGGTGATCCACGGACAGTCCGAGCAGCTCCGGCTCAAGAGCCCTGCAGCCCAGCGGGAGGCCCTCGACAAGTTCGCGGGGGAGAAGCTCACCGCTGTCCAGAAGGACTACGAGGAGACCTACACCCGCTGGACGGCGTCGCGCCGCGAGCTCGACGAGCTGGTCTCCTCCTCGCGCGAGCGCATCCGCGAGGCCGAGTCGCTCGAGGCGTCCCTGGCCGAGATCGCGGAGGTGGGCCCGCAGCCCGGCGAGGACGAGGAACTGCGGGCCGAGTCGGCGCGCCTCTCGAACGCGGAGGCGCTGCGCGTCGCCGCCCAGCGGGCGCACGAGGCCCTCGTCGCCGAGGACTTCGCTGAGGGCGCCGATGCGACCACGCTCGTGGACTCCGCGAAGCGCACACTCGAGCAGGTCGCCGAGCACGACGCCGAGCTCGGCGCCTCTGCCGAGCGGCTCGCCGAGGTGGGCTACCTCCTTGCAGACATCGCTGCCTCCCTCGCGAGCTACGGCGCGTCCCTCGACTCCGACGGGCCCGGCCGCCTCGCCGAGGTCGAGGAGCGACGGGCGGCCCTGACGGGCCTCACCCGCAAGTACGCCCCGACGCTGGACGAGGTCATCGCCTGGGCCGAGACCGGCCAGAAGCGGCTCTTCGAGCTGCAGGACGACGACGGCCGCATCGAGGTGCTCACCGCCCAGATCGCGGCCGACGAAGCCCGCCTGCGGGAGCTCGCGGCCGAGATGACGGCGCAGCGCCGGGACGCGGCCGGCGCCCTCGCCGCCCGCGTCAGCGAGGAGCTCACGGCCCTGGCCATGCCTGACGCGACCCTCCAGGTCGCGGTCGAGGAGACGGACGAGCTCGGGCCGGAGGGCGCGGACACAGTCGCCATCCTCCTCCGGCCGCACGCCGGCGCGCCGGCACGGCCGCTCGGCAAGGGCGCCTCCGGCGGCGAGCTCTCCCGCGTCATGCTCGCAATCGAGGTCGTCCTCGCGGCCGTCGACCCCGTCCCCACGTTCGTCTTCGACGAGGTGGACTCAGGGGTGGGCGGCCGCGCGGCGGTCGAGATCGGGCGGCGCCTCGCGATGCTCGCACAGCACGTGCAGGTCCTCGTCGTCACGCACCTCCCGCAGGTCGCGGCCTTCGCCGACCGGCACATCACTGTGATCAAGAACTCGGTTGCCACCGGCCGGACCTCGGACGGCGTCCAGGGCGTCACATCGAGCGACATCCGGGTGCTCGGCGAGGAGGAGCGGGTGGTCGAGCTGGCCCGGATGCTCGCGGGCCAGGAGGACTCTGCGTCGGCGCAGGCCCACGCCCTCGAACTCCTCGAGGACGCGCAGGCCTCGAGGGCGACGGCGGCGCGTTGACCGGCGCGCCGGCCCATTGCCCGGCGCCGGGGTGATATGCTCGAATTCCGTGGTGCAGCGTACTCATTCCCGTTTTTCAGACTCCGCCCAGACGACCAAACAGATCTTCGTCACCGGCGGCGTGGCGTCCTCGCTCGGGAAGGGTCTGACGGCATCCAGCCTCGGCCACCTGCTGCGGGCCCGCGGCCTCTCGGTGACCATGCAGAAGCTGGATCCCTACCTCAACGTGGATCCGGGAACCATGAACCCCTTCCAGCACGGCGAGGTCTTCGTCACTGAGGACGGCGCAGAGACCGACCTCGACATCGGCCACTACGAGCGCTTCCTCGACGAGTCCCTCGACGGCTCGGCCAACGTGACCACCGGCCAGGTCTACTCGACCGTCATCGCCAAGGAGCGCCGCGGCGAGTACCTCGGTGACACCGTCCAGGTCATCCCGCACATCACGGACGAGATCAAGCGCCGCATGCGCCTTCCGTCCGAGGGCGAGAACGCCCCTGATGTGATCATCACGGAGATCGGCGGCACGGTCGGGGACATCGAGTCCCAGCCGTTCCTCGAGGCCGCGCGCCAGGTGCGCCAGGACGTCGGCCGGACCAATGTCTTCTTCGTCCACGTCTCCCTCGTGCCCTACATCGGGCCGTCCCAGGAGCTCAAGACCAAGCCGACCCAGCACTCCGTCGCGGCCCTGCGCTCGATCGGCATCCAGCCCGAGGCCATCGTCATCCGCTCCGACCGCGCGATCCCGGATGCGATGCGGGACAAGATCGGCCGCATGTGCGACGTCGACACCGACGCCGTGATCAGCTGCCCGGACGCGCCGAGCATCTACGACATCCCCAAGGTCCTCCACTCCCAGGGCCTGGACTCGTACATCGTCCGCGCCCTCGACCTGCCCTTCAAGGACGTGGACTGGACCAAGTGGGACCGCCTCCTCGCGGCGGTCCACCACCCCTCCCACGAGGTCGAGATCGCGCTGGTCGGCAAGTACATCGACCTCCCGGACGCCTACCTGTCGGTGACCGAGGCCCTCCGCGCCGGCGGCTTCGCCAACGACGCCAAGGTCAACATCCGCTGGGTCGCCTCCGACGAGTGCCAGACGCCCGCGGGGGCGAAGAAGGCGCTTGCCGGCGTCGACGCGATCCTCGTGCCCGGGGGCTTCGGCATCCGTGGGCTCGAGGGCAAGCTCGGGGCACTCACGCTCGCCCGGGAGACCGGCCTGCCGACCCTGGGCCTGTGCCTCGGGCTGCAGTGCATGGTCATCGAGTACGCCCGCAACGTGGTCGGCCTTGAGGGCGCGTCCTCGAGCGAGTTCGAGCCCGACTCGAAGTACCCCGTGATCGCCACCATGGAGGAGCAGCTCGACATCGTCGGCGGCAAGGGCGACCTCGGAGGCACGATGAGGCTCGGCCTCTACGACGCGGTCCTCGAGCCCGGCTCGGTGATCGCCGAGACGTACGGCGCGACCAAGGTGGCCGAGCGCCACCGCCACCGCTACGAGGTCAACAACGCCTACCGGGAGCAGATCGCGGGCAAGGGCCTGAAGTTCTCCGGCACGTCCCCCGACGGGAAGCTCGTCGAGTTCGTGGAGCTGCCGCGCGACGTCCACCCGTACTACGTGGCGACGCAGGCCCACCCCGAGCTCGGCTCGCGCCCGACCCGCCCCCACCCGCTGTTCGTGGGCCTCGTCAAGGCGGCCCTCGAGCGCCAGAACGGCGCCACGGAGACCGCGAAGGTGCCCGCCTCGGCCGCCAAGGGCAAGTAGGCTGCGGACATGACGAAGCACGCGCCGCGGCCCCACGACGCCCCGGCGGTCGAACACACTGCCACGACCGTCGAGGATGCCGTGAGCCCGCGGCGCGTGCTGTCCTCCCATACCGTCTACGAGGGCCGCATCTGGGACGTCCGCAGCGACGCCTTCGAGCTCTCCGAGGGGTCCGGGACGCTGCACCGCGACTTCATCGACCACCCCGGAGCCGTTGCCGTCCTTCCCATGGACGACGACGGCCGCATCCTCCTCCTGCGCCAGTACCGGCATCCTGTCGGGATGGACCTCTGGGAGATCCCGGCCGGGCTCCTCGATGTCGACGGCGAGTCCAACCTTGCCGCCGCCGCGCGCGAGCTCGCCGAAGAGGCGGACCTCGCCGCCGACGAGTGGCACGTCCTGGCGGAGTTCTTCAGCTCCCCGGGCTCCTCGAGCGAGGCGATCCGCATCTACCTCGCCCGCGGTCTGCGCGAGGTCCCGCACCACGAGCGCCACACCCGCACCGACGAGGAGTCGGAGATCGAGTTCGCCTGGGTCGACCTCGACGACGCCGTCCGGGCGGTCCTCGAGGGCAGGCTGCACAACCCCAGCGCGGCGGTCGCCGTCCTGGCCGCCCACGCGGCGCGCGCCGCGGGCTTCTCTTCGCTGCGCCCCGGCGACGCCCCGTGGCCGGCGCACCCCGCGCAGCGGTGACCGTGCCCCCCGTGCAGGCCCCGGACCCCGCACCGGCCGCCGCCCCGGCGACCCCCGCCCCAGCCGCGGGGCCAGCAGAGCCGCCGCCCGCCGTCGCCCGTGGCGTCGAGGACTACCTGCGGCACCTCGCGGTGGAGCGGGGCCTCGCCGCCAACACCCTTGCCGCGTACCGCCGCGACCTCGCCCGCTACGGTGCCTACCTCGGCGCGGCCGGCCTCACCTTGCCGGCGCACGTCCAGCGGCAGCACGTGGGCGCCTTCGCGCAGGCTCTCCGGGACGGGGCCGACGGCGGCAGCCCGCTCACCGCGAGATCGGCGGCCCGGACCGTGGTCGCCGTGCGCGGGCTCCACCGCTTCTGGGCGCTCGAGGGCACGACGCCGAACGACCCCGCCGTCGACGTCCACCCCCCGCTCGCCGGCCAGCGCCTCCCCAAGGCCATCACCGTGCACGAGGTGACCCGGATCCTCGAGGCAGCCGCCGCCGACACGCCCTCGGGCCTGCGCGACCGGGCGCTGCTCGAATTCCTCTACGCGACGGGTGCGCGCATCAGCGAGGCGGTCGGTCTCGACGTCGACGACCTCCGTCTCGATTCCGCGGACGGCGGCCCCCCGGTCGTGCGGCTCTTCGGCAAGGGCTCCAAGGAACGCCTCGTCCCAATCGGCAGCTTTGCCGCCCGGGCGCTCTCGGCCTACCTCGTCCGCGCCCGCCCCACCCTCGTGTCCAAGGGACGCGGCACCCCCGCGCTCTTCCTCAACGCCCGGGGCGGCCGGCTGAGCCGCCAGAGCGCCTGGACCATTTTGAAGGACGTCGCCGAGAAGGCCCAGATCGGCCGGGACGTCTCGCCCCACACGCTGCGCCACTCCTTCGCGACCCACCTCCTCGAGGGCGGCGCGGACGTGAGGGTGGTCCAGGAGCTTCTGGGCCACGCCTCAGTCACCACCACGCAGGTCTACACGCTCGTCACCGCAGACACGCTGCGCGAGGTCTACGCTGCGGCGCACCCGAGGGCCAGAGGATGATGCGGAGCCACCGCTGATGGGCGCCCCCGTCGCCCTCTGCTTCCTCCTGCGCGAGGCTCCCCTCGGCCGCGAGGTGCTGCTGGGCCGCAAGAAGCGCGGGTTCGGCCTCGGCAAGGTCGTGGGCCTCGGGGGGCACATCGAACCGGGGGAGACCCCGGCGGAAGCGGCCGTGCGCGAGCTAGCCGAGGAGGCCGGCGTCGTGCTCGACGCCGCGCTGCTCACCCCGGCGGGCACCGTCGACTTCCGCTTCCCCGCCCGGCCGGCCTGGGACATGGAGTGCACCATGTTCACCTCGACGGTGTGGACGGGAGAGATCGGCGAGACCGAGGAGATCGCCCCGGCGTGGTACCCCGTGGACCGGCTCCCCGTCGAGCACATGTGGCAGGACGCGGACCACTGGCTGCCCGTGGTCCTGTCCGGGACGGTCGGGGACTTCTACGTGGAAATGGCCGAGGACAACGAGACGGTGGCCCGTTTCGTCGTCCTCGGCCAGTGACCGCGCCGGCTGGCGCCGGGACCTCAGCGGAGGGTCAGTCGAGGTGCCGCTCGTCCGGGCCGTTGTAGGCCGAGAGCGGGCGGATGAGGGAGTTGCTCTCGAGCTGCTCCATGACGTGGGCCGTCCAGCCCACGATCCGGCTTGCCACGAACAGCGGCGTGAACGTGGGGATGTCGAATCCCATGAGGTGGTAGGCCGGGCCGGTGGGGTAGTCCAGGTTCGGCTTGATGCCCTTGGCCTCGTCCATCGACTGCTCGAGGCCGTCGTAGAGCCCCAGGACCTCGGGGCGCCCGTAGAACGCGATGAGGTCGTCGAGGGCCGCCTTCATGGTCGGCACGCGCGAGTCGCCGTGCTTGTAGACGCGGTGGCCGAAGCCCATGACCTTCTTCTTGGCAGCGAGCGCGGCGTCCATCCACGCCTTGGCGCGGGTCTTGGCCTCCTCATGGGATTCGTCGGCGCGGATCCCGATCTCCTCGAAGGTCTCCATGACGGCCTCGTTCGCCCCGCCGTGGAGGGGTCCCTTGAGGGCACCGATCGCAGCCGTCACGGCGGAGTGCAGGTCGGACAGTGTCGAGGTCACGACGCGGGCCGTGAACGTCGAGGCGTTGAACGAGTGCTCGGCGTAGAGGATCATCGACACCTCGAAGGCGCGCACCACCTCGGGGGCCGGCTCCTCGCCGAACGTCATCCAGAGGAAGTTCGCCGCGTAGCCGAGGTCGCTGCGGGACTCGATGAGGTCCTGGCCGCGGCGCCGGCGCTGGTCGTAGGCGACGACGGCGGGCATGGCGGCGAAGAGCTCGAGGGCCTTGGCGAGGTTGGCCTCGCGCGACGAGTCCGCCGCGAGCGCGTGCCGTGCGCCGTGCACGCTGGCCGCCGTGCGGCACACGTCCATCGGGTGGGAGGTGGTCGGCAGCGCATCCACGACCTGCTTCACGACCGGGTCGAGGGAGCGGCCCGAGCGCTCCCGCGCCTCGAACTCGGCGAGCTGGTCCTGGGTCGGGAGCTCGCCGTTCCACAGGAGGTAGGCGACCTCCTCCATGCTGCAGCGGGCGGCGAGCTCCTGGACGGGGTAGCCGCGGTAGAGGAGGGAGTTGGTCTCGGGGTTGACCTTGGAGATGGCGGTGTAGTCCACCACCACGCCGGCCAGGCCCTTCTTGATCTCTTCGGTATTGGGCACTTGCGTCATCGCAGGACTCCTATTCTGTGGTCCTTGGCACTCAGTATCGGCCGGGAACCTGGAAGTTGAACACGCCGGTGTCGAAGCGGTTGTACGCCTCGTAGTCGACCAGCTCGTAGAGGCGCGAGCGGGTCAGCATGTTCTCCACCTCGGCCTCCTGCGTTCCGTCCGCCCTGATGGTATCCAGCGTACGTTCTGCCGCCCCCATCGCAATGCGCAGGAGGGTGACCGGGTAGATCACGAGGTTCACGCCGATCCCCGCGAGCTCGTCCCGGGTGAAGAGCCGGCTCTTGCCGAACTCTGTCATGTTGGCCAGGATCGGCACGTCGACGGCGCCCCGGATCGCCGCGAACTCCTCGAGGCTCGCCATGGCCTCGGGGAAGATCGCATCGGCCCCGGCGTCCACGAGCGCCTTGGCGCGCTCGACCGCCGCCTCAAGCCCGTCCGCGGCGCGCACGTCGGTGCGCGCCATGACGAGGAAGTTCGGGTCCCGGCGCGCGTCGGCCGCGGCGCGGATCCGCTGGAGGGCCGTGTCGAGGTCGACGACGGCCTTGCCGTCGAGATGGCCGCACCGCTTGGGATTGACCTGGTCCTCGATGTGGCAGCCGGCGAGTCCGGCGTTCTCAAGCTCCTGCACCGAGCGGGCCACGTTCATGGCCTCGCCGAAGCCCGTGTCGGCATCCACGATGGCGGGCAGGTCGGTCATGCGCGCGATCTGCCCGGCGCGGGTGGCCACCTCGGTGAGCGTCGTGAGGCCGATGTCCGGCAGGCCGAGGTCGTTGGCCAGGACCGCCCCGGAGATGTACACCCCGGGGAACCCCTTCTCCTCGATCAGCCGCGCGGACAGCGGGCTGAACGCTCCGGGGAACTGCTGGAGCGTCCCGGAGGAGAGGATCTCGCGCAGCTTCACCCGCTTCTGCTCGGGCGTGGACTTCGAGTACAGCATCAGAACAGTCCCTTCGGGGCCGCGGCGAGGTCGATCACGCCGTCCTTCGCCACGATGTTGAGCGCGTCGAGTTCGCCCGCGCCGAGCTCGGGGAGGCGCTGGACCGCGTCGAGGAAGCGGTCGATCTCCTCCGGCGCCACGGCCTCGGCCGCGAGGTTGCGGAACTTGGCGATGTACTGCTCGCGCCCGAACGGGCGGGCCCCGAGCGGGTGCGCGTCGGCGACGGCGATCTGGTCCTCGATGACGGTGCCG
Organism: Sinomonas sp. R1AF57; assembly: GCF_002224485.1. Taxonomy (GTDB): domain Bacteria; phylum Actinomycetota; class Actinomycetes; order Actinomycetales; family Micrococcaceae; genus Sinomonas; species Sinomonas flava. Next base: position 1,350,561 of record NZ_CP022463.1, read on the forward strand.
TCGGTGAGCGTGATGACCACGGAGCCGCCGAAGGCCTTCTCGGAGATGTCCAGCGAGTGGTACCGGCGGGTCCACTCCGGGTCTTCCTCGGTGGTCACCTTGTGCCACAGGGCCACCGTGTCCGGCCGCCCGGCCCGCTCGGGCGAGTAGGAGTCGACGTGGTGCCACGCGCCGTCCTGGAGGGCGACGGCGAAGATGTAGGGGATCGAGTGGTCGAGCGTCTCGCGGGAGGCCGTCGGGTCGTACTTCTGCGGGTCGTTGGCCCCCGAGCCGATGACGTAGTGCGTGTGGTGGCTCGTCCTGATGAGGATGCTCGCCACGTTCGCCGGGTCCGTCACCTCGGGGTGCTCGCGGTTCAGCTTCCGCGCCAGGTCGATCCAGGCCTGCGCCTGGTACTCGGCCGAGTGCTCCTTGGTGTAGGTGTCGAGGATGGCGCGCTTCGCCTCGCCGTCGGCCGGGAGCGGCACCTCGTACGAGGCGTCGGGGCCATCGAGGAGCCAGGCGATGACGCCGTCCTCGCCTTCGTAGATCGGCACGGGCGAGGTCTGGCCGCGCATCGCCCGGTCCACGGCCTCGACGGCCATCTTGCCCGCGAAGGCCGGGGCGTGGGCCTTCCACGTCGAGATCTCGCCCTTGCGGGACTGGCGGGTCGCGGTCGTCGTGTGCAGGGCCTGGCCCACGGCCTGGAAGATCGTCTCGACGTCGAGGCCGAGCAGCGTCCCGATCCCCGCCGCAGCGGAGGGGCCGAGGTGGGCCACGTGGTCGATCTTGTGCTTGTGCAGGCTGATGGCCTTCACGAGGTCCACCTGGATCTCGTAGCCGGTCGCGATGCCGCGGATGAGGTCGCGGCCGCTCGAGCCGACGTGCTGGCCCACGGCGAGGATCGGCGGGATGTTGTCGCCGGGGTGGGAGTACTCCGCCGCGAGGAACGTGTCGTGGTAGTCCAGCTCGCGCACGGCCACCCCGTTGGCCCACGCGGCCCACTCGGGGGAGACCCGCTCGGTGACGCCGTACACGAGAGCGCCACGGCCGCCGGACGACGGCGCGTGGGCCAGTGCCTGCGCCCGCGCGGCGACGATCGGGCCGCGGTTGAGGGAGGCGATGGCGACGGAGGCGTTGTCGATGATGCGGTTGATGATCATCTCCGTCACCTCGGGCGTTACCTCGACCGGGTCGGCGGCGACCTTCGCGATCCTGTGCGCGAGCTGCTCCTCGCGCGGAAGGTTCTCTTCGCTCTTGTAGACGCGGACCTTATGCATCTCAACCATGGGAGACCTCTCGGATGTGGGGGGTGGGAGTGGTGTGGGTGGACTTGATGTGGTTCAGGCTGTTGCTGAGGTGGACTGCGGTCGCGGCGGCCGCCAGGTGCGCGTTGCCGTCGGCAATGGCGGCGGCGATCGCGGCGTGCTCGGACGCCGCCTGCCTCAGCCGCGCGGCGTCGTCCTTCGCGAGGCGGCGCACCCGGGTGAGGTGGACGCGCAGGCCCTCGAGCGACTGCGCGAGGTAGGAGTTCCCGACCGCGGCGTCGATCGCCGCGTCGAGCTCTGCGGCGAGGGCGTAGTACTCGTGGCGCTGCGGGTCGTCGTCGTTCAGGAGCGCCGGCGCCGCCGCGAACCGGTCGCGCAGCACTGCGAAGAGCTCGCGGTCCCCCCTGAGCGCGGCGAGCGCGGCGGCCTTCGACTCGAGGGCCTCGCGGAGCTCGAAGAGCTCGTCGATGTGGGCCAGGGAGATGTCGCTCACGACGACGCCCCGCCCCCGCTGGGCGGAGGCCAGTCCCTCGGCGGTGAGCCTCGCGAGCGCCTCGCGCAGGGGAGTCCGCGAGACCCCCAGCCGCTCGGACTGCTCGACCTCGCCGAGCACGGTCCCGGGGGGCAGCCGCCACTCGACGATGTCGTCCCGGAGTGCCGCATAGGCGCGGTCGCTGGCCTTCATGACACTCCTCTCGACGGGTGGCCGGATTTACCTCTGTGTATACATTCGCAGGGGCTCGGCGTGAAAGCAAGCGTTGTGGCAGGGCAAGTCGCTTTGGATGTATACACGAACCCTTGTGGGCCGCCCGTCCGGTCCCCTACGCTGGGGGCATCACGACGAAGTGAGGAGCACCACAGTGACGCAGGGGACGACGCAGGGTACGGGGACGACGCCGGGGACCGGGGAGCAACCAGCCGCGGCCCAGGGGACCGGCACATACGAGCGCCTGTACAGGCGCAGCCTCGAGGACCGCGAGGGCTTCTGGCTCGAGGCCGCGGATTCGATCGCGTGGACCACTCGGCCCACCGCAGCGCTGGATGCCGGCGAGCGCCCGCTGTACCGCTGGTTCCCGGGCGGCGAGCTGAACACCTGCTACAACGCGCTCGACCGCCATGTGGAGGCCGGGCGGGGCGCGGACGCCGCCCTCGTCTACGACTCGGCTGCCCTCGGCACGCAGCGTGTGTACACCTACGCCGAATTGACCGACCTCGTCGCCCGGTTCGCCGGGGCCCTGCGGAGCCTGGGCGTCGGCAAGGGCGACCGCGTGGTCCTCTACCTGCCGATGATCCCCGAGGCCGTGATCTCGATGCTCGCGTGCGCGCGCCTCGGCGCAGTCCATTCGGTCGTGTTCGGCGGCTTCGCGCCGCGCGAGCTCGCCGCCCGGATCGCCGACGCGCGCCCGAAGCTCATCGTGACGGCCAGCGGCGGCATCGAGCCGAACCGCCGGGTCGAGTACCTTCCCGCCGTCGAGGAGGCCCTCGAGGTCGCCGGCGTGCCCGATCTCCCGGTCGTCGTCGTGCCCCGCGAGGGCTTCGGCCATACGCTCGCCGACTACCCCGGCTGGCTCGGCTTCGACGAGGCCCTCGCCGGTGCCGACCCCGTCGCCCCGGTGCCTGTGGCGGCGTCGGACCCGCTGTACATCCTCTACACCTCAGGGACCACCGGCACGCCGAAGGGCGTGCAGCGCGACAACGGGGGGCACGCGGTGGCCCTCTCGTGGACCATGCGCAGCCTCTACGGGGTCGGCCCGGGGGAGGTGATGTGGACCGCCTCCGACGTCGGCTGGGTCGTGGGCCACTCGTACATCGTCTACGGCCCGCTCCTGGCGGGAGCGACGACGGTCCTGTACGAGGGCAAGCCGGTCGGCACACCCGACGCGGGGGCGTTCTGGAGGGTCGTGCAGGACCACCGCGTCAAGGTCCTCTTCACGGCGCCGACGGCGCTGAGGGCCATCCGCCGCGCGGACCCGGAGCTCGGGCTGCTTGCCGGATACGACGTCTCGTCCCTGGTGCGGCTCTACGCGGCGGGGGAGCGGCTCGACCCGGAGACGTACCGCTGGGCGGGGGAGAAGCTCGGCATCCCCGTCGTGGACCACTGGTGGCAGACCGAGACGGGCTGGGCGATCTGCGGGAACCCGGCCGGAGTCGAGGAGCTGCCGCTCAAGGCGGGCTCGCCCTCACTGCCCATGCCCGGCTACGAGCTCGAGATCCTCGACGGGGCCGGCGCCCCGCTGGGACCGGGCGAGGAGGGGAACATCGCGCTGCGGCTGCCCCTGCCGCCCGGCACGCTCACGACCCTGTGGCACAACGATGAGCGGTTCGTCGCCTCGTACCTCTCTGCCTTCCCGGGCTTCTACGCCACCGGCGACTCGGGCTACCGCGACCCCGACGGGTACGTCTACGTCATGGGGCGCACCGACGACATCATCAACGTCGCCGGCCACCGCCTCTCGACCGGGGCCATCGAGGCCGTCCTGGCCCGTCATCCGGCCGTCGCCGAGTGCGCCGTCATCGGACTCAAGGACCAGCTCAAGGGGCAGCGGGCTGTCGGCTTCGTCGTGCTCAAGGCCGGAGTGTCCGTCCCCGGGGACCAGCTCGCGGCCGAGCTCGTGGCGCTCGTGCGGCGCGAGGTCGGGCCGGTGGCCGACTTCAAGCAGGCGGTCGTCGTGGACGCCCTGCCCAAGACCCGCTCGGGGAAGATCCTGCGCAAGACCATGCGCCAGATCGCCGATGGGGAGGACTACGCCGTCCCGTCGACGATCGAGGATGCCACGGTCATCGACCGCCTCGTGCCGGTCCTGACCCAGCGGACATGACGGCGAAGTTACTCACCAGTAGCATGGGGCCATGCATCTCCTCCTGCGCACGCTCCTGCTGCTGATCACGTCCCGCCGGCGCCCGCCCCTGACCGTGTGGGAGACCTCTTCCCTGCCGCTTCGGGTGCTGCCCACGGACATCGACCTCGCCATGCACGTCAACAACGGCATGTACTTCTCCCTCATGGACCTGGGCCGGTTCGACCTCATGGTCCGCGCGGGCGCGTGGGACAGGATGAGGGCCAGAGGGTGGTCGCCGGTGGTGAACCTCGAGACGATCACCTTCCGCAAGTCGCTGACGCTCTGGCAGCGCTACACGGTCGAGAGCCGCATCATCGGATTCGACGAGAAGGCGATGTTCTTCGAGCAGCGCATGGTGGCCGACGGCGAGGTGTACGCCCGCGCCTACATCGCGGCCCGCCTCGTCTCCTCCGCCGGGCCCGTGCCCAACGAGGAGATCTTCGCCGAGGTGGGACGCCCGCCGGCGGACCTCGTGCTGCCGGAGTTCCTCCACCGGTGGCGCGAGGAGAACGCGCTGCCGAGCACCCGGCGCCCCGCTCCGCACGCCTGGTAGGGCCCCGGGCTCCTAGGAGCCGAGCTCCTTGATGGCTGCGGCCAGCGTCGGGTAGCGGAAGCCGAAGCCTGCCTCGTTGAGCACGCCGGGTACCGCGCGCACGCTGTCCAGCGCGAGGGCGGGGTTGGTGCGCATCACTCCCGCGCCGAGCCGCACGAGGGCGGCCGGGGCGGGGATGCCGACCGGGACCCCCACGAGCTCGCGCAGGTGCGCCATGAGCTCCCGGTTGGTCACGGGCTGCGGTGAGGCGGCATTGACCACACCGTCCGGCAGGGCCGCGAGCCCTGAGCCGCCGGGATCGGCCGCGAGGCCGAGGGCGGCCCGGGCGATCCGCACCCAGTCCGCGGCGTGGATCCAGGTGAACCACTGCCCGCCCGTGCCGAGGTGGCCCCCGGCGCCGATCCGGGCGGGAACTGTCAGGCGCGTCATGAGCGGCGCGTCGCGGTGGAGCACGACGGCGGTGCGCAGCACCGTCCGGTGCTCCGCGGCGGCCCCGTCCGCGGCGCCCTCCCACGCCCTCACGACGGCGGCGAGCCCGCCGGCGAGCTGCGGTGGCTGGGTCGACTCGTCCGCGACGTCCCCGCTGTCGCCGTAGATCCCGACGGCGCTCTGCTGGAGCCAGTGCTCGACGGGCCGGTCCCACGAGCGGCTCGCCTCGACGAGCGCCCGGGTCGGCTCGACCCGGCTGGCGGTCAGCAGGGCGAGGTTCTCGTCCGTCCCCGGGCGGTCCAGGCTCACCCCGGACAGGTTGGCGAGGCGCAGGCGGGGCTCGGCACCCAGCCGGGCCGACCACTCGCCGTCGTGCGCGCCGTCCCAGGTGATCTGCTCGAAGGGCGAGTCGCTCGCGGAACGGGTCAGCACCGCGACGCGCCGGCCGTCGCAGGCCAGGTCAGCGGCCAGCAGGGTTCCGAGGAAGCCCGAGCCCCCGACGATGACGGTGAGGTCGCGTCCGTCGGCGTCCGCGGACGGCGCCGGCGGGGCGGCGAGGCGGTACAGGCGCGCGCACTGCAGCTCGAAGCCGCGCACGAGCGGCTCTCCTGCGGTGAGGCCGAACTGCTGGGCGAGCGGCCCGGCCACCGAGACGCGCTGGGTCAGGACAGTACCCCCGTCCCGCTCCTCGAGGGTCCACTCGATGTCCTGTGAGCCGCCAGGCTGGGGCTGCCGGAGGGCGAGCCGCCGTCCATCCTGGACGGCGGTCAGGCTGAAGGCCGGCGCGGTCCGTCGGTGCAGCGGCCCGATGAGCCGGTGACTGGGGGAGTAGCGGCCGGACGTCCCCTCGCGGAGGGGCCCGTCGAGATCGGCGTGCGCCACTGCCGGGTTCCACTGGGGCCACAGCTCGAGCCGCGAGATGACCTCCCACAGCTGCTGGGCCGGGAGGCGGAACCACTGCGATGCGCTGCGCTGCCAGGTCACGCGGTCAGTCTAGCTGTCGCCCCGGTCCGTCCCCCGCCTCCGCCTCTACCGTCATGGCGGCGTCGATGATCCGGCTGCATGCCTCTCGGAGGAGGTCCTGCTGCTCCGGTGAGAGAGGGTCGAAGACCGTCCTGCGCACGAACTCCACGTGGCCCGGGGCGGCGTCGACGATCGCGGCACGGCCTGCATCGGTGAGGTGGACGTCCTGTCCGCGCGCGTCGAGGGTCGAACAGGTGCGGAAGATGAGCCCCTTGGCCTCCATGCGCTTGAGGATGTGCGAGAGGCGGCTCCGCTCCCAGCCGAGCTCCTGTGCCGCCGTGCCCGACCGGAGGACACCGTCCGGGCATTCGGAGAGGGTCGCGAGCACCGAGTACTCGGGACCGGACAGGCGCGAGTCTCGGGTGAGCTGGCGGTCGATCGCGGGCGGCAGGCCCCACATGAGCCGGCGCAGCGCAAGCCAGACCTCCCGCTCGCGCGCGTCCAGCCAGCGCGGCTCGGCCTCGGTTGCAGCCTGTGTGCCCACGATCACTCCTCCAGATCCCCCATCAGTGCTTGACACATCAATTATGCCCATGTTCTAGTTGAACCATCAAGTTTTGATTGATGCGTCAACAAGGAGAGACCCTATGACCAAGATCGCCGTCGTCACTGGCAGCACCCGCCCCGGCCGCAACAACCGCCAGGTCGCCGAGTGGGTCCTCGAGCGCGCCCGGCAGCAGAAGCCCGAGGTGGAGTTCGAGCTCGTCGACATCGCCGACTACAGCCTCCCGCTCCTGAACGAGGCCATGCCCGCTGCCTACCAGTCGTACAGCAACGAGTCCACCAAGGAGTTCTCGGCCCGCATCGACGAGTTCGACGGCTACATCTTCATCTCCCCCGAGTACAACCACTCGGTCGCGCCAGCACTCGCCAACGCGCTCTCGTACCTCAACGCCGAGTTCGCCAACAAGGCCGCCGGCATCGTCTCCTACGGTTCGGCCTTCGGCGTGCGCGCCGTCGAGCACCTCCGCGGCATCCTCTCGGAGCTCCAGGTCGCCCACGTCCAGAAGACCGGCATGTTCTCGCTCTTCAGCGACTTCGAGAACTTCTCCGTGTTCAAGCCCACCGAGATGCAGGCCGCCTCGGTCGACCCGATGCTCGACCAGCTCGTGGTCTGGACCAAGGCCCTCGAGTCGGTCCGGGCTTCCCTCAACGTGGCCGTCTGACCCTTCCCCTTTCCAGACAGCCAGCGCGCGACGGCGGCATCTGGGTGAGCTCATGAGGCTCACCCGGGTGCCGCCGTCGTGCGTGTCGGGGCCGTGGGGCATAGCCGTCGGCGGTGCAGGCCAGCGAGGATGGTCGGGGCGGCCACCGTGGGCGCCGAGAAAGGGAGTGAACCATGCAGATCGCACTCACCGGCGGAAGCGGGAAGCTCGGGCGGGCAGTGGTCGAGCACCTCCGCAGCGCCGGGCACACCGTATGGAACCTCGACACGGTGGGGGAGCGCGGCCCGGGCTACGTGCGCATCGACCTCACCGACTACGGCCAGGTCGCCGACGCGCTCGCGGGCATCGACGACCGCCACAGCGGGGTCGACGCCGTCGTGCATCTCGCGGCCATCCCTGCCCCCGGGCTGGCCCCGGACGCCGCGACGTTCCGCAACAACATGCTCGCGACCTACAACGTGTTCCAGGCGGCCCGCCGGGCGGGCGTCAAGCGGATCGTCTATGCCTCGAGCGAGACCGTCCTGGGCCTGCCGTTCGACACGCCGCCTCCGTACATCCCGGTCGACGAGGAGTACCCCGCCCGACCCGAGAGCACATACTCGCTGGTCAAGCACCTCGAGGAGCAGATGGCCATCCAGCTGTGCCGCTGGGACCCCGAGCTGAGCGTGAGCGCCTTCAGGTTCTCCAACGTGATGGTCCCGGCCGACTATGCAGCCTTCCCGGGCTTCGACGCCGACCCGCGTGGGCGCAAGTGGAACCTCTGGGGATACATAGACGCGCGCGACGGCGCGCAGGCGGTCGAGCGCGCGCTCGAGGGCGCCCGGCCGGGCTTCGAGGCGTACATCATCGCCGCTGCGGACACGGTCATGTCCCGCAGCTCCGCCGACCTCGCTGCCGAGGTGTTCCCCGGGGTGACCGTCACGAAGGAGCTCGGCGAGCACGAGACGCTCCTGTCCATCGACAAGGCCCGCCGCGTCCTCGGGTACGACCCTCAGCACTCCTGGAGGGACGAGGTCGGCTGAGCCCCAGAGCCTCTCGCTTAGGATCCCAAATTGGGATCCCAAATCCTTGACTGTGGTCTGGGACACTGCGTAAGCTCTCTCTTGGGATCCCAAATCGGAATCCCAAGAGAGAGCTCTCCCACACATTGCGCACCGCCCACCCGGGCTCGGCATCCGCCTGTTCGGCTGCCGCACTTCCCACCGCTGTGAAGGAGGACGTGTGTCCCTTCGAGAAGAAGCCACCGCCCCGCGGCCGCTCGCCAAGGATGGCGGGCAGCCCGCGCCCAAGCGCACCAGTGTGCGCTGGAAGCTGTTCATCCTGCTCCTGGTCCTGGTCACCGTGAACTACGTGGACCGAGGATCGATCTCCGTCGCGCTGCCGGTCATCCAGAAGGAGTTCGACCTCTCGCCTGAACTGGTCGGGCTCCTGCTCTCAGCCTTCTTCTGGACCTATGCGCTGATGCAGGTCCCCGTCGGCTGGCTCATCGACCGCTTCGGCCCGCGCAAGGTCATCACGGCCTCCTGCGTCGGCTGGGGCGCGGCCACAGCTGCGTCCGGCATGGCCGGCGGATTCCTGAGCATGTTCATCGCCCGCATGGGCATCGGCGTCACCGAGGCCGGCATCATGCCGGCGGGCGGGAAGCTCAACGCCCTGTGGATGCACTCCAAGGAGCGGGGCCGCGGCGCCACGATCCTCGACGCGGGTGCCCCTCTCGGCGCCGGCGTGGGAGCCGTCATCATCACCTGGCTCATCAGCGCCGCCGGCGGCTGGCGCGCGGCATTCGTCATCGCCGGCATTGCGACTGTCCTGCTCGGCGCGCTCACCTGGTGGTACATCCGGGACAATCCCCGGGCCCACAAGGCAGTCAACGAGGCGGAGGCCGAGTACATCGAGGCCTCGCACCGGGCCGAGGACGAGGCCGCCGGCGTGAACGGCGAGGCACGCCGCGCGCTCCTGCCCTACCTGAAGTTCCGCTCGTTCTGGGCGATGTGCCTCGGCTGGCTCGGATTCAACGGCGTCTTCTACGGCCTGCTGACCTGGGGCCCGCTCTACCTGTCCCAGGCCAAGGGGTTCGACCTGAAGACCATCGGGTGGTCCACGTTCGTGATCTTCGGCGCCGGGTTCGTCGGGGAGATCCTCGGCGGCACGCTCGCAGACAGGCTCCGTGCCCGCGGGCTGGGGGCGAACCTCGTGATGCGGACGCTCCTGGGCATCTCGAGTGTGATCGTGGCCGGCGGGCTCGTCGGGGTCACGGTCGTCTCGGATCCGATCGCCGCGGTCGTGCTCCTCTCCGTGGTCCTCTTCTTCCTGCGGTGGGTGGGCCTGTTCTGGGCCGTGCCCGCGACGCTGGGCGGACGCACGAACGCAGGCGTCCTCGGCGGGGCGATGAACCTCAGCGGCAACATCGCCGGCTTCGTCACCCCGATCGCCGTGGGCTTCATCGTCGGCGCCACCGGGGGCTACACCTGGGCCCTCCTCTACTTCGTCGGCTCGGCGATCGTCATGGGGGTCTCGGTGCTCGCGCTCGACTACAGCAAGCGACTCCCCGTCTGATCCCGGCTGTGCCCGGCCGGCGGGCTTGCCGCCGGCCGGGCACCGCCCCCGTGGTCGAATGGACCACAGCACGAACCGTCACGGCGGGCCGAGGCCCGTACTCACCTGAGGAGCGATCATGGCACAGCCAGTCGAGGAGCCCGGCCGGGACCGCCCGCTGCGGGAGGTCATCCGCGACACGCTGCGCTCGCGGATCTTCGAGGGGTACTACGCCCCCGGGACGCGCCTCATCGAGCGGGACCTCGCCGGGGAGTTCAACGTCTCGAGGCTCCCCGTGCGCGAGGCCCTGCGCATGCTGCAGCAGGAGGGCCTGCTCGCTCCCCGCGCCACACGGGGCTCGGTGGTGGCCGGGCTCAGCGAGAAGGAGGTCGAGGACCTCTTCGACGTCCGGGCGTCCCTCGAGGTCCTCGCCTGCCGGCTCGCGTCCCAGCGCGCCACGCCCGAGGACGTGTCCCGCCTGGAGGCTCTCCTGGACCAGGCGTCGGATGCCCTGCGTCGCGGGAGCGTCCATGAGGCGCACCGGTTCAACAACGACTTCCACGACGAGGTCACGGCGATCGCGGACAACGCGTTCCTCCGGACCGCGCTCGAGCCGCTCCAAGGGCGCATGCACTGGCTCTTCCGGCACGTGACCGACCTGCCTGAGCTCATCCAGGAGCACCGCGACCTCCTCGCCGCGATTGCCAGCGGCGATCCCGACGCCGCCGCAGCCCAGTCCGCACGGCACATCGGCAAGTACCGGGCGCAGTACCCGGACACCGTCTGACTATCCCGACACGGCCTCCGCGAGAGCGCTGGCCGTTCCCCTCAAGGAACCCGTACATGAGACTTCTGGTCATCAACCCCAACATCAGCGAGGACGTGACCGCGCTGATCCGCTCGGAGGCGGAGCGGTCCGCAGCCCCCGCCACCGAACTTGTCGTCCGCACCGCGGGCCACGGTGTCGAGTACATCGAGACGCGCCTCGAATCGCTGATCGCCGCCGGCGCCGTGGCCGAGCTCATCGCTGAGCACGCCGGCCAGGTCGACGGCGTCGTGGTCGCAGCCTTCGGCGATCCGGGCATGCCCGCCCTCAAGGAACTCGCCGACGTCCCGGTGCTCGGGATCACCGAGGCAGCCCTCTGCGCCGCCGCGCTCCAGGGGCACCGGTTCTCGATCATCGCGATCTCGGACCGCATCACGGCCTGGTACCGCGACTGCGTCGAGCGGTTCGGCTTCGGCTCCCGGCTGGCGTCGATCCGCTCGATCACAGAGGCGCTGCGGGGCATCGGCAGCGTCCAGGAGGACTTCCGCCCGACGCTCGTCGAACTCGCGCGGCTGGCCGTGGCCGGGGACGGCGCCGACGTCGTGATCCTCGCCGGTGCGCCGCTCGCGGGCCTGGCGCGCGAGGTCGCCGACGAGATCCCCGTTCCCGTCGTGGACGGCATCGGCGCCGGCATCCGGCTCGCCGAGGCCGTGGTAGGGCTCGCCTCGGGCCCCCACCGCGCGGGCTCGTTCGCTGCCCCGCCGCTGAAGCGGCGCACCGGCCTCTCGCCGGCGCTCGACGCCGCGCTCGACACGGCCCAGCTCGCAGCCGGCCGCGCGCCCCAGGGCGCGGGGAGCGTGCAGTGATGCCCGGCATTGCAGACCTCGTCATCGCCAACGGTCTCGTGGTCAACGCGGATTCACGCCGGCTCGCCCATGTCGTGGTCGACGGCGGGCGGGTCACCGCCGTCGTCGACGCCGCCGAGCCAGTCCCCGCCGCCGAGCGCACCATCGACGCCGCCGGCCGCGCCGTCATCCCGGGAGGGATCGACGCCCACTGCCACGTGGCGCAGACCACCGGGCAGTGGAGCACCCTGGACGATTTCGCCATCACCTCGGCAGCAGCGCTGTGGGGAGGGACGACGACCATCCTCGACTTCGGCATCCCGAGGGACTCCTCCGAAACCCCCCTAGAGGCGGCGAGGCACAAGCTGGCCCTCGCGGCGGAGTCCCGCTGCGACGTGGCCCTCCATGGGGCCGTCGTCGAGTGGGACGAGACCGTCCCCGCCCAGCTCGAGGAGCTCGCCGTCCTGGGAATCCGGTCCGTCAAGATGTACATGACCAACCGGGGATCCACGATGGCAGACGACGACACGGTGCTGCGGGTCATGCGCGAGATGGTGCGGCTCGACGGACTCACCTACATCCACGCCGAGCACGACGCCATGATCGTCGACTGCACCCAGGAGCACGCCTCGGCAGGCCGGATCGGGATCGGGCACCTGCACGAGACCCGCCCGGAGCTCGCCGAGGAGGCGTCCGTCCGGGAGGTCCTCGCCCTGGCCGAGTACACGGGGGCCCCCGTCTACTTCGTGCACCAGTCCACGCCCGGGGCGATCGACCTCGTGGCAGAGGCCCGCGCCCGGGGTCTGGACGCGCATTCCGAGACCTGCCCCCACTACCTCGTCCTCGACGACGGCGTCTACTCGTCCCAGTTCCCGCACTGGTACGCCTGCTGCCCGCCGATGCGCTCCCCCGAGACCGTCGCGGCGGTCCGCCGGCGCTTCGCCGACGGCTCCGTCCACACCGTCTCGAGCGACCATTCGTGCTACGACCTCACGCAGAAGCGCGGGCGGGCGGACGACGTCCGCCAGATGCCCCACGGCCTGCCCGGCGTCGAGACCCGCATGCCGGTGGCCTTCACGGCCCTCGCCGACGCGTGGGCGGACCGGGAGGCGCACGACGGCGCGCGGCTGCTCGAGCGGTTCGTCGACCTCTTCGCGGCCTCGCCCGCGCGGATCAACGCGATCCCCGGAAAGGGAACCATCGCTCCCGGCTACGACGCGGACCTCGTCGTCTTCGATCCTGCCGAGGCGCGGACGGTCGACAGCGCCGCCCTCCACATGGGCACCGACTTCTCGCCGTTCCACGGGCGCGTGCTGCGCGGGTGGCCCCACACCGTCGTCGCGGGCGGCCGAGTGGTCCTCGATGAGGACGGCTTCCACGACCCAGGCCCCGTCGGCCGGTTCGTGGAGCGGCGTGGCTACGCGGAATCCCGGGACGTATCCGGCACGGGCGTGCGCGTCCCCTCCATCGCCGACCAGAGAGGAAACTGAGATGCCCCAGACCGCCCGCCCCACCCGCATCGGGGTGATCGTGCCTTCGTCCAACACCTGCCTCGAACCGATGAGCTACCGCCTCCTCGGGGACCGCGAGGACGTCACGATCCATTCCACCCGCATCCCGGTGACGCGGATTGCGCTTGACTCCGGATCCGACAGGCAGTTCGACGTCGGGGCCATGCGCTCCGCCGCAGAGCTCCTGGCCACGGCGGACGTCGACGTCATCGCCTGGAACGGCACCTCGGGGTCATGGCTCGGCGTCGGGCATGACAGGGAGATCGCCGCGGAGATCACGGCCGCCACCGGAATCCCGGCCACGACCTCCACGCTCGCCTACCTCGACGCCTTCGCAGCGTTCGGCATCGGGACCATCGGTCTCTTCACGCCGTACACGGCCGACGTGAACGAGCAGGTGATCGCCCGGTACGCCGAGGCGGGCGTGCGGACCAGCGGGCATCGGGCGCTGGGCCTGAGCGACAACGAGTCCTTCGCGAGGGTCGCCCCGGAAGAGCTCGTCCCCGGCTCTCTCGAGCTCACCGCCGAGCGCCCGGACGCGCTGGTGTTCCTCTGCACCAACCTCTACGGGGCCCCGGTCGTCGCGGACCTCGAGTCGCGGACAGGGGTCCCGGTCCTCGACTCGGTCGCCGTCACGCTGTGGCGGTGCCTCGACATCGCAGGGGCGCCGCTCCTGGACCCGCGCTGGGGGAAGCTCCTCGCCTGAGGAGCCGTGGAGGATCGCCGTCAGAGCCCGAGGGCGCGGGCCATCTCGTCGCGCAGGTAGTACTGCCCGGCCACGCTCGGGTGGACACCGTCCGGACCCACGAGTCCGTCCAGCCCGACGAACCACTCCTGCGCTATGGGGTCCACGAAGTCCGCGCCTTCGCGCGCGGCCGCGGCCTCGAGAGTGTCGTGCACCGCGACCCGCTCGGGTTCGGGGTCCGCGGTGTAGGACGGCGGGCCCACGACGACGAGCCGCGCCTTCGGGGAAGACGTTCGAGCGGTCTGCAGGGCCTCGTCGACGGCGGCGCCGAGTTCGGAGTCATCGGCGCCCATGTCGTTCTCCGAGCCGAAGAAGACGACCATCTGGGCATCCGGTCGGGCGGCCTCGGCGACGTGGGAGACGAAGGTCCCGTTGTCGTCGCCCACGGCGAGGAAGCCGTCGCCGTTCTCGGAGGAGTTCACGACGTCGACCCGCCCCATCTCCTCGGCGGAGAGCAGCGTGGGCCAGGCGAAGTCAGGAGAGGTGCCGTAGCCGGTGCTCAGGGAGTCCCCGACGACGACCACGTGGAATGCGTCGGCGCGGGGTGATACTGCGGCGGGGGCTGGCGCCCGCCAGAGCCCGGCCGTGGCGCAGACTGCCCCGGTGAGGGCCACCGCCGTCAACGCGAACGCCGCGCGCGCGAAGGGGAACGTGGGCGGAGGGGCCATCAGAGCACTCCTCCCTGCGCTGTCGGGTCCAATCATCATGACCCAACCATGATCGCAAATGACTGGGGCGCAGAGGCTGTGACCGGGCTGTGGAGTTGAGCACTCTGCCTGTGATTCTGGGGACTTTGATCACTTCCCGCGCATGGCACCCGCGCGTACTCTGATCCGTGGATGTGGCGTTGTCAGGGAGCGGCAACGGGTCTCGCATACCGATCTCGGACTCGCCGCAGGGGGCGGAGCCTCCGGGGCCCGCGCTGCTGCGGGCGCGTTCATCAGTGATTGGGGTTGACCGTGGACACTCAGACGCCTTCGCACCCGGACCGGAGGACACGGTTCCAGCCCTCCCAGAGGGGCGGCTCTGTCCGCAGGATGGCGGCGGCCGTCCTCGCCGCCGTCCTGGGCGCCGCTGCTCTCGTGGGGCTCCAGGCGCCGGCGCCGGCGCGGAGCGCCACCGCGTGCGCCAACGGGGACATGAACATCGTGGCCCATACCGACGACGACCTGCTCTTCCTGAGCCCTGACTTCATGCGGGACCTCGAAGTGGACCGCTGTTCCCTCACGGTCTTCACCACAGCGGGGGAGGCGGGCGAAGGTGCCTCCTACTGGCAGAGCCTCGAGGCCGGCATCCAGGCGACGTATGCGCAGATGGCCGGCAAGGCGAACTCGTGGGTCGACATCGATGACGGCATCGCCAACCGGGACATCGCGCGGTGGCAGCTGAGCGGTTCCAACATCCAGGTGATGTTCCTCCGCATCCCGGACGGCTTCCCGGACGGCTCGGGCAGCGACACCTACAACTACCAGAGCATCCTCAAGCTCTGGAACGGCACGCTCAGCTCCGTCACACCGGTCGACGGCCGCGCGGCGTACACGAAGTCGCAGCTGGCCAGCATCCTGCTGCAGACCATGCAGTCCTTCAAGCCGACGACGCTGCGCACCCAGGACTGGACCGGCTCCTACACCAATCCCTACGACCACAGCGACCACTGGGCGACGGCGAAGTTCGCGCAGCAGGCCAGCGCCTCCTACACGGCGCCGCACACCCTCACCGGCTACGACGCGTACGTGATCGACGAGTACGCCCAGAACGTGTTCGACCCCGAGCTGACCAAGAAGGTGGACGCGTTCGTGACGTTCGCGGGCTACGACCACAACGTCTGCAACTCGCCGGGGGAGGGGTGCCCGGACTCGCCGTACAACGAGTGGCTCAAGCGCGAGTACCCCACTGCCATCCAGTGGACCAAGAACGCCGCCAAGGACTCCGGGACCACCGTCCAGGCCTCCTCCCAGGCGTCCAGCACCCAGAGCCCGGACCGCGCCCGCGACGGCTACGCGTGGGGCGCCCCCCAGGCTCCCGGGAAGGAATGGGTCTCCAACGGCGAGAAGACCGGCGCCTGGATCCAGTACACCTTCGGCTCGCCGACCGCCGTTTCGATGGTGAACCTGTTCGACCGTCCGCTCGCCGACCAGCAGGTCACGTCGGGCGTGCTCGACTTCTCCGACGGCACCTCGGTGCCGGTCGGCGCGCTCTACAACAACGGCGCCGGCACCACCGTGACCTTCCCGGGCCGGACCGTGACCTCGGTGAAGTTCACCGTCACCGGGGTAAGCCCGAGCACGACGGCGGCCGGCCTGGCCGAGTTCGAGGTCTTCAAGGGCGCCGACACCACGGCGCCGGTGATCACGGCGACGCCGCCTGGCGGCGCCTACCCCTCGGGCCAGACGGTGACGCTGAGCTCCAACGAGCCGTCGACGACCATCCGCTACACCACGGATGGCTCGACACCGACAGCCACGAGCCCCACGTACACGTCGCCGATTCCGATCGGTTCCGGGCTGACGCTGAAGTACTTCGGCAAGGACGCCGCCGGCAACTCGTCCGCGGTCGCGACGCAGACGTACACCCTCGCGGATGACAAGACCCCTCCCACAGTCACCGCGGATCCGGTCGGCGGAGCGTACCCGGCGGGGACGCAGATCAAGCTCACGGCCAATGAGCCCGCGACGATCCGGTACACGACGGACGGCTCGGATCCCGTGACCGCAGGGACCACCTACACCGGGCCGATCTCACTCGATGCGGCTATGACGCTCAAGTACTTCGCGACGGACAGTGCCGGGAATGCCTCGGCAGTTGCCCAGCAGGTATACACGATCGCCGCCGACACGACACCGCCGACGATCACGGCGAACCCGGTGGGCGGCACGTATCCCTCGGGACAGCAGATCACGCTGTCCTCCAACGAGGGCAACACGGCCATCTACTACACGACCGACGGCTCGACACCCACCACGGCCAGCACCCCGTACACCGGGCCGCTGACGCTGACTCAGACGTTCACGCTCTCCTACTTCGGGAAGGACTTGGCGGGGAACACGTCAACCGTCCAGAGCCAGACCTACACGCTCCAGCCCAAGCCGGTCACACCCTCCTGGCACGACTACACCGGCGACGGCTACGCGGACGTCCTCGCGGCGGACGGCGACCTCCTCAAGCTCTACAAGGGCGACGGCGCCGGCGGCATCGCGGCAGGCGTGCAGGTCGCCACGGGCTGGAGCGGGATGAACGCCACCATGACGCCGGGCGACTTCAACGGCGACGGCAAGAACGACGTCCTGGCCCGCAGGACCAGCGATGGCGCCCTCTTCCTCTATCCCGGCAACGGTTCGGGCGGCTTCGGCACCCGGGTCCAGGTCGGCTGGGGGTGGAACGTCATGACGGCGGTCCTCTCGCCCGGCGACTTCGACGGCGACGGCAACAGCGACGTCCTGGCACGGGACAGCGGCGGCGCCCTGTGGCTCTACCCGGGTGACGGGACCGGCGGCTGGAAGTCACGCGTCCAGGTTGGCTGGGGCTGGAACGTCATGAACGCGATCGTCAGCGGCCGCGACTTCAACGGCGACGGCAAGAACGACGTCATCGCACGCGACACCAACGGCACCCTCTGGCTGTACCCGGGCGACGGGGCCAACGGCTGGCTCAGCCGCTCCCAGATCGCCACCGGCTGGGGGTCAATGACGGCGATCGCGGCTCCCGGCGACCTCACGGGCGACGCCAAGACCGACATCATTGCCCGAGACGGCAGCGGCGTCCTCTGGCTCTACCCGGGCACCGGCACCGGCGGCATCGACGTGAACGGGCGCACGCAGCTCGCCACGGGGTGGGGTGCCTTGAAGTTCATCTCCTAGCCGCGAGAGGTCTGGGGACCCGGCAGGTCGATGTCGAGGTCCCCGCCGAGGCCCGTGCAGTCGACCGCTTCGGCGCCGTGCGCGGCGAGGTAGGGGCCGGCGCCCCGGTCGCCGGCGAGCTCGGCGAGGAGCGGGGCCCAGTGGTCCCGCCCGATGAGCACGGGGTGCCCTGGGCGGCCGCCGTACTCCGCACGGCGGAGCGAGCCCGGATCGACGGGGCCCGCGAGGACCTTCCTGAACGCCTCCTCCTGCAGCGAGGGCAGGTCGACGAGGGTCACGAGCACCGCGTTGGGGGCGGGTTCGATCGCTGCCGCGGCCTCGATGCCGGCACGGAGCGAAGCCGCCATGCCGGAGGCCCAAGCGGGCGCGACGACGGGGACGATCCTCGGATCGGCTGGCAGGAGCTGGCGTGCCTCCTCAGCTGCAGCGCCGAGCACGGCCAGCACGCGCGCACAGCCTGCCGACAGCGGAAGCAGGGCCGCCCGCGCGAGCCAGGGGCCGCCGTCGTCCGCCACCAATGCCTTGGGAGACCCCATCCTGCGGCCGGCGCCCGCCGCGAGCACGAGACCGACCACCTGCGCAGACGCCGGAGGGCCGGCAGCGGGAAGCTGCCGGCCCTCCGGGAGACCGCGATGCGTCAACCGATTGGCAGACGCAGATCAGAGCGGGCGGACCTTGGCGGCCTGGAGGCCCTTCGGGCCCTGCTGGGCCTCGAACTCGACCTTCTGGCCTTCCTGGAGCTCGCGGTAGCCCTTGGACTCGATCGCGGAGAAGTGCACGAAGATGTCCGCGCCGTTGTCATCGGGCGCGATGAACCCGAAGCCCTTTTCACTGTTGAACCACTTGACGGTGCCAGTTGCCATGCGTCCTCCTCGGGACGGGTGCAGCCTCGGCCTTCGGGGCTGCTCGCAGCGGTGTCCAGAAACCGCCAAGCAAGCACGGCCCCGGCCTCCGGCGGAGGATGGGCGCCGTGCAGACACAACGTGAAACACAACGACTACAGCTCAACCCTACAGGAGCAGAAAGGGGTCCGGCCAGTGGCGCGCGCGTCCCCTCGACGAGTCGGAAGGCCGCCTAGTCGAGACCGCGCTCGATGTCCGGGTTCTCCTCCTCGACGTCGAGCTCGATCAGCCGGTGCGGGTCGTGCAGGGGGTCGATCTCATCCATCGTCTCGGGGTTGTCGCTGGACCCCTCCGGGGCCTGGCTGTCCCTGCCGTCCAAGGGCTCGGTGAGGTCGTCGTCTTCGGTGTCGCCGTAGTCGAGGCTGTGCGTCATGGCTCCTCTTCTCCTCGTTGCCGCCGGGGCCCGTCCTGGCCCGGCACTGTGTGCGCCGCTGCGTCAGCCCGCGTCGAAGCGCTCGTCGTCGGTCTCGTCGCCGTCGCGGTCATTGCCCGAACCGTCGGGCAGGGAGTCGATGTCGGGAAGCACGGGCTCCGGCGCCTCGCGGGCCTCGGCCGTCGCGGTGGCCGCGCCGTTGGGCTCGACCAGTTCGGGGCTCTCGCTGCTCATCGCTGCTCCTTTCCGTCGCCGGGACGCCGCGCTGGCGGCTCCCTGGTTCAACGGTAGGCCCGTCCAGCGTCGAGCGACAGGAGCCAAGGGCCCTGTCTGCGGCGCGCCGCAATGTGCGGCGCCGACGGGCTCCCCGGACCGCCCTACCCCGCCCAGCGGTACTCGTTCTCCGGGCGCCCGGGGGTGCCGTACCGGGCGGAGCGCGTCAGCTCGCCGACGTCGGCCAGGTGCTCGAGGTAGCGGCGTGCCGTCACGCGGGAGATGCCGACGGCCTCCGTCAGCTCAGACGCGGAGACGGCGTCACCGCGCAGGCGCAGGTAGTCCCTGACGGCCTCGAGGGTGTGCGCCGAGAGGCCCTTCGGCAGCGGCTTCGACACCGGCGCGCGCAGCGCGGCGAGGGCCTCGTCCACGGCGGCCTGCGAGGTCGGGCCAGCGTGTCCCGCCAGCGCCTGGCGGTACGCCCGGTAGTGCTCCAGGCGCTCGGCGAACGCCGCGAAGGTGAACGGCTTGATGAGGTACTGCACGACCCCCACCGAGATCGCGCGCCGCACGACGGGCAGCTCGCGGACAGCGGTGATCGCGATGATGTCCACGGGATGCCCCGCCGCCCGCAGGCGCCGGCCCACGTCGAGACCATGGAGGTCTGGGAGGTTCATGTCGAGCAGGACGAGGTCCACCGGTGTCCCCGCCGCGGCGAGCTGGCCCGCGAGGCGGAGGGCCGACGCGCCGTCGTGCGCGGTGCCGGAATGGACGAAGCCCGGCACCCGCCCGACGTAGGCCGCGTGGGCGTCCGCTGCGATCGGCTCGTCCTCGACGACGAGCACCCGGATGGCCCGGGTTGCCTCTGCTGCCTGGGTCACGGCACGTGCTCCTTCCGTGGCAGGACGACGGTGAAGACGGCACCCTTGCCAGGCGTCAGGGCCAGGGATCCGCCGAGCCGCTCGACGGAGCGCTTGACGAGCGCGAGGCCCAGTCCTCGGCCCGGGCCCGTGTGCGGCTTGGTCGAGTACCCGTACTGGAGGATCCGGTCGGCCTCCTCCGCCGGCACGCCCGTCCCGCTGTCCGCCACCTCGATCACGACGTCGTCGCCCTCCTCCGCGATCCCGAGCGACACCCAGCGCGGCGGCTCGCCGGCGGCCGCGGCGTCGATCGCGTTGTCGACGAGGTTGCCGACGATGGTCACGAGGTCCTGCGGCGCCATGCCGGATCCGGCCAGCGTCGCGGACGCGTCGGCGTCGAGGCGCACGCCGCGCTCATTGGCCTGGGCGGCCTTGCCCATGACGAGCGCGGCGAGGACGGGCTCGTCGAGGGAGACCACGAGCTCGTCGGCCAGGGACTGGCTCAGCTTCAGGTCCTCGGTGGCGAACGAGAGCGCCTCCGCGGTGCGCCCGAGCTCGAGCAGGGAGACGATCGTGTGGAGCCGATTCCCGTGCTCGTGGGCCTGGCTGCGGAGGGCATCGGAGAGCGTGCGCAGCGTCTCGAGCTCGCTGCCGAGCGCGGCGATCTCGGTCCGGTCCCGGAGGGTCGCGACCGCGCCGATCACCTTGGGGCGCCGTCCCTCGCGGATGGTCGCCGGTTCCTGGTTGACCACGAGGACGCGGTCGGACGTCAGGTGGATCTCGTCGTGGGCGCTGCGGCCGCTGGCGAGCAGCTCGCGCAGGCTCTCGGGCAGCGCGAGGCCATCCAGCCCGGCCGGCTCCGCGCCGTCGTCGTGCTCGGGGAGGCCCAGGAGGCGCGAGGCCTGGTCGTTCCGGATCACCACCCTGCCCCGCCGGTCCACGAGAACCACGCCCTCCCGGACCGAATGCAGCACCGACTCGTAGTACGCGAACAGCTGGCCCAGCTCCTCCGGGCCGTAGCCGCGCGTGACGCGGGACAGGTACCGGCCGAGGCCGAGCGAGCCGAGCGAGCCGAGGGCGAGCACGACGGCGGCGATCGCCAGGAGCGCCGGGAGCCGGCCCGCGGCGGCCACCTCGAGCGCGCTCACGCGGACGCCGGCGGCGACCATGCCGACGACCTTGCCCCCGTCGACGATCGGGACGATCGACCGGACCGAGGGCCCCAGCGTCCCGGTGTAGGTCTCCGTGAGCGCGTGCCCCGCGAGCGCCTCGTCCACGCTCCCGAGGTACTTCCCCCCGATCTGCTCGGGATTCGCGTGGGTCCAGCGGGTCCGGTCCGGAGCCATGATCGTGACGAAGTCCAGGTCCGCGTCCTGGATGACCTGCTCGGCGTAGGGCTGCAGGACGGGGGAGGGGTCCGTCGTCGCCGCATTCCGCGCGGCGTCGATGACGAACGGGCTGTCCGCGATGGCCTCCGCCGTGGAGAGCGTCCGCCGCCCGGCGTTCTGGTGGGTCTGGTCGCGGGCGTCCACGTACATGGCCGTCCCGATGAATGCCGTCAGGGCCACGACGGCGAGGACCAGGATCGCGAGGAGCCTGCTCGCGAGGCTCATCCTCCTCATGCTGGTCCTTTCCATGTCGGGGGTTTCCTGTGACCAATATGACCGCAACGGTGAGGTCTGTCACAGCGCGGGAAAGAGTAGGGGGTGAACAGGCCCACACCGGGCCTCAGCCAAGGTATCAAGGAGCATCCCGTGGCAACGTCGCCAACGGCCCCCGAGCGGGCGCCCGCCAAGAAGCCTGCCGACCGCACGCACGTCCTCTACATCGCCGTCATCGTCGCCGTCGTGCTCGGCGTCGTCGTCGGCCTCCTCTTCCCCGGCAAGGACGGGTTCGCTGCGGATCTCAAGCCGCTCGGCGACGGATTCGTGGCCCTCATCAAGATGATGATCGCCCCGGTCATCTTCTGCACGATCGTGCTGGGCATCGGCTCGATCGCGAAGGCCGCCACCGTCGGCAAGGTCGGCGGGCTCGCCCTCCTGTACTTCATGGTCATGAGCACCTTCGCGCTCGCGATCGGCCTCGTGGTGGGCAACTTCATCCACCCGGGCGAGGGCCTGAACCTCAAGGACGCCACGTACAAGGCGACCGAGTCCGCGGACACCACGAACTTCCTGCTGGGCATCATCCCCAAGACGCTCGTGTCCTCCCTGACCTCAGGCGAGATCCTCCAGACGCTCTTTGTGGCGCTCCTCGTCGGCTTCGCACTCCAGCGCATGGGCAAGACCGGCGCGCTGCTGCTCGAGTTCATCCGCCAGGCGCAGGTGCTCGTGTTCCGCATCCTCATCATGATCATGTGGCTGGCCCCGATCGGCGCCTTCGGTGCCATCGCCGCCGTGGTCGGCGCCACCGGCTGGAAGGCCGTCCTGAGCCTGCTGACGCTGATGGTCGCCTTCTACATCACCTGCATCCTTTTCATCGTCTTCATCCTCGGCACGATCCTGAAGGTCGTCTCGGGCGTGAACATCTTCAAGCTCATGAAGTACCTGGGCCGCGAGTACCTCATCATCGTCTCGACGTCCTCCTCTGAGGCCGCCCTGCCGCGCCTCATCGCCAAGATGGAGCACCTCGGCGTCTCCAAGCCGGTCGTCGGCGTGACGGTTCCGACGGGCTACTCGTTCAACCTGGACGGCACCGCGATCTACCTGACGATGGCGTCCCTGTTCATCGCCACGGCCATGGGCCAGCCTCTCGCCCTGGGCGAGCAGATCGGACTCCTCGTGTTCATGATCATCGCCTCCAAGGGTGCGGCCGGCGTCTCCGGCGCGGGCCTCGCGACCCTCGCCGGCGGCCTCCAGGCGCACGCGCCTCAGCTCGTGGGCGGCGTCTCGTTCATCGTCGGCATCGACCGCTTCATGTCCGAGGCCCGCGCGCTGACCAACTTCACGGGCAACGCCGTCGCCACCGTCCTGATGGGCACGTGGACCCGGGAGATCGACACGGACCGCGTCGGCGAGGTCCTCTCGGGCCGGCGCCCGTTCGACGAGACGACGATGCTCGCCGGGCACGGCCACGGCGGCGAGCCCGAGAGCGAGGACGTCGTCGGCGCGCCGGGCGAGCCCGCCCGCACCTGACCCGCCCCGCCTGAGGGTCACCTCCCGTGGGTCTTTGCCTGGCATCGACCCACACGAGGTGGCCCTCAGCCGCGTCCGGAGCGGAAACCTTGAAGTTCCAGTTGAAGGTGAGGCGCGCCGGAGGGGCATTTGTCAAGGTCCCGGGGATGCGTGTTGCGGCTGTGTAGGCTGAGGACTCAAGGACGCCGCAGGCAAGCCAGCCCAGCAAGCGAATCGAAAGTGTGGATGGTTACGTGAGCACAGAGCAGAGCGCAGCGACTCTGGACGGCATTTCCGCAGACATCGCCGGGACCGAGCTCGGCCCCACTGGGCGGCCCCTGCGCGAGTTCCCCGAGCCCGCGCCCCTGTCCTCCCACGGCCCGGCCCGCATCATCGCGATGGTCAACCAGAAGGGCGGCGTCGGCAAGACCACCTCCGCCATCAACCTCGCCGCCGCGCTCGCGGAGTACGGCCGCAAGGTCCTGATCGTCGACTTCGACCCGCAGGGTGCTGCCTCGGCCGGCTTCGGCATCAACCCCCACGAGCTCGAGACGACCGTGTACAACGTCATGATGGACCGCCACGTCGACGTCCATTCGGCGATCCGGCACACCGAGGTCGAGAATGTCGACCTCCTCCCGGCGAACATCGACCTCTCGGCGGCCGAAGTCCAGCTCGTGACCGAGGTCGCGCGCGAACAGGTCCTCGCTGGCGCGCTGCGGCGTGTCGAGGACGAGTACGACGTCATCCTCATCGACTGCCAGCCTTCCCTGGGCCTCCTGACGGTCAACGCGCTCACGGCCGCGCACGGCGTCGTGATCCCGCTCATCTGCGAGTTCTTCGCCCTGCGCGCGGTGGCCCTGCTCGTCGAGACGATCGAGAAGGTCCAGGACCGCCTGAACCCGCGCCTCACCGTGGACGGCGTCCTGGCCACGATGTACGACGCCCGCACGCTCCACTCCCGCGAGGTCCTCGCCCGGCTGGTCGAGGCCTTCGGCGACAAGGTCTTCGACACGGTCATCAAGCGCACCATCAAGTTCGCCGACGCAACCGTCGCCGCCGAGCCCATCACCCGCTACGCGTCCAACCACCCGGGCGCCGAGGCGTACCGCCGGCTGGCCCGCGAGCTCGTGGCCCGCGGTGGCGCCCCCTAGCCAGGAGGCGGGGACGGCGCACGACGCCGCGCGGCCGGCATCCGCAGACCTCTCGCCCGAACTCCCCGGCGACCAGCCGTCCGGGAACCGCGGCGGGTTCGAGGTTCGCCTCGAGAACTTCACCGGCCCCTTCGACCTGCTCCTCGGGCTCATCGCGAAGCACCGCCTCGACATCACCGAGGTGGCCCTGGCGACCGTCACGGACGACTTCATCGCGTACATCCGCGCGCTCCAGGAGCGCGGCGAGGACTGGGCCCTGGACGAGGCAAGCGAGTTCCTCGTCATCGCCGCGACCCTCCTCGACCTCAAGGCCGCCCGCCTGCTTCCCGCCGGGGAGGTCGAGGACGAGGAGGACGTGGCCCGGCTCGAGGCCCGGGACCTCCTGTTCGCGCGCCTCCTGCAGTACAGGGCCTTCAAGGAGATCGCAGCGGTCTTCGCTTCGACCCTCGAGGAGGAGGGCCGCCGCTACCCCCGGACCGTGACCCTCGAGCCGTCCTTCGCCGCGCTCCTGCCCGATCTCGTGTGGCAGCACACCCCCGAGCAGTTCGCGGCCATTGCCGCGAGGGCGTTCGCGCCGAAGGAGGAGGCGCCGAGCGAGGTCGGCGTGGAGCACCTCCACGCTCCTCCCGTGAGCGTGCGCGAGCAGGCCGAGCTCATCGGGCTCCGCCTGCAGGCTGCCGGCCCCTTGAGCTTCCGGGCCCTCACGGCGGACGCCGCGAGCCGGCTGGTCGTCGTCGTGCGCTTCCTCGCGCTGCTCGAGCTCTTCCGTGACCGCGCGGTGGCGTTCGAGCAGGCCGCCCCGCTGGCGGAGCTGAGCGTGCGCTGGACCGCCGCCGCCAGCTGGACCTCGGAGCGGATGGGCGAGGAGTACGACGGCGCCGCCATCCCCGCCGTGCCGGGCGGCATGTCCGAGAACGACGAAAGCTGGGAAGATGGCCATGACGGATGAGGGCAGGATCGGAGCCGCGCTCGAGGCGGTGCTCATGGTGGTCGACGAGCCGGTGGGCGCGGCCGAGCTCGCGAGCGTCCTCGACGTGCCGCAGCCGGAGGTCGAGGCCCACCTCTCCCGCCTCGCGGGGGAGTACGACCGCCAGGGACGGGGATTCGAACTGCGGTCCGTGGCAGGGGGATGGCGCTTCTACTCGCGGCCCGACTTCGCGGAGATCGTGTCCCGCTACGTCATCGAGGGACAGACCGCGCGGCTCACTCAGGCTGCGCTCGAGACGCTCGCCGTCATCGCGTACCGCCAGCCTGTGGCGCGCTCGCGGGTCGCCGCGATCCGGGGCGTCAACGTCGACTCGGTGGTCAAGACGCTCGTGACCCGCGGACTCGTCGAGGAGGCTGGCACGGACCCCGAGTCGGGAGCCATCCTGTACTCCACGACCTCCTATTTCCTCGAGCGGCTCGGGATCGGCTCCGTGGCCGAGCTGCCCCAGATTTCCCCGCACCTCCCGGGGCTCGACGAGCTCGGCTCGATCGACGGCGCGTACCCCTGACCGCGGGCCGCCGGGGCGCCGAGCGGGCCATCCGGTATCCTTGACTGCGGGCATTCGCCCTCACCTACCAACGCGTCCCTCCGGCCACCCCGGATTCCCGGGCGCTTCATACTGCAAAGGCATTGGTCATGACACAGGCGGGACGCCAGGGTTCACCCAACGGAGGACACCCTCGCAGGAACGGTTCATCGGGCGCCGGCTCGCGCGGCGGCGCCGCGCGCGGAGGCGCGAAGGGCGCCCCCAAGTCGCCCGCGCGCAAGCGGGGCGATCGCCCCCAGGCCAAGGGATCCGGTGCGGCGCCGTTCGCGGGGGAGCGCTTCGGGAAGAACCTCGGCCCCGTCCGCAGGGACAAGCCGCAGCGGGACTCCGCAGGGGGCCGCAAGTCGCCCACCCCGCTGCCCCAGCACACGCCGCGGTCGCGGGCCGAGATGAGCGAGGAGGGCGTGCGCCTGCAGAAAGTCATGGCCAACGCCGGCGTCGCGTCGCGCCGCGTCTGCGAGGAGCTCATCGCGGAGGGCCGCGTCGAGGTCAATGGGCAGATCGTCACCGAGCTCGGTTCGCGCGTCAACCCCGAGACCGATGTCATCCACGTGGACGGCGTGCGGGTCCAGACCAACGAGCACCTCGTCTACATGGCGTTCAACAAGCCGCGCGGGGTCGTGTCCACGATGGACGACCCCGAGGGCCGGCCGTGCATCTCGGACTACCTCCGCCCGGGCTCGCCGGAGCGGCTCTTCCACGTCGGGCGGCTCGACACCAACACCGAGGGCCTGCTGCCCCTGACCAACGACGGCGAGCTCGCGAACCGGCTGACGCACCCGTCCTACGAGGTGCCCAAGACTTATGTCGTCCAGGTGCGCGGCCCGATGCCGCAGGGCGTCGGCGCCCAGCTGCGCCGCGGCGTCGAGCTCGAGGACGGCCTTGCGAAGGTCGACTCGTTCCGGCTCGTCGACTCGACCCCAGGCTTCGTGCTGTGCGAGGTCGTGCTCCATTCCGGCAAGAACCGGATCGTGCGCCGCATGTTCGACGCCGTCGGGTTCCCCGTCCAGCGCCTCGTGCGCGCCAAGATCGGTCCCATCGGCCTCGGAGACCAGAAGCAGGGCACCGTCCGCCGCCTCGGCAAGCAGGAGATCGGCCACCTCATGGCGGCCGTGGGTCTCTGATCCGGGACGAGAGAATGGCTGTCACCCACCTTCACGGGCCCGTCGTCGTGATCGGCACGGGCCTTCTCGGAACGAGCATCGGGCTCGGTCTCGAGCACCGCGGCGTGCCGGTGTTCCTCGAGGACCCCTCGCCGACCAACCAGGCCGTCGCGGTCGACATCGGAGCCGGACGGCCGGTCGCGGAGCTGGAGGCGGACCCAGGTGCGCAGCCCGAGGTCGTCGTCGTCGCCGCGCCGCCCGACGTGACCGCCGACGTCGTCGCGCGCTCCCTCGAGCGGTGGCCGCGCGCCGTCGTCGTGGACATTGCGAGCGTCAAGGGCGCGATCCTCGCCGACCTCCGCGGGCGCGGGGTGGACCTGTCCCGCTACGTGGGCACGCACCCCATGGCCGGGCGGGAGAAGTCCGGGCCGGTTGCCGCCCGGGGCGAGCTGTTCACGTCGATGCCCTGGGTCGTGTGCCCCGGGGGAGAGGCGGCGCCCGACGCCGTCCGCGCGGCCAAGGCGCTCGGCGCTGACCTCGGCGCCACGGTGGTCGAGTTCGGCCCCGAGGAGCACGACGAGGCGGTGGCCCTCGTGAGCCACCTCCCGCAGGTCATGTCCTCGCTGCTCGCCTCGCGGCTGCAGGGCACGGACCTGCGCCTGCTCGCCCTCGCGGGCAACGGGCTCCGTGACACCACGAGGATCGCCGCGAGCGACCCGGGCCTCTGGGTGCAGATCCTCGGGGCGAACGCGCCGAAGATCGTCGAGCACCTCTACGGCGTCCGCGAGGACGTCGAGCGGCTCATCCGCACTCTCGAGGCCCCGGCGGCGCCGGGTGCGCGGCTCGACCTCGCGCAGCTCATGGCGGAGGGCAATGCCGGGCAGGCACGGATCCCGGGCAAGCACGGCGGACCGCCGCATGCCTTCGCCTGGCTCACGGTGCTCGTGGACGACCGCCCGGGCCAGATCGCCAGGCTCCTGACGGAGATCGGCGAGATCGGGGTGAACCTCGAAGACCTCCGCCTCGACCACTCGTCGGGCCGGAACGTGGGCATGGTGGAGATCTCCGTGCTCCCGAGCAAGCACGATGCACTGGTAACGGAACTGGAGGAGCGCGGATGGCGGGTACTGCAATGAGCGCGCGGCAGGATGCGCAGCACGGTGGGTCGCTGAGCTCGGCGAGCACGTCCGAGGGGACGTCCGTCCGGTACACCCCGGGCCCCGGCGGCGGTCCGGCGCAGTCGGGCCAGCCGCTGCGCGTGGGCCGTCCCCTCGTCGTCGCGATCGACGGGCCCTCAGGCTCGGGGAAGTCGAGCATCTCCAAGGAGGTGGCGCGCCGGCTGCGGCTCGCGTACCTCGACACGGGGGCGATGTACCGCGCCGTGGCGTGGGACTGCCTCGAGCGGGGCCTCGACCTCGCGGACGGCGCCCTCGTCGAGGCCGCCGCGCGGGCGCTCGACCTCGAGCTGAGCACGAGCGCCGACGCGGAGCGCGTCGTCGTGCGCGGCCACGACGTGACCGCGGAGATCCGCGAGCCGCGGATCTCCTCCGCCGTGAGTGCCGTCGCCACGAATCTCGGCGTCCGCGACGAGCTCATCCGCCGCCAGCGCGCCCTCATCGCCGCCCACGGCCGCCGCATGGTGGTCGAAGGCCGGGACATCACCACCGTCGTGGCGCGCGACGCCGAGGTCCGGCTCCTGCTGACGGCCTCCGAGGAGGCGCGCATGCGCCGCCGTGGCGCCCAGCTCGGCGGGACCCAGACCGCGGAGCAGCTGCGCGAGCAGGTCGTCGCGCGGGACGCGAAGGATTCGACGGTCGCGAGCTTCACCCAGGCCGCGGACGGCGTCTTCACCGTCGACTCGTCCGACCTGGACTTCGACCAGACCGTCGACGCCGTGCTCGGCGTCGTGCACGCGGCCGTCGGCGGCCGCCCGGCCGGCGCCTGAGCCGGCCCCCAGAGATGTCAAGGAGACTCACATGACCGAATCCGTGGAAACCGGATCCTCATCGGCCCAGGACGACGAGTTCGTGCCCGAGGGCACCGACGAGGTCGCCGAGCACCTCGCCGCAATGGACGACTCCGAGGCGGAGCAGCGTGCTGCGACGCTCCGGGCCGGGCTGGACGACTACGAGCTCGACGACGAGGACGCGCGCCTCCTTGCGGGCCTCGGCGAGGAGTGGGACCCGGACGCGCCCACGCGCATGGACCCCGTGCTCGCGATCATCGGCCGGCCCAACGTGGGCAAGTCCACGCTCGTGAACCGCATCCTCGGCCGGCGCGAGGCGGTCGTCGAGGACGTCCCCGGCGTCACGCGGGACCGCGTGTCCTACCCGGCAGAGTGGAACGGGCGGAAGTTCACCCTCGTCGACACCGGCGGCTGGGAGCGCGACGCCAAGGGCATCCACGCCATGGTGGCCGAGCAGGCCGAGATCGCCGTCGGCCTCGCCGACGCCGTGATGTTCGTGGTCGACTCCACCGTGGGGGCGACCGCAACCGACGAGGCGGTCATGCGCATGCTGCGCAAGTCCAAGAAGCCGGTCCTGCTCGTGGCCAACAAGGTCGACGACTTTGCCCAGGAGGCCGACGCCTCGGTCCTGTGGGGCCTCGGCTTCGGCCAGCCCTGGCCCGTCTCGGCGCTGCACGGCCGCGGCGTCGCCGACCTCCTCGACGCCGCCCTGGAGGTGCTGCCGGAGTTCTCGGCCGTCGCTGGGGTGGAACGCTCGGGCGGCCCGCGCCGCGTGGCCCTCATCGGCCGTCCCAACGTGGGCAAGTCCTCGCTCCTGAACAAGCTCGCCGGCTCCGAGCGGGCGGTCGTGAACGAGATGGCCGGGACCACGCGCGACCCGATCGACGAGTACATCGAGCTCGGCGGCAAGACGTGGCGCTTCGTCGACACAGCGGGCATCCGCCGCCGCCAGCACATGTCCCAGGGCGCGGAGTACTACGCGTCCCTGCGGACGCAGGCCGCGCTCGAGAAGGCGGAGGTCGCCGTCGTGCTCCTCGCCGCGGACGAGGTGCTCGCGGAGCAGGACGTGCGCATCCTCAACCTCGCGATCGAGTCGGGGCGCGCGCTCGTGATCGCATTCAACAAGTGGGACCTCATGGACGACGAGCGGCGCCGCTGGCTCGAGCGTGAGATCGAGAAGGACCTCGCCCACGTCGAATGGGCTCCGCGCGTGAACATCTCGGCGAAGACGGGCTGGCACCGGGACCGCCTCGTGCCGGCGCTCGAGAAGGCGCTCGAGGGATGGGACACCCGCATCCCGACCGGTCGGCTCAATGCGTTCCTGGGCGAGCTCGTGGCCGCGCATCCCCATCCAGTGCGCGGTGGCAAGCAGCCGCGCATCCTGTTCGGGACCCAGGCGCAGAGCCGCCCGCCCAAGTTCGTCCTGTTCACCACCGGGTTCCTGGACCCGGGCTACCGCCGCTTCATCACGCGCCGGCTGCGCGAGACGTTCGGCTTCGAGGGCACCCCGATCGAGATCGGGATGCGCGTGCGCGAGAGGCGCTCGAAGAAGAAGTAACGGCCACCACCGCGGACGACGGCGGCGCCTCACCCACGCGGGTGAGGCGCCGCCGTCGTGCTTCCCGGGATACCAGAAAGGTTGAAGGTAGTACCATTGGAAGGTTGGCAGCGCTCCGTCGGACCGCCGGACAGCCCGGACTCCTGACGATGCGACGGCCAGAGAACAGGAGGATGAGTGGCAGAAACAGCGGATATCCAGGGATTCGACACCACGTCGCCGAGGGCGGCGATCGAACGCAGCCGGCTCGGGGGAACCGAGCGTCGCCGGACCGGCGGGGGCGAGGGCCGGCCTCCAGTCTCCAGCGCCGAGCTGGGACGAGGGCCGGAGGAGTTCGGGGAGAGTCGGGGACCCAGGGTCCGCTGGAGGGTGTTCGTCATCTCCTCCGCCATCATCCTTGCCTTCTCGGTGTGCGCCATGGCGATGCCGGGGCACGCCGCCTCGACGATGCATGCGGTCGTCGAGTGGATCGCGACGAACCTCGGATGGTTCTACGTGCTGACCGTGACGCTCGTGATCCTGTTCGTGGTGTGGGTCGCGCTGTCCAAGGAGGGCAGCGTCCGGCTCGGCCCGGACCATTCGCGTCCGCAGTACCGCCTGTTCACCTGGGTGGCGATGCTCTTCGCGGCCGGAGTCGGCATCGACATGCTCTTCTACTCCGTCACGGGCCCGATCACCCAGTACATCGCGCCGCCCTCGGGCTCCGGCCAGACCCCTGAGGCCGCCCAGGATGCGGTCGTCTGGACGATGTTCCACTACGGGGTGGCCGGCTGGGCCATGTACGCGCTGCTGGGCATGGCCATGGGCTACTTTGCGTACCGGTGGGGCATGCCCCTGTCCATCCGAGCCGCCCTCTACCCCCTGCTGGGCAAGAGGGTGCGGGGAGCCATCGGCGACACGATCGACATCTTCGCGCTTGTCGGGACGGTCTTCGGGGTCGCGACGTCGATGGGCATCGGCGTGGTGCTGCTCAACGTCGGCTTCGCGACGCTGTTCGGGCTTGAGCAGGGCCTCGGCCTGCAGATCGCCCTCGTGGTGGTGGCTGTCGTCATGACGATCGCCGCCTGCACCTCGGGCGTGGACAAGGGGATCCGCCTCATCTCCGAGCTCAACCTCTGGAGCGCCGGTGCGCTCCTGCTGTACATCCTCGTGACCGGGCAGACCTCGTTCGTGCTCAACGCGACCGTGGAGAACATCGGCCGCTTCGTCGCCACGCTCCCGGGGCGCACGCTGCAGACCTTCGCCTACGAGGAGGGCGGTTCCTCCTGGATGGCGGTCTGGACGCTCTTCTTCTGGGCGTTCTGGCTCGCGTGGGGCCCGTTCGTGGGCCTGTTCCTGGCCCGCATCTCCCGCGGCCGGACGCTGCGCGAGTTCGTCATCGCGGCCATCACCGCGCCCGTGCTGTGCGACCTGCTCATCGTGGCGATCTTCGGCAACAGCGCCCTGTACGAGGTGATGCACGGCAACATGGACTTCGCGACCCTGGCGATGGAGAGCCCCGAGCAGGGCTGGTACGCCCTCCTGGAGAAGTTCCCCGGCGCGCCCTTCCTCATCGGCCTCGCGACGCTGTCCGGCCTGCTGTTCTACCTCACGAGTGCGAACTCCGGCGCCATGGTGATGTCCAACTTCTCGTCGTCGATCCCGGACCCGGGCCAGGACGGGGCGAAGTGGCTGCGCATCTTCTGGGCGGTGCTCACTGCCGTGCTCACCGTGGCCATGCTCATGGCCGGGGGTGTGACCACGATGGAGTATGCCACCCTGATCTTCGCGCTGCCGGTGACGGTCATCGCCTATCTCGTCATGGCGTCCTTCTCGAAGGCCCTCCGGATGGAACGCGCCGAGCGGGAGGGGCGCGCGCTGCGGAGCAGGTCCACGGCTGCGACCGGCGGCGCGGTGCCCGAGCGGAGCTGGCGCCAGCGGCTGGCCGGGCTCCGGTCCTATCCCTCGAAGAAGTCCGTGGCGCTGTTCATGGAGCGCACGGTGGAGCCGGCGCTGCGGGACGTCGCCCTCGAGCTCACCCAGCAGGGCTACGTGGCGAGCCTCGTCACCGCCGCGGGGGAGGGGACGGGCATCCCGACCCACACCCTCGTGGTCAGCATGGACGAGTACCGCAGCTTCCACTACGAGGTTGCGGCGGTCGCGGCGCCCGTGCCGATGTTCGGCGGCCGGGTGAACCAGGAGGAAGACGTCTACTACCGCCTCGAGGTTTTCACCCAGACCGGATCGGAGGGCTACGACCTCATGGGCGTGACCCGTCAGCAGGTCATCGACGACGTCCTGGACCGGTACGAGGCGCACCTGGGCTTCCTCGCGTACTCCGCCGAGCACTCCGCGGCATCGATGCTCACCCCGCCAGTCGACCTCACCACCGGCCAGGTCCCGAGCGTGCCGCTCGACGCCGAGCCGGAGAAGGCGCCCGCCTGAGCGGGGGCGCCCGGGACGCGCGGCACCCTACACCTCGGCGACCGCGGGCTCGTTGCGGAAGTGCCCGACGGCGATGAGCACAGCGCCGACCACGGCCCAGCCGGCCAGGACGAGCCATGGGAACTGCGCCGAGGCCTCCGGGAAGTAGGAGAGGTCGCGCAGGAGCGTGCCCGACGCGCCCGGGACGAGCCACTGCCCGACATCGCCCCACGGCGCCGGCAGGAACTCCTTGGGCTGGGTGAGCGACGAGAGGGGATTGCCGACGAAGAGCGTGATGACCGCGCCGAGGGCGAGGCCAGGCCGCCCCAGCAGCGCGTTGAGGCCCACGATGATCGCCGCGGTGGCGACGACCCCGAGGCCTATCGCCCCCGCGTTGGCCCAGAAGCTCCCCTGGAGTATGTGGAACCAGCCCTGCAGGATCCCCGCCAGGCCCAGCCCTGCCAGGACGCCGTAGGCGGTGATCGCACCGAGCCGGCGCCACGTCCCGGAGACGAGCAGCGAGATGAGCACGCCGCCGATCATCCCGCCCATGGCGAGCGGCAGGCCGGCGACGGCGAGCCCGGTGCCGCGGGGGTCGTCGGGGGAGAGGGGCGCGACGTCGGTCACCGCCACCGTGGGCGTCGCCGCCTGGGGCGCCTGTTGGGCCGCCGGGCTCTGCGGAGCCGCTGGCCCGGGGCCCTGGGCCGAGTGCTGCGCAGCCTGGCCGAGGGCCTCCTGCAGCCTGGCGATGACCTGCGCCTGGATCTGGGACTGCATCTGCTGGCCCACCTGGGTCAGGGCCTGCGCGGCGGCCGGGCTCGCGGCGCTCGCGATGAGTACCTCGGGTGCGTTCCCGAGGATGACCGCTCCGTAGGCCTCCTTCGTCCGGATGAGCTCCACCGCCTCGTCGCGGCTCGCCGCTGTCCGCACGTCGAGTGCGCCCGCGGGCGCCTTGGACGTGACCTGCGCGACTTGCTCCGGCGTGCCGACCGCAGCGACGGGCAGGTTCTGGACCTTTGCCGTGACGCTCGGCCATGCGAAGGCCAGGAGCACGATGCACACTGCGATGGCCGCGAGGACCGCCGTGCGGAGGGCGTGCCTCCATGGCGTGTGAGCGCCGCGGGCGGGGCCGTCCCGGTGCGCAGGGGCGCGTGGGGTGAGCGTTCTGGTGGACATGATCGCCCTCTCGCTAAAACGAATGCCTGTTCTCTATTGTCCTCAGGCGCCGCAATGCGTCAAGAATGATCATTCGTTTTCTTTGCGGTACCGTAGCCTCATGCCGAAAGTGAGCGAGGAGCACCGCGCGGCCATGCGCGAGCGGATCCAGGCGGCGGCCCTGGCCTGCGTCGCGGACAGGGGCTTCTCGAACGTGTCGATGGCGGACATCATCGCCGCGGCCGGTCTCTCCGCCGGCGCCGTGTACGTGTACTACCGCTCAAAAGAGGAGCTGGTCGTCGACGTCGGCCGCAGGGTCTTCGGCGAACGCATGACCGCGCTCGAGCAGCTCGGGGGCCACGACCCCGTTCCCCCTCCCGCCGAGGCCGTCACCGCCCTCATGAGAGGTCTGGCCAGCACCGACTTTTTTCCCGGGGTCGCCGTCCAGGTGTGGGGAGAGGCCGTGCGCAACGACGAGCTGGGCGCCATTGCCCGGGACATCATCGCCCAGATCCGCGCGCACATCGAGTACTATCTGACGGCGTGGCTCGCCGCCTCCCGGGGCCGGGCGGCCGACGCCGCAGCCTCCGAGGCGCGACGCCTCGCCCCCGCTGTCATGGGACTGATCCAGGGCTTCGCCGTCCAGGCCGCCCTCGGGGGCCCGGGGATCGAGGCGCGGTACGTCGAGTCGGCGCGGGCCCTACTCGCCAGCCTCTGACCGGCGCAGAATGTCCGAGTGGATCCACTCGCAGTCTTCACCCGCCTCATCATGGAGGGCTTCGCCACAGGCAACGACGCGGTGGTGCGCGGCGTGCGGGCCATGATCCCCGACGTCGCCTGCACGATCGATGACCAGGTCCTCGACGGGAACACCCTGTGGGTTCGCATGACGTCCAGGGGCACTCACTCCGTGCCCGTCATGGGACAGCCGCCCACGGGTTGCGAACTGGTGCTGACGGTCATCGACATCGCGAGCTTCGAGGGCGGCCGCATGGCGGAGCACTGGGGCGTGCCCGACCGCTTCGCGCTCATGCCCCAGGTAGGCGCGCTGCGCCGTCCGACGCCGGCGACGGACGCCTGATCACGGGCGATGACTGGCCGGACGGGCCCCCGTCAAGGAGCCACGCGGACCTCCTCCCGATTCGCGCGATCCGCCCTCGTCGGATATGCTGGAGCGGTTGCTTGGCCGGGCGCGAGAGCGAAAGTGATCGTGTTAGGCGTGCGATGTTCGGGCTGTAGCGCAGCTTGGTAGCGCACTTGACTGGGGGTCAAGGGGTCGCAGGTTCAAATCCTGTCAGCCCGACGAACAAGCCCCGGCGAGACGATGTCTCGCCGGGGCTTTTGGCGTCCTCCCCGGCGCGGACCGGGCCGTTGGTCCCTAGCCTGCCGCACACCGGGGGGCTTGACTGTGCGGAGGAGCCTCGAGGAGGGGCATCCCGAACGGGCCGACGCCGGGGGGACGACGCCGGCCCCACGACGCCGCTCACGGAGGTCAAGCAGTTGGCCTCCGGGGACGGTTCCGTGGACGGCAGGAGGGCGTATGCCGAGGTCGCGCGATCGGCTCAGCGCCCTCGACTCCCTGTTCCTGCGTCTGGAGACTGGGGCCCAGTCGCTGCACGTGGGCACCGTGCTCATCCTCGAAGGACCAGCCCCTAGCCCGGAGCAGTTCCGGCACCACGTCGCGGAGCGGGTCGCCTCCCTGCCGATCCTTGGCCGGCGTGTCCTGCCGATGCCCTTCGGGCTCGGACGTCCGATCTGGGTCGACGCCGAAGGATTCGACGCCTCCGACCATGTGCAGCACTACTGCCTCGACGAGCCGGGCTCGGACGACCAGCTCCGCGCCGCGGTGGCGTGCCTCATGGCTCCCCGGCTCGACCCGCGCCGCCCGCTGTGGGGAGTCTGGCAGGTCGACGGACTCGCGGGCGGGCGATGGGCTGCGGTGGCCAAGGCCCATCACACCATGGTCGACGGCCGGTCCGGCGTGGGCCTCGTGCAGGCGCTCCTGGCCGACGGCCCTGGCAGGGTTCCCGCTGCTGCCCCGGCCGCCCAGCCTCGGCCGAAGCCATCGACGGTCCAGCTCGCCGTCGACCTCCCCGTCTGGGCGGCCGGCCTCGCGCTGCGGACGCTCCGGCTCGCCGTGCGCTCGCTCCTGGCCCCCCGCGCCGCGCTGCAGAAGCTGCGGGCCGTCCGATTCGGACTGGCCCAGGTCATCCGCCCAGACCTTCCGCCGTCGGTCCTGAACGGCCCTCTGGGCGCCGAGAGGCTATGGGGATGGGCGACCGCCGACCTCGCCGCCGTCCAGCGGCGCGCACGCACCGCGGGCTGCACCGTGAACGACGTCTTCCTCGCAGCCTTGGCCGGCGCCTTCCGACGTTTCCTGCTGGACCGGGGAGAGGACCTCCGGACAGTGGTGCTCCGGACCATCGTGCCCGTTGCAGGCCCTGACCGACGCCGGCCTGGAGCGGTGCGCAATCTGACCTCGGCGATGTTCGTCGAGCTGCCCGTCCAGCTCGCCGACCCTGTGGCCCGGCTTGCCGCCGTCACGGCGCGGACCGCCGAGCAGAAGGCCCGGAGGGTGGCTGAGGCGACGGCCGCGTTCGCGGCCATGGCAGACCACATCCCCGCTCCGCTGCTGGCCCGTGCCGGCACCGCCTACGGCCGGTCCCGGCAGGGCAGGGTCAACGTCGCCGCGACCAACCTCCGCGGCCCCGGTCAGACCCAGTACCTGGCCGGCCGCCGCGTCCTCGCCGTCATCCCCTGGGTCCCGGTGGCCCTCGACGTCCGCGCCACGGCGGCGATGATCAGCTACGCCGGGGACCTGACCGTCGCCGTCACCACCGACGCCCAGGCCCTCCCCGACGCGGACCGCCTCGTCGCCGCCGTCGCGGAGGAGCTGGCGCTGCTCTCCGACGACTGACCTCACTCACCCGCACTCCTCCGGCTGGTGCTGCTTCCGCGGCGCGGCCTCCGCGACGCCGCGGCTTGAAACCCAGCCGTGAGCCAGCTTACTATCGATTGAGCGATATGCGAACGTGCGTTTCTAATATCGAACATATCAGCTAGCGGCGGCACATCGCCACCCCCACAGAGAAGTGAGGAAGACCGTGCAGTTCCACCATCACGGCTATGTCTCCACGGACCCGAAGGTCCAGCCCGCCGCCGGCGTCGGCCTCAACCGCCCCGAGGAGCTGCCGGACCAGGTCGACGTCCTGATCATCGGCACCGGTCCCGCGGGCATGATCACCGCGGCCCAGCTCTCGCAGTTCCCGGATGTGACCACGCGCATCATCGAGCGCCGGCCCGGCCGCCTTGAGATCGGTCAGGCCGACGGCATCCAGGCCCGCAGCGTCGAGACGTTCCAGGCGTTCGGCTTCGCCCCGGAGATCATCGCCGAGGCGTACCACATCACCGAGATGAACTTCTGGAGCCCGGACCCCGAGAACCCGCAGAACATCGTCCGCACCTCCCGCGCGGTCGACGACGAGATGGGCATCAGCGAGTTCCCGCACCTGATCGTCAACCAGGCCCGCGTCCTGGACTACTTCGCCGAGGTCATGAAGAACTCCCCGACCCGGATGACCCCGGACTACGGCTGGGAGTTCCTCGGCCTCGAGATCGGCGAGGGCGAGTACCCGGTGACCGTGCGGATCGTCGGCTCCGGTCCCGACAACCAAGGCCAGGAGCGCACCATCAGCGCCAAGTACGTCGTCGGCTCCGACGGCGCGCGCAGCAAGGTGCGCGACTCCATCGGCTGCGAGATGAGCGGCGACCGTGCCAACCACGCGTGGGGCGTCATGGACGTCCTTGCGAACACGGATTTCCCGGACATCCGCACGAAGTGCGCCATCCAGTCCCACGACGGCGGCAGCATCCTCCACATCCCGCGCGAGGGCGGCTACCTGTTCCGGATGTACGTGGACCTCGGCGTGGTGCCGGACGACGACCATGGCAAGATCCGCCAGACCCCGCTCGAGACCATCATCGAGAAGGCCAACAGGATCCTCCACCCGTACTCCGTGGACGTGAAGAGCGTCGCGTGGAGCAGCGTCTACGAGGTGGGCCACCGCGTGACCCACCGCTTCGACGACGTCCCCACCGAGCTGGCCGGCACCCGCACTCCGCGGGTCTTCATCACCGGCGACGCCTGCCATACGCACAGCGCCAAGGCCGGGCAGGGCATGAACGTGTCGATGCAGGACGGCTTCAACATCGGCTGGAAGCTGGGCCACGTCCTCGAGGGCCGCAGCCCCGAGAGCCTCCTCTCGACCTACACCGCCGAGCGCCAGGTCATCGCCCAGAACCTCATCGACTTCGACCGCACCTGGTCCTCCATGATGGCCAAGAAGCCCGAGGAGTTCGAGAACCCCCAGGAGCTCGCGGACTTCTACGTGCGCACCGCGGAGTTCCCCGCAGGGTTCATGACCGAGTACACGCACTCGATGATCGTGGGCGAGGCGAAGCACCAGGCGCTGGCCACCGGCTTCCCCATCGGCAAGCGCTTCAAGTCGGCCAAGGCCGTGCGCATCTCCGACACGAACCCGCTGCACCTCGGCCACCTCGCGGCCGCAGACGGGCGCTGGCGCATCTACGTCTTCGCCGACTCCGCCAAGCCGGGTGCGGACGACTCGACGCTCGCGAAGTTCGCCGACTGGCTCGCCGCCGACCCCGCCTCGCCGGTGGCCGCGACCCCCGAGGGCCTCGACCGCAACGCGTGGTTCGACGTCAAGGTGGTGTACCAGGCCGACCACCGCTCGTTCGACCTCAACGACGTCCCGGCGGTGTTCAAGCCGCAGGTGGGCCCGTTCCAGCTCAACGACCTCGAGAACGTCTTCGGCACCCTCAAGGACGAGGACATCTTCGAGGAGCGCGGGATCGACCGCGAGGGCGTGGTCGTGGTGGTGCGCCCGGACCAGTACGTGGCCAATGTCCTGCCCCTGTCTGCCACTGACGAGCTTGGGGAGTTCTTCGCAGGCGTCCTGGGGGCCAAGAAGGCCCAGACCGTCTGACAGAACGGCAGCGTGGCCCGGGCAGGTGCCTGGGCCACGCTGACCTTCGGCGGGTCTCGTTCCCTCGGCGGGTCTTGTCGAGGAATAGACGCGATCCGAAAAAGGTTGAGGCTTCACGTGAAAGCGTTCGGTTTCCTCTCCTTCGGCCACTACGGCGCGTTCCGCGGATCCGAGACCCGGGGGGCGGCGGACATGATCCGCCAGGCCCTCGACCTCGGAGTCGGCGCAGACGAGCTGGGCGTGAACGGCGCCTACTTCCGCGTCCACCACTTCGCCCCGCAGCAGGCGGCGCCGGTCCCGCTGCTGTCCGCGATCGCAGCCAGGACGAAGCACATCGAGGTCGGTACCGGGGTCATCGACATGCGGTACGAGAACCCCCTCTACCTGGCCGAGGAGCTCGCGGCGCTCGACATCATCAGCGCCGGGCGGATCGCGATCGGCGTGAGCCGAGGGTCGCCCGAGCCCGCCCTCCGCGGCTACGAGGCGTTCGGCTACACCGGATCGACGGACGAGCGCGGCGCCGACCTCGCGCGGCGGCACTTCGAGCTGTTCCTCAAGGCCATCGACGGGGAGGGCATCGCCCCTGCCGACCCGCGCCAGGCGCCGGCCGGGACCCTTCTGCCGGTCGAGCCGCACTCGCCCGGCCTCCGCGACCGGATCTGGTGGGGGAGCGGCACCCGCACCACCGCCGAGTGGACCGGGAAGCTGGGACTGAACATGATGAGCTCGACTCTCCTCACGGAGGCCACGGGTGTGCCGTTCCACGAACTCCAGCGCGAGCAGATCGACGCCTACCGGGCGGCGTACAAGGCGGCAGGCCACACCCGGCCGCCCCGCGTCTCGGTGAGCCGCAGCATCTTCCCGATCGTGAACTCGAAGGACGCCATGTACTTCGGGATGCGCACTGACGCCGACCAGATCGGGGTGATCGACGGCTTCCAGTCGACGTTCGGCAAGACCTACGCCGCAGAGCCGGACGACCTCATCGAGCAGCTCAGAGCCGACTCCGCCGTGATGGCTGCCGACACGGTCATGCTCACGGTCCCGAACCAGCTCGGGGTCGACTACAACCTCCACATCCTTGAATCGTTCGCGAAGCACGTCGCTCCCGAACTCGGCTGGAAGCCGAACACGGACGGCCCCGTCCAGGGCGATCCGGTGGACTGACCCTTCCCCTCGCCTCTGGCCGGACGCCTGCGTGCCCGATAGCGTGGCGGGATGGCAGACGTCCTCCTGTTCCATCATGCGCTCGGCCTCACGTCCGGCATCGCATCGTTCGCCGAGACGCTCCTCCGCAACGGCCACACCGTCACCACGCCTGACCTGTTCGACGGCAGGACTTTCGCCACCGTGGAGGAGGGGGTCGCGCATGCCCAGTCCATCGGCATCGGCGAGCTCATCGCCCGGGGCGAGCAGGCGGCGTCGTCCATGCCGGAGAACCTTGTCTACGCCGGATTCTCCCTCGGCGTCCTCCCGGCGCAGAAGCTCGCCCAGACGCGCCCGGGTGCAGCCGGGGCGCTCTTCTTCTACTCGTGCCTCCCACTCACGGAATTCGGAAGCGCGTGGCCGAAGGGCGTTCCCGTGCAGGTCCACGCCATGGACCATGACCCTCTGTTCATGGAGGAGGGGGATCTCGAGGCGGCGCGGGATCTCGTCTCGCAGGCCGACTCCGGCGAGCTCTTCCCCTATCCCGGCGACCAGCACTACTTCGCCGAGCCGATGCTGCCGAGCTTCCGGCCGGAGCAGGCGGCCCTCCTCGCTGAGAGGGTCCTGGCGTTCCTGGACGCGGTCGGGCCGCCAACGCAATCCTGACAGGGCGACGGGCGCGAGCGTCG
This sequence comes from Sinomonas sp. R1AF57, assembly GCF_002224485.1. Classification (GTDB taxonomy): domain Bacteria; phylum Actinomycetota; class Actinomycetes; order Actinomycetales; family Micrococcaceae; genus Sinomonas; species Sinomonas flava. Next base: position 1,391,254 of record NZ_CP022463.1, read on the forward strand.
AGTCCGGTCCGGGCGCGGTCCGTCCGGACACGGCTCAGAACGCCTCGAGGAGCCGCCGCGCAACGTCGTCCGGCGAGGGCATCGCGGCGATCTCCGTGGCGACCGCCGCGGCAGCGTCCCGGAATCGGTGGTCCCCGAGCAGCCGCCCGACGGCGGCTGCGATCCCCTCAGGGGTGTCCGCATCGGGACGCAGGCCGATTCCGGAATCCGTGACTGCCGCGGCATTGACGAAGTGGTCGGCGCCCTGCGGTACCACCAGCTGTGGTATGCCGTGCTGCGCGGCCGCGAGCATGGTGCCCGACCCGCCATGGTGCACGATCGCGTCCACGGTCGGAAGCACGAGGGCCTGTGGCACGAACCTGTGCACCTTCACGGAGTCGGGCACCGGGCCCAGAGCGGCGGGGTCGCCGTCCGCCCCGCACGCCACGAGCACCTCGGCGCCCGTCCGCGCAGCTCCGAGGACCGCCGTCCGCAATGAGCCGGCTGTGTTGAAGACGGTGCCCAGGCTCACGAAGACCCGCTGCCGGCCGCCAGCCGGCCGTGCCAGGAGTGATGTCTCGAACGACGGCGCGCGCTCGGCCCAGGCGGCGGTCCGGATCGGGACCCGCGCGGCCGGAAGCCCCGCGACGCCCTGCAGCGTGACGGGGAAGGGGTCGACGTAGCCGGCCCCCACGTCCAGTGCCGGCTGCGGCTCTCCAAGCGCCCACGGTGGACGCGGGTCGTCGCCGAGCGCGGCGCGGGCCACGCTCCGAATGGTCCCGACGAAGGGCGCCCAGCGGACGATTCCGAAGGTGTAGGACGGGACCCCCAGCTCGTCCGCAACGATGCCCGCCGCAGGGAACAGGGCTTCGTGCACCACGGCGTCCGGCTTCTCACGGGCCCATGACTGCCGGAGCTGGGGCGCGGCTGCGCGGGGAACCACGGCGCCGAAGAGCGCGGGCGCCCAGCGGCCGGCGGGGTCGTCCCTCACTGCCGGGAACTCGGACACGACCGCACGGGTAAGATCCTTGAGCGAGGTCAGCCCGGGCGGAAGCGACCGCGTCGTGGGCACCGGAAGACGCCCGAGGAACGGCTCGCCTACCGCGATGTGGACGTCCGCCCCCGCGCGCACCAAGGCCTCCGCCAGGGGCATGAGCGGATACAGGTGCCCGAACGCGGGAGCGGTGGCGAGGACGATCCTTGGCCTGTCAGGCACTGGCGGTCTTGCCTTCCTCTGCACCCTCTGTCCCGTCGCCCACAGTGCCATGATGACAGAGGTCACAGCGCCGGCGGCGGCAGAAGGAATAGACTCGTCTGCTGCGTGGGCAGAGCTGCCCCCGCAGAGAAGAGGGATCAGGTGCACGAGCGAATCCGCCACGCCGGGATGCTGCAGAAGAGAATGAGTCCGGAGCAGGCGGCGGCCCTGATCAGGCCCGGCATGACCGTGGCGATGAGCGGCTTCACGGGCGCCGGCTACCCGAAGGCCGTGCCCCAGGCGCTCGCGGCCCACATGGAGGCGGCGCACTCGGCCGGGGAGCAGTTCAAGATCAAGGTCCTCACGGGCGCGTCGACGGCCCCGGAGCTCGACGGCGTGCTCGCCAAGGCGGACGGCATGGAGCTTCGGCTTCCGTACATGTCCGACCCGGCGCTGCGGAAGCGGATCAACGACGGCGAGCTGGACTACATGGACATCCACCTGAGCCACGTCGCCCAGCACACGTGGTTCGGCTTCTACGGCGACGTGGATGTCGCCGTCGTCGAGGTGGTCGGCATCCTCGAGGACGGGCGTCTCATCCCGTCCTCCTCGGTGGGCAACAACAAGACCTGGCTCGACATGGCCAGCAGGGTGATCCTCGAGGTCAACTCCCGCCAGCCGGCCGCCATGGAGGGCATGCACGACGTCTACTACGGCACGGCCCTGCCGCCGAACCGCCGCCCGGTCCCGATTCTCGCCCCCAGCGACCGGATCGGCGAGCCGTACCTCCGGGTCGACCCCGAGAAGGTCGTCGCTGTCGTCGAGACCGACGCCCCGGACCGGCTCTCAGGCTTCAGCGCCCCCGACGAGGCGTCCCGCGCCATCGCGGCGCACCTTCTGGACTTCTTCGACCATGAGGTCCGCCGCGGTCGGCTCGGCGAGCGACTCCTGCCCCTTCAGTCGGGGGTGGGCAACATCGCCAACGCGGTCCTCGCCGGCCTCGCCGAGGGCGGCTACCGGGGCCTGAGCGCCTACACCGAGGTCATCCAGGACGGCATGCTCGGCCTGGTCAAGGACGGCACGATCGAGTTCGCGTCCGCCACCTCGTTCTCCCTCAGTGAGGACGGCGTCGCGGACTTCACCGCCAACGTCGACCTCTACCGCGAGCGCATCCTCCTGCGCACGCAGGAGATCTCGAACCATCCGGAGGTGGTTCGGCGGCTGGGGTGCATCGCGCTGAACGGCATGATCGAGGCGGACATCTACGGCAACGTCAACTCGACCCACGTCGCGGGGAGCGCCGTGATGAATGGGATCGGCGGCTCGGGCGACTTCGCGCGCAACGGCTTCCTGAGCGTGTTCATGTCCCCGTCGACGGCGAAGGGCGGGAAGATCTCGGCGATCGTGCCGATGGCCAGCCACGTGGACCACACCGAGCACGACACGATGATCCTCATCACCGAACAGGGCCTCGCCGACCTGCGCGGCCTCGCCCCCAAGCAGCGTGCACGAGCCGTGATCGCCCGGTGTGCCCACCCGGAGTACCGCCCCGCCCTCGAGGACTACTTCGAGCGCGCGCTCCGGGACAGCTACGGCAAGCACACGCCACACCTGCTGGGGGAGGCGCTCTCGTGGCACGAGCGGTTCGTCTCCACGGGGGACATGCGCCCCGCGGCGCCCGACCCTGCTATTTGAGGAACTTGGAGGTCCGCCGGTCCGCCAGCGGCTTGCCGCCCGTCTGGCAGGTCGGACAGTACTGGAGCGCGGAGTCCGAGAAGGAGACCTCGAGGATGGTGTCACCGCACACGGGACAGGGCTCTCCGGCGCGGCGGTGCACCCGCATGGTCCGCCGCTTCTCGTCCTTGAGCTCCTCGGGGGCGTGCCCCATCGCCTCGGCGACCGCGTCGGAGAGGACCCGGCGGAGCGCCTCGTAGAGGCGTTCCGCGGTGGCATCGTCCAGCGTGGAGGCGATCGCGAACGGCGAGAGCCTGGCCGCGTGCAGGATCTCGTCGCTGTAGGCGTTGCCGATCCCCGCAATGGCCTTCTGGCTGCGCAGGAGGCCCTTGATCTGCTGCTTGTGCGAGGCCAGGATCTTCCGGAAGGCCTCGAAGGTGAAGGTGTCCTCGAGCGGCTCCGGGCCGAGCTCCGCGATCGCCGGCACATCCTCGAGCCGTCGGACGATGTACACGGCGAGCCGCTTCCACGTGCCCGCCTCGGTCAGCTCGATTCCGGTCTCCTCGCGCCCGGCACCGGTGTCCCGGACGAACCCGAAGCGCGCCGCGATGTACCCCTTGCCTCGCGGCATCGTCGGCTCGGGAAGGTGGTCCAGCACGCGCACCCACCCGCTGAGGGAAAGATGCACGACGACGGCGACCGGGCCGGCGTCGTCCTCCCCGCCGCCCGCGGTGCCCGGGCCTGGCGAGGTGAGCACGACGAGGAGCTTGCCCCGCCGCGCCACGCCCTCGACACGCCGGCCGAGGAGGAAGGCGTACGGCGGGTCGGCCGTCTTGAGGGCGTTGACCGAGCCGATGGAGACGTGTTCGATCACCGACCCGGCGAGGCGCTCGTCGAGCGCTGCTGCCAGTGCTGTGACTTCGGGGAGTTCCGGCACGGTGCCTCCTGGTGCCCGGCGGTGGGGGACCCCTCCATGGTGGCAGGAAAACGCCACGGGGCAGGGGAACACTGTGCCTATACTTTCAGCGACACCGCACCCAGAGGCTCCGGCAGCGGGGCCCGACGCCGACGAAAGGGCTCCTCATGAGCAACGTCCCCTCTGAGCTGTCGTACACCGCCGAGCACGAGTGGATCTCGATGGAACCCGGCGACGGGGTGGTGCGCATCGGCATCACCGACTTCGCCCAGGACGCCCTCGGGGACGTGGTCTACGTCCAGATGCCCGAAGTGGGCACCGAGGTGAGCGCCAACGCCGTCGTGGGCGAGGTCGAGTCGACCAAGAGCGTGAGCGACATCTACGCCCCCGTCTCCGGCAAGGTCGTGGCCCGCAACGAGGCGCTCGACGGCGATCCCGCCCTCGTGAACTCGGATCCCTACGGCGAGGGCTGGCTCATCGAGGTGCAGCTTTCGGACGACTCCGAGACGGACAAGCTGCTCAGTGCCGCCCAGTACGAACAGCAGGTAGGGTAGTTTTCTGAATCCGGGACGAGCGAGGAGGAACCGATGGTGAGCGACGAGCGTCGAGACATCGGCGCCGACGAGGCAACGCAGCGACAGGAAGCGGCGAACGAGACGACGTCGATCCAGCTTCCACCCATCTCGGGGGAGCCGACGATGGCGCCTGCGCTGAGCTCCGAGGAGGCAGGTGCTGTTGCTGCACTGCCCTTCGGCTCCGCTCTCCTCGTTGCCCACAGCGGCCCCAACTCCGGCGCCCGGTTCCTCCTCGACTCCGATGTCACGACGGTGGGGCGCCACCCGGACGCGGACATCTTCCTCGACGACGTCACGGTGTCCCGCCGCCATGCGGAGTTCCGGAGGGTCGGGCGCGGGTTCGAGGTCGTGGACGCCGGGAGCCTCAACGGGACCTACGTCAACCATGACCGTGTCGACCAGGTGACGCTGCGAAACGGGTCGGAAGTGCAGATCGGCAAGTTCCGGCTCACGTTCTATCTCAGCCCCGCACAGAACCCGGTGCGGCCAACCGCCTAAGGGGGCGGATCATGGCAGCTGCGCAGACCGAGCGGAGGGGCTCGGGCGCCCTCAACATCGGCGAGGTCCTGGCCACTCTGGCAGAGGAGTTCCCGTCGATGACGGCGTCCAAGATCCGCTTCCTCGAGGACAAGGGACTCATCGCCCCGCACCGCACGCCCGCCGGGTACCGGCAGTACAGCCAGGGCGACGTCGAACGGCTGCGCTTCGTGCTGGCGCTCCAGCGGGACCAGTACCTCCCGCTGAAGGTCATCAAGGACTACCTCGATGCGATCGACCGAGGCGAACGGCCGGAGGGACTGCCCCCGGGGGTGAGCGTGGCGCCGCGTGCGGTCTCGGAGGAGCTCTCCGCGCACCTGAGCACGACGCGTCCGCGCTCCCTGTCCGAGGCACAGCTGCGGGCAGAGTCAGGGGCCAGCGTCGCCCTCGTCGAGGCGATGGTCAGCTATGGCCTCGTGGAGTCGGCCGACGGCCGCTTCGACGAGCACGCGCTTCAGGTGGCCCGCGCGTGCGTCGCGCTCGAGGACCACGGTCTCGAGCCGCGCCACCTGCGGCCGTTCCAGGCCTCGGCTGAGCGCGAGGTGGGACTCATCGAGCGTGTCGTGGCTCCGATGGCCTCGCGCCGGGACACCGATGCGCGGGCGAGGGCGGCCGAGGAGGCCCGCGAGCTCAGCGAAGTGTTCCTCACCCTGCACCGCGCCCTCGTGCACGGTCTCATCACGAGGATGGATGGCTGATGATCGAAGTCGAAGTCGTGGGAGTGCGCATCGAGCTCCCCTCCAACCAGCCCCTCGTGCTCCTGAAGGAAGCCCACGGGGAACGCCACCTGCCCATCTGGATCGGCACGGCGGAGGCCAGCGCCATCGCCCTCGCGCAGCAGCACGTCGTCCCCCCGCGCCCGCTGACCCATGACCTCCTCGTCAACGTGGTCCACGGGCTCGGCCGGCAGGTGGTCAGTGCGACGATCGTCGCGGTCGAGGACAGCGTCTTCTACGCCCAGCTCGGGTTCGACGACGGGACGACCATCGAGTCCCGCGCCTCCGACGCCCTCGCCGTCGCGCTCCGGGTGAACTGCAGGATCTGGTGCGCCGACGCGGTCCTCGAGGAGGCGGGGGTCCAGCTCGCCGAGGGCAGCGAGGAGGGAACCGAAGAGGCTGCGCCGACCGTTGAGGAGGAGAGCGAGCTGCGCCGCTTCCGCGAGTTCCTGGCCGATGTCGAGCCGGAGGACTTCGACGAATGACCCTTCTCCGCTCCCTTCCCGGGGCGGAGACCCCGACACGCCTCGGCCCGTGAGCCAGATGTCTTTGCTTTCGCCCCGGCGCAGTTCTAACGTCGGTAGAGACAGGTTCCCATTGCATCCCGGGCGGCCAGAGGCGACACTGGAGACTGCACTCCGACTGTAATTACAGTAGTGCGCTTTATGACGATCCCCTCGGTGTGGCGATTCCCCAGGGGAGCCGTGAAGGAGGGTTTTGTGAGTCCCAAGGGAGAGCACGGAGAGCTCGGGCAGATACACGCCCCGGGCGCGGACGTGCCGGTTGGCACGCAGGGTCTCCTCTTCGACGATGACCTGCCCGAGCTTGACGAAGAGGCGGGCTACCGCGGCCCGACCGCATGCAAGGCAGCCGGCATCACCTACCGGCAGCTGGACTACTGGGCCCGCACGGGTCTCGTCGAGCCGACCGTGCGTGGGGCCGCGGGGAGCGGCTCCCAGCGGCTGTACGGCTTCCGCGACATCCTCGTCCTCAAGGTGGTCAAGCGCCTCCTCGACACGGGAGTGTCGCTCCAGCAGATCCGCTCCGCCGTGGGCCACCTGCGGGAGCGGGGCGTCGAGGACCTCGCGCAGATCACGCTCATGAGCGATGGCGCCTCGGTCTACGAGTGCACCTCCGCCGACGAGGTCATCGATCTGGTCCAGGGCGGCCAGGGCGTCTTCGGCATTGCCGTGGGCCGCGTGTGGCGCGAGGTCGAGGGGAGCCTTGCGGAACTTCCGAGTGAGCACGCTGCCGATCAGACGTTTCCCGGTGATGAACTGAGCAAGCGCCGCGCGGCGCGCAAGACCGGCTGAACCAACGCTCCGACGCACGACGCCGAAGGGTCGCCTCCCGCGGGAGGCGACCCTTCGGCGTCGTACGCGTTCGGGGGCAACAGGCCCCTGCGCGTTCGGTGGAGACTAGCGCATCGCCGCCCGCGGGCGGAGCTCCCGGCTGGGGGAGAGGATCGAGGTGAGCAGCTCGTCGTAGATGGCCGCCGTGCCGCGGGCCGCTTCCCCCGGCCAGTGGTGGACGGCGTGGGCGGCCCCCTGGATCTGCTGCCAGTTGGCGAGCTCGGGGACGTGCGGGCTCAGGAGCAGCGGCCCGAACATCTGCCTCATCTCCTCGAGCCGGTAGCCGTGCTCAGTGGAGGATGGGCGCACGCGGTTGGCGACGATCCCGGCCGGTGAGAGCCGCGGCGCGTACTCCTGCTTGAAGACCTGGATGGCGCGCAGGGTGCGCTCCGTCCCGGCGACCGAGAACAGGCCGGGCTCGGCGACGAGGAGCACGCGGTTGCTCGCCGACCACGCCATGCGGGTCAGGCCGTTGAGCGACGGCGGGCAGTCGACGAGGACCAGTCCGTAGCCCTCGACCCCGTTCAGGACCATGTCGAGCCGGCGCAGGTCTCTGCGCCCGAGGTCGGGACGGTCGTAGACGGAGCTGAGCGAGCCCCCGTACGCGACGTCGAGCACGCGGTTCTGGCGGCCAGCCAGCGCGGCCGCGCGCCGGACCCAGGCGCTGGGGACCACGTTGTCCTCGAGGAAGGCCCTCCGCGGCGACTTCAGCATCCTGCCGATCTCGAGCTTGCCGTCGGCCGCGACTCCCAGCGCGGTGGAGGCGTCAGCATGCGGGTCCAGATCCACCACGAGGGTGGGGATGCCGGCTGCGAGGGCCGCCGAGGCGAGCCCTGTCGTCACCGAGGTCTTCCCGACTCCGCCCTTGAGGCTGCTGATGCTGACTACTTGCACTGGAGGATCCACTACCTTTTCGCTCGCCGACTCCCCATCATCTTAGTGGGACCGCTCCGGGCTTTCGGGCCGTCCCACACCATGAGATATGACGTAGCGTGATTCAGGGCACAGAACGTTGTCCTGATACTTTGACCGCATAGACACTAGGCACCACCTAGACCAGTCCTGCGTTGCGACAACAGGAGTCCCATGTTCTCCAAAATTCTGGTAGCGAACCGCGGTGAAATCGCCATCCGCGCGTTCCGTGCCGGCTACGAGCTCGGTGCCAAGACAGTTGCGGTATTCCCCCACGAGGACCGCAACTCCATCCACCGCCAGAAGGCGGACGAGGCCTACCTCATCGGTGAGGAAGGCCATCCAGTCCGTGCGTACCTCGATGTCAACGAGATCGTCCGCGTGGCCAAGGAGGCAGGCGCGGACGCCATCTACCCCGGCTACGGCTTCCTCTCGGAGAACCCCGAGCTCGCCCGCGCCGCCGAGGGCGCCGGCATCACGTTCGTCGGCCCGCCGGCCGAGGTCCTCGAGCTGGCCGGCCACAAGGTCCATGCCCTGGAGGCGGCCCGCAAGGCCGGCATCCCGGTGCTGCGGTCCTCCAAGCCGAGCTCGGACGCCGAGGAACTGCTGAAGGAGGCCGACGAGATCGGCTTCCCGATCTTCGTCAAGGCCGTCGCTGGCGGCGGCGGCCGAGGCATGCGCCGCGTCGACACGCGGGAGGCACTGCCCGAATCGCTCAACGCGGCGATGCGTGAGGCCGACGCCGCGTTCGGTGACCCGACGGTGTTCCTGGAGCAGGCCGTCCTGCGCCCGCGGCACATCGAGGTGCAGGTCCTGGCCGACGCCGAGGGCAACGTGGTGCACCTGTTCGAGCGCGACTGCTCGCTCCAGCGCCGGCACCAGAAGGTCATCGAGATCGCCCCCGCGCCCCAGCTGGACGAGTCGATCCGCCAGGCGCTCTACGCGGACGCCATCAAGTTCGCCAAGGCCCTCGGCTACGTCAACGCGGGCACGGTCGAGTTCCTTGTCGACACCGTGGGCGAGCGGGCGGGCCAGCATGTGTTCATCGAGATGAACCCGCGCATCCAGGTCGAGCACACCGTCACCGAGGAAGTCACCGACGTCGACCTCGTCCAGGCGCAGCTCCGCATCGCGTCTGGGGAGACCCTCGAGGACCTCGGGCTGACCCAGGACAAGATCCACCTCAAGGGCGCCGCCCTCCAGTGCCGCATCACCACCGAGGACCCGGCCAACGGCTTCCGCCCCGACGTCGGCAAGATCACCGGCTACCGCTCCGCGGGCGGGGCCGGCGTGCGCCTCGACGGCGGCACGATCTACCAGGGCGCCGAGATCAGCCCGCACTTCGACTCGATGCTCGTCAAGCTCACCTGCCGCGGCCGTGACTACGCCACCGCCGTCAAGCGCGCCCGCCGGGCCCTGGCAGAGTTCCGCATCCGCGGTGTCTCCACGAACATCCCGTTCCTCCAGGCTGTCCTCGACGACGACGACTTCGTGGCCGGCAACGTCGCGACCTCGTTCATCGACGAGCGCCCCGAGCTGCTGAAGGCGCGTTCGTCCGCGGACCGTGGCACCAAGCTGCTCACCTGGCTGGCCGACGTCACCGTCAACAAGCCCAATGGCGAGGCGCGCGTCCTCACCGATCCGCGGGACAAGCTCCCCAAGGTGAACCTGGCGGACGCGCCGGCCGGCTCCCGGCAGCGGCTCCTCGAGCTCGGCCCCGAGGGCTTCGCCAAGGCTCTGCGCGAGCAGAACGCCGTCGCCGTCACCGACACGACGTTCCGTGACGCCCACCAGTCGCTCCTGGCCACCCGCGTCCGCACCCGTGACCTCGTGGCCGCAGGCCCGGCCGTCTCGGTGCTCACCCCGCAGCTCCTCTCGGTCGAGGCCTGGGGCGGGGCGACCTACGACGTCGCGCTCCGTTTCCTCGGCGAGGACCCCTGGCAGCGCCTCGCCTCGCTGCGCGCCGCGATCCCGAACATCTGCATCCAGATGCTCCTGCGCGGCCGCAACACAGTCGGGTACACCCCGTACCCCGAGGAGGTCACGGTCGCCTTCGTCAAGGAGGCCGCCGCGAGCGGCATCGACATCTTCAGGATCTTCGATGCACTCAACGACGTGAACCAGATGGCCCCCGCGATCAAGGCCGTCCGCGACACCGGAACCGCGGTGGCCGAGGTCGTCCTGTGCTACACGGGCGACCTGCTCGACCCGGCCGAGGACCTCTACACGCTCGAGTACTACCTCGACCTCGCCCAGAAGATCGTCGACGCCGGCGCGCACATCATCGCGATCAAGGACATGGCAGGGCTCCTGCGCCCTGCCGCGGCCGCGAAGCTCGTGAGCGCCCTGCGCGAGCGGTTCGACCTGCCGGTCCACCTGCACACGCACGACACGGCCGGCGGCCAGCTCGCCACGCTGCTCGCGGCGGTCGAGGCCGGGGTCGACGCCGTCGACGTCGCCTCGGCGCCGCTCGCGGGCACGACGAGCCAGCCTTCGGCCTCGGCGCTGGTGGCGGCCCTCGCGCACACCCCGCGCGACACGGGCATCTCGCTCGCCAATGTCGACGCTCTCGAGCCGTACTGGGAGGCCGTGCGCCGCGTGTACGCGCCGTTCGAGTCCGGGCTCCCGGGCCCGACGGGCCGTGTCTACCAGCACGAGATCCCCGGCGGCCAGCTCTCGAATCTCCGCCAGCAGGCCATGGCCCTCGGCCTGGCCGAGCGCTTCGAGGCCATCGAGGACATGTACTCGGCTGCGGACAAGATCCTGGGCCGCCTGGTGAAGGTCACGCCGTCCTCCAAGGTCGTGGGCGACCTCGCCCTCCACCTCGTGGGCCTCGGCGCGGACCCGGAGGACTTCCGCGAGAACCCGCAGAAGTACGACATCCCGGATTCCGTCATCGGGTTCCTCGGCGGCGAGCTCGGCGACCCGCCGGGGGGCTGGCCCGAGCCGTTCCGCACGAAGGCGCTCCAGGGCCGCACAGTGAAGGTGCGCGAGGAGACCCTCAGCGAGCAGGACTCCGCGGCCCTCGCAGGCGACTCGGCGTCGCGTCGGGCAACGCTCAACCGGCTGCTGTTCCCCGGGCCGACCAAGGAGTACCTGTCGAGCCGGGAAGCGTACGGCAACCTCGCCGTCCTCGACACGCGCGACTACCTCTACGGGCTGCAGCGCGGCCGCGAGCACGTGATCGAGCTCGAGAAGGGGGTGCGCCTCATCGCCCAGCTCGAGGCCATCTCCGAGCCGGACGAGAAGGGCATGCGCACGGTCATCGCCACGCTCAACGGCCAGTCGCGGCCCGTCGCGGTGCGCGACCGCTCCGTCCAGAGCAACGTCAAGCAGGCCGAGAAGGCGGACTCGACCAACCCGGGCCACGTGGCCGCGCCGTTCGCCGGCGCAGTGACGGTGACGGCGAAGGAAGGCGACATCGTCCAGGCCGGCGATTCCGTCGCGACGATCGAGGCCATGAAGATGGAGGCCTCGATCACGACGCCGGTCGCCGGCAAGGTAGCTCGCGTCGTCGTCGGCGGCGTCGAGCAGGTGCAGGGCGGGGACCTCCTCCTCGTCGTCGGCGCCGAGTAGTACAGGACAAGGGCGGCGCTGGGCGGCGCTGGATGGAACAGCGGACCGGGCCCCGGGGGGCCCGGTCCGCTGCCTGTTCCTGCCCTGAGGCTAGACTGGGGCGCGTTCCGAGCGCGGGCGGCGATGCCGCCTGCCCAGCCACGAGTCGAACGGGAGCCCATGACCGAGCCGAGCAAGCCCCAGACGGCCGAGCACGCCGAGACGCCCGCTGAGGACGACGCCCAGCCCAGCACAGGCGCGCCCACCGGTGACGCCCGCCCCGCCGCCGACGCCCAGCCCACTCCGGACGATGAGTCAACGCGCGGGGGCGAGGGTCCGGCTGCCGAGGACGGCTCAGAGGAGAGCGCGGCGCACGCGGGCCCCGGGGGAGAGCCCGCCACGGTGGACGTCGTGACGGTGGCGGACGCCCAGGACAGGACGAGCGCGGAGTCGCTCACGCCGCTCACCGCCCTGACGACGGCATCGGCCGCGGTCGCAGTCCCGCCCGTGCCCACGCAGCCGCCGGGCCAGCGCGACGAGCAGGAACGGGCGACTGCGACCGCGGCCTGGCTCGCGGAACACCCGCTCGTCACCGCGGGCCCCGCTCCCGCCGCCCCTGAGGACCCCGCCCCGGGCTTCGTGCCCACCGGCAGCCAGGACGAGGCCGCCGAACCCGAACAGCCTGCACAGGTGAGCGAGCGGCGGGCCCGCGCGGAAGGGCCGGAGCTGGCCGCGTCGCTCACATCCGACCGGCTCGTGGCCAGGAGCGCTGCCCCTCCGGCGTCGGGGTGGCGGCGGTGGCTGTACTACGCGACGCTCGGCTCCGTGAACGTGGGCGACTCGGACGCCGTCCGGCTCCAGCGCGCCCTCGAACGCCGGATCGCTGTCCGGCTCGGCGACGAGACCCGGTACGTGCCGATCCTGTCTCGGAAGGGCGGCGTGGGGAAGACAACCGTCACGACGCTCCTCGGGATGGCCCTCGCGGACCTCCGCGAGGATCGGGTGATCGCGATGGACGCGAACCCGGATCGGGGCACCCTCTCGGACCGCAACCCCGGCCGCGCCACCCACACGGCGCGCCAGCTCGTGAAGGACCGCTTCGAGGTGAACTCGTTCACGCAGCTCTCGACCTACACCGCCCGTGAGGGCTCACGGCTCGACGTCCTCGCCTCCGATTCAGACCCGATGGTCGCGCATGCCTTCAACGACGCCGACTACCGGGCGGTGACGGACATCCTGGGCCGCTACTACTCGATCGTCCTGACGGATTCAGGCACGGGCATGGTGCATTCGGTGATGCAGGGGACGCTCGAGAAGGCCGACGCCGTCGTGCTGGTCTCCGGGGGCAGCGTCGACGAGGCGAGGCTCGCCTCGGAGACGCTCTCGTGGCTCGAGGCACATGGGCGGGACGATCTCGTGCAGAAGGCGATCGTCGTCGTGAACATGTCCGCGGGGGACGGGACGCGCGTCAACGTCGACGAGATCGAGGACCACTTCCGCACGCGGGTCAGGGATGTGGTGCGGATCCCGCACGACCGGCACCTCGCCGAAGGGTCGCAGGTCGACTTCGCCAAGCTCCGGCCGGCCACCCGCGAGGCCGCCGTGGAGCTCGCGGCGCTCGTCGTCGAACGCCTCGCCGCCGCGTAGCCGGGGCTGCGCGGCGGCGGGGCAGCTCAGACGGTGGTGGGCTTGGGCGCGGAGTAGATCTCCTCGACGTACTGGCCGAAGTCCTCCATGACCTGGGCGCGCTTGACCTTGAGCGACGGCGTGAGGTGCCCGGAGTCCTCGGTGAAGTCCGTCGGCACGACGCGGAACGACTTGATTGCCTCGGCCTTCGACACGCTCGCGTTCGCCCGGTCGATCACGGACTGCACGTGTGCGAGGACGGCGGGATGGGTCGACGCCTCGACGATCGAGAGGGCGGCAGGCTGCCCGTTGCGCTCGAGCCAGCCGGGGAGGGCATCGGCATCGAGCGTCACGAGTGCGCCGATGAACGGCCGGTTGTCGCCCACCACCACGACCTGTGAGACGACGGCGTCCGCGCGGATCTGGTCCTCGAGGTGCGCCGGCGCGACGTTCTTGCCGCCTGCGGTCACGATGATGTCCTTCTTGCGGCCTGTGATGCGGAGGTAGCCGTCGCCGTCGAGCTCGCCGATGTCCCCCGTGCGGAACCAGCCGTCGGTGAAGGTCTGCGCATGGAGCTGGGGGAGATTGTGGTACCCCCGCATGACGCAGACGCCCTTGGCGAGGATCTCCCCGTCGTCCGCGATCCGCACAGCGTTGCCGGGGAGCGGGGCGCCCACGGTGCCGATCTTGATGAGTCCGGGGGTGTTGACCGTGATCGGGGCGGTGGTCTCGGTGAGGCCGTAGCCCTCGAGGACCGTGAGCCCGATGCCGTGGAAGAAGTGGCCGAGGCGCTCGCCGAGCGGGCCGCCCCCGGAGACGGCGTATCTGATGTGGCCGCCCATGGCGGCGCGAAGCTTCCGGTAGACCAGCAGGTCGAAGGCCGCGTGCTGCAGCCTCAGGCCGAGCGAGGGCCTGCCGTTGTCGGCGTGGGCCTTGGACCAGGCGATCGCGGTGTCGGCCGCCCGGTGGAAGATCTTGCCCTTCCCGCCGTCCTCGGCCTTGGTCAGCGCTGAGTTGTAGACCCGTTCGAAGACGCGCGGGACCGCGAGGATGAACGTCGGCTCGAAGCTCTGGAGGTCGGCCAAGAGGTTCTTGATGTCCGGCGTGTGGGCCACCTTGCACCCGGCCGCGACGCTGAGCACGGAGATGAACCGGGCGAAGACGTGGGCCAGGGGCAGGAACATGATCGTCCTGGCGCCGGGCTGCTGGACCACCTCGGAGAGCGCCGCGGCCGAGTTCTCGGACAGCGCGACGAAGTTGCCGTGGGTGAGCTCGCAGCCCTTCGGTTTGCCGAGGGTGCCCGAGGTGTAGATGATCGTCGCCAGGCTGTCCAGCGTCGCCGCGCTGCGGCGCGCCTCGAGCTCGTCGTCCGAGACCTTGGCCCCCGCGGCCCTGAGCGCGTCGAGGCTTGCCGGCGTCAGCTGCCACACATGGCGGACCGCGTCCAGCCCCTCGGACTCGACGGCCTGCCGGATGGCGTCCTCATGGTGCGCGGTTTCCCCGAAGGCGGCGACTGCCGCTGAATCGCCGAGGTTCCATGCAATCTGGGTGGGCGAGGACGTCTCATAGATCGGGACCGACACGGCGCCCGCGAACCAGATGGCGAAGTCGACGAGCGACCACTCGTAGCAGGTGCGCGCCAGGATGCCGACCCGGTCTCCGGGCCCGATTCCCTCGGCGATGAGGCCCTTGGCGATCCGGGACACGTCCTCGCGGAACTCGCGGGCCGTGATGTCCTGCCACACCCCCTGCGCATCCCGCCTCGCGAAGAGCGGCGGGTTGGCGGGCTTCTCGGCCTGCTCGACCACGAAGTCGGTGATGTTGGCGGCAACGGGCTGGGGAATGAGGGGAGCTACGGTCTTCTCGCGCACGATTTCTCCTTTGTGTCTCCCGGTGCGTGGGAGATGGCTTAACCATATCCAAGGCCCTCAGACGGGTTGTGCCGTGGATCACGGTGTTTTGCTACTGGCCAGTAACTTTAGTCGGGGACGACCCTTCGCGCCACTACAATGGCGCTCGTGCCCAGACCCCGCTTCGCCCCGACCTTTCGACCGCACGACCCTCGGCTGAGGCGGCGGGGCCTCGCCATCGGGATCGACATCGGAGGGACCAAGGTCGCCGCCGGGGTGGTCGACGCCGAGGGACACGTGCTGAGCCGTGCGCGTCGGGCAACCCCCGGTTCACAGCCCCGGGAAGTCGAACGGGTGATCGCCGAGCTCGTGGACGAGCTGAGCGCGGACCATCGCATCTCGTCGGTCGGAATCGGTGCGGCCGGGTGGATGGACCTCGGCGGGGGGACCGTCCTCTTCAGCCCTCACCTCGCGTGGCGCAACGAGCCGCTGCGGGACAACCTTGAGAAGCTCCTGCGCCGCCGGGTCCACCTTGCCAACGATGCCGACGCCGCCGCCTGGGCGGAATGGCGCTTTGGGGCCGGCCGGCACGAGAGCCACCTCGTGTGCATCACACTCGGGACCGGGATCGGCGGCGCCAT
The DNA here is from genome assembly GCF_002224485.1 of Sinomonas sp. R1AF57. GTDB lineage: Bacteria > Actinomycetota > Actinomycetes > Actinomycetales > Micrococcaceae > Sinomonas > Sinomonas flava. The sequence continues at coordinate 1,406,782 of NZ_CP022463.1, forward strand.
GGTGCTCGCCGGGCGCCTCGAACGCGGCCGCTACGGGGTCGCCGGCGAGTACGGCCACCAGATCATCGTTCCCGGAGGCCACCGCTGCGAGTGCGGCAACCGCGGGTGCTGGGAGCAGTACGCCTCCGGGAACGCCCTGGGCCGCGAGGCGCGTGAGCTCGCACGCGCGAACTCCCCGGTCGCGCAGGAGCTCCTGCGCGCCGTCGGAGGCATCCCCGATGCCATCACGGGGGCGGTGGTCACCCAGCTCGCGCGCGAGGGCGACGCCGCGTGCCGGGAGCTGCTCGAGGACGTGGGGGAGTGGCTCGGGCTCGGACTCGCGAACCTCGCCGCCGCCCTCGACCCGGGCACCTTCGTGATCGGCGGAGGCCTGTGCGACGCGGGTGAACTGCTTCTCGCACCGGCCCGGCGGGCGTTCGCCCGCAACCTCACCGGCCGCGGGTTCAGGCCCCCTGCTCGGATCGAGCGGGCCGCCCTCGGCCCGGAGGCGGGACTCATCGGCGCCGCGGACCTCTCACGGGTGAACCTCCGCTCCCACGGCGGGGTGCGCTGAGGACGCGCCTCAGACGCGCGCCCCGTCGTCGCCGTCGTCCTCCTTGTGCCGCGGCAGCCGCATGATGAGCACGCCGACTCCGGCCACGAACGCCGCGATGAGCAGCGCGATCACGAACCCGGGCACGGCGCGCCACACGAGCGCGAACACGAGGAGCGCGAGCGGGCCGCCGAGCGCACCGCACCAGGCGAGCACGACGGCGGGATCGGCCCCGGCGAGGACGGGCTTCGGTTCCTCCGGCACGAAGTCGCCCACGACGTGCTCGTCCGGTTCCTCGCCGACCGGACCTCGGCCGAGCCGGTGCACCGCGGAAGGCCGCGAGAGCCCGAGCGGATCGAAGTCGCTGAACTGCGCCGGGTCCGCGGCGTTGCCGGCTCGGCCGGCCTCGAGCCCTGCCTCGGCCGCCGCGGCCCGCTCGGCAGCAGAGGGCTCCGGGGGTGCGGGACCGTCGGCCTCGATGCCAGTTTCCCCTCCGCGAAGGCGCGCCACGAGGTCGCGCCACGCGTCGTCGTCGGCGGCGTGGTCGGCTCTGTCGGGATCCGGGCGGCCGTTCACGCGCCGCTCCCCGCCGCGTCGGCGTGTCCCGTCGGCGCGGCAAGCCCGGCGACCTCGCGGATGAAGTCGACCGAGCGCCGGAAGACCGTGGGGGCGTCATTGTCGAGCGTCGCCACGTGGTAGCTGTCCCGGAGCCGGACAATGCGGATGTCGTCGCCGCCGTACAGGCGGGCGATCGCGGCGACGCTGCGTTCGCTCGTCACGACGCGGTCGACCGTGGAACGGAAGACGAGCAGGGGAGCGCTGGCGCTCGGAAGCGAGGCCACGGTGTCCCTGAACATCAGCTTCATCTGGTGCGCGGCCCGCACGGGAAGGCGGGCGTAGGCGCCCTCGTCGGCCCCGGCGAGCTTGATGTCGTTGGCGATTCCCGGCACCGAGCGCAGCGCGTGCTGGAGCAGCACCGAGACGTACGACCGGGGGTCGTCGACCACGAGCGCGGGGTTGACCACGACGGCGCCCCCGACCTTCTGGCGCGCGGCGAGGCGGAGCGCGAGGGCGCCGCCCATGGACAGCCCGGCGGCGATCACGGTCGAGCAGTCCTGGGCGAGTTCGTGGTACGCCGCTTCGTAGGCCTCGTACCACTCGCCCCAGGACCGGGTGGCAAGATCCTGCCACGACGTCCCATGGCCGGGCAGGAGCGGCGCGGAGACGCGGAAGCCCGCTTCCTGCAGGGCGTCGGCCCACGGCGCGACGCCGGCGAGGCTGCCGCCGAACCCGTGGCTGAGCGCGACCCCGATGGGGCCCGAGGGGCTGTCCATGCCATGCATTATGCCCCGATCACGGCCGGAGTCTCCCGTGGGGCGAGCCTGCGCACGTCAGAAGAGACCATGGGTCCATCGTGACACTCCGAGTGTGCGGGTGCACGCGCTCCCGTGACACTACAGTGAGAGCAGCACCGGCCCACGGCGGAAGGCCCATCCTTGGTCTACTGGATCCTGAAGCGGATCTTCATCGGTCCGATCGTCAAGCTGCTCTTCCGTCCCTGGATCAAGGGACTCGCGAACGTTCCCGGCGACGGGGCCGCCATCCTGGCCTCCAACCACCTCTCGTTCTCCGACTCGATCTTCCTGCCGGTCATGGTCCATCGCCCCGTGGTGTTCCTCGCCAAGCAGGAGTACTTCACCGGCACCGGACTCAAGGGGCGGCTCACGGCGCTGTTCTTCCGGGCGACGAACCAGCTGCCGATGAACCGCTCGGGCGGGGAGGCCTCCACCGCCTCGCTCGACGCCGGGGGCGGCGTCCTGCGCTCGGGGGGGCTCCTCGGCATCTACCCCGAAGGCACCCGGAGCCCGGACGGAAGGCTCTACCGGGGAAAGGTGGGCGTGGCGCGGCTCGCGCTGACGGCCCGTGTCCCCGTCGTCCCGGTGGCCATGATCGGCACCGAGAAGGTCCAGCCGATCGGGCAGCGCTTCCCGTCGATCCGCCGGGTCGGGATCGTGATCGGCCGCCCGCTCGACTTCTCGGAGTTCTACGACAGGGCCGAGGACCGCGGGGTGCAGCGCGAGGTCACCGACCGGATCATGCGCCACATCCAGCAGCTCTCGGCGCAGGAGTACGCGGACGTCTACGCCGCCGTCGTGAAGGCCCAGCTGGCCGAGCAGGCGTCGCATGCGAAGCACCGCACCAGGGGAGGACACGACGTATAGGCGCCGGGCGCGACGCATAGGGTCCAGGACAGTGCCGCTATCCGCGGTGGGACTAACCTTGGATCGTGACTGATCTCTCCGTATCGCCCGCGGCCCGCTTCACCAGCACAGCGCAGAGCGGCGCAGCCGACTACCCGGGCCTCGACAACTGGCGTTCCCTGCCGATCTCCCAGCAGCCCACGTGGGCGGACCCCGGGGCGTTCGACCGCGCGGTCGCCGAACTGTCGATCCTCCCGCCGCTCGTGTTCGCCGGCGAGGTCGACGTCCTGCGGGAGCGGCTCGCGGCCGCCGCCGAGGGGCGCGCGTTCCTGCTCCAGGGCGGCGACTGCGCCGAGACGTTCGGGGCGGCGACTGCCGACAAGATCAGCGCCCGCGTGCGCACAATCCTCCAGATGGCCGTGGTCCTGACGTACGGCGCACAGCTTCCGGTCATCAAGATGGGGCGCATGGCCGGGCAGTTCGCCAAGCCCCGCTCGTCCAACGATGAGACGCGCGACGGCGTGACCCTGCCCGCCTACCGGGGCGACATCGTCAACGGCTACGACTTCACTCCGGAGTCCCGGGCCCACGACGCGAACCGCATGCTCCGCGCCTACCACACCTCGGCCTCGACCCTGAACCTCATCCGGGCCTTCACACAGGGCGGCTTCGCAGACCTGCGCCTCGTGCACATGTGGAACAAGGGCTTCACCGAGAACCCCGCCCACGCCCGCTACGAGTCGCTCGCCCGCGAGATCGACCGGGCGATCAAGTTCATGGACTCCTGCGGCGCGGACTTCGAGGCACTCAAGCGGGTCGAGTTCTTCGCGAGCCACGAGGCGCTCCTGCTGGACTACGAGCGGCCGCTCACGCGCATCGACTCGCGCACGGGCCTGCCCTACGACACCTCCGCCCACTTCCTCTGGATCGGCGAGCGCACGCGCGAGCTCGACCACGCGCACGTGGACTTCCTCTCGCGGGTCCGCAACCCGATCGGGGTCAAGCTCGGCCCGTCGACCACCGGCGACGACGCACTGCGCCTCATCGACCGCCTCGACCCCGAGCGCGAGCCCGGCCGGCTGACGTTCATCACGCGCATGGGTGCGAAGAACATCCGCGAGAAGCTTCCGCCCGTGATCGAGAAGGTCACCGCCTCGGGCGCGCGGGTCCTCTGGGTCACCGACCCGATGCACGGCAACACGGTCACGAGCCAGAACGGCTACAAGACGCGCCGCTTCGACGACGTGGTGGACGAGGTCCGCGGCTTCTTCGAGGTGCACGAGTCCCTGGGCACGATCCCTGGCGGCCTGCACATGGAGATGACGGGCGACGACGTGGCCGAGTGCCTGGGCGGCTCCGATCCGATCGACGAGGACGCGTTCGCCGACCGCTACGAGTCGGTGTGCGACCCGCGACTGAACCACATGCAGTCGCTCGAGATGGCCTTCCTCGTGGCGAGCGCCCTCTCCAAGAGGGCCTGAGGGAGGTGTTCCCGGCCAGGCCGCTCAGACGACGGTGAGCGTCACCGTGCTGCCCTCCGGCACGTCCGCGTCCACGGGGTCCTGGGCGCGGACCGTGCCGAAGAAGCCACCGAGCACCTTCTCGATGCGCACGTCGAAGCCCAGCTTCCTCAACGCGTCAGCGGCCTGGTCGGCCTGCTTTCCCACGTAGTTGGGGACCCTGACCAGCTTGGGGCCCTTGGAGATGGTCAGCGTCACCTTGCCGCCCTTCGTCAGCGCCGTTCCGGCGCCGGGGGACTGGGCGGCAACGGCGCCCTTCGGTATGCTGCGGTCGTTGACCTCGTCCGCACTCACCACCGGGTCCAGGCCGGCCGCGCGCAGCGCCGCAAGTGCCTCAGACTGGCTCTTGCCGACCACTTGCGGGACCGGGATGGGCTGCGGGCCCTTGGAGACCGTGAGGGCGACGGCGGCGCCCCGCCTCAGCGGGGTGCCCGGACCCGGGTCCTGGGCGGTGACGGTCCCCGCAGCCGCGGTCTCGCTGTAGGCCTCGGTCACCGCGCCGAGAGCCATCTGGGCGCGCGCGATGCCCGCCTTGGCCTCGTCGAGGGAGCGGCCGCGCAGGTCCTCGAGCGGGAACAGCTGCGGTCCCTTCGACACCAGGAGGCTCACGCCCTGGAACCTGCGGATCTCGGTTCCCCCGGGGGGCGTGCTTCCGACGATGAGGCCGGCCGCCACGGCGTCGTCGAACACGTCCTGGGTCGAGAAGGCGAGTCCGGCACGCTCGAACAGGGGCGTCGCCTGGGCCACCGTGAGCTCCTTGACGTTCGGCACGGTGGCGGCGGCTCCCGGCCCCACGCCGAAGAACCAGCCCGCGAGGGCGGCGACGAGGGCCAGGACGATGACGATGAGCGCCCAGACGACTCCTCGCCGTCGCCCTCCGGGAGCGAGCGTCTTCGTGGGCGTCGCGGCCGCGGTAGCGGCCTCCCGAGCGGCGTCGCGTTCTCGCTTCCGTGCCTGGCGGGGAGTCCCAGGGGCGGGAACCGTCGCATGCGGCATCACGGTGGTGTGGTTGGCTGACACGGCGCCGATGACCTCGGTCCGGGCCGCCGGAAGGACGTCGGTCCGCGCGGAGCCGGTCTGTGGGAGGTGCTCCGTGGAGCCCGCGCGGAGGTCGAGCTGCGCATCGCTCAGGTGGGTGCGGATGTGCCGGATCTCACCGAGGAGAGCCTCTGCATCGACGGGCCGGTCCTCGGGATCCCTCGCCGCGGCCCACTGCACCAGTTCGTCGAGCTCCGGGGACAGCCCGGGAACGAGCTCGGAGGGGGGTGGCACGTCCGCCGTGAGGTGCTGGTAGGCGATCTGGTCCGGAAGGTCGCCGCGGAACGGCTGGCGTCCCGTGAGGAGCTCGTAGAGCATGATCCCCACGGAGTAGAGGTCGCTGCGGGCGTCGCCCCCAGTGCGCTGTACCAGCTCCGGGGCGATGTAGGCCACGGTTCCCAGAGTCAGGCCGGTGCTGGTCGACGCCGTCGCAGCCCGCGCCAGGCCGAAGTCCGCGACCTTGATCTGGCCGGAGTCGCCCAGGAGCACGTTCTCAGGCTTGATGTCGCGGTGCACCAGCCCGGCCGCATGGGCGGCTGCGAGGCCCTCGACGACGGCATAGATGAGCGCGAGGGCCTGCTTCGGGGCGAGCGGGCCGGACTCGTTGAGGAGCTGGCGCAGGTTCCTGCCCGGGACGTACTCCATGACGAGGAAGAAGACGTCCCCGTCGTGCCCGCGGTCCAGCACCGACACGACGTGGGGGTGGGACAGCCGCGCCGCGGCCTTGGCCTCGTGCTCGAGGCGCTCCGCGAAGCTGGGGTCCTGGCTCAGGTGGGGATGGAGGACCTTGAGGGCCACCTCGCGCTCGAGGTTCGTGTCGCTGGCCACGTACACCGTCGCCATGCCGCCGATCGCAAGGCGCGACTCCACGCGGTACCGGCCGCCAACGAGCGAGCCGACGAGCGCGTCGCTCAGCTTTCCGTTCACTCCTCGATCCTATGCCGTGCCCGGCGTCCGGCGCCGACTGGGCTCGATGGCCGCCTCAGCGGAACGTGTCGCGGTGGGACTTGATCGCTGCGACGTACGCCTTCGTGTCGTCGTACATGCCGTGCTTGCTCACGGAGTACTGGCCCTGGTAGTAGCCCGCGATGGCAGTGTCCTCGTCCTTGCTGGTGCGCAGCAGGGCCCGGATGATCGCAATGCCGGCCGTGGCGTTGTCGCGCGGGTCGAGCAGGTTGAGCCTGCGCCCGACGAGGTCCGACGCCCAGGTCCCCGAAGACGGCACGATCTGCATGGCGCCGATCGCGTTGGCAGGGGAGACAGCCCGCTGGCTGAAGCCGGACTCCTGGTACGCGAACGCCAGCGCGAGGGCCGGGTCCACGCCCATGGAGCGCGCGGTGCCAGCGATGATCTGCTTCATCTCCTCCCGCCCCGGCACGGGTGCAGCGTTGAGCAGCCGCTTGTTCTCATTCGCCGAGGCGACGACGGGGTCCGGGTACTTGTAGCCGAGGAACGTGTCGCCGACGAGTGGCTGCGGGGCCGCCGACGATGCCGGCGCGACCGCAGCCGCGGGCTGGGCGGTCCCCGGGATCTGGAGCGGCTTGCCCGGGTAGATCACGCTCGTGAGGCTCAGCCGGTTGGCGGCGAGGAGGTCGCCGATGGGCACGTTGAGCCGGGCGCTGATCCCGTAGAGCGTGTCGCCTGGCTTGATCGTGTAGGTCGTGCCAGCGGCCGTGGAGGGAGCCGATGCCGGCTGGCGCTGCGCCGCTGGCTCCGCCGATGCTGTGCCCGTGAGCCGGAGCTTCTGCCCGGGGTAGATGACCGTGGAGGGGGTGAGCTTGTTGAGCGCAAGCACATCCGCCACCTTCAGCCCGTACCGTCCCGCGATCGACGTCACCGTGTCGCCGCTGCGGATCGTGTAGTCGGCCGGCGGGGTTGTCTGGGCGGGCGCCTGGGCTGGGGCGAGCCGCGATGGCACGAGGGCCGCGATCTCGGACGCGGGGACGACGGCGGCCTGCTGGCCTGCGCGTTCCATCGCAGCGGAGAGCGACCCGGGGACGTGCACGGCCGGGGCGGCCGAGGCGGGAGCCGCGAGCGCCAAGGACGAGAGTGCCACGGCGGGGAGCACCGCGGTGGTCGCGGCGACGAGGGGGAAGGTGGGCTTGGCAGCGGTCGTGCTGGTCGTGCCTGACGTGCTCATCGGTCGTCCTCCTGGAGCGGCGGATGGTGTGTCACTCCTGTGCAAGGAGGTACACCTGATAAAGACGTTATGTTTGTGAATTCTCTGACTGATGTTACGGGAGTGACGATTGCGAATCTCTCACGAATTACCAAGCGGCACAAGATAAGGCTTCCCGGGGTGGGGTCGCCGTCCTTTTCGGCGGTGGCGCGACTAGGTGCGCAGCGCCGCGTCATGGCACGCTAAGGGCGTGAGTGATATTGAGAACCTGGTGTCGGAATGGCTGCCCCTGCCGGACGTCGCCGAGCGGCTGGGCTGCACGGTCACCAAGGTGCACGGGCTCCTGGACGAGCGCGCCCTCGTGGCGCTTCGCGTCGGCGAGCGGAAGATCCGATCGGTCCCCGCCCTCTTCCTGGAGGGAGACCATGTAGTGGACAGCCTCAAGGGCACGATCGCCGTCCTGGCGGACGCGGGTTTCAGTGACGAGGAACTCGTCGCGTGGCTCTACACGCCGGACGAGTCCCTCCGCGGCCGCCCGATCGACGCCCTGCGCGAAGGCCGCAAGACCGAGATCCGGCGCCGGGCCCAGATCCTGGCCTGGTAGGCGTCAGGAAGCCCTGCGGACCGCGGCGCGCCCGAGCGCTTCGAGCGCGCCGCGGACCACACCGTCCAAAGGGAGCCTGTCCAGCGCCGAGAAGGCGCGCTCGGCCAGTTCGTCGATGAGCCGCTCCGTGGACTCCAGTGCTCCGGTGGCCGCGACCACGTCGCGGAGCCGGTCGACCTCGGCGAGGGTGAGGGACGCGTTGCCGAGGCCGTGCTCGAGCTCCGTGCGGGCGGCCTCGCCCGCTGCATCGAGGGCGAGGGCGACCAGCACGGTCCGCTTTCCCTCCCGGAGGTCGTCCCCGGCGGGCTTTCCTGTGGTGAGCGGGTCCCCGAAGACGCCCAGGACGTCGTCGCGCAGCTGGAACGCCTCCCCGAGCGGCAGGGAGAATTCCGAGTACCCTCGCAGCAGGGCCTCGTCCGCCCCGGCGAGCGCGCCGCCGATCCCGAGGGGATGCTCCGTGGAGTACTTCGCAGACTTGTAGCGGATCACCGTCCGTGCCCGCTGCACGGCATCCTCACGCGGCCGGACCGGCCCGGCGACCTCCTCGAGCACGTCGAGGTACTGGCCGGCCATCACCTCCGCCCTCATCGCGTTGAAGAGGCGCCGGGCGGACGAGCCCGACGCCGCCGCCCGGCCCACCGCGGTGAAGGCCTCTTCGCTGAAGGACAGGCACAGGTCGCCCGTGAGGATCGCGGCGGCCTGGCCGAAGCGCTCGGGGTCAAGCGCCCATCCCGAATCCCCGTGCAGGTTCGAGAAGCGGCGGTGCACGCTCGGGGCGCCGCGCCGGGTGTCCGAACGGTCGATGATGTCGTCATGGATCAGGGCCGCGGCCTGGAACAGCTCGAGCGCCGCCCCCGCCCGGACAGGTTCCGCGGCGAGCTCTGCGCCCCCGGCGCCCCGCCACCCCCAGTAGGAGAGCATGGCCCGCAGCCGCTTCCCGCCGGCCACGAGACCCGAGATGGCGTCCATGAGCGGCGCGACATCGCCGGACACGCCGGCCATGCTCTGCCGCTGCTCCTCGAGGAAGGCGCCGAGCTCGGCATTCAGTGCTTCGCGGTAGCGCGCCTGCTCGGCCTCGTGGACGGTGGGAGCGGTGCTGGGCTTCTGCATCTGGGCCTACTTGAACGCCGACTGGTTCACAGAGATGCCCACCGTGGCGACGGCCTGGCCGTTCGCCGTCACGACAGTGATGGTCGCCGTCTCCTTGCCGCCCGAACGGACGAAGTCCCGCACCAGTGTCCCAGCGGCGGCAAGGGCCGACGCGGTCCCCGCCGAGGCGCTGGCCGCCGGCACGGCGGTGAACCCCTGCCGCGTGAGCTCCTGCGTGTAGTACTCGAGCATCTCGTTGGCCGAGGACTTGCTGCTGCCGGCCACGAGGGACGCGACCGCGGGGTCCGTCGAGCCGTCGAAGCTCGTCGCCAGGGGGGTCGCGCCGGGCATGAGCGGGATGAGCTGGGACGGGAAGCCTGGCGCAATCGCGCTAACGGTCGCGCTCGGCGTCGTGCTCGCTGAAGGCGAGGCGGACGACGACGGCGACGCAGCCGAGGCCGAGGGGCTCGCCGTCGCGGAGGTGCTCGAGGAGCTGCTCCCTGCCTGCGCCCCCGTCGAGCAGCCCGCGAGCGCGAGTGCTGCCGACGTGCAGACGCCTGCCCAGACGAGTCCGATCTTCCTGCCGGTTGTGATCACCGTGTCCCTCTCTTCAGCTGTCAGGTCCCGCCCAGTCTAGTCGGCGGCCACGCTCTGCCCGGCCTACGATGGGTCCGTGGAGACGCTGGGAGAAGCCCCCCGGGGCGAGCCGCTCGAGTCCCAGCGGCAGCGCGGAATCCTCCACGTGGACATGGATGCCTTCTTCGTCGCGGTTGAGCAGCGCGAGCGCCCCGAGCTGCGCGGCCGCCGCGTGATCGTCGGCTTTCCCGCGGAGCGCTCGGTCGTCCTGTCCGCGAGCTACGAGGCACGCGCGTTCGGCATCCGCAGCGCTATGCCGATGTCCGCAGCGCTGCGGCAGTGTCCGGACGCGATCGTGGTGGAGCCGCGCCACCGCCTCTACTACGCGGTCTCCGCGCAGCTCATGGGCATCTTCCGGGACTTCACCGACCTCGTGGAGCCGCTGAGCGTCGACGAGGCCTTCCTCGACGTCTCCGGTGCTGTGCGCCGACTGGGGCCGCCCGAGCGCATTGCGGCGATGGTGAAGGAGCGGATCCGTGCCGAACTCGGCATCACGGCCTCGGTCGGGGTCGCCGCCACGAAGTTTGTGGCGAAGATCGCTTCGGCACGGTCGAAGCCGGACGGCCTCCTCGTCATCAGGCCGGAGAGGACCATCGAGTTCCTCCACTCCCTGCCCGTCGGAGCGTTGTGGGGAATCGGCGGAAAGACGCGCGAGGTCCTCGCGCGGTTCGGGATCCACACCGTCGAGGATCTGGCGCACACCCCCGAGTCGACCCTCAAACGCGTGCTCGGCGCCTCGGGCCTCCACGCGAGGCAGCTCAGCTGGGGCATCGATGCCCGGCCCGTCACGCCGGTCCGGCTCGAGAAGAGCCTGGGCGCCGAGGAGACGTTCGCAGTCGACGTGTGGGACGACGGCGACCTCCACCGGGAGCTCCTGCGGCTCGCCCACCGCGTCGCAGGACGACTGCGCGCCGGTGGTCTTGCGGCGGGGACGGTGGCGCTCAAGCTGCGCTACTCCGACTTCTCGACACTCAGCCGCTCCCACACCCTGGGCGTGCCGACTGACAGCGCACAGCAGCTCTACTCTGCAGCCCGGACGCTGCTCGCGGGTCTGGGCCCACGGCCGTTGGCCGTCCGCCTCATCGGCATCCGGGGGGAGCGGCTCGCTGCCTCGGCGGGGTCCCCTCGGCAGCTGAGCCTCGACCGGTCGGAGGACAACTGGCGCACCGCCGAGCAGGCGCTGGATCGGGTCAGCGAGAAGTTCGGATCCGGCGCCCTGCGGCCGGCGCGCCTCCTGGCGGCTCCCGATCCGCCCGAATCCCGCCCACGCGAGGGTGACTAGCTCGGCCCGTGGTGGGTATCAAGTCTCTGTTGGAACCTACTGGGACGTTCTATCCTTAAAGGACCTCGAATATTGGTTGCAGTGAGTCGGCTGGAGGTTCCCGGTGGGCGGTCGGGTCCGCATCGGCTCGTCCGGCAGGGAACCCAACACCGGGTCAGTGCGTTGATGCAGTTGATGGGGCCGTCATCGGCTGTATGCGTGAAGGAGTCGCCATGCCTCTGTCGGAGCACGAACAGAAGATGCTGGAGCAGCTTGAGAAGCAGCTCCATGAGGAGGACCCGAAGTTTGCGGACTCCATGGGCGCCGATGCCCTCCGGACCTTCTCGACGAAGCACATCGTGCTCGGGGTCCTCGGGGTCATCGTCGGCATCCTGGTGCTGCTCCTCGGGGTGAATCTGCAGAACATCTTCGTAGGGGTTCTCGGATTCCTGCTCATGGGAGCCAGTGTCTACTACGGCACCCTGCGTCGGCCCGGAAGGCGGCGCAGCGGCCCGGGCGCGTCCAAGAGGACTCGGAGCGGCGGGTTCCTGCAGCGGCTTGAGGCCCAATGGGACGAGCGTCGCCGGGACGAGGCCTGACCCGAGCGACTCCCTGCATGCGGCCGATGGTGCATGCCTACAGGCAGTTCGACCTGACTCCTGACTGCTTGGCCTGTTCCTTACGGCCTGACGCGCGCGGCGAACGAGCGCCCCGGACCTGATCGGTCCGGGGCGCTTCTGCGCGCTCACTCCGCGATCCCTCCACTTTGCTCCCCTCAGGCGCCGGCACCTGCTCGGAGCGCGTCTGCCTGGTGCCCGAAACCAATGCTGAGGGCGGCTGCCTGCTCTGTGGCCCCCCACCGCCCTCCACCTGCTGCCAGACACCCGTCTCCATCCGTGCCCGCCCGGAATCCCCGAGATTCTGGGCTTTTCTGCGCGAGTCGTTTGCACGCTTGGTGCGACATCCCGTGTCGCTCCTCGTTGACGGGGGAGGGGAGTGGAGTAAAGTGGGGGATGTTGGAGGGAAGTGGCGGATAGGGACGTTCAGCCTCGAACGGACGGGTGGTGGTGCCGGTGTTGCTCGGTACGTATTCGCCGCGTCTGGACGAGAAGGGGCGCCTGATCCTCCCGGCCAAGTACCGGGACGAACTGGCCGAAGGGCTGGTTCTGACCAGAGGCCAGGAGCGCTGCATCTACGTCTTCAGCCAGAAGGAGTTCGAGAGAGTCCACGAGCAGATGCGGGAAGCCCCTATCTCCTCCCGCCAGGCGCGTGACTACTTGAGGGTCTTCCTGTCTGGGGCCTCCGACGAGGTGCCTGACAAGCAGGGGCGCGTCACGATCCCCCCGAACCTGCGGAAGTACGCGGGTCTGGACCGGGACCTCGCCGTGATCGGCGTGGGGACCCGGGCGGAGATCTGGGACGCCCGGGCCTGGGAGGACTACCTGGCCGAGAAGGAATCCGCCTTCTCGGAGACCGACGACGACGCGATACCCGGGATCCTCTGAATCCCCCGGCGGGCTGAGATCTCCAGCCGCCCGGAAGCCTTCCTGGCTCTCCTTCCCCGGAGCCAGGCGGCAATACCGGCGCGGAGGGGGATCTGGGCTCCGCCGGAGCACGGCCACCGGCCAGCACTGCACGCACGAACCACAACGGAAGGAGCGACAGGTGCCGCAGCACGAGGACAGGCCCACGTCCGAGCGCCACGTTCCAGTGCTCCTCGATCGCTGCGTGAACCTGCTGGCGGGGGGCATCGAGGCCGCGCACGACGCCGGCCGCTCACCCGTTGTCGTCGACGCGACGTTGGGCATGGGCGGGCACAGCGAGGCCATCTTGGCGCGCTTCCCGGACGTGACGCTCGTCGGCGTCGACCGCGACGAGCAGGCGCTCGCCCTCGCCGGGGCCCGGCTGGCTCCCTTCGGCGCGCGCGCCCGGCTCGTCCACGCGGTCTACGACGAGATCCCCGAGGTGCTCGACAGCGTGGGCCTTCCCGGGGCGGACGGCATCCTCATGGACCTCGGGGTGTCCTCCCTCCAGCTCGACGAGCGCGAGCGTGGCTTCGCCTACTCCTACGACGCTCCGCTGGACATGAGGATGGACACGAGCCGCGGCCACACCGCGGCGGACGTCGTGAACACCTACAGCGTGGAAGACCTGACGCGCATCATCCGGGCGTGGGGCGAGGAGAAGTTCGCGGGCCGGATCGCCCGGAACATCGTCGCGGTGCGGGCCGGGAGGCCCATCGAGACCACGGGCGAGCTCGTCGAGGCGATCCGCGCCGTCGTGCCCGCGGCTGCCGCCCGCTCAGGCGGCCATCCCGCCAAGCGGACCTTCCAGGCCCTCCGCATCGAGGTCAACGAGGAACTCGACGTGCTCGAACGCGCTGTCCCCGCCGCCGTCGATTCCCTGCGGCTCGGCGGCCGGATCGTCGTGATGAGCTACCACTCGCTCGAAGACAAGATCGTCAAGGCAGCCCTGCAGGCGCGCAGCCGCTCGTCGGCGCCTCCAGGCTTCCCTGTCGAGCTCGATGAGCACAAGCCAGAGCTGAAGATCCTGACGAAGGGAACCGAAGTGCCCACCGCCGAGGAGATTGCAGAGAACCCGCGGGCTGCGTCGGCCCGCCTGCGGGCAGCGCAGCGCATCAGGGAGAGGAGCTGACGATGAGCGCAGCACAGCGGAAGACGGCGGTTGCGGGCACCTCAGCGCTTGCGTTCCCCGCATCCACCAAGCCTCAGGCGCCGTCGCGGAGGGCGCCGCTTGCGGTCGTGCGCACCCTTCCCGCGCGCCGCAGGGCGCCGTTCGCGATCTTCTGCCTGGGCGTTCTCGCCGCGGCACTCGTGACTGTCCTCATCCTGAACATCTCGGTCTCGACTGGGCAGTACCAGCTCGTCCAGCTCCGGAATGAGCAGCTGACCCTGCAGAAGCAGAACCAGGACCTGACACAGCGTGTCCAGAACTACGAGGCTCCCCAGAATCTGGCTGCGCGTGCGGCACAGTTGGGTATGGTCGCGTCGACGTCGAAGGGGCAGATTGACCTGAAGACGCTCGCGGTCACGGGGGAGGCCAAGGCTGCGCAGAAGGGTGGCAGCCAGATCGCCGCGATTGCGGCACCGGCCGTCCCCGGGCAGATTGCGGTCACCCCGGCGCCGGACAGCAAGGACCCGCTCGAGGCCCGGGCAGCCGCGAACGCGGCGGCCGCGGGGACGGCTGCACCCGCCGCAGACAAGACTGCGGCAGACAAGGCCGCGGCGGAGAAGGCGGCCGCTGCGGCCAAGGCCCTCAACGGTGGCAGCATCCCGGCGCCGGCCCAGCGCGAACCCACGCGCTAGGCCCGGGCAGCCGGAAGCCCTGCCGGCCGGCTAGGCGAGCCCGGCCGGCACGAGAGAACGGAAGCCGAGGACAGAGCGTGGCATCGAGCAGCAGGCCGACGGGCCGGACCGCGTCGAGCGGTGCGTCGCCCCGGGAAGGCGTCGGGATCGCGAAGCGAGCGGCCAAGGGAGCCCGGCGCCTGCGGCTCGGCCTGGCGGTCATGCTCGCCTTCCTCGTGGTGCTCGGGGGCAGGCTGGTGCTGGTCCAGGGCTTCGATGTCGGCGGCCTGGCGGAGGCCGCCCTGAGCAAGCGCCTCCAGACCACCGTGCTGCCGGCCCAGCGCGGGCAGATCGTCGACTCCCGCGGCACCGTCCTGGCCACCAGCGTCATCCGCTACAACATCACGGTCGACCAGAGGCTTGCGTCGGCGCCTGACTTCACGGAGATCGAGCGCCGCGTCGACAACCCCGACGGCGGCTGGCAGATCGTGAAGGTCTCCCGAGACCAGGCGCTGCAGGAACTCGCCGACGCGCTCGGGAAGCCGTTGGCAGACGTCTCGGCCGCGATCACCGGCGACAAGCCGTTCAACTACGTCGCGCGGAACGTCACGCCGGACACCGAGGACCGGGTGATGGCCGTCGGCTTCCCCGGGATCCTCTCCGAGGGCGTGACCCAGCGCGTCTACCCGAACGGAGCGGTGGGCGGCAACGTCGTCGGCTTCCTCGGCTCCGATGGCAGCGCCCTCGCCGGAATCGAGCAGACCCAGGACGGGGAGCTGACCGGCAAGGACGGCTCGCGCGTCTATGAGATCGGCGCGGACGGGCTCCGCATTCCGGTGGCGACCGACAAGCTGACCGAGGCGGAGGACGGCAAGACGGTCCGGCTCACGCTGAACTCCGACCTCCAGTACTTCGCCCAGCAGGCCATCCAGACCCAGACGAACAAGTACAGCGCGGAGTGGGGCATCGCGATCGTCATGGATGCCAAGACGGGCAACATCCTCGCCATGGCCGACTCGAACTCGGTCGACCCCAACGATCCCGGCAAGACAGCTGCCAAGGACCGGGGCGCCCGGGCCGTGTCGGCGGCGTACGAGCCGGGCTCGGTGCAGAAGACCCTCACGCTCGCCGCCCTCATCGAGGAGGGCAAGGCGAACCCGCTGAGCCGGTATACGATCCCGCCCACCTACACGATCGACGGCGAGACCTTCGCCGACGCCTTCACACACGGGACCGAGCAGCGGACGCTCGCCGGCATCCTCGGGTATTCGATGAACACCGGAACGGTGATGGCCGGCAAGGAGCTCTCACCGCAGCAGCGCTACGACTGGTTCAGCCGGTTCGGGATCGGCCAGCCGGTGGACATCGGGCTCCCCGGCGAAGCGCAGGGCATCCTGCACACCCCGGAGGAATGGGACACGCGGCAGCAGTACACCGTCCTGTTCGGGCAGGGCGTCACCCAGTCCACGCTGCAGACCGTACGGGCCTACCAGGCCATCGCGAACAACGGTTCCATGCTCCAGCCACGCCTCATCGACGCGTATGTGGACAAGGACGGGCGCACCGAGTCGCCGCAGGCGGCGGCACCGACCCAAGTGGTCAGCAGGGACACCGCGCAGCAGGTCAAGGACATGCTCGAGAGCGACGTGACTGAGGGCGAGGTCAAGCCCGCCGCGATCGACGGCTACCGGGTGGGAGCGAAGACGGGGACCTCGGAAGCTCCCCGCGAGGATGGGGTGCCCGGCTACAGCGGCGTCACGTCGTCTCTGGTGGGCATGGCACCGATGGAGGACCCAAGGTTCGTCGTCGCCGTCGTGATCCAGAGGCCCAAGGGCGACATCTTCGGCATCGGCAACGCGGACGTCTTCCGCTCCGTGATGGGCCAGGCCCTCCGGCTGTACAACGTCCCGCCGTCCACTGGCACCCCTGCGCGGCTTCCCCAGTACGCGCAGTGAGCGGCCCGGTCCGTGCGGCGGCGGCCGACGGCGGACGCGTCCGAGCGACTACAGTTGGAGACTCCCGAGCAGTGAAGGTGAACGTGAGCGAGCAGCCCATGCCCACGGGCAGGAAGCCCATTCCGCGCGACTCCCAGCCGGGGGGCCACTCCCAGCAGCGAGCCCAGTCCCCGCGGGACCAGGCGGCAGCGTTCCGGCCGGCCAGAGTGGCGCCGATTCCCCTCGCTCAGATCGCCCGGCTGGTTGGACTCCCCGAGGAGACGATCGACCCTGAGGTGGAAATCACGGGTGCGAGCCTCGACTCGCGGGCTGTGCTCCCGGGCGACCTCTACTTCGCGCTGCCCGGCGCGACCCGCCACGGCGCCGACTTCGCCCACCAGGCGGTCGACGCCGGCGCCGTCGCTGTCCTGACCGACGACGAGGGCGCACGGCAGCTCGCCCTCGACGACGCCCTCGAGCGCGTCCCGATCCTGGTCCTCGACCGGCCCCGCGCGGCCGTCGGGCCGGTCTCCGCACGGGTGTACCGCAGCCAGGACGCCGGCGATCCCATGCTCCTGATCGGCGTGACCGGGACCAACGGCAAGACGACCACGACCTACTTCGCCAACGCCCTCCTGAGCGCCTTGGGCCACCGCACCGGGCTCATCGGGACGATCGAGATCTCGGCCGGCGGAACGCCAATCCCCAGCCGCCTCACGACCCCCGAGTCGACCGACGTGCACGCACTCCTCGCCCTGATGCGGGAACGCGGGGTCACTGCGGCCTCGATGGAAGTCTCGTCCCACGCCATCGAGTTCGGCCGGGTGGACGGCGTGCGGTACAGCGCCGTCGGATTCTCCAACCTCACGCAGGACCATCTTGACCTCCACGGCACCATGGAGGAGTACTTCCTGGCCAAGGCGGCCCTGTTCACGCCCGAACGCGCCGCCCGGGCAGTGGTGACGGTCGACGACGCGTGGGGACGCCGCCTTGCCGCTGAAGCACCGATCCCGGTCACCACGCTGAGCGTCTCGCCAGACATCCCGGGCACCGGCGCCGACTGGACCGTCGCCGCGGTCCAGCGCCGGGGACTCGGGACAGCCTTCGAGCTGCGCCACCGGGACGGCGAGATTCTGCGGGCCCACACGGGCCTTCCGGGGGGTTTCAATGTGGCCAATGCCGCGCTTGCGACCCTGCTGGTGGTCTCCGCGGGAGCAGCCCTGGCGGACGTCCAGTCTGCGCTTGACGCCGCGGACCCGTTCTCGGTCGACGTCCCCGGCCGCATGCAGCTCGTGGGAACCGAGCCCGCCGCCGTCGTGGACTTCGCCCACAACCCGGACGCCCTCGAACGGGCGCTCGAGGCCGTGCGGCCGCCCGCCCCCGGCCGCCTCATCGTCGTCTTCGGCGCGACCGGGCAGCGCGACGTGGGCAAGCGCCCCATCATGGGCGCCGTCGCAGTGCGCGGCGCCGACGTCGTCGTCGTCACGGATGACGACCCCCACGACGAGGACGCGGCGGCGATCCGCGCGGACGTCCTCGAGGGCGCGCGGGCCGAGGACAGCGCCCGGGGCCTCGGCCGCCGGATCGATGAAGTGGCGCCCCGCGCGGAGGCGATCCGGCACGCCGTCTCGCTCGCGGCGCGCGAGGACGTCATCCTCGTCGCAGGGCGCGGCCACGAGACCGTCCAAGAGGTCAGCGGGGTGGACCACGCCCTCGACGACCGCACCGAACTGCGGGCCGCCATGGTCGAGCACGGATTCACCGCGGTGGGTGCCGAGCCTATAGAGTCCGGTAAGGAATGATTGACTTCACTGCGGCGCAGATCGCCGAGATCACCGGCGGTCGCCTTGTAGGCGACCCAAGCACTGTCCCCCTTTCCGTCGTCACTGATTCGCGCGAGGCCACGCCGGGCGCGCTCTACGTGGCCAAGCCCGGCGAGACCGCAGACGGCCACGCCTTCGTCGGGGCGGCCTTCGCAGCGGGCGCCGTGCTCGCCCTGTGCGAGCGGGAGGTGTCCGACTCCTCGGGCGCTTCCTTCCCGTGCGTGGTGGTTCCCGACGCCGTGCTCGCCATGGGAGCACTGGCCCGAGAGGCGGTCAGGCGCATCAGGGCCGCCAGGGCCGCTCGCGGCGAGCAGCTCACCGTCGTGGGCATCACGGGTTCGGCGGGCAAGACGACCACGAAGGACCTTGTCGCCGGCATCTTCCGTTCCACCTCCGAGGGCTCGGCCACGCCGTCTTCGACGGTGTCCCCCCAGGGGTCGTACAACGGCGAGGTCGGCGTGCCGCTCACGGTCTTCCGAGCGGACGAGCGGACCCGCTACCTCGTCATCGAGATGGGCGCGACCGGCATCGGCCACATCGAGTACCTGGCGCAGATGGTCAAGCCGGACATCGGCGTCGTCCTGTTCGTGGGCACGGCCCACGCCGGGGAGTTCGGCGGCGTCGAGAACATCGCATTGGCCAAGGGCGAGCTTGTCGAGGCGCTCGCTCCCGAAGGCACGGCCGTGATCAACATCGACGACGCGCGGGTCCGTGCGATGGTGTCCCGGACCGCCGCCCGCCTGGTCCTCTTCACCCAGCACCCCGAGAACGCCGCAGAGTGGTCGGCCCGCGGGACGGTCGTCGCCGCGCACGGCGTGACGGTCGATGCCGGGGGCTCTCCCGTGTTCGACCTCGCGGTGGGTGCGCAGGAGCCCGTGCACGTGGCCAGCAGGCTCATCGGCGCGCACCACACGTCCAACCTGCTTGCGGCCGCGTCCGCGGCGCATGCCGCGGGCGTCCCTGTGGCGACGATCGCGGCCTCCCTGTCCGCTCAGGGCCCGGGAAGCCGCTGGCGCATGGAGCGCACCGAGCGCGGGGACGGCGTCACGGTCATCAACGACGCCTACAACGCGAACCCCGAGTCCATGCGCGCCGCGCTCCAGACGCTCGCGGACCTGGGCCGGGGGCGCCGGACGTGGGCGGTCCTGGGCGCCATGCTCGAGCTCGGCGACGAGTCCATCCCCGCGCACACCGCAGTCGGGACCCTCGTCGTGCGGCTCAACATCGACCGTCTCGTGGTGGTCGGCCGCGAGGCGCGCCCGCTGTACGTCTCGGCCGTGAACGAGGGCTCGTGGGGCAATGAGTGCACGTTCGTCGAGGACGCAGACGCCGCCTTCGAGCTCCTCGAGCGCGAGCTCGAACCCGGTGACCTCGTCCTCTTCAAGTCGTCCAACGGTGTCGGCCTGCGGCACCTCGGCGATCGGATAGCATTGGCCGGGCATGGCCGGGCCCACGACACCCAGGATCGGAGCTGACGTGATCTCACTGCTGATCGGCTCCGGTCTGGCCCTCGTCTTCGGCCTTGTCGGAACGCCCCTGTTCATCCGGCTCCTCGTGCGGAAGGGCTACGGGCAGTTCATCCGGGACGATGGCCCCACAACCCACCACACCAAGCGCGGCACCCCCACCATGGGCGGCGCCGTGTTCGTGCTGGCGTCCGTGGTCGCCTACTACCTCACGCACCTCCTCAGCTGGCTCATGAACCCGGGCAGCACGGGACCGAGCATCTCCGCCGCACTCCTGCTGTTCCTCATGGTCGGCATGGGCCTCGTGGGCTTCCTCGACGACTTCATCAAGATCTCGAAGCAGAGGAGCCTGGGGCTGTCTGCCCGCGCCAAGCTGATAGGCCAGGGACTCGTGGGAGTCGTCTTCGCTCTCCTCGTGCTCCAGTTCCCCGACAGCAGGGGCCTCACGCCGGCATCGACGCACATCTCGTTCCTCCGGGACATCCCCTGGCTGGACCTCGCGTTCGGCGGGACGATCCTCGGCGCAATCCTGTTCGTGATCTGGTCCAACCTCATTGTCACGGCCGCGAGCAACGGGGTGAACCTGACGGACGGGCTCGACGGCCTCGCCGCCGGGGCCGCGATCATGGTCTTCGGCGCCTACACGCTCATCGGGATCTGGCAGAGCAACCAGGCATGCGACTCCCCGCGCGTCGCGGGAAGCGTCTGCTATGAGACGCGTGATCCCCTGGACCTCGCGCTCCTCGCGGCCGTCATGAGCTCAGCGCTGGTCGGCTTCCTGTGGTGGAACACCTCGCCGGCCAAGATCTTCATGGGGGATACCGGCTCGCTCGCCATCGGCGCTGCGGTCGCCGGGTTCGCGATCCTGACCCGCACCCAGGTGCTGCTCGGCATCATCGGCGGCCTCTTCGTGCTCATCACCCTCTCGGTGATCCTGCAGGTCGGGTACTTCAAGGCCACGCACGGGAAGCGCCTCTTCAAGATGGCGCCCCTGCAGCATCACTTCGAACTCAAGGGCTGGGCCGAAGTGACGGTCGTGGTCCGCTTCTGGATCCTCGCCGGGCTCTGCGTTGCCGGAGGCCTGGCCGTCTTCTATGCAGAGTGGGTGGCAGGACTGTGACACGGACTTCCTCTGAATCGGCCGAACGGCTCGCGTCCCTGACCTCGTGGGACGCCGACTGGTCGGGCCTGCGGGTCGTCGTGGCCGGCATCGGCGTCTCGGGCTTTGCCGCGGCGGACACGCTCATCGAGCTGGGAGCCTCCGTCGTGGTCGTCGACGCCGCGACGAGCGAACGCGCCCACGCGCAGGCGGAGACGCTGCGGATCGTCGGCGCGGAGGACGTCCTCCTCGGCCCCGATGCCGTCGAACGGCTCCCGAAGGTCGACGGCGCGTGGCCCGAGCTCGTCGTGACATCGCCCGGGTGGCGTCCCGACCAGGCGATGCTCGCCGAGGCCGCACGCCGCGACATCGCGGTCTGGGGCGACGTCGAGCTCGCGTGGCGGGTGCGGACGCGGCGCGGCAGGAAGACGGCAGACTGGCTCACGATCACCGGGACCAATGGCAAGACGACGACGGTGGGCATGGCCGAGTCGATGCTTCTCGCCGCAGGCCTCAAGGCCGTGGCCGTGGGCAACGTCGGCAAGCCGATCCTCGATGCGATCCGCGAGCCCGTCGAGTACGACGCGTTCGCGGTGGAGCTCTCGAGCTTCCAGCTGCACTGGGCCAACTCCCTCTCGCCGGTCGCATCGGTCGTGCTCAACGTCGCCGAGGACCACGTCGACTGGCACGGGTCCTATGAGAGCTACCTGGCGGACAAGGCCCGCGTCTACGCGAACACGCAGAAGGCCTGCATCTACAACGCCGAGCAGATCGAGACCGAGCGCATGGTCGAGGACGCCGACGTCGTGGAGGGCTGCCGCGCCGTCGGGTTCACCACGCAGACCCCGGCGGTGAGCATGCTGGGCGTCGTCGACGGGCTCCTCGTGGACCGCGCGTTCATCGAAGAGCGCCGCGACCACGCTGCCGAACTCGGCGCCATCACCGACATCGGGCCGGTGGCCCCCCGGCACATGGTCGCCAACGCGCTTGCCGCCGCGGCGCTCGTGCGGGCCTACGGCGTCGAGCCGGCCGCGATCAAGCGAGGCCTCCAGTCCTACATGCCCGGCGACCACCGCATCCAGAAGGTCGCCGAGGCGGCCGGGGTGACGTGGGTCAACGACTCCAAGGCCACCAACCCGCATGCGGCGTCGGCCTCGCTCGCATCCTTCGGCAGCGTCGTGTGGATCGCCGGCGGCCTCTCGAAGGGAGTCGCCTACGACCAGCTCGTCGCCGAACACGCGCGGCGCCTCAAGGCGGTGGTCCTCATTGGCGCGGACAGCTCTGAACTCGCCGAGGCTCTCGCACGACACGCGCCCAGCGTCCCCGTCCTGCCCGTCCCGGCACGCGAGACTGGAGAGAACGGCGGTGCCATCGCAGGCGACGAGGTCATGGCCCAGGCGGTGGCCCTCGCTGCAGAGCGTGCGGCCGACGGCGATACGGTGCTGATGGCTCCGGCGGCGGCGTCGATGGACCAGTTCGACTCCTATGCGCACCGGGGCTCAGCATTCATGGCGGCCGTGCGGGAGCACCTCTCCAAGCACGGCTGAGCCTGAGGCAGGAACGTAGAAGGACGGAGCACGGCATGGCGGGCACAGCGCAGCGGGACCGGGGCGCACCCGCCCCGCTGCAGGGCGCAGCGCGGCTATGGCTCCGCCTGGTCAAACCTACGGGATCCAGCTCCGGCGCGAGCTACTACCTCATCCTCGCGGCCACGCTCGCGCTCACCGCGATAGGCGTCATGATGGTGCTCTCCGCCTCGAGCGTGGAGAGCATCGCCGCGGGGGAGAGCCCCTACACCGCGGCCCTCAAGCAGAGCCTCTTCGGCCTCGCTGGCCTTGCGGGGATGATGGTGCTCTCCCGGATCAACGTCCGCTGGCTCAAGCGGCTGGCGTGGCCCGGCATCGGCGCCACCGTCGTGCTCCTGGTCCTCGTCCAGGTCATCGGACGCCGTGTGCTCGGAAACCGGAACTGGATAGACATCGCCGGGTTCAGCCTTCAGCCCTCCGAGTTCGCGAAGCTCCTGCTCGCGCTCTGGATGGCCACCATCCTGAACAAGAAGGCCGCGCTCCTGGACAACTGGGTCCACGCGCTCGTCCCGGTGGTGCCCGTGGGACTGGCGGTGGCGCTGCTCGTCATCTGGGGCCATGACCTCGGCACGACCCTCGTCATCCTGTTCGTCGTGATGGCTGCGCTGTTCTACGCCGGGGTGCCGACCAAGCTCTTCGCGGCCTCCGGGCTGCTCCTCGCTGTCGGGGCTGCAGGCTTCGCGATCACCAGTCCCAACCGCATGTGCCGTATCTACAACTGGGTCGGGCAGAACCCTGACTTCTGCACGGCCGACGGCGGGGACTTCGGCTACCAGGTGCAGAACGGCCTCCAGGGCCTTGCCTCGGGCGGATGGTTCGGAGTCGGGCTCGGCCAGAGCAGGCAGAAGTACAGCTGGATCCCAGAGGCCCACAACGACTTCATCTTCGCCGTGCTGGGCGAGGAGCTGGGACTGGTCGGCACCATCCTCGTCCTCGCCCTCTTCGCAGTCCTGGCGGTGTCGGTGTTCCGCGTGGTCTCGCGGCAGGAGGAGCTGTTCCCACGGGTGCTCGGCGGCACGATCATGGCTTGGATCCTCGGCCAGGCGGCGATCAACATGGCGATGGTGACCGGCATCGCGCCCGTGATCGGCGTGCCCCTGCCGTTCATCTCCTCCGGCGGCTCGGCGCTCGTCAGCTGCCTGTGTGCGATCGGCGTAGTGTTGTCCCTGGCCCGCGAGGACATGCGTCTTGCGAAGGCCGCTCGGACCCACAGCCGGACGAGGTCCAAGGCGAAGGGCGCCCTGGCCCGTGACCACCGCGCAGACGCTCCGAGGGCGTCCTCGGCCCGGTCCGCTCCGGTCGCCACGGGCGCACGGGGACGGGCGTCCGCAGGCTCTCCCGGCAGGCTCCGGCAGCAGGAGAAGCCGGCGCAGTACGAGAAGCCAGGGCAAGACAAGAAGCCAGGGCAAGACAAGAAGCCAGCGCAGTACGAGAAGCGGAAGGCCACCAGGTAGTCATGCCCCCCGAGGATCCGTCAGGGACCCCCGCCCAGATGTCCGCACGCACTGGTCTGTCCGTGGTGCTCGCCGGCGGCGGGACCGCCGGGCACATCAGTCCCCTCCTCGCGATCGCGCGCGCAGTGGCGGAAGCCGCTCCCGACGCGAGGCTCCTCGCCGTCGGCACGGCGACGGGCATGGAGACCCGGCTCGTGCCGGCCGCCGGGCTCGAACTCGCGACGATCGACCGCGTGCCCCTGCCCCGCAGGCCCACGCTCGACCTCGTCCGGCTCCCTGGGCGCCTCGCCCGTGCCGTGCGCCAGGCCGAGTCTGTCCTCGAGCGCGCGCAGGCGGATGTCCTCGTCGGCGTCGGCGGGTACGTCTGCACGCCGATGTACCTCGCTGCGCGGCGCAGGCGCGTGCCCATCGTCATCCACGAGGCGAACACGCGCCCGGGCCTCGCGAACCGCGTCGGTGCCCTCTTCACCCGGTGGGTCGGCAAGGCGTTCGAGGCAACGAAGCTGCGCCACGCGCGGCTCGTCGGGATGCCGATGCGCCGCGAGGTCTCCGCGCTCGACCGCGCGGCTGCGCGCCCGGCCGCTCGGAAGGCCCTCGGCCTCGACCCGGACAGGCCCACCCTCGTCGTGACAGGCGGGTCCTCGGGCGCGGCGAGCATCAACGCGACCCTCGGGGCCTCGCTTGGGGCGCTCGCCGCTGCCGGAGTCCAGACCCTGCACATCACCGGGCGCGGAAAGGCCGTCACCGGCGGCGACGGCAAGCTTCTGGAGGCACCCGGCTACCACCAGGTCGAGTACGTCGACGGCATGGAGAGCGCGTACGCCGCCGCCGACCTGATCCTGTGCCGTTCGGGAGCGGGAACCGTGTGCGAGGTCGCGGCGGTCGGCCTGCCGGCGGTCTTCGTCCCGCTGCCGATCGGCAACGGCGAGCAGGCGCTCAACGCCCGAGGCCTGGTCGAGGCAGGAGCCGCGCTCCTGGTCCGCGACGCGGAGCTGACGCCGGAGTGGCTCGCCCGTGAGGTCCTGCCGCTCCTGGGCGACCCGGGCAGGCTCGACGAGATGGCCCGGCGGGCCCAGGCGCTCGGGGTAAGGGACGCTGACAGGACGATGGCACAGATGGTGATGGAGGCGGCGCGCGGATGAGCGGCACGAACACGGAACAGGGCGCGGGGGCCACCGGCCTCGACGCGCTGGGCAGGGTCCACTTCGTCGGCATCGGCGGTGTCGGGATGTCGGCCGTCGCCCGTGTCATGATCGCCCGGGGCGTTGCGGTGAGCGGGTCGGACGCGAAGGACCTGCCGGTCATGGCGGACCTTGCCGGCCTCGGCGCACGGGTGGCCGTGGGGTACGGCGCCGAGAACGTGGGCGACGCCGAGACGGTCGTCGCCGGCTCGGCGATCCGTCCGGACAACCCCGAACTCCTCGCAGCCCGGGCCCGCGGCCTTCGGATCCTGCACCGCTCCGAGGCGCTCGCCGCCGCGATGGAGGGCAGCCGTGTCGTCGCCGTCGCGGGCACGCACGGGAAGACGACGACGACTTCCATGACCACCTGGATGCTCCGTGGGGCGGGCCTCGACCCGAGCTTCGCGATCGGGGCCAACATCCCCGCGCTCGGCGTGAACGCCGCGTCCGGGGAGACGGACATCTTCGTCGCCGAGGCCGACGAGTCGGACGAGTCCTTCCTGAACTACCGGCCGCTGATCGAGATCGTGACCAACGTAGAGGCCGACCACCTCGACCACTACGGGACGGCCGAGGCCGTCCACGGGGCCTTCGATGCCTTCGCGGCGCTCCTGCCCGCGGACGGTGCGCTCCTGGCGTGCGCGGACGACGCCGGCGCCCGCGCCCTCGCCGAGCGTCTCCGGTCTGCCCCGGACGCCCCGCGGGTCCTGCTGTACGGTACGGCACCCGACTCCGATGTCCGGGTCCGCTTCGACCCGGCCGGCTCCGTGGTCGACTTCGCCGGAGCCACCCATGCGCTTCCCCTGACCGTCCCGGGACTCCACAACGCCCTGAACGCGGCCGGTGCCTTCGCGGCGGCGGTGATCCTGGGCGCGGATGCCGGAAAGGCCGCCGACTCCCTGGCCGGCTTCAGCGGAGCAGCGCGGCGCTTCGAGTTCAAGGGCGAGGAGGGCGGGGTGCGCGTCTTCGACGACTACGCCCACCACCCCACAGAGGTGCGCGCCGCGCTCGCGGCAGCCCGCGCCGTCGCCGGAGGACACGGGGTGCACGTCCTCTTCCAGCCCCACCTGTTCTCCCGGACCCGAGAGTTCGCGGCACAGTTCGCCGAGGCGCTCTCGGCCGCGGACACCGTGCGCGTGCTCGACATCTACCCGGCGCGCGAGGACCCCATCCCGGGGGTCACGAGCGAGCTCGTGACCTCGAAGCTTCCCGAGGGCTCGTACGCGTCCGATGCCGGCCGGGCCGCCGCGGAGCTCGCGGGCCTGGCCGCGGCAGGGGACATCATCCTCACCGTCGGCGCCGGCGACGTGACGGCCCAGGGCGAGGTCCTGCTCGCGGCGCTGCGGGAGAAGGACAGCCGTGCCCGGTAGCGGCCGGATCCCGCGCGTTCCGCGGGTCGCGCGCCCCTCGGCTCCGGCCGAGGGGCAGCAGGGCGACGCCGAGGAGGCCCGTGTGCGGCTGGGCCGCGGCGCCAAGGTGACCGTCCTCGGTGCGGCGGCGCGGGGGAGCGACAACTCCCAGCCGCAGACAGGCGCCGATGCGCCCGGGACGCCGCAGGGCCCTCAGGCGCCGTCCGCGGGAGCGGATTCCCCGAGCGTGCGGAAGGACCGGGAGACGCCGCCGTCGCGCGGACGCCCGCGGTTCCCCGGGCGGGGGAGTGGCACGCCTGCCCGGAAGCCAACCGGCGCGTCTCCGTCTCGGGTCGCACCGCGCGAGCCAGCACGCGACGATGCGCCGGGAGTGGCGGGATCCACTGCGGACGTCCTCGCGTTCCCGGAGCCGCCGCGCCGGCGCCGACGGCGGCGGGCGCTGATCGCGGCGGCCGTCGCGGTGGTGCTCGTGGCCGGTCTCATGGCGCTCGTGCTGTTCACGCCGCTCATCGCGGTGCGTTCGGTGGTCGTCCAGGGCACGCATCTGCTCTCGGTCCAGCAGGTGGAAGCGGCCCTGGCGCCGGTCATGGGGCGGCCGCTGGCGCAGGTCGGCGACGACCAGGTGCGCTCGCTCGTCTCCCCGCTCGTGCAGGTCAAGGCCGTCTCGGCGCGGGCCGTGCCGCCGGACACGCTCGTCGTCACGGTCACCGAGCGCGTGCCGGTGGCGCTGGTGAAGAGCGAGGGCAAGCTGCTCGTCGTCGACGGCGACGGCGTGGTCCTGGGGGAGGCATCGGAGACTGCCCAGTATCCCGTGCCCGTGATCGACGGCGCTGCGATGCCTCTCGGCCAGGAGGTGTTCAAGGCCGTCACCGCCGTCCTGGCCGCACTGCCCGCGGACGTCCTCGGCCAGTTGGCGACCGCGACCGCGCAGTCGGTAGACTCGGTCGAGCTGCGGCTCACGGACGGCCGCAGCGTCGTGTGGGGGAATGCCCAGGAGCGGGAGCTCAAGGCGAGGGTCCTCGCGGCCCTCATGAAGGCCGCCGAGAACCCGCAGAAGGGCCAGGCCCCTGCTCGGGTCTTCGATGTGAGCGCGCCCCGCCACCCGGTGACGCGTTGACGCGCGGGCCTCACAGACCGGCGGATTGCCGCGACACACCATCACGGTCGTTGCGCGGTCTGAACGCGACCCATACCGTCGAGGGCAGAAGCTACTTGACATAACATTAACCTTCAAGTGGAGGGTTAAGGTTAGGCTCCCGGCTTCTCGCATACAGCAGGCTTCGAACAAGGGACACTCAACGTGGCAGCACCGCAGAACTACTTGGCCGTCATCAAGGTCGTCGGCATCGGCGGCGGTGGCGTGAACGCAGTCAACCGCATGATCGAAGTCGGTCTGCGAGGGGTCGAATTCATCGCCATCAACACGGACGCCCAGGCGCTGCTCATGAGCGACGCGGACGTCAAGCTCGACGTCGGGCGTGAGCTCACGCGTGGCCTCGGCGCGGGTGCAAACCCCGAGGTCGGGCGCCAGGCGGCAGAGGACCACGCGGACGAGATCGAAGAGGTCCTGCGCGGGGCCGACATGGTCTTCGTCACCGCTGGCGAGGGCGGCGGCACCGGCACCGGCGGTGCGCCCGTCGTCGCCCGGATCGCCCGTTCGCTCGGCGCGCTCACCATCGGCGTCGTGACCCGCCCGTTCACGTTCGAGGGCCGCCGCCGCGCGACCTCGGCGGAGAACGGCATCGAGGCGCTGCGCGACGAGGTCGACACCCTCATCGTCATCCCGAACGACAGGCTGCTCTCGATCAGCGACCGCAACGTCTCCGTGCTCGACGCCTTCCGCTCCGCGGACCAGGTCCTGCTCTCCGGTGTCCAGGGCATTACGGACCTCATCACGACCCCCGGCCTCATCAACCTCGACTTCGCGGACGTCAAGTCCGTCATGCAGGGCGCGGGCTCCGCGCTCATGGGCATCGGCTCGGCGCGCGGAGAGGACCGCGCCGTCAAGGCCGCCGAGCTCGCCATCGCCTCCCCGCTCCTCGAGGCCTCGATCGACGGCGCCCACGGCGTCCTGCTGTCCATCCAGGGCGGCAGCGACCTCGGCCTCTTCGAGATCAACGAGGCCGCGCGCCTCGTCCAGGAGGTCGCCCACCCCGAGGCCAACATCATCTTCGGTGCGGTGATCGACGACGCGCTCGGAGACGAGGCCCGCGTCACGGTGATCGCGGCGGGCTTCGACGATGTCAGGGCGACCTCGCCGTCGCTCGAGGACGTCAAGTCAGCGCAGGCGCAGGCGTCCCAGCCCGCCGCAGCGCCCCAGCAGCCGGCTGGCCCGTCGGCCGTGCCTGCCGCCCCCGTGTCTGCCCCGCGCTCGTCCCAGCCTGCCCCCGCGCATGCCGGCCTGAGCCAGTGGAGCCAGGGCCGCACCGGCATCCCCGCCGACACGGGCTTCGACGTCGAGCTCCCCGCCGTGGTTGAGCCGGACCTGTCCGGGGCACGGAACGACGACCTCGACGTGCCCGACTTCCTCAAGTGAACAGCAGCACGGCCGAGTCTCCGTCTGCACTGGGGCTCTTCTGGTGGCGCCGGGACATCCGTCCCGGCGTCACCGCCGCGTTCACCCGCGTGGAGGCGGGGAACCTCGCCTTCCATGTGGGCTCGGACGACGGCGCCGTGGCCCGCCACCGGGCGGCGCTCGCGCAGGAGGCCGGGGTCGGGTCCTTCCAGTACATGAGCCAGGTGCACGGGGCCGAAGCCGTGTGGGCCGGGGAAGAGCCCGCCCCCACGGCGGACGCGCTCCTGTCGCGCGGCGAGCCGCTGGCGGTGATGGTGGCGGACTGCGTCCCGATCGTGGTCGCCGGGTCGTTCGACGACGGGACCCCGGCGCTGGCCGCCGTGCACGCAGGGCGCCCCGGCCTTGTCGCCGGCGTGGTCCCTTCCGCTGTCAGCCGCCTGAGGGACGCTGGCGCACGGGACCTCGAGGCCTGGATCGGCCCGAGCATCTGCGGCGCATGCTACGAAGTGCCCGAGGCGATGCGCTCCGACGTGGACGCCGTGGTGCCCGGGACCGCGGCGGAGACGCGCTGGGGGACCGCGGCGCTCGACCTGCCCACCGGCGTCGTGCGCCAGCTCCGTGCGGCCGAGGTGCCGGTGCACACCGAGGCGTGGGCCTGCACCTACGAGCACGACGAGCTGTTCTCCCACCGCCGGGCTCCAGGCGTGGGTCGTTTTGCTGGCCTCGTGTGGACCCATGACTGAGGAGCCCGGGACCGAGGCGAGGCGCCGTCAGCTTGCGGGCAGTCTGGAGCGCGTCCGCGAACGCATCCGCCGTGCGACCGAGGCCGCGGGAAGAGACTCCGAGCCGGCGCTCATCGTCGTGACGAAGTTCCATCCCGCATCCGACGTCCGCCTGCTTGCCGAGCTCGGGGTCCGTGACGTCGGCGAGAACCGGGACCAGGAAGCCGCTGCGAAGGCTGCCGAGCTCAAGGAACTGCCGCTCGCCTGGCACTTCATCGGCCAGCTGCAGACGAACAAGGCCAAGAGCGTGGTCCGCTACGCGGATGCGGTGCACTCTGTGGATCGGGCATCGCTGGTGTCAGCCCTCGGGAAGGCCGTGGCCGCCTCTGGCCGGAGCCGCGTGCTCGACTGCCTCGTCCAGGTCAACCTCGACCCCCAGGCTGCGCCGGGACGCGGCGGCGCCCTTCCTGGGGAAGTCTCCGGGCTCTCCGACCTTCTGGCGGGGACCGAGGGGCTTCGTCTGGCGGGAGTCATGGCGGTCGCGCCGCTCGGGGAGGACCCAGCTGAGGCGTTCGCCAGGCTGGCGTCGATCGCGGAGCAGATGCAGCGGCGCCATCCCGGCGCGGACATGGTCTCTGCGGGCATGACCCAGGACCTCGAGCAGGCTGTGGCCGCGGGTGCGACACACCTGCGGATTGGCACCGATGTCCTCGGCACGCGACCGCGCGTGCGATAGCTTCAGTAGCGCCGGGACCTTCTGGGCCGAGCGACCCGGCGCTGCGGTGCACCCAGCCCGGCCCGAGGACAGGAGTCGAGATGGCTGGCGCTCTGCGCAAGACGATGATCTACCTCGGTCTGGCGGACGGCGAGGAGCAGTTCGAGACCGAGGCCACCCACGCACGGACGGAAGAGGAACAGCCTGTGCACACCGAGCGCGAAGAACGCCGTCAGGCCCTGGCCACCCGCGAGCCGTCCCCGGCCGAGGTCGAGGAGTACCGGGCGCCCGTGACTCCCATCAAGCGGGCAGCGTCGGTGCGCGAGGACGGCGCCCTGCGGCAGATCACCACGGTCCACCCGCGCTCGTACAATGATGCCAAGGTCATCGGCGAGAGCTTCCGGGAGGGTATCCCCGTGATCATGAACGTCACGGACATGGGCGAGGCGGACGCGAAGCGCCTCGTCGACTTCTCCGCAGGCCTCGTCTTCGGTCTCCACGGAAGCATCGAGCGGGTGACCAACAAGGTGTTCCTCCTGTCGCCGTCCAACGTCGAGGTGCTGGGCGAGGACAAGAAGGTCGCCGACGGCCAGACCACCTTCTTCAACCAGAGCTGAGGGCCTCGATGGGCATCCTGTTCGCACTCCTGTACCTGCTCCTCGAGGTGTTCTTCATCGCACTCGTCAGCAGGCTCGTGTTCGACTGGGTGCAGTCCTTCGCGCGCACGTGGAGGCCGCGCGGCGCGTCGCTTGTCGCGGCAAGCGCGGTCTATTCGGTGACGGATCCGCCGATGAGGCTGTCGCGCCGCTGGTTCAAGCCGCTCCGCATGGGTGCGATGAGCCTCGACCTGGCCTTCATCATCCTCGTGATCGCGGTCGTCATCGCTATGGCGATCGTCAGGAATCTCGCGTAGGTTCGAGGCCAACAGCACCGGCCGGGCCACGCTGTCAACCCCGTAGACGGGCGTCAGGTGGAGCGGCGGGTAACAAATTCGATACGGTAGACACGGTGGCGGTAGCTGCCTGACTGACTAGACCAATGAGGTGAGCAGATGGCTCTGACGCCAGAAGACGTTGTCAACAAGCGCTTTCAGCCGACCAAGTTCCGCGAGGGCTACGATCAGGATGAAGTCGACGACTTCCTGGACGAGATTGTCATCGAGCTGCGCCGCCTGAACCAGGAGAACGACGAGCTCCGCAAGAAGGTCGCCGAGCTCACGGGGAAGCAGGGAGGCCCGCAGGCCGCGGAGAAGCCGGTCCAGGCCGCTCCGGTCCGCGAGGAGGCCAAGCCCGAGCCGGTCAAGGAGGTCGCTCCCGCTCCTGGCCCCGCCGCTCCGGCTGCACCGTCCGGTGCTGGCCGCTCGTCGGTGGCCGAGTCCGCCGCAGGCCTGCTCGCCATGGCCCAGCAGATGCACGACAAGCACGTGCAGGACGGTCTCGACCAGCGCGACAAGATCATCGCCGAGGCGCAGATCGAGGCCAGCAGCCTCGTCAACGACGCGCAGGAGAAGTCCCGCAAGACCCTTGGCGCCCTCGAGCAGCAGCGCTCTGTGCTCGAGCGCAAGGTCGAGCAGCTGCGCGGGTTCGAGCGCGACTACCGCTCGCGCCTCAAGGCCTACATCGAGGGCCAGCTCCGCGACCTCGAGGCCCGCGGTTCCGTGGCCGCCTCGGAGATCACCGACAACGCAGAGGTCTGAGCCGCCTCAGCACGCGACGCCGGTGGCTGCCTGGAGCAGCCGCCGGCGTCGTCCTGCCACCGGAAAGAAGCATGGAACCCACCTCTCCCACCCCCGGGCCGGTCACGCCGGCCCGCCGTCGCATCGGGCTTCTCGTCCTCCTCGCGGCGGCCGCCTACGTCCTCGACCAGCTGACGAAGCTGTGGGTGACGGGCACGATGGTCGAGGGCGAGCGGATTCCGGTGCTGCCGCCGCTGCTGCAGTGGTACTACATCCGCAATTCGGGTGCGGCGTTCTCCATCGGCGAGGGCGTCACGTGGGTGTTCACCATCATCATGACCGTGGTGTCTGTGGCCATCGTCGCCTACTCGCGGAAGGTCCGGTCGGCCGGGTGGGCGGTGGGCCTCGGACTCGTGCTGGGCGGCGCTCTGGGCAACCTCACTGATCGGCTCTTCCGTGAGCCGTCCTTCGGCATGGGGCACGTGGTGGACTTCATCTCCCTGCCGAACTTCGCGATCTTCAACCTCGCGGACTCCGCCGTGGTCGTCGGGGTCTCCCTCATCTGCCTCCTGACGCTGCGGGGCATCTCCCCGGACGGCACGCGTGCGGCCAAGAAGGCCGTCACGGACGAGGCCCCGGGTGACGGGCGTGCCTGAGCGCGTCGTCGTCCCGGAGGGACTGTCCGGTGCACGTGCCGACGCCGTGCTCGGAGAGCTGCTCGGGCTCTCGCGCTCCGCGGCGGCAGCCCTGTTGGCGGGCGGCC
This sequence comes from Sinomonas sp. R1AF57, assembly GCF_002224485.1. Taxonomy (GTDB): domain Bacteria; phylum Actinomycetota; class Actinomycetes; order Actinomycetales; family Micrococcaceae; genus Sinomonas; species Sinomonas flava. The sequence continues at coordinate 1,439,390 of NZ_CP022463.1, forward strand.
ATGTGGCGCTGCGGGGCAAGGCGGTCGCGAAGTCGACCAAGCTCGCCGCGGGCGACGCGCTCGAGATCGAGCGGCCAGCGGTACGTGATCCCCTGGAAGTGGTGGTGGAGAAGGTGGACGGACTCGACATCCTCATCGACGACGAGGACTTCGTGGTCGTCGACAAGCCCGTGGGCGTCGCCGCGCACCCTTCACCCGGCTGGGTGGGCCCCACCGTCGTCGGCGGCCTCGCCGGTGCCGGCTTCCGCATCTCGACCTCGGGGGCCCCCGAACGCGCGGGGATCGTCCACCGGCTCGACGTCGGGACCTCCGGCGCGATGGTCGTGGCCAAGACCGAGCATGCCTACACCGTGCTGAAGCAGGCATTCAAGGACCGCACCGTCGAGAAGGTCTACCACGCGGTCGTGCAGGGCATGCCTGACCCGCTCGAGGGCACCATCGATGCTCCCATCGGCCGGCACCCGGGCTACGACTGGCGCTTCGCGGTGGTCGAGGACGGGCGCCCGTCTGTCACCCACTACGAGGTCATCGAGGCGTTCGGGCGGGCCAGCCTCGTGGAGATCCACCTCGAGACAGGCCGGACTCACCAGATCCGTGTGCACTTCGCCGCCCTGCACCATCCATGCGCGGGTGACCTGACGTACGGCGCGGACCCGCGCCTCGCCGCCGACCTGGGCCTCACGCGCCAGTGGCTGCACGCGTATCGGCTCGCGTTCGCGCACCCGCGCACCGGCGAGCGCGTCGAGGCAGTGAGCCCCTATCCCGTGGACCTCCAGTACGCGCTCGAGACGCTGCGCGGAGGCCGCGTCTAGCGCTTCGCGGCCCGTTGACCCGGCCCACCTCGCGCCCTACTCTCTGGGCAGGACCGGCCATTCCGGGGCGGAGGAGCCATGGACGCGAGGGAGCAGAGCCGTCGGAAGGCGGCGGTCGTGGCGATTGCCGGCGGCGTGGTGTGGGGGATCGGCATCAGTCCCGTTCCCAGGGTGTACACCGAGCCGGACGCGGAACGGCGGCTCGCGCTCCTCAGCGCCGGCCGCCGCTCCTGGACAGTGGGGGAGCACCTCGCTGCCGCGGGTACCGCGGCCGTCCCCGCAGCCTTCGCGCGTCTGGCGCAGTCCCTGCCGCAGGGCCGCGCGAAGACACTGGCCGCAGTCGCCGCGGGCGCGCTGACGGCGGGAGCGCCGTTCTTCGTGTGGGAGCTCGCTGTGCGCACCGCGGACATCGAGCGATTCGCCTACCGCCGCATGCCGGCCTGGCCGTTCGCGACGTACGCGTGGCTCCATGTGGCCGCATTGGCCTCTCTGGCCGGCGCCCTCGCCACCCTGCCGGGCCACGGGACCGAGGCCGCCGTCGTCGGGCTGGTCGGCCTCGTGAGCGCCGGCGCGCTCGTGAAGACCGGGGACATGGTGCCCGCGGTGTTCTACCTGGGGGAGCAGGTCGCCGCGGCAAGCTTCGCCCGGCGCACGGTGCGCTGAGCGCACGACGGCGCGTCCCCGCCGTCGTGCCTCAGCGAACCCCGGCGGGGCGGCGCCTACACTGGTTCGGTGACATCCAGCGGTTCGTTCGTCCATCTCCACACCCATACCGAGTACTCGATGCTCGACGGCGCCGCGAAGCTCGGCGAGCTGTTCGCGGAGACGAACCGGCTCGAGATGCCCGCCCTGGCGATCACCGACCACGGCTACCTGTTCGGCGCCCACGACTTCTGGCAGAAGGCGACCAACGCCGGCGTCAAGCCGATCATCGGCGTCGAGGCGTATGTCGCCCCGGGGACCCACCGCACCGACAAGGGGCGCGTGCGCTGGGGCGACGAGTCGCAGCGGTCCGACGACGTGTCGGGCGGCGGCGCGTACACCCACATGACGCTCCTGAGCTACAACAACACGGGCATGAGGAACCTGTTCCGTGCCTCCTCCCTCGCCTCGCTCGACTCGGTGTTCGGCAAGTGGCCCCGGCTGGACCGCGAACTGCTGAGCACGTATTCCGAGGGCCTCATCGCGACGACGGGCTGCCCCTCCGGCGAGGTCCAGACCCGGCTGCGCCTCGGCCAGTACCGCGAGGCGCTTGAGGCCGCTGCGGAGTTCCGCGACATCTTCGGGGCGGAGAACTACTTCTGCGAGCTCATGGACCACGGCCTGAGCATCGAGACGCGGATCCGTGAGGACCTCCTGCGCCTCGCCAAGCAGCTCAACCTCCCGCTCGTCGCCACGAACGACCTCCACTACACCCACGAGCACGATGCCAAGGCGCACGAGGCCCTCCTCGCGATCCAGTCCGGCTCCACGCTGCTCGAGCCGAGCTACGACAACGGCGGCTCGCGGTTCGCCTTCTCGGGCACCGGCTACTACCTGAAGTCGCCCCAGGAGATGCGCGAGCTGTTCCGCGACGTCCCGGAGGCCTGCGACAACACCCTGCTGATCGCCGAACGCTGCGACGTGTCCTTCACGAAGGACAACTTCATGCCCCGCTTCCCCTGCCCGCCGGGCGAGGACGAGGACTCCTGGCTGGTCAAGGAGGTCGAGGGCGGGCTCCGCTACCGCTACCCGAACGGCGTCCCCGACGACGTGCGCAAGCAGGCTGACTACGAGCTCGGCATCATCAGCTCGATGGGCTTCTCCGGCTACTTCCTCGTGGTTGCCGACTTCATCAACTGGGCCAAGGACAACGGCATCCGCGTGGGGCCAGGCCGCGGTTCCGGCGCAGGCTCGATGGTCGCGTACGCAATGCGCATCACCGACCTCGACCCCCTGCGCCACGGCCTGATCTTCGAGCGCTTCCTCAACCCGGACCGCGTGTCCATGCCCGACTTCGACGTCGACTTCGACGACCGCCGCCGCTCGGAGGTCATCGACTACGTCACGCGCAAGTACGGCGACGACCGCGTGTCGATGATCGTCACGTACGGCACGATCAAGACCAAGCAGGCGCTGAAGGACTCCGCCCGCGTGCTGGGCTACCCGTTCTCCATGGGCGAGACCCTGACCAAGGCCCTCCCGCCGGCCGTCATGGCCAAGGACATCCCGCTCGCGGACATCTACAACACCAAGGCAAAGCGCTACGGGGAGGCCGGCGACTTCCGGCAGCTGCTCGAGACGGACCCCGAGGCTCGCAAGGTCTTCGACACCGCGATCGGGCTCGAGGGCCTGAAGCGCCAGTGGGGCGTGCACGCGGCCGGGGTGATCATGTCCTCGGAGCCGATCATCGACGTCGTCCCGATCATGCGCCGCATCCAGGACGGCCAGGTCATCACGCAGTTCGACTACCCGACCTGTGAGGGCCTCGGCCTGATCAAGATGGACTTCCTCGGCCTGAGGAACCTCACGATCATCTCGGACGCGATCGAGAACATCAAGCGGAACCGGGGCGTCGACCTCGACCTCGAGCGGCTCGAGCTCGACGACGCGGCCTCGTACGAGCTCCTCGCGCGCGGCGACACGCTCGGGGTCTTCCAGCTCGACGGCGGCCCGATGCGCTCGCTGCTCAAGCTCATGAAGCCGGACAACTTCGAGGACATCTCGGCCGTCCTGGCGCTCTACCGGCCCGGCCCCATGGGTGCGAACGCCCATACCGACTATGCGCTGCGCAAGAACGGGATCCAGGAGGTCATCCCGATCCACCCCGAGCTCGAAGAGCCCCTCAAGGACATCCTCGGCGGCACGTTCGGCCTGATCGTGTACCAGGAGCAGGTCATGGCGGTCGCGCAGAAGCTCGCCGGCTACTCGCTCGGACAGGCGGACATCCTCCGCCGCGCCATGGGCAAGAAGAAGAAGGAGGAGCTCGACAAGCAGTTCGCGGGCTTCTCCCAGGGCATGCAGGACAACGGCTATTCCATGGAGGCCGTCAAGACCCTCTGGGACATCCTCCTGCCCTTCTCCGACTACGCCTTCAACAAGGCCCACTCCGCGGCCTACGGAGTCGTGTCCTACTGGACCGCCTACCTCAAGGCGCACTACCCCGCCGAGTACATGGCCGCCCTGCTGACCTCGGTCGGCGACGACAAGGACAAGTCGGCGATCTACCTCAACGAATGCCGCCGCATGGGGATCACCGTCCTGCCGCCGGACGTGAACGAGTCCGAGCTGACCTTCACCCCGGTAGGCGACGACATCCGCTTCGGCATGGGTGCGATCCGCAACGTCGGGGCGAACGTGGTCAAGGCGATGGTCGAGACGCGTCAGGAGAAGGGCGCCTACACCTCCTTCGCGGACTTCCTCCAGAAGGTCCCCGCCGTCGTGTGCAACAAGCGCACGATCGAATCGCTCGTCAAGGCCGGCGCCTTCGACTCCCTCGGTGCCACCCGGCGGGCGCTCGCCCTCGTCCACGAGGAGGCGATCGACGCCGTCATCACCCTCAAGCGCAACGAGGCGAACAACCAGTTCGACCTCTTCAGCGCCTTCGGGGACGACGCTCCCCAAGCCGGCCTGGCGGTCGAGGTGCCAGACCTTCCCGAGTGGGAGAAGAAGGACAAGCTCGGCTTCGAACGGGAGATGCTGGGCCTGTACGTGTCCGACCACCCGCTCCAAGGGCTCGAGGGCGTGCTCGGCGCGAGCGCCGAGGTGGACATCTCGACCCTCATCGCCGACGACGGCCCGTCCGACGGCACCATCGTCACCATCGCCGGGATGATCACCTCGCTGAGCCGCCGCATCTCCAAGTCGAGCGGCAACCCCTACGCCCGGGCCGAGGTCGAGGACCTGGGTGCCTCGATCGAGGTCATGTTCTTCGGCCAGGTCTACGGCCCGATTGCTGCGGTCCTCGCCGAGGACCTCATCGTGGTCATCAAGGGTCGTCTCCAGCGCCGGGACGACGGCACGGTGACCCTCAGCGCCATGGAGCTGAGCATCCCGGACCTCTCCAGCGCCGAGGGCGGTCCGGTCGACATCCGGATCCTCGAGCACCGCGCGAGTGAGGAGCGGATCGGGCAGCTCGGCGAGATCCTGCGCGGGCACCACGGCAATTCCGAGGTTCGGCTCCACATCCGGGAACGGGACAAGGTCGCCGTCATGAGCCTCCCGCACCATCTCCGGGTCAACCCCAACCCCGCCCTGTTCGGCGACCTCAAGGTTCTCCTCGGACCCGCGTGCCTCGATGCCTGAGGCCGTGGTGACCGGGAACGACGCGGCTGCTGGCGGGGCGGGTGAACCGACGACGGCGTCGCTCGCCCGCTGGTCGCTCCTTCCCGCCGCGGCGGGGCCCGTGCTCGGGACCGTGTGGTGGCTCGCCGCGCCCGGCGGGCGGCTCTACGGAGAGGGGAGCAACTACCGCACCTGGGACGAGCGCGACCTCGTGTTCGCCGCCCTCGGCGCCCTCGCCGGCGTCGTGCTCGCCGTCCTCCTCTCGCTCAGCCGCCGGCGTCCGGGCCTGCCGGCGCGGGGCCTCGCCGCACTGGCCGGCAGCGTCGTTGGAAGCGCCCTCATGTGGGGAACAGGCCTCCTGCTGGGACGGATCGGCGGTGCGCGCGGTGTGGATCCCCGGCTGGCCGAGTCGGCCTTCGGGCTGCAGTCCCTCAGTGCGATCGCCGTCTGGCCCGCGATCGCGGCGCTGAGCGTCCTCGCACTCACGACCCTGTGGTGGGTTCCACCCCACCGACCCGGCAGCCATCCGGCAGAGAGCCCGGAGGACGACGACGGGAGCAGCGGCGCGAGCGGCCAAGGTGCCGCCGCGTAGACTGGACGGGTGACTTCCGACGCCCCGACCCCGACGTTCCGCACCATCGACCTGCGCGGCCGCAGCCTCGGCCTCGCCGAGCTGCGCGCCGCCGTGCCGCGTCTCGCCGCCGGCGACGGGTCGGGAGTCGAGGACGTGGTGCGGGGCATCATCGCCGACGTCCGCGGCCGCGGCTTCGGCGCGCTCCGAGAGCTCGCCCAGCGATTCGACGGCGTCGAGCAGCGCCACCCGCGGGTACCGGCGGAGGCGCTCACGGCGGCCCTCGAGGGGCTCGACGCCGGAGTGCGCGAGGCGCTCACGGAGTCCATTGCCCGCGCCCGGGCCTTCGCGGAGGCGCAGCGCCCCCAGGATGTGACTGTGCGGCCCGCTGAGGGCGCATCGGTGACGCAGCGGTGGGTCCCCGTGGGCCGCGTGGGCCTCTACGTGCCGGGCGGCCTCGCCGTGTACCCGTCGAGCGTGGTCATGAACGTCGTCCCGGCCCAGGCAGCCGGGGTTCCGTCGATCGCGCTCGCGTCGCCGCCCCAGAAGGACAACGGCGGCCTCCCGCATCCGACGATCCTCGCCGCGGCCGCGCTGCTCGGCATCGAGGAGGTCTATGCGATCGGCGGCGCCCAGACCGTCATCGCCTTCGCCTACGGTGTCCCCGCCGGATCTGACGAGCAGGGAGATCTGGCGCCGATCGAGCCGGTCGACGTCGTGACCGGTCCGGGCAACATCTTTGTCGCGACGGCGAAACGGCTCGTGAAGGGCGTTGTCGGCATCGACGCCGAGGCGGGGCCCACCGAGATCGCGATCCTCGCCGACGCGACCGCGGACCCCTCGCTCGTCGCCGCCGACCTCATCAGCCAGGCCGAGCACGACCCGCGTGCTGGGTCCGTCCTGGTGACCGACTCTGCCGAGCTCGTGGAGCGTGTCCGCGGCGAGCTCGCCGCGCAGACCTCCCGGACCAAGCACCGCGACCGGGTGCTCACGGCGCTGGCCGGGGAGCAGTCCGGGGCCGTGCTGGTCGACAGCCTCGGCGCCGGCATCGCGGTGTGCGACGCCTACGCCGCTGAGCACCTCGAGATCATGACGGCGGACGCCCCGGCAGTCGCCGCCCGGATCCGCAACGCGGGCGCGATCTTCGTGGGCAACTACAGTCCGGTGAGCCTGGGCGACTACTGCGCCGGGTCGAACCACGTCCTCCCCACCAGCGGGACCGCGGCCTTCTCGTCCGGCCTGAACGTCGCGACGTTCCTGCGCGCCATCCAGGTCGTCGATTACAGCCAGGCCGCCCTCCGAGGAGTCGCCGGGCACATCCGGAGCCTCTCCGATGCTGAGGACCTCCCTGCGCACGGCGACGCCGTGGACGTCCGCTTCGCCGGTCGCTGAGGAGGAGGACCTGCGCACGGACCGAGTGCGCACTACAAGTAGTGTCAGCAACTACTACATGTAGTGTTACAGGCTTGTGGTTCCCGACACGTTCTCAGTACACTTGACGGGTGTACTGCCCGTTCTGCCGTAATCCCGACTCACGCGTCGTCGACAGCCGCATCCAGGACGACGGGGCTGCCATTCGGCGCCGACGCCAGTGTCCCGAGTGCGGCCGCCGGTTCACGACCCTCGAGACGACGAGCCTGACCGTCATCAAGCGCTCAGGCGCGGGGGAGCCCTTCAGCCGCTCCAAGGTCATCAACGGAGTGCGCAAGGCGTGTCAGGGCCGTCCGGTGACCGACGACGACCTCGCGCTCCTTGCCCAGGAGGTCGAGGAGGCAATCCGCGCCGCCGGCTCTGCGGAGATCCAGGCCAACGAGATCGGGCTCGCCATCCTCGGGCCCCTCAAGCGGCTGGACCAGGTTGCGTACCTCCGCTTCGCGAGCGTCTACCAGGACTTCGAGTCCCTCGAGGACTTCGAGTCGGCGATCAGCGTGCTCCGCGCGGAGCAGGCCAAGGCCGCGGGGGCCTGACACCGCTGCGCCCCCGTCGCCCCGCCCCCACTACCCGAGCACGACGCGGAGGGGCCCGGACAGCGCGTCCGGGCCCCTCGGCGTCGTGCGTGGGTTGTCTGGTCTGAGGGCTACTTCGCGAAACCGTGGTCGATCGCGACCTGGAGCGCGGCGCCCACGATCCCGGCCTCGTTCTTGAGCTTCGCGGGAACGATCGGCGTGCGCAGCTTGAGCCGCGGGAGGTACTCGTCCGCGCGCTTCGAGATGCCGCCGCCCACGATGAACAGCTCGGGGGAGAAGAGGAACTCGACGTGGGAGAAGTAGCGCTGGAGGAGCACTGAGTACTCCTCCCAGCTGAGCCCGTCGCGCTCCCGCGCCACCGCGGAAGCCTTCGTCTCGGCGTCGAAGCTGTCGATCTCGAGGTGGCCGAGTTCGGCGTTAGGCACGAGCCGGCCGTCGAAGACGAACGCCGAGCCGATCCCGGTGCCGAGCGTGATGACGAGGACCGTCCCGCCCACGCCCTTGCCGGCGCCGTAGCGGACCTCGGCGAGGCCGGCGGCATCGGCGTCGTTGATCACCTCGACCGGGCGGCCGAGCCGTTCGGTGAAGTGCCTGTCCACCTCGTAGTCGATCCACGACTTGTCCACGTTCGCGGCGGAACGGGCGATGCCGTGCTGGATGATCGCCGGGAAGGTGACGCCCACGGGCGTGTCCTTGGCGGGCGCGCCGTCACGGGCGCTCAGCTCGTCCACGATCAGGGCGACGACGTCGGCCACGGCCTCGGGCGTGGACGGCTTCGGGGTGTCGATCCGGTAGCGGTCGCCGACCAGCTTGCCCTTCTTGAGGTCGACGATGCCGCCCTTGATGCCGGTGCCGCCGATGTCGATGCCGATCATGCGGGTCGACTCCTTGGAGTCCTTCTTCTTCTCGCTCTTGGCCATGCGTGGTGCCTCTCGCGGGTCAGGGGGGATGCCAGGGCCGTGTGAGGCCTAGGGGAGAGTGAGGATCTCGGCGCCGCTCTCGGTGACGACGAGGGTGTGCTCGAACTGGGCGGTGCGCTTCCGGTCCCGGGTGACGACGGTCCAGTCGTCCTCCCACATGTCCCATTCGATCCCGCCGAGGGTCAGCATCGGCTCGATCGTGAAGACCATCCCCGGCTCCATCACCCTGCTGTAGGCGGGTGCGGCGTCGTAGTGCGGGATGATCAGGCCTGTGTGGAAGGCCTCGCCCACGCCGTGCCCGGTGAAGTCCCGCACCACGCCGTAGCCGAAGCGCTTGGCGTAGGAGGAGATGGCACGGCCGATCACATTGATCTCGCGTCCGGGGGCGACGGCCTTGATGGCCCGGCGGAGGGACTCCTGCGTCCGCTCCACGAGCAGCCTCGACTCGTCGTCCACGTTCCCCACGAGGAAGGTGTAGTTGGTGTCGCCGTGGACACCGTCCTTGTAAGCAGTGATGTCGATGTTGATGATGTCGCCGTCGGCGAGGACCGTGGAGTCCGGGATGCCGTGGCAGATGACCTCGTTCAGCGACGTGCACAGCGATTTCGGGAAGCCGCGGTAGCCGAGCGTGGACGGGTAGGCGCCGTGCGCGACGAGGAATTCGTGGCCGACCCTGTCGAGTTCATCGGTCGTGACGCCGGGCCGGATGTGCCGGCCCACCTCGGCGATCGCCTGCGCGGCGATCTTCCCTGCGGCGCGGACACGCTCGATCTTCTCGGGGGAGAGGACGTCGGAACCCTCGAACTTGGCGGGGGCCTTCTTCCATGCGTACTCGGGTCGCGGGATGGACTCCGGGACCGGGCGGACAGGCGTGACCGCCCCGCGGACGAGCGTGCCCACGGGTGCCGTGGCGGGGGAAGAAGGCATAGGGTGAGTGTACTAGGCCGAGTGACGGCCGGGCCGTCAGGAAGGGACTCAGATGGTCGAGTACTGGTACAACGTCGTCACCCACCAGGTCGAGGAAGATGCCCAGAGCGACTGGACGCAGCTCATCGGCCCCTACAAGACCCGCGCGGAGGCCGAGAAGGCCCTCGAGAAGGTGAAGGAGCGCAACCGCGCGTGGGACCCGTCCGACGCCAACGGGGACGGGTGGAGCGACAACGACTGATCAGGCGCCCGGCTGATTAGAAGCTGTGCTCGGGTCCAGGGAACTGGCCCGACCGGACGTCCTCGCGGTAGGCCCGCGCCGCGTCCAGGAGGATGGTGCGCAGGTCCGCGTACTTCTTGACGAACTTCGCCACCCTGACTCCCTCGCCGCCCCTCAGGCCGGCCATGTCCTGCCACACGAGGACCTGCCCTGTCGTGGCGTTGCCCGCACCGATGCCGATGGTCGGCACGGTGAGCGCGGCGTCGACCGCGGCGGCAGTGGCGGCCGGCACCATCTCCATGAGCACACAGAACGCCCCCGCGGACTCCAGGGCCCTCGCGTCCTCGATGAGCCGCTCCGCATCCTCGCCGCGGCCCTGGACACGGTATCCGCCGAGGGCATGCTCGCTCTGCGGCGTGAATCCGATGTGCGCCATGACCGGCACGCCCGCCTGGACCATGGCCCGGACCGTGTCGGCGTAGTACGCGCCGCCCTCCATCTTCACCGCGTGGGCGAGGCCCTCCTTGAGAAAGCGCACGCCGGTCGCCACGGCCTGCTCCGAGGAGACCTCGTAGCTGCCGAAGGGGAGGTCCGCGACGACGAGGGCCCGCTTCGCAGAGGTCGCGACCGCGCGGACGAGCGAGATCATCTCGTCGACCGTGACGGGCAGGGAGGTGGCGTGCCCGTAGACGTTGTTCGCGGCGGAGTCCCCCACGAGCAGCACTTCGATGCCCGCCTCGTCGAAGATCTGCGCCGTGTACTGCTCGTAGGCAGTGAGCATGGCGAACTTCTCTCCGCGTTCCTTGGCCTGAGCGAGGTGGTGGATGCGCACGCGGCCGGCCGGCCTGGGCGAGGCCGGGCCGGTCCCATAGGGAGCAGCCGGCTCGTCCGGGCGCGCCGGCTCAGAAGTCGTGGGGGCCATACCGACGAGACTAGTCGATGCTTCAGTAGAGTGGGGGGAGTGCGGCCCAACGTCGTTAGGAACTGAAGAACCCATGAACCGTCAGCAGGAATTCGTGCTCCGCACCATCGAGGAACGCGACGTCCGATTCGTCCGCCTGTGGTTCACAGACGTGGTCGGCTCCCTCAAGTCCGTCGCGCTCGCCCCGGCCGAGGTCGAGGGTGCGTTCGACGAGGGGCTGGGCTTCGACGGGTCCTCGATCGAGGGCCTGGCCCGCGTCTCCGAATCGGACATGCTCCTCCAGCCTGACCCGTCGACCTTCCAGATCCTCCCGTGGCGCGGCGAGACCGAGCCGACGTCGCGCATGTTTTGCGACATCCTCACGCCCGACGGCGAGCCCTCGCCCGCCGACCCGCGCAACGTCCTCAAGCGCACCCTCGCCAAGGCGGCGGAGATGGGCTTCACCTGCTACACCCACCCCGAGATCGAGTTCTACCTCCTGGAGTCGGATCGGCTCGGACCGGACGGCGCCCCCGTGCCTGTGGACCAGGGCGGGTACTTCGACCACGTTCCCGGCGGGGTCGCCCAGGACTTCCGCCGCACGGTGGTCAACATGCTCGAATCCGTGGGCATCTCCGTCGAGTTCTCCCACCACGAGGGCGGGCCGGGCCAGAACGAGATCGACCTGCGCTACGCCGATGCGCTCCAGACGGCGGACAACATCATGACCTTCCGCACGGTCGTCAAGGAGGTGGCACTCCAGCAGGGTGCCTACGCGACCTTCATGCCCAAGCCCTTCACGTCCCACCCCGGCTCCGGCATGCACACTCATTTCTCGCTCTTCGAGGGCGACTCCAACGCCTTCCATGAGCCCGGGGCCGAGTTCCAGCTGTCCAAGACGGCGCGCCAGTTCATCGCCGGCCTCCTGCGGCACGCGAGCGAGTTCACCGCGGTGACGAACCAGTTCGTCAACTCCTACAAGCGCCTGTGGGGCGGTGGAGAGGCGCCCAGCTACCTCAGCTGGGGCCACAACAACCGTTCGGCGCTCGTGCGCGTGCCCCTGTACAAGCCGGGCAAGGCGCAGAGCGGACGCATCGAGTACCGCGGGATCGACTCGGCGACGAACCCGTACCTCTCTTACGCGGTCCTGCTCGGCGCCGGGCTCAAGGGCATCGAGGAGGGGTACGAGCTCCCGCCGGCGGCCGAGGACGACATCTCCTCGCTCACCACGGCCGAGCGTCGGGTCATGGGGCATTCGCCACTGCCCGCGAGCCTCCACGACGCGATCAACGCGATGGAGGACTCAGAGCTCATGGCCGAGATCCTGGGCGAGCAGGTGTTCGAGTACTTCCTGCGCAACAAGCGCCAGGAGTGGAACGAGTACCGCCTCGAGGTGACGCCCTACGAGCTCTACCGCAACCTCGGGATCCTCTAGGCACCTCCCGTGGCTCCCAGCCTGACGCGGCGCCTCATCGCCCTCGGCTCCTCCGACCCGGACCGGGCCGAGCGGTTCCTCGGCGCCAGGGAGCTCGAGGGCATCGGCATCGAGGTCCTCCTCGAGGGTCTCGCGGTGGCCCCCGACCCGGACGTCGCGCTGCTCGCCCTCGTCCGGCTGCTCGAGAAGGAGCCCGGGCTGCGGGAGCTCGTCGAGGCGGGACCCGCGCGGAGCGAGCCCCTGTTCCGGCTTCTGGGGGCCTCGGAGGCGCTGGGGGAGTTCCTGTACAGGCGGCCCGAGCACCTCGATGTCGTCACGGTCCAGCCGTCCGCGGAACCGCAGGGGGCCGACCCCCGCGAGCTCCGCGAGACGCTGCTGCGTTCGGTGGGTGCCGATCCGCAGTCGCCGCGGCCGGTGGCAGCCGTGACCGGCGCCGAGGCCTACGAGGCCCTCCGGGTGGCCTACCGGAGAAGGCTCTGCGAACTCGCGCTCAGGGACCTTCTCGCCGCCTCGCCCACCGACTTCCTCCCCACGGCGGCCGCCGAACTGTCCGACCTCGCCGGAGCAGCGCTCGAGGCCGCGCTCGCCGTGTCCCGGGCGGAGGCGGAGGCGACGTTCGGCCGCGAGGACGTCGCCGCCGTCGGGCTTGCGGTGATCGGCATGGGCAAGTGCGGGGCGCGGGAGCTCAACTACATCTCGGACGTGGACGTCGTGTACGTCATCGAGGCGGACGGCGCGCGGGCCGGCGAGCTCGACGATGCCCGCGCCGTCCTGATCGGGACGCACCTGGCGACCGGCCTGGCCCGGGCGGTGTACTCGACAGGCCGCGAACCAGCGCTGTGGCAGGTCGATGCGAACCTGCGCCCCGAGGGCCGCGACGGCCCCCTCGTGCGGACCCTCGACTCGCATCTGGCCTACTACGCACGCTGGGCCCAGAGCTGGGAGTTCCAGGCGCTCCTCAAGGCCCGTTGGATCGCGGGGGACCGCGCGCTCGGGGAGCGCTACGAGCAGGCCATCGCGCCGCTCGTCTGGTCCTCGGCGGGACGCGAGGGGTTCGTGGAGTCCGTCCAGGCGATGCGCCGGCGGGTCACCGAGAACATCCCCGCCGCCGAGGCCGACAGGCAGATCAAGCTCGGCGCCGGGGGGCTGCGCGACGTCGAGTTCACCGTCCAGCTCCTCCAGCTCGTGCACGGGAGGTCGGACGAGAACCTGCGGGTGCGGGACACCACCTCGGCGATCGCCGCCCTCGCCGAGGGCGGCTACATCGGACGCCGGGATGCGGACGAGTTCGACTCCTCGTACCGGTACCTCCGCCTCCTCGAGCACCGCCTCCAGCTCTCGAGGCTCCGCCGGACGCACCTCATGCCGGTCAAGGACGATGCCCTGCGCGCGCTGGCCCGTGCAGCCCAGGGGATCCTCGAGATCGGCAAGTCCTCGCCGGAACAGCTCCTGGAGACCTGGCACCGGACCAAGCGGCGCGTCCGCGAACTCCACGAGCGCATCTTCTACCGGCCGCTCCTGAACACCGTGGCCAACCTGAGCCCCGACGAGGCGCGTCTCACGCCGGAGGCGGCGCAGGCACGCCTGGCCGCGCTCGGGTACCGCGACCCCCAGGGGTCCATGCGGCACATCGAGGCCCTGACAGCTGGCGTGAGCCGCCGGGCCGCGCTCCAGCGGCAGCTCCTCCCCGTCCTGCTCGGCTGGCTCGCCGAGGGCGTGGATCCCGACGGCGGCCTCCTCGCCTTCCGCCGGGTGAGCGAGGCGCTGGGGACCTCGCCCTGGTATCTCGGCCTCCTGCGCGACTCTGCGGCGGCGGCCGAGCGGCTGTGCCACGTCCTGTCGGACTCTCGGCTCATCGCGGACCTCCTCGAAGTCTCGCCCGAATCGGTGGCCTGGCTCGGGAACGACGCCGACCTGCGGCCCCTGGCGCTCGAGGCGCAGTGGAACGAGATCCAGTCCAAGCTGTCGCGGCACGCCGATCCGGCCGCCGCCATGCGCCTGGTGCGCCTCATCCGGCGCCGCGAGATCCTCCGCGTGGCCCTCGCCGACCGCGCGCGCATCATCGACACCCAAGGGGTGGGCCGGGCGCTGGCCGACGCGGACCAGGCGGCCGTGCTCGGGGCGCTGCGCGTGGCAGAGGCGGCGGCCGCCGCGAAGGCGACGCTCGTGACCCAGGTGCTGGTCGTCGCGATGGGGCGCCAGGGGGGCCGGGAGATCGGCTACGGCTCGGACGCCGATGTGATCTACGTGCACCGGCCGCTGCCGGACGCTGATCCGGCGGCTGCCCAGAAGCAGGCCCTCGAGATCGTCGGCAGCCTCTCGGCACTCCTCACCCAGCCGCTCAAGCCGCCGGTCCTCGCGGAGCGGGTCCTCACGCTCGATGCCGACCTGCGCCCGGAGGGGAAGAACGGCCCGCTCGTGCGGTCCCTCGACTCGTTCGCCGAGTACTACCGCCGGTGGGCCCTGACCTGGGAGGCCCAGGCGCTCCTGCGCGCACGGCCCCTGGCTGGGGACGACGGCCTCGCGAAGGAGTTCATGGCGCTCGTGGACACCGTGCGGTACCCGGAGGAGCTGCCGCCGGCTGAGATCCGGGAGATCCGGCGCATCAAGGCCAGGGTGGAGTCAGAGCGGCTCCCGCGGGGCGCGGACCCGTCGCGGCACGTCAAGCTCGGACGCGGCGGCCTGAGCGACGTCGAGTGGCTCGTCCAGCTGCTCCAGCTCGAGCATGCGGCGCAGCACCCCCAGCTCCGCACCACCGAGACGCTCCCTGCGCTCTCTGCGGCGGCGGACCTCGGCCTCCTGCCGAAGGCCGATGCCGAGCTCCTCGCCGAGGCATGGATCCTCGCGAGCCGCGTCCGCAGCGCCAACGTCGCATGGTCCGGCCGGGCCTCGGACGTGCTGCCCACCTCCCGGCGCGATCTCGAGGCGGTCGCCCGCTGGTGCGGCTATGCCCCGGGGAACGCCTCCGCACTGGAGCAGCACTACCTGAACCTCACCCGCCGGGCGCGCCAGGTCTTCGAGCGCATCTTCTACGGCACCCAGTGAAATGCAGGAAAGGAACCCGAGCATGATGCACGGAACGATCGACGTGTCCCAGGCGGCCGCCGAGGAGCTCGAGAAGGCGCGCACCAGCCCGCACGGCAGGAGCGCGCGGGCGCTCCTCCACGACGGCCACCTGCGGCACACGCTCCTGGCCATCCTCGACGGGGAGGTCCTCGGGGACCACCTCAAGCCGCCCGCGGCGACGCTCCACGTGCTCTCGGGCACCTTCGTGGTGCGCTCCGACGGGCCCGACCTCAGGCTCGACGCAGGCCAGCTCGCCGTGCTCCCGGGCCCCCGGCACGATGTCACCGCCGATGGCGACTCGACCGGCATCCTCACCACGCTCGCGGACTAGTTTCGCCGCTCCCGCGCCACCGGGCCCACGTCACGCACGACGACGCCCCCCACCCTCCGCAGGCTGGCTGCGGGAGGCGGGGGGCGTCGTCGTGCGTGCGGGCTCTCGGGGAGGCTCAGCAGCCGAAGTAGAGCTCGAACTCGTAGGGGTTCGGGCGCAGCGAGAGCGGCATGATCTCCTTCTCGCGCTTGTACGCGACCCAGGTGTCGATGAGGTCCTGCGTGAAGACGCCACCGGCCTGGAGGAACTCGTTGTCCGCCTCGAGGGCCTCGAGGGCCTCCTCGAGCGAGCCGGGCGCCTTGGGGATGTCGCGGGCCTCCTCGACGGGGAGCTCGTAGAGGTCCTTGTCGATCGGGGCGGGCGGCTCGATGCGGTTGCGGATGCCGTCGATGCCGGCCATGAGCTGGGCGGCGAACGCGAGGTACGGGTTGGACGAGGGGTCCGGCGCGCGGAACTCGATGCGCTTGGCCTTCGGGTTGGAGCCCGTGATCGGGATGCGGATGCCGGCGGAGCGGTTGCCCTGCGAGTAGACCATGTTCACGGGGGCCTCGAAGCCCTTCACCAGGCGCTTGTACGAGTTCACGGTCGGGTTCGTGAACGCGAGGACGGCCGATGCGTGCTTGAGGAGGCCGCCGATGTACCAGCGGGCGAGGTCGGAGAGGTTCGCGTAGCCCTTCTCGTCGTAGAAGAGGGGCTCGCCGCCGTTCCAGAGCGACTGGTGGCAGTGCATGCCCGAGCCGTTGTCGCCGAAGATCGGCTTCGGCATGAAGGTCACCGTCTTGCCCCACTCGAGCGCGGTGTTCTTGATGATGTACTTGAACTTCTGCAGGTCGTCCGCAGCGCGCACGAGGGTCGAGAACCTGTAGTTGATCTCGGCCTGGCCGGCGGCGCCGACCTCGTGGTGCGAGCGCTCGACCTCGAGGCCCGCGGCGTCGAGGGCGAGGCACATGGCGTCGCGGAGGTCAGCCTGGTGGTCGACCGGCGCCACCGGGAAGTAGCCGCCCTTGAACGGGGTCTTGTTGCCGAGGTTGCCGCCCTCCTCCTCGCGGCCGGAGTTCCACGGGGCCTCGATGGAGTCGACCTTGTAGAAGGAGCCCTGCGGGGAGGACTCGAACTGGACGTTGTCGAAGACGAAGAACTCGGCCTCGGGGGCGAAGAACGCGGTGTCCGCGATGCCGGTGGAGGCAAGGTAGGCCTCGGCGCGCTCGGCCACGCCGCGGGGGTCGCGGTGGTAGGGCTCGCCGGTGCGCGGGTTCACGATGGAGAAGTTCAGGGCGAGGGTCTTCTCGACGCGGAACGGGTCCACGAACGCCGTCGTGACATCCGGGATGAGCTGCATGTCGGACTCTGCGATGCCCTGGAAGCCGCGGATCGAGGAGCCGTCGAAGAGCTGCCCGTTCTCGAAGAAGTCGGCGTCGACCGTCTTGGCAGGGATGTTGAAGTGCTGCTGGACGCCGGGCAGGTCGGTGAAGCGGATGTCGACGAACTTGACGTCTTCGTCCTGGATGTACTTGAGGACTTCGTCCGCAGACTTGAACATCGGTGCTCCTAACACATGGGGTGGCAGTCGGGCCGGGCGGGAACGTGGCGCGCACGGGCAGTGCGGGGCGCCGTACGCCTCGCTGCAACGGGTATCAGACTACGAACGGAGGATTTCCCGTCCGTGTCCGCTTTGTTTCGGCGAGGTTACATGCGGCGGTTCCGTGTAAACGCTAGCCGCCGGGGACGGCTGGGGCCAAGAGCCCGCAACGAGCGCGCCCGCCTAGAATGGAGCGGTGATCGACCGGAAAGACCTTGGTTCCTGGCTCAGCGGGCCGCCCACCGCCGAAGGCGACTACCCGGGGCGGAGGCTGGGACGCCCACGCACAGGACCAGGCTCGGTGGGCCGGCCCGGCAGGCGGGTGCTGGCCCTGTGCATCGACTGGGCGGCCTGCTATGCCATCGCCGCAGCGTTCTTCGGCGGCAACCAGCTCGCGATCCTGGCCGTCTTCGCCGTGGAGCAGACCCTCCTGGTGGGACTTGCCGGCTTCGGCCTGGGCCACCGCCTCGCCGGCCTCCGCGTCGAGGGTGTCGACGGGCGTCCGGTCGGCATCCTTGCCGCGGCCATCCGGACGGTCCTCCTGTGCCTCCTCATCCCCGCCGTGATCTTCGACGTCGACCAGCGGGGCCTGCACGACAAGGCGGCGCGCACCGTCGTCGCGCGTCTCTGAGCCGAGTCCCGTTGGGACGCCAAGAGGCCCCCGGGGAGGTGCTTCCCGGGGGCCTCTTGCTGTTCTTCGCCGCCCTCGTGTCAGGAGAGGCTGCGTGTCAGGAAAGGCTGGCGGACCGCATCAGCGTCCACGCATCGCGCGACGGTCCGGGCGCACGCGCGTCGGGTCAATGCCCTTGGGAATCGGAAGGCGCGGCCCGAGCGAGCCGATGCGCTTGTTCACGGCGGCGACCTCGGTCTTCGTGAGCTCGCCCTTGAGCTTGTTCATCGCCTTCGCGACGTTCCGCAGCTCGGTCTGGCCCTCCTCGCGACCCGTCTCGATGACGTGGATCGGGACGTTGGGCAGGATGCGCGACAGGCGCTTGCGCTCGCCGTCCACGAGGGAGCGCACGCGGGTGCTCGGGCCCTCGGTCACGAGCACGACGCCGGGCCGTCCGATCGCGCGGAACACGACGTCCTGGGTACGCGGGTTGACGGCCACAGGCTGCTCCTCGACGATCCAGCCGCGGCGCAGGGCGCTCAGCGCGGCCCCAGCCGCGCCCGGCTGGCCCTCGATCTGGGCGAAGGCCGCCCGCTCGGCGCGCCGGCTCAGGATGTACACGGCACCGAGGAGGCCGAGAAGGATGCCGATGATGAGGCCGGTGATCCAGTTGTCCAGCAGGAAGCCGATGAGGAGGCTGACCGCGGTCACGCCGAGGAAGACGAGGACCATGAGCCAGACGGCGTTCGGGTCGGCCCTCCGCGTCATCTGGAAGACCTGGAGGAACTGCTGGAACCCGTTGGGCTTCTTCGCCTTCTTCGGAGACTTGTCCGAGGGCGTGCTGGAGGTGTCGGTGCGCTTGGCCATAGTCCCTCAATTCTAAGTCACGCCCCGGCCCCGTAGAACGCCGAAGCGCCCGGCCCCCAGGAGGGCGGGCGCTTCGGGCAGGCCGCGGTTCAGCCGTGCCGTGAGGCGAGGAGGGTCGCAGCCTCCTGGCGGGTCGAGCCGGAGGACTCGATGTGTGCCAGCTGCGGCGGGATCTCCCAGCCCTTCTTGCGCATGGCGGTGGCCCAGAGCCGTCCGGCGCGGTACGAGGAGCGCACGAGCGGTCCGCTCATGACGCCGAGGAAGCCGATCTCCTCGGCCTCCTGGGAGAGTTCGACGAACTCCTCGGGCTTGACCCAGCGCTCCACGGGGTGGTGCCGCTCCGAGGGCCGCAGGTACTGGGTGATGGTGATGAGGTCGCACCCGGCCTCGTGCAGGTCGCGCAGCGCCTGGGAGATCTCCTCGCGGCTCTCTCCCATGCCGAGGATGAGGTTCGACTTCGTGACCATGCCCTGGTTCCGGCCCTGGGTGAGCACATCAAGGGAGCGCTCGTACCGGAAGGCTGGGCGGATGCTCTTGAACAGGCGCGGGACGGTCTCGACGTTGTGCGCGAACACCTCGGGCCTGGCCTCGCAGATCGCCGTGATGTGCTCGGGCTTGCCTGAGAAGTCCGGGATGAGGATCTCGACGCCGGTGCCCGGGTTGAGCTCGTGGATCTTGCGGATCGTCTCCGCATAGAGCCACACGCCCTCGTCCTCGAGGTCATCGCGGGCGACGCCGGTCACGGTGGCGTAGCGCAGGCCCATCGACTGAACGGATCGTGCCACCTTGGTCGGCTCGAAGCGGTCGAGGGGGGAGGGCTTGCCCGTGTCGATCTGGCAGAAGTCGCAGCGGCGTGTGCACTCGGACCCGCCGATGAGGAAGGTGGCCTCCTTGTCCTCCCAGCATTCGAAGATGTTGGGGCAGCCGGCCTCCTCGCACACAGTGTGGAGGCCTTCCTTCTTGACCTGGTTCTTGAGCTGGACGAACTCCGGGCCCATCTGGACCTTGGCCTTGATCCAGTCCGGCTTGCGCTCGACGGGGACCGCGGAGTTGCGCTGCTCGATGCGCAGCATGCGGCGGCCTTCGGGGGCGAGGGTCACGTCAGTGCTCCTTCGGAGAGGTCGGCTTCGGTCTGGGCCACGAACTCGTCCTCGCGGCGGGCGAGCTCCTCGGTGATGCGGCCGACGATGTCGCGGGGGCCGATCTCCCTCCCGCACTCCGCGGAGATGGTGGTGGTTCCGGCGTCGGTGATGCCGCACGCGATGATCTGGGCGTACGGTTCGAGGCTGTTGCTGCAGTTGATCGCGAAGCCGTGGCCGGTGACGCCGTCGTGGACGCTGATGCCGATCGCAGCGATTTTGCGGTCACCGCCGCGCTCGTCCGCACGGACCCACACGCCGGACCGTCCATCGACGTGCTCGGCCTTGATCCCGTACTCGGAGATGACCGTGATCATGACATCCTCGAGCAGTTCGACATAGGCGCGGATCCCACGGGGCTCGGCCAGCCTGACGATGGGGTACCCCACCAGCTGGCCCGGGCCGTGCCAGGTGAGCTTGCCGCCGCGGTCCACGGGGACAACCGGCGTGCCATCGAGGGGGCGCTCGTGGTCCTCGGTGCGCTTCCCGGCTGTGTAGACGGCGGAGTGCTCGAGGAGGAGTACGGTGCTGGGCGCGGAGCCGGCGACCACGTCGTCGTGGAGCTGTCGCTGCGCCGCGAGGCCGGCTTCGTAGTCGACGAAGTCCGGCGCGAACCCGAGGTGGGTGAACGCAAGAGTCATGCCGACCAGCTTAACCCCGGCCTCCCCGCGGGCCCTCGGAGTGTGGCCAACGTCGCATTGACGTGGGGGACGCCACATGCTGCCGCGTCAGCTCGGACCTGTGGATAACTTCTGCAGCATCGGCCGCCCTGCGGTAGACATGACCCATGGAACCTCTGCCCGAGATCCACCCGTCCGGCCCTTCGCCCGAGACGGCAGCACCCGCCCTTCCCGGCTACGAGGTGGTGCGCCTTCTCGGCCGTGGTGGGGCGGGCAGCGTATGGCTCGTCCGCGAGGTGGACGGTGGCCGGATGCTTGCCGCCAAGGTCCTCACGCCCGGGCCGGATGCGGGGGACGGCGCAGATGCCCTCGCGCTCGCGCGGCGCGAGCTGCGGCTGTCGAGGTCGCGGGAGCACGAGCACCTCCTCCCCGTGAGAGCTGTCGCGGCGGCCGGCGCCGCCGCCGGCGCCGTGGCCCTGCTGATGGACTACGCCCCCGGCGGCTCGCTCGGGAATTTGGTCCGCGTGCGCGGCCGGCTCGGGGTCGGGGAGTGCGTGACCGTGGTGACGCCGATCGCCCAGGCCCTCGCGGCGCTGCACGCCGAGGGGAGCACGCACGGAGACGTCTCGCCCGGCAACATCCTGTTCACGGCACAGGGCAAGCCGCTGCTGGGCGACTTCGGGCTGGCCCGCATGGTCGGGGACATCTCGCTGCGAGTGGGCGGCACCCCGGGGTTCCGCGACCCGGCGTCGATGCCCGGCGGCGTGCCGGCCCTCACGGCGGACGACGGCGGCCCCCGCGCCGCCGCAGCCGCGTTCAGGCCCGCCGCGCGCGCCGCCGCGGGAGACGTGTTCTCCCTCGGCGCCGTCGCGTGGTTCGCCCTCACGGGGGAGCCGCCGCAGCCCACAGTCCAGCGCCCACCGCTCGCACTCGTCGTCGAGGACGTGCCTGCGGAGCTCGCGGCCGCCATCGAGGCTGCGCTGCGCGACGATCCGCGGGAGCGCATCTCGGCCGCGGAGCTCGCCCGGGCGGTCTTCCGCAGTGCCCGCGCCGAGCGGGTCGACCTCGCTCCGGCGGTCGACGAGGACGTCATTCCGGACCTGCTCACCCGGCTCGGTCCCGAACCCGGGCGCCGACGGCGCGGGCCGCGCCGCCGCAGCCGCCCACTCCTGGCCGCCGGGGTTCGGTCCGCGAAAGTGCGCGCCAGAGCACGGCTGCTCTGGGGAGGGGCTGCGGTTCTGGCCGCCACCGCAGTGCTCGGGGCGATCTGGTGGCCGTCTGCCCCCGCCCCCCGCAGCGCTTCCACCGCGTCCGTGCCCGAGGGGGCGCGGCAGGGGCCCGCAGAGGCCGCTGCCGCATGGGCGGGACTCCCGGACCAGCTGCGCCGCGGCGCGGAGTCGGTGGACCCCGTCCAGGCCGTTCAGGCGCTGTCGGAGATCCGCGGGCACGCGATCGCGGCGAAGGACCGGGAGCTCCTGGCTGCGGTCAACGTGCCCGCCTCCGAGACGGCGGCTGCAGACGCCGCGCTGCTGGACCGGCTCGACTCGGCGGGGCAGCGGCTCGAGGGGTTCAGCGCCCGCGTCCTGTCCGCGGCGCGGGATGCAGCCGCTCCGGTGCCCGCTGATGCGGCGGGACCCGCGGGGGGCGCCCGGGCCGCCGACGGTGACCGGGACGCCGTCGTGCGTGTCCGGGTCGTCACGAGCGGCTACACCGTGCGGGACAGCGCGGGTGCCACCGTGGGCGAGCGCGCGGCCGGCGTGGACCAGGAGCTGCGGATCGTGCTCGGGCGCGAGAAGGGACGCTGGAAGGTGGCCCGCATCCTGCCTGCCTGAAGCGCCGCTGCGGCGTGCGTCACAGTGCCGTGCCGCGCTGGCAGCACGCCCTGTGGTGCCGGGGCCTCCTGCCTATGATCGGAGGATGACTGGCTCCAGCTACTTCCGCTATCCCCATGTGCACGGGGACCTCGTGGCCTTTGTCGCCGAGGATGACGTCTGGCTCGCTCCCGTCGCCGGGGGCCGCGCGTGGCGGCTGTCCGCCCTGCGGCTGCCGGCACGGAACCCCCGCTTCACGCCCGACGGCACCAAGGTCGTCTGGACCGTCGTGCAGGGGAGCGCGCCCGAGGTCGTGTCCGCGGACGTGGACGGCGGCGGGTTCCGGCAGCTGAGCTGGTTCGGGCACTCCACGACCAGGGTGCGCGGCTTCGACCCGTCTGGGCGGGTCATCGTCACAAGCGCCCACAACCAGCCCGACGCGCGCCACACCCACGCCTACACCATGCCGGTCGAGGGCGGATGGCTCGAGGAGCTCCCGTACGGGCCGGTCGACTCGGTGGCATTCGGACCCAGCATCGGCGACGAGAGGCCGGTCGTCGTCAGCAGCGTCCTGACGCGCGACCCGGCCTCCTGGAAGCGCTACCGGGGAGGCGCCGCCGGCAAACTCTGGATCGACCCCGACGGTGGCGGGGAGTTCCGGCGGCTCGTCCCCGAGCTCGACGGCAACCTCTGTGACCCCCTCTGGGTGGGAGGCCGGATCGCGTTCCTCTCCGACCATGAGGGCGTGGGCAACCTCTACTCGGTGGACCGCTCCGGACACGACCTGCGCCGCCACACCGACTCGGACCGCTTCTACGTCCGGCACGCGAGCACCGACGGCGTCCGCATCGCCTTCGAGTCGGCGGGTGAGCTCTGGCTCCTGGACTCGCTCGACGCCGAGCCCCGCCGCCTCGACATCGCACTCGCGTCCGCCTCGACTTCTCGGCGCTCCGTGCCGCTCGCCGTCGCGCGTCACCTCGGCGACGTCGTCCCAACGCCGGACGGGCGGGCGAGCGTCGTCGAGTCGCACGGGACGGTGCACTGGCTGACCCATCGGGACGGCCCCTCGCGTGTCGTCGAGGCCACGCCCGGCGTTCGGGCGCGGCTGGCCCGGCCACTCGGGGCGGACTCGGTGGTGTTCATCGCCGACCACGAGGGGGAGGAGGGCCTCTTCATCAAGCGGCTCTCCGGCGCCGAGGAGGCTGCTCTCGCGGCAGCGGGCCGCGCAGCGGCCCGTACCGAGGAAGGTACTGGGGCCGCTGCGACCGCCTCCGACGACGGTCTTCCCCGCCCGGTCTCGGCGTTCAGCGGGGCTCCCGCGGACGAGCGGCCCGGCTCCGGCGTACAGGGCCAGACCTATGGGCTCTCCGAAGACAGCCGGCCGGAGCCCCTGCCGGCATCGGCAGTGTCGCGGACCCGCCCGCCGCGCTCGTACGTGGTCCCCGGCCGCCGCACCGTGCCTGTCGACGTCGAGGCCGAGGCGGACACGCTGCCGCGCCTGCGCCGCGTCGCCCTGCCGAGCGCGAGCCGGGTCGCGGAGCTCCTCCCCAGTCCCGACGCCCGATTCGTCGCGGCGGGCACGGCCTTCGGCGAGGTCCATCTGGTCGATGTGGAGGCCGGCACGGCGACGACCCTGAGCACGGTGAACGAGGGCAGCATCGGGCAGCTCGCCTGGAGCCCCGACTCCCGCTGGCTCGCCTGGAGTGAGCCCGTGACGGCGTTCGGCTCGCGCTCGAGGATCCGCCTCGCCGAAGTGGGCACCGGCCGTGTGGCCGACGTGACCGACGGCCGCTTCTGGGACGCCTCCCCGGCGTTCACTCCGGACGGGAAGTACCTCGCGTTCCTCTCCGGCCGCAGCTTCGACCCCGTCTACGACGGCCACTCGTTCGACCTGTCCTTCCCGAGCCCCATCAAGCCGTACATCCTCCCGCTCGAGGCCACGGCTGCGAGCCCCTTCGGGCCCCGCGTGGCCGACTTCGCCGCGTCGGGCCCCGCCTCGGCGGACGGCGCGGACGACGCCGGGGCCAGCCGCGCGCCGTCGTCCTCCACCTCCGGGAGCGCGAGGAGCGCGCCGTCGGTGACGGTCGACCTCGAGGGGATCGCGCACCGCATCGTGGCCCTTCCGGTGCGGCAGGGCAACTACTCGCGCCTGACGGCAGCGAAGGACGCGCTCCTGTGGCTCTCCCAGGACCTCGTCGGGGCGACGGGCGACGGCAAGGCCAAGCCGGGCGATAAGGACACCCCGCCCACGCTGCAGCGACTCGACCTGGTCACGGGAGCAGAGACGACCCTCGTCGGAGCTCTGGACAGCTACCGGATCAGCGGGGACGGCAGCCGGGTCGTCTACATCCGGGACCGTGCAGTCCACTGCGTCCCGAGCGACCGTCCCGCCGAGGACGGCCACGGGGACCACATCACGGTGGAACTGGACCGCATCCGCGTCCGCCTCGACCCGGTGTCCGTGTGGGGGCAGGCGTTCGAGGAGGCCTGGCGGCTCCAGCGCGACTTCTTCTGGACCGCGGACATGGCCGGCGCCGACTGGGAGGAGGTCCACGACCGGTACCGCCCGCTCGTGGAGCGCCTCGGCTCCCACGACGACCTCGTGGACCTCCTGTGGGAGATGCACGGCGAGCTGGGCACGTCGCACGCGTTCGTGACGCCCGCGCTCGTGACCGAAGCAGGAGCCGGCGGCCAGGGGCGTCTCGGCGGCGAGTTCGACTTCGACGGGGGCTGGGTGGTGCGGCGGGTCCTCGCGAACGAGTCCTCGGACCCGCTTGCCGCGTCCCCTCTCGCATCGCCGGGCGCGGGCGTCCGCGCGGGCGACCGCCTCCTCGAGATCGACGGCGTGCCGCTCTCAGCCGAGTTCGGTCCGGCGCTGGCGCTCGCGGGCGCGGCCGGGAAGACCGTCGAGCTGACCATGCTCAACGGTCCCGCCCACGGCGACGCGGCCGGCATGAGCCGGCGGATCGCCGTCGTGCCCATCCGCGACGAGGAGCGGCTGCGCTACCAGGACTGGGTCCAGGCGAACCGGAGGCTCGTGCGGGAGGCCTCCGACGGCCGGTTCGGCTACCTCCATGTCCCCGACATGGGCGCGCGGGGCTGGGCACAGCTGCACCGGGACCTCGACACCGAGACCGCGCTCGACGCCCTCGTGGTCGACGTGCGGAGGAACCGCGGCGGCCACACGTCGCAGCTCGTGGCCGAGCTGATCGGGCGTCGGGTCACGGGCTGGAGCATGCCACGCGGCGAGCAGCCGCGCACCTACCCGCGCCATGCGCCGCGCGGCCCCGTCGTGATCCTGGCCGACGAGTTCGCCGGGTCCGACGGCGACATCATCACGCAGGTGAGCAAGCTGCGGGGGATTGGCCCCGTCGTCGGCACCCGGACATGGGGCGGCGTCGTCGGGATCGACAACCGCTTCAAGCTCGCCGACGGCACGTCGGTGGCGCAGCCACGCTACGCGACCTGGTTCGAAGGCGGGATCGGGTGGGACGTCGAGAACTACGGCGTGGACCCGGACATCGAGGTCCCGTACCCTCCGCATGCGTATGCGGCGGGCATCGACCCGCAGCTTGAGCACGGCATCGGAGTGCTCAAGGAGATGCTTGTGGAGATCCCCACCCAGCGCCCGCCCGCGCGCCGGGGCTACCGGTCCGTGCGGCCCGCGCCGCTGCCCCCGCGTCCTCAGGACCTGGCCGACGCCGAGGCGGTTCCGGCGTACGAGGGCTGAGGCGCCGCCAGCACGAGAAGGCCCCCTCCCGTTGCGGGAGGGGGCCTTCTCGCACTCTGGCTCGCGGGATCAGGACTCGAGCGTCGCCGAGAGCGTGATCGGGATGGAGAGGGCCTGGCTCACCGGGCAGCCGGCCTTCGCCTTCTCGGCGATCTGCTGGAACTCGTCCTCGGAGATGCCGGGGATCCTGGCGGTCAGGGTCAGGTTGCTGCCTGTGACGCCCTTGCCGGGCTCGAAGCCGACCTCGGACTTCGTCTCGATGCGCTCAGCCTTGTAGCCGGCGCTGTCGAGCTCGTTGCTGAACGCCATCGAGAAGCAGGCCGAGTGGGCGGCCGCAATGAGCTCCTCGGGGCTGGTCTTGCCGTTGGCCTCCTCGCTGCGGGCCTTCCAAGTGACGTCGTACGTGCCGAGACCCGACGTGTCGAATGTGGTCTGGCCGGCGCCCTCGAAGAGGTTCCCCTGCCAGACGGTGTGGGCGGTGCGGATGGTGGCCATGCGTCCTCCTTGAGTTCGTGGTCAATGCGCTCCGACGCCGTGCAGGACGGCGCCGTCCACGACCATCCTAGGCACAGGACAGGCCCGCTGGCCGGGCATGACGCCGGCGGGCGGGCCTGCGGGACGGGAGCGGACTACTTCCAGAGCGTGGCGATCGCGACGTTGAGGAGCGCGAGGCCTCCCACCGAGTGCGCGAGGCCGGGCGCCACGGCGGCCCCGGACTTCCGCTGGCGGTTGCCCACGAACGCGAGGGCCCCGATCACGACGGCGACCACGAACTTGGTGATGAGCTTGGGGTAGTTCGGGTTCGCGAAGTCCTCGTCGGTCTGCCCGAGCACGGGGATGAGGCCCATGAGGATGATGCCCGTGACGAGCTGGGTCATCGCACCGTCGAACTGTCGGGGGCCGACGGTCGGCTGCTTCATGTTGGCGATCCAGGGGCCGAGGATCATTGCCGCACCGACGATGTGGAGGAAGACGACGATGTTGTAGACGACAGACATGCCCCGAGTCTATCGGCGCGTGGCGGGCCGACAGGACCTGAGCGGCCGGCGGCGGAGTCCCAACTGGATAACGATGCAGGACGGCGCCCCACCACGGTCGTGGCGGGGCGCCGTCCTGCTCAGGCGGTCCGGTCAGAGGCCGAGGTCGGCCTCGAACGCACCGGCCTCGAGGCGGGCACGGAGCGTCTGGAGGAAGCGCCCGGCGTCCGCACCGTCCACGAGGCGGTGGTCGTAGGTGAGCGAGAGGTACATCATCGAGCGGATCGCGATGACGTCGTCGCCGTCGGCGTTCTGGGTGACCCACGGACGCTTCACGATCGCGCCGGTGCCCAGGATCGCCACCTGCGGCTGGTTGATGATCGGCGTGTCGAAGAGGGCGCCGACCGAGCCGATGTTGGTGATGCTGAACGTGCCGCCCGAGAGCTCGTCCGGGCCGATCTTGTTGCTGCGCGTGCGCGAGGCGACATCGGCGATCCGGCCGGCGAGGCCCGCGAGGTTGAGGTCGCCGGCGTTGTTGATCACCGGGACAAGGAGGCCTTTGTCGGTGTCCACAGCGATCGCGAGGTGCTCCGCATTGTGGTACGTGATCTGCTGGGCTTCCTCGTCGTACTCCGCGTTGAGCTTCGGGTGCTGCTTGAGCGCTTCGGCCACCGCCTTGGCAATGAACGGCAGGAAGGTGAGCTTGACGCCGTTCTGCGCCTGGAACTGCGCCTTGGCGCGGTCGCGGAGCTTGGCGATCTTCGTCATGTCGACCTCGTGCACCTGCGTGAGCTGCGTCGAGATGTCCAGCGACTCGCGCATCCGCCGCGCGATGACCTGGCGGATCCGCGGGGCCTTCTCCGTCGTGCCGCGCAGGCTCGAGACGGCCGGAGCCGGCTGAGCCTGTGCCGGGGCGGAGGGGGCTGCCGCCGGCGCCGCGGCGGGGGCCTGCTGGCTCGCGGCCTTCTTCGCCTCGGCCGCGTCGAGCACATCCTGCTTGCGGATTCGCCCGCCGACGCCGGTGCCGGTGAGGGTCGTGACGTCGATCCCGTGCTGGTTTGCGAGCTTGCGGACGAGCGGGGTCACATAGCCGGACTCACCGCCGGCCGGGGCTGCTGCGGGAGCAGCGGGTGCGGCCTGTGCGGGCTCAGCAGCGGGAGCAGCGGGTGCGGCCTGTGCGGGCTCAGCAGCGGGAGCCGGTGCGGCCTGCGCGGCGGGTGCGGGCTCAGCGGCCGGCTCCGGCTGCGCGGCGGGCTCGGGCTCTGCCGCCGGTGCGGGGGCGGGGGCGGACCCGGACCCGACCACGGCGAGGACAGCCCCGACCTCGGCGGTCTCGTCCTCGCCGACGCGGATCTCGAGGAGCGTGCCGGCGACCGGCGAGGGAACCTCGGTGTCCACCTTGTCCGTCGAGACCTCCAGGAGCGGCTCGTCGACCTCGACGGCGTCGCCCACGGCCTTGAGCCAGCGGGTCACGGTGCCTTCGGTGACGCTCTCGCCGAGCGCCGGAAGCGTGACCTCGTGCCCGTCGGGTGCAGCCTGGGCCACGGAAGGCTCCGCAGGCTCGGGCGCGGGCGCCTGCTCGGCGGCCGCAGCGGCGGGCTCGTCCTGCGGCTGCGCGGCCGGCTCGGGCGCTGCCGGCGCAGCCTCGGCCGCGGGTGCGGCGGAGGAGTCGCCGGACCCACTGCCGTCACCGATGACGGCCAGAGGGGCTCCGACCTCGGCGGTCTCGTCCTCGGCCACGAGGATCTGCTCGAGGACGCCCGCGACGGGGGACGGGATCTCGGTGTCGACCTTGTCGGTGGACACCTCGACGAGCGGCTCGTCGATCTCGACCCGGTCGCCGACCTGCTTCAGCCAGCGGGTGACGGTGCCTTCGGTGACGCTCTCACCGAGGGCTGGAAGGTTGACGGATTCAGACATGGATCCCCGTGCTCCTTAGTTCTCTGCTCTGCGAATCGTGGCGGCGGCGTGTCAGCCGTGCAGCGGCTTGCCGGCCAGTGCGAGGTGGGCTTCGCCGAGGGCCTCGTTCTGGGTCGGGTGCGCGTGGATGAACTGCGCCACGTCCTCCGGGTACGCCTCCCAGTTGACGATCAGCTGTGCCTCGCCGACCTGCTCGCCCATGCGGGCGCCGATCATGTGGACGCCGACGACCGGGCCTTCCTTCTGGCGGACGATCTTGATGATGCCCGAGGTGCCGAGGATGGAGCTCTTGCCGTTGCCGGCCAGGTTGTACTCCTGGGTCTGGACCTGGTCCTCGCCGAACTTCTCCTTGGCGGCCTTCTCGGTGTAGCCGACGGTGGCGATCTCCGGGTCGCAGTACGTGACCTTCGGGATGTTGACGTCCTCGACCACGACCGGGTTGAGGCCGGCGATCTCCTCGGCGACGAAGATGCCCTGCTGGTAGCCGCGGTGCGCGAGCTGGACACCGGGGACGATGTCGCCCACGGCGTAGATGTTGCCGACGCCCGTGTGGAGGCGCTCGTTGGTGATGACGAACCCGCGGTCGATCGTGATGCCCTGCTCCTCGTAGCCGAGGTTCGCCGTGACGGGGCCGCGTCCGACGGCGACGAGGAGGAGTTCGGCCTCGAACGTCTTGCCGTCGACGAGGGTGACCTTGACGCCGTTCTCGTCCTGCTCGACGCCCTGGAAGAACGTGCCTGTGTTGAACTTGATGCCGCGCTTCTTGAAGGCGCGCTCGAGCTGCTTGACGATCGCAGCATCCTCGTTCGGGACCAGCGAGGGCAGGCCCTCGACGATGGTGACGTCGACGCCGAAGGACTTCCAGACCGAGGCGAACTCCACGCCGATCACGCCGCCGCCGAGGACGATCACGCTCTTGGGGATGTAGTCCATCTCGAGCGCCTGGTCCGAGGTGATGACCCGGCCGCCGATCTCGAGGCCGGGGAGGCTCCGGGAGTAGGAGCCGGTGGCGAGGACGATGTTCCTGCCCTTGTATGCCGTGCCGTTGACCGTGACGGTGTCCGGACCCGTCAGCCGGCCCTCGCCCTCGATGACCGTGATGCCCTTGGTCTTGATGAGCCCGGTGAGGCCCTTGAACTTCCCGGCAACGACGCCGTTCTTGTAGGCGTTGACCGCCGTCATGTCGATGCTCTCGAGCGAGACGTTCACGCCGTACTTCGCGGAGTCCCGGGCGTGGTCGGCGAGTTCGGCCGAGTGCAGGAGCGCCTTGGTGGGGATGCAGCCGTTGTGGAGGCAGGTGCCCCCGAGCTTGCCCTTCTCCACGAGTCCGACGCTCAGGCCGAACTGGACGGCGCGCAGAGCGGTCGCGTACCCGCCGCTTCCGCCGCCGAGAACCAAGATGTCGAATTCCTGCGCAGTTGCCTGGTCGGCCACGTGGACGCTCCCTCGCCGTTGGGGACGGCGTGTTCCGCCGTCGGTTTGACTGGTTGCCTGCGCGATCCGCACAGGCCCGGGTATCAGGGAAACCCTATATCCCCGGCTGACTATGCTCCACCTCTGCGGAACGAATGTCCCGGCCTTGTGTCAAGAGTCACGGGAACTCTAGCACTTTCGTTGAGCGGACTTTAGTTCTCATATCGTGAAATTGGACTCAGGACTGGGTGGCGCCCGACGTATCCTCGAGGTAGGAGACGAGAGTGCGGACGATCGCCCCGGTGCCCTGCTTCGGGGTGTGCCCGTAGGCCGACCCGGTGTTGAAGGCCGGGCCCGCGATGTCGAGGTGCGCCCAGGGGATCGCGGAGCCGTCGGGGCGCTTGCCGACGAACTCCCGGAGGAAGATCGCGGCGGTCAGCATGCCGCCGGGCCGCTCGCCGACGTTGGAGAGGTCGGCCGTGGCCGAGTCCAGGCCGGCGCGCAGTTCCTCCGGCAGGGGCATGGGCCATGCCGGCTCGCCCGAGGCGCCGGCGGCGGCGCGCAGCGGCTGGGTCACAGCGTCGTCGCCCATCAGGCCAGCGGTGCGGGTCCCCAGCGCGATCAGCGCGGCACCGGTGAGCGTCGCCACGTCGATGATCGCGGCCGGGTTCTCCTCGCTCGCGGCGGCGATGCCGTCCGCCATCACGAGCCGTCCCTCCGCGTCGGTGTTGAGCACCTCCACCGTCTTGCCGCCCCGGATGGTGATCACGTCCGCCGGGCGCTGCGCGCTCCCCGAGGGCATGTTCTCCGCGATGCACAGCCAGGCGGTGACCTTGACGGGGAGATTGAGCCTGGCCGCGGCGAGCAGGGAGGTCAGGACCGTGGCTGCACCGGCCATGTCGCTCTTCATCTGGTCCATCTGGGCGGCGGGCTTGATCGAGATTCCGCCCGTGTCGAAGGTGATGCCTTTGCCCACGAGGTGGACGCCGCCGCCGGGCCCGGCCTTGGAGGGCGAGTATTCGACCTTGACCAGGCGAGGCGGCCGAAGCGATCCCTGCCCGACCGCCAGGATGCCCCCGAAGCCCTCCTTCGCGAGCCGCTTCTCGTCATACACCGTGACCTTGACGGGCAGTCCCTTGGCGAGATCCTTCGCGGCGTCGGCGAACGTCTCCGGGTAGAGCTGGCTCGGAGGCATGTTGACCAGCGTCCGGGTGGTGTTCACCGCCCAACCCAGGACGGCGGCCCGCGCCAGCGCGGCGTCGGCGGCCGGCGTGCCGGCGGCGGGTGAGTAGACGACGGCGCGGCGCACGTTGCCCTTCGCCTCGTCGGCCGCTGACTTGTGCTCGGTGTAGGCATAGGCGCCGAGCGCGGCACCCTCGGCGACGGCTGCCACGGATGCTTCGTCGGGGGCCGGGAGGGCAAGGACGACGGTCTCGCTCCCGGCGAGCTGGCGGATGGCAGAGCCGGCGGCGCGGCGCAGCTGCTCGGCGCTCGGTGGGGCGCCGCCGTCGAGCTTGCCCACGCCCACGAGGGCGAGGACGTCGGTGCCGAGCTCGGGCAGGCCGGGGAGGCGGTGGAGCTGGTCCGCAGCGCCCGTCACACCAAGGGCAGCGAGCGTCGAGCCGACGGCTTCGGCGCTGCGTCCGCCGAGCGGACTGTCGAGGAGCCGAGGCCCGTCACCGTCCTGGGCGACGCCGACGACGAGGACCTGGCTCGGGGTCCTGCGGAGGTCCTTCGACGTGGCGCTGAGGGCGACTTCTCTGTTGGTGAACACTTGGTGGCCTCGATTCTGGGCGTGTGCCGGCGCCGAACGCCCGGGCTGGACAGTGTGCTGCGCTTGCTTCAGGTCTCTCCGATGGTAGTCCCGGTGGAATGATGGGGTGCGCCCGCGCGTTGGACACTGCAGCCCCGCCGCCCGCCCGGGACCCGGTCGGGGCAGGGCGCCGACAGAGAGGACATCCGACGTGCTAGACCCCGTGTCCGGGCCGCTCCAGGATCCGGCCGGCCTGTACACCGCCGCGGCCGAGCTGGACCAGGACGACCTCCGCGGCCTGCCCCTCATCATGGGCTTCACCGGCTTTGCCGATGCCGGCCAGGCCGTGCACCAGATCACCGATGAACTGGTCAGCGTCCAGTCGCAGGGCGCTCTCGCCGCGTTCGACGTCGACCAGCTGCTGGACTACCGGTCGCGGCGTCCCCGGATCCGCTTCGTCGAGGACCACCTCGAGGACTACGAGCCCCCGAGGCTCGCCCTGTACCGCCTTGAGGACGGTCTCGGCCGCCCGTACCTCCTCCTGGCCGGCCCGGAGCCGGACCTCCAGTGGGAGCGGTTCGCCCGCGCCGTCGTGGGGCTCGTGGAGCGCCTTGAGGTGCCGCTCACCCTGTGGGTCCACGCGATTCCAATGCCTGTGCCGCACACACGGCCTCTCGGTGTGACTGTCCATGGCAACCGGCCGGAGCTCGTCGAGGGCATATCGCGCTGGAAGCCGACGGTTGAGTTCCCCGCAGCGATCGGCCACCTCATCGAGCTCAGGCTCATCGCCGCAGGCCACGACGTCACAGGGTTCGTTGTCCACGTCCCGCACTACCTTGCCGAGTCGGAGTACCCGGCAGCTGCCGTCACCGGGCTCGAGCACCTTGGCGCGGCGTCCCACCTGATGCTGCCCAGCGACCGGCTGCGTGAGGCTGCCCGGGAGGTCGGGCGCCAGATTGCCGAGCAAGTCGAAGCGTCTGAAGACGTCCGGGAGCTCATCGAGGGCCTCGAGGAGCGCTTCGACGACCGCTCGGCCGATCACCCACGCCGCTCGCTCCTCGCCGGGCCGGCCGAGAGCCTGCCCACTGCCGAGGATCTCGGCGCGGCCGTGGAGGCCTACCTCGCGACGCACGAGGGCGGCGAGGCCGGCCGCCACGACGGGCCGCTGTGAGCTGACGCCCGACGGAGGCCACTAGGATCGGGGGGTGAACAGCTGGCGGGCGTGGACGGTGTGGGGAATCGGAGTCTTCGCCTACCTCGTCGCGGTGGTCCAGCGCACGTCCTTCGGTGTCGTCGGCCTCGAGGCCACGGAGCGATTCTCCGCGGGCGGCACCCTGCTCTCGGCCTTCACCGTCGTCCAACTGGTTGTGTATGCGTCGCTGCAGATTCCGGTCGGGCTGCTCGTGGACCGGTTCGGCACCCGCATCATGGTCAGCGTGGGAGCGACGTTCATGGCGCTCGGCCAGCTCCAGATCGCGGTCGCCGAAAGCGTGGTGACAGGCATCATCGGCCGCATGCTGGTGGGCATGGGGGACGCGATGACGTTCGTGTCGGTGCTCCGGCTCGTCCCCGTGTGGTTCGAGGGCCGGAAGGCCCCGCTCCTGAGCCAGCTCACGGGCATGATCGGGCAGGTGGGCCAGCTCGTGAGCGTCATCCCCTTCCTCGCGCTCATGCACGCCACCGGCTGGACGCAGGCGTTCCTCAGCCTCGCAGCCCTGTCGGTGCTCGTCATCGTGGTGGTGCTCGCCCTCCTCAGGAACGCCCCTCCCGGCGTCTCGGCGCCCAGAGAGGGACCGACCGAGGGGACACGGGAGGTCCTCGCGGCGGCCTGGCGGCAGCCCGGGACGCGGCTCGGGCTCTGGAGCCACTTCACGGTCCAGTTCAGCGGGAACGTCTTCGCCCTCGCATGGGGCTTCCCCTTCATGGTCGCGGGCCAGGGGTACGACGCCTCCACGGCCGCCGGCCTGATGTCCTTCTTCGTCGCGGTCGCCCTGATTGCCGGGCCGCCGATGGGCCGGTTCGTCGCACGGCACCCGCTGCGCAGATCCACGCTCGTCCTGGCTATCACCGGGCTCACGGCGGTCGCGTGGGCTGCGGTCCTGCTCCTCCCCGGCGGCGCGCCTGTCTGGCTCATGGCGATCCTCGTCGCGGTCCTGGCGCTCGGCGGGCCGTGCTCGATGATCGGGTTCGACTTTGCCCGGACGTTCAACCCGTCGCACCGGCTCGGGACGGCGACAGGAATCGTGAACTCGGGGGGCTTCGTTGCTGCGCTCCTGACGATGTTCCTCATCGGCTACCTCCTGGACGTCCAGCACGCCCTCGGCCTCTCACCGGGCGGCCTCTACAGCCTCGACGCATTCCGTGTGGCGCTCGCGGTGCAGCTCCTCGTGATGGCCGGAGGAACCCTCGCGCTCCTCAGCGTGCGGCGGAAGGTGCGCCGCAACCTCGCGGCCCAGAACGTCCACGTGCCGCCGCTGCGCGAGGTCTGGGCCCGATTCCGGTCGGGCCGGCGGCGCTGACTGCTCCTCCACAGGCGCTGTCCACGTCGAGTTGTCCACATGGGTGGGATAGGGGCCGCCGCGTGCGGGATCTCGCGGCGAGACTGACGCCATGGACGACAAACAGCGAATTCCCTCCCAACCGTCGGCCGAGGAGCCAGCCACGGCATCCGATTCCCGGCCGTCGGACGGCCCCATCACCATCAGGTCCGCGGAGGACATCCTCGCCTACATCCCGCATGCGCTCGGTGACTGGCCCCGGGAAAGCCTCGTGGCGGTGGCCCTGTGCGACGGGCAGCTCGGCGCCTCGCTCCGTATCGACCTGCCTGCATCCCTCCGGCCCGCCGTGCTCGAGCGCTTCGCAGGCACTGTGGCCCGGTACTTAGGCCAGGACCCCCGGGCCGCAGGTGCAGTCCTCGCCCTCTACACCAGCGAGCCTTGGCACGATCCTGCGTATCCTCCCCACTCCGCTGTCCTGGACGCGGTGCGGTCCTCCCTGGCCGATGCCGGACTTCCGGTCCTCGACGTGTGGATCGTGGGGGAGGAGCACTGGCGCACTGCCACCTGCGCTGCGCCCACGTGCTGCCCGTGGCCGGGCGCCCCTACTGGGCAGCTTCGCATGGGCAGGATCAGCGCCGAGATGGTGTTCCGGGGAAGCTCCTATGGAAAGGCCCCCGGGCTGCTGGCCCCCCGTCCCACGGCGCCGCCGGCCGCCGCCACCGCCGCGGCACTCGAGGCGTACCGCGAGAACCCGGACAGGTGGTGGGAGCCGTATGCCTTCACCGCGGCGCTCGCCGCCTGGGACGACGCGCTGTCGGAGTCGGCAGTGCCCAGTCCTGACCGGCTCCGCCTCCTGGGGGTGACACTCATCCGGCCCGCGCTCCGGGACGCCGTCATGGTCTCGGCGGCAGCAGGCGCGTCGACCGCCTGGCTGGGCAGTGCGGCGACGGCCCCGCTGCGCGCCGGCCGCCCCGGAGGGTTGCCGCCGGCGCTCCCCGGAGGGCTGCCCGCTGCCGAGGTCGCGGCGGCCCTTGACAGCTGGTGGGACGGCGAGGGAGCGATGCGAACCAACGGGCTGCCGGTCGCGCCGGGCGGCGGAGTGGAGGCGATCGCCGTTCCCGTGGACCGGTCGTCCGGCAGTCCGGCGCCGTTCACCCCGGGGGCGTCGTCGCCCCTGTTCGGCCGGGTACTGCTCGGGGCAACGGCTTCCGCCCCGGACTGGGGCCGCATCGCGGTCCTCGACCGCGTCGTGCAGGCGCTCGCGGAGACGGAGGCGCCGGAAGTGCGTGCGCCCGCGCTGACCATCCTCGCGTGGATCCAGTGGATCCGAGGCCGGGGGAGCCGCTGCCACAAGCTTCTCGAGCGCGCCCTGAGCGCCGATCCCGACTACCGGCTGGCGCTGCTGCTGCGCAGGGTGGTCGAGCACGGCGAACTTCCGGCCTGGGCGCGGAGCCGGGACACCGCCTGGCAGCGGCCCACCGGCACCGCCGATGCCGCGTGAGCTCGGTGCCTCCGGGCGGGGCGAGGAGGAGGCACACCCCGGTCGTCCGAGCCCGTGCTCCGCATTTTCTGCCATTCTGGGCGCGTTTGCGGCGCGATGCGCTCGTTCGTGCGAGAATGGATGCCCAGACCCGGTTGGGTCCGAGCACCGGAATGCGCAGCACACGGCCCGGGGAGAAATTCAATGGTCTCCGACGGGAACGAATGCGGCCGCCGAGGGGTTGTACATTCAGACCCTTCTGTCCGGTGATGGCTGCGCGAGACGCTCCTCGGACTTGACAGGGTCATAGTGGTGTTGCGCTCCAGTGCGGCACCGGCACTGCGGCAGGAAGGTAATCGTGACGCCCCCCACGGAGAATAGGACCGCTGAGACGGCGACGGCCGAGGACACCTCGACCCAGAGCGCTCCCGCCTCGAGCGCGGCCAAGCGGTCGACGACTCAGGCAGCGTCCAAGGCGAAGCCGGCGGCTCGCAAGTCCTCGGCGAAGGCTGCGACCAAGGCCGCACCGAAGGGCAAGGCAGCTGCGAAGAAGGCCGGCGACGAGGCCACCGAAGCCACCACCACCGAGGACGAGGCCACCGAGGAAGACCTTGACTCGGTCACCCCCGACGAAGGCGAGATCGCCGCCGAGGACGAGGTCATCGAGGCTGACGGCAAGCAGACGAAGGCCACCGGCTCGGCGATGGTGATCTCCGACGCCGACGAGGACGACGCCCCTGTCCAGCAGGTCACGAGCGCCGGCGCGACCGCCGACCCTGTCAAGGACTACCTCAAGCAGATCGGCAAGGTCGCCCTCCTCAACGCCGAGCAGGAGGTCGACCTCGCCCTGCGCATCGAGGCAGGCCTCTTCGCCAAGCACAAGCTCGACGAAGAAGGCGACACCTACGACGCCCAGTACAGGCACGACCTCGAACGGATCGTGCACGACGGCGAGCGGGCCAAGAACCATCTGCTCGAGGCCAACCTCCGCCTCGTCGTCTCGCTCGCCAAGCGCTACACAGGCCGCGGCATGCTCTTCCTCGACCTCATCCAGGAAGGCAACCTGGGGCTCATCCGCGCGGTCGAGAAGTTCGACTACACGAAGGGCTTCAAGTTCTCCACGTACGCGACGTGGTGGATCCGCCAGGCCATCACGCGCGCGATGGCGGACCAGGCCCGCACCATCCGCATCCCGGTCCATATGGTCGAGGTCATCAACAAGCTTGCCCGCGTCCAGCGGCAGATGCTCCAGGACCTGGGCCGCGAGCCCACCCCGGAGGAGCTTGCCAAGGAGCTCGACATGACCCCCGAGAAGGTCGTCGAGGTCCAGAAGTACGGCCGCGAGCCGATCTCCCTCCACACGCCTCTGGGCGAGGACGGGGACTCCGAGTTCGGCGACCTCATCGAGGACTCCGAGGCGGTGGTTCCGGCGGACGCCGTGAGCTTCACGCTCCTCCAGGAGCAGCTCCACTCGGTGCTGGACACGCTGTCGGAGCGGGAGGCCGGCGTCGTGGCCATGCGCTTCGGTCTCACCGATGGGCAGCCCAAGACCCTCGACGAGATCGGCAAGGTCTACGGTGTCACGCGCGAGCGGATCCGCCAGATTGAGTCGAAGACGATGTCGAAGCTCCGCCACCCGTCCCGCTCCCAGGTCCTGCGCGACTACCTGGACTGAGAGCCGGTTCATGACGGAGGGCCCGGACACCATGGGTGTCCGGGCCCTCCGTCATGCTGGAGCGGAGCCTGCCGCGCGCTCAGTCTGCGACGGCGGCCTTCTCGGTCAGCCGGTCCGACTCGTCGTGCCAGACCGAGGCGAGGGGACGAAGCGTCTCCTCGAGGGCGCGCGCGTGGTGCGCGCAGAACTGGAGCTTGCCGCCGGACGCTTCCAAGACCACGAGAACGTAGGCCTGGGCGCCGCAGCGATCACAGCGATCCGTAGCGGTCAGGGTGCGCTCCGCGAGTGCTGCAGTCATCTGAGGCCTCCTTCTCAAGTAACCGGTGGGGCTTGCGCGGTTCACTCCATCTAACACCGAGGACTCGAATAATGGAGTCAGGAATAGGC
The DNA here is from genome assembly GCF_002224485.1 of Sinomonas sp. R1AF57. Classification (GTDB taxonomy): domain Bacteria; phylum Actinomycetota; class Actinomycetes; order Actinomycetales; family Micrococcaceae; genus Sinomonas; species Sinomonas flava. The sequence goes on from NZ_CP022463.1 coordinate 1,477,262, forward strand.
AACTTTCGCTCGGGGCGTATTGCAGTTCCACAACGCAATGCGGCGGGCTGAGCCTCATTCCGGCCACCGCCGGAGCGCCGGTGGGGCTCGGCGCCCCATCAGTGACTACCCTTGGCCTGTACCCTGCCCTCGTCGCAGGAACCAATGCAGCGTCCCGAAGGAGTTCCCCGCGCGTGGCACCGAGTTCTGAATACACCGCCCGGCACCTGTCCGTCCTCGAGGGTCTCGAGGCCGTCCGGAAGCGCCCGGGCATGTACATCGGCTCGACGGATTCGCGCGGCCTCATGCACTGCCTCTGGGAGATCATCGACAACTCCGTCGACGAGGCTCTCGCCGGCTTCGGCCACGAGATCGCGGTCATCCTCCACGCAGACGGGTCGGTGGAGGTCCACGACGACGGCCGCGGGATTCCCGTGGACGTCGAACCCAAGACTGGGCTCACCGGCGTCGAGGTCGTGTTCACGAAGCTGCACGCCGGAGGCAAGTTCGGCGGCGGGTCGTACACCGCCTCGGGAGGCCTGCACGGTGTCGGCGCCTCGGTGGTGAACGCTCTTTCCGCGCGCCTCGACGTCCAGGTGGACCGCGGCGGCAAGACCTACCAGATGTCGTTCAGGCGCGGGGAGCCCGGCCGCTTCAAGGACGCGGGCCGCCCGAGCCCCACCGCGTCCTTCGAGCCGTTCGTCGAGGACTCCGTGCTCGACGTCGTGGGCAAGGCCAAGCGCGGGGTGACGGGCACCCGGATCCGCTACTGGGCCGACTCGCAGATCTTCACCCCGGACGCGAAGTTCTCCTACGACGACCTCGTGGGGCGCGCCCGCCAGACCTCCTTCCTCGTCCCGGGGCTCCGCATCACGGTCCGCGACGAGCGGCGACTGCCGGGCACCCCGGGCGCCGACGGGCCGCACGAGGAGGTGTTCCACCACGACGGCGGCATTTCGGAGTTCGTCGACTTCCTGGCCATCGACGCGCCCGTGACGGACGTCTGGCGCCTCCACGGCGCGGGCACGTTCACCGAGACGGTCCCGGTGCTCGACGAGCGCGGCCACTCGCACATCGCCGAGGTGGAGCGCTCCTGCGAGGTCGACGTCGCCCTGCGCTGGGGCGTCGGGTACGACACCACGATGCGAACGTTCGTGAACATCATCGCCACTCCCAAGGGCGGCACCCACCAGTCCGGCTTCGAGGCGGCGCTGCTGAAGGTCTTCCGCAAAGCCATCGAGTCCAACGCCCGCAAGCTCAAGGCGGGCAACGACAAGATCGAGAAGGACGACGTGCTCGCGGGCATGACCGCGGTCCTGACCGTGCGTCTCGCCGAGCCGCAGTTCGAGGGGCAGACCAAGGAGATCCTCGGCACGCCCGCCGTCCGGCAGATCGTCTCGCGGGTGGTCGAGAAGGAGCTCGGTGCGAAGCTCGGCTCCACGGCACGCGGCGACAAGAACCAGAGCTCGGTGCTGCTGGAGAAGGTCGTCAACGAGATGAAGTCACGCATCACGGCGCGGGTCCACAAGGAGACCCAGCGGCGCAAGACCGCGCTCGAGTCCTCGACGCTGCCGGCGAAGCTCATCGACTGCCGTACGGATGACACCCAGCGCTCGGAGCTGTTCATCGTCGAGGGCGACTCCGCGCTCGGCACGGCGCGGCACGCGCGCTCGAGCGAGTTCCAGGCGCTCCTGCCCATCCGCGGCAAGATCCTCAACGTCCAGAAGGCCTCCGTGGGGGACATGCTCTCGAACGCCGAGTGCGCTGCACTCATCCAGGTGATCGGGGCGGGGTCCGGGCGCAGCTTCGACCCGGCGGTGGCCCGCTACGGCAGGGTCATCCTCATGACCGATGCCGACGTCGACGGCGCGCACATCCGTACGCTCCTGCTGACGCTGTTCTTCCGCTACATGCGCCCCATGATCGAGCAGGGCCGCGTCTTCGCGGCCGTGCCGCCGCTGCACCGGGTCGAGGTGGTGAACCCGGGCGCCAAGGCCAACGAGATGGTGTACACCTACTCCGACAGCGAGCTGCACCGGCTCCTGAGCAGTCTCGAAGCCGACGGGCGCAAGTACAAGGAGCCGATCCAGCGCTACAAGGGCCTCGGCGAGATGGACGCCGACCAGCTCGCGGAGACGACGATGGACCCGCGCCACCGCAGCCTGCGCCGCGTCACCATCGAGAGCGCGCAGCGGGCCGAGGAGATCTTCGAGCTGCTCATGGGCTCGGACGTCGCCCCGCGCAAGGACTTCATCGTGGCGGGAAGCGCCCAGCTGGACCGCGAGCAGATCGACGCCTAGCGCTGGTCCGCGCCAGACCGGGAGCCCCCGCGGCCAGCACAGCCTTGGCCAGGACAGCCTCCGCAGCGAGAACAGCCCTCGCTAGAACAGCCCTGGCGCGATGAGGAGCGCGGTGGGGACGGCGAGGAGCATCAGGGCCGCGGCGAGGACGACGGCGGTGGCTCCCCTCCCCAGCGGAGGCCTGGGCGTGAGGAGGCGGCTGAGGCGGGCTGCGATGCCGGCGTCGTCCGGATCTCCCCGGTCGGGGACCAGCCCTGCAGGCGCGGTGCCCCGCGAGCCGCCGGACTCGCCCGCCACGACGTCCGGGGCGCTCTCCCCGCCGACGGCGACGAGTGCGATCGCGCGCACGAGGACGTCGTCCGGCGTCGAGCGACGCGCCACGTCGTCGGCCAGCATCTCGACGAGGGAGTTGACGGCCTGCCGTGCGAGCCGGCTCGTGGGCAGCCAGGGGAGCGCCGAGCGCCAGGCCTCGAACGCCCACAGGAGCAGGTGATGCCGCTGGGTGAGGTGCGCCTTCTCATGGCGCACGACGGCGGCGAGCTCCTCGGGCGCGAGCGCCTCCATGAGGCTGTCCGAGAGGACGGTCACAGACCTCGAGCCGCCGGGCAAGCAGTAGGCGACCGGTGCGGGATGGTTGATCACCCACGTTCGCTCGAGGGCACCGGAGGGGGAGCTCAGCAGCGAGAGCAGATCGCGGTGGCGGCGGCGCTGGCTCACGATGCGCGCGTAGGTGAGCAGCAGGGTGAAGAGGAGATGGACCGTCAGGAGGGCGGCCGCGCTGAGGGCGAAGAGGTGCCAGAAGTGCAGTTCGTCGGCAGACTCATTGCCCAGGACGATGGTGGCCGCGCGGCGCAGGGCCCCGACGAGGGTGCCTCCGAGGGGCTCGAGTCCGTAGACGAGCATGGCACCGATCATCGACAGCCCACCGGCGAGCGCGATGGCCTGCCAGAGGACCATGGCGGCGAAGGGGGAGCGGGAGGTCCAGCGCGCGCGGGAGAGCGCCACCGGCACCGGCCACGCGAGCAGCAGTGCCAGCAGCGCCAGCAGGTAGGCGGTCACGAGCACGCGCGTGCCCCGCTGCGGCTCAGCCGCGCGCCAGGAGCCTGCGCAGCGTCGCGGCCTCGGCCTCGGTGACGGAGCCGATGAACCGGGCCAGGACGGCCTCGCGGTCCGGCGCGGTGCCGAGGGCCTCGTGCATCAGGCGCGCGGTGTGGTCCTCGCGGGTCGAGACGGCGTGGTAGCGGTGGGGACGGGTCCCGCGCTCGCGCTCAACGAGCCCCTTCTTCTCCAGACGGGACAGCACGGTCAGGACGGTGGTGACGGCCAGGTCCTTGGCCTCCTGCCCGTTCTGTGCCAGACGGTCGCGCAGATCATTGGCGGTGGCGGCTTCCGGTGCGGACCACAGGAGGTCCATGACCGAGCGCTCGAGTTCACCCAGGCTTGCCATCGTGTCGAGAGTCCTTTGCATGCACCGGCACTGCGCCCGGCTGGCGCGATGCGGGGGGTTCGTATGCCCACGTTCATTCTACGTGAGGTAGAACAATTCTGTCGCGCCGTGCCGCGCTGTTCGCTCAGGGCGTTCACGAGGCCGCCGGGGCGTCCGCAAATGTTCTACACTGTGTAGAAGTCAGATCTTCTACAGGATGTAGAAGATCCCGCACAAGCAACCGGGAGCATGCGTGGACGCACTCGAGATAGCACGCTGGCAGTTCGGGATCACCACGGTCTACCACTTCATGATGGTTCCCCTCACCATCGGGCTCGGCCTCGTGGTCGCCATCCTGCAGACCGTCTGGCACCGCACGGGCAAGGTCGAGTTCCTCAGGATGACCAAGTTCTGGGGGAAGCTCTTCCTCATCAACTTCATCATGGGCGTGGCCACCGGCATCGTCCAGGAGTTCCAGTTCGGCATGGCCTGGAGCGAGTACAGCCGGTTCGTCGGCGATGTCTTCGGCGCCCCCCTGGCCATGGAGGCCCTGCTCGCGTTCTTCGTCGAGTCCACCTTCCTGGGCCTGTGGATCTTCGGCTGGAAGCAGCTGCGCCCGGGCCTGCACCTCACGGCGCTGTGGTGTGCCGTGATCGGCTCGGTCGTCTCCGCCTACTTCATCATCGTGGCCAACAGCTGGATGCAGCACCCGGTCGGCGTCACCGTGGTCGACGGCCGCCCCGTCATGACCGACGCATGGGCCGTCTTCACCAACAACACGGCGCTCGTCGCGTTCCCGCACACCGTCATGGGAGCGCTCGGCGTGGCCGGGGCCTTCCTGCTCGGCATCGCCTGGTACCACCTGTGGCAGCGGCGGCACGACGGAATCGACACGGTCGCCGTCGTGGACGGCACAGCCAAGGAGGGCAAAGCCCGCGGCAAGGAGCGCGTTGTCGTTGGCGAGGCACCCGGCGTGCCCGGCCGTGACCGCACCGACCACGCCGTGTGGCTGAAGTCCCTGCGGATCGGCGCCGTCGTGGCAATGATCTCCTTCGCCGGCACAGCCATCACGGGCGACCTCCAGGGCAAGCTCATGTTCGAGCAGCAGCCCATGAAGATGGCCGCTGCCGAGGCCGCGTGCCACGACGGCACGGGCTTCTCGATCCTGTCGGTCGGCAACGTCGGCTCGCGCAACTGCGACGACGTCGTGGCCGTCATGGAGGTCCCCGGGCTCCTGTCCTTCCTGGCCAAGGGCGACTTCACCACCGAGGTGAAGGGCGTCAACACGCTCATCCCCGAGTACGAGCAGGCCTACGGCACGAACCTGCCCGACAACCCCCTGTATGGCGACCGCGCCGGCCGCGACGTCCAGTACGTCCCCGTCATGGAGGTCACCTACTGGGGCTTCCGGGCGATGATCGGCTTCGGCGGGCTCGCCGCGGCGGCCGCCGCCGTCGCCCTCTGGCTGACCCGGAAGGGGACGGTCCCGCAGTCGCGCTGGCTCATGCGGCTCGCCGTCGTCGGGATCCTCGCCCCGTTCGGTGCCAACGCAGCAGGCTGGATCTTCACCGAGATGGGCCGTCAGCCCTTCGTCGTCGCCCCGAACCCGGCCATGGCCGGAAGCGTGGACCAGGTCTTCATGTTCACGGCCGCGGCCGTCTCGCCCGGGGTGAGCGCCGGGGAGATCCTGACCTCCCTCATCGTCCTGACGCTCATCTATGCGGCGCTCATGGTGGTCGAGGTCCGCCTCCTGTGGACCTACACGCGCGGCGGCGTCGCCTCCGCGATGCCTGAGCTCGCCCACGGAGCGGATCACGGGAAGCACGACGACGAGTCCCACCCAGGCGGCAAGGCCGCCGATGACGTCCTGGCCTTCGCCTACTAGGAGCGCACACCATGGAAACCCTTCCCACTGTCTGGTTCTGCGCCGTCGCCGTCCTCTGGGTCGGCTACCTCTTCCTCGAGGGCTTCGACCTCGGCGTCGGCATGCACATGAAGCTCTTCGCCCGCGGCGAGGCCGAGCGCCGCGTCCTGCTGAACACGATCGGCCCCGTGTGGGACGGCAACGAGGTGTGGCTCCTCACCGCCGGCGGGGCGACGTTCGCCGCGTTCCCCCTCTGGTACGCCTCCCTGTTCTCGGCGCTCTACCTCCCCCTGACCCTCGCCCTCGTCGCGCTCATCTTCCGCGCCGTCGCCATCGAGTACCGGGGCAAGGTCCACTCCGACCGCTGGCGCAGCGCCTGGGACTGGGCGCTCGCCCTCGGTTCCGGCGTCGCCGCGTTCTGCGTCGGTGCGATGCTCGCCCTCACCACCACGGGCCTGCCGCTCAACGCCAACGGCGACCGGGTCGGAGGCCCCTTCGCCTGGCTCAACGGGTACGCGCTCCTCGGTGGGGCCGCCGTCGTCGGCTTCGCCCTCGTCCACGGCCTCGCGTTCCTCGCCCTCAAGACCGACGGCGGGATCCGGGCCAGGGCCCATGCAGCCTTCGTCCGCTGGCTGCCGCTCGCCATCCTGCCTCTCGTGGCGTGGGTCCTCGCTGTCCAGCTCCGCACCGGTGAGTGGTGGAGCTGGGCCCTCACGGCCGTCGCGGCGGCAGCGGCGCTCGTCGCCTGGGCGCTCGGCCGGGCCGGGTCGGAGGGTCGTGCCTTCATCGCTCTCTCAGCGTTCCTCGCCACTGGCGCAGCGGCCCTCTTCTCCGCGGTGTACCCCGTCGTGCTGCCCTCCACGCTCGACTCGGCCTACAGCCTCACGGTGACCAGCGCGTCGTCGTCCGACTACACGCTCGGACTCATGACGGTCGTCGCGCTCATCGGGCTCCCGCTCGTCCTCGCGTACCAGACCTGGACATACTGGGTGTTCCGCCGGCGCCTGAGCGTGGGAAGCATCCCCACCGCACATTCGGTCATCCCGGCGACAGTGTCCCGCCTCGTGACCGGCCAGCCGGCCGGGAAGTAGCCCATGAAGCCCGACATCCCCCTCGGCCCCGCGACACGGAGGGCCCTCGTCCTCCTCGGCCTCCTCGCGGTGGCCAAGGCCGCAGGCCTGGTGCTCATGGCCCAGGGGATCGCGGCAGGCCTCGCCGCGATCGCGGCAGGGAGCGCCGGCGGGGCCGGACTCACCGGCGCCACGGGGCTGGCCGCCGCGGGCATCCTGGTCCGTGCGGCAGCACAGTGGGGAGCTGCAGCGGTGGGCCGCTGGGCCGCTGTCGGGGTCAAGGAGGAGCTCCGCGGTGAGCTCATCGAGGCCGGGCTCGCCGGCAACGGCGGTGGCGGCGAGCACGACGACGAGGCGCGCGTCGCGTCGTCGGCCGCCGCGACCGCCGTGCTCGCAGGCCGCGGGCTCGACGCCCTCGACTCGATGTACACCCAGTACCTGCCTGCGGTCGTCCAGAGCGCGGCCGTCCCGCTGCTCCTCGGCGCCCGGATCCTGGGCGCGGACTGGGTGAGCGCGCTCATCGTCGCCCTGACCCTCCCGCTCGTGCCCCTGTTCATGGTCCTCATCGGACGCCACACCCTGGAGAGGGTCGCCGACGCCCAGCAGTCGCTCCTGCGCCTCGGCTCGCACCTCGTGGAGCTGGCCCAGGGCCTGCCGGTCCTGGTCGGGCTCGGCCGGGCGGCGCAGCAGCGTCAGGCGCTCGCCGGGCTGTCGTCTGCCTACAAGGGGCGCACCATGGCCACGCTCAGGGTTGCGTTCCTGTCCGCCATGGCGCTCGAGCTCATCGCAACGATCTCCGTTGCGGTGGTCGCGGTGTTCATCGGCGTCCGCCTCGTGGACGGCTCCATGCCGCTCGAGGCAGGGCTCGTCGCGCTCATCCTCGCGCCCGAATGCTTCCAGCCCCTGCGCGACCTCGGCGCCGCCCACCACGCGAGCGAGGACGGGGCCGAGGCGCTGCGCCGCACCCGCGAGCGCATCGCCGCTGCCCGCGGCGCCCGCGTGGTCACCGGCGATCGCGATGCCGCGGGTGGCTCCCCGGCGGAGATCACCGTCGAGGCACTCGGGGTGAGGTACGACGGCGCCGCGCGCGACGCCGTCGGCCGTGTCTCCTTCACCGCGCCCGCCGGCGCGGTGACCCTGCTCGCCGGCCCGAGCGGCAGCGGCAAGACGACAGTGCTCGGCGTGATGGCGGGCCTCGTCCGCGACGGCGCGGGCGCGGCCGTCGCCGGCAGCGTCCGCGGGCCTGGCGCCGAGGGAATCGCGTGGGTCCCGCAGCACCCCCAGTTCACCGAGCCGAGCGTGGCGGCCGAGCTCGGGCTCTACGCGGGCGAGGCCGCCCGCCGGGACCCGGCACTGCCCGGTCGTCTCCTCGCCGAACTGGGCCTGGCCGGCCTCGCAGACGCCGACCCCGCCGAGCTCAGTCCCGGCCAGCAGCGCCGGGTGGCGGTGGCGCGGGGACTCGCGCGGGTCGCCGACGGCGCCGACGCGGTCCTGCTCGACGAGCCGACCGCGCACCTCGACGAGCGGTCCGCCGCGCTCGTCGAGTCGGCTCTGGCGACCCTGAAGGGCCGCGCCACAGTCGTCCTCGTCTCCCACGAGCCGGGCACAGCCGCGCTCGCCGACCACGTCGTGGAGCTCGCACCATCCGGTGACGCCGCCTCCGAGCGGTTCCGGACGGACATCCCGGACACCGCCGCCCCGGCGCGGCGCTCACCGGTGCGTGCCAACGCCCCGCGCGCAGCCTGGGTGCGGGTCCTCGCGGGCCTCGTGCGTCCCGATCCCGGCCGGTACGTCCTCGCCGCGCTCGCGGGCCTCGGGACGGCGGCCGCCGGCGTCGCGCTGTCCGCGCTCTCCGGGTGGCTCATCGTGCGGGCGAGCGAGCAGCCTCCGATCCTGTACCTCCTGACGGCGATCGTGGGGGTGCGGTTCTTCGGGATCGGCCGCGCCGTGCTGCGGTACTGCGAGCGGCTCGCGCTGCACTCGGCCGTCCTCTCGACGCTGTCACTCCTGCGCGACCGGCTCTGGGGCCTCCTGGCCTCCCGTGGCCTCGCGGCGCGGCGGCTCCTCGTCCCCGGTGCGGCGCTCGAGGCCCTCGTCGGGGACGTCGAGGCGGTGAGGGACCAGCTCCCGCGCGTCCTCCACCCGATCGCCACCGCGGCGCTGGTCGCCCTCGGAGCGCTCGTCGCCGTCGGCGCACTGCTCCCGGGCCACCTGCCCGTCCTCGCCGCAGGGCTCGCCGTGGCGCTCCTCGTCGCGCCCGCCGTCGCGCTGGTCGTGGACCGTCGCGCAGCCACGCGCGTCCAGACGGGCCGTGCGCGGTTCCTCGCCAGGATCGGCCAGGCGCTCGCCGCCGCGGGGGACCTGCAGGGCAACGCGCGCTCGGCCACGGTGCTGGCGCGGCTGCGCGCGCAGGACGCCGGCCTCACCCGGCTCGAGCGCCGCGGCGCCGCGGCTGAGGGGCTGGCGCAGGCCATTGTCATCGCCGCACTGGGGGTCGCGGCCGCCCTCACCCTTGCAACTGCTCAGGCCGCCGGCGCGCCGGGCACGACGGCGGCGGCCGTCCTCCTGCTGCAGCTTGCCCTCGTGGAGCCCCTCGCCGCCGCGAGCACGGCGGTGCAGCAGTTCCCCGCCCTCCGGTCCGCGCTCGCGGGCATCGCGGCGGAGCAGGGGTCAGGGCAGGCCGGGTCAGGGCAGGACCGGTCAGAGCAGGGGCCCGAGCGGACTCCGGGGCGAACGCAGACCAGCGCACCCGACCAAGGCTCCGGCAGTGTGCGGCTCGACGGCGCCACGCTCGGCTGGCCCGGAGGACCGGACATCCTCACGGGAGTCGACCTCGAGGCGCACGCGGGGGACTGGGTGGTCGTGGCAGGGCCTTCGGGCAGCGGCAAGTCCACGATGCTCGCGGTCCTCACCGGGTTCCTGGCTCCGCGCGCAGGGACGGTCCGGATCGAGGGCGCGGCTGCCTGGTGCCCGCAGGAGTCCCACCTGTTCGACTCGACGGTGCGGGGGAACCTTGCCGTCGCGCGGGACCGCGACCACGCGCCGTCGGACGCGGAGATCGAGGACGCTCTGGAGCGGGTCGGGCTGCTCGAGCACGTGAGGTCCCTTCCCGGGGGGCTCGACGCGCGCATCGGCAGCCGGGGCTCGTTCCTCTCGGGCGGCCAGCGTCAGCGGCTCGCGGTGGCGCGGACGCTCCTGGCCGGGGCGCGGGTTGTGCTCCTCGACGAGCCCACCGCCCACCTCGACCCCGAGTCAGGGCTCGAGCTGGTCGGCGCGCTCCACGAGGCGCTGTCCGACCGGACCGTGATCATGGTCAGCCATCACGCGACCGAGCTCATGCCCGGCGACCGTCTCGTGCAGCTGGGTGCCGTCCCTCTGGGAGTCACGTCCTGAGGGTCACGTCCTGCGGGTCGGGCGGAGCCAGGGGTGATGTCGCGGTCAGACGGGGTGACGTCGGCGTCAGAGGGGGTGACGTCGGCAGGGGTGGCGGTCAGCCGGCGACGTCGTGGAGGTGGTGCTCGACGTCGTGCAGGAAGTACCGGGCGAGCGTCACCACCGTGAACTCGCTTCCGTTGCTGCGCAGCCCCCGGCGCGCGAAGGCGTCTTGGGGTACAGCGCCGAACGCGTCGCGGGCCAGCGCACCCTCCTCGGCGAGCTCGGCCCGCACGGAGTCCGGGTCAGAGGCCCCGTAGTCCTTCTCGAGCGCTGTCGCGTCCTGGTCCCAGTCCGCGAACCGCGCGCCGTCCTCGGCGAGCATGAGCCCCAGCCTGGTCCGGAAGAGCCCGAACACGTCTCGTACATGGCAGCCGTACTCGAGGGGCGACCACGTCGACTCGTTCGGCCGGTCGCGCACGTCCGCGCGCTGCAGCGCCGCGTCCCAGCGCGGAAGCGCCGCGTCGACGCGTCCTGCGACGTCCTGGGGCGTCAGCTCGTCCGGGTCGAAGCCGCACTCCGGGCAGGGCCGCTCGAGCACCCAGGTCCAGTCCTTCGTGTCAGGGGTGATCGCCATGGCCGCAGTCTAGCCCCGGCCCACGGGCACTGGCCCCTCAGGGCCACCTGCCGTCGTCTCTGGTACGCACGACGTCGGCGACGCGCCCACGCACGCCGGCCCCGCGCCGTCGTGCGTACCTGAGATGCTGCTGAGGCAAAACTCGCGTACCCGAGACGGTGGTGGGGCGAATTTCGCGTACCCGAGACGGGTCAGGCGAAGCTCGGGCCGACCTCGTCCACGGACTGCGTGAGCGGCACGCCGGAGCCGTCGCGGCGGCCGTGCTCGCTCGGCAGGGAGCGGGCCACGCCGGCCGACGACGAGGCCTTGGCCGGACCGCGGCCCACCCACGCCAGCACGAGCCGGTCCTCGCCCTTGAGGAATCGGTGCGACCGGACCCCGCCGGTGGCGCGACCCTTGGCCGGGTATTCGTCGAACGGAGTGACCTTCGCCGTTCCCGGAGACGTCCCGGGCAGCGCGGAGCCGCTTCCGGCGATTGTGACGACGACGGCGCTCCCGCCGCCGCCCTCGCCCGAGCCGTCGCCGGCGTCGGGAGCAGCGACGACGCCGAAGAAGACCGCCGAGTCCCCGGCTGCGAGCTTGACGCCCGCCATGCCGCCTGCGGCCCGGCCCTGTGGCCGCACCGACGAGGCGAGGTACCGCAGCAGCTGCCCCTGGGCGGTGACGAAGACCAGCGTGTCCTCGTCCGCCGCCGGAGCCGCGCCGATGACCCTGTCCCCATCCTTGAGCGCGATCCCGTCCCAGTCCTCGCGGTTGAGCGGGTACTCCGGGGTCACCCGCTTGACGACGCCCTGGGCGGTGCCGAGGGCGATGACGGTGTCGAGCGGCACGAGGGCCACCAAGGACTCGTCCTTGGCGAGAGTCATGAACTCCTTGGCCGCGACGCCTCCGGCCATGTTGGGCAGGCCGGATGAGGGCTCGAGGAGCGGGAGGTCCACCGCCTGCAGGCGCAGCATGCGGCCGGTGGACGTCACGGCACCGAGCTCGCCGCGCGCCGTCGTGCGCACCACGGAGCGGAACACGTCGTGCCGGACGCGTGGCCCCGACTCGGCGAGCGGCTCGGCGTGCGCGGTCCGCGCGATGAGGCCGGAGGCGGACAGGATGGCCCAGCAGGGCTCGTCCGCGATCTCGAGGGCGAGCGGGGCGGCCTTCCCCTTCGGGGCCGGCAGGGCGGCGGCGGAGCCCTTGGGGGTGTCGTCCTCCTTCTCGAGGAGGACCGTGCGGCGCGGCGTGCCGTACTTGGCGGCCACTTCGCCGAGCTCGTCCGAGACGACCTGGCGCAGGAGCGTGTCGGAGCCCAGGATGGCCTCGAGTTCGGCGATCTCCCGGCGGAGCTCGTCCTGCTCCTTCTCGAGCTCGATCCGCGAGTACTTCGTCAGCTGGCGCAGGCGCAGCTCGAGGATGTAGTTGGCCTGGACCTCGGTCAGGTCGTAGATCGACATGAGCCGCTCGCGCGCCGCCGATGCCTCGTCCGAGGTGCGGATGATCTGGATGACCTCGTCGATGTCCATGATCGCGACGAGGAGGCCCTCGACCAGGTGCAGGCGGTCCTTCCGCTTCCCGAGGCGGAACGCGGTGCGGCGGCGCACCACCGAGAGCCGGTGGTCCACGTACACGCGCAGCAGCCCCAGCAGGCCGAGGGTCTGCGGCTGGCCGTCGACCAGCGTGACGTTGTTGATGCCGAAGGAGTCCTCGAGGGGCGTGTAGCGGTACAGCTGCGCGAGCACGGCCTGGGGGTTGAAGCCGTTCTTGACCTCGATGACGAGCCGCAGCCCGTGCTTGCGGTCCGTGAGGTCGGTGACGTCCGAGATGCCGGCGAGCTTCTTCGAGCCCACCGCATCCTTGATCTTCTCGATGACCTTCTCCGGGCCCACCATGTAGGGCAGCTCCGTCACGACCAGCCCGGTGCGGCGGGCGGAGACCTGCTCGACGGTGACCTTGGCGCGCGTCTTGAACGAGCCGCGCCCGGTCCGGTAGGCGTCCCGGATGCCGTCCAGCCCCACGATGCGGCCGCCCGAGGGCAGGTCCGGCCCGGGGACGAGCTCCATGACCTCCTCGAGGGTGGCCTCCGGGTTCGCGATCACGAGCTGGGCCGCGGCGACGACCTCGGTGAGGTTGTGCGGCACCATGTTGGTCGCCATCCCGACCGCGATGCCCGTCGTCCCGTTGACGAGGAGATTCGGGAACGCGGCCGGAAGGACCTCCGGCTGGGTGAGCTGGTTGTCGTAGTTCGGGACGAAGTCGACGACGTCCTCGTCCAGGCTGTCCGTGAGCGCGAGCGACGCCGCGGCCATCCGTGCCTCGGTGTACCGCGCGGCCGCGGGCCCGTCGTCGAGCGAGCCGAAGTTCCCGTGGCCGTCGATGAGCGGCAGCCGGAGCGCGAAGTCCTGCGCGAGCCGCACCATGGCGTCGTAGATCGCGGCGTCACCGTGCGGGTGCAGCTTGCCCATGACCTCGCCCACTACCCGGGCGCTCTTCACATGCCCGCGGTCCGGGCGCAGGCCCATCTCGCTCATCATGTAGAGGATGCGCCGCTGGACGGGCTTGAGGCCGTCGCGGGCGTCCGGGAGGGCCCGGGAGTAGATCACGGAGTAGGCGTACTCCAGGAAGGAGGTCTCCATCTCCTCGGCGACATCGATGTCGGTGATGTTCTCCGCGAAGTCGTCGGGTTCGGGGAGAGTGTCCGCACCGGTGGAGCGGGGAGATTGTCGACGTGCCAAGACTGGGTGGATCCTTCGCTTCTGCTGAGACGGGCCTGAACTAGGCTAAGCCTATGGCGGACCAGGGCTCTGACACCGGATTTCCTCTGCACAGCGTCGTTCCCCTGAACGGAGCGTATCCGCACCACTGGGAGGCCGACGTGGTGCTGCGGGACGGCGGCACCGCCCATCTCCGCCCCATCAGGCCCGAGGACGCCGAGGCGCTCCAGGACTTCCACGTGCACCAGTCCGAGGGGTCGATCTACCTCCGCTTCTTCAGCTACAAGGCCCGCCTCACCGCAGCTGAGCTCAAGCGCTTCACCGAGGTCGACCACCGCGACCGTGTGGCCCTCGTCATCACGGTCGGCGACGAGATCATCGGCGTGGGACGGTACGACAGGCTCTCGGACCCGGCCGAAGCCGAGGTGGCGTTCAACATCTCCGACCGCCACCAGGGCCGCGGCCTCGGCTCGATCCTGCTCGAGCACCTCGCCGCCGCCGCGCGCGAGAACCACATCCGGCGGTTCACCGCCGAGGTCCTGCCCGAGAACCGCAAGATGCTCACGGTGTTCGCGGAGGCCGGGTACGCCCTGAACCGGCACTTCGACGAAGGCGTCGTCAGCGTCGAGTTCGAGATCGACCCGACGGAGAAGTCGCGCGCGGTCATGGAATCCCGCGAGCACCGCGCCGAGGCGCGCAGCGTGCTCGGCCTCCTCGCGCCGTCGTCCATTGCGGTGATCGGGGCCAGCCGCACGTGGGGGACCCTGGGCTACCAGCTCCTCGAGCACGTGGTCGAGGGAGGCTTCGCCGGGCGCGTGCACGCGGTCAACCCGGAGGCGCTCGAGCTGGGCGGGATGATGGCGTACGGGACGATCGCCGAAGTGCCGGACCCGGTCGACGTCGCGGTCATCGCCGTGCCGTACGCGGAAGTCCCCGACGTCGTCGCGCAGTGCGGGGCCGCGGGCGTGAAGGGAGCCGTGATCGCCTCGGGCGGCTTCGCCGAGCGCGGGGAGGAGGGCCTCGCCACGCAGCGCGAGATCGTCCGGCACGCCCGCTCGCAGGGAATGCGTGTGGTGGGTCCCGAGTCCCTCGGGATCGCCAACACCGACCCGGACGTGCGGCTGAACGCCTCCCTCGCCCCCCACCTGCCGCGCCAGGGCAGCCTCGGGCTGTTCAGCCAGTCGGCCTCGATCGGGGTCGCCCTCTACGCGGCAGCGGACCGGCGGTTCCTCGGCTTCTCCTCGATCGTCTCCGCGGGCAACCGCGCCGACGTCTCCGGCAACGACCTCATGCAGTACTGGGAGGACGATGTCGCCACGGGCGCGGTGGGCCTCTACCTCGAGTCGTTCGGCAATCCGCGCAAGTTCTCCCGGATCGCCCGCCGCCTCGCCCGCAGCAAGCCGGTCATCGTGGCCAAGAGCGAGGTGACGGGCCTGCGCCTGCCGCCGGGGCATTCTGTCCGCACGACCCAGGCGCCGCCCGGAGCCCTCGACGCGATGCTGCGCCAGGCCGGCGTCATCCGTGTGAGCACGGTCGAGCAGCTCGTCGACGTCGCCCAGATCGCCGTGGGCACCCTCCCGGCGGGCCCGAACGTGGCGGTGCTGTCCAACTCGCTCGCCCTTGCGCGGGTCGTGGCCGACGGCGCCGAGGCCGACGGGCTGCGCGTCGTCGCCTCCGAGGGCGACCTCGACCTGTCCCAGGGCCTCTCGCTGGCCCTGCCAGCGCTCAAGCGCCGGCTCGTGGCACTCGCCGCCCGCGAGGACGTGCACGCCGTCGTCGTGGCGATCCTCCCCGTCCAGGGACTCCGCGTGCCGCAGGTCGCCGCGACGCTCGCCGAGGCGGCGGAAAGCTCGGGGACGACGGTCGTCGCGGCCTTCCCCGGTGTGCTGGACCGGCGCGTGGACACCGCCGGCCTCCTGCCCGCCCCGACCGGCGCCGCGGACGCCCAGCTCGGCGCGCCCCAGGTCCCCAGCTACTCGAGTGCGGGGGAGGCCGTCGCGGCGCTCGCCGCCGTCGTCCGCTACACCGAGTGGCTCGCCCGGGACCCTGGCGCCCCCTTCGAGGCGGAGCACGACGACGACGCCGCGGACGCGCTCATCGAGGCCCGGCTCGCCGGGGTCGAGGGGACGGAGCTCGTGCGCCTCGGGGCGGACGACGCCGCACGCCTCCTCGGGTGCTACGGCATCCCCGTGCTGGCAGCCCGCCCCGTCACGAGCGCGGACGAGGCGGTCGCGGCCGCCGACGCCCTCGGCTGGCCGGTCGCCATCAAGTCCGCCGCCGCGAACCTCAGGCACCGGCTCGACCTCGGGGCGGTGCGCCTCGACGTCACCGACGCGGACGCGCTGCGCGCCGCGTTCGCCCAGATGGGCCAGTCGCTCGCGCCGTACGGCGGCGGCCACTTCGAGATCCAGCGGATGGCGCCGGTGGGCCAGGCCTGCGTCGTGCGCGCGATCGAGGACCCGCTGCTGGGGCCGGTGCTCTCGTTCGGCCTCGCGGGGGACGCCGTGTCCCTCCTCGAGGACTGGGCGCACCGCATCACGCCGCTCACCAGCGGGGACATCCGCGAGATCGTCCGTTCGCCCCGCGCCGCCGTGAAGCTGTTCGGCCACGAGGGCCTCCCCGCCCTCGACGTCGCGGCGGTCGAGGACCTCGTGGGCCGCGTGTCCCTGCTCAAGGACCGGCACCCGGAAGTGTCGCTGCTCGAGCTCAAGCCCGTCGTCGTGAGCGAGACGGGGCTCACGGTGCTCTCGGCGGAGGTCTGGGTCGGGAACGCCGCGCGGCGCATGGACAGCGCGCGGCGGGCCATGATCGCGCAGTAGCCCGCGCCGTCGTGCGCCGGAGCCGGAGACGGCGGGCGGTTTTGGGAAGCCCCGGAGGCGTCTGGGAGAATGGCGCCCATGACCCACAACGCGTCCGGTGGTCCCGCAGGCCAGCAGTTCCGCGGAACCCCGGGGGAGACCCTCACGTCTGCCCTCGAGAGGACGGGGTTCTACCCGCGCCTCGTCGGCGACGTCGTCGAGGACGCCCTCGGCGGCAGGGTCCCGCTGTCCCACCTGACCCACCTCGAGACGCACTTCGAGCGCTCCGAGGTCCGCCGCCACGTGACGGTGCTGGTCCTCACCGACGACATGCTCGTCGTGACCCATGTCGACGAGGCCCCCCTCGACGACGCGGGACACCGCATGTCCGCGCAGGTCTCCACCGAGTCCGTTCCGGTCTCGCAGATCGCCACCGTCGTGCTCTCCTACGTCTACGCCCAGCCCGCCGAGTACGCTCCCGGGGACCCGGTGCGCGAGGTGACCCTTGCGATCGCCTGGAGCGGCGGCCAGCGAGTGGACCTCGTGCCCGCCGGGTGCGGCGACCCCCAGTGCGAGGCCGACCACGGCTACACCGGCACGATCGCCCAGGAGGACCTCGTCCTGCGGATCAGCGCCGAGGCGGACGGGCCGCGCGCGGTGGACGACGCCAGGGAGTTCGCGCGGCTCCTGCGCGCCGTCAACACCGGCACGCCGCCCGCTCCCGTGGGCCGCCCGCGGCTCGCCTCCCCATTCTCCCCTCGGGGCCTGCGCGGCCACGGTGGCCGGTAGATGGCCGGAACACCGCTCCCGCCGCCTCCCGCCTACGGCTCCCGCTCGATCGCCGACCTCCTGCCCAGCTGTGCCGCCGCGCTCGGCGCCGAGGGCTTCGACAACGTCCTCGGCCTGCCCGGCGTGCCCCAGATCTGCCTCGTCATGGTGGACGGGCTGGGACGGGCCCTCCTGACGCGCAAGGCCGCGCACACCCCGTTCCTGCGCGAGAAGCTTGCCGCGGGGCAGGGCTCCATCCCCGTGGCGCTCGACGCGGCCTTCCCCTCCACCACGGCTGCGTCCCTCGCGAGCCTCGGCACGGGGGTCCCGCCGGGCCAGCACGGCATGGTCGGCTACGACGTCCTCGCCCCGCACCTCGACCGCGTGGTCAACCAGCTCAACGGCTGGGACCCGGAGGTCGACCCGGACCGCTGGCAGCCCTTCCCCACTGTGTTCGAGCGGCTCCAGCCCGAGATCCACGTCGCGACCGTGAGCCTGCCGCAGTTCGAGGGCTCGGCCATGACGCGCGCCGCGCTGCGCGGCGGCGAGTTCATCGGCGCCGGCAGCCTCCACGAGCGCACGACGGCGGCCGCCGGGGCCATGGCGCGCCACCCCCGCATGCTGGCCTACTTCTACCTCAACGAGCTCGACAAAGCGGGCCACCAGTTCGGCTGCGCCTCTCCCGAATGGGAGGTCGCGCTCGAGGAGGTGGACTCGTGCGTGCGGCGCCTCGACGCCCAGCTGCCCGCGGGCGCCCTCGTGCTCGTCGTGGGAGACCACGGCATGGTAGACATCGCCGCGCCGCGCCGGGTCGACTTCGGCGCCGAGCCCGAGCTCACGGCAGGGGTCCGGCACACCGCCGGGGAGCCCCGCATGGTGCACCTCCACTTGGAGGACGGGACGGACGACGCCGCCCGTGCGGCCGTCGTGGGGCGGTGGCAGGAGCGCTTCGGGAACCAGGCGTGGGTGCTCACCCGCGACGAGGCGGTGGGACACGGCCTCTTCGGCGAGGTGTCCGAGACGGTGCTGCCCAGGATCGGTGACGTGATCGTGGCCGCGCACGGCGACATCGCGCTCTTCGACGGCCGCCGCGTGCGGCCGCAGGCCTTCGACATGGTCGGCCAGCACGGGTCGTGGACGAAGGCCGAGCGCCAGGTGCCGCTCGTGGCGTTCCGCGCGCGCGGTCCGCTCACGTCGAAGCGGAGGCGCCGTGGCTGAGCTCGTCTTCTTCACGGGCACGATGGACAGCGGCAAGTCGACCCTGGCCCTCCAGATGGACTACAACCACCGTGCGGGCGGCCGTCGGGGGCTCCTCTTCACGAGCCGGGACCGCTCGGGCGAGGCGGTCATCTCGAGTCGGCTCGGGCTGCGCACCCCCGCCATCGAGGTCGCGGCGGCGTCGAGCTTCTGGGACGAGGTGGTGCGGCGGCGCACGCATGCCGCCGAGGTCGACTACCTCATCTGCGACGAGGCCCAGTTCTACACCGCGGCCCAGGTCGAGGAGCTCGCACGGGTCGTGGACGAGCTCGATGTCGACGTGTACGCGTTCGGGATCGGCACGGACTTCCGGGCGCGGCTGTTCGAGGGGTCGCGGAGGCTCGTCGAGCTCGCGGACCGCGTCGAGACGCTCCAGGTCCCGACGCTGTGCTGGTGCGGGCGGCGGGCGACGCACAATGCGCGCACCGTGGACGGGCGGATGGTCCTGACCGGGGAGCAGGTCGTCGTCGCCGACATCGCCGGCCGCGGACCTGCCCCCGCCGAGGCCGGTGACCAGGGCGCTGTGGGGTACGAGACCCTGTGCCGGCGGCACTACATGGCGGGCCGGACGGCGTCGGACGCCAACGTCCTGGGGGAGGCGGA
The DNA here is from genome assembly GCF_002224485.1 of Sinomonas sp. R1AF57. GTDB lineage: Bacteria > Actinomycetota > Actinomycetes > Actinomycetales > Micrococcaceae > Sinomonas > Sinomonas flava. The sequence continues at coordinate 1,496,035 of NZ_CP022463.1, forward strand.
GCAGCTCCTGCCCTTCGGCGACTAGGTGCCTCGATGGACGGACTTCAGGGGGCTGGGCCTGAGGGGCCGTCTGCGTCAGTCGCCCTTGGTCCCGAAGACGATCTCGTCCCAGCTGGGGACCGAGGACCGCTTTGGCCGCGACGACCTGCGCGGCTGCGGCTCCGGGGGCGGGGCAGCCGCGCTGCCCGTTGGCGCGGGACGCTCGGCGGGGCCCGATCGGCCGGCGTCCGAAGGCCTCGGAGATTCGGGGCGGCCCGGGGGGTCCGTCCGACGGGCAGGCTCGTCGCGCCCGGGCGAGCGGGTGCCGCCTGGGCCGTCCTCCGCATCGGGCGCACTGCCCTCGGGCTCGCCAGGCTCCGGGGCGGCCTCGCCCCGGGGCGGCGCGGTGGGGACGAGTGTGATCTCGCGCGTGGCGGTGCTCAGCCCGGGCCGGAGGCCGAGGTGCCCCTGGTCGTCCTCCGGCGCGCGGCCGTTGAGCCGCGAGAGCAGCGACGTGATGCCGCCCCGCTGGACCGGGGCGGGCTCCGGCGGCTCGGGTGTGGCGGGCTGCGGCGTCTGGCCGGCACCGGACGCTGCCTCGTCCTCCGGGGCCTGAGCGTGGGCGAGGCCGGCGCTGTCCCCGGCGCTCTCACCCTCGCCGGCGTCCCTCACCTCGGACGGCCGCGGGTGGGCCGCCGGGATGCCGTGCGTGAGGAGCAGGGCGAGGGCATCATCGGCGTCCTCGTCCACGCCGAGCCGCTGTCCGCGTCGGGCGCGGAGCATGTCCAGGAGTTCCCCCTCGCGGTCCAGAGCCGGCTCGGCCCGCGGCGATTCGGGGGCCTCGACGTCGAAGGGGTGGTCGGAGACCGCGGACAGCCGGCGGCGCGGGGAGGGGCCATCGAGCGGCTCCAGCTCGCTGAGCTGCTGTGCCCAGCGGTTCGCGTTCGTGATCGTCCGGTGGACGGGATGGTAGGTCCACAGTGCGGGGGGCTCCTCGCCGATCGAGGCGGGCGCCCCGGCGGGCAGGGCGAAGCGGGCCACCACCGTCCACTGGCCGTCGGGACGGCGCCACGAGTCCCACTCGGCCTGGGCGGCGTCCACCCCGTGGAGCGAGAGCCGGTAGGCCACCATTTCCCCGAGCGTTGCCGGTTCGTAGGCGGCTGGGCCGCGCAGGGTGTCGTGGGAGGGCAGGTGCCCCGGGACCTCAACCGCCTGGGCGCGGCGCACGATGTGCTCCCGCTCCGCCAGCACGGGCCCCTCGTAGCGCTGGACGCGGGCCAGCGGGACGCCGGAGCGCTCGGCGACCTCCTCGGCGGTCGCGCCGGCGCGGATCTCCGCCTGGATCTGGCGCGGCGAGAGGTCCGTGCCCTCGCCGCCCGCGCGCAGGGGACGCTGGGGTGCGGGACGCGAGACGGCGCGGCGCAGGGCCTCGTCGAGGGAGAGCCGGAAGGTCTCCCCGTTCGCGCCGCTCAATATGAGGTGCGCGCCGTCCTCGTGGACGCCGACGAGCCGCAGCTCCTGCACATTCCCGTGCGCCAGGTCCCGCATTGAAGCCTCCACCCTTGCTCAGTCCTTGAGAAGAACTGTGCCATCCTGCCACGCGATTCCGAGGGTAGGTAGCCGGTGTGCCGCGATTTTCCGGCGCTCTGGCGCCTCCGGCGCGCGCTGTCCGGCACGCGGGGGTCGGCCCGCGAGGAACCGCGATCGGGAATGTTCCGGGGCGGAGTGGCGTTTTGGGCCGACATCGGGAACAATCTCCCCGTCACTGGGCACAAAACGGGGGCCGAGTGCGTTGGAACGGAACTACGTGGAATGCCACGTGACATTGCTAGCTACCGGAGCGTGAACGAAGAACTATGGCGACCGACTACGATGCGCCGCGCAAGAACGAGGAAGAGCTCAACGAGGATTCGATCGAGGAGCTGAAGACCCGCCGCACCGACAAGCAGTCTGCATCGGTGGACGAGGACGAGGCGGAGGCCGCGGACAGCTACGAGCTCCCTGGTGCCGATCTCTCCGGCGAGGAGCTCCTCGTGCGCGTGCTGCCGGCACAGGCAGACGAATTCACGTGTGCCTCGTGCTTCCTGGTCCGCCACCGCTCCCAGATCGCGAGGGAACGGAACGGACTGCTGTACTGCAAGGAATGCGAAGGCTGACACTGCGCAGGGACCGCTCCCTGCCGGACAGCGCGGCCCCGGTGCTCAGCACCGGGGCCGCTCCTGTCTCCGGACCGCATCTCATGCAGGCCGCGTCCGCTGCAGGCCGCGCCTCCCGCCGGCAGCGCGCGTCAGGCCGCGAGGGCGGCCACGAGCCTGTCCGGGTGGCGGGTCGAGACGAGCCAATAGGGAGTGGGGTCCTCCGGGTCCGTGAGCTCGACCCTGACGACGGGGGAGATCCACCCGCGGATGCAGAGGTAGGCGAGGGCGTTGAGCGCCGGCCCGCGCTGGGCGGTCGCGGCGTCGCCGTCGAACGCCTCCGCTGACCCGGCGAACCGCCGCGGGAGTGAGGCGCGCCCCGCCGTGAACGCCTCGGCTGTCACGGTGATGGCCGGGGTCGTGGCGATGAGCGCGGCCACGAGCACTGCAAGCAGGATCACGGCCGCCGTGAAGCCGGCGGCGAGGCTGATCGGGGCGAAGACGAGGATTCCCGCAGCGGACACGCCAAGGGCCACGACCCAGACCCACCACGCCGGCCACAGCCGCTCCCTGTAGAGGACGGTGTCGGCAGGGCTCGGGCGGCCGCCCGGGGCGGGGGTAGTGGCGTCAGGCATGGATCCAGCTTTCCACCCGGGCGCCGCGGCGGCCAAACCGGTGCCCCGCTAGAGTGGACGGGTGAGCCAGATGCACGAAACCACGCCGACCGTCCAGGACCCCGTCTGGGAGCCGACCCTCGACGTCCAGCTGAGGATGCTCGACGACGGGCTCGAGCCGCCGTCGTACGCCCACCCCGGGGATGCGGGCGCGGACCTCCGTGCCCGGGTGGACGTCACCCTCGGCCCGGGTGAGCGCGCGCTCGTCCCGACGGGGGTCAGCATCGCGCTCCCGTTCGGCTACGTCGCGCTCATCCACCCCCGCTCGGGCCTCGCGACGAAGCACGGCCTCACCGTCGTCAACGCCCCCGGGACGGTCGACGCCGGGTACCGGGGCGAGATCGCCGTGACCCTGCTCAACACCGACCTCGCCGCACCGGTTGCGCTGCGGCGCGGCGATAGAATTGCCCAAATGGTGATCCAGCGCGTCGAGCACGCGCGGTTCGTCCCTGTCGACGACCTGTCCGCGTCCGTGCGCGGCGAAGGGGGCTTCGGCTCGACCGGCGGGTTCGCGGCCACCTAGGCACGCCCTCCACGAGGGACGCGATGGGGGCCGGCCCTGACCCCGCACGGGCCGGCATGACTAAGGAGTATTGAGTGGCGCTGTTCGGACGTGGCAAGAACACCAAGCTGACGGCCGAGGACCCCTCGGTGCTTGGCCAGCCCAAGGACCGCCGTGCAGAGCCGGACAAGAGCGGCTACGGCCGCCCGCAGAAGGGCCCGTTCGATGCGAGCGAGGCCGACACGGACTCCGGCTATGTCGACCTCGGCTCGATCCTGGTCCGTCCGGCCGACGGGCTCCAGCTGCGCCTCGAACTCGAGGAGGCGACCCAGCGGGTGGTGGCCGTGACCATGGACCTCAACGGCTCAAGCCTCCAGCTCCAGGCCTTCGCCGCCCCCCGGTCCGAGGGGCTGTGGGGGGAGATCAGGGCGCAGATCGCCCAGTCGGTGGCCAGCCAGGGCGGCACCGTCGAGGAGGCCGAGGGCTCGTTCGGCACCGAGCTGCTCGCGCGGCTGCCCGCGGACGCGTCGGGCGGGAGCCGGTCGTACCGCGCCGCCCGCTTCATGGGTGTCGACGGCCCCCGCTGGTTCCTGCGCGGCGTGATCGGCGGTCCGGCTGCCGAGAACCGCGAGGCCGCAGCCCCGCTCGAGGAGCTGTTCCGCCACGTCGTGGTCGACCGCGGCGAGTCCCCGCTCCCGCCCCGCGAGCTCCTGCCGCTGCGTATCCCGGCCGACGCCTCGCCGAACGACGGCGGCGCAGCAGGGACCTCGGCTCCCCAGGCCCCGGAGCGCGGCCCGGAGATCACGCATCTTGGCTGACGGCGCCGGGCCGCGCTGGCTCGAGGACTTCGGCGACGCGCCGGACAGGGGGCTCGTGGCCGGAGAGGGCACCGTGAGGTCGCTCACCTTCGTCCCCGCGGACGCCACGCCCCAGCTGACCGCCATGCTCGAGGACGACCGCCATCGCCCGGGCCACGGCCGTGCGCTCCGCCTGGTCTGGCTGGGCAGGCGACGGATCAGCGGCATCGCCGCCGGGACGCGCCTGCGATTCTCGGGGATGCTCGCCCACGAGAACGCCATGCCGACCGTCTACAACCCCCGCTACGAGATCCTGGCCCAGGAGGACTGACGGTGAGCACAGCCGACGACAACCGCCCGCAGGCGCCGGACCCCCGCCCGCAGGCGCCCAGCGCCGCTGACCTTGCCGCCGCCTACGCGGCGCAGGCCGGCCTGCATCGTCACGACGACGGCCGGATCGACGTGCTCCGCAGCGCGGGGGGCGTCCGGGGCCTCGCCGAGAGCATCCTGCCGGGCCTCGTGTTCCTCGTGGCGTTCACGGTTGCCCGTGACCTCGTGCTCTCGGCCGTGCTGGCCCTCGCGGTGGCGGCCGTCTTCGTCGTCGTGCGGCTCGTGGGACGCACGCGTCCCACCCAGGCGTTCGCGGGCGTGGTCGGCATCGCCGTCTCGGCGGCGCTCGCGCTGTTCACGGGGCGCGCCGAGGACTTCTACGTCACTGGGTTCTTCACGAACGCGGGCTACGCGGCCGCGCTCGTGCTGTCGATAGCCCTCAGGTGGCCGCTCATGGGGGTCGTCTTCGGCTTCCTGCGCAACGAGGGCGTCCGATGGCGGGACAGCCCCGTCCGCGCCCGCCAGTACCGCCTCGCCACGTGGATCATGGCGGCCGTCCTCGCTCTGCGGCTCGTGGTCCAGGTCCCGCTCTACTTCATGGGCGACGCCGGTCTCGTCGCCCTCGGCACCACGCGGCTCCTCATGGGCGTCCCCCTGTACGCGCTCGGCGTGTGGGTGGCCTGGCTCGTGTCGCGGCCGATCCCGGGGCGGTAGGCGTCCTCACCCGTCGAAGGCGTCGTCCTCGTCGGCCGTCTCCTCGGCTTCTCGGGCAGGTACCGGGGCACCGGCGGCGGGCGCGAGCAGGGCCCGGAGCTCGTCCTCTGCCTGGATCGTGGTGAGGAAGAAGAGCTCGTCGCGGTGGTCGATCACGTCGTCGATGCTCGGCGCGATCGGCGCCTGGTCGCGCAGGATGGCCACGAGGGTGCAGTCCGACGGCCAGTCGATCTGCCCGACCGTGCTTCCGATGATGGCCGACCCGCCCGGGACGGTGAACTCGACGAGGGACGAGACGCCGGTCTGGAGCGTGAGGAGGCGCACGACGTCGCCGATCTCCACCGCCTCCTCGACGAGCGCGGTCATGAGCCGCGGCGTGTTGACCGCGACGTCCACGCCCCACGAGCCGTCGAACATCCAGTCGTTCTTCGGATTGTTCACGCGGCCCACTGTGCGGCCCACCCCGAACTCCGTCTTGGCCAGGAGCGAGACGACGAGATTGACCTTGTCGTCGCCGGTCGCCGAGACCACGACGTCGGCCTCGTCGACGCGCGCCTCCTTCAGGGTCGACAGCTCGCAGGCGTCGCCGATGAGCCACTTGGCCCCCCTCAGCCCGCTGCGGCCGATCACCTCGGGCTTCGGGTCGACGAGGAGGACCTCGTGGCGGTGCGCGAGGAGCTCCCGTGCGATCGAGCTGCCGACGCTGCCCGCCCCGGCGATGATGACCTTCACTTACGACTCCTTAACGGGGGCCATGGACAGGGCGCGGGTCACCTCTGCGGCGTCCGCCATGTTCATCATGACGTGGACGGTGTCGCCCTCCTGGTAGCTGGTGGTCGGCGTGGGCAGCATGCCCTCGCCGAAGCGCGTGAGGTAGGCGACCCGGACGCGGGCCGCCTTCTCGATCGCCGAAAGCGGGTGCCCGAGCCATTCGGGCGCGAGGTCCACCTCGGTCAGCACCAGGCGGCCGGAGGGCTCGCGGAAGTCTCCGGAGACCCCCGACTCCGGGAGGATGCGGCGCAGGACCTGGTCGGCGCTCCAGCGCACCGCGGCCACGGTGGGGATCCCGAGGCGCTGGTAGATCTCGGCCCGGCCCGGGTCGTAGATGCGTGCGACGACATGGGGGACGTGGAACGTCTCGCGGGCCACGCGGGTGGCGAGGATGTTCGAGTTGTCCCCGCTCGAGACGGCGGCGAAGGCGTACGCCTCCTCGATGCCGGCCTGCTTCATCGTGTCCCGGTCGAAGCCGATGCCCGTGACCTTGCGGCCCGCAAACGTCCGGCGCAGCCGGCGGAAGGCCCGGTCGTCCTGATCGATGATCGCGACAGAGTGCCCGGAGTCCTCGAGCGTGTGGGCGAGCGTGACGCCGACGCGCCCGCAGCCCATGATCACGTAGTGCGCCATGCTGCCAAATCTACCGCGCCATGACATCCGCGGCCCTTTGCGCATAACGTGTCAGGGTGCTGACGATTCTCAACTCGGTCAAGCGCGTGATCGTCGGCCGCGCGCTGCGCAACGACCGGCTCTCGCACACCCTCCTGCCGAAGCGCATCGCGCTGCCCATCTTCGCCTCCGACGCGCTCTCCTCGGTCGCCTATGCGCCGGACGAGATCTTCCTCACCCTCGCCCTCGCGGGTGTCTCCGCCGTCGCGCTGTCCCCGTGGGTGGGGCTCGCCGTCATGCTCGTGCTGCTGACGGTCGTCGCGTCCTACCGGCAGAACGTCCACGCCTACCCGTCCGGGGGCGGCGACTACGAGATCGCCACCGAGAACCTGGGCCGGTTCGCGGGCCTGACCGTTGCGAGCGCCCTCCTCGTGGACTACGTGCTCACCGTCGCGGTGTCGATGTCCTCCGCCGCGACCTACCTGACCACCGCGATCCCGTCCCTGCACGGCACCCAGGCGATCATCGCCGTCGTGGGCGTCCTGATCCTCGCGCTCGTGAACCTGCGCGGCATCAGGGAAGCCGGCACGGTGTTCGCCGTCCCGACCTACCTCTTCATGATCTCGATCCTGGGCATGACGGCCGTGGGGATCATCCAGTGGCTCACGGGCACCCTGCGGCCTTCCCAGAGCGCCGACTTCACGATCGTGCCGGTGCCCGAGTTCGACCAGGGGCTCGTGGGCCTGGCCGGGGGGTTCCTGCTCCTGCGCGCGTTCTCCTCGGGCGCCGCGGCGCTCACCGGCGTCGAGGCGATCAGCAACGGCGTGCCGAACTTCCGCCCACCCAAGAGCAGGAACGCCGCGACGACCCTCCTCATGCTCGGTGCCGTCGCCGCGTCCATGCTGGCCGGCATCATCTTCCTGGCCAACGCGACCCGCGTCCACGTCGTGCAGGATCCCGCCACAGAGCTGCTCCAGAACGGCAGGCCGCTCGCCGCCGACTACATCCAGACTCCCGTGATCGGCCAGATCGCCGACTCGGTCTTCGGGGCCGGCAGCATCGCGTTCTACATCGTCGTGGCGGCGACGGGCGTGATCCTCGTCTTCGCCTCCAACACGGCCTTCAACGGCTTCCCGGTGCTCGGCTCGATCCTGGCCCAGGACGGGTACCTCCCGCGGCAGCTGCGCACCCGCGGCGACCGCCTCGCCTTCAGCAACGGCGTGCTGGCGCTCGCGGCCGGCGCGATCATCCTCATCGTCGCGTTCGACGCCGATGTGACGCGGCTCATCCAGCTCTACATCGTCGGAGTGTTCGTCTCCTTCACTGCGAGCCAGCTCGGCATGATCCGGCACTGGACGCGCGAGCTCAAGCGGGTGAAGGACCGCGGGGTCCGCGTGCGGATGCAGCGGTCGCGCGTGATCAACACGATCGGCTTCGCGATGACGGCCACGGTGCTCGTGATCGTCCTCATCACGAAGTTCGAGCACGGTGCCTGGATCGCGCTCCTGGCGATGTTCGTGCTGTTCCTCATCATGTGGAGCATCCACGCCCACTACGCGAACGTCGCGAGGGAGCTCGCTGTCGGCGACGACGTGTCGGCCCGTGCGCTCCCCAGCCGCGTCCACGCCGTCCTCCTCGTCTCGCACATCCGCAAGCCAGTGCTCCGTGCCCTCGCCTACGCCCGCGCGTCGCGGCCCTCGCGCCTGGACGCCGTCACCGTGGACATCAGCGCCGAGGAGACGGCCCAGACCGTGGCCGACTGGGAGAAGCTCGGGATCCCCGTCCCACTGACGGTCCTCGCGAGCCCCTACCGCGAGACGATCACCCCGCTCATGGACTACATCCGCAACATCCACCGCGAGTCGCCGCGGGACCTCATCGTCGTGTACATCCCGGAGTACGTGGTGGGGAAGTGGTGGGAGCAGCTCGTGCACAACCAGACGGCGCTGCGGATCAAGGCGCGGCTGCACTTCGAGCCCGGGGTCATGGTGGCGTCCGTTCCATGGCAGCTGAAGTCGAGCGAGGAAGCCAGGAGGCTGCAGGAGCTGTGAGTGTGACCGAGACAGCACGGCAGGAGCGTGTCATCGAGCTGCGGCTGGGACCCGTTGCCCATGGAGGGCACGTCGTCGCGCGGCACGAGGGGAGGGTGGTGTTCGTGCGCCACGGTATCCCCGGCGAGCTCGCGCGCGTGGCCCTCACCGACGCCGAGGAGGGCGCCAAGTTCTGGCGGGGGGACGTCGTCGAGGTCCTCGAGGCGTCGCCCCACCGGAGGGAGCACGTCTGGGACCTTGCCGACTCGCTGCGCGCCCACACCCAGGGCCGGCTTCCCGTGGGCGGGGCCGAGTTCGGCCACATCGCCCTCGACGAGCAGCGGCGTCTGAAGGCCGCCGTCATCCGCGAGCAGCTCGAGCGGCTCGCCCACCTCGAGCGGGACATCGTGGTCGAGCCGGTGCCCCTCCGACCGGGTGCGGCGGACGACGGCGGCGGGCTGGCCTGGCGCACGCGCTGCAGCTTCGCCGTCACGCCCGAGGGGCGGCTCGCCATGCACGCGCACCGGTCTGAGGAGCTCATCCCGGTCACCGGGATGCCGCTCGCGACGGATGAGATCAATGCCTTGCGCCTGTGGGAGCTGGACCTGCGCGGCGTCGAACGCGTCGAGGTCGCGGCGCCGGCGTCGGGGTCGGCGCCGCTGGTCGTGTTCACCCTGGCCGAGGGGGTGGCGCCCGCGCGGCTCACGGAGATCCTGGACGGGCTCGACCCTGCGGTGTCGGCCAGCGCGGTCGGCTCCGCCGCCCTCGGACCCGGGGCCGCGCGCTCGCCGCTCACCGTGCGGGGCCGTGGATCCGTCACCGAGCACGTCCTCGGCCACCACTACACCGTCACTGGAGAGGGCTTCTGGCAGATCCACCGACGGGCCCCCGAGACGCTCGTCACCGCCGTCCTCGACGCGCTCGACGGCGTGCTGGCGCCCGGCGGGCAGGTCGCCGACCTCTACGCCGGGGCCGGCCTCTTCACTGCGCCCCTGGCCGCCGCGGTGGGCCACGGCGGCTATGTCCTCTCGGTCGAAGGGTCGCCGGGGACGAGCCGCGACGCGCGCCGGACTTTCAAGCGGCAGCCCGAGGTCGCCGTCGTCCAGGGCCGGGTGGAGCGGGTGCTGCGCACCCACGGGGGACCGGGCGCGTTCGACGCCGTCGTCCTCGATCCGCCCAGGGCCGGAGCGGGCCGCGAGGCGGTGCGGCAGCTGGTCGCGGCCGAGCCGAAGGCGATCGCCTATGTCGCGTGCGACCCGGCCTCGTTCGCCCGCGACCTGGGCTGGTTCCGGGACGCCGGCTGGACACTGGGGAGCCTGAGGGCGTTCGACCTCTACCCCATGACGCATCACGTCGAATCGGTCGCACTCCTGCTGCCTCCGGGCGGGGCGAACTGAGGGCCAGCGAACTAGGATGGGCCGCGAGAGCCATCGCGGCCCAGGCTCGCATGCGCCGCCCGGGGGTAAGGCATGCCTAACTAGAACCTCGCTGGGGCCGGGACAAAGATGGCAGTGTTGCGAGAGGAGTCCTGCATTGAGCACTGTGGACAGCTTCGGAGCCAAAGGCGTCCTGAACGTCGGCGGAACCGAGTACGAAATTTTCCGGCTGAACTCCGTGGAAGGCGCCCAAAGCCTCCCCTTCAGCCTCAAGGTCCTGCTGGAGAACCTTCTCCGCACTGAGGACGGCGCGAACATCACCGCGGACCACATCCGCGCGCTTGCCGGCTGGGACCCCAACGCCCAGCCCAACACCGAGATCCAGTTCACTCCGGCCCGCGTCATCATGCAGGACTTCACTGGCGTGCCCTGCGTCGTTGACCTCGCGACGATGCGAGAGGCCGTCAAGGAGCTCGGCGGCGATCCCACGCGCGTGAACCCGCTGGCCCCCGCGGAGCTCGTGATCGACCACTCGGTCCAGATCGACGTGTTCGGCAACGCCGGCGCGATCGAGCGCAACATGGAGATCGAGTACCAGCGCAACGGTGAGCGCTACCAGTTCCTGCGCTGGGGCCAGACCGCGTTCGAGGACTTCAAGGTCGTCCCCCCGGGCATGGGCATCGTGCACCAGGTCAACATCGAATACCTGGCCCGCACCGTGATGACCCGTGAAGTCAACGGCGCCCTGCGCGCCTACCCCGACACCCTCGTCGGGACCGACTCGCACACGACCATGGTCAACGGCCTCGGCGTGCTCGGCTGGGGCGTCGGCGGCATCGAGGCCGAGGCGGCCATGCTCGGCCAGCCCGTCTCGATGCTCATCCCGCGCGTGGTCGGCTTCAAGCTCTCGGGCGAGATCCCGGCGGGCGCCACCGCGACCGACGTCGTGCTCACGATCACCGAGATGCTGCGCAAGCACGGCGTCGTCGGCAAGTTCGTCGAGTTCTACGGCGAGGGCGTCGCGGCGGTGCCGCTTGCCAACCGCGCCACCATCGGCAACATGAGCCCCGAGTTCGGCTCGACCGCGGCGATGTTCCCGATCGACGGCGTCACGCTCGACTACCTGCGCCTCACCGGCCGCTCCGAGGAGAACGTCGCCCTCGTCGAGGCGTACGCCAAGGAGCAGGGCCTGTGGCACGACCCGTCGCGCGAGCTCCGCTTCTCGGAGTACCTCGAGCTCGACCTCGGGACCGTGGTCCCGTCGATCTCCGGCCCGAAGCGTCCCCAGGACCGCATCGAGCTCAGCGACGCGAAGGAGCAGTTCCGCAAGGACCTGCACAACTACGTCCAGGTCGGCAACGGCCGTCCCGAGGCCGGCAGCGTCGACGAGACGATCGACGAGTCCTTCCCGGCCTCCGATGCCCCGACCACGACCGAGGCCGACAGCCACGTCCACGAGACGGCCCGCCTGGCCAACCCGCTTGAGTCCGCGGCGTCGAACGCCTTCGGCCGCCCCTCGCAGCCCACCCACGTCACGATGGGCGACGGCCGCGAGTTCGAGCTCGACCACGGCGCGGTCTCGATCGCCTCGATCACCTCGTGCACCAACACGTCGAACCCGTCGGTCATGCTCGCCGCCGCCGTGCTCGCGCGCAACGCCGTCGAGAAGGGCCTGACCTCGAAGCCGTGGGTCAAGACCTCGGTCGCCCCCGGCTCCAAGGTCGTCACGGACTACTACGAGAAGTCCGGCCTCGTCCCGTACCTCGAGAAGCTCGGCTTCTTCACCGTCGGCTACGGCTGCACGACCTGCATCGGCAACTCGGGCCCGCTCGAGTCCGAGATCTCCGAGGCCGTCCAGGCCAACGACCTCTCGGTCACGGCGGTCCTCTCGGGCAACCGCAACTTCGAGGGCCGCATCAACCCGGACGTGAAGATGAACTACCTCGCGTCGCCGCCGCTCGTCATCGCGTACGCCCTCGCGGGCACGATGGACTTCGACTTCGACACGGACGCCCTGGGCCAGGACCAGGACGGCAACGATGTCTTCCTCAAGGACATCTGGCCGAACCCGCGCGAGGTGCAGGAGGTCATGGACGCGTCCATCGACCAGGACATGTTCACCAACTCCTACGCGACGATCTTCGACGGCGACGAGCGCTGGCAGTCGCTCCCGACGCCGACCGGCGACACCTTCGAGTGGGACGAGAAGTCCACCTACGTCCGCAAGCCCCCGTACTTCGAGGGCATGAAGGCGCAGCCGGACCCCGTCTCGGACATCTCCGGTGCGCGCGTCCTCCTCAAGCTGGGCGACTCGGTCACGACCGACCACATCTCCCCGGCCGGTTCGTTCAAGTCGGACACCCCCGCGGGCCAGTACCTCCTGGCCAACGGCGTGGAGCGCAAGGACTTCAACTCCTACGGCTCCCGCCGCGGCAACCACGAGGTCATGATCCGCGGAACCTTCGCGAACATCCGCATCAAGAACCAGCTCCTCGACGGCGTCGAGGGCGGGTTCACGAAGGACTTCACGCAGGACGGCGCCCCGCAGGCCTACGTCTACGACGCCGCGATGAACTACCAGAAGGCTGGCACCCCGCTCGTGGTCCTTGCGGGCAAGGAGTACGGCTCCGGGTCCTCGCGCGACTGGGCGGCGAAGGGCACCGCGCTCCTCGGCGTCAAGGCCGTCATCGCCGAGAGCTACGAGCGCATCCACCGCTCCAACCTCATCGGCATGGGCGTCCTCCCGCTGCAGTTCCCGGCGGGCGAATCCGCTGCGACGCTCGGCCTCACGGGCAACGAGGTGTTCTCCGTAGAGGGCATCACGGCGCTCAACGACGGCACGACCCCGGCCACCGTGAAGGTGACCGCGACGGCAGAGGACGGCTCCGAGAAGTCCTTCGACGCCGTCGTGCGCATCGACACGCCCGGCGAGGCGGACTACTACCGCAACGGCGGCATCCTGCAGTACGTGCTTCGCCAGATCTCGGCGAACTGAGCGGACTGACGCCCCCTGGGCGTCGGACCTGACCACGAAGGGCCCCCACCGTCTCCCGGTGGGGGCCCTTCCCTGTCCCGCAGGCCGAGCCGAGGAAGCGCTACAGTTGTTCGTGCACATTTCGAGCAAGGAGTCGCCCTTGGGCATCTTGGAGTCCATCGAGGGTCCGAAGGACCTCAACCGCCTCAGCGCGGCCGAGCTCGAGGACGCGGCCGAGGAGATCCGGCAGTTCCTGATCCGCACGGTGTCCCAGACGGGCGGCCACCTCGGACCGAACCTCGGCGTCGTCGAGCTCACGCTCGCGCTCCACCGGGTGTTCGACTCGCCGCGCGACAGCATCGTCTTCGACACCGGGCACCAGTCCTACGTGCACAAGCTCGTGACCGGCCGCAAGGACTTCTCCACCCTCCGCCAGCAGGGGGGCCTCTCCGGCTACCCCTCGCGGGCCGAGAGCGTGCACGACATCGTCGAGTCCTCGCACGCATCCTCCTCCCTGTCCTGGGCCGACGGCATCTCCCGTGCCCGCAAGCTCACCGGCGAGGGCGACCGCTACACCGTGGTCGTCATCGGCGACGGGGCCCTCACCGGCGGCATGTCGTGGGAGGCGCTGAACAACATCGCGGCGGACAAGGACCGGCGGGTGGTGATCGTGGTCAACGACAACGGCCGCTCCTACGCGCCTACCGTCGGCGGCGTCGCCGACTACCTGGCCTCGATGAGGCCCGCGATCGACAAGGTCCGCACCACCGCGGCGTACGAGGGCATGCTGGAGCTCGCCAAGCGCCGCCTCAAGAACGGCGGGCCGCTCGGCCAGTTCGTCTACAAGGGCCTGCACGCGACCAAGAAGGGCCTCAAGGACTGGTGGGCGCCCCAGGGGATGTTCGAGGACCTGGGCCTGAAGTACGTCGGCCCGGTGGACGGCCACGACCTGCGCGCCCTCGAGGAGGCGCTCGCCACCGCGAAGAACTTCGCCGGACCCGTGATCGTCCACGCCATCACGGAGAAGGGCCACGGCTACGCTCCGGCGCGCAACCACGAGGCCGACCAGTTCCACGCGGTCGGCGTGATCGATCCCGAGACCGGGGCGCCTGCCGAGACGGGCGGGGGCACATCGTGGACGAGCGTCTTCGCCGACGAGATCGCCGCGATCGCGGACGAGCGCGAGGACGTCGTCGGGATCACGGGGGCGATGCTCATTCCCGTGGGCCTGCACAAGTTCGCCGCGCGGCACCCCGACCGCGTGTTCGACGTGGGCATCGCCGAGCAGCACGCGGTCGCGTCCGCGGCCGGCATTGCGTTCGGCGGCCTCCACCCCGTCGTCGCCCTCTACGCGACCTTCCTCAACCGCGCGTACGACCAGCTCCTCATGGACGTCGCGCTCCACAAGGCCGGCGTGACCCTTGTCCTGGACAGGGCCGGCGTCACCGGCCCCGACGGGGCAAGCCACCATGGGCAGTGGGACATGGCGCTCGTGCAGAGCATCCCGGGCCTGCACCTCGCAGCGCCGCGGGACGCTTCCCGCCTGCGCGAGGAGCTCCGCGAGGCCGTCGCCATCGACAACGCCCCGACCGTGGTCCGCTTCTCGAAGGGCACCGTGGGCGCGGAGACCGAGGCGATCGAGCGGCTCGACGACGGCGTGGACATCCTCGCCCGGGCCGGCCACGACGCCGGGGGAGGGGCTGGCCCCGACGTCCTGCTCGTCTCCGTGGGCGCCATGAGCGAGATCGCGCTCGATGTGGCGCGGCGCCTCGAGCACCAGGGGATCAGCTCGACCGTCGTCGACCCGCGGTGGGTGCTCCCCGTTCCGCGCAGCCTCATCCGGCTCGCAGCCCGCCACCGCATCGTCGTGTGCCTCGAGGACGGCGTGCGCACGGGCGGAGTGGGCTCGCGCATCCGGCAGGAGATGCGCGCCGCGGGAGTGGACACGGCGCTGAACGAGGTGGGCCTGCCCGCGGAGTTCCTCGACCACGGCACCCGCGCGCAGGTCCTCGAGCGTGTGGGCCTGACACCCCGGCAGATCACGCACGACATCGTCGCGCAGGTCCTCGGCACCAAGGTCCCCTTCGCGCGCCCGCTGCCCGGGCAGCCCGCCCCCTCCACCGGCAGCCTGCCCACGCTGTGACGATCCCGTCTGGGCCTTGGACGCCCGCCCCGCCGGCCGGCGTGGACACGCCCCGACCGGGCGAGCTCGTCGTCGCGCGCAACCGCAAGTGGGACGGCAGTGGGCACTGGGTGGTCCCCGGCTTCAGCCTCGGCGAGGACGAGCACGGCTGGTGGATCTACCAGGGCCGGGGAGAGTTCATCTCCCGCCCGGGCGCCGCGCTGCACACGCGCTCGGACGCGGTCCTGCTCGTGCCCCGGGCCGGGGGCTACGCGGCCACCTTCTACGACGACACCAACCCGGGCGACTTCCGCGTCTACGTGGACCTCGCCTGGGACCTCGCGTGGCACCGCATCGGCGAGCCCGCGGGCCCTGGCCACCCGGGGGTGGTCGAGTTCCACATGGTCGACATGGACCTGGACGTGATCCGGTCCGCCCACCACGGGGTGTTCGTCGACGACGAGGACGAGTTCGAAGAGCACCGCCGCGAGCTCGCCTACCCCCAGGAGCTCGTGGCCGCCGTCCGCGCGGAGTGCGCGCGCATCCACCGGGCGGTGCTGGACGGCACCGGCCCCTTCGACGGAACCGCCGACGCCTGGATGGCGCGCGGCCGGAAGGAGAACGCATGAGCTACACGAGGCTGTACAGGCGCACCGAGGACGGGACGCTCGAGTTCCGCGAGGCCTGGTACGACGACGAGGCAGCCCAGTTCGTGGTCAACCACGGCACGGTGGGCCACCAGTCGAAGACCCAGGAGACGGACGACGTCGGCGCTGACGCCGGCGAGGCGCTTCTGGCCGCCTTCGAGGCACAGTGCGCCGAGGACGGCTACGGCCCGGTGCCCGAGGACCAGCTGTGGCGGGTCGTCGCCCAGTTCGCACTCAAGACCGCCGAGGGCACTGAGCGGGACAGGCACCTCGAGCGGCAGGCGGTCCAGGCGCTGTCGGCCCACCTGGCCTGGCGCGGACTCGGGACGGTCGAGGGCAGCTCGATCGGCGCTGGGAAGCTCAACGTCTTCGCGACCTGCGTCGACTCCGGCAAGGCCGTCACGGCGGTCAAGACCTGCCTGCGCGAGGCCACGAGCGACTTCACGAAGCTCTCGATCGCCGTCGCGCCGGCCACTGACCCGGAGGCCTTCAGGCTCAAGCACGCACCCGCCGGGGTCCGCGGCTTCTCGCTGTAGGACCGGCGCTGCCGCGGATCGCGCGGGTAGGCTGGCGGCATGACTGACTACCGCCGTCTCGGCCACTCCGGCCTGACCGTCTCGACCGTCGGACTCGGGTGCAACAACCTCGGCCGCGCGAACACGCCGACCGCGACGCAGGAGGGCACCGACGCGGTCGTGCATGCCGCCATCGACGCCGGGATCACGCTGTTCGACGTCGCCGACGTCTACGGAGCCACGCCCGGGCTGAGCGAGGAGATGCTCGGCAGGGCCCTCGCCGGCCGACGGGACGACGTCGTGGTCGCCACCAAGTTCGGCATGGACATGCACGGAGCCAACGGCAGGGACTTCGGCGCACGCGGTTCGCGGCGCTACGTCCGCAAGGCCGTCGAGGCGTCCCTGCGGCGGCTCGGGACGGAATGGATCGACCTCTACCAGTTCCACACCCCGGACCCCGGAACCCCGATCGAGGAGACGCTCTCGGCCCTCGACGACCTCGTCCACGATGGCAAGGTCCGCTACATCGGCCACTCGAACCGCTCCGGCTGGCAGATCGCAGAGGCGGAGTTCGTCGCGCGCATGGGCGGGTACACGCCGTTCGTCTCGAGCCAGAACCACTACAACCTCCTCGACCGGCGCGCAGAGCTCGAGGTCACGGAGGCGGCGGAGGCCTACGGGCTCGGCGTCCTGCCGTACTTCCCGCTCGCCAACGGGCTCCTCACCGGCAAGTACTCCCGCGGGAGTGCCCCGGAAGGGTCCCGCCTGTCCCACACGCGCACCAACCTCGTCCACGACGCGGACTGGGACCAGCTCGACCGCTTCTCCGCCTTCGCCGAGGAGCGCGGCCTCACCGAGCTGCAGGTCGCCTTCTCCTGGCTCGCGGCGCAGCCCTCGGTCGCCTCGGTGATCGCCGGCGCCACGCGGCCCGAGCAGATCCGCGAGAACGCCGAGGCGGCCTCGTGGGAGCCCAGCGCCGAGGACCTCGACGAGCTGGACGACATCTTCCCCAAGACGCCTCGCATCGCGCTGTTCTGAGCCGCGCACCGAACCGACGTGCACGACCAGTCCCGCCCCGTCCCGCACGAGCCCATCCGCCGTCCCGTGTCCGTCCTCATGGACTGCGACACGGGGATCGACGATGCGCTCGCGCTCCTCTACCTGTGCAGCCAGCCGCACGTCGAGCTCGTCGCGGTGACGAGCACGCCCGGCAACGTCGACGCCGACCAGGTCGCCGCGAACAACCTGGCGCTCCTCGAACTCTGCGGCCGCGACGACGTCCCCGTTGCCATCGGGGCCCGGGGGCCGCTGTCCATCCCGCTCGTCACGACCCCCGAGACCCACGGTCCCCAGGGAATCGGGTACGCGGCGCTTCCCCCCGCACGGCGGGCACCCGAGGCGCGCGACGCCGTCGAGCTCTGGGTGGAGGCGGCCCGCGCACGCCCCGGCGAGCTCACGGCCCTCATCACCGCGCCGTTGACCAACTTCGCGCTCGCGCTGCGGGCCGAGCCGCGGCTGCCCGAGCTGCTGGCCGGAGTGGTGATCATGGGCGGGGCGTACAACTACCAGGGCAACACGACCCCGACCGCGGAATGGAACACCCACGTGGACCCGCACGCCGCCGCCGAGGTGTTCGCCGCGTACGCAGGCCATCCCGCGGACCGGCTCCCTGTCGTGTGCGCCCTCGAGACCACCGAGCGGATCGAGATGCACCCCGAGCACCTCGCTGCCCTCGCGGAGGCGGCGGGATGCGCAGAGCCGGAGGAGGTCCTGCCCGACCAGCCGGAGGGCACGCGCAGCCGGGCATCCAGCCCCCTCGTGCGGCACGTGAGCGACATGCTGCGCTTCTACTTCGAATTCCACCGCCACTACGACCAGGGCTACGTCGCCCATGTGCACGACTACTTCGCGGCGAGCGTCGCGGCCGGAACCGCCCGCTACGCCACGCGCGCCGCGACAGTCCACGTCGAGACCGGCTCGCACCGCCTCGCGGGCACCACCGTTGCCGACTACCGCGGCCTGTGGGGCGAGCCCCCCAACGCGCGCATCGTGTCGGAGAACCACCCCGACGAGGCCTTCGCCGAGCTCGTGGCCTCCCTCGGCGCCCTGGCGCGGCGACTGGACTAGACTGCACTGTGCCCCGGCAGCGCCGGGACAACCGCCGAGGTGACATAGGCGGCGTCGCCCCATCCACATACCACGACGCATTCGCAAAGGACCTCGCCCGGCCATGTCGCACCCCCTGACCGAAGACGCACCGCGCCGCACGCCCCTGAGGACTGTGCTCATCGTCCTCGGCGCCGCGGCCATCGTCGCCACGTTCGTCTACCTTGTCGCGACGTCCCCGGCGGAGCCCGCGGACGTGCCCTCCTCGTCCGCCGCCCTCGTGGCGCTCACTGGCTACGGGATCGCGACGGCGCTCCTGTTCGCCGGCATCCTCCCGACGCTGCCGACCTCGACCCTCGTGCTCCTCCCCGTCGCGCTTGTGCTGAACATCGTGCTGGGGCAGTTCGTCGGATCGAGCCTCGTCCCGATCTACCTCGACTCGATCGGCACGGTGCTCGTCGGATTCCTCGCAGGACCCGCCGCCGGTGCCGCGACCGGTCTCCTGAGCACGATCGTGTGGTCGTTCTTCAACCCGACACTCATCCCGTTCGCCGCCGGGGCGGCGGCCATCGGCGCCCTCGCAGGGCTCGCGGCGCGGCTGGGCGCAGTCCGCCGCTTCTGGTGGGTTCCGGTCGCCGGCCTCGTCACGGGAGCCGTCGCGGCCGTGATCGGGGCCTCGGTCGCGGTCGCCGTGTTCGGCGGGACCTCGACGGGCGCGACCGGGGCCGTCATCGCCTTCTTCAGGGCCACCGGCGACAGCCTCGTGGATGCGGTCCTGAAGGGATCGATCTTCTCGGACCTGTGGGACAAGCCGATCACGTTCACGGTGGCGGCGCTGCTGGCCTACGCCCTTCCCCGGCGCACCAGCGGGCGTTTCGGCTTCGTGCGGCGCCACCGCGTCCTGGCTGCCCCGAGGCAGGACTCCGAGGCGGCGCCTGCTGTCTGACGATCCCCGTCTCCCTGTGCACGACGCCACCGCCCGCGTCAATCCCCTCACCGGGCTCGCGCTCGCGGCGGCAGCGCTCGTGTTCTGCTTCGCCCTGGCGCACTGGGCGGTGTGGACCGGGACGATGGTGCTGGCCGCGACAGCCTCGGCAAGGGCCGGGACGCTGGGACGGGTGGCGGTCGCTGCCGGCGTGGTCGTCGCGCCTTTCGCCCTGTGGGCGCTCGTCATCCACGGGTTCTTCTTCCCCGAGGGGCGCACCGTGCTGCTCGCGGCCGGACCGCTGAGGGTCACCGCCGAGGGGCTGGCCTACGCCGGGTCCTTCGTGCTGCGGACCGCCGCGGCCGTGGTGGTGATGCTCGCCTTCTCGCTGTGGGTCGATGTGGCGGTGCTCCGCGCCGCCCTCGTCCGCCGGAGAGTCCCACCGCAGCTGGGGTACGTCCTCGCCGCGTCGCTCGGCCTCGCGGGCGTCGTGGGGGACCGCCTCCGTCGCATCCGCGAGGCGCAGGAGGCCCGCGGACTCGTCGTCGGGGCGGGTCCGGGGTCACGGCTGCTCGCGGCGCGGCTCCAGATCGTGCCGCTCGTGCTCGGCCTCCTCGACGAGGCCGGGGAGCGGGCGATGGCGCTCGATGCGCGGGGCCAGACCCTGCCTGGGCCGCGCACCTCGTATGTCGACGAGCCGGACTCGGCAGCGCAGCGCGCCCTGCGCTGGGCACTCCTCCTGACGGCCGGGGCTGTGGCGGTGGGGACAGTCGTCGTGGCTGTCGCGGGAACGGCGGGGGGATGACGCCGCGAACCGCGCAGCCGGTGCTGGCTGCCGACATCCGCTCCTTCTCGTACGACGGCGCGGCCCCGGTCCTGCGCGGCGTCCGCCTCGAGCTGCCGCCCGGCTCGCTCAGCGCCGTGCTGGGCGGGTCGGGCAGCGGGACGTCCACGCTCGCGAAGCTGCTCTCCGGCTGGGCGGTGTCCGGCGGGCACGGTGTGTTCGACGGGACGCTTGCCCTCAGGCCGGCTGGCTCGGGGCAACGCACCACGCTCGAGTTCCGGGGCGGCCCAGACGATCCCAGGCTGAGGCTCGGGGCCTGGGGGCAGCATGTCGCCTACGTCCCGCAGCGTGCGACGGACCTTCTGACCGGTGCGGCGCAGACGGTCGGCGAGGAACTCGCCTTCGCCCTCGAACAGCGCGGGATGCCCCGCGAGCAGATGCGCCGCCGCGTCGCCGAGGCCGCGCGCGCCGTAGGGCTCTCGGCCCTTCTCGGGAGGCACCCGGCTCACCTGTCCGGCGGGGAGCAGCGCCGCCTCGCACTCGGCTGCGCGCTCGTCGGGCGGCCGACCGTTGTGGTGCTGGATGACCCGTCGGCGTCGCTCGACGCTGCCGGCCGCGCGGACCTCGGGCAGCTCATCGACACGCTGCGCACCGCGGGGACGGCCGTCGTCGTCGTCGGGATGTGCGCCGACAGGCTCGCCCGCCGCGCGGACCACTGGGTGCTCCTGGCCGCCGGGGCTCCCGCGGCAGAGGGGACCCCGGAGCAGGTCCTGGCCACGGAGGCGTTCCGGCTCTCGGGAGTCCTGCCGCAGGACCCCGCGGACGCCGCGCCGGACGACCCCTCCCAGCGGTCAGCGGGCGGCAGCGCGGCTGTGGGGGCCCTCTCCGCAACGGCACCGGCTGCCCCAGCGCTCGCGGAGCTCGCAGGGGTCTCGTTCGCCTACCCGGGCACCCCGTCTTGGGTTCTGGACCAGGCCGACCTCGAGGTGCGCCGGGGCGAGGTGGTCGCACTCGCCGGGCCCAACGGCGCGGGGAAGTCCACGGCCCTGAAGCACTTCGCCGGCATTGCGCGGCCCACTCGGGGGACCGTGCGCGTCGCCGGCCGGGACATCGCGCGTGTCCCCGCGGGGCGGGTCGCGGACACGGTGGGCACCCTCTTCCAGGATCCGCGCGACCAGCTCTTCGCCCGGAGCGTCCTGCGCGAGGTCGAGTTCGGCCTCCGCCAGGGGCCGCGGGGCCGCGCGAGGAGGTCCCGCGCCGAGGTCCGGCGTCGGGCGCTCGGGGCGCTCGACGCCGTCGGCCTCGGCTCCCGGGCGGGGGAGCACCCGTACGATCTCACCGCCTCCGGACAGCGGCTGACCGCCCTTGCCGCGGTCATCGCCCGCGGGCCCCGTGTCCTGCTCCTCGACGAGCCCACGGTCGGCCTTGACCGCCACGGGCTCGCCTGCCTCGAGCGCCTCGTCGCCAGCGCGGCAGAGTCGGGCGGTGCCGTCGTGCTCTCGACCCACGCCGCCGCGTGGGCGCGCGCCCGGGCCGATCGCGTGCTGGCCATCGCGGAAGGGCGCTTCGTCGCGGAGTGACTCGCCGGCGTCGGGGGGCTGCCGTTCCGGTAGTGTTCTCGGCTAGGGGCGTCTGCGCCCGGCGCCCCCAGCGGGGCGGGAGTGCCAGAGGAGGATGCGTGCACGCGGCGTGGGAGCGTTGGGACAGCTTCTGGGTGGCAGGTGTCCGGCGCGGCGCGGTGTTCCGCGCGTTCGACGGCGGCCTCCTCACCACGCGCGTCGCGTTCCAGGATGCCACCGGGACCCCTTTCGCCTCGGAATCGCTCGTGCGCCTCACGGACGACGGGGAGACCTGGCGGGCCTACCGCTACCGGCAGGAGCCGGGTGGGCTCGGCGAGGGCCTGCGCCGTGACGAGTCCGGCTTGGGCGTGGACACGCTGCCGGCAAGCGGCGAGTACCTCCTCGTCGCCCAGTTCGCGGCCTCCTCGCGCGGCATGGCGACATACCTGCGGGTCGACGAGGCCTGCCCCGACGCAGCACCCGCTCCGGCGCAGCTGCGCCGCGGCGGCGCTGAGCCCGTGGACCTGCCGGATGGACGCAGCATCCGCGCCGAGCGGCTCGATGTCACCGCTGGCGGGATGCGGGTGGCCACCTACTGGGCGCACGACGGCGGGGTCGTGCGGACCGCCTCCGCCGGCACTCTGGCCTTCGCCTGCCCGGGGGACAGAGAAGCCCTCGCGGGGATCGCGCCGCGACTGGGCGCGTTCCTCCGCGAGGGCTTCGGGGGCTGACCCGCCTCCGCCCGGACAACCCGGGCGAGCCGCGTCTCAGATCTCCGGGTGGAACCGCTTCCCGTTGATGCGCTCGGACGCGCCGACCCGGTCCAGGTAGGGCGTGATTCCGCCCAGGTGCATGGGCCACCCGGCCCCCAGGATCATGCACAGGTCTACGTCCTCGGGGCCGGCCACCACGCCCTCGGCGAGCATGAGGCCGATCTCCTCGGCGAGCGCGTCCTGGCACCGGGTGAGGATCTGCTTGGCCGTGGACGGTGTGCTGCCGAAGCGCAGGAGGGCGAGCGTCGACTCCGGGACCTCGCGTCCGCCGTCGGCCGCCGGAGCCCAGAGGCCCTTGATGCCTGCGTCGATGAGCGCCTGCTGGCTTGCCGAGACGTGGAAGCGGCCGCCGAAGGCAGCGTGCAGGGACTCCGCGACGTGCTGCGCGACGGGCAGCCCGACCATCTCGGCGAGCGTGAACGGAGTCATGGGCAGGCCCATCGGGGCCAGTGCGCCGTCCGCGACCTCGGCGGCCGTGCCCTCGTCGAATGCCGCCGTGACTTCGCCCATGAGGCGCAGCAGCACCCGGTTCACGACGAACGCCGGGGCGTCCTTGACGAGCACGGCGGTCTTCTTCAGGCCCTTGGCCAGGGCGAACGCGGTGGCCAGGACCGCGGCGTCGGTCTGCGGGGCGCGCACAACCTCGATGAGCGGCATGACGGCGACCGGGTTGAAGAAGTGGAATCCGACTACGCGCTCGGGGTGGGCCAGATCCTGCGCCATGGCCGTGACGGAGAGCGAGGACGTGTTGGTGGCGAGGATGCATTCCGGCTTGACCACCGCCTCCACTTCGGCGAGCACCTGCTCCTTGACCGCGAGTTCCTCGAACACGGCCTCGATGACGAAGTCCGCGTCGGCGAACTCGGCCTTCGACACCGAGCCGGTGACGAGCGCCTTGGTGCGGTTGGCGGCGTCGGCGGAGATCCGGCCCTTGCCGAGCAGCCTGTCCACCTCGGCGTGGACGTGCCCCACGCCCTTCTCCACCCGGGCCTGGTCGACGTCCGTCATGACGACGGGGACCTTCAGCTGCCGCGCGAACACGAGGGCGAGCTGGCCGGCCATGAGTCCCGCGCCGACGATCCCGACCTTGGTCACGGGCCGGGCCAGCTTCGCATCCGGCGCCCCGGCGGGCCGCTTGGCGCGCTTCTGGACGAGGTCGAGGAAGGCGTACACGGTGTCGCGGAACTGTGGGGACTGCATGAGCCCGGTGAGCGCGGCGACTTCGAGCTCGGCGGATTCCTCCTGCGTGGCGTGTGCCCCCGCCTCGAACACGTCGAGCACCTTCCCCGGGGCGGGGGCGGCATCCGACGTCTTCGCGCTGACGACGGCGCGCGCGGCCTTCGCAGCCTCGGCCCACCGCTGCGCTGCGGCAGCGTCCTCCCGGGGTTCGACGGCATGCGGCCGCTCCACGGTGGTGCCGCCGGAGAGCACCGAGGCGGCCCACACGAGGGAACGCTCGAGGAAGTCGGCGGGCTCGAAGAGGGCATCGGCGATCCCGAGTTCGAACGCCTCCGTGCCGCGGAGGGTGCGGTTGTTGTTCAGGGGGTTCTCGATCATCACCCTGAGGCCGGCTTCGGGCCCTGTGAGCCGGGGGAGGCGCCACACTCCGCCCCAGCCCGGGATGAGGCCGATGAACGCCTCCGGCAGCCCGATGCCCTGGGCGCCCGCGGAGACTGTGCGGTACGTGCACGCGAGCGCGATCTCGAGGCCGCCGCCGAGGGCGACTCCGTTGATGAAGGCGAAGGTCGGCACGCCGACTCCGCCCGCGAGGAGGTCATAGGCGGCATGGCCGAGGCGCGCCATCTGCTCTCCCGCCGCGGGATCGCGCAGGGTCTTGACCGTCGTCAGGTCGGCGCCGGCGACGAGGAAGTACGGCTTGCCAGTGACCGCCACGGCGTGGATCTCTCCCGCCGCCGCCCGCGCCCGCAGCCCTTCCAGCGTCCGGCCGAGCTCGATGAGCGTGTTGGGGCCGAGGGTCGTGGGCCTGGTGTGGTCGAGGCCGTTGTCGAGCGTGATCAGCGCGACCCGGACGGTGCCGCCGTCCGTGGGCACCTCGACGTCCTTCACGAGCGAGTGGGTGACCACTTCGTCGGGCACGTGGGCGGCGAGCCCCGCAAAGGCGTCGAACCGTGAGGTGGGGGTGGTGGCGCTCATTCACTCGCCCTTCCGGTAGTCGGGGTGGTGGGGGTTCTCCCAGATGACGGTGCCGCCCATGCCGAGGCCGATGCACATCGTGGTCATGCCGTAGCGGACGCTCGGGTCCTCGGCGAACTGGCGCGCGAGCTGGGTCATGAGGCGCACGCCAGAGGAGGCGAGCGGGTGCCCGACGGCGATCGCTCCGCCGTAGCGGTTGACGCGGGGGTCGTCGTCGGCGATCCCGAAGTGGTCCAGGAAGCTCAGGACCTGGACGGCGAAGGCCTCGTTGATCTCGAACAGGCCGATGTCCTGGATTCCCAGGCCGGCCTTGGCAAGGGCCTTCTCGGTGGCCGGGACGGGGCCGATGCCCATGACCTCCGGCTCGACGCCCGCGAACGCGAAGGCGACGAGGCGCATCTTCGGCTCGAGTCCGAGTTCTCCGGCGGTCTCCGCCGACGTGAGCAGGCACGCCGTCGCACCGTCGTTGAGGCCTGCCGCGTTGCCCGCGGTGACCCTGCCATGGGGGCGGAACGGGGTCCGGAGGCCGGCGAGGTCCTCGAGTGTGGTACCCGGCCGCGGCGGCTCGTCCGCGGTCGCGAGGCCGAACCCCTCGCCGGGCCGGTGCGTGGCGACGGGGACCAGATCGGGCTGGATCTTCCCGTCCCCGTATGCTGCGGCGAGCTTGGCCTGGGAGGCGACGGCGTAGGCGTCGGCGCGCTCCCTGGTGATGGCCGGAAAGCGGTCGTGGAGGTTCTCGGCCGTGTTGCCCATGTTCAGCGCTGCGGGGTCCACGAGCCTCTCGGACATGAAGCGCGGGTTCGGGTCGGCTCCCGCACCCATCGGGTGGCTGCCCATGTGCTCGACGCCGCCGGCGATCACGACGTCGTACGCGCCCACCCCGATGCCGCTCGCCGTCGTCGTCACGGCCGTCATGGCACCGGCGCACATGCGGTCGACGGCGAAGCCGGGGACGCTGCGGGGAAGGCCCGCGAGGAGTGCGGCAGTTCGCCCGATCGTGAGCCCCTGGTCTCCGGTCTGTGTGGTGGCAGCGATGGAGACCTCGTCCACGCGCTCGGCCGGCAGCGACGGGTTGCGGCGCAGCAGCTCGCGGATGGTCTTGACGACGAGGTCGTCGGCGCGGGTGCCATGGTAGATCCCCTTCTCGCCGGCTCTGCCGAAGGGGGTGCGGACGCCGTCGACGAAGACGACGTCCCTGATGTGACGTGCAGTACTCATGCCGCTAATGTTACTGACCAGTAACATCTGTGGCAATGGGGTCGGTCAGTCCTCGACGGTGTCCTTCCTGGCCCTCGCAGCAAGCGGCTCTGAGTGCTCGAACGCGTCGAGGATGAGCGGGGCCACATGCTGGATCTGCCACTCACGCGCACCCAGTCCCCGAAGCGCGGCGGCCAGTGACTCGAGCGTCAGCGGCTCCGGGGGGCGCCACGCGACACGTCGCAGGTGGTCCGGCGTCAGGAGGTTCTCGGTGGGCATGTGCAGCGCGTCCGCGGCCGCCGCGACGCGCGGGCGTGCGGTCTTGAACCGCGCCGCCGCTTCCGGGTCGCGCTCGTCCCAGACCCGTGGCGGAGGCGGCGCGGAGCTGGGAACATGCAGCGGAGGGAGCTCTTCGAGGCGACGCGCTGCCGCGATGGCGCGGAGCCACCGGGGCGCCTCGCGCTGGGCGGCGCGCCCGTGGAAGCCCTTGGTGGTCAGCAGCTGGGGGACGGTGGTCGGCATGGCACGCGCCACCGCGACGAGCGCCGAGTCGGGGATGAGCTTGCCGGGGGCGATGTCACGCTTCGCCGCGAGGGCGTCGCGCTCGAGCCACAGCTCGCGGACGGCGGCGAGCTGGCGCCGGTCGCGGATCTGGTGGACCCCCGAGGTGCGGCGCCAAGGGTCCTGCTTCGGCTCCGGGACGCCCGCCGCGAGGATCGCTGCGAACTCCTCCTCGGCGAAGCCGAGCTTGCCCTGGCCTTCGAGCAGCTCGATCAGCTCCTCGCGCAGCTCGACCAGGACCTCGACATCGAGCGCCGCATACCGCAGCCACGGCTCGGGGAGCGGTCGCGTCGACCAGTCGGCGGCCGAGTGCTCCTTGGCGAGGCCGAACCCCAGCATCTGCTCGACAACGGCGGCGAGCCCCACACGCGGGAGCCCTGCGAGCCGGGCCGCGAGCTCGGTGTCGAAGAGCCTGTCGGGCCACATCCCCAGCTCGGCGAGGCACGGAAGGTCCTGCGTGGAGGCGTGGATGATCCATTCGACGCCGCGCAGGGCCTCGTTGATGATCTTCAGGTCGTCGAAGGGCTCCGGGTCGATGAGCCACGTGCCCGCGCCCTCGCGGCGGATCTGGACGAGGAAGGCCCGTTGCCCGTAGCGGAAGCCTGAGGCGCGTTCGGCGTCGACGCCGGCGGGTCCCGTTCCGGCCGCGATCGCCCGGGCCGCGCGCTCGAGCCCCTCGTCGGTGGAGATGACGAGCGGGACGCCGTCCCGCGGCGCGTCGAGGTCCACGACAGCGGGGACCGGCACCTCGAAACCCTCGACGGCGATGTGAGCGGCTCTGCGGACCACGGACGCCGCGGGAGCGTCGGCCGCCGCGGCTTCGGCGGGCACGGCATCGGACCGCCGCCCTGACGCTGCGGTGGGAGCGTCGTTGTCCTTCGGGTGGGGAACGTCGTGGGGCTGAGCGGTCATGGTGACGTCAGTGTACCGCCGGTGCCGGCCGTGCCGGCGGCGCTCACGGCTTCTCCGCTGGCCGGGGACGGCGCCAGTGAAGCGCCGCGACACCCGGAGGGAGAGGCGGCACGCCTGCGAAGCTGCAGACCATGTCGCACCATGCCTCGAGGTGGTCCCTCATCTGCGGGCCCGCGGGAGTCCACGAGGCCCTCAGCTCGATGTCGATCGCATCGCTGCGCCCTGCGAGGGTCCCGAAGGACTCCGAGAGCACGCGTGTAGCGGTCCCGCCGGCGGCTGCATAGCCGGCGTGGTGCTTCTCGAGCGACTCCACGAGCCATGTCCAGGCGACGGAGCCCAGCAGGGCGTCGTTCCCCATCTCGGGCTCGAGCTGGGCGCGGATGTAGGTCACGATCCGGAACGTGCCCTCCCAGACCGCGGGCGGCTCGGGGTCGTGCAGGAGGATGAACCTGCCAGTCGCCAGTTCCTCGTCGTCGTCGCGCACCTCGGCCTCGAGGGCCACGGCGTACGGGGCCAGACGGGCCGGAGCAGGAATCTCCTTGAGCCCCAGCTCGCGCCGGTTCGACGCACTGCGGAGTGAGCGCAGAGCGCTGACGAAATCCGCAGGCAGGTGTGCTAGTGCGGTCACCTCACCAGCGTACGCTCAGGCCCTGCGGCCCCTCTGGAGCGGCACGCCGGTCCAGCCGCCTGCGTGCCGCCCGGCCCAGGCGTCACCGCCCCAGTTCCGCCCGCAGCGCCTCGGCGAACCGGTCGACATCCTCGGGGGTCGTGTCGAAGGAGCACATCCAGCGGACCTCGCGGCGGGAGGCGTCCCAGTCGTAGAAGCGGAACTTTTCGCGCACGCGGTCAGCCACGCCCTCGGGGAGGATCGCGAAGACCCCGTTGGACTCGGTGGGCTGGGTGAGCTCGACGCCGTCGAGGCTTTCGACGGCCGAGCGGAGGCGGGCGGCCATCGCGTTGGCGTGTGCCGCCGACCGCAGCCAGAGGCCGTCCTCGAGGAGGGCGAGGAACTGCGCCGAGACGAAGCGCATCTTGGAGGCGAGCTGCATGTCCATCTTGCGAAGGTACGTGAGTCCGCGCGCCGCCTCAGGGTTGAGGGCGACGACGCATTCACCGAACAGCATGCCGTTCTTTGTCCCGCCGAAGGAGAGGATGTCAACCCCTGCGCCCGCGGTGAACTCGCGCACCGGAACTCCGAGGGCGGCCGCCGCGTTCGCGAGCCGGGCCCCGTCCATGTGCACGCTCATGCCGCGGGCGTGGGCGTGCTCGGTGATCGCCCGGATCTCCTCCACGGAGTAGAGGGTCCCGAGCTCGGTGGTCTGGGTGATCGAGACGGCGAGCGGCTGTGCACGGTGCTCGTCGCCCCAGCCCCAGGCCTCCCGGTCGATGAGTTCAGCGGTGAGCTTGCCGTCCGGGGCAGGGACGGCAAGGAGCTTGATCCCGCCCACACGCTCCGGTGCGCCGTTCTCGTCCACGTTGATGTGGGCGGTCGTCGCGCACACCACAGCACCCCAGCGCGGGAGCAGCGACTGGAGGGAGACGACGTTCGCGCCGGTGCCGTTGAACACCGGGTACGCTTCGGCCGCCTCTCCGAACAGGCCCTTGACGGCCTCCTGGAGCCTCGCGGTGTAGTCGTCCTCGCCGTAGGCGACCTGGTGGCCGCCGTTCGCGGCGGCGAGCGCGGCGAGCACCTCGGGGTGCACGCCCGAGTAGTTGTCCGACGCGAAGCCGCGCACGCCCGGATCGTGGAGCGGCCACCCTGACGGGGCGGCGGGAAGCGGCACGGAGGCGGGCATGGTCGGGGCAGGGGAGTCAGTCACAGTCACAGTATGCCTAAGGGTGTCGGTGTCTACAGGGGGTCTCGGGGAGCCGCTGGGCCCTCACGCCGTGAGGTCGAGGCGCGCGCCGTTGACCTCGGCGGCGTCGTCGGAGAACAGCTCGACGGCGCGGGCTGCGAGCGTGTCCACATGGGTGTAGCCCGCGAAGCTCCGCTCGGGGCTCTTGGCGCGCATCCCCTCGTCGAGCAGGGCCTTGACGGCGAGGACGACGGCGGCGCTCGTCTGGGGGAGCGGCCCCTCCTTCCGCGCGGACTGCACGGCGGCGAGGCCCTGGGCCATGGCCCGCGTCCAGGCCTCGGCAGCGGCCTTGGCCGCCTGGTAGTTCGCGTTGGCCGCGCTGGGGCGGGCGAGCGTGGTCGTGGAGACCATGGCGAAGCGTCCGCGCGGCGATGCCGCGATGGCGTCGAAGAAGGCGCGCGAGGTGTTCCGCAGTGTCGTGATGGCGCCGCGGGCCAGGAAGTCCCAGTCGGCGTCGTCCTGGTCCGCGAGGGTGCCGCCTCCGCGCCATCCGCCGACGAGGTGGATGACCCCGTCGACCGCCCCGAACCGGGCGCTCACGTCCGCGGAGAGCCGCTGGACGGCTGCGAAGTCGGCGAGGTCGCACGCGAACTGAGGTACCCCGGCGTCGTGCGCGGGGTCGCCGAACACTTCGGCGAGGTGCTCGGTCCTGCTGCCCACGGCGATCGCCGTCGCGCCGGCGGCGCGCAGGGCGCGCACGGCCGCCACCCCCGAGGCCGCGGTGGCCCCGGCGACGACGACCACCGCACCCTCCGCGCCGGCGGACGGCGACCGCGGAGGCTGGCTGTCCGTGCTCACGCGGCCGACGGGGACAGGGCGGTCTCCCCGGTGATCCCGGCGGTCGACTCGATGACAGTGCGCATCTTCTTCTCCAGGGCCTCGTAGAACATCGACAGCGGGAACTCGTCGTCGAGGACCTGGTCCGTGAGCTCGCGCGGGGTGCCCGTCAGGGGCAGGGCGTCGGGGCCCTTGGCCCACACGGAGGCCGGGTGCGGCGTCACGGTGCCCGAGACGAGCTCGTACGCTGCGAGCCAGTGTGCCACCTTCGGCCGGTCGATGGAACGCCAGTAGAGTTCATCGATGGCGCCGCCGAGGGCGCTCACGACGGCGGGCACCTCCGCCCAGTCGATCGTGAGCTTGGTGTCGGTCCAGTTCAGGACGCGGTGCTGGTGCATCCACGCGAAGAGCAGCTGGCCGCCGAGGCCGTCATAGTTGCGCACGCGGCCGCCGGTGATGGCGAACCGGAAGATCCGGTCGAAGACCACGGCATACTGCACGAGCTTCGCGTGCTTCCGGGCCGCCGGGTCCGCGGCGTCGTCACGCTCGATCTTCACGCACTCGCGGAAGGCGGTGAGGTCGCAGCGGAGCTCCTCGAGCGAGTAGAGGAAGAACGGCATGCGCTGCTTGATCATGAACGGGTCGAACGGGAGGTCGCCGCGCATGTGCGTGCGGTCGTGGATGAGGTCCCACATGACGAAGGTCTCCTGCGCGAGCTTCTGGTCTGTGACCAGCTCGGCGGCTTCCTCGGGCAGGTCGAGGTTGGTGATCCTCGCCGCGGCGTCGAGGACTCGGCGGAACCGGGCGGCTTCCCGGTCCGCGAAGATCGCCCCCCAGGTGAACGTCGGGACCTCGCGCATCGCCACGGTCTCCGGGAACAGCACGGCGGAGTTCGTCGCGTAGCCGGGCGTGAAGTCGAGGAAGCGGATCGGCACGAACAGCCTGTTGCTGTATTCGCCGGCCTCGAGCTCCGCGATGAAGTCGGGCCAGAGGACCTCTACCAGGACCGCCTCGACGAAGCGGTTCCTGCTGCCGTTCTGGGTGTACATCGGGAAGACGACGAGGTGCTGGCGGCCGTCCGCCCTCTCCAGCTGCGGCTGGAAGGCGACGAGCGAGTCCAGGAAGTCCGGCACCCCGAAGCCGCCCGCCGACCACGCGCGGAAGTCGGCTGCGAGCAGGCGGAGGTACTCGGCGTCGTGCGGAAAGCGCGGGGAAAGTGCCTCGACGCCGGCCACGATCAGCTCCACGAGCGCTGCTGCGCGTTCCCGGCTGTCCGGCTCCGGGACCGAACCGTCCTGCCCCTGGAGGCTCTGGAGCTCGATGGCTGCACTCTTGAGGGAGAGCCACGCGGGATCGTTCTGGACCGGGGCGTGGGGAGCGGACGCGCTGGGAGTCGCGACGGCAATGGCGGACATTCTCACTCTCGCTTTCTTCTGCTGGTAAGTCGAGCGTAGCGAGAGGGTGGACCCGCTGGGCCTCGGAAGCCTCGAGCATCAGGAAGTCTTGGTCTCAAGCGCGCCGGAAGGCCGAGCGGCGGGCCGCGCGCTGGTCCTCACCAGGCCGGGCCCGCCGCAGAGGGGCAGGATTCTGACGCGGAGCCGTCATCCCTCGTCGGGGACGAGCGTCAGGGAGATCGAATTGATGCAGTACCGCTGGTCGGTGGGCGTCGCGTAGCCCTCACCCTCGAACACATGGCCGAGGTGCGAGTCGCAGGTGGCGCATCGGACCTCGATCCGCTCCATGCCGAGGGTCCTGTCGTGCAGGTACACGACCGCATCCTCGGCGAGCGGCGCCCAGAAGGAGGGCCAGCCGCAGTGCGAGTCGAACTTCTCACGGCTGGTGAACAGTTCGGCGCCGCAGGCCCGGCACCGGTAGGAGCCCTGGGTGTGGGTGTCCCAGTACTCGCCCGTGAAGGGGCGTTCCGTCCCGGCCTGCCGGAGGACCTGGTACTCCTCGGGGCTCAGCTGGGCACGCCACTCGGCGTCCGACTTGCGGACCTTCTCGCGGGCCGGATCGGGGGAGGGGGTTGTCGGGGTGGTGTCCATGCTCAGAACAACGTTCAGGAGTCCCCGATGAATCCCGTTCCCGCGTACAGGTGCAGGACGGGGATGCCGAGCCGGCGCTGGGCCTGGTTCGCCCAGTCGGTGTGGAAGGTGTCCTCGATGGCGTGGGGAAGCGTCACCACCACAGCCTGCTCTGCCGCCGTGGCCGAGACGCGATCGGCGAGCGCCTGTACCGGGTCTCCCTCGATGATGCTCCCCGAGACGTCGGTCCCGAGACCTTCGAGGGCGGCGAGGGACGTGGACAGTGCCGTCTGGGCGAGGGCGCGCGCCGACTCGGGGCCCGGCCCCTTGTCCGTGAGGCCGCCGACGGCCTTGCCGAACTCGAGCATCGAGAGGTGGTCGAGGAAGTCGACCACGAGACGGCGCTTGCGGCCGGCAGGGACAAGGATCTCGAGACGGGCGACGCCGTTCTCGAGGAGGCCCTCGACCGCCTTGCGCTCGCTGGGGCCCAGTGCCACTTCGGTCAGGATGAGGATCGGCGCGCTCATGCACTCAGACTAGCCGCACGCGACACAATGAGAGCATGCCTCACCGTGTTCGTCCCGCCAAGGCGGGCGTCGCCCGCTCGGGCCGCCCCTCGCCGTCGTCCGCCGCCGAACCGCTCCCGCGCACGTTCTGGGCAGCCGCGGGCGCCGGAGCCGCGCTCCTGGCCGCTTCCGCGGCTGCCGCATCCAGCTCGGCACTCGCCGCGTACTTCGCGCGCCGGATCGTGACCCCGGAACGGGTCAAGGCGGAGGACCAGGAGGTCCTCGCCGTCCAGGGGGAGGGGGAGTCGCGACGGGTGATACTCCGCGCCACGGCGGAGACGACGGTCGACGGCGAGTACAGCCTCTTCTTCGACCGTGGCGCCGGGCACGTCCGCCTGGGGCATCTCGAGGACTACGCCCCCGAGGAGTCCACCGTGACCAGGCCGGTGCTCGCCGAGTACTCCGGAGACCTCACGAAGGCGGTCCGCGCGCGCTGGAGCGGCTTCGTGTACAGCTCGCCGGCTGACCTCGGGCTCGGCTTCCGCGACATCGAGCTCCCCCTCGACGTGGGCGCCGCACCGGCGTGGCTCGTCCCGGCCCCGCACCCATCGCCCACGTGGGCGATCATGGTCCACGGCCGGGGTGCCACGCGCGGCGAGTGCCTCCGAGCGCTCCCCACGGCGCAGGAGCTCGGGCTGACGAGCCTCGTCATGTCCTACCGCAACGACGGCGAGGCCCCCTCGACCCCCGACGGCCGCTACGGGCTCGGGATGACCGAGTGGCGCGACGTCGAGGTCGCCATCCAGTACGCGCTCGACGCCGGCGCCCGCGACGTCGTGCTCTTCGGATGGTCCATGGGCGGCGCCATTGCCCTCCGTGCCGCCGACTCCTCGACCCTGAGGGAGAACGTGCGGGCCCTGGTGCTCGACGCGCCGGTGGTGGACTGGGTGCATGTCCTGGCGTTCCAGGCCAAGCTCAACCGCATCCCCTCACGTGTGGGACGGTTCGGCCAGGTGCTCCTCGGCCACCCGTGGGGACGTCGGCTCACCGGGCTCGCGGCACCGCTGGACTTCAAGGCGATGGACTGGGTGACCCGGGCCGTCGAGCTGCGGACGCCGACCCTCGTGCTGCACAGCGTCGACGACGACTTCGTGCCCGTCGCCCCCTCGCTCGAGCTCGCGAAGCGGAACCCGGAAATGGTCACCCTGGAGACGTTCCGGCGCGCCCGGCACACGAAGGAGTGGAACGTGGATCCCGAACGCTGGGAACGGGCGGTGCGCACGTGGCTGAGGGAGCAGCTCGCGCCGCGGCGGGCGCCAGGAGGCATCGTCTGATGCGCCGCTGACGCGTCAGGCCTGGGCCCTCAGCCGACGCTGCGGACCGTCGCGACAACCGCGCCGGTGAGCCTGACGAGATCATCGGGGGCGAGTTCGATGTCGAAGCCCCGCCGGCCGCCGGACACGAGCACGGTGGCATGCTCGAGGGCCGAGTCGTCGATGACCGTCGGGGAGGGCTGGCGCTGCCCCAGAGGCGAGATCCCGCCCACGACGTACCCGGTGCGCCGCTCCGCGGCGGCGGAGTCGGCCATCGCCGCCTTCTTCCCCCCGAGGGCTGCGGCGGCCGCCTTCAGGTCCAGGCTGCCGGAGACGGGGACGACGGCGACGCAGAGCCGGCTCCCGCTGCCTGCGGTCACCTCAACCATGAGCGTCTTGAACACCCGCCCGGGCTCCACCCCGAGGGCGTCGGCCGCCTCGAGGCCGTAGCTGCCCGCCGACGGGTCATGGTCGTAGGTGCGGGCCGTATATGCGATCCCGGCAGCGTCGAGGGCCGTCGTGGCCGGTGTCGCGGGACCGTGGTGCCCGGGTCCGTCCGCCTCCTGCGCCTTCTTCGCCTTTTTGCCCACGTCAGAGGCCGATCGGGCACTCCCCGCGGACCTTGCGCTTGATCCGGGCGAGCATGGCTGACATCCCGCGCATGCGCAGCGGAGTCACTGCCCGCGTGAGGCCGAGCTCCTCGGGCATGTCGTCGGGGACTGCGAGGATCTCCGCCGCCGTGAGTCCATCGAGGCCTTCATGCAGCACTGAAGCGAAGCCCCGCGTTGTCGGAGCCTCCGCCGGGGCCGAGAAGAACAGCCGGACGACCGGCCCGGCCGCCTGCGCGGTGCCTTCTGCGGGCGCCTCCGTCTCGATCGCGATGAAGAGCGGCGACTGGCACTCGACCACCTGCTCGAGCATCTCGGGGTGATCCTTGAGCCGGTCCGGCAGGTCCGGGAGCGACCGGGAGAACTCGAGCAGCAGCTGGAGCCGCTCGCGCTCGTCCACGGCCTGGAAGTCTTCGACGATCTCCGCCAGTGCAGCGGGCATGGTGTTCGTGCTCATCCCTTCAAGGGTACGCGCAAGGCCCCGCCGCACGGCGCGTGTTCGCCGTGGGCGGGGCCCAGTGTGACGTCGGGTTGCGGCAGCGCCGCGGTTCAGGCCTGAGGCCACGTGCTGTCCTTCCGCCTCCCTGATCCGGGCGGCTAAGGTGCCGCGGTTCAGCCCAGCGGCCACGTGCCTCGCTCTTCCCCCTTCACAATCGGAACCCGCACCGCGTTTCCCCACTCGGTCCACGAGCCGTCGTAGTTGCGGACAGTGTCGAAGCCCAGGAGGTACTTCAGCGCGAACCACGTGTGGCTCGAACGCTCCCCGATGCGGCAGTACGCCACGACGTCGTCACCGGGCGTGAGGCCGGCCTCGCCGAGGTAGAGCGCCTCGAGCTCTTCGCGTGACCTGTACGTGCCGTCCTCGGCGGCGGCGCGCGCCCACGGGATCGATGCCGCGGTCGGGATGTGGCCGCCGCGCAGCGCGCCCTCCTCGGGGTAGGCCGGCATGTGGGTGCGCTTGCCGGTGTACTCGTCGGCGGAGCGCACATCGATGAGCGGCTTGCCCAGGTGCGCCAGGACGTCGTCCTTGAACGCGCGGATCGGGGCGTCGTTGCGCTCGACCACGGGGTAGTCGCCCTCGACCGGGGTCGGCACCTCGGTCGTCAGCTCGCGGCCCTCGGCGATCCACTTGTCCCGGCCGCCGTCGAGGAGGCGAACGTCCTCGTGTCCGAACAGCGTGAACACCCAGAGGGCGTACGCGGCCCACCAGTTCGACTTGTCGCCGTAGATCACCACGGTCGTGTCGCGGGAGATGCCCTTGGAGGCAAGCAGCTTCGCGAAGGCGGGACCGTCGACATAGTCGCGGGCAACCTCGTCGTTCAGGTCGGTATGCCAGTCGATCTTGACGGCACCGGGGATGTGGCCCGTCTCGTAGAGGAGCACGTCCTCGTCGGACTCCACGACGACCAGCTTGCCGTCGCCGACAGCGCCGGAGGCAATCTGCTCGGCAAGCCACTCGGTGGAGACGAGGCGCTCGGGGTGGGCATAGGCAGCGAACTTCTCGCTGCTGTCGACGGGGTAGCTCATGGTGTGCCTTTCGCTCGGCTGAGCCAGGGCGCGGGACAGCCGGGATGCCCCGGGAAGTCCTCGCTCCTGAGTGGTCGAATCAAGCCTAGCCAGCGTTCCCTGCACGCGCTCGCGCCCGCCGTCGCACCTGTCACGGTGCGCAACATGGGGGGCACTCCGGGCCGAGGGGTGACGGGCCAAACGTGTGCAGTCTCCCACATACCGCCCCCTGCGGCGGGGCCGAAACGATATCCTTGTCCCTGCCCCTTCTGAGAGCCCACCCCCTGGACGGAAATCCTTGGCGACTGTCGCACACCTCACCACCCGTACGCCCAGAGTCTCCGTGGAGGAGCTCTTGAAGGGATTCCATCCGTCTCCGCGCTTCGGGGAAGTGTCCTTCGCCAGTTACCGTCCCGATCCGGCGCAGCCGTCCCAGGCTGCCGCGGTCAGGGCACTCCAGAGCTTCGGCAGCACGATCGGAGCCTCCAACGGAGGCTTCTTCTCGCGGATCTTCGGCTCCAAGCCCACCTCCCGTGCCGGCATCTACCTCGATGGCGGGTTCGGCGTCGGCAAGACCCACCTCCTCGCGTCGCTCTGGCACGCTGCCCCCGGGCCCAAGGCCTTCGGCACCTTCGTCGAGTACACGAACCTCGTGGGTGCGCTCTCGTTCCGCAAGACCGTTGACGCGCTCAGCTCGTACCGACTCGTGTGCATCGACGAGTTCGAACTCGACGACCCGGGGGACACCGTGCTCATGTCCCGGCTCATGCGCGAGCTCGCTGACGCCGGGGTCAAGCTCGCCGCGACGTCCAACACGCTGCCCGGCGCGCTAGGCGAGGGCCGCTTCGCCGCCGTCGACTTCCAGCGCGAGATCCAGGTGCTCGCCGACCAGTTCGACGTCGTCCGCATCGACGGGGAGGACTACCGCCACCGCGGGCTCCCGGCCGCGCCCCAGCCGATTCCCACCCACGAGCTCGACTCCCGGATGAATGCCGAGTTCGACGGCGGAGTGGTCGCCGTCGACGATTTCGCGGATCTCATGAAGCACCTTGCCGGCGTCCACCCGAGCCGGTACCGGCAGCTGATCGACGGGATCGACGGCGTGGTGTGGAAGGACGTCCACACCATCGAGTCCCAGGCCGTCGCACTCCGGTTCGTCG
This sequence comes from Sinomonas sp. R1AF57, assembly GCF_002224485.1. Lineage (GTDB taxonomy): Bacteria > Actinomycetota > Actinomycetes > Actinomycetales > Micrococcaceae > Sinomonas > Sinomonas flava. The sequence goes on from NZ_CP022463.1 coordinate 1,532,934, forward strand.
TGCTCGCGGACCGGCTCTACGACAAGGACGTCCCGATCCTGGCCTCCGGCGTCCCATTCGACGAGCTCTTCACGCCGGACATGATGGGCGGGGGATACATGAAGAAGTACTTCCGGGCAGTGTCCCGCCTGACCGCGCTGGCGCGTGAGGGCCAGACGCACGAGCCGTCCTGACGGGACGGGCGAGCCGCGGGCCGGCGCCTGGAAACGCCGAGTGCCGGTCCCGCCTCGCGGCGGTACCGGCACTCAGTGACGAAACGAAGGGAAGCTCAGGCCTGGTGTGCGGGAGCCTCGGAGGGCTCGGAAGGGGCATCTTCCCTGTCCAAGCCGTCGACGTAATCGGAGGCGGACTGCTGGACCCCGTCGACCTGTCCGGAGAACTTGCCACCGGTCTTCTCGTCGATGAAGTCGCCGACCTTCTCGATGCCGCCCTTGACGGCCTCGGCGTTGCCGCTGATCAGTTCCTCAGCTTTGCCCTTGACGTCGTCGAGAAATGACACGGCCACCTCCTTTCACTCCGCGGGGCCAGATTCGCCCCTGCTGGAATCGATGGTAGTCAGCCCTGCAGGCCAATCCAACCCGCTCGGGGCCGGTTGCGCTGAGAGCGTACGGGCACAAAAAAAGCGGCGCAGTGCGCCGCTTGACGTGGGCGATACTGGGATCGAACCAGTGACCTCTTCCGTGTCAGGGAAGCGCGCTACCGCTGCGCCAATCGCCCGTGTTCTGTTGTGTCCCCTTTAACAGGGAGAGAGCGGACGACGAGACTCGAACTCGCGACATCCACCTTGGCAAGGTGGTGCTCTACCAACTGAGCTACGTCCGCAGGGGGAGCCTGGGCTCCTCCGTGGGCGATACTGGGATCGAACCAGTGACCTCTTCCGTGTCAGGGAAGCGCGCTACCGCTGCGCCAATCGCCCTCGCTCCCGTCAGGGAGCCAGTATGACCACCGAGGTGGGGACGGGATTCGAACCCGCGTATACGGCTTTGCAGGCCGCTGCCTCGCCTCTCGGCCACCCCACCGTGTTGGCATCACGAGGATGCTTCGACAGTGTCCTGCGAGCGGACGACGAGACTCGAACTCGCGACATCCACCTTGGCAAGGTGGTGCTCTACCAACTGAGCTACGTCCGCGGGGGTGATCCACGGCCTCCCGCCATCACGTCCCCTGATCAGGGGTCGTTTGAGGCCTTGAGGCGCGCTTCAACGAGTAACGACTCTATAGGACGGCAGGCCAATGCACAAATCCGCGGCGCCTCCTCGCGCGGGGGCGCGCGTCCTCTTCCACCTGGGGATTGGCCGGGCGGACTTCGGCCGGTGACGGGCTGCCGGCCTCGGCGGTGTGGGCGCGTCCGCGCCGCGCTTGACGGGATTTGGCGGTGCGGGTCTCTCTGGGCTAGAGTCGTAGAGCGCCGCAGGGGCCCGGGTCATCCCGGTCCGCGAGGCAGCACGGGCGATTGGCGCAGTGGTAGCGCGCTTCGTTCACACCGAAGAGGTCACTGGTTCGAACCCAGTATCGCCCACACTTCAGGACCCCTGGACGCGAGTCCGGGGGTCCTTCTCGTATCACGACGGCGGGTGGGCGGCACGAGTGTCGGACCGCTGTGAAAGGGTGCCACCATGACAGCTCCGCAGCTCGCAGTAGCCTCGCCCGATGGGTTCGGACGCATGTACCGGAGGTCGTTCAGCACGCCGCCGACCGTTCCTTCCATCACCACCGTGATCGCCCAGCAGCCCGTCGAGCTCGACGGCTGGCGCAGCTACATGGCGGCGAAGCACATTGCGGACCACCCCGAGCTCAGGAATGTCCTCGACAACCCGGCAAAGATGCGCACGCTCGTGCGCGCGGCCGTCGACGCCTCGGAGTCCTACACGCGCTCCGCCGCCGAACGGGGGGACCGGGTGCACACCTTCGCCGAGCAGCTCGGGCTCGAGGCTCTTGGCCGCCCCAACACCCTGCGGGAGGCCCGGGAGGCCCTCCGCGAGCACGGCGAGGAGGGCTTCGCGGCGAGTGTGGAGAAGTGGTGGGCGGACTTCGGCGTCGAGCCCATCGCCACCGAGCTCACCGTGTGGAACCACACCCTCGGGTACGCAGGCACCCTCGACCTCGTGGCACGGATCAACGGGCGCATCTGCCTCGTCGACTACAAGACGAAGGGCACGACACGCGACGGCCGCGTCAAGATGCCGGACGAGAAGGTTGCCATGCAGCTCGTGGCAGGCATGAAGGCTGAGGAAAGCCTCGTCGACCCGGAGGCGGGATCCTGGGACCCGTGGGCCTATGGGGAGGACCCCCTCCTCATCGCCGTCGCGGTCGGCGAGACGGAGTCCGCCGCCGTCAGGGTGAACCCCGAGGTCAGGCGGGAGCACTGGCTCACCTTCTGTCACCTGCGGCGGGTCTGGGCCGCGCGCGTGGAGGTCTCGGCCGCCGGTCGCACGCTCCTGCCGCTGCCGCCACCGCCGCCGGCACGGGCCGCCGCGCCGGCGCCAGCCGAGGTTGGCGGTGGGGCTCGGGCTGAGGCGGGGGCTGAAGAGCAGATCCTCGTGCACGCCCCCGGCGCCTAGACTGGACAGGCGTCTCCCCATACCCACCCGAAAGGTTTGATTGCATGGCCATCCTGCCCATCAGGATCATCGGCGACCCAGTGCTGCGCACCGTTGCAGAGCCTGTCACCGACTTCGGCCCCGGGCTGCGCCGCCTCGTGGACGACATGATGGAGACGATGGAAGATGTCGACGGGGCCGGCCTCGCCGCCCCGCAGGTGGGTGTGAGCCAGCGCGTGTTCACCTACCAGTTCGATGGCCGCCGTGGGCACATCGTGAATCCCGTCCTCGAGCTCTCCGACGACGACCAGGACGACGCCGTCGAGGGCTGCCTGAGCATCCCCGGTGTCGCCTTCCCGGTCCGCCGCCGTGCGAGGGCGCACGTGAAGGGGTCCGACGCAGACGGCAACCCCATCGAGTTCGACGCCGAGGGCCTCCTCGCACGGATCGCCCAGCACGAGACGGACCACCTCGACGGGATCCTCTTCCCGGACAGGCTCGAGGGCGAGGACCGGAAGGCCGCCCTGCGGGCCATCCGCGCACTCGACTACCGCTCGGTGGCCGACGCCACGGTGACGAAGCGCGCGTCGCACGTGGGATCAGCGTTCGGCTCCGGCCAGGGCGCCGCCTTCGGCGGTGGCCCCACGGCATGAGGATCGTCTTCGCCGGCACCCCTCAGGTTGCGGTCCCCTCGCTCGACGCCCTCGCAGCGGCCGGGTTCGACATCGCCGGAGTGCTGACCCGCCCGGACGCCCCCGTCGGCCGGAAACGGGTCCTGACCCCGTCGCCCGTCGGCGCCCGTGCCGCAGAGCTCGGGATCCCCGTGATCAAGGCCGCGCGCGTGACCGAGGAGGTCACGCGCCAGATCGCCGCGTGGGCACCGGAGGCAGCGGCGATCGTCGCGTATGGCGGCATCATCCCCCCGTCGGCACTGGCGGTTCCGCCGCACGGATGGGTGAACCTGCACTTTTCCCTCCTTCCTGCGTGGCGGGGCGCAGCGCCGCTGCAGCATTCGGTCATCCACGGCGACGACGTGGTGGGTGCCTCGACGTTCAGGCTCGAGGAAGGGCTGGACACCGGCCCGGTCTACGGCACGCTCGCGGTGACCCCCGGGCCCCAGGCGACCAGCGGCGAGCTGTTCGCCGAGCTCGCCTCGAGCGGCGCGACGCTCCTGGTGGCCACGCTCGAGGGCATTGCGTCGGGCCGGCTCGAGCCTCAGCCACAGGCGGGAGATCCGACCTTCGCGCCCAAGCTGACGCTCGAGGACGGGCACCTCGACTGGACCCAGCCGGCTGTCGCCCTGCACCGCCGGGCGCGCGGAGTGACGCCGGAGCCCGGGGCTTGGACGCTCCTCGACGGGCAGCGCCTCAAGCTCGAGCCGCCCCGCCTCCGTCCCGACGTCGACGGGGTGGCGCCGGGACGCCTCGCGTGGGCCGGGAAGGCGCTCGTCGTCGGGACGGGAACGCACGCCCTCGAGCTCACGAGGGTCCAGCCGGCCGGAAAGAAGATGATGGGCGCGGCCGACTGGGCGCGGGGCGCCGGCGACATCGAAGGGAAGGTGCTCGGATGAGCGAACGGGAACACCGGGGGTCAGGCGGCCGGCCGTCGCGCCGTGACGCCCAGGGCCGCGAGCGCAACCGGGGCCAGGGACAGCGGCAGCAGAGCCGGACGGCCCCGAGCCAGCGCACACGCCGCGCGGATCCGGCCCGCCTCGTCGCCTTCGAGGTCCTCCGCGCCGTCTCGTCCGAGGACGCCTACGCGAACCTCGTCCTCCCCGCACGCATCCGGCACCATCGGCTCGCCGGGAGGGATGCCGCCTTCGCCACTGAGCTTGCCTATGGCGCCCTGCGCGGGCGGGGTACCCTCGACGCGGTGCTGGCGCGCTGCGTGGACCGACCCCTCGCGAAGCTCGATCCCGCAGTCCTCGACGCCCTCCGCCTCGGGGCCCACCAGCTCCTGGGGATGCGCGTGCCGCCGCACGCAGCCCTCGACACGACCGTCGGCCTCGTCCGCGCGGTCGTCGGTGCCGGCCCTGCCTCCCTCGTCAACGCCGTCCTGCGCCGCGTGAGCGAACGCACGCTCGACGAGTGGCTCCACGAGCTCGAGGCGGACGCCGCCGACGACACCGAGCGGGATGCGCTCCGCCATGCGCACCCCGCATGGATCGTCCGGGCGCTGAGGCAGTCCCTCGTCGCCCACGGGCGGCCGCCCGCGGAGATCGACGAACTCCTCGAAGCCGACAACGCTGCTCCCGTCGTCAACCTCGTCGCCCTTCCCGGGCTGGGTTCGCTGGCCGAGGCGCTCGAGGACGGTGCCGAGCGAGGCAGCCTCGTGGACGACTCCGCCCTCTCCGGCGGGGGAGACCTCGGACGGTGGCCGTCCGTGCGCGCAGGGACGCTGCGCGTCCAGGATGTCGGATCGCAACTCGTGGCCCGCGCCGTCGCCTCGGCGCCCCTCGCGGGCAAGGCCGCGGAGGACGCCGCAGCCCACCACGAGCGGTGGCTCGACCTGTGTGCCGGACCGGGCGGGAAGGCCGCGCTGCTCGGAGCCCTCGCCGCCCAGCAGGGGGCGAGCCTCCTCGCGAACGAGGCCGCGCCCCACCGTGCGGACCTCGTGCGGCAGGCGCTGCGGCCCGTGCCGGGTGACTCGTGGGAAGTGCGCACGGGTGACGGCCGGGAGCTCGGGCGCGAACAGCCGGCCCAGTTCGACCGCGTCATCGCAGACGTGCCCTGCACCGGGCTCGGAGCCCTCCGCCGACGGCCGGAGTCACGGTGGCGCCGCACCCCGAACGACCTCGCCGAACTGGGTCCGCTCCAGCGGGCCCTGCTGGACTCGGCGATCGACGCGACAGCACCGGGCGGCGTGGTGGGCTACGTGACCTGCTCGCCGCACCCGGCCGAGACGACGGTCGTCGTCCAGGACGCACTCAGGCGCCGGTCGGACGTCGAACTCCTCGACGCCGGCGACGCGCTGGACGCGGTGGCGCTGCGGCCCCTGGAAGCCGGCCACGACGGCACCGCGCAGCTGTGGCCGCACGTCCACTCGACCGACGCGATGTTCCTGGCACTCTTCCGCAAGCTTCCGTCCAGCGATCCGTCCACGAGCCGCTCATCCGCCGGCGCGCCGACCAAGGAGTCCTGAGTGACCTGCAGCATCCACCCGAGCATCCTTTCCGCCGACTTCGTCAACCTCGAGGCCGAACTGGCCAGGATCTCGACGGCGGATGCCGTCCACGTGGACGTCATGGACAACCACTTCGTGCCGAACCTCACCCTGGGCCTTCCGGTGGTCCAGCGGCTCCAGGCGGTCAGCCCAGTCCCGCTCGACGCCCACCTGATGATTGCCGACGCCGACCGCTGGGCGCCGCTCTACGCGGACCTCGGCATCGCGTCGGTCACCTTCCACGCCGAGGCCGCCACCGCCCCCATCAAGCTTGCACGCGAACTCCGCGCCCGAGGGTCCAAGGCGGGCATGGCACTGCGCCCCGCGACCGCCGTGGAGCCCTATCTCGACATGCTGGCCGAGCTCGACATGCTCCTCGTCATGACCGTCGAGCCGGGCTTCGGAGGCCAGTCGTTCCTCGACGTGACCCTGCCCAAGATCCGTCGCGCCCGCGCCGCCGTCGACGGCAGCGGGGCGAAGGTGGCGATCCAGGTCGACGGCGGCATCTCCGAAGCGACCATCGAGCGCGCCGCGGAGGCAGGAGCCGACGTCTTCGTGGCCGGCTCGGCGGTCTACGGCGTTGACGATCCCGGAGCAGCCGTCGAGAAGCTCCGCGGACTCGCCCAGGCCGCCGCGCGCCGCTGACCCCATGTGACGTGGCGCATGCGTGAAAGTGCTCCTGATATGTCAGAATGTCACTGGTCGTTTGGTTGAACTGTCATCGAAGCAGGCGCCACACGGCCGGATAGCAAACGAAACGTGCTCCGGGGTCGGTGAAAGTCCGAACCGGCGGTGACAGTCCGCGACCCGGCGGCCCAGCTCATCCGAGCAGGGACGTCGGTTGAGCCGGTGGAATTCCGGCACCGACAGTTAGAGTCTGGATGGGAGAAGCACGTGCAGTGTGCGGTGCGCCGTCATCGGCGGCGCCGCATCTGTCGCAACCCCGGAGCCGCTGCGGTGAAGGATAAGGAGGTTGCGATGGACTTCATGCAGTGGCTCTTGACAGCGCGGGTCCCCCTGACGGGATCCGCATTCCACGCACGCGAGATGGGCCTCAGGCCCCGAAGCGGCGTCGGGCCCATGACGCGGCACGGCCGGGAGGTGGCCGCGTGAGCGCCGCCGCATCCCCCGAGGCCGTCCGCGCCCACTGGCCGGCCGATGACCTCGCCCACATGCAGCGGGCACTCGCGCTCGCGTCCCACGGCGTCAGGGGAGCGAACCCGCTCGTGGGAGCGGTCGCCGTCGGACGCGACGGGACGACACTGGCGACCGGGTACCACCGCGGGGCGGGAACCGCGCACGCCGAGGCTGACGCGATTGCCAACGCCGAGCGCGACGGGGTGGACCTGGCCGGGTCGACCATGTACGTCACGCTTGAGCCGTGCAACCACACAGGCCGCACCGGGCCCTGCGCACGGGCGATCATCGGTGCCGGGATCGCGCGCGTCGTCTACGCCATCGACGACCCCCACGACATCGCGAGCGGGGGCGCCCGGACGCTGCGCGCTGCGGGCGTCGACGTCGAGTCGGGCGCTCTCGCAGCGGAGTCTGCCGAGCTGAACCGACGCTGGCTCAAGGCGGTCGAGGAGCGCCGCCCGTTCGTGACCCTGCACATAGCGCAGACCCTGGATTCGCGGATCGCCGCCGAGGACGGGACGAGCCAGTGGATCACGTGCCCGGAGTCCCTCGCGGACAACCACGCCACGCGCTCGCGCATCGACGCGATCCTCGTCGGCAGCCAGACCGTCGCGGTGGACAACCCGCGGCTCACCGCGCGCGCAGCGGACGGGTCGCTCCTGGCCCACCAGCCGCTGCGCGCCGTCATGGGCCTGCGCGACGTGCCCGAGGACGCAGCCGTGCGCGGTTCCGACGGCCGTTTCGTCCACCTCCGGACCCAGGACCCCACCGAAGCTCTCGAGGAGCTCTTCGCGGCCGGAGTCCGGCACCTCATGGTGGAGGGCGGGTCCCGCGTCATCGCGGCCTTCCTCTCAGCGGGCCTCGTCGACGAGCTCATCGTCTACCAGGCCCCGACGATCCTCGGCTCCGGCAAGAACGCCGTGGCCGACCTCGGCGTCCGCACGCTCGCCGATGCCCAGCACTGGCGCTGGGACGAGGCCGACGGCGGGTCTGTCCGCCGCCTCGGCGCGGATGTCCGCTTCCATCTCGCACCCGCGGCGCCGACCGCCGCGGACGACAGCTCCAAGGAGACCCACTGATGTTCACCGGAATCATCGCCGAGCGCGGGACCATTGAAGAGGTGCGCTCGGCCGACGGCAGCGCGGTCCTCACGCTCAGCGCGCCGACGCTCGCCCGCGACCTCCCGCTGGGCGGCTCCATCGCGGTCGACGGATGCTGCCTGACAGCCGTGACCAACGACGGCCAGCGCTTCACCGTCGACGTGATGGGGGAGTCCCTCGCCCGCACGACGATCGGCACCCTCAAGGCCGGCGACGCGGTCAACCTCGAGCGCTGCGTCCAGGCAGGCGGCCGCCTCGACGGGCACGTTGTCCAGGGCCACGTCGACGGCGTCGGCGCGCTCATCGAGCGTGAGCCCCAGTCCGCCTGGCACCGGCTGAGGTTCTCCGTGCCCGCCAGCCTCGCGCCGTACATCGCCGAGAAGGGCTCCATCGCGATCGACGGCGTGTCGCTCACCGTCACCGCCGTGAGCCCGGCGGGGGAGAAGGAGCAGTGGTTCGAGGTCGGCCTCATCCCGGCGACCCTCGCCGACACGGGCCTCGGAGCGAAGGCGGTCGGCGCACCCGTCAACCTCGAGGTCGATGTCCTCGCGAAGTACACGGCCCGGCTGCTCTCCTTCTCGCGCGAGGGGGCCCAGCTGTGAGCGCCCCCGCACAGGCCATCCGCCTCGAACCGGTCAGTGCCGCGATCGACGCCTTCCGCTCCGGGAGGCCCGTCCTCGTGGTCGACGACGAGAACCGCGAGAACGAAGGCGACATCATCTTCGCCGCGCAGCACTCGACGCCCGCGCTCATGGGCTGGACCATCCGCTACAGCTCGGGCGTGGTCTGCGCGCCCATGGACGGCGCGACCGCGGAACGGCTCGCGCTTCCCCCGATGGTGGCCGACAACCAGGACGCCAAGGGCACGGCCTACACCGTCTCCTGCGACCTCATCGGCACGGGCACCGGCATCAGCGCGACCGCGCGCTCCCAGACCGTCGCGGCGCTCGCCTCCCCGTCCTCGACGGCCGCGGACTTCAGCCGGCCGGGGCATATATTCCCCCTGCGGGCGGTTGACGGTGGTGTGCTGGCCCGGCCGGGCCACACCGAAGCGGCGGTCGAGCTCTGCCGCCTCGCCGGTCTGGCGCCCGTGGGCGTCATCGCCGAAGTCGTGCACGACGACGGCGAGATGATGAGGCTTCCGGCGCTCCGCGAGTTCGCGGACACGCACGGCTGCCCGCTCATCTCCATCGAGGAGCTGTCAGCGTTCGTCGCCGCAGGCGGCGGGCAGGGAGGAGTCTCATGACCAAGCGGCATTCCCCTGACGACGTGCACCGACCGCATCCCGTCTCAGGGGGTCCGATCGTGAAGCTGCCCACCGCCTTCGGCGATTTCGTCGCCCAGGCCTGGGTCGACGAGGAGACGGGAGTCGAGCACTTCGCGGTCAGTTCGCCGATGGCACCTGTGGACGGCACGGCGCCCCTCGTGCGCCTCCACTCCGAATGCCTGACAGGGGACGTCTTCGGCTCGTACCGTTGCGACTGCGGCGAACAGCTTGCCTACGCCCTCGAGAAGATCGGCCAGGAGGGTGGCACACTGCTCTACCTTCGCGGCCAGGAGGGCCGCGGCATCGGCTTGGCGAACAAGATCAAGGCCTACGCCCTGCAGGAGGCCGGCTTCGACACGGTCGAGGCCAACGAGCAGCTCGGCCTGCCCGTCGACGCCCGCTCGTACCGCGCCGCTGCCCAGATCCTCGCCGAAATGGGCCTCACCCGGATCCGGCTCCTGAGCAACAATCCCGACAAGAAGCACCGCCTGGCAGACGCCGGCGTCGTGATCGTCGAGATGGTGCCCACCGAGGTGCCCTCCCGAGCCGAGAACCTCCGCTACCTGCAGACCAAGAAGGACCGCATGGACCACCGCCTCACCCTCGAGGTGCGCGCGGCCACCGGTCCGCGGCGCCAGCGCGCGGCCGACTGACAGCCTCCCCGTCCTACGACGACCCCAGACCACCACACGACAGAAGGAGCCCAACCACGTGAGCGGACACGGCGCCCCCACCCTTTCCCTCGACAATCCCGACCTCGCCGGCCTCAAGCTCGCGATCGTCGCCGCGAGCTGGCACACCCAGATCATGGACGGACTCCTGGACGGCGCCCTGCGGGCGGCCGGCGAGGCCGGCATCGGCTCTCCGACCGTCGTCCGGGTGCCGGGGGCCTTCGAGCTCCCGGTCGCCGCCGCGAAGCTCGCCGCCAGCCACGACGCGGTGGTGGCGCTCGGCGTCGTCATCCGCGGAGGCACTCCACACTTCGAGTACGTGTGCGAGGCGGCGACGGTGGGGCTGACAGACGTGAGCGTGCGCACCGGGGTCCCCGTCGGGTTCGGCGTGCTCACGTGCGACACCGAGCAGCAGGGGATCGACCGGGCGGGCCTCGAAGGCTCCTCCGAGGACAAGGGCCACGAGGCTGTCACCGCGGCGCTGCTGACAGCCCAGACCCTGCGCGGCGTCTGAGCCGCACACCTCGGCGCAGCCTGTGGCGTCTCTCACAGGCCGTGGTTCACAGAGCCATCGGGGGGCGGGCGCGCCGTCCGGCTCCAGTAGTCTTGGGTCGTGAAAGATTTCGAGACACTGTTCGCCGAGCTCAGCGAGAAGGCCGAGAAGCGCCCGGCCGGATCGCGCACCGTCGCCGAACTGGAGTCCGGAGTGCACGGCATCGGCAAGAAGATCGTCGAAGAGGCCGCTGAAGTCTGGATGGCTGCCGAGTACGAGTCGGACGAGGCTGCGGCCGAGGAGATCTCCCAGCTCCTCTACCACGTCCAGGTGCTCATGCTGGCCAAGGGGTTCACGCTGCAGGACGTCTACCGTCATCTGTAGCCGCGGCGCCCGCCGAATCCCCGGCGGGCAACCGCGGCGTCAGCCGCCCTCCCCACGTCCACACGCCCAGAAAGCCCCTCAATGCTCCGTGTAGCCGTCCCGAACAAGGGATCCCTGTCCGAAGCCGCCTCGTCGATGCTCTCCGAGGCCGGCTACCGCCAGCGTCGCGAAGGCGGCCGCGAACTCGTCATGGTCGACCCGGACAACGACATCGAGTTCTTCTACCTGCGACCCCGGGACATCGCGGTCTACGTGGGCCGCGGCACCCTCGACGTGGGCATCACCGGCCGCGACCTCCTGCTCGACGCCGAGGTGGAGGCCGAGGAACTGCTCGGCCTCGGCTTCGCCTCCTCGACCTTCCGCTTCGCCGGCCCCGTCGGCCAGTTCACCAAGCTCGAGGACCTCGAGGGGAAGCGGATCGCGACAAGCTACGACGGCCTCGTGCGCCGGTACCTCGGTGAGCGCGGCATCGCCGCGTCCCGGGTGGTCCGGCTGGACGGCGCCGTCGAGTCGTCGGTCCGCCTCGGCGTCGCGGATGCGATCGCGGACGTCGTCGAGACCGGCAGCACGCTCAAGGCCGCCGGCATGGACGTGTTCGGCGAGCCGCTCCTGAAGTCGGAGGCAGTCCTCATCGGCCGCAGCGGTCACAGCCTGCCGGCGATCGACGTGCTCATCCGCCGTCTGCAGGGCGTCCTCGTGGCGCGCCAGTACGTGCTCATGGACTACGACATCCGCAAGGACCTCGTCGAGCAGGCCGCCGCGCTCACCCCCGGGCTCGAGTCGCCGACTGTGTCGCCGCTGCGGGACTCCGAATGGGTGGCGGTCCGCTCGATGGTGCCCAAGCGCGAGACCAACCGGATCATGGACGAGCTGTACGACCTCGGCGCCCGCGCCATCCTCGTCAGCAGCATCCACGCCTGCCGCATCTGAGGAAGGACGCCACATGTCTGTTGCCGTCCGCGTGATCCCCTGCCTCGACGTCGATGCCGGGCGGGTCGTCAAGGGGGTCAACTTCCAGGACCTCCGCGACGCCGGCGATCCAGTCGCCCTCGCCCACCGCTACGACAACGGCGGGGCTGACGAGCTCACGTTCCTCGACGTCACCGCGTCCTCGTCCGACCGGCAGACCACCTTCGATGTGGTCCGCCGCACCGCCGAGGAAGTCTTCATCCCGCTCACCGTCGGCGGCGGCGTCCGTGGAGTGGACGACGTCGACCGCCTCCTCCGGGAGGGGGCGGACAAGGCGTCGATCAACACCGCGGCGATCGCCCGGCCTGACGTCATCGACGAGATCACCCGCCACTTCGGCTCGCAGGTCCTCGTCCTCTCGGTCGATGCCCGTCGCGTCCAGGAGGGCACCGCGACGGCGTCCGGCTTCGAGGTCACGACCCACGGCGGTCGCCGGGGAACCGGCATCGACGCCGTGGCGTGGGCCAAGGAGGCGGCGGACCGGGGCGTGGGGGAGATCCTGCTGAACTCGATCGACGCCGACGGCACCAAGGAGGGCTTCGATCTGGAGCTCATCCGGCTGATCCGAGCCGCCGTCAAGGTCCCGATCATCGCCTCGGGCGGTGCCGGTGTGCCCGAGCACTTCCCGCCGGCGATCGAGGCCGGCGCGGACGCCGTGCTCGCCGCGTCGATGTTCCACTTCGGCCCGGACGACATGATCGCCCGAGTCAAGGCAGCCATCCGCGACGCTGGCTTCCCGGTCCGCTAGCCCCCCGTCCGCTGGGCTTCGGGGCGCGCGCCTCGGCTCACTGCAGCTTCCTGCGGAGCCTCGCGGCGGGGGCCCAGCCCTCGCCGAGGAACGCCGGCACCTCCGCCGGGTCGCCCTCGACGAGCGTGACGAGCCATTCGGCGCCCTCCAGGAAGGCCTGCTCTGCCAGGGCGGAGACGACGGCGGCGCCCAGGCTTCCCTCGGCGTCGTCGACCGCGAATTCGAAGCCGCCCACCGCGGCGACCGAGGTGCCGTACGCAATCCGGCCCTTGGCCGCCGGCCGGCCGAACACCGTGAGCTCGACGGCGTCGTACGCACCCAGAGGCGCCTCGGCGATTCCGCCACCCTCCGGCAGCTTCGGCGGCTGGGGGATGTCGCCCGTCGCGATGGCGAGGAGAGTCGCGTCAGCCGCGCCGTCGCCGTCGTGCATCGAGAGGATCGAACCCGCGGCGCCGGTGGTGGGGGCGATGAGGAGCGCGCCGTTGTCGAACTGCGCTTCCTGGCCGTGGAGCGCGGCGAGCAGAGGGGCGATGGACTCCCAGGAGGGCTCGAAGTCGGTCATGGGACCATCCTGCCACTCCGGAGGCGGGGATCCGGCTCGGTGCCCGAGTTCAGTGGCCGATCTCGGAGCTCGCGAGCAGCGCGACGGCGTCGGGCTGCCCCTCGAACGTCACGAGGGCCTGGGCCGTGCGGCCCGCGGCATGCAGGAGGAGCTCGCCGGGGTCACCCACGATCGCGACGGACACGGGCGCGCGGCGCGCGACGTGCCGGGGCCCGGCCGTGCTCACGAGGACGACGCCGAGGTCGACGCCGCGGTACAGGAGGGCGGCCCGCTTGATGAGCTCGTCCCACAGCGCGTCCGCGTACGCAGTGTCGAGGGCCCGGGGTGCCCAGCGGTCGGTGGCACGGCGGACGTCCTCGGTGTGGACGAAGAACTCGGCAAGGTTCGCGGCCTCGTCCACCGCGGCGAGGCGGAGGGGCGACAGGGCCGGCGGTCCCGCCCGGAACGCCGCAACGATCTCCGCGAACCGCTCCGGGGTGGCATTCCTGGCCGCGAGCCGCTCTGTCGCGCGGTCCGACGCAGCATGCCACGCCGGGACGACGAGGCCGAGGCCCACGCGGGCGCTCCGCTCGCGCAGGTACAGGTGGGCGGCGAGGTGCCTCGTGGCCCAGCCCTCGCAGAGCGTGGGCGCGTCAGGGCCGGCCGCGAGCAGCGTCTCGGCCAGGACTTCGCGCGACAGGTGGCTGAAATGCATCACTGGCGAAACTAGCACGCGCGCGCGAAGCGTGCAGGCGCGCCGCGGGCGGCCGGTCCATGCAGCGGCGCCCACTAGACTTGAGGGGATGTCTGAGCAGAGAACCTCCCCCGTGTCCAGCCCGCTGCCCGCCGACCTCGCCGCGCGCCTGAAGAGGGACGACGCCGGCTTGGTCGCCGCGGTCGTGCAGCAGCACGACACCAACGAGGTGCTCATGGTCGGCTGGATGGACGACGAGGCGCTGAGCCGCACGCTCACGACCGGCCGGGTGACCTTCTGGTCGCGTTCGCGTCAGGAGTACTGGCGCAAGGGCGACACGTCGGGCCACGTCCAGTGGGTGAAGTCCGTTGACCTCGACTGCGACGGCGATGCCCTCCTCGTCCGCGTCGACCAGGTCGGAGCCGCGTGCCACACCGGGACGCGGACCTGCTTCGACGGCCGGCGCCTGGACGCCGTCGTCGGCGACGCCTCCTGACCCCGCGCCCCACGAACCACGACGGACCCGCGAACCGAAAGCGACACTGCAGCCATGAACGACCTAGGAGCCATCAGCCCCACCCTCGAGGAGTTCCGCGCGGTGGCGGCCCACCGCCGGGTCGTGCCCGTGCGGATGCGCCTCCTCGCGGACGCTGAGACGCCGATCAGCATCTACCGCAAGCTCGCGGACGGCAGGCCCGGGACCTTCCTCTTCGAATCCGCCGCGGTCGGCGGCGCGTGGTCGCGGTACTCCTTCATCGGGGCGGCGTCCCGCGCGACTCTCACGAGCCGCGACGGCGAGGCCCACTGGATCGGGGAGCCGCCGGCCGGGGTGCCGACGTCCGGCAACCCGCTCGAGGCGCTGCGCGACACCGTCGCCGCACTGAGCACCGAGCGGTTCGAGGGCCTGCCGCCGCTGACCTCCGGAATGGTCGGGTTCGTCGGCTGGGAGGCCGTGCGCCGGTGGGAGAAGCTCCTTTCGCCGCCCGAGGACGACATGGATCTCCCCGAGCTCGCGATGAACCTCGTGACCGACCTCGCGGTGCACGACAACGTCGACGGCACGGTGACGCTCGTCGCCAACGCCATCAACTTCGACAACAGCGACGAGCGCGTCGACGAAGCGTGGCAGGACGCCGTGGACCGGCTCGGCCGCATGCTCGAGGCGCTCCTGCGCCCCGCCGACCCCGCACTGAGCGTGCTGGGCCCGGTCGGCGACTACCAGGACAAGGTCATCCACGCCTGGGGCGAGAAGGGCTACCTCGAGGCCATTGCGCGCGGCAAGGAGGCGATCTACGACGGCGACGTGTTCCAGGTCGTCATCTCCCGCCGCTTCGAGCTCGAGTACGACGCGTCGCCGCTGGACGTGTACCGCGTGCTGCGCACCACCAACCCGAGCCCGTACATGTACCTGCTGAGCCTTGTCGATGCGCAGGGCCGCGACTACTCGATCGTGGGATCCTCGCCAGAGGCGCTCGTGACGGTGACGGGGGAGCAGGTCGTCACCCATCCGATCGCCGGCTCCCGCCCGCGCGGAGCCACGGTCGAAGCAGACAAGGTCCTCGCCGACGAGCTGCTCGCGGACGAGAAGGAGCGCGCGGAGCACCTCATGCTCGTCGACCTCGCCCGGAACGACCTCTCCAAGGTCTGCCGGCCCGGCACCGTGGAGGTCAGCGAGTTCATGGCCGTCGAGAAGTTCAGCCACATCATGCACCTCGTCTCGACGGTTGACGGCAAGCTCCGGCCCGACGCGAGCGCCTACGACGTCCTGGCCGCGACCTTCCCCGCGGGCACCCTGTCCGGGGCCCCCAAGCCCCGCGCCCTGCGCCTCCTCGACGAGGTGGAACCGGTGCGCCGGGGCGTCTACGGCGGGGTGGTCGGGTACTTCGACTTCGCAGGGGACATGGACATGGCCATCGCCATCCGGACGGCCCTGCTGCGCGGCGGCCGGGCCTACGTCCAGTCCGGCGGCGGGATCGTCGCCGACTCCGACCCGGCCGCGGAGGCCCAGGAGTCTGTGAACAAGGCGGCGGCGCCCCTGCGGGCCGTGCATACGGCGTCGGCGCTCCGGCCGGCCTCCGCCCCTGCCCCTGTGGAGGCCGGAGCTGACCGTGGCTGACGCCGCCGGCAGCCAGCGCGCCGAGCGGGGCGCGCCACGATGGGCCCGCAAGCCCGTCATCGTCACGCTCGCCGTCGCGCTCGCGCTGGCGGCGTTCGGCGCGACGACCCAGACCTGGCTGGACGCGGAAGTCCGGGGCGCCGCCGTGCGGACCGCCCATCTGGCGGTGCAGGGGAGCAAGGCCGCCACATCGGTGTCCGCCCTCGCCCTCGTGGGCCTCGCGGGGACGCTGGCCGTGGCGGTCGCGGGACGGATCGGGAGGACCATCGCCGGCGCCATCGTGATCCTCGCGGGCGTCGGCATCGTGACGGCGTGCCTCGCAGTCCTCGCCGACCCGCGGGCCGCCGCCGAGGGCTCGATCGCGCAGGCGACCGGCCTTGCCGGCACCGACGCGGCCGTCGGGCTCACCGCCTTCCCGGCCCTCGCGGCAGCAGCCGGCGCGCTGCTGGCCGCGGCCGGCGTCGTGCTGCTCGTCGCCTCACGCCACTGGCCCACCCGTACGAGGTACGACGCCGCCGTCCCCGGCTCCCGCGGCAGGGCCGCCGCTGGCGGGGGAGGGACGGGCGGCGACGGAAGCCGGTCCGCGGTCGACGGAATCGACGGCTGGGACAGCCTCAGCCGCGGCGAGGACCCCACCGACTGACCCCCCGCCCCGTCCTCGGCGCGGTGCCGGAGGTGGCAGAATGACAGTAGTACCCCGACTTCAGGAGACGAAGAGATGAGCAACACGCGTGCTTCCCAGACCACCACGAACAAGGTCCTCCACGGCGAGGACCTCGGCCACGGCAACAGCCCTGCGGCGTGGACGTGCGTGTTCGTCATGATGCTCGGCGCCATCGTGTCCTGCATCGGGTTCGCGATCGCCAACAGCATCGTGTTCTGGGCCGGCATTGTCGTCATCGCCGCGGGACTCGTCGTCGGCTGGGCCATGAAGAAGGCCGGCTACGGCGTCGGCGGCAGCAAGCTCAAGAACCAGCACTGATGGCCACCGTCCTCGACGAGATCATCGACGGGGTCCGGGAGGACCTCGCCGCGCGTGAACGCCTGCTCCCGGCGGCCGAAGTCCAGGCGGCTGCGGCTGCCCGGCCCGCCGCCCTGGACGCGTGGGCGGCGCTCGGCGGCGGGGAGCCCGCCGGTGAGCTGCGGGTCATCGCCGAGGTCAAGAGGCAGAGCCCGTCGAAGGGCGCCCTCGCGGACATCGCCGACCCCGCCTCGCTCGCGGCCTTGTACGCCGAAGGCGGCGCCTCCGTCATCAGCGTCCTCACCGAGCAGCGCCGCTTCGGGGGCAGCCTCGCCGACTTCGACGCCGTCCGCGCGGCGGTCGGGATCCCGCTCCTGCGCAAGGACTTCACGGTGGAGGAGTACCAGGTCCACGAGGCCCGGGCCCACGGCGCCGACCTCGTGCTGCTCATCGTCGCGGCGCTCGACGACGCGCGGCTCGCGGGCCTGCTCGAGCTGACCCGCTCGCTGGGCATGGAGGCGCTCGTGGAGACCCACACGGAGGACGAGATCGACCGCGCTGCCGCCGTGGGCGCCCGCATTGTGGGCGTCAACGTGCGCAACCTCAAGACGCTCGACGTCGACCGTGGCGTCTTCGGCCGGCTGGCCGACCGTCTTCCCGTCGGCGCCGTGGCCGTCGCGGAGTCCGGAGTGCGTGGCCCCGAGGACGTTGCCTACTATGCGGCGCACGGCGCGGGCGCGATCCTCGTGGGCGAGGCGCTCGTCACGCACGGTGATCCTCGGGCCCGCATCCAGGAATTCAAGCGCGCGGGGGCGGCTGCCATCGCCGCCAGGCCGGGCGCGCACTGAGAACACGGCAGGGCCCCCATGGGGCCGTGCCTGAAGGAAGGTAGGACTGGTGGGCGACACGACGCCAGCGTCAGCCCCGGGCACCGGGGACGCACCCAACGTCAGGACGGACGGAGCGGCCGCCGAGTCGGCTGCGGACGCCTTCCTGAAGGGAAGCCTGCGCCACGCGCCGGGCCCCTACTTCGGCTCGTACGGCGGGCGATGGATGCCCGAGTCGCTCATCGCGGCGCTCGACGAGCTCGAGGACACCTTCGAGAAGGCCAAGGCGGATCCCGAGTTCCTCGCGGAGATCGCCGAGCTCAACCGCACCTACTCCGGCCGCCCCTCCCTCCTGACGGAGGCGAAGCGGTTCTCGGAGCACGCCGGCGGGGTCCGGGTCTTCCTCAAGCGCGAGGACCTGAACCACACGGGCTCGCACAAGATCAACAACGTCCTCGGCCAGGCGCTCCTCGCGCGGCGCATGGGCAAGACGCGTCTCATCGCCGAGACGGGGGCGGGCCAGCACGGCGTCGCGAGCGCGACCGCGGCCGCGCTGCTCGGCATGGAGTGCGTCGTGTACATGGGGGCGGAGGACTGCCGCCGGCAGGCCCTCAACGTCGCCCGCATGCAGCTCCTCGGGGCCGAGGTCGTGCCCGTCACGAACGGTTCCCAGACCCTCAAGGACGCCATCAACGACGCCCTGCGGGACTGGGTCGCGAACGTCGAGACCACCCACTACCTCCTCGGGACCGCCGCTGGCGCGCACCCGTTCCCCGCCATGGTGCGCTTCTTCCACGAAGTCATCGGCGAGGAGGCCCGCGAGCAGATCCTCGCGCAGACCGGCCGGCTCCCGGACGCCGTGTGCGCCTGCGTGGGCGGCGGGTCCAACGCCATCGGCATCTTCCACGGCTTCCTCGACGACCCGTCGGTGAAGCTCTACGGCCTCGAGGCCGGCGGACGCGGAGTCTCCACAGGGCACCACGCCGCGACCATCACGCTCGGCCGCCCCGGGGTGCTCCACGGCGCCCGGACCTACCTCATGCAGGACGAGGACGGCCAGACCGTGGAGTCCGAGTCGATCTCCGCAGGCCTCGACTACCCCGGCGTCGGTCCGGAGCACTCCTACCTGCACGACATCGGCCGGGTGACCTACGAGCCGATCACCGACTCCGAGGCCATGGATGCCTTCAGCCTCCTCTGCCGGACGGAAGGGATCATCCCCGCCATCGAGTCCTCGCACGCCCTCGCGGGAGCCATCAAGGTCGGTCAGCGTCTGGCCGCCGAGGGAGGGGACCCCCACGAGAAGATCATCATCGTGAACCTGTCCGGCCGCGGCGACAAGGACGTCCAGACGGCTGCCGAATGGTTCGGGATGCTCGACGAGAACGGCCAGGTCAAGGGAACCACCCTGTCGACGCGGCGCCCGAAGGGCTTCATGCCGCACGGCGGGCAGGACGCGGCGGACGCCGGCGAGGACGACACCGAGGAGGGCATCGCGTGAGCAAGGTCGCCGACGTCATCGACAAGGCCAAGGCGGAGGGGCGTGCCGCGCTGGTCGGATACCTCCCGGCCGGCTATCCGAGCGTCGAGGAGAGCATCGACGCCGCCATCGCGCTCGCCCGCAACGGCGCCGATGTCATCGAGATCGGGATCCCGTACTCCGATCCGGTCATGGACGGCAGCGTCATCCAGGCCGCCACGACCCAGGCCCTCGCAAGCGGCTTCCACGTGGCGCGCGTCTTCGACGTCGTCAGGGCAGTCACCGAGGCCACCGCTGACCTCGGCACCGCGGTGCTGGTCATGACCTACTGGAACCCCGTCATGCGGATGGGCGTCGACGAGTTCGCCCGCCGCCTCGCCGAGGCCGGCGGAGCGGGCCTGATCACTCCGGACCTGATCCCGGACGAGGCCCACGAATGGATCGAGGTGTCCGACAGGTACGGCCTCGACCGGGTCTTCCTCGTCGCCCCCTCCACCACGCCGGAGCGGATGGCCATGACGGTCGCCGCGACGCGCGGGTTCACCTACGCGGTGTCCCTCATGGGCGTTACCGGTGCCCGGACTGCCGTGGACTCGGCTGCACGGGAGGTCGTCGAGTCCGCGAGGGCGGCCGGCGCCGAACGGGTCTGCGTCGGCCTCGGCGTCTCCAACGCCGAGCACGTTCGCGAGATCGGCGCCTACGCCGACGGCGTCATCGTCGGCACGGCGATCGTCAGCGCGCTGCGCGAGGGGGGCCCCGACGCGGTCGGGAACCTCGCCGCCGAACTGCGCTCCGGGCTCGCGCGGACCGCGCCGGCCGGGACCTGAGCGTGCCGGCGGCTCTGGCCGACGCCGCCTCCGCGGTGCCGGCTGTGATCCCGAGCCCCGACTGGTCCGGATTCGACATCCCGCTCCCATGGGGCGCCCTGCGCATCCACGCGTACGCGCTGTGCATCCTCGCGGGAATCGTCGTCGGGCTCTGGCTCACCGCCAGGCGCTGGAGGGCCCGCGGCGGCAGTACCGACGCGATCTGGGACATCGCTGTCTGGGCGATCCCCGCCGGCATCGTCGGCGGCCGCCTCTACCACGTGTTCTCCTCGCCGGACCGGTACTTCGGGCCCGGCTTCAACGGCACCGGGGACCTCAGCGCGATCCCGCGCGTGTGGGAGGGCGGCCTCGGCATCTGGGGCGCGGTCGCCCTCGGCGCCGTCGGGGCCTGGATCGGCTGCCGGCGCGCGGGCGTGCGCCTCACGGCGTTCGTCGACGCGGCTGCGCCGGGCCTGCTGCTCGCGCAGGCAATCGGGCGCTGGGGCAACTACTTCAACCAGGAGCTCTTCGGCGGCCCCACGGACCTCCCGTGGGGGCTCGAGGTCGATGCGGCCAACCCGAACTTCCCGCCCGGCTACGCCCCCGGCACACTCTTCCACCCGACGTTCCTCTACGAGTCGCTGTGGAACCTCGCCGGCGTCGTCATCCTCCTGCTGCTCGACCGGCGCCTGCGGTTCCGCGGAGGCCGCCTGTTCTGGCTCTATGCCTGCTACTACACCCTGGGCCGCGTATGGATCGAGGCCATGCGCATCGACGACGCCGAGATGGTCACCCTTGCGGGCATCACCGCCCGTCTCAACGTATGGACGTCGATCCTCGTCTTCGCGGTCTCGCTCGCCGTGTTCATCGTCCTGACGGTGCGCCGCGGCCGCGAGGCCAGCGGCGTAGCGCTGCCGGGGCGCGAGGCTGCGGAACCGGCGACGGCGGGTGCTCCACAGGCGCGCGCTTAGCACGTGCGCACCGGCGCGCTGCCAGTCATGTCCGGCATGCGGACTGCGCCGTCTCGCAATGCGGTGGCGTGATAATCTGGCGGTCAGTCGAGACGGCTCTGACGACCCGCGGCCCGCATCAAAGGCCGCTTGGGAGACGTGAGGAAGCCGACCGGCTGCGGGAGGGGACCGCAGTCGGACCATGCCGGGCCACCGCCCGGACGGCTCGTCCCCACAATGACGTGGATCATCCCGGCTCCGACGGACAGTGCATCGAACGGCCGGCACCGTGTGGCTGTCATGCTGCGGCGTCCTGTGACGCCGGGCAGCGGCCAGCCATACAATTTCCAGTAATCAGCGCCTTGCTGTGCCCACTCGTGCCACAGCATTGCGGGGCCAACGTTGTCCCCTGTCGCGAATCGACCAGGAGGAAGGACGTTCCGTCATGACTCACCCGACCCACGGCGCCGCCGAGCAGGAGTCCGAAAGGGTACTCTCGCCCTTCGAACGGTTTGCGGCCATGCCCGCCTCTGCCGGCATGTACCGCTCGGACGCCGAGAAGGACGCCTGCGGCCTCGCGATCGTCGCGACGCTGCGCGGCGAAGCCGGGCATGACATCGTCGACGCCGCGCTGCACGCGCTGCGGGCGCTCGAGCACCGTGGCGCCGTCGGCGCCGATGAGGGCACCGGCGACGGCGCGGGCCTCCTCACGCAGCTGCCCGACGCGTTCTTCCGCGCCGTGGTGGACTTCGAGCTGCCGGCCGCCGGACAGTATGCCGCCGGCATCGCCTTCCTCCCCGCCGAGGAGCGCGAGGCGGCGACGGCGCGCGCGGGCATCGAGGCCCTCGCCGAGGCCGAAGGCCTGAAGGTCCTGGGCTGGCGCACGGTCCCGGTGGTCGCGGAGCTCGTCGGGGCGATGGCCCGGGCGTGCATGCCGCACTTCGAGCAGGTGTTCATCGCCTCGGCGACTGGCGAGGAGCTCGGCCGCAACGACCTCGACGGACGTGCCTGGCGGATCCGGAAGCGGGCCCAGAACAAGCACGGCGTCTACTTCCCGTCGCTCTCGTCACGCACGATCGTCTACAAGGGCATGCTCACCACAGCCCAGCTCGAGCCGTTCTACCCGGACCTCTCGGACGACCGCTTCGCCACCAAGCTCGCCATCGTGCACTCGCGCTTCTCCACGAACACGTTCCCGTCCTGGCCGCTCGCGCAGCCCTTCCGGACGATTGCGCACAACGGCGAGATCAACACCGTCAAGGGCAACCGCAACTGGATGCGCGCGCGCCAGTCGCAGCTGGGCAGCCCGCTGCTGGGCGACGCCCCCGAGGAGCTCTTCCCCATCTGCACCCCGGGCGCCTCGGACTCCGCGTCGTTCGACGAGGTCGCGGAGCTCCTGTGGCTCTCGGGCCGCCCGATCACGCACTCGATCATGATGATGATCCCCGAGGCGTGGGAGAACCACACCTCGATGGACCCCGCGCGCCGGGCCTTCTACGAGTACCACTCCCTCCTGATGGAGCCGTGGGATGGCCCCGCTGCCGTCTCCTTCACCGATGGCACGGTCGTCGGCGCGACCCTGGACCGCAACGGACTCCGTCCCTGCCGCTACTGGGTGACCGAGGACGGGCTCGTCGTGTTCGCGTCCGAGGTGGGCGTGGTCGACGTCGTGCCCTCGAAGGTCGTCAAGAAGGGACGCGTCTCGCCCGGCAAGATGTTCGTGGTGGACACCGACGCGGGCCGGATCATCGACGATGAAGAGGTCAAGGCAGAGATCTCCGGCTCGAACCCCTGGGGCGAGTGGCTCAAGCAGAACGTGATCCGGCTCGCCGAGCTCCCGGAGCGCGAGCACGTGATCCATACGCCGCAGTCGGTCAACGTCCGCCAGCGCACGTTCGGGTACACGCAGGAGGAGCTCCGCATCCTCGTCGGGCCGATGGCCCGCACCGGCGCCGAACCGATCGGCGCGATGGGCTCGGACACCCCGGTGGCTGTCCTGTCCAAGCGCCCGCGCCTCCTGTTCGACTACTTCGTGCAGTCCTTCGCGCAGGTGACCAATCCGCCGCTCGATGCGATCCGCGAGGAGCTCGTGACGAGCCTCAACGGCGCAATCGGTCCCAACGGCAACCTCCTGAACACGGAGCGCGTCAAGGAGAAGCAGGTCATCCTGCCGTTCCCGGTCATCAACAACGACCAGCTCGCGAAGATCGCGAACATGGAGGCCGAGGCCGGGGAGAACAGAGGCGACCGGATCGCCGTCAAGATCCGCGGCCTGTACCGGCCGGAGGGCGGCGAGGCGGCCCTGCGCGCGCGCCTGACGGAGATCTGCGAGCAGGTGTCGGGCGCGATCAACCGCGGGGTCCAGTACATCGTCCTCTCGGACCGCGACTCGAACGCCCAGTGGGCGCCCATCCCGTCGCTCCTGCTGCTCTCCGCGGTCCACCACCACCTGCTGCGCAGTGCCAACCGCACCAAGACCGCCCTGGTGGTCGAGGCCGGCGACGTGCGCGAGGTGCACCACGTCGCGGTGCTCCTGGGCTACGGGGCGTCCGCCGTGAACCCTTACCTGGCCATGGAGTCCGTCGAGGAGCTCATCCGTTCGGGCGACCTGCCGGGCGTGACCCCCGAGGACGGCGTCTACAACCTCATCAAGGGCCTCGGCAAGGGTGTCCTGAAGATCATGTCCAAGATGGGCATCTCGACCGTCGCGTCGTACTGCGGCGCGCAGACGTTCGAGGCCCTCGGCCTGTCGCAGGACCTCGTGGACGAGTTCTTCGCCGGCACCCACAGCCAGCTCGGCGGCGTCGGGCTCGATGTCATCGCCGCGGAGGTCGCGGCGCGGCACGAGATGGCGTACCCGTCGTCAGGTGTCGAGCAGGCCCACCGCCCGCTCCTGAACGGTGGCGAGTACCAGTGGCGCCGGGACGGAGAGCCCCACCTCTTCAACCCCGAGACCGTCTTCCGGCTCCAGCACTCCACGCGCGAGCGCCGGTACGACGTGTTCAAGGCGTACACGAACGGGGTCGACGACCAGTCCCGGAACCTCATGACCCTCCGGGGCCTGCTGCGGTTCAAGGACGGGGTCCGCCCCGCGGTCCCGATCGAGGAGGTCGAACCGGTCTCGAGCATCGTCAAGCGGTTCTCCACGGGTGCCATGAGCTACGGCTCGATCTCCAAGGAGGCCCACGAGACCCTCGCCATCGCGATGAACCGCCTCGGCGGCAAGTCGAACACCGGCGAGGGCGGCGAAGACGTCGACCGCCTGCTGGACCCAGAGCGGCGCTCCGCGATCAAGCAGGTCGCCTCGGGCCGGTTCGGTGTCACGAGCCTGTACCTGACGAACGCCACGGACATCCAGATCAAGATGGCCCAGGGCGCCAAGCCGGGCGAGGGCGGCCAGCTCATGGCCCAGAAGGTCTACCCGTGGGTTGCCCGGACGCGGCACTCCACCCCTGGCGTGGCCCTCATCTCCCCGCCGCCGCACCACGACATCTACTCGATCGAGGACCTCGCCCAGCTCATCTACGACTGCAAGCGGGCCAACCCGAGCGCGCGCGTGCACGTCAAGCTCGTCTCCGAGGTCGGCATCGGCACCGTTGCTGCCGGCGTCACGAAGGCGAAGGCCGACGTCGTGCTCGTCTCCGGGCACGACGGCGGAACCGGCGCCTCGCCGCTGAACTCGCTCAAGCACGCGGGCGTTCCGTGGGAGCTGGGCCTCGCCGAGACGCAGCAGACGCTCATGCTCAATGGGCTCCGCGACCGCGTCGTGGTCCAGGTCGACGGCCAGCTCAAGACCGGCCGCGACGTCGTGATCGCGGCTCTGCTGGGCGCCGAGGAGTACGGCTTCGCGACCGCGCCCCTCGTCGTCTCGGGCTGCATCATGATGCGCGTCTGCCACCTCGACACCTGCCCCGTCGGCGTCGCGACGCAGAACCCCGAGCTCCGGGCGCGCTTCTCCGGCAAGCCGGAGTTCGTGGTGAACTTCTTCGAGTTCATTGCCGAGGAGATCCGCGAGATCCTCGCCGAGCTCGGCTTCCGCTCCCTCGAAGAGGCGATCGGCCACTCCGAGTTCCTGGACACGCGCCAGGCCATCGACCACTGGAAGGCGGAGGGGCTGGACCTCTCGCCCATCCTGACCGGCCTCGACTTCGATGACGACGCCCCGCTGCGCAACATGACGGGGCAGAACCACGAGCTCGAGAAGCACTTCGATGCGCAGCTCATCGAGATGTCCGCCGATGCCCTCAACGACCGCAGCCCGGTCAAGATCAGCCTGCCCGTGGTGAACACCGACCGATCGGTCGGGACGATGCTCGGGCACGCGGTCACGAAGGCGTTCGGCACCGACACCCTCGCGACGGACACGATCGACATCACCCTCACCGGCACGGCCGGGCAGTCCCTCGGGGCCTTCCTCCCGGCAGGGATCACCCTGCGCCTCTTCGGCGACTCGAACGACTACGTCGGCAAGGGCCTGTCCGGCGGCCGGGTGATCGTCCGCCCCGACCGCACGAACGTGTTCCCCGCGGAGCGCAACGTGATCGCGGGCAACGTCATCGGCTACGGCGCGACGAGCGGCGAGCTGTTCCTGCGCGGCCAGGTGGGCGAGCGGTTCCTCGTGCGCAACTCGGGCGCCACCGCCGTCGTCGAGGGCATCGGCGACCACGGCTGCGAGTACATGACGGGTGGGCAGGCGCTCATCCTCGGACGCACGGGGCGCAACTTCGGTGCCGGCATGT
The DNA here is from genome assembly GCF_002224485.1 of Sinomonas sp. R1AF57. Classification (GTDB taxonomy): domain Bacteria; phylum Actinomycetota; class Actinomycetes; order Actinomycetales; family Micrococcaceae; genus Sinomonas; species Sinomonas flava. The sequence continues at coordinate 1,558,519 of NZ_CP022463.1, forward strand.
CCGGAGGAACCGCCTTCGTCCTCGACCTCAAGCCCGAGCGCGTCAACAAGCAGGCCCTCGACGCCGGAGAGCTCACGCTCCTGGCGCTCGACGACGAGGACCGCGACATCGTGCGCGGCCTCCTCGCGAAGCACATCGAGGAGACCGAGTCGGCCCTTGCCCAGCGGCTGCTCGAGAACTTCGACGACACGGCGGCGAGGATCACTAAGGTCCTCCCGCGCGACTACGCAGCAGTCCTGCAGACCCGTCTGGCCGCCCTCGACGAGGGGCTGGACCCGGACGGCGAAGAAGTTTGGTCTCGCATCCTGGAGGTGACCGGTGGCTGACCCACGCGGATTCCTGAAAGTCCGGCAGCGTGAGACGCAGCCGCGGCGCCCCGTTCCCGTCCGCATCATGGACTGGAAGGAAGTCTACGAAGCCCAGGAGAAGGGCGTCCTCAAGCGCCAGGCTGGCCGCTGCATGGACTGCGGCGTGCCGTTCTGCCACCACGGCTGCCCCCTCGGCAACCTCATCCCCGAGTGGAACGACCTGACGTGGCGCGGGAAGGGCGCAGACGCCTCCGAGCGCCTGCACGCGACCAACAACTTCCCCGAGTTCACCGGGCGGCTGTGCCCCGCTCCCTGTGAGAGCTCGTGCGTCCTCGGCATCAACCAGCCCGCTGTGACGATCAAGCAGATCGAGGTCTCGATCGCCGAGGAGGCCTTCGGCGAGGGCTGGGTCGAGCCGCTTCCTCCGGCGCGCCTCACGGGCAAGACGGTCGCCGTCGTCGGCTCGGGCCCCGCGGGGCTCGCCGCGGCGCAGCAGCTCACCCGGGTCGGGCACACCGTCGCGGTGTACGAGCGCGACGACAAGATCGGCGGCCTCCTGCGCTACGGCATCCCCGACTTCAAGATGGAGAAGGAGGTGCTGGACCGCCGCCTCGGCCAGATGAAGGCCGAGGGGACGCGGTTCCGCACCGGCGTGGCGGTCGGCCAGGACGTGAGCTGGGACCAGCTCCGCCGCCGGTACGACGCCGTCGTGGTCGCGACCGGCGCGACTGTCCCGCGGGATCTGGCGATCCCCGGGCGCGAGCTGGACGGCGTTCACTTCGCGATGGACTACCTCGTGCAGGCCAACCGGGTCTGCGCCGGGGAGACCGTCCCGGGCCAGATCGATGCGCGCGGCAAGCACGTCGTCATCCTCGGCGGCGGCGACACCGGAGCGGACTGCATCGGCACGGCGCACCGTCAGCAGGCGGCGTCCGTGACTACGCTCGCCATCGGCAAGCAGCCACCGTCCGAGCGTCCCGCGCACCAGCCCTGGCCCATGTTCCCGAACCTCTTCGAGGTGGCCAGCGCCCACGAGGAAGGCGGTGAGCGCACGTATCTCGCGTCGACCGTCGAGTTCGTGGGGGAGAACGGGCGCCTCACGGGCCTCAAGGTCGCCGAGACCGAGTACGTCGACGGGAAGCGCCTTCCGAAGGCCGGCACCGAGCGGGTCATCCCGGCCGACCTCGTCTTCCTCGCGCTGGGCTTCACCGGGGCCGAGCCGGCGGGCCTCACGGAGCAGGTCAGCGCTCCCTTCGACGCCCGCGGCAACGTGGCGCGCGATGCCTCGTACATGACCGAGGTCCCCGGCATCTTCGTCGCCGGCGATGCCGGTCGCGGCCAGTCGCTCATCGTGTGGGCGATCGCCGAGGGCCGCGCTGCGGCCGCCGCCGTCGACCGGCACCTCATGGGCACGACCAGCCTTCCCGCTCCGGTCGCCCCCACGGACCGCGCTATCGCCGTCCTCTAGACATCAGGCGGGGCGGTCGTGTCCGCCCCGCCTGTCCTTCCTGCTTGCTTCACCCCGACTGTTCACCCCTCTGCTCCCGACGCAGAATCCGCTCGACATTAGGGTTAGGTATATGAGACGCGCGAAGATCGTGGCAACCTTCGGCCCGGCCATCTCCACGTATGAGAAGACACTCGCCGTGATCGAGGCAGGTGTGGACGTGGCTCGCATGAACATGAGCCACGGCGACTACTCGGTGCACGACATCACCTACGAGAACGTCCGCAAGGCCTCCGCCGAGCTCGGCAAGGCGGTGGGCATCATGGCAGACCTCCAGGGGCCCAAGATCCGCCTCGGACGGTTCTCCGACGGGCCGCACGAGCTCGCCGTGGGCGACGTCTTCACCATCACCACCGAAGACGTGCCCGGCACGAAGGACATCTGCTCGACCACACTCAAGAGCCTCACCGAGGACGTCAAGGTCGGCGACACCCTCCTGATCGACGACGGCAAGGTCGCGCTGCGGGCCACCGCGGTCGACGACGTGAAGGTCGTCACCGAGGTCACGGTGGGCGGCACCGTGTCCAACAACAAGGGCATCAACCTCCCTGGCGTCGCCGTCAACGTTCCCGCCCTGAGCGAGAAGGACGAGGGCGACCTGCGCTGGGCCCTCAAGCGCGGGGTCGACTACGTCGCCCTGTCGTTCGTCCGCGACGCCAGCGACATCCGCCGTGTGCACGAGATCATGGAGGAGGAGGGCCGCCGCGCCCCCGTCATTGCCAAGATCGAGAAGCCGCAGGCCGTGGACCAGCTGCACGAGATCATCGACACGTTCGACGCCATCATGGTCGCGCGCGGCGACCTCGGAGTCGAGCTCCCGCTCGAGCAGGTTCCGCTCGTGCAGAAGCGGGCCATCGAGCTCGCGCGGCGCTGGGCCAAGCCTGTGATCGTCGCAACCCAGGTCCTCGAGTCGATGATCGACAGCCCGCGCCCCACGCGTGCCGAGGCCTCTGACTGTGCGAACGCCGTGCTCGACGGCGCCGACGCCGTCATGCTCTCGGGCGAGACGAGCGTGGGCGCCTACCCGATTGAGACTGTCAAGACGATGGCGAAGATCATCGAGTCCACGGAGGAGCACGGGCTCGAGCGCGTCCCGCCGCTCGGCTCCCAGCCCAAGACGCGCGGAGGGGCGATCACCCGCGCCGCCGTCGCGATCGCCGACCAGCTGGACGCGAAGTACATCTGCACCTTCACCCAGTCCGGCGACTCGGCGCGCCGCCTGAGCCGTCTGCGGCCGCAGAAGCCGGTCTTCGCCTTCACGCCGCTGACGTCCACGCTGAACATCCTGAGCCTGTGCTGGGGCATCCAGCCCCGGATGGTGGACTTCGCGGCCCACACCGACCAGATGATCGCACAGGTCGACGAGTACCTCCTGCGTGCAGGCCTTGCCACGCCCAACGACCTGGTCGTCGTCGCGGCCGGATCCCCTCCCGGGGTCGCGGGCTCGACCAACGCGCTGCGCGTGCACAAGGTGGGCGACCTGGCCGACGCCGGCCAGCTCCTCGAGGGTGCCGCGGCGCCTGCCCGCGAACAGGTCGGCCCGTGGCCGCTCCCGACGGAGCCGCGCCGCGAGTCCATCTGACGGCACGGAGAGCGCAAGCTGCAGCGAAGGGCGGCACCCGGGACCGGGTGCCGCCCTTCGCGGTGTCTGGGTGGGGTCTAGCTGACCTGGTTGATGATCGTCTCGGCGACCTCGCGCATGCTGAGGCGGCGGTCCATCGAGGTCTTCTGGATCCAGCGGAACGCCTCGGGCTCGGTCAGGCCCATCTTGGTGATGAGCAGGCTCTTGGCACGCTCGACGAGCTTGCGGGTGGCGAACTGCTCCTTCAGGTCCGTCACCTCCGCCTCGAGGGCCTTGATCTCCTCGTGGCGCGAGAGCGCGATCTCGATCGCGGGGATCAGGTCGTTCGGGGTGAACGGCTTGACCACGTACGCCATGGCTCCGGCATCGCGAGCGCGCTCGACGAGCTCCTTCTGGCTGAAGGCCGTGAGCAGGACGACGGGGGAGATGCGTGCCTTGACGATCCTCTCGGCCGCGGTGATGCCGTCCATGACGGGCATCTTGACGTCCATGAGCACGAGGTCGGGCTTGAGCTCCTCGGCGAGCTGCACTGCGCGCTCGCCATTGTCCGCCTCGGCCACGACGTCGAAGCCCTCGCCGCGGAGGATCTCGATGATGTCGAGCCGTATGAGGGTCTCGTCCTCGGCGACGACGACGCGGCGCGCCGTCGCGGAGGCGGCCCTCTCTGCGGAAGGGGCTGCCTGGGGGGTCTTGTCGGACACGCGGGCTCCTCGGGTCAGGGGATACTCTGACGTTGATCCTACCGGCGCGTGGCCTGACTCCGCTTCCCTGCGGGAGGGGATGGGCAGGCAGCGCCGGGAAGGCCCGGAGAAGGTAGAGTTGTCGGGCAGGCCCGAGTGGCGGAATTGGCAGACGCGCCGCCCTCAAAATGCGGTATCGAAAGGTGTGTGGGTTCGAGTCCCACCTCGGGCACGTCCAGCGCGGGCCCCGGCAGTGAGCCGGGGCCCGCACTCGTCAGGCGGCGCGGGAGCCCGCAGTGGCGCGCTAGTATGGCTAGGCTGCAGCCCAGCCGCCGCGTCAAGTCCTTTGACGCGAACTGTTCATGAACGTACCGTGAACACGGGCGATCCACGGGCTCCTTTCCCTGACCTCAACCCCGAAGGGCACTGCGGGTGGACATCACCGCCATGATCGTGCTGGTCATCGTACTGGCGCTCTTCTTCGACTTCACCAACGGCTTCCACGACACCGCCAATGCCATGGCCACGCCGATCGCTACCGGTGCGATCACCCCGCGCAAGGCCGTGGCACTGGCTGCCGTGCTGAACCTCGTGGGCGCCTTCCTCTCGACAGAGGTGGCCAAGACCATCTCCGGCGGGCTCATCAGGGAGGGGGAACAGGGCATCCACATCACCCCCGAAGTCATCTTCGCGGGCCTCATGGGCGCCGTCATGTGGAACATGTTCACATGGCTCCGGGGGCTCCCGTCGAGCTCGTCCCACGCGCTGTTCGGTGGCCTCATCGGTGCAGCGGTCGTCGGCATGGGCCTGCACGCCGTGAACTTCGAGACCCTCGTGGCGAAGGTCATCCTCCCCGCCGTCGCGGCCCCCATCATCGCGGGCTTCGCTGCCTGGCTCACGACCCGCATGGCGTACGCGCTCACCGCACGCCGCGACGCCGAGGGAAGCAAACTGCGGCAGGGGCGGGGAACCTTCCGCGTGGGCCAGGTCTTCACCTCGAGCCTCGTGGCCCTGTCCCATGGCACGAACGACGCGCAGAAGACGATGGGCATCATCACGCTGGTCCTCATCGCCGGCGGCGAGCAGCAGGTCGGCACCGGTCCTCAGCTCTGGGTCATCGCGGCATGTGCCGCCGCGATCGCCGTCGGAACGTACGCGGGCGGTTGGAGGATCATCCGCACGCTGGGCACCGGGCTGACAGAGGTCCGGCCCGCCCAGGGCTTCTCGGCCGAATCGAGCACCGCGGCCGCGATCCTCGCCTCGTCCCACCTCGGCTTCGCGCTCTCCACGACCCAGGTCGCCTCGGGCTCGGTGATCGGCTCCGGCCTGGGCAGGCGCGGCACGAGCGTCCGCTGGGGAACCGCGGGAAGGATTGCGCTCGGCTGGGTGCTGACGCTGCCCGCCGCGGCCCTCGTGGGCGGCCTGGCTGCCCTGCTGATCGCTCTCGGCACGCCCGGAGTGCTCGCCACCGCAGTCCTCGGCACCATCGCTGTCGTGTGGATGTTCGTCGTCTCCCAGCGCCAGAAGGTGGCACACCACAACGTGGTCGAGGTCGAGGAGGCCGGCGAAGCCGTGGCCTTCCCGCGCCGAAAGCGCCGCTTCACCTCGAGGGGGACCGCATGAGCATCAAGTGGGCTGAGCTCGCCGTCGTCGCACTGGCCACCGTGGTGGGCTCCGGCGTCGTCGTCCTCCTCTACTCTCTCGGTGTCCGGCTCTCCGCCGTCGCGGGGGACCGTCCCCAGGGCGGAGGCCTGCCGCGAGCGGCCGCCGTGGTGTGCTTCGCCCTGTGCGGGGCGGCGGTGCTCTTCGGGATCTACCTCATCATCCCGTACTTCCACTCCTGACCCGCTGCCGTGCGGACCGCCGGATAGGCTGGGGCCCATGGCGGACTTCGTGTACTTCGTGGGCAGCAGTCTGGACGGCTACATCGCCTCGGACGGCGGCGACCTCGCATGGCTCGAGCAGTTCAACGAGGTCGAGGGGGTCGCGGCCGCGTACGAGGCCTTCGAAGCCGGGGTGGGCTGCGTGGTCATGGGCGGCGACACCTACGAGTGGGTGCGCGCCCACGCGAAGGACGGGTGGCCGTACCGCGTCCCGTGCTGGGTCTTCACCCACCACGAGCTCGGCACGGACGACGGCGCCGACGTCGTGCTCGTGCGGGGCAGCGTGCAGATGTTCGCCGACGAGCTCCGCAGGGACGCCGGAGACAAGGACGTGTACATCGTCGGCGGCGGGTCGCTCGCCGGGGAGTTCCTCTCCGCCGGGCTCATCGACCGGATCGTGCTCACCCTCGTGCCCGTCGCACTCGGCGGGGGCGTGCCCCTGTTCGGCGGAAACCCCCTCGGGGTGCCGGCGGGATTCACCCTCGAGAGCGTGGTCGAGCGCGGAGGGACGGTGGAACTCGCCTACAGGGCGGCCTGACCCCCGCGCTCCGGACGGCCTCCCTGCCGCCTCCCGCCCTGGCCTTCCGGAGTACGGCCCGCCGGCGGATTGTCCCGGAGCAGGTTCGTGATGCGCGCTGTGGAGAGCCGGTGGCCCTCCTCGTCGGTCATCACGATCTCGTGCGTCGCGAGGGTGCGCCCGAGGTGGACCGCCGTGCAGGTGCCCCTGACCAGCCCGCGCACGGCGGGGCGGTGGTGTGTCGCGTTCAGGTCGACGCCGACCGCATGCCGTCCGGGCCCGGCGTGGAGCGACGCCGCGAACGAGCCGAGGGTCTCGGCGAGGACCGCGTGGGCGCCCCCGTGCAGGATGCCCGCGACCTGGGTGTTGCCCGCGACGGGCATCGTCGCGACCGCGCGCTCGGCCGTGAGCTCCTCGAACACGATGCCCAGCTTGACCACGAGCGCACCGACGCCGCGGTCTGCCAGCCAGGGCCTGAGGTGCTCGGGGACGCCGGCGGCTTCGAGCTCGGCGGCGAGCGCCGCCGAGCGGTCCCCGTCGCCAGCCTCTGCGGGGGCGTCGACGGCGGGCGGGGGCGCAGCGGCGCGGCTGAAATTGTCGTGCATGGCCACTAGGCTGGCACCCGTGACTGAAACCAGCAAAACCCTCCCCGCGCGCGTCCCCACCAGCACTGCAGGGGGGCCCGGCGCCGGGCGGCCGAGGCTGCTGGTCCTCGACGGGCACTCGATGGCGTTCCGCGCGTTCTTCGCACTGCCGGCCGAGAGCTTCGTCAACGCCGAAGGTCAGCACACCAACGCGATCCACGGCTTCACGTCCATGCTCATCAACCTCGTGCGGGACCAGGAGCCCACCCACGTCGCGGTCGCGTTCGACGTCAGCGACGAGACCACCCACCGCCGGACCGAGTACAGCGAGTACAAGGCTGGCCGCAACGCGACGCCCGCCGAGTTCTCCGGCCAGATCGACTACATCAAGAAGGTCATGGCGGCCCTCGGCATCCGCACCCTCGAGCTCCCGGGCCACGAGGCGGACGACATCCTCGCGACCCTTGCCGCGCAGGGCGCGGCCGCGGGCTTCGAGGTCCTCCTGGTCTCGGGGGACCGGGACACGTTCCAGCTCGTCAACGACCACGTCTCCGTCCTCTACCCGCGCAAGGGCGTGAGCGACATCCCCCGGATGGACGCCGCCGCCATCGAGGAGAAGTACTTCGTCCCGCCCGCCCGGTACCCGGACCTGGCGGCGCTCGTCGGCGAGTCCGCCGACAACCTCCCGGGCGTCCCCGGCGTGGGGCCCAAGACAGCGGCGAAGTGGATCACCCAGTACGACGGGATCGAGGGCGTCCTCGAGCACGCGGGGGAGATCAAGGGCAAGGCGGGGGAGTCCCTGCGGGCCAACCTCGAGTCCGTGGAGCGCAACCGCAGGCTCAACCGCCTCCTGACGGACCTCGAGCTGCCGCTGACGCTGGACGACCTCGCCGACCCCCGCCCCGAGCGAGCCGCGGTCGAGGCCCTGTTCGACGAACTCGAGTTCAAGGCGCTGCGGACGCGCGTCTACGACGTCTTCGGCACGGAGGGCCCTGTGGCGGGGGAGGACGAGTTCCATGTCCCGCCCCACACCGTTCCCGCCGACGACGACGCCCTCGCCGCCTCGCTCGCGGCACTCGCCGAAGGCGCGGCGGCAGCGGGCGGGAGGCCCGTCGCTGTCGCCGTGCGCACGGACGGCGGAACCCCCCGGCCGGCTGCCGAGTCCGTCGCGCTCGCGACGAAGGAGGCCGCCGTCGTCGTGCCCCTCGACGGGGCGCTCCCTTGCCCGCTCGTTGCGTGGCTGGCCGACCCGGCGGTGCCCAAGGCGATGGCCGAGTACAAGGAAGGCGCCAAGGCGCTGAGGGCGCTCGGGGCGGAGGTGGAGGGGGTCGTCGACGACGTCTCGATCTCCGGCTACCTCGCGGAGCCGGACCGCCGCTCGTACGCCCTGGCCGACCTCGCCCAGCACCACCTCGGGATCGAGCTCGCCGCGGGGGCGCCGACCGCGGGCCAGCTCGCGCTCGACCTCGCCGGAGCCGAGGCCGCGGCGGCAGCGATGGCGCGGCAGGCCGCCGTCGTGCGCGCCCTCCATGACGAGCTCGCGCCGCAGCTGACGGAGCTGGGCGCGGCCGCGCTGCTGCAGGACATGGAGCTTCCGCTCTCCCGGGTCCTGCTCGACATGGAGTGGGCCGGCATCACGGTCGACGTGCCCCAGATCGACGCGCTCATGGACGAGCTCGGCGCCACGAGCGAGGCCGCCGCCGAGGCGGCGTACGCGGCGATCGGGCACAAGGTCAACCTTGGGTCCCCCAAGCAGCTCCAGGCTGTCCTCTTCGAGGAGCTCGAGCTGCCCAAGACGAAGAAGATCAAGACCGGGTACACGACCGACGCAGCCTCCCTCAAGGAGCTGCTGGACAAGACCGGGCACCCGTTCCTCGCTTCGCTCATGGCGCACCGGGAGTCGAGCAAGCTCCGCCAGATGGTCGAGACCCTCAAGAAGGCCGTCACGAAGGACGGGCGGATCCACACCACGTACGCCCAGACCATCGCGGCCACGGGACGCCTGTCCTCGAACAACCCCAACCTCCAGAACATCCCGATCCGGAGCGAGGAGGGCCGCCGCGTCCGCGACGTGTTCGTCGCCGGCGAGGGCTACGAGTCGCTGCTGTCGGCGGACTACTCGCAGATCGAGATGCGCATCATGGCCCACCTCTCGGGGGACGAGGGGCTCATCGAGGCCTACCGCTCGGGCGAGGACCTGCACCGCTTCGTCGGCTCGCGGATCTTCCATGTGGCGCCGGCGGACGTCACCAGCGAGATGCGCTCTAAGGTCAAGGCCATGTCCTACGGCCTGGCCTACGGGCTCTCGTCGTTCGGCCTCTCCAAGCAGCTCGAGATCTCGGTCGACGAGGCGCGCACGCTCATGAAGGACTACTTCGACCGCTTCGGCGCCGTGCGTGACTACCTGCGCGGCGTCGTCGAGCAGGCCCGCCAGGACGGCTTCACGCAGACGATCTTCGGCCGCCGCCGCTACCTGCCGGACCTCACGAGCCCCAACCGGGTGCACCGCGAGCTCGCGGAGCGCATCGCGCTGAACTCGCCGATCCAGGGCTCGGCGGCGGACATCATCAAGCGGGCCATGATCGGGGTAGAGGGCCAGCTGAAGGAGCGCGGCCTCGGGTCGCGGCTGCTGCTGCAGATCCACGACGAACTCGTGGTCGAGGTCGCCCCGGGCGAGGAGGCCGCGGTGCGGGAGGTCGTCGAGCAGGAGATGGGCTCGGCGGCGGACCTGAGCGTCCCGCTCGATGTGCAGATCGGCGTGGGGCGGACGTGGAACGAGGCCGGGCATTGACCGAGGTCCCTCCGTCGGTGGGCAGCCCGGAGGCGGGCCGCTACGAGATCCGCCGCTTCCGGGCAGCCGACTCCGCCAGTCAAGATTTCCCCGCGACCGCGGAATGGATCCGGGCCGTGAACTACGGGTTCTACAAGAAGGCACTCGCCGACGCGCACGTGGCCAAGACCGCCGCCGCGTACCGCGTCGACGGCCGCGAGCTCACGGCGGTGTACGAGACGGGGCCGGCCCCTGCGGCGGCCCTTTCCCCCGACGGGCCGATCGCGACCTTCGCCTCGATGCGCAAGACCCTCAACGCCGGCTACGGCCGGCTCGTGCCCGCGCACCTCGTCACCGCTGTCACGGTGCGCACCGACCACCGGCGCCGGGGCCTCCTGCGCAGGCTCATGGTGGAGGACCTGGGCCGCGCGAAGGCGGACGGCGTCCCTGTGGCAGCCCTCACTGCCTCCGAGGCCTCGATCTACCGCCGCTTCGGCTACGGCGTCGCGACCCACGAGCGCCGCGTCACGGTATCCACCGGGCCTCGCTTCCGCCTCGCCGTCCGGCCCCGCGGACGCGTGATGGCAGCCGAGCCGGGAGCGATGCTCGAGCTCGCACCGACGATCTTCGCCGGTGCCCACCGTACGGTCCCCGGCTCTGTGGACCGCCAGGAGCAGTACACGCTGCACGCCGCCGGCCAGTGGGAGCGCTCGACCGGCGGTGAGGATCCCGGCCTGCGGGTCGCCGTCCACCTCGCCGAGGACGGCACACCGGACGGCTACGCCGCCTACAGGTTCCGCGGATGGTCCCACGAGCCGGCCACCATGGAGCTGCTGGACCTCGTCGCGGCCACACCGGACGCGTACCTGGGCCTGTGGGACTACCTCGGATCGCTCGACCTCATCGACCGCGTGGTCTGGGACGAGGCGCCCGCCGACGACCCCCTCGTCTGGGCGCTCGAGGACTCCCGCGTGGTGCGGGCCGAGACGGCGCGCGACATGCTCTGGCTGCGGATCCTCGACGTCGGGGCTGCGCTCGAGGCGCGCCGCTACGCACACGACGGCGAGCTCATCCTCCGCGTCGACGACGCCCTGGGCCTCGCCGCCGGCCGCTACCGGCTCGCGGTCGTGGACGGAACGGCGACAGTCGAGGCCCTCGGAACGCCGGACGGCGAGGCCCAGGTGTCGCTCGACATCGCGGACCTCTCGTCGGTCTACGTGGGCGGCGTGAGCCCCGTGTCCCTCCTCCAGGCCGGCAGGATCCGCACGGGCGAGTCCTCGCCCGAGGCCGCGCTCGTGCTGGCGCAGATGCTCGCCGTCGAGCGGCCTGCGCACTGCCTCACGCACTTCTGAGCCGCTTTGACCCACCTTGGGCGCGGCGACTAGACTGGACGGGCGCGTAGTACGCGCGTGCGTTCTGCCTGCTGGCCTGACCGGCTGGCGTGCGGGACGCAGCACCACACCAAGACTTCAGCCAGTCTCCGCAACGCGGCCGGCAGCCGGGACGCGGGTCTGACTGACCGACCAACTATCCACATCGGAGCCCCTACTACATGACCATCACCTCCACCTCGACGTCCACCACGCCGCAGGTCGCCATCAACGACATCGGCACCACTGAGGACTTCCTCGCCGCTGTCGACGCCACCATCAAGTACTTCAACGACGGCGACCTCGTGGAAGGAACCGTAGTCAAGGTTGACCGCGACGAGGTCCTGCTCGACATCGGGTACAAGACCGAGGGCGTCATCCCCTCTCGCGAGCTTTCCATCAAGCACGACGTGGACCCGGGCGAGGTTGTCGCCGTCGGTGACCAGGTCGAGGCGCTCGTCCTCACCAAGGAGGACAAGGAAGGCCGCCTGATCCTCTCCAAGAAGCGCGCGCAGTACGAGCGCGCCTGGGGTGACATCGAGAAGATCAAGGAGGAGGACGGCGTCGTCACCGGCACCGTCATCGAGGTGGTCAAGGGTGGCCTCATCCTCGACATCGGCCTCCGTGGCTTCCTCCCGGCCTCGCTCGTCGAGATGCGCCGTGTCCGCGATCTCGCGCCGTACATCGGCCAGAAGATCGAGGCGAAGATCATCGAGCTGGACAAGAACCGCAACAACGTGGTCCTGTCCCGCCGCGCCTGGCTCGAGCAGACCCAGTCCGAGGTCCGCTCCTCCTTCCTCAACAAGCTCGAGAAGGGCCAGGTCCGCCCCGGCGTCGTCTCCTCGATCGTCAACTTCGGTGCGTTCGTGGACCTCGGCGGCGTCGACGGCCTGGTGCACGTCTCGGAGCTGTCCTGGAAGCACATCGACCACCCGTCCGAGGTCGTCGAGGTCGGCCAGGAGGTCACGGTCGAGGTCCTCGAGGTCGATCTCGACCGCGAGCGCGTCTCCCTTTCGCTCAAGGCGACGCAGGAAGACCCGTGGCAGACCTTCGCACGCACGCACGCGCTGGGCCAGGTCGTCCCCGGCAAGGTCACCAAGCTCGTCCCGTTCGGTGCGTTCGTGCGCGTCGAGGACGGCATCGAGGGCCTCGTGCACATCTCGGAGCTGGCGGTCCGCCACGTGGACCTCGCCGAGCAGGTCGTCTCCGTGGGCGACGAGCTCTTCGTCAAGGTCATCGACATCGACCTCGAGCGTCGCCGCATCTCCCTGTCGCTCAAGCAGGCCAACGAGGGCGTGGACCCGGACTCGACCGAGTTCGACCCGGCGCTCTACGGCATGGCCGCGGAGTACGACGAGGAGGGCAACTACAAGTACCCGGAGGGCTTCGACCCGGAGTCCAACGAGTGGCTCGAGGGCTACGAGACGCAGCGCGCCGCGTGGGAGCAGCAGTACGCCGACGCCCAGGCCCGCTGGGAGGCGCACAAGAAGCAGGTCTCGCAGCACCTCGCCGACGACGCCGCCGCGGCGTCCGGCCACGAGTCGATGTCCACGAGCTACTCCTCCGAGGCCGCGTCGACCTCCGAGAGCAGCTCCTCCGGCACGCTCGCGTCCGACGAGGCTCTCGCCGCCCTGCGCGAGAAGCTCACCGGCAACTGAGCTGTAGCCGGCTGACGGTTCGACCGTCTGCATGAAGGGGCGGGTCCTGCGCGAGCAGGGCCCGCCCCTTTCGCGTCCGCACCGGCTCGCGTCAGCGCGCGCTCCCGTGAGCGCGGGTCGCACACAGGGGCCGTTCGACCCTCGCCGGTTCCCGTGCTGCAGGCCTACTGTTGCGGCAGGAAGGCCCGCAGGCAGGAAGGCCGACAGGCGGGAAGCCCCGCAGACGGGAAGGCACGGCAATGACGGCAGTGGTGGTCTACGAGTCCCAGTACGGCAATACCCAGCGCATTGCCGAGGCGATCGCCCGGGGGCTGGGCGGCGGCGCCCGTGCGGTCCATGCCTCGGCGTTCTCGCCCGCAACGCTCGAGCCGGGGGCGTTGCTGGTGGTCGGAAGTCCCATCGTCGGCTGGAAGCCGCTGGAGGGACTGGGCGCCTGGCTCGACGCGCTCGGACCCGGCTCCCTCGACGGCGTGCGCACCGCCGCGTTCGATACCCGCGTCAAGCTGTTCATCCACGGTGACGCCGCCAAGAAGATCGAGCACGCGCTCGAGGCAGCCGGCGGCCAGCGTGCCGCCGATCCCACCTGGTACTACGTCAAGGGCACCGAGGGGCCGCTGCTCGACGGGGAGCTCGAGAAGGCGGAGGCCTGGGGCCGACAGCTCGCGGGCTAGGGGACGTCGACCCAGGAAGTCCCGAGCGCGTCGGCCCGGGCGGATCCGGCCGAGAGGCTCGCCAGCCGCCCTTCAAGGGCCGCGGCCTCCGCATCGGAGTCCTCCACGGCGATCCGCAGGGTGGCGGAGCGCGCGCCGTAGTCGGTGCCGAGGACCACGACACCGGCCGAGCGGAGGTCGTTCTCAAGGCGCGGCGCGACGGCGTGCTCCGTGGCCACGCCGAGGATGCGCAGCCGCTGGCGCCTCACGAGCCGGGCGGTGTCGAGTGCGGAGGACACCGACTCCGAGTACGCCCTGACCAGCCCGCCGGCACCGAGCAGGACACCGCCGAAGTACCTCACAACCACGGCCACGACGTCGCTGAGGTCCGCCGCGCCGTCGTGCGTCTCCCTCTTCAGGAGGGCCTCGAGCATGGGGATGCCCGCGGTGCCGGCAGGCTCGCCGTCGTCGCTGCTGCGCTGGATGGTGCGGTCGGGTCCGAGGACGAAGGCGCTGCAGTGGTGGCGCGCGTCGTGGAACTCGCGCCGCAGCCCGGCCACGAGGTCGCGCGCGTCCCCTTCCGTCTCGACGCGTCGCAGGACCGTGATGAAGCGTGACCGCTTGACCTCGAGCTCGTGGCGGTGCTCGCCGTCGACCGTCGTGTAGCGCGCGGCATGGCTCGGTGTCTCGGTCACCGCACAAGTCTAGGCGGCGGCTCGTCCGCGCTAGGCTGGGGCCGTGCTGAGGGTTGGACTGACAGGCGGAATCGCCTCGGGGAAGTCGGAGGTTGCGCGGCGGCTCGCCGAGCGTGGCGCGGTCCTCGTGGACGCGGACGTGCTCGCGCGCGAGGCCGTCGCGCCCGGTTCGGAGGGGCTCGCCGAGGTCGTCGCGGCGTTCGGGCCGGGGATCGTGGCCGACGACGGCGGGCTGGACCGGGCGGCGCTGGGCGCCATCGTGTTCGCGGACCCCGCGCGGCGCGAGGTGCTCAACGCGATCGTCCACCCACGCGTGCGGGCGCGCGCGGCCGAGATCGTCGAGCGGGCGGGCAGCCAGGACCCGCGCGCCGTCGTCGTCCAGGACATCCCCCTGCTCGTGGAGACAGGGCAGGCCGGGAACTTCGACCTCGTGGTGGTCGTCGACGCGCCCGACGACGTCCGGGTGGCCCGTCTCGCGGCCAGGAACGGCATGCCCGAGGCCGAGGCGCGCGCCCGCATGGCGGCCCAGGCGACCCGTGAGGAACGCCTCGCGGCCGCCGACCACGTCCTGGAGAACACGGGCACCGTGGAGGAGCTGCGGGCCGCGGTGGACCGGCTGTGGGACGGCGTCCTCGTGCCGGCGGCCGCCCGGTCCGCGCAGGCCGGGTCCTCCGCTTAGCCTGCAGCGAATGCGGACATGCCCTGTCCGCTGCCGGGCGTAGATTTGACGCATGAGCCTTGCCCAGGAGATCAACCGCGTCGTCGCGCCGTTCGAGGTGGTCAGCGAGTACAAGCCGGCCGGCGACCAGCCGACCGCCATCGCCGAGATCGCCGAGCGCATCCAGAACGGCGAGAAGGACGTCGTCCTCCTCGGAGCCACCGGCACCGGCAAGAGCGCCACGACCGCGTGGGTCATCGAGAAGCTCCAGCGGCCTACGCTCGTCATGGTGCAGAACAAGACGCTGGCCGCGCAGCTCGCGAACGAGTTCCGCGAGCTGCTGCCGAACAACGCGGTCGAGTACTTCGTCTCGTACTACGACTACTACCAGCCGGAAGCCTACGTCCCCCAGACGGACACCTTCATCGAGAAGGACTCCTCGATCAACGAGGAGGTCGAACGGCTGCGGCACTCGGCCACGAACTCCCTCCTGACCCGCCGCGACGTCGTCGTGGTCGCGACCGTCTCG
Organism: Sinomonas sp. R1AF57; assembly: GCF_002224485.1. Taxonomy (GTDB): domain Bacteria; phylum Actinomycetota; class Actinomycetes; order Actinomycetales; family Micrococcaceae; genus Sinomonas; species Sinomonas flava. The sequence continues at coordinate 1,573,910 of NZ_CP022463.1, forward strand.
TGCATCTACGGCCTCGGCACGCCGGAGGAGTACGTCGCGGGCATGGTGACGCTGCGCCGCGGCATGGAGATGGACCGCGACGCGCTCCTGCGCCAGTTCGTCGCCATGCAGTACGTACGCAACGACGTCGACTTCCACCGCGGGACCTTCCGCGTGCGCGGCGACACTGTCGAGATCATCCCGATGTACGAGGAGCAGGCGCTCCGGATCGAGTTCTTCGGCGACGAGATCGAGTCCATCCACACGCTCCACCCCCTCACGGGCGAGGTCATCCGGGAGGAGACGGAGATGTACGTCTTCCCCGCCTCGCACTATGTGGCTGGCCCAGAGCGCATGGCCAAGGCGATCAAGGGCATTGAGGACGAGCTCGCCGAGCGCCTGCAGGCCCTCGAGTCGCAGAACAAGCTCGTCGAGGCCCAGCGGCTGCGGATGCGCACCACCTACGACCTCGAGATGATGCAGCAGATGGGGTTCTGCAACGGGATCGAGAACTACTCGCGGCACATCGACGGCCGTGGCGCCGGGACCGCGCCGCACTGCCTCCTGGACTACTTCCCGGACGACTTCCTCCTCGTCATCGACGAGTCCCACGTCACGGTCCCGCAGATCGGCTCGATGTACGAGGGCGACATGTCGCGCAAGCGCACGCTCGTCGAGCACGGCTTCCGGCTCCCCTCGGCCATGGACAACCGGCCGCTGAAGTGGGACGAGTTCCTCGAGCGGATCGGCCAGACCATCTACCTGTCCGCGACGCCCGGCAAGTACGAGCTCGGCAAGGCCGACGGCTTCGTGCAGCAGATCATCCGCCCCACGGGCCTCGTGGACCCCGAGGTGATCGTGAAGCCCACCAAGGGCCAGATCGACGATCTCCTCGGCGAGATCCGCGACACGGTCGAACGCGACGAGCGGGTCCTCGTCACCACCCTCACCAAGCGCATGGCCGAGGACCTCACCGAGTACCTCCTCGGCCACGGCGTCAAGGTCCAGTACCTCCACTCGGACGTGGATACGCTCCGGCGCGTCGAGCTCCTGCGCGAGCTGCGCCTCGGGGTCTTCGACGTCCTGGTGGGCATCAACCTCCTGCGCGAGGGGCTCGACCTGCCCGAGGTGTCCCTCGTGAGCATCCTCGACGCCGACAAGGAGGGCTTCCTGCGGTCCTCGACCTCACTGATCCAGACCATCGGCCGCGCCGCCCGCAACGTCTCCGGCCAGGTTCACATGTACGCGGACAAGATCACGGACTCGATGGCGCAGGCGATCGACGAGACGAACCGCCGGCGTGCGATCCAGATGGCGTTCAACGAAGAGCGGGGGATCGACCCGCAGCCCCTGCGCAAGCGCATCGCGGACATCACGGACCAGCTCGCCCGCGAGGACGAGGACACCCGGGCGCTGCTGGAGGGCCGCTCGAAGGCCGGCAAGCGCACGAAGGGCGCCGCAGGGGCCAACGCGCGCGAACGCGCCGAGGCCGAGCTGCGCCGCGACGGCCTCGCCGCGGCACCCGCCGAGGACCTGCTGGGCCTCATCGCGCAGCTCACCGAGCAGATGCACGGAGCCGCCGCCGAGCTGCAGTTCGAGCTCGCCGCCCGGCTCCGCGACGAGGTCGCCGAGCTGAAGAAGGAGCTGCGCCAGATGCAGTCGGCCGGGCATGCCTGAGCCCGAGCGAGGCGCCCAGGCGTCCGCCGCGACCACCGGCCGCCTGACGCACGACGACGCTGCCCGCCGCCGCGTCCAGCGGCGTACCGTCGGGGTGCTCGCCGCAGCGCAGCTCCTGAGCGGCCTCGGCAACGGGGCCACCCTCGCGATCGGGTCGCTTCTCGCCGTCGACTTCGGCGGCTCGGCGGCGTGGGCCGGGTCCGTCACCACCGTGCTCACGCTCGCTGCCGCGCTCGCAGCGCTGCCCCTGAGCGGCTTCGCGGCGTCCCGGGGGCGGCGGAAGGCGCTCGTCACCGGCCTCGGCATCGCGGCGCTCGGCTCCGGGTCCGTCGTCCTGGCGACGATGGCGTCCTCCCTGATCCTGCTCCTGGCTGGGGCGGCGCTCCTGGGGGTCGGCACTGCGGTCAACCTCCAGTCCCGTTTCGCCGCCGTTGACCTCGCGGACGCGGCGCACCGCGGCCGCGACCTGTCGCTCGTCGTCTGGTCGATCACGGTCGGCGCCGTGGCGGGCCCGAACCTCATCAAGCCGGGAGCAGCGCTCGGGGCGGCTCTCGGCCTGCCGGAGACCGCGGGCCCCTTTGTCATCTCGGTGACGGGGATGGCCGTCGCGGCGGCCCTGCTGTGGACGCGGCTCCGGCCCGACCCACTCCTCGAGGCCCGCCGCATCTCGGGAGACGCCGCGGAGCCGGCCGGCTCGAAGCGGCCAAGGGGCGCCGTCCTCCGCGCGGGCATCGGTACGATCCGCTCGTCTCCCGGGGCGGGCCTCGCCGTCTCCGCGGTGGTGAGCGCCCACGGGATCATGGTCGCCGTCATGTCCATGACGCCGCTGCACCTCCAGCAAGTGACCGTCGGCGGCGTGGCGGACGGCGGCGGCCACGTCGGCACCGACTCGTTCGCCCTCATCGGCTTCGTGATCTCGCTGCACATCGCGGGAATGTACGCGCTCTCGCCGCTGATGGGCTGGCTCGCCGACCGGGTCGGACGCCGCACCGTCCTCGCCGCGGGCCACGTCACCCTCCTCGGCGCGGTGGCCACCGCGGCGCTCGGCGCAGCCAGCCCGGCGTCCGTGACCGTGGCGCTCGTGCTGCTGGGGCTCGGCTGGTCCGCGGCCACGATCGCCGGATCGGCGCTCCTCGCGGAGGCCGTGGCGCCGAACCACCGGGTCGAAGCGCAGGGGGTCGGCGACACGGCCATGGGCCTCGCCGGTGCTCTGGGCGGCGGGCTGTCGGGCATCGTCATGGCGCTCATCGGATTCCCGGGCCTCGCGGCCGTCGCAGGACTCATCAGCGTGGCGGTGCTCGCCGTCGCCGCCGTGGGCCGGCGGGCCTACCGTTCCTGACCGTCGGGATCCGCGAGCCCCAGGAGGCGCGCGAAGAGGCCCTCGCCGTCGTCCGAGATCCCGTCGTGGTGGAAGTCCGCGGTCTCCCAGACCCGCAGGCCCCGGACTGAGGCGGCGGTCTCCAGCGAGAGGTCCCGATCGACGAAGATGTCGTCCCGGTACACCGCGGCGGCGACAGGGACATCATTCATGGCCAGCCGCCCCCGATCGTAGAGCTGCCCCCAGTCGCTCCTGCGCGCCAGCAGGTCGGCGACGTCCGCGAGCGGCACGAGCGCCGGATCCTGCTCGAAGTACCACGGCATGACCATCTCGCCCAGCAGGAGCGGGTCCTGGGCGTCGGGCCGGAACTGAGGATACTCGTCGAGGACCCGCCACGCGGCCCACTCGGTCGACTCGACCTGGGCGTAGATGGACTCGTGCATGAGCGCGTACAGCGGATTCGCGGCCCGCGTCACGAGCGCGTGGACCTGTGCGAGGAACCCGTCGGAGAGCCGTGGACCGCGCAGTCCGCCGGTGAAGGCGTCCTCGAGCAGGTAGTGGAGGGAGTCGACGCGGGTGTTGCCTCCGAGCAGGCTTCCGACGAGCTGGAAGCGCTCAGGGGAGAGCCGTTCGCCGCTCGGCAGGCGCTCGTCGTGGCGGCTCAGATGCTCGAGGACGGCGCTCACCCTGGCGCGGTCGTCCGGGTACCAGCCGAAGTACTCGGCATTGCGGGCAGCGACCCGCGCATAGGTGGCCCGGTAGACGCGGTCCGCCGGGCCCTCGAGGGGTGCGAGGCCGCCGGTGATGAGCGCCCGCCGCATGCCCTCGGGCGCGAGCGAGAGGTACGTGAGAGTGCAGAACCCGCCGTAGCTCTGCCCGAACACCGTCCATGGGCCCGAGCCGAGGGCGCGGCGGATGGCCTCGCAGTCGAACACGATCGAGTCGGCGCGGAAGTGCCCGAGGTACGTGGCCTGTTCTGGGGCGCTGCCTCGCAGCGGAAGCGAGACCCGGTCGGCCGGTGCCGACAGGCCGGTTCCGCGCTGGTCGAGCATGAGGATGCGGAAGTCCTGCGCCGCCGCCTTCATCCAGCCGCCGAGGCTCGTCACGCGGTTCCCGCGGCCGCCCGGGCCGCCCTGCAGGAACACGAGCCAGGGGAGCTGCTCGACGGCCGCCGCCGGGTGGGCAGCCGAAGCGTACTCGCGCGCGAAGACCTGAATCCGCTCGCCGTCAGGCCGCGCATGGTCGAGCGGAACCTGGAACACGTGCTCGACCGTCCGCAGCCCGCGGAACTCGTGCTGGCCCACGACGTGGTGGCCCGCAGCGGCGGCGCCCGGACGCGGACGGCCGCGGGCCGGCGTCGTGCTCACGACGGCGCGCCCACGCCGGACGCCGTGCCGAAGGCCGCGAGCGCCTCACCCGTGAGACGGAAGGTGTCCCACTCCTCCATCGGGCGGGCGCCGAGGCTCCGGTAGAAGCCGATGGACGGCTCGTTCCACTTCAGCACCGCCCATTCGACGCGCGCGTATCCGCGCTCGACGGCGATCCGCGCAAGCTCGGCGAGGAGCGCCTTGCCGTACCCCCGGCCGCGGGCGGCGGGACGGACATAGAGGTCCTCGAGGTAGATCCCGTGGGTGCCCTCCCACGTCGAGTAGTTCAGGAACCAGAGCGCGAAGCCCATCACGGCGGGGGAGCCGGCACCGGAGTCCTCGACGACGTGCGCGAAGACCGCCGGGTGGTCGCCGAACAGCGCCTTCGTGAGGTCCTCCGCGGTGTTCTTCACGGCGTCCGGCTCCCTCTCGTAGACCGCGAGCTCGTGGATGAGCTCGAGGATCGCGGGAACGTCGGCCGGCTCAGCTCGCCGGAGCACTGTCGTGGTGGAAACGCTCATGCCCCTAACCTAGCCGTCGAGCCGACCGATCTGCGTCAGTCGGATGACGGCGGTGCCGGTCTCATCGCTCTGGCCGAGGTCCACCTCGGCGGAGAAGCCCCAGTCGTGGTTGCCCGCCGGGTCGTCGAAGATCTGCCGCACGTGCCACATGCCGGGCTTCTCCTCGATGACGAGCAGCTGCGGACCCCGCGCGTCCGGGCCCGTGCCGATGTCCTCGTGCTCGTCGAAGTACGCGTCGAGGGTCGCCTCCCACTGCTCGACGCCGAAGCCGGCCTCGCCGTCGAGCGCCGCGAGGGCCTCGGAGTCCTCGTCGGCGAACAGCTCGACGCGGCGGAAGAGCTCGTTGCGCACCATGACCCGGAACGCACGGACGTTGGAGGTGAGGGCCGGCGGTGGAGGGGGCGGCGCATCGTGGGTGTGCAGGTCCCTGCCGCTCGTGAGCTCCTCCCACTCGTCCAGGAGCGACGAGTCGACCTGGCGGACCAGCTCGCCGAGCCAGGCGATGAGGTCCTCGAGGTCCTCCCGGAGCGCGTCCTGCGGCACGGTCTGGCGGAGGGCCTTGAACGCGTCCGTCAGGTAGCGCAGGACGATGCCCTCGCTGCGCGCCAGCCCGTAGAACTGGACGAACTCGCCGAAGTCCATGGCCCGCTCGTACATGTCCCGGACCACCGACTTCGGCGCGAGCTCGAAGTCCCCGACCCAGGGGGCGTGGCGCCGGTACGTCTCGAACGCCGCCTCGAGGAGCTCCTTGAGCGGTTCGGGGTAGGTGACGGCGTCGAGCGCGTTCATGCGCTCGGTGTACTCCATGCCCTCGGCCTTCATGGCCGCGACTGCCTCGGTCTTGGCCCGTTTGAGCTGCGCGGAGAGGATCTGCCGCGGCTTCTCGAGCGTGGCCTCGATGACGGACACGACATCGAGCGCGTACGACGGCGACTCGGGGTCGAGCAGGTCGAGGGCCGCGAGCGCGAACGGCGAGAGCGGCTGGTTGAGCGCGAAGTTCTCCTGCAGGTCCACGGTGAGGCGCAGCGTGTGGCCGCTGGCCCGCTGCTCGGGAGTCAGCTCGTCCTCGGGGATCCGCTCGACGACGTCCGCGGCCAGGAGTTCGCGCAGGATCCCGAGCGCCCGCCGCATCAGGCGCAGCTGGACGGGACGCGGCTCGTGGTTCTCGGTCAGGAGCCGGTGCGCGGCGGCGAAGGGGTTCCCCGGGCGGGCCATGAGGTTCAGCAGCATCGCGTGCGTGACGGTGAAGCTCGAGGTCAGCGGCTCGGGAGCAGCCTCGACGAGCTTCTCGAAGGTGGGCCGGCCCCAGGAGACGAATCCCTCGGGCGGCTTCTTCTTCACGACCTGCCGCAGCTTGCGCTGGTCCTCGCCGAACTTCGCGCGGGCCTTCTCCATCGCGCGGTTGTTCTCGACGACGTGCTCGGGCGCCTGCACGACGACGGTCCCGGCCGTGTCGTATCCCGCCCGGCCCGCGCGGCCGGCGATCTGGTGGAACTCGCGCGCGTTGAGGTGCCGCGTCCGGGTGCCGTCGAACTTGCTCAGGGCGGTGAGCAGGACCGTCCGGATCGGCACGTTGATCCCCACACCGAGCGTGTCCGTGCCGCAGATGACCTTGAGCAGGCCCGCCTGGGCGAGCTGCTCGACGAGCCTCCGGTACTTCGGCAGCATGCCCGCGTGGTGCACGCCGATGCCGTGGCGCACGAGCCGGTTGAGGGTCTTGCCGAAGCCGGCCGCGAACCGGAAGTGCCCGATCAGCTCGGCGATCCGGTCCTTCTCCTCGCGAGTGCACATGTTCACGCTCATCAGCTGCTGCGCGCGCTCGATCGCCTCGAGCTGGCTGAAGTGCACCACGTACACCGGGACCTGCTTCGTCGCGAGAAGCTCCTCGAGCGTCTCGTGGACCGGCTTCTCCTCGTAGTAGTAGTGCAGTGGGATGGGCCGCTCCGCGTGGGCGACCGTCGCCGTCGTGCGCCCCGTTCGCTCGGTGAGCTCGCGCTCGAACCGGCTCACGTCGCCGAGGGTGGCGCTCATGAGGAGGAACTGCGCCTGCGGCAGTTCCAGGAGCGGCACCTGCCAGGCCCACCCGCGCTGGGGGTCGGAGTAGAAGTGGAACTCGTCCATGACGACCGCGCCGAGTTCTGCCTCGGAGCCCTCGCGGAGGGCGTGGTTCGCGAGGATCTCCGCGGTGCAGCAGATGATCGGGGCGTCCGGGTTGACGGACGAGTCGCCGGTGACCATGCCGACGTTCTCCGCGCCGAAGATGTCGCACAGGGCGAAGAACTTCTCCGAGACGAGCGCCTTGATCGGTGCGGTGTAGTAGCTGCGCTGCCCGGTGGCCAGCCCGTGGAAGTGCGCCGCGATCGCCACGAGCGACTTGCCGGAGCCCGTGGGGGTCGCGAGGATCACGTTCGAGCCGGACACAATCTCGAGCACCGCCTCGTCCTGGGCGGGGTAGAGGGTCAGGCCCCGTCCCTCGGCCCACCGGACGAAGGCCTCGTAGACCGCGTCGGGCAGGGAGTCGTCGCGGCCGGCGCGGTCGGCGGACGAGGAGGGCGCGGGGAGGAGTGCATCGAGTCGCATGGCGCCTCCAGACTATCCGCAGTGGGCTATCCCCACCGGCGGGTCCGGATTAGCGTTGTCCCATGAGCTCTCCCACCTGGGACCCGGCACTGTACACCGCGTTCGGCGACTACCGGTCGCGGCCGTTCTACGACCTGACCGCGCGCGTCGCCGCAGAGGCTCCCCGCCGCGTCGTCGACCTCGGCTGCGGTCCCGGCGAGCTCACCGCGTCCCTCACGCAGCGGTGGCCGGACGCCCTCATCGAGGGCCTCGACAGCTCCGAGGAGATGCTCGACGCCGCGCGCTCGCGGTTCGCGGGACGCGACCGCCTCACGTTCACCCATGGGGACATCCTGCACTGGGAGCCCGAGGGCGACGTCGACGTGGTCCTCTCGAACGCGGCGCTCCAGTGGGTGCCCGGTCACCTCGGGCTCATGGGGCGGTGGCTCGACCAGCTCGTCCCCGGCGCCTGGCTGGGGGTGCAGGTCCCCGGGAACTTCCAGGCCCCGTCGCACACGCTCATGCGCGAACTGGCCGAGTCCTCGCAGTGGGAGCATCGGCTGCGGGGGGTCCTCCGCCACACCGACGCGGTGGCGGAGCCCCAGGCCTACCTCGAGCTGATGCTCGAGGCCGGCTGGGAGGCGGACGTCTGGGAGACCGTCTACTACCACCAGCTGGTCGGTGAGGACGCCGTCCTGAACTGGATCCGCGGAACCGGCCTCCGGCCCGTGCTGGACGTGCTCTCGCCCGAGGAAGGCGCCCAGTTCGAGGAGCAGTACGACCAGCTGCTCCTCGACGCCTACCCCTCGGTGGAACGGGACGGCCTCCTCACGACCCTGTACCCGTTCCGCCGCATCTTCTGCGTGGGCCGCAAGCCGTCCTAGCCGAGCGGAGGGCCGCGTCAGCGCCCGAGGCCCAAGAGCCTCGCGCCGTTCTCCCAGAGCACCTGCCGCATCCAGCCGTCCCCGAGTCCGAGGCGCGCGAGGGCCTCGATCTGGTGCGCGTACGGGTACGGGATGTTGGGGAAGTCCGAGCCCAGCACGACCCGATCGGACAGCTCCGCAAGCCGCGCGGGAAATCCGTCCGGCAGGGGAGCGAAGCGCTCCGTGAAGTCGGTCCCGACCATCGTGGTGTCGAGGTGCACGCGGGGGAACCGCCCGGCCAGCTCGGCGAACTCCCAGTACTCGGGCATGCCGAGGTGCGCGATGACGAGGGTCAGATCCGGGTGGGCCGTCAGGAGCCGCCTGATCCCCTCCGGGCCGGTGTGCTCGCCGGCGAGCGGCTTGGACCCGGCGTGGACCACGACCGGGACGCCTGCGTCCTCCAGGAGTGCCCACCCCGGTTCGAGCAGCGGGTCGTCCGCCGCGAACCGGCCGACCTGGAGGTGCACCTTGAAGAGGCGGGCGCCGCCGGCGAGCGCCCGGCCCACGTAGTCACCGGCATCGGGCTCGGGGTACATCGTGGCGCAGTGCACGACGTCGGGGACCCGCCGCGCGAGGTCGGCGCTCCAGTCGTTGAGCCATTCGGCCATTCCCGGCTTGTGGGGGTAGGAGAGCGCGGGGATGGCTGCCAGGCCGAAGCTGCGTGCGAGCCGGAGCCGTTCCTCCTCGCCGAGCCGGTATTCGATCGGCCACGGCCACCCGTAGCGCGCTTCCGCGTCGTCGAAGTACTCCCAGACCTTCTCGAGCATCCTCGGGGGGAGGAAGTGCACGTGGATGTCCGCGAGCCCGGGAAGGCCCAGCCGCTCGAGGTAGGCCGGGATCTCGTGGTCGGCGCGGGGCCCGGGCGTTGTGGTGCCCGCGCCGGTGGGACTACCAGCCACGGTCGCGCCACTCGGCCAGGTGCGGCCGCTCGGCGCCGAGGGTCGTGGGCCTGCCATGGCCCGGGTGCACCTCCGCGTCATCCGGGTACGCGTTGAACAGGCGTCCCACGACGTCCGCGTACAGCAGCGAGAAGCGGTCGGCGTCGTTCTGGGTGTTGCCGACCCCGCCCGGGAAGAGCGAATCCCCCGAGAAGATCAGCGGCGGCGCGTCCTTGGGCTCGAGGACGTAGGCGATGGACCCGGGGGTGTGGCCCCGGAGGTGCACGGCCGTCAGCGTGAACCCCCAGTCCGCTCCGGCCTCCGGGAGGACGTCCCCATGGTCGAGCACCACGTCGACGCCGACCGGGATTCCCGCGACGTCCTGGCGGCCGGCGGCCACCGGGGCGTGCGTGGCGGCGACGAGGCCCTCCAGGGCGCGGACATGGTCCCAGTGCTGGTGGGTCGTCGCGATGAGCGCGAGCCTCGCCGGTCCGCTCGCGTCGGCGGCGCCCGCGGCGAGGAGGGCCTGGATGGCGGGAAGGTCGTCCGCGGCGTCGATCAGGACCTGCTCGCCGGACTGCTTGGCCGTGATCAGGTAGACATTGTTGTCCATCGAGCTCACGGCGATCCGCCGCACCGTGACGTCGTCGAGGTCATGCAGGAGGCTGCTCATGGCGCCAGTCTAGGTGGGCCTCGGGCGCAGGTACTCTGGGCGTGTGGCGGAGAACGACTTCCCGGGGCGCTGGCGCCCGAACCCCGAGCTGGCCGTGCCGCTCTTCGAGCAGCTGCGGCGCCGCATCCTCGACCTCGTCGACGAGGGCGCGCTCGCCGTCGGCGCGAAGCTGCCCTCCGTCCGCGCGCTCGCCGGGGAGCTCGACGTCGCCCCGCACACCGTCGCGCGTGCCTACCGCGAGCTTGAGGAGGCAGGGGTCCTCGCGACGGCGGGCCGTGCGGGCACCACCGTCGCCCCGAGGGCGCGTCGGGACGAGGACCTGGCGGCCGCGGCAGCGGTCTTCGCCGGGGTGGCGAGTTCGCAGGGCGCGTCCTTCGAGGAGGCCGTCGCGCTGCTGCGGGCTGCCTTCCAGCGCGCGACGTGATGCGACGTGGCTCACCGCGGGCCGCGACCATTCTCACTTCGAAGACATTTTCGAATGTGAGCACCGTCGACTAGCATGGACAGGTGCAGAGTCTCTCCACCCTGAACGATTCCTCGCCACTGCCGTCGTCGGCCGCGGAGATCCCCGACGCCTTCCGGCAGCCCACCCATGCCCCCGACCAGTCCCGCCTCGTGGTCAAGGGCGCGCGCGAGCACAACCTGCGCAACGTGAGCCTCGACCTGCCGCGCGACGCGATGATCGTCTTCACGGGCCTCTCCGGGTCGGGCAAGTCCTCGCTCGCCTTCGACACGATCTTCGCCGAGGGCCAGCGGCGCTACGTCGAGTCCCTGTCCGCGTACGCGCGCCAGTTCCTCGGCCAGGTGGACAAGCCGGACGTGGACTTCATCGAGGGACTCTCGCCTGCCGTCTCGATCGATCAGAAGTCGACGAGCAAGAACCCGCGCTCGACCGTCGGGACGATCACCGAGATCTACGACTACATGCGCCTCCTGTGGGCGCGCATCGGCAGGCCGCACTGTCCCGTCTGCCACGAGCCGGTCACGCGCCAGACCCCCCAGCAGATCGTCGACCAGCTGCTCGAGATGCCGGACGGCACGCGCTTCCAGCTGCTCGCGCCGGTCGTGCGCGGGCGCAAGGGCGAGTTCGTGGACCTGTTCAAGGAGCTCGCAGCGAAGGGCTACTCCCGTGCGCGCGTGGACGGCGACCTCATCCAGCTCGCGGAGCCGCCCAAGCTCGGCAAGCAGTTCAAGCACACCATCGAGGTCGTCGTCGACCGCCTGGTGGTGAAGGAGGGCATTCGCCAGCGCCTCGCCGACTCGGTCGAGACCGCGCTGGGCCTCGCCGAGGGACGCGTGCTCGCCGACTTCGTCGACGTCGCAGCGGACGACGACGCACGCGTCCGTGCGTTCTCGGAGAACCTGGCGTGCCCCAACGAGCATCCCCTCGCGATCGACGAGATCGAGCCGAGGTCGTTCTCGTTCAACAACCCCTTCGGCGCGTGCCCGGCCTGCACCGGCATCGGCACGAAGCTGGAGGTCGACGAGGATCTCGTCGTCCCGGACGCGGCCCTCAGCCTCTCCGAGGGCGCGATTGCCCCGTGGTCCCTCGGCACGGCCACCCAGGAGTACTGGACCCGGCTCCTCCAGGGGCTCTCCGACGAGCTGGGCTTCTCCATGACCACGCCGTGGCACAGCCTGCCGCAGTATGCGCGGGATGCTGTCCTGTACGGCAAGGACCACAAGGTGGTGGTCCAGTACCGCAACCGGTTCGGCCGCGAGCGCAAGTACAGCACCGGCTTCGAGGGCGCCGTGCAGTACATCCAGCGCAAGCACCTCGAGACGGAGTCGGACTCCGCGCGTGACCGCTACGAGGAGTACATGCGCGAGATCCCGTGCCCGGAGTGCGGTGGTGCCAGGCTCAACCCGGCGTCCCTCTCGGTGCTCGTGGGGGGACGCTCCATCGCGGAGGCATGCCGCCTGCCGCTGCGCGACACGCGCGAGTTCCTCAGCACGCTGGACCTGACGCGCCGGGAGGAGCAGATCGCCGCGCAGGTCCTGAAGGAGATCGACGCCCGCCTCACCTTCCTCCTCGACGTGGGCCTCGAGTACCTGAACCTCGAACGCGCGGCGGGAACGCTCTCGGGCGGCGAGGCGCAGCGCATCCGCCTCGCCACGCAGATCGGCTCCGGGCTCGTGGGGGTGCTGTACGTCCTGGACGAGCCGAGCATCGGGCTCCACCAGCGCGACAACCGGCGCCTCATCGAGACGCTCACGCGGCTGCGCGACCTGGGGAACACCCTGATCGTCGTCGAGCACGACGAGGACACGATCCACGAGGCCGACTGGATCGTGGACATCGGCCCCGGCGCGGGCGAGCACGGAGGCGAGGTGGTGCATTCCGGGACCCTTGCGGAGCTCAAGGAGAACCGGGCGTCCCTCACCGGCGACTACCTCGCCGGCCGGCGCTCTATCCCCATCCCGGCGAAGCGCCGGCCGATCGACCGCAAGCGCCAGCTGAAGGTCGTGGGAGCGCGCGAGCACAATCTCCAGGGCGTCGACATCGCGTTCCCGCTCGGCGTCCTCACCGCGGTGACGGGCGTCTCCGGCTCGGGGAAGTCGACCCTGGTCAACGACATCCTGTACAAGGTGCTGGCGAACCGCCTGAACGGCGCGAAGCAGGTCGCCGGGCGCCACACCCGCATCGAGGGTCTTGAGCACCTCGACAAGGTCATCCACGTCGACCAGAGCCCGATCGGGCGCACCCCGCGGTCGAACCCGGCTACATACACCGGCGTGTTCGACCACATCCGGAAGCTGTTCGCCGAGACCAACGAGGCCAAGGTCCGCGGCTACCAGCCGGGGCGTTTCTCGTTCAACGTCAAGGGCGGGCGCTGCGAGGCGTGCAGCGGCGACGGGACGCTCAAGATCGAGATGAACTTCCTCCCCGACGTCTACGTGCCCTGCGAGGTATGCCATGGGGCGAGGTACAACCGCGAGACCCTCGAGGTGCACTACAAGGGCAAGACGATCGCTGATGTGCTCAACATGCCGATCGACGAGGCCGCCGACTTCTTCGCCGCGTTCACCCCGATCGCCCGGCACCTCCGCACACTCGTCGACGTGGGGCTCGGCTACGTCCGCCTCGGGCAGCCTGCCACGACGCTCTCGGGAGGCGAGGCGCAGCGGGTGAAGCTGGCCGCCGAGCTGCAGAAGCGCTCGAACGGCCGCAGCGCCTACGTGCTCGACGAACCGACCACCGGGCTCCACTTCGAGGACATCCGCAAGCTGCTCCTCGTGCTGCAGTCGCTCGTCGACAAGGGCAACACGGTCATCACCATCGAGCACAACCTCGACGTGATCAAGAGCGCAGACTGGATCATCGACCTGGGTCCGAGCGGCGGCTCGGGCGGAGGCCGGGTCGTGGCGACCGGGACACCCGAGCAGGTTGCCCGGGCGGAGGGGAGCTTCACCGGCCAGTTCCTGGCGGAGATCCTCGGGGCGAGCTGACGGCGCAGATTTCGGGCACCGTTTCCCGGTATGGGAGACTGTCCCGGTGACTGAAAGCCCCGCACTCGTGATCTTCGATCTGGACGGAACCCTCGTAGACCCAGCGGGCAGCATCACATCAGGCATCGCCTTCGCGCTCGAGTCGCACGGGCTCCCCGTGCCGGACGCCACGACCCTCGGAAGCATGGTCGGGCCGCCCCTCCTCGAGTCGCTCCGCCGGCTGGCGGACGTGCCCGAGGAGGCGCTCCCCGCCGTCGTGCATGCCTACCGCCGGCGGTACATCTCGCACGGCATGGCGGCGAGCCGGCCCTACCCGGGGATCCCCGAGCTCCTCGCGCAGCTCCGCGAGGAGGGCCTGCACCTCGCGGTCGCAACCCAGAAGCCCCAGTCGCTCGCTGAGAAGCTCCTGACGCTTCACGGCCTGGACCGGCACTTCCACAGCATCCACGGCGCGCCCGACGACGAGACGCTCCCGCCGGCGCCGGACGGCAAAGCAGGGATCGTGCGCGCCGCACTCACCACCAACCACACCGACGCCTCCCGGGCCGTCATGGTGGGCGACCGTCGCCACGACGCCCACGGAGCCGCCGCCAACGGGATCCCCTGCATCGGGGTCCGGTGGGGCTTCGCCCCGGCCGGCGAGCTTGAGGCGCTCGCACTCGTCGGCATCGTCGACGACGCCGCTGCCCTCCGCGTTGCGATCGCGGCCGTGCTGTCGCGCCAGACGGCCGGCACGGCCGCGGAGACTGCCGCATGCTGATCTACACCCTCACCCGCCAGAGCATCCGCGGGCTCATCGCCGGCCTGTGCCGCCCCACGGTCACTGGGCTCGAGAACGTCCCCACGACCGGGCCGTTCATCGTGGCCTCGAACCACCTCTCCTTCCTCGACTCGGTGATCATCCAAGCCCTCATGCCGCGCGGCGTGGCGTTCTTCGCGAAGGCCGAGTACTTCACGGGCAAGGGCGTCAAGGGCAGGCTCATGAAGTCGTTCTTCGAGGGCGTCGGGTCGATCCCGGTGGAGCGCGGCGAGCAGGCAGCAAGCGTGGCGGCCCTCAAGACGCTGCTCGACATCCTCGGCGAGGGCCGCGGCATCGGGATCTACCCCGAAGGCACCCGTTCACGGGACGGCCTCCTCTACCGCGGGCGGACAGGGGTCGGGTGGCTGGCCCTCACGACCGGCGCGCCCGTCGTCCCCGTGGGCCTGCGGGGGACCGAGAAGCTCCAGCCGGCGGACACGAACGGGATCAAGCCGCAGCACTTCGAGATGATCGTCGGGAAGCCGCTCTCCTTCGACAAGACCGGGCCGGACCACTCCCTTCCCGCGCGGCGCGAGGCGACGGACCGGATCATGGATGCCATCGCGGCGCTGAGCGGGCAGGAGCGCGCGGCCGGCTACAACAAGCCGCCCGCGCAGTAGCAGCCCCTCCGGCTCACTAGACTGGACCAGTGGCAGATCCAGCGAGCTACCGGCCCAGGACAGGAGAGATCCCGACCGATCCCGGCGTCTACAGGTTCCGCGACCCGCACGGGCGCGTCATCTACGTCGGCAAGGCCAAGAACCTGCGGCAGCGGCTCACGTCGTACTTCGCGAACCCCGCAACCCTCCTGCCCAAGACCTACGCGATGGTCCACGCGGCGGCGAGCGTCGAGTGGACCGTGGTCGGCAGCGAGCTCGAGGCGCTCCAGCTCGAGTACACGTGGATCAAGGAGTTCCGGCCCCGGTACAACCTGGCCTTCCGCGACGACAAGACGTACCCGTACCTGGCGGTCACGATGGGCGAGAAGTTCCCGCGGGTCCAGGTGATGCGCGGGGAGCGGCGCAAGGGGACCCGCTACTTCGGGCCGTACACGGCCGGTGCCATCCGGGAGACCATGGACACCCTCCTGCGGGTCTTCCCGGTCCGGTCCTGCAGCGCCGGCGTCTTCCGCCGGGCGGAGCAGAGCGGCCGGCCGTGCCTGCTCGGCTACATCGACAAGTGCTCGGCCCCGTGCGTCGGCCGCATCTCCGAGGAGGACCACCGCGCCCTGGCCGAGGACTTCTGCGCCTTCATGGGCGGGGAGGCGAGGCGCTTCATCGTGCAGCTCGAGCGGAGGATGGCGGACGCCGTCGCCGATCTCGACTACGAGGCCGCTGCGCGCCTGCGCGACGACATCATCGCGATGAAGAAGGTCTTCGAGCGCAACGCCGTGGTCCTGTCCGAGGAGACCGACGCGGACGTCTTCGCCGTCGAGGAGGACGAGCTCGAGGCCGCCGTCCAGGTCTTCCACGTCCGCGGCGGCCGCATCCGCGGCCAGCGGGGGTGGGTCGTCGAGAAGGTCGAGGAGGCCACGCCGCAGGAGTTCGTCGGCCACCTGCTGACCCAGGTGTACGGCGAGCAGTCCGAGACGGACGGGCGGCTGCCGCGCGAGGTCCTCGTCCCCGCGATGCCGGAGGACGCCGACGAGCTCACCGCATGGCTCAGCGGCCTGCGGGGGGCGAAGGTGGAACTCCGCGTCCCGCAGCGCGGGGACAAGGCGGCGCTGATGAAGACGGTGCACGAGAACGCAGTGCAGGCGCTGCGCCTGCACAAGAGCCGCAGGGCCGGGGACATCACCACGCGGTCCCTCGCCCTCCAGGAGCTCCAGGAGGCCCTCGAGCTGCCGGAACCGCCCCTGCGGATCGAGTCCTTCGACATCTCGCACGTCCAGGGGACGAACGTCGTCGCCTCCATGGTCGTCGTCGAGGACGGCCTCACCAAGAAGAGCGAGTACCGCAGGTTCTCCATCACGGGCGACGCCGCGCGGGACGACACCGCCGCCATGCACGACGTCCTGACCCGCCGGTTCCGCAACTACCTGGCCGAACGGGAGAAGCCGGTCGAGGAGCGCGACCGCGGCGGCAAGTTCGCGTATCCGCCGAACCTCGTCGTGGTCGACGGCGGCCAGCCCCAGGTCACGGCGGCCGTCAGGGCTCTGGCCGAGCTCGGCATCGGGGACGAGATCCGCGTCGTCGGGCTCGCCAAGCGCCTCGAGGAAGTGTGGCTCCCCGAAGGCGACTTCCCCGTCATCCTGCCGCGGGCCTCCCAGGGCCTCTACCTGCTCCAGCGGATCCGCGACGAGGCGCACCGCTTCGCCATCACGTTCCACCGCCAGAAGCGCGGCAAGAGCATGACGGCGTCGCTCCTGGACGAGGTGCCGGGTCTCGGCCCCGCACGGAAGAAGGCCCTCTTGACCCACTTCGGATCGCTCAAGCGGCTCAAGGCGGCCGGACTGGGCGAGCTCACCGAGGTCCAGGGGGTCGGTCCGGCCCTCGCCGCGGCAGTCCACGCCCGCCTGAACGGCCTCGGCGACGCCGCGCCTGCCGTGAACTATGCGACCGGCGAGATCATCGAGTCCTAGTTGGCCGCCGGTCTTGGATAGGCTGGGGACCATGAGGGAGACGAGCGCCGCCGAGGCGGACCACGACACAGGACTCACCCCGGTCAAGCCCGCCGCCTCCGAACTGCTCATCGTCACGGGCATGTCGGGCGCGGGCCGGAGCACGGCCGCGAATGCGCTCGAGGACCACGGCTGGTACGTCGTGGAGAACCTCCCGCCGCAGCTGCTCGGCACGCTCTCGGAGCTGGTCGGCCACGCGTCGGCGAAGATCCCCAAGCTCGCGGTCGTGATGGATGTGCGCAGCAAGGCGCTCTTCGCGGACATCCGCGAGGCGCTCGCGCAGCTGGGCGCGCGCGGCACCGAGTACCGCGTCCTCTTCCTCGATGCGCGGGACGACGTGCTGATCCGCCGCTTCGAGCAGGGCCGGCGCCCCCACCCGCTTCAGGGCGGCGGCCGGATCTCGGACGGGATCGCCGCGGAGCGCGCCATCCTCGCGGAGCTCAGGGAGCACGCGACCCTCGTCCTCGACACCTCGGACTTCAACGTCCACGGGCTCGCCACTGCGATCACCGAGCTCTTCTCGGAGAAGGGCCCCGTGACCCTCCGGCTCAACGTGATGAGCTTCGGCTTCAAGTACGGGCTCCCCGCCGACGCGAACTACGTCGCCGACGTCCGGTTCCTCCCGAATCCCCACTGGGTGCCCCAGCTGCGCCCCCACACGGGACTCGACCCCGATGTCCGGGACTACGTCCTCGTCGCGAACGGGGCCCAGGAGTTCGTGGACCGCTACGTGCTGGCCCTCGAGCCCGTCCTCGCCGGCTACCGCAAGGAGAACAAGCACTACGCGACGATCGCCGTGGGCTGCACCGGCGGCAAGCACCGCTCCGTGGCGATCGCCGAGGAGCTCAGCAAGCGCCTCGCGCAGCAGCCTCGCGTGACCGTCACGACGTCCCACCGCGACCTCGGGAGGGAGTGAACGCGGTGTTCACCGGTCAGCTGCCCCTCATCCCCCCAGGCACGGGGACAACGGGCGGGACGCCCAAGGGCCCGTCCGTCGTCGCCCTCGGCGGAGGGCACGGCCTCTCGGGGTCACTGTCAGCGCTCCGCCTCCTCACCACCGACCTCACCGCCGTGGTCACGGTCGCGGACGACGGCGGGTCCTCCGGCCGCCTGCGGAAGGACTTCGGCGTCGTCCCCCCGGGCGACCTCCGGATGGCCCTCGCCGCGCTGTGCGACGACACGGACTGGGGGAGGACGTGGCGTGACGTCATGCAGCACCGCTTCCGGTCCCCGACCGGCACGAGCGGACTGGAGAACCACGCGCTGGGGAACCTCCTCATCGTCACGCTCTGGGAGCTGCTGGGCGACGTCGTCGACGGCCTGCGCTGGGCCGGCGCGCTGCTCGGCGCGCGCGGGGAGGTGCTTCCGATGTCCCGGACGCCCCTCATGATCGAGGGCGACGTCGAAGTCGCCGCGGGCGGCGCCCACGGAGGCGCCTCCCGCCGGGAGACGATCCGCGGACAGGCGGCGTGCGCCGTCGCCGGCCGCCTCGAGGAGGTCCGCCTGGTCCCGGACGATGCGCCGGCCTGCCCTGAGGCACTGTCGGCGATCGAGCTCGCGGACTGGGTCGTGCTCGGTCCGGGCTCGTGGTACACGTCCGTCCTCCCGCACCTCCTGCTGCCCCAGATGCGCGAGGCGCTCTGCGCGACCCCCGCCCGCAGGTGCATCACGATGAACCTCACGATGGACACGAAGGAGACCACGGGGATGAGCGCGGCGGACCATCTGCGCGCCCTCCAGCGGGTCGCCCCCGGCTTCACGGCAGACGCCGTGATCGCCGACGAGGCGTCGGTGGCGGACCGGGCGGAGTTCGAGCGCGTCGCGGCCGAACTCGGCGCCGAGGTCCACTTCGATAGAGTGAGGTCTTCCGGCCACAGGCCGATCCACGACCCGCTCCGGCTCGCCGGGGCGTACCACGAGGTCTTCACGGGGGGCGGCGCTCCCCAGGGCGGCCGATGAGCGTCGCTCCGCAGGGCCAGCCGCGGGAGCAGGAGGGGACACCATGGCATTGACCCAGAGCGTCAAGGACGAGCTCTCGAGGCTGACCGTCAAGAAGTCCTCCGAGCGGAAGGCCGAGGTCTCCGCGATCCTGCGCTTCGCCGGCGGGCTCCACATCATCTCGGGGCGCATCGTGATCGAGGCGGAGGTGGACCTCGCCTCGACCGCCCGCAGGCTGCGCGCCGCCATCGCCGAGGTGTACGGCCATCCGAGCGAGATCATCGTGGTCTCGGGCGGTGGGCTGCGCCGCGGCAACCGCTACGTGGTCCGGGTGGTGCGCGAGGGCGAGGCGCTCGCGCGCCAGACGGGCCTCCTCGACAATCGCGGACGGCCCGTGCGCGGGCTGCCGTCCGTCGTCGTCAACGGGTCCGCGGCCGACGCCGAGGCAGTGTGGCGCGGTGCATTCCTCGCCCACGGCTCCCTCACCGAGCCGGGGCGCTCCAGCGCGCTCGAGGTCACGTGCCCCGGGCCGGAGGCGGCCCTCGCGCTCGTCGGTGCGGCCCGGCGTCTGGGCATTGCGGCGAAGGCGCGCGAAGTGCGCGGGGTGGATCGCGTCGTCGTGCGCGACGGCGACGCGATCGCCGCGCTCCTGACGCGAATGGGCGCCCACGACGCGCTGATGGCGTGGGAGGAGCGGCGCATGCGCAAGGAAGTGCGGGCCACCGCGAACCGCCTCGCGAACTTCGACGACGCCAACCTGCGCCGCTCCGCCCAGGCTGCCGTCGCCGCGGGCGCCAGGGTCGAGCGCGCCCTCGAGATCCTCGGCGACGACGTCCCCGAGCACCTGCGCTACGCGGGAGAGCTTCGGGTCGCCCACAAGCAGGCGAGCCTCGACGAGCTCGGCCGGCTCGCGGACCCGCCACTGACCAAGGACGCGATCGCCGGCCGGATCCGCCGTCTGCTCGCCATGGCGGACAAGAAGGCGGCGGAGTCGGGCATTCCGGGAACCGAGGCCAGCGTGACCCCGGACATGCTGGACGGCTGATCCCGGCGCCTGTGACACGACGTTTCGGTATCCCGTCCGGGCACCTGCTTAGGATGGAGCCGTCACCAGCCCGCACATCACGGCCAGTGGTGCGGGAAGCCAACCGATGGAGGATGTTGTGACCTACACACTGCCCGAGCTCCCGTACGACTACGCGGCACTCGAGCCGCACATCTCGGCGCGGATCATGGAGCTCCACCACGACAAGCACCACGCGGCGTACGTGACCGGTGCCAACACGGCCCTCGAGAAGATGGCCGAGGCCCGCTCCAACGGCGACGGCGCTGCTGCGGCCAAGCTGTCCAAGGACCTCCAGTTCAACCTGGGCGGCCACATCAACCACTCGATCTTCTGGAACAACCTCTCCCCGGAGGGCGGCGACAAGCCCGAGGGCGAGCTCGCTGCCGCGATCGATGAGTACTTCGGCTCGTTCGACGCGTTCCGCGGCCAGTTCACCGCCGCCGCCACGACCATCCAGGGCTCCGGCTGGGCGATCCTCGCGTACGAGCCCATCGGCGGCAACCTCGTCATCGAGCAGATGTACGACCAGCAGAACGGTGTGCCGGTCGCGACCACGCCGATCCTCCAGCTCGACATGTGGGAGCACGCCTTCTACCTCGACTACCAGAACGTCAAGGCGGACTACGTCAAGGCGTTCTGGAACATTGTGAACTGGGCGGACGTCGCCAAGCGCTTCGACGCGGCCCGCAAGGGCGCCGCCGGGCTCGTCATCGTCTGAGAGGTCCGTCACATTTTGTGACTTTCGGTGCGAAAGGGTCCGTCTGTTCCGAGACGGGCCCTTTCCCCGTAGGATGGGGGGCGGAAAGGCCCCGGCGGCCTTTTGGCCATGGACAATGGAGACTCAGGCTGTCGGCCTTTCCTTGTGCAAATCTCTGCCCAACGATGTGCGGGACCGTCTAACAGTTCGAGCAGTCATCCGGGTGCTCGACTGAGCATCAAGGAGATCGACCAGAGTGACCACTCGTATTGGCATCAACGGCTTCGGCCGCATCGGCCGCAACTTCTTCCGCGCAGCCCTCGCCCAGGGCGCCGACCTCGAGATCGTGGCGGTCAACGACCTCACGAGCCCCGAGACGCTGGCCCACCTCCTGAAGTACGACTCGGTGACCGGTCGCCTCGCCCAGTCCGTCGAGGTCCGCGACGGCATCATCGTGGTGGGCGGCAAGGAGGTCAAGGTCCTCGCCGAGCGTGATCCCGCGAACCTCCCGTGGGCCGACCTCGGGGTCGACATCGTCATCGAGTCCACCGGCTTCTTCACCAAGGCCGCGGACGCCAAGAAGCACCTCGCCGCAGGCGCCAAGAAGGTCATCATCTCGGCCCCGGCGACCGATGAGGACGTCACGATCGTCATGGGCGTCAACGACGGCCTGTACGACCCGTCGAGCCACGACATCATCTCGAACGCTTCCTGCACCACGAACTGCCTCGGCCCGCTCGCCAAGGCGATCAACGACGCGTTCGGCATCGAGCGTGGCCTCATGACCACGGTCCACGCCTACACGGCCGACCAGAACCTCCAGGACGGCCCGCACCGCGACCTCCGTCGTGCCCGTGCCGCCGCGATCAACATGGTCCCGACCTCGACCGGCGCTGCGAAGGCCATCGGACTCGTGCTCCCCGAGCTCAAGGGCAAGCTGGACGGCTACGCCATCCGCGTTCCCGTTCCGACCGGCTCGGCGACGGACCTCACGGTCACCGTCTCGCGCGAGGTCACCAAGGAAGAGGTCAACGCCGCCGTCAAGGCCGCGTCGGAGTCGGAGGGCCTCAAGGGCATCCTGACGTACACCGAGGACCCGATCGTCTCCTCGGACATCGTGACTGATCCCGCCTCGTCGATCTTCGATTCCGGGCTGACCAAGGTGATCGGGAACCAGGTCAAGGTCGTGTCCTGGTACGACAACGAGTGGGGCTACTCCAACCGCCTGGTGGACCTCACGGAACTGGTCGCGTCCAAGCTCTGACCCGGTCCGTAACGTTCGGGGAACTCGGATAGCCTGAGTCCATGACTGCACACACTCTCGACGAGCTGCTCGCCGATGGTGTCCGCGGGCGGCGCGTTCTGGTCCGGTCGGACCTGAACGTGCCGCTCGACGGGTCCACCGTCACTGACGACGGCCGCGTCCGCGCCTCCCTGCCGGTGATCCAGAAGCTCGCCCAGGCGGGCGCGCGGGTCCTCGTGATGGCCCACCTCGGCCGCCCCAAGGGAGCGCCGGATCCCAAGTACTCGATCAAGCCGGCCGCTGACCGCCTGGCCGAGCTCGCCGAACCCCTCGGGATCACGGTGCAGCGCGCCGAGGACACCGTGGGGGAGAGCGCGCAGGCGCTCGCTGCCGCCCTCGAGGACGGTCAGGTGCTGGTCCTCGAGAACGTCCGCTTCGACGCCCGCGAGACGAGCAAGGACGACGCCGAGCGCGCCGCGTTCGCCCGCGAACTCGCGGCGCTGACCGGCGAGGGCGGGGCGTACGTCGACGACGCCTTCGGTGCGGTGCACCGCAAGCATGCGTCGGTGTTCGACATCGCCCAGATCCTCCCCGCGTACCTCGGCGAGCTCGTCCGCACCGAGGTGGAGGTGCTGCGGCGCCTCACCGACGGGGCCGAGCGCCCGTACGTCGTGGTCCTGGGCGGCTCGAAGGTGTCGGACAAGCTGGCCGTGATCGACAATCTCATCGGCAAGGCGGACAAGCTCCTCGTGGGCGGGGGCATGCTCTTCACCTTCCTCGCGGCCAAGGGGCACAAAGTCGGCTCGAGCCTGCTCGAGCAGGACCAGATCCCGACGGTGCAGGAGTACCTCTCCCGGGCTGCGTCGGCGGGCACCGAGTTCGTGCTGCCGACCGACGTCGTCGTGGCCTCGAAGTTCGCCGCGGACGCGGAGCACGAGGTCGCCGCGGCCGACACCATCGAGTCCACGGGCTTCGGCGAGGCCGGAATCGGGCTCGACATCGGGCCGGACACCGCTTCGGCGTTCGCCAAGGAGATCACTGCAGCCAAGACGGTGTTCTGGAACGGGCCCATGGGCGTGTTCGAGTTCCCGGCCTTCGCGGCCGGCACCAAGGCTGTCGCCCAGGCCCTCGCCGACGCGACAGCAGCGGGTGCCCTGACCGTCGTCGGCGGCGGCGACTCCGCTGCCGCGGTCCGCACGCTCGGTTTCGAGGACGGCCAGTTCGGCCACATCTCGACCGGCGGAGGCGCGAGCCTCGAATACCTCGAGGGCAAGGAGCTGCCCGGGCTCACGGCCCTCGGCGCCTGACCCCACGCGCGCCGCGCCCCCGAGGGGCGCGGCGCGCTCTCTTCCCCGCGTCGGCCTGTCCGGCGCCCAGCAGGACCCTCCAAGGAGACACTGTGACCACCTCTGCCAACGGCTCGTTCGAACGCACCCCGCTGATCGCCGGGAACTGGAAGATGAACATGGACCATCTCCAGGCCATCACGCTGACCCAGAAGCTCGCGTGGACGCTCGACGACGCCAAGCACGACTTCGCGCGCGTCGAGGTGGCCGTCTTCCCGCCGTTCACGGACCTGCGCGGCGTGCAGACCCTCGTGGCGGGCGACGACCTTCCGCTCGCCTACGGCGGGCAGGACCTCTCACAGTTCGACTCCGGGGCGTACACGGGCGACATCAGCGGCGCTTTCCTCGCCAAGCTCGGCTGCCGGTACGTCCTCGTGGGCCACTCGGAGCGGCGGACCGTGCACGGCGAGACCGACGAGGTGCTGGCGGCGAAGGTCAAGGCCTCGTTCCGTCATGGCCTCGTCCCCGTGCTGTGCGTGGGCGAGGGCCTGGAGGTCCGGCAGGCAGGCACGCACGTGGAGCACACGCTCGGACAGCTGAGGGCCGATGTCGAGGGACTCACCGCCGAACAGGCCGCCGCCCTCGTCGTCGCGTACGAGCCGGTCTGGGCCATCGGGACGGGCGAGGTTGCCGGCCCCGGCGACGCGCAGGAGATGTGCGCCGCCATCCGCTCCGAGCTCGCCGAGCTGTTCGGCGCGGACGCGGCCAACGCCACGCGGCTCCTGTACGGGGGCTCGGTCAAGGCGAACAACGCGGCCGCCATCCTCGCCGAGAAGGACGTCGACGGTGTGCTCGTGGGCGGCGCAAGCCTCGACGCCGCCGAGTTTGCTAGCATTGTCAGGTTCGAGAGCCACACGGCGGCCTAGCCGCCTGCCTTGACCAAGCAGCCTGCGCAGAGCAGGCACGAGACCGCCGCGAGAAAGGCCGGAGCTCCCACGTGGAAGTCCTGACGATCATCCTGCAGATCCTGCTCGGCATCACGAGCCTCCTGCTCACGCTGCTCATCCTCATGCACAAGGGCCGCGGAGGCGGCCTCTCCGACATGTTCGGCGGCGGCATGTCGTCTGGGCTCTCGTCGTCAGGCGTCGCGGAGCGAAACCTCAACCGCTTCACGATCATCCTGGGGGTCACGTGGGCGGTCGTCATCATCGCCCTCGGCCTCATCATGCGCATCACGAGCGTGGGCGACTCCTGACAGAGCCTCGGCATCGCTGACACCGGCGAGACACGGAAGGGGCGGGAGCAGCAACTGCTGCTCCCGCCCCTTCCGCGTTGCCGTTTTCGTCTCGGCTCCTCACGGCATCAGGCCGAGGCGGGCTCCTTGCGGACCAGTTCCACCGGGACCTTCGCGGCCGCTGCGGCGTCGATGAGCCACAGGGTGCGCGAGCGCCCCCGGGCGCCGGCTGCCGGCACCTGGACAGGTCCGGCGCCCGCTAGGGCGAGCCCGACGGCGCCGGCCTTGTCCTCGCCCGCCACGACCATCCACACTTCCTCCGCGGAGCGGATCGCGGGCAGGGTGAGGGAGATGCGCGACGGCGGCGGCTTGGGGGAGTTCTCGACCCCCACCACGAGCTTCTCGGTCTCGCGCACGGCCGCCATCTCCGGGAAGAGGGACGCGATGTGGGCGTCCGGGCCGACCCCCAGGAGGAGGACGTCGAAGCGGGGGAGGGGACCGGGCTCGTCGGGGCGGCGATCCGAGTAGTCCGCCGCGTGCTCCCGCGCGGCGGCTTCGGCGAGGCGGCGCGCGTAGTCCGCGGCGGCGTCGTCCGCGGTCGCGAACTCGCCCGCCGCGCCGGGCACGTGGACCCGCTCGGGATCGAGCGGGAGCTCGTCCAGCAGTGCCTTGGCGGCCTGACGGCTGTTCCGCTCGTCGGAGTCCGCCTCCACGAAGCGCTCGTCGCCCCACCAGACGTTGACCTTGGACCAGTTGACCGCGCCGCAGGCCGGAGACTGCCGGACCGCCTGGAGCGTGCCGATGCCGGTCGATCCGCCGGTGAGGACGACTGTTGCCTCCCCAAATCGGTCCTGGGTGTCCACGAGCTTCGTGATGAGCCGCGCCGCGATGGCGGCCAACAGCACCGACGAATCAGGATGGACACTCACACGGGGATCAGCGCTCACTCGGCTGCACACTCCTCAGGTTGGTGCGCGGCAGCCCCGAGGAGAGGACTTCGCCGAAGACCTCGTCCGGGTCGAGCCTGCGCAGTTCTTCGGACAGGCAGTCTTGCAGATTCCGCCGGGCGAGGGCAATGCGCTGCGGGGGCTGGCCGGGCTGGGTCAGCTCGGCGACGGTGAGGCCCGGTCGGTAGAGCTGGACGTCCCCGGTGCCGCGGTGCAGGCGCACCCGGCGGATCCCTGTCCCGGCGGGGTCGGCGACGATGGTCACTGGCGCGTCGAGCGCGAGCGTGAGCCAGGCCGCGAGCAGCGCCGTGCTCGGCGAGTCCGAGGCGCCCTCGACGGTCACACCCGTGACCGGGCTGTCGTCGACCTGGTCCAAGGCCGCGGCCAGCTGGATGCGCCAGTTGGTGAGCCGGGTCCAGGCCAGGTCCGTGTCGCCCGCGGTGTACGTCTCGCGGAGGCGGTACAGCGCCGCCGTCGGGTCCGGCTCGTTGCCGGAGTCGGTGATGCGGCGGTGGGCGATCCGCCCGATCGAGGTCTTCCCGGCGTTCGCGGGCGCGCCGTGAGGCCACCAGGCGACGATTGGGGCGTCGGGCAGGAGCAGGGCCGCCACGAGGGACTCGCTCTCCTCGGCCAGCATGCCGTAGCCGCGCAGGACGATGACCTCCGAGGCCCCCGCGTCCCCGCCCACCCGGATCTGCCCGTCGATGCGGTTCGCCGAGTCGCGGCCCGAGTCGACGAGGACGATGATCCGGCAGGGATGCTCCCGGCTCGCCTGGTTGGCCGCCTCGATGGCCTCTTCCTCGAACCCGTGCTTGGTGATGACCACGAGCGTGAGGACCCGGCCCAGGGCCACGACGCCGCCGCGGTGCCTGAGGTTGGTGATCTCCTTGGAGATCTTGGAGGTGGTGGTGTTGGGCAGGTCGATGATCATGGCCGCCTCCAGGAACGTCCGTCACGGGCCAGGAGCTCGTCCGCGGACGAGGGCCCCCAGCTGCCGGGTGCGTAGGGCTCGGGCTGCTCGCCCGTGCTGGCCCAGTACTCCTCGAACGGGTCCAGGATCTTCCAGGACAGCTCGACCTCTTCGTGCCGCGGGAACAGCGGCGGCTCCCCGAGCAGCACGTCCAGGATGAGCCGCTCGTAGGCCTCAGGCGAGGACTCGGTGAAGGAGTGCCCGTAGCCGAAGTCCATGCTCACGTCGCGGACCTCCATCTGGGTGCCCGGGACCTTGGAGCCGAAGCGGATCGTCGCGCCTTCGTCCGGCTGGACGCGGATCACCACCGCGTTCTGGCCGAACTCGGCCTCGGCCTGGTCCTGGAAGAGGAGGTTCGGTGCCTTCTTGAACACGACGGCGATCTCGGTCACCCGCCGCCCGAGCCGCTTGCCGGCGCGCAGGTAGAAGGGGACCCCGGCCCAGCGGCGGGTGTTGATGTCCAGGCGCACCGCCGCGTACGTCTCCGTGGTCGAGTCCGCGGGGATGCCCTCCTCCTCGAGGTAGCCCTTGACGAGCTCCCCGCCCTGCCACCCGCCGGAGAACTGGCCCCGGGCGGAGTGTGTCGAGAGGTCCTCGGGCAGCTTCACGGCTGCGAGGACCTTCTCCTTCTCGGCCCGCAGGTGCTCGGCGTTGAATGAGATCGGCTCCTCCATGGCAGTGAGCGCCAGGAGCTGCAGCAGGTGGTTCTGGATCACGTCGCGGGCCGCGCCGACGCCGTCGTAGTAGCCCGCGCGGCCGCCGGTGCCGATGTCCTCGGCCATGGTGATCTGGACGTGGTCCACGTAGTTGGCGTTCCAGATCGGCTCGAACAGCTGGTTTGCGAAGCGCAGCGCCAGGATGTTCTGGACGGTCTCCTTGCCGAGGTAGTGGTCGATGCGGAACACCGCGTCGGCTGGGAAGACGTCCTCGACGATCTCGTTCAGCGCCCGCGCCGAGGCCAGATCGTGCCCGAAAGGCTTCTCGATCACCACCCGGCGCCACTTGCCCTCTTCCGGCTGGGCGAGACCGTGCTTGGACAGCTGCCGGCACACCTGCTCGAAGGCCTTCGGCGGGATGGACAGGTAGAACGCGTGGTTACCCCGCGTCCCGCGCTGCTCGTCGAGTTCCTTGATCGTGTCCCGGAGGCGGACGAACGCGTCGTCGTCGTCGAACGTTCCCTGGACGAAGCGGATGCCCTGGCTCAGCTGCGCCCACACCGTCTCGTCGAACGGAGTCCTCGCGTGGGCCTTGACCGACGCCTTGACCTCCTCCGCGAAGTCCTCGCGCTCCCACTCCCGCCGGGCGAAGCCCACGAGGGCAAAGCTCGGCGGGAGCAGGCCGCGATTGGCCAGATCGTACACGGCGGGCATGAGCTTCTTGCGGGCGAGGTCGCCCGTCACCCCGAAGAGGACGAGCGACGACGGGCCGGCAATGCGGTTCAGCCGACGGTCCCGCGGGTCGCGCAGGGGATTGGCGGGCCGCCGGGCTCCGCCCTTGTCGTTCTCTGGCATAGCTGCTTTCTTCTTGTGGCTACCGGCCGAGCGTCGAGACGAGCTCGATCAGCGCTGCGACACCGGCACGGCGATCGGTCAGGTGGAGGCGGAGCACGGGACGGCCATGCTCCGCGAGCACTTGGGCGTCGCCGGCTGCCTGCGCCGCAATCAGCTGGCCGAACGTGAAGGGCCGGTCCGGGATGGAGACGTCCTGCGCGGCATCGGCCGTGATCTGCAGGAACACGCCGACGGCGGGACCGCCCTTGTGGTACTGCCCGGTGGAGTGCAGGAAGCGCGGGCCCCACCCGAACGTCGTTGGCCGTCCGGTCGCCGCGGCGAACCGGTCGCGGACCGATTCGAGCTCAGGGAACGCGAGTCGGTCGAGGTACGCCTGGACGCTCAGGTAGCCGTCCGGGCCGAGCTGGGCCAGGAGTGCCTTCACAGCTTCCTCGGCCGTCGACGCACCCCCGAGCCAGTCGCCGCCGCGCACCTCGATCGGGCCGTCGGTGAAGGCAGCCCGGGTCGGCTCGGGGCGGGCATCCAGGAGTCCGCGCGCAGCGACCTTGGCGGCCTCGACGTCGGGCTGGTCGAACGGGTTGATGCCGAGGAGCCGACCGGCGACCGCGGTGGCGAACTCCCACACGAACATCTGCGTCGCGAGGGTTCCGCCCACGGCGGCCTCGTCCGCGCCCAAGGAGGGCTCGGCGTCGGCCGAGACGAGCCGCACGACCAGCACATCGTCCGCGCCGGCGGAGACCTCGGGCGAGTCCACGGTCGCGACGACAGGGAGGACGCCGCGGCCGTTCTTGCCCGTCGATTCCGCGATGAGCTGTTCCGCCCAGTCGGCGAAGCCCGCGATCCCGGATCCGTCTTCGACGATCACGATCTTGTCCCGCAGGGGCGAGGTGCCGCCGAGCACGGCGCCGAGCTGGAGGCCGATGTTGTCCTCGGAGTCGTCGCGCAGGAGCTCGGCGGCCTCCTCGGCCTCATCGAGGAGCGTTTCGATGTCCACGCCCGCGAGCCCCGACGGCACAAGGCCGAACGCCGTGAGCGCCGAATACCGGCCTCCCACCGTGGGGTCGGCGTTGAAGACGGCGCGGTAGCCGGCCTCGCGGCTCGCCGAGTCCAGCGGCGAGCCGGGGTCCGTGACGACGACGATCCGGCGCGCCGCGTCGATGCCGGCTCCCGTGAAG
This sequence comes from Sinomonas sp. R1AF57, assembly GCF_002224485.1. Taxonomy (GTDB): domain Bacteria; phylum Actinomycetota; class Actinomycetes; order Actinomycetales; family Micrococcaceae; genus Sinomonas; species Sinomonas flava. Next base: position 1,602,741 of record NZ_CP022463.1, read on the forward strand.
GCCGCCTCGAACGCCCGCCGCTGTGAATCCGTCTCCGCCGTGGAACCCGACTTGGACGAGACGACGATGGCGGTGTTCTCGAGGCGTTCGGAGAGGGCCGCGGCGACCTGCTCGGGGTCGGTCGAGTCGAGGACGACGAGCGGCACGCCCGCCGTGGCGGCGATGACCTCGGGGGCGAGCGACGAGCCGCCCATGCCGCAGAGCACGATCCGGTCCACGCCCTCGGCGCGGAACTCGTCGCGCAGGGCGAGGATGTCCGCGACGAGCGGGCGGGAGACGGACGCTGCCTCGACCCAACCGAGTCGCTTCGCGGACTCCTCCTCGGCGTCCGGGCCCCACAGGGTGTGGTCCTTTGCGAAGATCCGGCTCGCGACGTTGTCTGCCGCGAGGGCGGGGGTGTGCGCTTCGACCGCCTCGCGGGCGGAGCCCGTCGCGTCGAAGGTGAGGGCGCTCATACTCAGGCCCCCTTCGCGTCGGCGGTCTTGGCGGAGGCGAGGGCGCCCTCGATGTCGGCCAGGAGCTCGTTCCAGGACGCGACGAACTTGTCCAGTCCCTCGGACTCCAGGACGGCGACGACGTCGTTGTAGTCGACGCCGAGGCCGGCCAGGGCATCGAGGTGCGCGTTCGCGTCAGCGTAGGTTCCGGTGACGGTGTCGCCCGTGACCTCGCCGTGGTCGAAGGTAGCCTCGAGCGTCTTCTCCGGCATGGTGTTCACGACGCCCGGGGCGACGAGGCCCGTGACGTAGAGGGTGTCCGGAAGGCTCGGGTCCTTGACGCCTGTGGAGGCCCACAGCGGACGCTGCGGCCGCGCGCCGGCATCGGCGAGGAGCTTGAAGCGCTCGGAGGAGAACTCCTCCTCGTAGACCTGGTAGGCGAGGCGGGCATTGGCCAGGCCGGCCTTGCCCTTGAGGGCCTTGGCCTCGTCCGTGCCGATCTTCTCGAGGCGCTTGTCGATCTCGGTGTCCACGCGGGAGACGAAGAACGAGGCGACCGAGTGGATCTGGGACAGGTCGTGTCCGTTGGCCTTGGCCTTCTCGAGCCCGGTCATGAAGGCATTGATGACCTGGCGGTACCGCTCGAGGGAGAAGATCAGGGTGACGTTGACGCTGATCCCGGACGCAAGGGTCTCGGAGATCGCCTCCAGGCCTTCAACCGTGGCCGGGATCTTGATGTGCACGTTGGACTTGGCGACCTTGGCGTGGAGCTTCTTGGCCTCGGCGATGGTCGCAGCGGTGTCCCAGGCCAGGCGCGGGTCGACCTCGATCGAGACGCGGCCGTCGACTCCGCCCGTGGCCTCGGCAACGGGGGCGAAGAGGTCGCATGCGTCCGCGACGTCCGCGGTCGTGAGCTCGAAGACGGCGCGCTCGACGTCGGCGCCCTCTGCCGCGAGGGAGGCGAGGGTCGCGTCGTAGCCGTGGCCCTTCGTGATCGCCAGGTGGAAGATGGTCGGGTTCGTGGTCACACCGACCACGTTCTTCTCCTCGATGAGGGCCTTGAGGGAGCCGTCGGTGAGGCGGGCACGGGAGAGGTCGTCGAGCCAGATCGAGACGCCGGCGTCGGAGAGGGCCTGAGTCGGGGTGGTCATGGTGTCCTCCTGGTGGGGTCAGGCCGCGGTGGCGGCGAGGGAGTCCTTGGCGGCGGCGGTCACGGCCTCCGCGGTGATGCCGAACTCGCGGAACAGGGTCTTGTAGTCGGCGGACGCGCCGTAGTGCTCGAGGGAGACGGTGCGGCCGGCGTCGCCGACGAACTCACGCCAGCCAAGCGCCAGGCCGGCCTCGACCGAGACGCGGGCCTTCACGGCGGCGGGGAGCACGGAGTCCTGGTAGGTGGGGTCCTGGGCCTTGAACCACTCCACGCACGGCATGGACACCACGCGGGCGGCAATGCCATCGGCGGCGAGGGCCTCACGGGCCTGGACGGCGAGCTGGACCTCGGAGCCCGTGGCGATGAGGATCACCTCGGGGTCCACGTCCTTTCCGTCGCGCTGGGCCTCGGCGAGCACATAGCCGCCGCGGGCGGTGCCTGCGGCATCGGCGAAGCCGCCCTCAGCGCGGTCCCAGACGGGCAGGTTCTGGCGGGTGAGGACGATCCCGGCGGGGTGGTCCGTGTTCTCCAGGATGGCCTTCCACGCCTGGGCGACCTCGTTCGCGTCGGCGGGGCGCACGACGTCGAGCCCCGGGATGGCGCGCAGCGACGCGAGCTGCTCCACGGGCTGGTGGGTCGGGCCGTCCTCGCCGAGGCCGATCGAGTCGTGCGTCCACACGTACGTGGACGGGATGCCCATCAGGGCCGAGAGGCGGATTGCGGGGCGCTGGTAGTCGGAGAAGATCAGGAACGTGCCGGAGAAGGCACGGGTCTTCCCGCCGAGCGTGATGCCGTTGACGATGGCGGCGGCGGCGTGCTCGCGGATGCCGAAGTGCAGCACCCGGCCGTACTCGTTGCCCTTCCACGCCCCGGTGGAGCGGGAGGAGGGGATGAACGAGGGGGATCCCTCGATCGTGGTGTTGTTCGACTCGGCCAGGTCGGCGGACCCGCCCCAGAGCTCGGGCAGGACCGGGCCGATCGCGTTCAGGACCTTGCCCGAGGCGGCGCGGGTGGAGACCTCCTTGCCTGCGGGGAACACCGGCAGGGACTTCTCCCAGCCGGCGGGGAGCTGGCGGGCTTCGATCCGCTCCTGCAGCTTCGCGGCCTCGGGGTTCGCCGCCTTCCAGGCGTCGAAGGACTCCTGCCAGGCGGCCTTGGCGGCCTCGCCGCGCTCGATGGCCCCGCGGGTGTGCGCCAGGACCTCGGGGTCGACCTCGAAGGACTTCTCCGGGTCGAAGCCCAGGATCTCCTTGAGCGCAGCGACCTCGTCCGCCCCGAGGGCCGAGCCGTGGATCTTGCCCGTGTTCTGCTTGGTCGGAGACGGCCAGCCGATGATGGTCCGCAGCGAGATGATCGAGGGGCGCCCGGTCTCGGCCTTGGCCGCCACGAGCGCGTCCCACAGGCCCTGCACGTCTTCCTTGTACTCGCCCGAGGCGGTCCAGTCGACGCGCTGGGTGTGCCAGCCGTAGGCCTCGTAGCGCTTCAGGACGTCCTCGGTGAAGGCCACGTCGGTGTCGTCCTCGATGGAGATGTGGTTCTCGTCGTAGATCACCACGAGGTTGCCCAGCTCCTGGTGCCCGGCGAGGGAGGAGGCCTCCGAGGTCACGCCCTCCTGCAGGTCGCCGTCGGAGGCGATGACCCACACCGTGTGGTCGAACGGCGACTCGCCGGTCGGCGCCTGCGGGTCGTAGAGGCCCCGCTCGCGGCGCTGCGAGTACGCGAAGCCCACCGAGGAGGCAAGGCCCTGCCCGAGCGGGCCGGTGGTGATCTCCACGCCCTTGGTGTGCCCGTACTCCGGGTGGCCCGGGGTGAGCGAGCCCCACGTGCGAAGCGACTCGAGGTCTTCCAGCTCCAGGCCGTACCCGGCCAGGAACAGCTGGATGTACAGCGTGAGGGAGGAGTGCCCGGGGGAGAGGATGAACCGGTCCCGGCCGATCCACGTGGGATCGGCGGGGTCGTGCCGCATGAGCTTCTGGAACAGCAGGTACGCCGCGGGGGCGAGGCTCATCGCCGTGCCCGGGTGCCCGTTGCCCACCTTCTGCACCGCGTCCGCAGCCAGCACACGCACTGTGTCCACAGCCTTGCGGTCCAGATCCGTCCAGACCAGTTCTTGTACATCCACAGCAGGCACTAAGACCGAGCCCCTCTCCATTGCTGACGGCAAGCAGCCTCCGGCGAGCCCGCGAAAAATGGTGGGCCTGCGACGCACTGCCAGCCGTTCACCATCGAAACGTTGTCTGCGGACGTCCACGTCCTGGCGGGGGCCGGCAGGACACATGGCATGTAAGGGACGTCCAGCTCACATACTAGCCACGAGCTGGGGTCCGACGAGAGGGTGTTCCCGAAATTTGCCGCGATATTCCGCAGTGTGAATCACGCGACCTGCGTGCCGGCGTGATGCCGCGGAAATCCGCCGGACATGCGGGGCCGGCGCGGAATCGGGGCCAGCACGGCCGCCGGGTATCATGGAGGCGGCCACGTGCGCCTTCGAGGCCGCGTCACGGCCCGCACCTCAACTGAGTGATACCGAGTAGAACAGAGTCGCGCACCCGTGAGTACAGCAGACGCACCCGTTGCCCAGTCCGGATCAGCCAAGCTCGGTCTGCGCCGCAAGGTCAAGGCGTACGTCGCCCTCACGAAACCTCGCGTCATCGAGCTCCTCCTCGTCAGCACCCTGCCCACGATGATCTACGCCGAGCGGGGGTTCCCGTCGTTCGGCCTCATCCTCGCAACCATGGTGGGCGGCGCGTTCGCGGCGGGCAGCGCTGGCGCCTTCAACTGCTACATCGACCGCGACATCGACCGGCTCATGCGCCGCACCGTGAACCGGCCGCTCGTCACGGGCGAGGTGACGCCCCGGGAAGCACTGGCGTTCGCGTGGATCCTCGGCATCGCCTCACTCGCCATCCTGTGGTTCGGGGCGAATCCGCTCTCCTCGGTGCTCGGGGCCGCTGCGATCTTCTTCTATGTGGTCATCTACTCGCTCGTGCTCAAGCGCCGCACCGCGCAGAACATCGTCTGGGGCGGTGCCGCGGGCTGCTTCCCCGTGCTCATCGCCTGGGCCGCCGTCACGAACACGGTCGAGTGGCCGGCGATCATCCTCTTCATGGTCATCTTCCTCTGGACGCCGCCGCACTACTGGCCGCTGTCCATGCGCTACGGCGATGACTACCGCAACGCGAATGTCCCCATGCTCGGGGCCATCGCCGGAGCGAAGATCGTGGCCGTCCAGGTGGTCCTCTACGCCTGGGCCATGGTGATCTGCTCGCTGCTGCTGATCCCGCTCGGCCGCGCCGGCTGGGTGTACACGGTGGCCGCGGTCGCGAGCGGGATCTGGTTCCTGTACGTCTCGCACGCCCTCTACACGCGCACGCAGCGGGAGGAGATCGAGGACAAGAAGGCCATGAAGGTCTTCCACGGCTCGATCAGCTACCTCACCGTCCTGTTCCTCGCCCTCGCGGTGGACCCGTTCGTGGGGGCACCGCTCGTCGGCTGACGCCCAACGCGCCAGACGCACCAAGGGCCACACCGGATTCCGGTGTGGCCCTTCGCGTCTGTGCGCATCCTCGGAACGCGGGCTGCCGATCCTAGGCGCGTGGGCTGTGCTTTGCGATGTCCGCGGTGTTCACTGCCGCTGCGACGAGCAGCGCGGCCACGACCATGTGGGTCCCCACCAGCAGCGGCGGGATGCCGGTGTAGTACTGCGTGATGCCGAGGACCGTCTGCGCCACGGTGAGCGCCAGCAGCGCGGCGACGCCGTTGCGGTACGCGCCTCGCGCTCGGTACCGGACGGCCACCCAGATCCCGAACAGCGCGCCGAAGGCCACGAGATAGGCGGGGACCGCGTGGATGTGGGAGAAAAGGTCCCAGTCGAGCCCGTTGCGGGGAGCATCGGCGTCGCCCGCGTGGGGGCCCGCACCGGTCACCGCCACACCGAGCACGACGGCGGCGCCCGCTGCCACCGCTGTGGCCGCGGCCGCGGGGAATGCCGAGCTCGGAAGCGCGGGGTAGGAGCGGTCCATGAAGCGTCCCGTGCGCCCGAACGCGCGGTTCACGAGCAGCATCGCCAGGACGACGAGCGCCATGGAGACGAGGAAGTGCAGCCCCACGACCCACGGGTTGAGCTGGGTGAGCACGGTGATGCCGCCGATGATCGCCTGCGCGGGGACGCTCGCGAGCAAGCCCACGGCCAGCCAGAACAGGTCGCGGCGCTCCTTCCGCAGGTTCCAGAGCATGACGAGCATCGCGAGGGCCACCGCTGTGAGGGCGAACGTCAGCAGGCGGTTGCCGAACTCGATGACCCCGTGCAGGCCCATCTCGGCGGTCGTGGTGAGCGATTCCGCCGTGCATCGAGGCCACGTGGGGCAGCCCAGGCCGGACGAGGTCAGGCGCACGGCGCCGCCGGTGCCGATGAGGACGATCTGCCCGACGAGGGATGCAATCGACAGGGCGCGGATGCGGCGGTCCACCTCGCGCGGAAGCCGCGCCGCGAAGCGCTTGAGGACGGTCGGGCCAGTGGTGGTCATGAGATCAGCTCCATCGGAACCAGCGGGTGGCGGCCGTGCCGACGAGCACGGCCCACAGGGCGAGGACCCCGGCGGCGCCGAGGTCGAGGGTGCCGTCGAGGAACGCGCTCCGCAGCGCGTTTCCGAGGGCGCCCGAGGGCAGGAATCCGACAACGGGGGCGAGCGCGGCCGGGAGACGGGTGGCGGGGAGCACGATCCCGCCGAAGAGGCCGAGGAGGATCCAGACGAGGTTTGTCACGGCGAGGGTCGCCTCGGGACGCGCGGTGCCGGCGATGAGCAGGCCGAGGGCCGTGAAGGCCGCCGCCCCGAGAGCGAGGAGCGGGACGCCCAGGACGATGCCGGCGGCCGCCGGCTTCCAACCCAGAGCGAGGGCAGTGCCGCCGATGACGACGGTCTGGACGGCGAGGACCACGAGCACCGCGAGGACCTTGCCCGCGATGAGGCCCCCGCGCCCGAGGGGGGTCGTGGACAGGAACCTGAGGACTCCGTACCGGCGGTCGAACCCGGTCGCGATGCCCTGCCCGGTGAAGCCGACGCTCATGGTGCACAGCGCGAGCACGCCTGGCGCCGCGACGTCGACCCGGCTCGGCCCGAGCCCGTCGAGGAAGGGCGTGACGCTCAGGCCGATGAGGGCGATGAGCGGGAGGACGATCATGAGGATGAGCTGCTCGCCATTGCGCAGCATCGCGACGGTCTCGTAGCGTCCCTGCTGCCAGATCCGGCGGGGGAGGGTCGCGGCCTTCATGCGGCCTCACCCGCGCGCCCGGCGGCCGCCGCCTCCGACTCGGACTCGGCGGCGATCGCGAGGAACACGTCCTCGAGATTCTGCGCTCCCAGCTCGAGGCTGCGCGGCATGATCCCGCGCCTCTCCAGCCACGCTGCGAGCGCGAGGAGATCCGCCGGTGCGAGCTCGCCGTCGACCGTGTACTGCCCGGGCGAGCGCTCGGTGACCTCCAGGCCGGGGCGGCTGCCGAAGGCGTCGGCGAGCGGGAGCGCGGGATCCGAGGCGAGGCTCAGGCGGCGCTGGGCCGGGCCGCGGTGGGCGGCGAGCTCCGCAACGGTGCCGCTCGCCACGACACGGCCCCGGTCCAGGATGTGGACGACGTCGGCCAGTCGCTCGGCGTCGTCGAGGAGGTGCGTCGTGAGGACCACGCCGAGCCCGTCCCGGCGCAGCCCGTCGATGAGGTCGACCACCAGCTGCCGGGACTGCGGGTCGAGGCCCGCACTGGGCTCGTCGAGGAAGACCACCTCCGGACGGCCGACCAGCGCGCAGGCGAGGGCCACGCGCTGCTTCTGGCCGCCGGAGAGACGGCGGATGGTGGTCGAGGCGAAGTCGTCGATGCCGAGGCGTCCGGCGAGCTGGTCAACGTCGAGCGGGTCGGTGTACATCCCGGCGACATGGCGCAGGAGCGCCACGGGGCGGGCCGAGGGTGGGAGACCGCCCTCCTGGAGCATGATGCCGACACGCGCGCGCAGTTCGGCGCTCGCCGTTTCTGGGTCCTCCCCGAGCAGCCTGACCATTCCGTCCGTGCGGCGCTGGAGGCCCTGGGCGCATTCGAGGGTCGTGGTCTTCCCCGCGCCGTTGACACCGAGGATCACGGTGATCTCGCCCGCATTCGCTGTGAGGTCGACGCCGGCCAGGACCCTCTTCATCCGCCCGTCGAGGGATGGGAGTGGGCCGACGTCCTTGACCAGGCCTTCGATCTCGAGGCAGGGGGTACCGGTTCTGAGCACCCGTACATTCTACGCGGGGTAGTAGGATCGGCCGGGCGGGCGGTTCCGGGACCAAAGTCCCCTTCCGCGGTTCGCTACCGGCGTGATAAGCCTCTCCTTACTGGAGACCTGCGGAATATTAGGCAATGATTGTGTTGTGTATTCCGTGACGACGCCGAAGCCTGCGCAGCACGCCGCCGGGCGCCCAGCACCGCGTCCGGCCGATTCCGAGGACCGCACGCGAGACCGCGTCCTGAGTGCCGTGCTCGAGCACGGCCCTGTCAGCGCCGCCGAGCTCGGCGACATGCTGAACGTGACTCCCGCGGCCGTGCGCCGCCACCTCGACGCGCTCACGGAGGCCGGCGTCGTCGAAGTCAAGCGCGTCGCGACCTCAGGGACGGGCGCAGGCCGGCCGGCACGTCGCTACGTCCTTACCTCCCGAGGCCAGTCCACCATCGGGGACGACTACCTCGACATTGCCCGCAAGGCCCTCGAACGCCTGGCAGAGGTCGGCGGGCGCAGCGCCGTTGAGGACTTCGCCCACGAGCGGTTCGCGGCGATGGAGCGGCGCTACCAGCCGCTCGTCGACGCCGCGGGCGACGACGTCGAAGCCCGGTCACGGGCCCTCGCCGAGGCGCTCACTGCCGACGGCTTCGTGGCTTCGGCCGCGTCGGTCCAGGGGAAGGCGCCCCTGCCCGCGCACCTCGCAAGCGTCCAGCTCTGCCAGGGACACTGTCCCGTCCAGCAGCTGGCGGCCGAGTTCCCCGTGTTCTGCGACAGCGAGACCGCGGCGTTCTCCCGCCTCCTCGGCGTGGACGTCCGCAGGCTGTCAACGCTCGCCCAAGGCGGGCACGTGTGCACCACCCACATACCCACCGGGAGGGCCAAGCTGACGCCGGCCGACCCGGAGACCGCAACCAAGCAGCACGAGAGGCCGTGATGACGGATCAATTAGCTGACAACGCCACCGCACGGGCCGTGGGCGCCGACGGCGCCGAGACCACGGTGATCACCGAGATCCTGGAGAAGAACCCGGAGCTCCACGGGATCGGCACCTACGAGTACGGCTGGGCCGACAAGACCGACGCCGGCGCCAACGCCAGGCGCGGCCTCGACGAGGACGTGGTCCGCGATATCTCGGCCAAGAAGGACGAGCCCGAGTGGATGCTCGACCTGCGCCTCAAGGGCCTGAAGTACTTCGACCGGAAGCCGATGCCGCTGTGGGGAGCCGACCTCTCGGGCATCGACTTCGACAACATCAAGTACTTCGTGCGCTCCACCGAGAAGCAGGCGCAGTCGTGGGAGGACCTCCCCGAGGACATCCGCACCACGTACGAGAAGCTCGGCATCCCGGAGGCCGAGCGCGCGCGGCTCGTGGCCGGCGTCGCCGCCCAGTACGAGTCCGAGGTGGTGTACCACCAGATCCGCGAGGACCTCGAGGCCCAGGGCGTGATCTTCCTCGACACCGACACCGCGCTCAAGGAGCACCCCGAGTTCTTCCAGGAGTACTTCGGCACGGTCATCCCGGTGGGCGACAACAAGTTCGCCTCGCTCAACACCGCCGTGTGGTCCGGCGGCTCCTTCGTGTACGTGCCCAAGGGCGTGCACGTCGAGATCCCGCTCCAGGCCTACTTCCGCATCAACACGGAGAACATGGGCCAGTTCGAGCGGACGCTGATCATCGCGGACGAGGACTCCTACGTCCACTACATCGAGGGCTGCACGGCCCCGATCTACACGTCCGACTCGCTGCACTCCGCGGTCGTCGAGATCATCGTCAAGAAGGGCGCCCGCGTCCGCTACACGACGATCCAGAACTGGTCGAACAACGTGTACAACCTCGTGACCAAGCGCGCGATCTGCCACGAGGGCGCCACCATGGAGTGGATCGACGGCAACATCGGCTCCAAGGTCACCATGAAGTACCCGGCCGTCTACCTCGTGGGCGAGCACGCCAAGGGCGAGACCCTCTCGATCGCCTTCGCCGGCGAGGGCCAGCACCAGGACACGGGCTCGAAGATGGTGCACATTGCGCCGAACACGAAGTCCTCGATCGTGTCCAAGTCCGTGGCCCGTGGCGGCGGGCGCGCGGCGTACCGCGGCCTCGTCCAGGTCCGCGAGGGCGCCAAGCACTCGGCCAACACGGTGCGCTGCGACGCGCTGCTCGTGGACACCGTCTCGCGCTCCGACACGTACCCGTACATCGACATCCGCGAGGACGACGTCGTGCTCGGCCACGAGGCGACCGTGTCCCGCGTGTCCGAGGAGCAGCTCTTCTACCTCATGTCCCGCGGCCTGCCGGAGGACGAGGCCATGGCGATGATCGTGCGCGGCTTCATCGAGCCGATCGCGCGCGAGCTCCCCATGGAGTACGCCCTCGAGCTGAACCGTTTGATCGAACTGCAGATGGAAGGGTCCGTCGGCTGATATGGCTGAACTTACCGAAGTGACGACCGAAGAGAAGCTCGACGAGAAGGCCCGCATCGGCGCGCCGTCCATCCCCGGGCTGACCGAGGAGGGCGAGACGCTCGCCCCGGCGCAGACCACCGCCTCGCCTCTGGGCGGCGCCGCCGCCAAGAGCCACTCCCACGGCGGCGGCTACGGCATCCCGGACAGCTCGCGCGCCGGCCGCCTGACGTCGTACCGGCTCGAGGACTTCCCGGCCATCAAGGGCACCGAGGAGGAGTGGCGCTTCACGCCGCTCAAGCGCCTCGGCGGCCTCCACACGGCGGCGCTCGACGGCGCGGCCCCGGCAGTCGACGTCACGGGGCCCGAGGCGGTCCGGGTCGAGACGGTCGGCCGCGACGACGCCCGCATCGGCACCGCCGGCATCCCGGAGGACCGCGTCTCCGCGAACGCGTGGGCCCACTTCTCCGACGCCACCGTCGTGACCGTCCCCGCAGGGGCCGAGCTCGACGAGCACGTCCTCGTCACCGTGACCGGTGCCGGCGCCGCGGCAGCAGCCCTGCACCTGGTGATCGTCGCCGAGAAGGGTGCCCGCGCCGTCGTCGTGCTCAACCACGTCGGCGAGGCGGTCGTGTCCGAGAACGTCGAGATCGTCCTCGATGAGGGCGCAGACCTCACCGTGGTGACCCTGCAGGAGTGGACCGACGTCTCGGTCCACGCCTCGAGCCAGCAGGTCAAGGTCGGCCGCGATGCCCACCTGAAGCACATCAGCGTCAGCCTCGGCGGGTCCGTGGTCCGCGTGACCCCGACGGCGCGCTTCGCCGCTCCGGGCGGCGAGGCCGAGCTCTTCGGCCTCTACTTCGCCGACGCCGGGCAGCACCTCGAGCACCGCACCTTCGTGGACCACGCCCAGCCCAACTGCGTCTCCAACGTCCTCTACAAGGGTGCCCTCCAGGGCAAGGACGCGCGCACGGTGTGGGTTGGCGACGTGCTGATCCAGAAGCAGGCCGAGGGCACGGACAGCTACGAGAAGAACCAGAACCTCGTCCTGACCGACGGCTGCCGCGCAGACTCGGTGCCGAACCTCGAGATCGAGACCGGACTTATCGAAGGGGCAGGCCACGCGAGTGCGACCGGCCGCTTCGACGACGAGCACCTCTTCTACCTGATGGCACGTGGCATCCCCGAGGATGTGGCCCGGCGGCTGGTCGTGCGCGGCTTCCTGAACGAGGTCATCCAGAAGATCGGCGTCCCGTCCATCGAAGAGCACCTCACCGAGGCGGTCGAGCGCGAGCTCGAAGCCAGCGAGTACTGACCCTCACCTTTTCGGCTAGCCCGGGCCGACCGGGCACAAGGAGAACACACATATGTCCACTCTGGAGATCAAGGACCTGCACGTCTCGATCGAGACCGAGCAGGGCGTCAAGGAGATCCTCAAGGGCGTCACCCTCACCGTGAAGACGGGCGAGACACACGCCATCATGGGTCCCAACGGCTCCGGCAAGTCCACGCTCGCCTCGACGATCGCGGGGCACCCGCGCTACACCGTCACCTCGGGCTCCATCACGCTCGACGGCGAGGACGTCCTCGCGATGAGCGTCGACGAGCGCGCCCGCGCCGGCCTGTTCCTCGCCATGCAGTACCCGGTCGAGATCCCCGGCGTCACCATGACGAACTTCCTCCGCACTGCGAAGACCGCGATCGACGGCCAGGCCCCGGCGCTGCGCACGTGGACCAAGGACGTCAAGGCGGCCATGGACCAGCTCCGCATCGACGCCGACTTCGCCCAGCGCAACGTCAACGAGGGCTTCTCCGGCGGCGAGAAGAAGCGCGTGGAGATCCTCCAGCTCGAGCTGTTCAAGCCGAAGTTCGCGGTCCTCGACGAGACCGACTCGGGCCTCGACGTCGACGCGCTCAAGGTCGTCTCGGAGGGCGTCAACCGCGCGCAGGCCGAGGGCAGCATGGGCACCCTCCTCATCACCCACTACACTCGAATCCTCCGCTACATCAAGCCGGAGTTCGTGCACGTCTTCGTCGACGGCCGCATCGCCGAGCAGGGCGGTCCGGAGCTCGCCGACCGCCTCGAGGACGAGGGCTACGACCGCTACGTGGCCGGCGCCGGCTCGGCAGTGACGGCCTGATCAACCGGAAGGCAGCAATGACTGAGATCCAGCCCGCACAGACCTCGCTCGAGGACGTCGAAGAACGCCTCAAGGATGTCATCGACCCCGAGCTCGGCGTCAACGTCGTGGACCTGGGGCTCGTCTACGGCCTCGAGTACGGCGAGGACGGCGCCCTGCTCATCAGCATGACGCTCACCACGGCCGCGTGCCCGCTCACCGACATCCTCGAAGAGCAGGTCGGCCAGGCGCTCGACGGCGTGGTGGACGAGTGGCGCCTCAACTGGGTGTGGATGCCCCCGTGGGGTCCCGAGCGGATCACCGAGGACGGCCGCGACCAGATGAGGGCCCTCGGCTTCAACATCTGACAGCCGGCCTCCTCACCAGCACCGAGTACGACGACGGGCGGTCACCTTCCCCGCGGAAGGTGACCGCCCGTCGTCGTCCGTCAGATGGCTCCCGAGAACGTGTTGCACTGGTCGAGGTCGCCGCTCTGGAGACCCCGCATGAACCAGGTCTGGCGCTGCTGGCTCGACCCGTGGGTCCAGCCCTCAGGGTTGACGCGGCCGGTCGCGGACTTCTGGATGCGGTCGTCGCCCACGGCGGAGGCAGCCGAGAGAGCATCCTGGACGTCCTTCTGCGTCAGCGGCTCCAGGAACGGCTGGCCTGAGCCCTTGTCGGACGCGTAGTGCGCCCAGATCCCGGCGAAGCAGTCGGCCTGGAGTTCGACGCGAACCGAGCCTGACTGGGGTCCCTGCGGGTCCTTCTGCGCGTAGTCGAGGGTGCCGATGAGGCTCTGGACGTGGTGGCCGAACTCGTGCGCCACCACGTACTCCTGCGCGAGGGGCCCCCCGGAAGACCCGAACCGGGTCTCGAGGACCTGGAAGAACCCGGGGTCGAAGTAGGCGGTCGTGTCCCCGGGGCAGTAGAACGGCCCCACCTCGCTCGTGGCGGATCCGCAGGCCGTGCTCGTCGCCTGGCTGAAGATGACTGCCTGCGGCCGCGGGTACTTCACGCCCCGCTGGGGGAGGTAGCTGCCCCAGAACGCGTTGAGGCTGTTCACCGTGCCGACGATGCGGCAGTCGAGCCGCTCGTCGGCGTTCGCCCCGGTGCGGCACTCGGCGAGGCTGCTCGGATTGGCCTGCTGCGTCTGGGGCGCCTGGTTCGTGAGGTCCCCGAGGATCTGCGGGTTCACCCCGAGGAGCACCAGGATGAGCGCGACGATGCCCCCGCCGATTCCGCCGCCGATCACCCCGCCGCGCCCGAGGCCGCCGCCGCGCCGGTCCTGGACCTGCGACGGGTCCAGCTGTGCACCGTCATTGAAGCTCATGTACCCCAGAGTAGCGGGGCGGCCGCCGTAGAATGCTGTGATGCCTTTCCTTGACCAGCTGCGCCGCTGGGCGGCGCAGAAGCCGCACGAGCCCGCGGTGGTGTGCGGGCGCGAGCGGCTCACGTGGTCCGAGCTGCACGACGCCGCGGCAGCCCTCGCGCGGTCAGGCGAGCCCACAGGCATCCTCCGGCAGGGCAACGGCGTCGACTTCGCCGTCCGATGGGCCGCGGGCGTGGCGGGGGAGCGCGAGTGCGCCGTCCTGGACCCGCTGTGGCCAGAGCAGCTCGCCTCCGACGTCGAGGCCCGCCTCGCCGAGCGCTGGCGCACGGTGGAGCCGGTCCCGGCGGAACTGGCCGACGGCGATCCCGACTCCTCCTTCCTCGTCGGCCTCACCTCGGGCACGACCTCGCTGCCGAAGGGCTTCTCGCGCGCGCGGGGCTCGTGGCGGCGGTCCTTCGACGCCTCGATCGAGTGCTTCGCGCTCAAGCCCGAGGACAGGGTCCTGGCGCCGGGGCCGCTCTCGGCGAGCCTGAACCTGTACGCACTCTCGGAGTGCCTGTACGCCGGGGCCACATTCCACACCCTCCCGCACTTCGATGTCGGCGACGCCCACGCGGAGATCACCTCGCGGGGCATCACCAGGCTCGTCCTGGTCCCGACGATGCTGAGGGTCCTCGCCGAGCGCGGCCTCACCGGGGACGTCGACGCGAGCGGCGTCACCGCCGTCGTGTGCTCGGGGCAGAAGCTCGACCTCCGCACGCTCGAAGCGGTCCGGCGGTGGGCGCCTCAGGCCGCGGTGTGGGAGTACTACGGCGCCTCCGAGCTCTCGTTCGTCGCGGCGCGCCTCCACGAGCCTGGAGCCGTCGGCGCCGAGGTCGGGACCGGCGTCGGGCGCGCGTTCCCCGGCGTCCGCCTGGCCATCCTCGACGACGCGGGCAAGCCGCTGCCCGACGGCGGGGTGGGCAACATCTGCGTGAAGAGCGCCCTCGTCTCTGCAGGCTACGTGTGGGGCGACGACGGCGAGGCGTTCACCAGGCTCAGCGGCTGGGCCACGGTGCGGGACCAGGGGTTCCTCGACGGCGACGTCCTCCACGTCCTCGGCCGCAGGGCCGACATGATCAACACGGGCGGCGCCAACGTGTACCCGCACGAGGTCGAGGCGGCGCTGGCGATGCTTCCCGGCGTGGCGGAGGTCGTCGTCGCCGGCGTTCCCGACGACGTGCGCGGGCAGCGGATCGTGGCCGGGATCGTGCCCTCGCACGCGGGGCTCGGGCAGCTCGCCCTGCGCGCGGGCCTCGAGGGCTCGCTCCCGCCGGTCAAGCGGCCGCTGGCGTACCTCGAGCTGGCCGAGCTCCCCACCACAGAGCGGGGCAAGCTCAGCCGGGCCGAGTTCCAGCGCTGGGTCCTCGAGGGCGACGCCCGTGCGCGGCCCCTTCCCTGAGCCCGGCGCCGGCCGGCGACTCGCGCCGGACGGTGCGCCCCTCGTCGTCGCCGGCCAGCGCACTCCGCTCGCGCGCGCCGGCACCCTGCTCGCCGGCGTCCCCGCCCATCGGCTGCTCGCCCCCGTCCTGGAGGCTCTGACCGCGGCGCCCGGCCTCGACCCCGGGCGGCTCGCCGACGTCGTCGTCGGGAACGCCGCAGGGGGAGGCGGCAACCTCGCCCGCCTCGCCGCCCTCGACGCCGGACTGCCCGAGCGCCTCCCAGGCATCACGGTGGACCGGCAGTGCGGGTCGGGGCTCGACGCCGTGGTCCTCGCCTGCAGGCTCGCCCAGGCGGGCGCCGGCGATGCGTTCCTCGCCGGCGGCACGGAGTCGATCAGCACCGCACCGGTGCGCGGGAGACGGCTGCCAGACGGCGGCGTCGACTTCTACCACCGCGCCCAGCACGCCCCGACTCGCGACGGCGAGGCGGAGCCCGGCGACCCCGACATGGGCTTCGCTGCCGAGACGGTGGCGCGCGAGGCCGGCGTGGCCCGTGATCGCCAGGACTCGTTCGCGCTGCGCAGCCACCGTCTGGCCCTCGCCGCGGCGTCCTCGGGGGCGTTCGACGCCGAGCTCGTGCCTGTGCGCGGAGGTGGCGGGTGGGTGCGCGCGGACAACGGACCCCGCGCACGGCTTGACGCCAGGCTCCTCGCCCGCTTCCCGGCGGCGTTCGCTGCCGGGGGGACCGTCACGGCCGGGAACTCGTGCTTCGACGCCGACGGCGCGGCAGCCGTGCTCGTGGTGGCCCGCGATGCCGCGACGGGCTGCGAGGGGGCCGGCGGACGCGCGTCGCTGGCCTTCGTGGGCGCGACGACCGTGGGGGTCGACCCTCGGCGGCTCGGCCTCGGGGCGGCAGCGGCGGCTGGGTCGCTGCTGTCGGATCTCGGGCTGGACATCCAGGACGTCGCCGCCATCGAGTTCAATGAAGCCTTCGCGGGCCAGGTCCTCGCGTGCACCGACCGGCTCGGCCTCGGGCGCGCGCAGCTGGAGGCCGTGCTCAACACGGGCGGCGGTGCGCTCGCCCTCGGGCACGCGTACGGTGCCTCTGGGGCGGTCTCGGTGGTCCGGCTGCTCGCCCGGGCACAATCGCTCCCCGACGGCGCGCTGTGCCTCGCGCTCATCAGCTCCGCGGGGGGCCTTGGCACAGCGGCCCTCTTCGAGACCAGGAGGCCGCGCGGCTGAGGGGACGCCGCACACGGGCCCCGCGGGGTTCTTCGCTTGCGGTGTGATGTGGGATATGCTCCCGGACATGGCACGGCGAAGCTTCCTTGAGTGGCCAGTGGTTCGGCAGGTGACCACGGGCGACCTGTTCGGCCGCGGACCATCGGTCACGTCGCCCAAGACGCAGGCGATCGCCCCGCGGACGTCGACAGCCGACCGCGTCGTGCAGAGCGTCTGCCCGTACTGTGCTGTGGGATGTGGACAACGTGTCTACGTCAAGGACGAGAAGGTCGTCCAGATCGAAGGCGATCCGGACTCGCCCATCTCGCGCGGCCGGCTCTGCCCCAAAGGTTCCGCGAGCGAGCAGCTCGTCAATTCGCCGGGCCGGCAGACCCGAGTGCTGTACCGCGCCCCCCGCTCCACCGAATGGCAGCATCTGGACCTGGAGAAGGCCATCGACATGGTGGCGGACCGGTTCATCGAGACGCGCCGCAGGACCTGGCAGCAGGAGGACCAGCACGGACGGCTGCTCCGACGCACGATGGGGATCGCGTCGCTGGGCGGCGCCACCCTCGACAACGAAGAGAACTACCTCATCAAGAAGCTCTTCACGGCTGCCGGGGCGGTGCAGACCGAGAACCAGGCGCGCATTTGACACTCCGCCACGGTTCCCAGTCTGGGAGCCTCGTTTGGACGCGGTGGTGCGACGCAATCACTGCAGGACATGGCCAATGCCGACTGCATCGTCATCCAGGGCTCGAACATGGCCGAGTGCCACCCTGTGGGATACCAGTGGGTGGCGGAGGCGAAGGCCCGCGGCGCAAAGGTCATCCATGTAGACCCCAGATTCACGCGCACCTCCGCGGTCGCTGACAGGCACATCCCGATCCGTGCCGGCTCGGACGTTGTCCTCCTGGGCGCGCTCATCAACTACGTCATCACCAATGACCTCTGGTTCACGGAGTACGTGAAGGCGTACACCAATGCGGCAACGCTGGTGCACGACGACTACCGCGACGCCGAGGATCTCGGCGGACTGTTCTCCGGCTTCGATCCGGAGAAGCGGGCGTACGACACGTCGTCATGGTCGTACGCGGAAGAGGGCGGCGACCGCGTCGAGGAGCCCGGGGCCGCCTCGGAACACGGCGTCCATGCTTCGGCCCGCGCCGCTGGCGACGTCTTCGGCAGTGGCGGGCCCGCCTTGGAGCATGCCCAGGTGCAGCGCGATGACACGCTGCAGGACCCGCGGACCGTCTTCCAGATCGTCAAGCGCCACTACTCCCGCTACACCCCCGAGGTGGTCCGGGACATGTGCGGCATCGACATCGCCGACTTCGAGTATCTGGCGCGCACCATCGCGGAGAACTCGGGGCGCGAGCGGACGACGTGCTTTGCCTACGCCGTGGGCTGGACCCAGCACACACTGGGGGCGCAGTTCATCCGCGCCGCCGCGATCCTGCAGCTTCTGCTCGGAAACGTGGGCCGCCCCGGCGGCGGCATCATGGCTCTGCGCGGCCATGCAAGCATCCAGGGCTCCACGGACATCCCGACGCTCTTCAACCTGCTCCCTGGGTACCTTCCCATGCCCAGCGCAGGCCGCCACGACACCCTCAGCGACTATCTGGACGCCGTCGCGTCGAAGAAGCAGAAGGGATTCTGGGCCGACGCGGACGCCTACACCATCAGCCTGCTGAAGGCCTGGTGGGGCGATGCCGCGACGGCGGAGAACGACTGGGCGTACGACTACCTTCCCCGGCTGACCGGAGCGCACGGCACGTACGAGACGGTGATGGGCATGCTCGACGACGAGGTGGAGGGCTACTTCCTCCTCGGACAGAATCCGGCCGTCGGGTCAGCCCACGGCCGCATGCAGCGGCTGGGGATGTCCCACCTGAAATGGCTGGTGGTGCGGGACCTGAATCTCATCGAGTCGGCCACGTGGTGGAAGGACGGCCCGGAAATCGAGTCCGGGGAGCTGCACACCGAGGACATCGAGACCGAGGTGTTCTTCCTGCCTGCCGCCACCCATGTGGAGAAGGCGGGGTCGTTCACCCAGACCCAGAGACTGCTGCAGTGGCGGCACCAAGCGGTCACACCCCCTGGAGACTGCCAGAGCGAACTGCAGTTCTTCTTCGAGCTGGGCCAGCGGATCCGCCAGAAGCTGGCCGGGTCCGACGACGAGCGCGACCGCCCGCTGCTCGACCTCACCTGGGACTATCCCACGGACGAGCACGGCGATCCCGACCCCGAGTCGGTGCTCGCCGAGATCAATGGCCGTCATCTCGAGGGGCCGGACGCAGGCAGGCCCCTCTCGGCGTACACCGAGCTGCGTGCCGACGGTTCGACCTCGGGCGGCTGCTGGATCTACACCGGCGTGTACGCGGACGGCATCAACCACGCCGCCAACCGGAAGCCCGGCCACGAGCAGGGGCCCGCGGCTCCGGAATGGGGATGGGCCTGGCCCGCCAACCGCAGGATCCTGTACAACCGGGCATCTGCCGACCCGGCCGGCAAGCCGTGGAGCGAGCGGAAGAAGTACATCTGGTGGGACGAGGAACAGCAGCGATGGGTGGGCGATGACGTTCCCGACTTCCCGCCTGACAGGGCCCCGGGGAGCAAGCCCGACCCCGCGCTCGGCGGTCCCGCCGCGCTCAGTGGAGATGATCCGTTCATCATGCAGTCCGACGGCAAGGGCTGGCTGTTCGCTCCCAAGGGCCTCGTGGACGGACCCCTTCCCACCCATTACGAGGCTCAGGAATCGCCGGTGGCCAACGTGCTGTACCCGCAGCAGCAGAGCCCAGCGCGGCTCGTCTTCCCCCGAGCCGACAACCTGAGTGCGCCAAGCGCCGGCATCAGCGGTGCTGACGTCTATCCCTACGTCTTCACCACCTACCGGCTCACGGAGCACCACACTGCGGGAGGCATGAGCCGCTGGCTCCCGTACCTCTCGGAACTGCAGCCGGAGATGTTCTGCGAGGTTTCGCCCGAGCTGGCCGCCGAGCGAGGGCTCGAGCCCTACGGGTGGGCAACGATCATCTCGCCGCGCTCGGCCATCGAGGCGAAGGTGATCGTCACCGAACGGGTGAAGCCGCTGACCGTGGGCAACCATACGGTGCACCAGATCGGCCTGCCGTACCACTGGGGCGTCGGGGAGAACGCGGTCGTCAGCGGCGATGCGGCCAACGACCTCCTGGGCGTGACACTGGACCCGAATGTCCAGATCCAGGAGTCGAAGGTCGCCTCCTGCGATATCCGGCCTGGCCGCCGGCCCCGAGGGGCGGACCTGCTCGCCCTCGTGGCGGAGTACCAGCAGCGGGCGGCCACGACGCCTGAGACCGGGAACAGCGCGGTCACCGATCCCGCTGCCGAAGGCTTCGCTCCCGGACCCGGCCAGAGCGGCGAGGCGGGCACCGACTCGAGGGTGGAGGACTAGATGGGCCAGCTGTCCGGACCGACCGATCCCACTGCCGATGCTCACTGGGAGAACGCCCAGTCCCGGAAGGGGTTCTTCACCGACACCTCTATCTGCATCGGCTGCAAGGCCTGTGAGGTTGCGTGCAAGGAGTGGAACCACAATCCCCAGGACGGGAACCTCGAGCTGCTCGAATCCTCGTACGACAACACCGGGGCACTGGGGGCGAGCACGTGGCGCCACGTCGCCTTCGTCGAGCAGGGCAGGGAACGGATCGTCGAAGCCCGCGAGTCCGGACGTGCGCTCGTCAATCTGGGGATGCCCCGGGTCGGCCCTCCAGCGGCTGCCGCGGAGATGACGGCGAACCTCGCGGAGGCAGATACGACGCCGCCGGACACCGCCGACTTCCGGTGGCTGATGTCCTCCGACGTCTGCAAGCACTGCACCCACGCCGGATGCCTCGACGTCTGTCCCACCGGAGCGCTCTTCCGCACCGAGTTCGGCACCGTCGTTGTGCAGGACGACGTGTGCAACGGCTGCGGGACCTGCGTGGCAGGCTGCCCCTTCGGAGTGATCGAACGCCGCCGCGACGGGACTGTCGCGGTGGCTGCCGAGCGGGAGGACCGGCACGCCGAGCACCCCGCGGTCCCCAACGTGGGCATCGCCCAGAAGTGCACGCTGTGCTATGACCGCCTGGTGGCCGACGAGACGCCGTCGTGCGCCAAAGCCTGCCCGACGACGTCCATCAAGTTCGGCGACCACGACGACATGGTGGAGACGGCGAGGGAGCGGGTCGCCGCCCTGCACGAGCAGGGCCTGACGGAGGCGAGGCTCTACGGCGCGAACGAGCTCGACGGCGTCGGCGGAACCGGCTCAGTCTTCCTGCTGCTCGACGAGCCCGAGGTCTACGGGCTTCCGCCGGACCCGAAGGTTCCCACGGCTGATCTGCCCCGGATGTACCGGCGTGCGGGCAGCGCCGTGGCCGGAATGGTGGCCGCGGCCGCGTTGGCTTTCGTGAGAGGACGTGCGTGACCCACTCGGATTTTGACAGTTTCCGGCCACCGGCGCCTCCCCGCCGCGGTTTCCGGGGCGGCCCCAAGCGTGGTGTACGCCGTCGCGACGGTGGCGACGGATCTCGGGAAATGCCGATGGTGCCGGAGCCCGAGTTCACCTCCTACTACGGCCGTCCTGTGGTCAAGCCCGCGCCGTGGGGCGACGACGTTGCCGCCTACCTGTTCCTTGGCGGCGTCGCGGGAGGGTCCGCGCTGCTCGGCTTGGGCGGCCAGCTGACCGGACGCGAGACGCTGCGCCGGAACGCGCGGCTGAGTGCCCTCGCAGCGGTCAGCCTCGGCGCGGCTGCACTTGTGAAGGACCTCGGCCGGCCGGAACGCTTCCTGCATATGCTCCGCACCTTCAAGCTGACCTCGCCGATGAGTGTCGGCTCCTGGATCCTCAGCGCGTTCAGTGCCGGCGCAGGCGTGGCGGCGGTCGCGGAGATCGACCGCATGAGTGGCAGGCGGCTGCCGCTGGGCCCGCTGCGGCCGGTACTGCAGGCTGTCGAGGGGCCGGCCGGATTCGAGGCGGCGCTGTTCGCCGGTCCGCTGGCGGCATACACAGCGGTCCTGCTCGGCGACACTGCCACGCCGACCTGGAACGCAGCCCATGAGGAGCTGCCCTTCGTCTTCGTGAGTTCGGCGTCGCTCGCCTCAGCCGGGCTCGCCATGATCACGACTCCAATCCACGAGGCCGGTCCGGCCCGGACGCTCGGCGCGATCGGCGTCGTCGGCGATCTCGTGGCGACGCGGGTCATGGAGCACCGGATGGACCCGGTGGAAGCCGAGCCCCTGCACGAGGGCAAGCCCGGTGCCATGCTGAAATGGAGCGAGCGGTTGGCGATCGCCGGCGGGGTGGGGACACTGCTGGCTGGCCGCAGCCGCGCTGTAGCCGCAGCCTCGGGGCTCGCATTGCTGGCCGCTTCCGCCCTCACCAGGTTCGGCCTCTTCGAAGCAGGCCTTGCTTCGGCCAAGGACCCGCGCTACACGATCGAACCGCAGAAGAAGCGGCTCGCGGCCCGCCGCGCGGCCGGCGTCACGAACGATTCGATCACCACGGCGCGCTGATACGCCAGCTCCGTCTAGCGGACCTCGATGCCCCCGCCCACCACGGTGTGGCCGACCACGGGATGCCCGGGCACTTCTCCGACCACGAGCAGGCCGCCCGAGGTCTGCGCGTCGGCAAGGAGGAGCAGATCGTCGTCCGTGACCCCGGAACCGAACCCCAGATGTGGCCGCACCCAGTCGAGGTTGCGCCGGGTCCCGCCGGAGACGAAGCCTTCCCGAAGCGACTCCCGGGCCCCCTCGACCACGGGCACTGACGCCAGGTCGATCACCGCGCCAACTCCGGAGGCGCGGCACATCTTGTACAGGTGTCCCAGCAGGCCGAACCCGGTCACATCCGTCGCCGCACGGACCCCCGCCGCCACCGCTGCCTCGGCTGCGTCGCGATTCAGTGCCGTCATCGTCGCCACCGCCTCAGGGAACACTTCGCCGGTCCGCTTGTGCCGGTTGTTGAGGAGTCCGACGCCGAGCGGCTTGGTGAGCGTGATCGGCAGACCGGGCTGCGCCGCATCATTGCGCAGCAGCCGGTCGGGATGGGCGACGCCGGTCACCGCCATGCCGTACTTGGGCTCCGGATCGTCGATCGAATGGCCGCCGATCACCGGACAGCCCGCCTCTGCGGCGATGCTCAGACCGCCGCGGAGCACCTCGGTCATCAGCTCCGTGGGGAGCACCTCGCGGGGCCACCCCACGAGGTTGACCGCCATGATGGGGGTGCCTCCCATCGCGTAGATGTCGGAGAGCGCGTTGGCGGCGGCGACCCGGCCCCAGTCATAGGCGTCGTCGACGACCGGAGTGAAGAAGTCCGCGGTGGAGAGCACGGCCAGGTCCTCGCGCACGAGCACCGCGGCGGCGTCGTCGCCGCTGTCGAGGCCCACGAGTACGTCGGCAGCCGGCTGGCCCATCAGACCCCGAACCGCGTCTTCGAGCTCGCCGGGAGGGATCTTGCAGGCGCAACCGCCGCCGTGGGCATAGCCGGTCAGCCGGAGCGCGCCGACCGCGTCGTCGTCGAGCTGGGTCAGTGACGTACGAGCCTCATTCACCCGCCCAGCCTACCCTCCAGCCACCTGCTACATTGGGCTCCGGTGGCGTCCGGGTCCTGGTGGGCCCCCCGGTCTTCAAAACCGGTGAGACCGAGCATCTCGGTCTGGCGGGTTCGATTCCCGTCCGCCACCGCCAACCATCGGCAGGTGCTGCCGGCACTGAGGAGGGCATGTGGACGACGTCGACCCTCGCCGCCTCATCCCCCGCACGAATGACCTACTGGCCCTGCCGGCTGTCCATCAGGCCCGAAGCCGACTGAACGAGCGCGTCATCCGGGACACCGTCCGGCAGGTTCAGGAGCGGGCACGGCGCGGCGAGCTCCCGCCCAGCGATGTGGAGGCGGCCTTGGTCGGCGCTCTGACTGCGCGCAGTGCGGCATCCCTCCGCCCGGTGCTGAACGCGACGGGCGTCATCGTCCACACCAACCTCGGCCGCGCCCCTCTCTCCGCTCGTGCGGTTGAAGCCCTCGTGGCAGCCAGCGGCTACGTCGACGTGGAGCTGGACCTCGCAGACGGCACCCGCTCACGCCGCGGCGCGAGCGCCCGCGCCGCTCTGCTCGCCGCCTGCCCGGCTGCCGAGGACGCACTGGCAGTCAACAATGGGGCCGCGGCCCTGGTCCTGGCGACCACAGCTCTCGCCGCCGGCCGGGAGGTGGTGGTGAGCCGCGGGGAACTCGTCGAGATCGGAGCAGGCTTCCGCCTGCCCGACCTGATCGAGTCGACCGGCGCAGTGCTCCGCGAGGTGGGGGCGACCAACCGGACGCACCTGCGCGACTACGCCAGCGCCGTCGGCCCCGAGACGGGCTGCGTGCTCAAGGTCCACCCGAGCAACTTCCGGGTGGACGGCTTCACCTCCGCCGTCGGGCTGGGGGAGTTGAGTGCTCTGGCGGCCGGGCACGGGATACCGCTCGTGGCTGATCTTGGGAGCGGGCTGCTGGCACCCGACCCGTACCTGCCGGACGAGCCCGATGCTGCGACCGCGCTGGGCGACGGTGCCGACGTCGTCATCGCCAGCGGCGACAAGCTGCTCGGCGGCCCCCAGGCGGGCCTGCTGTTGGGCGGCAGGGAGATCATCGAGCGGCTGGCGCGCCACCCGCTCGCGCGGGCCGTCCGGGCGGACAAGCTCGCCCTCGCCGCCCTCGAGGCGACGGTTGCGGGGGACCCGCCGCCGGTGGTTCGGGCGCTGCATGCCGACGCGGGGGAGCTGCGGCGCCGAACGGACACGCTCGCCCGCGCCCTCGGCGTACTTGTCGTGCCGCACGACGGTCGGGTTGGCGGCGGCGGTGCCCCCGGTGTTCCCCTGCCTGGATGGGCGCTTCAACTCCCCGAGGGGATCGCGGCCCTCCTGCGCACCGGCGAGCCCGCCGTGCTGCCGCGCGTCCACGACGGCTCGTGCCTCGTGGACCTGCGCTGCGTGCCCGAAGACGACGACCACCGGGTCCTCGCCGCAGTGCGACGGGCGCTGGCGGCCCTCGACGGCGCGGGTGCGGGCAGGGCGGGCTGAGCGATGCACGTCGTGGCCACCGCCGGACACGTCGATTCCGGCAAGAGCACCCTGGTCCGCGCCCTCACGGGCATGGAGCCGGACCGCTGGGAGGAAGAACGGCGCCGCGGGCTGACCATCGATCTGGGCTATGCCTGGACCACTCTGGCGTCGGGACGGGAGGTCGCCTTCGTCGACGTCCCCGGGCATGAGCGCTTCCTCGGCAACATGCTTGCCGGGATCGGTCCCGCGCCCGTCGTCTGCTTCGTCGTTGCCGCCGACGAGGGCTGGCAGGCGCAGTCCGGCGACCACCGCGACGCCGTCGCGGCGCTGGGCATCGAGCACGGCGTCGTGGTCCTGAGCCGCGCCGACCGGGCGTCCGCGCGCGAGATCGGCGACGTCCTCGCACAGGCCCGCAGAGAGCTGGCCGGGACAGGCCTGCGGGACGCCCCCGCCGTCGCGGTGTCGGCGACCGAAGGCACGGGCCTGGATGAGTTCCGCGACGCGCTCGACGGCGTCCTCGCCGGCGTGCCGTCCCCCGCGCCCACCGGCCGGGTCCGGCTGTGGGTGGACCGTTCCTTCGCCATCACCGGCTCCGGAACGGTGGTGACCGGGACATTGGGCGCGGGAACCATCGTCCAGGGCGACCAGCTCCAGCTGCTCGGCCACGGGGATCCCCGGCCGGCAGTGGTCCGGGCCTTGGAGAGCCGGGACGCCTCGTGTGCCTCCGTCGGGCCGGTCAGCCGCGTGGCCGTGAACCTCCGCGACGTGGCCGCCGAGGAGGTCCGCCGCGGCGACGCACTCGTCACTCCCGATGCGTGGCCCTCCACGCGTGTCCTGGGCGTCCGCAGGACGACGGGCGCGCCCTACACCGAGGCGCCGGAGCAGCTCATGGTCCACGTGGGCACCGCCTCCGTACCGGCCCGGCTGCGTCCCTTCGGGGCCGACCATGCCAGGCTCGTCCTTGACCGGCACCTGCCGCTCGTCCTCGGCGACCGCCTGGTGCTGCGTGACCCGGGGAGCCGCTCGGTCCTCGGCGGCGCACGCGTCCTCGATGCCGATCCGCCGGAACTGCGCCGGCGCGGGGACAGCACCCGATGGGCGGAGCGCCTCGCGGGCATGGACCCGGCAGGTGACGTGCTGGGCGAAGTGGCAGCGCGGGGCGCGGTCCAGGAACAGCATCTCCGCCGGCTCGGGCTGCTCTCGGAGGACCCTGGGGCAGCGCCCCCCGGGGTTCGCGTCCTGCGCGAGTGGTGGGTGCATGCCCCTGTCTTCGAGGCGTGGCAGCAACGGCTGCGCACCGCGCTTGAGGCGCTTCAGGAGAGCGACCCCCTGACCCCGGGCCTGTCCATGGGTGCAGCCCGTGACCTGCTCACGCTGCCCGACGAGAGGCTCCTTGCGCACATCGTCCGGGAGGCCGGCCTCGAACAGGAGGGCGGCCGCGTCCGGCTGCCCGGCGGCCACGGCAGCCTCGGTGCTGCGGAGTCGGCGGTTGCCGACCTGGAGCGACGGCTCACCGCAGACCCGTTCCGCGCCCCGGAGGCCGACGAGCTGGCCGCCCTCAAGCTCGGGGCCCGGGAGCTGGCCGCGGCCGAGCGGATGGGGCGTGTGCTGCGGCTGCGCGATGGGGTGATTCTCCTCCCGACGGCGCCAGCCCTCGCGATGCGCGTCCTCGCCCGCCTCGAGCAGCCCTTCACCACGAGCCAGGCGCGCCAGGCGCTCGGCACCACGCGGCGGATTGCCGTTCCGCTGCTGGAGCATCTCGACTCGCGCGGCTGGACCCGGCGTCTGGACGCGGGCCACCGCGCGGTGGTCCGCTAGCCCCGAGGCTTCGAAGACCCTGGGCAGGGCCACCGCGCCGAGGGCGGCGGCGTCAGTCGTCCCCGAGGCCCCTGGCGGCGAGGGCGTCGCCGGTCCGCCGCGCGTAGGCCACCGCCGAGAGCACCACAGGAACAGTCCGGGCCCGCACGCTGTGCTCGAGCCCGCGCGCACGGGCAGCATCGCCCACTTCCGCGAACGCGCCAGCGAGCACCGGGATGCTCCGCAGCATGATCGCGATCGCGAGGGCGAACCGCTCGGGGTCCGCTCCGAAGCGCTGGAGGGGCCGAGCGAGCGACGCGACGGCGTCGAGGAGCCGCTCGAGCGGCACCGTGGCCGTGAGGAGTCCCGCTGCCACGAAGCAGAGCAGCAGATTGGCCACGATCCGCGTCGCCGTCTCCGGCCCCTGCTGCCAAGACTGGAACGCGAAGAGGACGACGGCGAACGGCAGCACCAGCTTCCACGACGCCGCCAGGCGGCGGACTCCGAGCCCCGCCGAGAGCCAGGCTGCGACTGCCAGCCCCAGGACCCCCACGGAGACACGCCAGTCCAGGAGCACGAAGCTCGCCGCACCTGCCGCGACCACGCCGAGGAACTTGGCCCACAGCGGCGCCCGATGAAGCCACGAGTCGCCCGGGACGTATCCGGCGAGCAGGCCGCCGGCCGAGCGGGCGCGCATCAGCTGCCCTCCGCCGTCGTGCGCGGACCGCCGATCCCGGCAGGCGCGGCGCAGAGCTCACGGTAGAAGCCCACGGCGGCGGCGGGCTTGCCGTCGTAGGCGATCCGGCCGCCCTCGACGACGAGGACCCGGTCGGCGTCCAGGGCGAGTTCGAGGTCGTGGGTGGAGAGGATCACCTGCTGGCTCAGTCCGGCCAGTGTGCGGCGCAGGAGTTCGCGGTTGCGCAGGTCGAGGAGAGTGGACGGCTCGTCGAGGATGAGGACCTCGGGGTCGACGGCGAGCACGGCGGCGAGTGCCATGAGCTGCCGTTCGCCGCCTGAGAGCTCGTACACGCTCTGGTCGGCGAGCGCCCCGAGCCCGAACCTGTCGAGGACGGCCTGCGCCGCCGCGGCCCGCTCCGCGCGGTTGCGGTGACTCCGGCGCAGGGAGAGCTCGACGTCTTCGCGCCCCGTGGGCATGACGAGCTGGGAGAGCGGGTCCGTGAACACGAACCCCACGCGCTGGCGGACCGCGCGCCCGTCGCGGACGGTGTCCAGGCTGTCGATGCGCACACTCCCCGAGGTCGGCTCGACGAGCCCGTTGAACAGCCGGAGGAGTGTGGACTTGCCGGACCCGTTGGCACCCAGGACGGCGATGCGCGGCTCCGTGAGCGTGACGCCGACGCCGTCGAGCAGCACTTTCGAGGCGGCGTCGGAGGGCGCGCCCGTCGGCCCGTCGATGGGGACGGCGACGGAGACGCCGTCGATCTCGATGCAGGCCATGGTTCCTCCTGTGCTGCCGCCGGACGCGGCCCTCTGCCTCAGAAGGCTACGCACCGCGGCGACGCTCCGTTTTGTGGGCGGCCCACGACGCCGCCGGGCTGGCTTTGGCGGGGGCCGACAACCGGGTGGGCCTGGCGTCGTTTCCGCTGCCGTCGTTTCCGCTGCCGCCGCGACGGGTAGGCGCATCCACGATGACAGCGAACCAGCCTCCGACCGATGACGAGCTCCGCCGGACCGCCGCAGGGCGCTTCGGATTCGACGAGTGGCGGGAGGGCCAGTTCGAGGCGGTCCAGGCCGCCGCAGGCGGCCGCGACGTGCTCGCGGTGATGCCCACGGGGCACGGAAAGTCGGCGGTGTACCAGGTCCCCGCGGCGGCGCTGGACGCGGTGACCGTGGTCGTCAGCCCGCTCATCGCCCTCCAGCGCGACCAGGTGGACGCCCTCAACGAGACCCTGGGCGCCGGGCGCGCTGTCGCCCTCAACTCGACTCTGGGGGTGCGGGCCGAGCGCCGCACGTGGGAGGCGCTCGAGGACGGGGAGGCCAGATTCGTGTTCCTGGCTCCGGAGCAGCTTGCGCGCGAGGACACCCTCGCGCGGCTCGCGGGCCTCCGTCCGGCCCTCTTCGTCGTGGACGAGGCCCACTGCATCTCAGCGTGGGGCCACGACTTCCGTCCCGACTACCTCACCCTCGGGGGAGCGGTGGAACGGCTCGGCCATCCGACGACCGTGGCCCTCACCGCCACCGCGTCACCGCAGACGCGCGCGGAGATCGTCGCCAGGCTCGGCCTCGTGGACCCGCTCGTACTGGTGCAGAGCTTCGACCGGCCCAATCTCGCCCTCCGCGTCACCCGGCACGCGACCGATGCCGAGAAGCGGGCCGCAGTGCTCGACGAGGTCGCCGAGCTCGGTGGCCCCGGGCTGGTGTACGCCGCCACCCGCCGTGCCTCCGAGGACTACGCGGCTGCCCTGGCCGAGCGCGGGCTGCGCGCCGAGGCCTACCATTCCGGGCGACGTGCGGCAGACCGTGCGTCCGTCCACGCGCGCTTCCTCGGCAACGAGCTCGACGTCGTCGTGGCCACCACCGCCTTCGGCATGGGCATCGACAAGCCCGACGTGCGGTTCGTCGTCCACGCTCACATCCCCGACTCCCTCGACAGCTACTACCAGGAGATCGGCCGCGCCGGCCGGGACGGCGACCCGGCGCTCGCGGTCCTCCACTATCGGTCCGAGGATCTCGGCCTCCAGCGCTTCTTCGCGGGGGGATCAGTCGCAGAGGATCACCTCGCGGCGGTGTTCGACGCCGTGCGCCGGGCTGGTCCTGCGCGGCCGGCGGCCCTCCGGGCCGAGACGGGACTGAGCACCCGCGCCCAGTCCCGCGCCCTCGCCCTCCTCGAGGGGAGCGGGGCCATCCGTGGTGGCCGGCGCGGCTTCCAGACGGTCGACGGCGTAGGGCGGGCCGACGCCGTCGAGCGCGCCGTGGCAGAGGAGGACGCACGACGGCGCGTGGACACCTCGCGCGTGGAGATGGCCCGCGGGTACGCGGAGA
This sequence comes from Sinomonas sp. R1AF57, assembly GCF_002224485.1. Taxonomy (GTDB): domain Bacteria; phylum Actinomycetota; class Actinomycetes; order Actinomycetales; family Micrococcaceae; genus Sinomonas; species Sinomonas flava. Next base: position 1,631,920 of record NZ_CP022463.1, read on the forward strand.
CCGACCTGTGCCGCCGGCAGTGGCTCCTGAACTACTTCGGCGAGGAGGCCCCCGCCTGGTGCGGCAACTGCGACCGCTGCGAGGAGGCGGGCAGCCGAGAGCAGGCCCAGGAGCGGGAGGAAGCGACGCCGGGCGGGTGGTCGATGCAGGACCCGGTCCGCCACCGGGACTGGGGCTCGGGGCTCGTCATGGGGGTGGAACCGGACCGGATCACTGTCCTCTTCGACTCCGTGGGCTACCGCGAGCTCGCCCTGTCCGCGATCGAGGACAACGAGGGCCTGCTCGTCAGGGAGCCCGCGTCGGATTGACGCCGGGTCAGGAGGCCCCCGTCAGGGCCGATACCATGGGATGAGGCCCAGGTCCGGGCCGCATCCCCCGAAAGGCACCCGACTGACGTGATCACTGTCTCCAACCTCGAACTGCGCGCCGGCGCCCGCCTGCTCATGGACGAGGTGAACTTCCGGATCGACAAGGGAGACAAGATCGGCCTCGTGGGCCGCAACGGGGCGGGCAAGACCACGCTCACCCGTGTGCTCGCGGGGGAGGGGCTCCCGGCGGCGGGCACTGTCACGCGCTCCGGCGAGATCGGCTACCTTCCGCAGGACCCGCGGACGCCCGACATGGAGCAGCTCGCGCGGGACCGCATCCTGTCCGCACGGGGGCTCGACGTCGTCGTGCGCAAGCTGCGCGAGGCCCAGGCGGACATGTCCAGCGAGGACGCCGAGGTCCAGCGCAAGGCGATGGGGCGCTACGACCGGCTCGAGGCCGAGTTCCTCGCGGGCGGCGGGTACGCCGCCGAGGCCGAGGCGGCGGCGATCTCGGCGAACCTCGCCCTCCCGGACCGCATCCTCAACCAGCCGCTGCGCACCCTCTCGGGCGGCCAGCGCCGCCGCGTCGAGCTGGCCCGCATCCTGTACTCGAGCGCCGACACGCTCCTCCTCGACGAGCCGACCAACCACCTCGACGCCGACTCGATCGCGTGGCTGCGGGACTTCCTCAAGTCGCACCAGGGCGGCCTCATCGTCATCTCCCACGACGTCGAGCTCCTCGAGGCGACCGTGAACAAGGTGTTCCACCTCGACGCGAACCGGGCCGTGATCGACATCTACAACATGGGCTGGAAGCGCTATCTCACCCAGCGCGAGACGGACGAGCGCGCACGACGGCGCGAACGCGCCAACGCCGAGAAGAAGGCCCAGGTCCTGATGGACCAGGCGAACAAGATGCGCGCGAAGGCGACCAAGGCCGTCGCCGCGCAGAACATGGCCAAGCGCGCCGAGCGGCTCCTCGCGGGGGTCGCGGAGGAGCGCGTCTCGGACCGCGTGGCCGCGCTGCGCTTCCCGGAGCCCGCTCCCTGCGGCAAGACCCCCCTGACGGCCGAGGGCCTGTCCAAGTCCTACGGCTCCCTCGAGATCTTCACGGACGTGGACCTCGCGGTCGACCGGGGGTCCCGCGTGGTGATCCTGGGCCTAAACGGCGCGGGCAAGACGACCCTCCTGCGCATGCTCGCGGGCGTCGACTCGCCGGACACCGGAGAGGTCGTGGCGGGCCACGGCCTGAAGATCGGCTACTACGCCCAGGAGCACGAGACCCTCGACACGGACCGGACGGTCCTCGAGAACATGCGCAGCGCCGCCCCCGACCACCTCGGCGACGCCGACGTGCGGGGGATCCTGGGCTCGTTCCTCTTCACGGGCGACGACGTCGACAAGCCCGCCGGCGTCCTCTCCGGCGGCGAGAAGACCCGCCTCGCCCTCGCGACCATCGTGGCCTCGAGCGCGAACGTCCTGCTCCTGGACGAGCCAACCAACAACCTTGATCCCGCGAGCCGCCGGGAGATCCTCGGGGCCCTGAAGACCTACAAGGGCGCCGTCGTCATGGTCAGCCACGACGAGGGCGCCGTCGAGGCGCTCAACCCCGAGCGCGTCGTGCTGCTGCCGGATGGCGTGGAGGACCTGTGGAGCGCCGACTACCTCGACCTCATCACGCTCGCCTAGCGCCGGCGCCTGAGCGGAGGCAATCCGGCGGTTGAGCGGAGGAAATCCGGCGCCTGAGCGGAGGCAATCCGGCGGTTGAGCGGAGGCAATCCGGCGGTTGAGCGGAGTCGAAACCTACCGCACCGCGAGCTCCTCGGCTCCGGTGACCCGGGCGAGGTCCGCGTAGCTGATCGACAGCATCGAGAGGTGGTCCCCGGCGCCCGCCCACAGGAGCGGGTGGGCCGCGAGGTGGACGTCGAGGAGCGTGCGGAGGCGTTCGGGATGCCCGACCGGCGCCACCCCGCCCACGCGCTGGCCCGTGTGCTCGAGCACGAACTCGGGCGCAGCGCGGCGCACCTTCCCGCCCAGCCGGCGCGAGAGCAGCTTCGTGTCCACGCGCGCGGCACCGGAGGCGAGGATGAGGAGCGGCGCGCCGTCGACCTCGAACACGAGGCTGTTCGCGATCGCGCCGACTTCGCACCCGAGCACGCCGGCGGCGGCCACCGCGGTGGGGACGGCGTCGTCGAACGTGACGACCGTGTCCGCGAGCCCCGCCGCCGTCAGGGCGGCCCGGACCCGCGCAACGGCGGAGGGGTCGCTGTGCGGGGCGTCGCTCACCGGTAGCCCTGCGCGTCGAGGATGGCGTCCTCCTCTTCCTCCGCCGTGGGGCCGCGGCGCCGCTTCCGCGGCGGTGCGGGGGCGGCGTCGTGCGCATCCTCGCCGGACCGCGCGGCGTCCGCGGCCCTGTCGATCGCGTCATTGCGGGCCTGCTGGCGCGCCGCGTACCCGAAGCCGATGAACATCAGCACCGCGAAGGCGAGCCACTGGAGGGCATACGAGAGGTGCATGCCCTCGTCGGGCTGGGGCTTGGGCAGCGGGGCGGGGGTCTGGGCGGCCGCCGGCGTCTCGCTCGCCAGCTGCCCGTAGGCGCCGGTCAGGACCGGGTAGGGGAGCTGCTGGGCGTAGGCCGGCAGGTCGATGGAGGCGAGCTGGCCCTCCGGCGCGCCGCGGTCGAGGGTCGGCTCGCTCGGGCGCACTCGCACGACGACGGTCACGTCCCCGGCCGGGGGCGCGGGCACAACGTCGGGGCGCCCGGCCTCGCTGTTGCCGATCGGCAGCCAGCCGCGGTCCACGATGACGGCCTGTCCGGAGGCGAGCCGGAAGGGCACGACCACCTCGTAGCCCGGCTGCCCGGCGTTGGGCCGGTTGCGGACCACGCGGGTCTGCTCGACGTCGTAGGAACCGCGCAGTTCCACCTGCATCCACTCGCGCTGGGGATCCAGCGCGGCGAATTGGCCAGCCGCCTGGGCGAACGGGACGGGCGCGGCGTCGTAGTTGCGCGTGACCAGGTCGATGTTGGCCTTGGCCTCGTCGAGGCGTGCCATCTGCCACCGGCTCAGCAGCACGCAGGCGATGGCGAAGAGGATGGCGAGGCCCAGGTAGGTGAGCCAGCGCCGGGAGATCAGGAAACGGTACATCAGCTGGCGGCCTCCGTCAGCGGCAGGGTTTCACGCCACAGGAGGCGCTGCCGGAGGTAGTCCTCGAGCCACGCGCGGTGCTCGTCGCAGGCGAGCCAGGTCTTGCGGCGTTCCGGGGTGTGGATCTTGGGGTTGTTCCAGAGCAGGCGCCAGGCCGCGTCGCTGCGGCAGCCCTTGCGGGAGCACACTGGGGTCTCCGGGGTCCCTGCTGGGTCCGGGATCATGTCCAGCAGGTTCACGCGGCCCCTCCAGCCGCAGACGACCGGCCACCGCCACCCTCGCCGTCGGCGTCACCCGGCGCCTGGTCGCCTGGCGCCTCGTCGACGGTCTCGCCGGCGATGGTCTCGGAACCCGGATCCGCAGGCTGCCAGGAGCCGGTGCCCAGTTCGGCGATCGGGACGGAATCGTACAGATCGCTCTCGAACGTCTCCGCCTTGGTCTGGGCGTTCGCGATCACGACCGCGACCCACGGGAGGAACACGGCGCCCGCGACGGCGATCAGCTTGAACCAGCCGTCCAGGAAGAACAGCGCGATGATGCACACCATGCGGATGCCCATCGCCAGCGAGTAGCGGACCATGCGCTGGTGCATGTCGACGCTGTGCCCGGGCGCGGCGGTCGTGATGCTGTGCACCACGGCATCGTCGATGCCCTGCGGCTGGCCCTCGGCCCGGCCGGTGCGGCCCTCAGATTCTTTCGTCATCACACTCCCAAGCACCCTCTATTGTCCCACCGCTGCCGCGGGCGGTCCAAGCGGGGTGGCCAGCCGCTAGGATGCAGCGTGAACCGGCGCCGTCGAGCGGCGCCTCCCATCCACTTCTTCCCAAGGAGCACTGTGAGCCCGGAAGCAACCTCCCCGCGCAGCGTCCTCGTCACCGGCGGCAACCGCGGCATCGGCCTCGCGATCGCCAAGGCGTTCCTCGCCAACGGGGACAAGGTCGCCGTCACCTACCGGACGCCGACGGACCTTCCCGAGGGCGTCCTCGGCGTCCAGGCCGACGTCACCGACGAGGCGTCGATCGACGCCGCGTTCAAGGCGGTCGAGGAGGCGAACGGCCCTGTCGAGGTGCTCGTGGCGAACGCCGGCATCACGAAGGACACCCTCCTGCTGCGGATGAGCGAGGACGACTTCACCTCCGTCCTGGACACCAACCTGACGGGCGCCTTCCGGGTCGTCAAGCGCGCCGCCAAGGGCATGATCCGCCTCCGCAAGGGGCGCGTGATCCTCATCTCGTCCGTCTCGGGCCTCTACGGCGCGCCGGGGCAGATCAACTACTCGGCGTCGAAGGCCGGCCTCGTGGGCCTCGCCCGCTCGTACTCGCGTGAGCTCGGCTCCCGCGGCATCACCGCCAACGTCGTCGCGCCGGGCTTCATCAACACGGACATGACGGCCGAGCTGCCCGAGGAGACGCAGAAGGACTACCTCTCGCGCGTCCCCGCGGGACGCTTCGCCGAGGCCGAGGAGGTGGCGAACGTGGTCCGCTGGGTCGCGAGCGACGAGGCCGCGTACATCACGGGGGCCGTCATCCCGGTCGACGGCGGCCTCGGCATGGGACACTGACGGCCAGCCCGTCGGCGAATCAGACACAGACGAACTCAGACACAAAGGGAACGCGCATGGGACTTCTGGACAACAAGACGGCGATCGTGACGGGGTCGTCGAGGGGGATCGGGGCCGCCACGGCGAAGATCCTCGCGGGCGAGGGCGCCGCCGTCGTCGTGAACTACCGGCAGAAGGCGCCGCGCGCCAACAAGGTCGTGGCCGAGATCGAGGCGGCCGGCGGCCGCGCGACCGCCGTCGGCGGCGACCTTACCAACCCGTCGGATGTCGACGCGCTCGCGCAGGCCGCTGTGGACACCTTCGGCTCCCTCGACGTCCTCGTGCTCAACGCCTCTGGCGGCATGGAGTCGGGCCTCGGCGAGGACTACGCGCTCAAGCTCAACCGCGACGCCCAGGTCTCGATGCTCAAGGCCGCTGCCGAGCGCATGGAGCCCGGCTCGCGCGTGGTGTTCGTCACGAGCCACCAGGCGCACTTCATCGACTCCGTGGACACGATGGACGCGTACGAGCCCGTGGCCCGGTCCAAGCGCGCCGGCGAGACCGCCCTGCGCGAGCTGGTCCCGTGGCTCGAGGAGAAGGGCATCACGTTCGTCGTCGTCTCGGGGGACATGATCGAGGGCACCATCACGGCGACGCTCCTCGAGCGCGCGGCGCCGGGCGCCATCGCCTCCCGCCGCGAGGCCGCAGGGAAGCTCTACTCGGTCGAGGAGTTCGCTGCCGAGGTCGCCAAGATGGTGACGGCCGACGTCCCGACCGGCCATACCGAGTACGTCGGCGGGGCCGAGCACTTCCAGGCCTGATCAGGGACCCCGCAAGAATGCGGCAGAGACCCCGCAACCATGAGCATGGTTGCGGGGTCTCTGCCGTTCGGTTGCGGGGTCCCTGGCATCCCCTCGCGGGGTCACACCCCCGCGAGGTGGCGCACCACGTCGAGGTAGGGGATGTCGACGGCGGCGTCGGCCGCTGCCCGGACCTTCGGCTTGGCGTTGTACGCGACCCCGAGGCCGGCCGCGCCGAGCATGTCGAGGTCGTTGGCGCCGTCGCCCACCGCGATGCAGTGCTCGAGCGGGATGGCGTGCTCGGCGGCCCACGTGCGCAGCATCCGTTCCTTCACGGCGCGGTCCACGATCTCCCCGAGGACCCGGCCCGTGAGCTTCCCGTCCACGACCTCGAGGTCGTTGGCCCGGGCATGGTCGAGCCCGAGCGCCTCCGCGAGCGGATCGAGGATCTGGGTGAACCCCCCGGAGACCACGCACACCACATGCCCGGCGGCGTGGAAGGCCCTGATGAGCTCGTCCGCTCCGAGGGAGAGCGCGACGGCGCCGCGCACCTTGTCGATGACCTCCGCCGGCAGCCCCGCGAGGGTCTCGACACGGGCCACGAGGCTCTGGGCGAAGTCCAGCTCGCCGCGCATCGCGGCCTCGGTGACGGCGGTGACCTCCTCGCGCTTGCCGGCGTAGTCGGCCAGGAGCTCGATGACCTCCTGCTGGATGAGGGTCGAGTCGACGTCCATGATGAGCAGCTTCCGCTCCGCGGAGAGCAGGCTGGCCGGGATCAGGCCGGCGCCGGCGCGCAGGCCCGCCAGCGCCTCGCGCGCCTCGGTGAGCCGGGCGTCGTCGAGCTCCACCGGGGCCGTCATGATCTCGTAGCGGCCGTCGCCGGAGGCCTCGAAAGGCCCGACGGCGGCGCCGGCGCCTTCGAGGGCCCGGGTCGCCGCGTCGGCGTCCTCGGGGGAGAGCGAGAGGGCATGCAGTACGGCGGCGAAGGAGGAAGGCATAGTTCAGGATTCTAGCCAGCGGGGCGATGGTTCGCGGCGGGCGAACTTTCTGCACTAGGGTCAGAAGTCATGAGCAATGTACTCCAGCTGTCCGGGGTCAGCGTCGTCCGGGGGCGGAAGACGCTGCTGGGCGGCATCGACTGGCAGGTGCGCGAAGGGGAGCGCTGGGTTGTCCTGGGACCGAACGGGGCGGGGAAGACCACGCTCCTCCAGCTGGCCGCGGCGCGCATGCATCCCACGCGCGGAACCGTCGGCATCCTGGACGAGACCCTCGGCAAGGTCGACGTCTTCGAGCTCCGGCCCCGCATCGGCCTGGCCTCCGCAGCCCTGGCCAACCAGATCCCCGAGGACGAGAAGGTCCTCAACGTCGTCGTGACCGCTGCCTACGGCGTGACCGGCCGCTGGAACGAGGAGTACGAGAAGGACGACGAGCGCCGCGCCTTCCGCCTCCTGAACGAGTGGGGCATGGGCCCGCTCTTGGGCCGCGTGTTCGCGTCGCTGTCCGAGGGCGAGCGCAAGCGCGTGCAGATCGCCCGGGCGCTCATGACGGACCCCGAGCTCCTCCTCCTCGACGAGCCCGGCGCCGGCCTCGACCTCGCGGGGCGCGAAGAGCTCGTGCAGCGGCTCTCGGAGCTCGCGTCCGACGACGACGCTCCCGCCCTCGTGCTCGTCACGCACCACCTCGAGGAGGTGCCGCCGGGCTTCACTCACGCGCTCCTGCTGCGCGACGGTGGCGTGGTCGCCTCAGGCCCGATCACCTCGACCCTGACCGAGGCGAACCTGAGCGAGACCTTCGGCATGCCCCTGAACGTCGTCTCACGGGACGGCCGCTACACGGCCACCGCGAAGGACGGCGCGATCTCGGCCGCCGCCTCGGCGTCCTGACGTGGAGTTCTGGCGCGAAGCGCTCGTCTTCCTCGGGGGCCTGTGGGCCGGGACGATCAACACGATCGTCGGTTCCGGCTCCCTCGTGACGTTCCCCATCCTCGTGGCCCTCGGCTACAGCCCCGTGAACTCGATCATCTCGAATGCGATGGGTCTGGTGGCCGGGGGCTTCTCGGGGGCGTACGGGTACCGGCGCGAGGCGGTGAGCGCGAAGCGGACGCTGCTGCGGCTCCTCCCGGCCTCGCTCGTGGGCGGCCTCGTGGGCGCGTTCCTGCTCCTGCACCTGCCCGAGACGGTCTTCGGCATCGTGGCCCCGATCCTGATCGTGATCGCGATCTTCCTGGTCATCTTCCAGCCCCGCCTGTCGGCGTGGGCGAAGGCGAGGCAGTCGCTCGAGCACATCACGCCGGAGGAGGCGGACCACCAGAAGGTCCCGATGATCCTCTACGTGCTGACGTTCCTCATCGGCGTGTACGGGGGCTACTTCACGGCCGCGCAGGGCGTCCTCCTCATGGGCGTCCTCGGGATCTTCTTCCACGGCACCCTCCAGCAGTCGAACGCGATCAAGGTCGTCCTGAGCCTCGTCGTGAACCTGGTCGCGGCGGTCGCCTACCTGCTGTTCGCGTTCGACCGGATCAACTGGCTCGTCGTGCTGCTGATCGCGGTCGGCTCCACGATCGGCGGCTTCCTCGGCGCTGGAATCGGCCGGCGCATGAAGCCCGGGGTGCTGCGGGTCGTCATCGTGCTCCTCGGCGTGATGGCGCTGATCAACATGGTCAGCAAGCTGGTCAACGGCTGAGCGCCGTCACGGTCCGAGCATCCATGGCAGAGTCTTCGCAGATCGTCCGGCTGGCCTCCGCGGACGACCCGCGCGTGGCCGACTACACCCAGCTCACCGACGTGCACCTGCGCAAGGTGCGCGAGCCCGCGGAGGGCCTCTACATCGCCGAATCGTCGCGGGTGCTGCGGAGGGCGCTCGCGGCGGGCCACCGGCCACGCTCGTTCTTCCTCGCCGAGAAATGGCTCGAGGGCCTCGCCGACGTCCTCGCGGAGCACCCGGACGTTCCCGCGTTCGTCGGCCCGCCCGAGCTCCTCGAGGAGATCACCGGCTTCCACCTGCACCGCGGCGCGATGGCCGCAATGCACCGGCCCGCCCCGGTGCCCGTCGCCGAGCTGCTCGCCGGAGCCCGTCGGGAACCGGGCGCCGATCCTGAGACAGGACGTTCGAGGATCGCGGTGCTTGAGAACCTGACCGATCATACGAACGTGGGCGCGGTCTTCCGAAGCGCCGCAGCGATCGGCGTCGACGCGGTCCTGGTGACGCCGCAGTGCGCCGATCCGCTCTACCGCCGCTCGATCCGCGTGTCGATGGGCACGGTGTTCCAGGTGCCGTGGACGCGGATCGAGTCGTGGCCCGAGGACGTCGGGCTGCTGAAGGAGGCGGGGTACGTGGTGGCGGGGATGACGCTGGGGGAGGGGGCGATCACGCTCGACGAGCTGGTCGCCGAGGACCATGAGAACCTCGCCCTGGTCTTCGGCACCGAGGGTGAAGGACTGACAACGGAGACGGACCGGGTGCTCGACCGGCGGGTCACCATCCCGATGATGAACGGCGTCGACTCGCTCAACGTCGCGGCGTCGTCGGCTGTTGCCTTCTACGCGACGCGGTCAGGCCAGCCAGCGCCACCAGCGTGACTGCTCCGGCTCCGGCGTCGGTTCCGGCTCCGGCTCCGGTTGCTCGCCCAAGGCAAGCGCGGCCTCGACGATGTCGTCCGCGGTGAGCGTCATGACAGCCTCGCGATCGAGCGCGTCGAGGCTCTGTCCCTCGTCGAGCGACAGCCGCAGCGCCTGACGGTTGAGCGCCTGCTCGAACAGCGTGCGTGCGAACCGGGCGTTGCCGGAGTCCTCGTCGGTATGGAGCCCGGCGAGGATGCGGCGCAGCATCTGGTCCGCGCCCGGCTCCAGCGTGTACTCGTGCTGCGCCAGCATCTGGTGGAAGATCGTCTGAAGTTCGTCGACCGAGTAGTCGGGGAAGGTGATCTCGCGGGCGAAGCGGGAGCGCAGTCCGGGGTTCGAGAGCAGGAAGGACTCCATCAGCCGCGGATACCCGGCCACAATCACGACCAGACGGTGACGGTGGTCCTCCATCCGCTTGAGCAGGACTTCGATCGCCTCGGGGCCGAAGTCCGTGCGGCCGTCCTCCGGGGCCAGCGCGTAGGCCTCGTCGATGAACAGGACGCCGTCCAGCGCGCGCCGGATCACCCGGTCCGTCTTGATGGCCGTCGCGCCGACGTACTGCCCCACGAGGCCCGAGCGGTCAACCTCGACCAGGTGGCCTTTCTGCAGCAGGCCGACCGCGCGGTACATCTCGGCCAGGAGTCGCGCTACGGTGGTCTTTCCCGTGCCGGGGTTTCCAAGGAACACCAGATGCTGTGATGTGGCCACTTCCGGCAGGCCGTGCGCCTTGCGGCGGGCCTGGACCTGGAGCAGGGCGACGAGGGCCCGGACCTGTTCCTTCACAGTCTCCAGTCCGACCAGCGCGTCGAGTTCGGCCTGCACCTCGGACAGCGGCCTGGCGGGCCCGGGCCTCGTACCGATGAGATCGCCGACCAGGTCGTCCACGCGCTCCGAGCCGGGCAGCTTGAGCTGATCGGCCAGCCGGCCGATGGTTTCGCGCAGGTCGTCGAGCGGATGGCGGCTGGAAGCCATGCATCCACTGTAGTACTCGAGGCCGGCGGAGCTGGTAGCATTGACTGCTGGCCCTCCAATCGGGAGGGCGTTCACACCTGGCCTCTGGCAAAATCCAGGGGCATAAGCAAAGGGCCTATTGTGAAGTCTGATATCCACCCGTCGTACGAGTACGTGGTCTTCAACGACCTCGCCTCCGGCAAGAAGTTCCTCACGCGCTCCACGGTCTCCTCGGACAAGACCATCGAGTGGGAGGACGGCAAGACCTACCCCGTCATCGACGTCGAGGTCTCCTCCGAGTCGCACCCGTTCTACACGGGCAAGCAGCGCATCATGGACTCGGCTGGCCGTGTCGAGCGCTTCAACGCCCGCTTCAAGAACTTCGGCAAGAAGGCCTGACCCAGGCCCTGCCGCTCGAAGGCGCTGTCCCGCACCGGGGCGGCGCCTTTGCCGTCTGCGGACCAAGCGGCCCGGTCTGGGCAGTCGGCAGGTCTAGTCTTGAGCCGTGGCTGAACATCACGGCGAATACAAGGTGCCCGGGGGAAAGCTCGTGGTCGCGGACCTCATGACCGAGGACGGCGAGATCGCCGCGGCGAGCATCAACGGGGACTTCTTCCTCGAACCCGACGAGGCCCTCGCAGACATCAACGGCGCACTCGTCGGCCTGTCGGTGCTCGCCCCGAACACGGCGATCAGCGCCGCCGTGGCCGACGCCGTGGGCCCCACCACGGTGATGTTCGGGTTCGACGCCGATGCTGTCGCCGTCGCCGTGCGACGCGCCCTCGGCCATGCGACCACATGGGCCGACCACGACTGGGAGGTCATCCCTCCCAGCACCCTCTCCATCACCGAGAATGTCGCCCTCGACGAGGTGCTCACCCGGGAGGTCGGCGAGGGGCGGCGCAACCCGACGCTGCGGCTGTGGGACTGGGACGAGCGCGCCGTGGTGATCGGCAGCTTCCAGTCCTACCGGAACGAGGTGGACCCGGAGGGCGTCGCGCGCCACGGCGTCACGGTGGTCCGGCGGATCTCCGGCGGCGGCGCGATGTTCATGGAGGCCGGGAACTGCATCACCTACTCCCTGTACCTCCCGGCGTCCCTCGTCGACGGGCTCTCCTTCGCCGACTCCTACCCCTTCCTCGACGCGTGGGTCATGGAGGCCCTCGCGTCCGTGGGCGTCAAGGCGTTCTACAAGCCCCTGAACGACATCGCGACCGAGGCCGGCAAGATCGGCGGGGCCGCGCAGAAGCGGCTCGCCAACGGCGGCCTCCTCCACCACGTCACCATGAGCTATGACATCGACGCCGAGAAGATGACCGAGGTCCTGCGGATCGGGCGCGAGAAGATCTCCGACAAGGGCATCGCGAGCGCCAAGAAGCGCGTGGACCCGCTCAAGCGCCAGACCGGCCTCGCGCGCGAGGACCTCTTCGAAGCCATGATGTCCACGTTCGAGGCGCGCTACGGCGCCCGGCGGGTGGCGCTGTCCCAGGAGTCGCTCGCCGACGCAAGGGCCCTCGCGGAGCGCAAGTTCGCCACCCGCGAGTGGCTCCACCGAGTGCCCTAGGCGTGTGAGGCGCCCAGCACCCTCAGCGTGGCCGACCTGCGGTTCCTCCTCAGCCGCGCCGCGAGCAATACTGCGCGCTCAGTGACCGGTGCAGGTGGTCCCGCGCCTCGACGACGAGCCTGCGGAGCGCGGCCGGGGCGTGGGCGTTCTCGTCGAGCCACGCGTCGGTGCGCGTCAGCACCGGGTCCTCGTCGGGAAGCTGGTCCACCGCGAGCACCGCGTCGGCAGGGAAGAGGCCTCGCACGAGCCGGGTGGCGATCTCCTGCGAGCGGTCTGCCCACAGCCCGGTGAGGGAGGCGAAATAGCGCTCCGTGAAGTGCTGGCGGAGGGCCGCCGGTCCCGCCATGAAGCCCTCGACTGTGGCGCTCAGCAGCTCGTTGGTGAGGCCCTCGCCCTCGACCGCCGCCATCCAAGCCGCTTCCTTGACCTTCGGGTCCGGACGGGCCGCCATGGCGAGCGCATGGCCCACGCGCCCTTTGGCCGTGCGGTCGCGGCTGAGCTCGGCGTCGAGCTCCGCGGCTCCTGCCTGGCTCTGCGCCGCGAGCGCCTGCCACAGCGGCCACCGAAGGTCCTGGTCGACGACGAGGCCCGGCACCTGCTCACCGCCGGTCAGGAGGCCGCGCACGAGGCCGAGCTGCCCGCCCCCGTACCGGCTCCCGGCCGCGAGCGCACGCGCCCACGCGAGCTGCTGGTCCGAGCCCGGCGCGGCCGCCCGGAGCTCGCAAGCCATCGCAGCGAGGTACTTCTCGCGGAGCTCGGGCCGGCCCTCGCCGTGCGTGTACCTCTCGATCGCGGTGCGGGCGTTGTCCAGCACCGTCAGCTGCACCCCCACGGTCGTCTCCGCGCCGGCAAAGCGCTCGACGGCGCGCACGTACTCGCGCGCGGGAGCCTCGGCGTCGCGGGCGGCGTGCCACAGGGCCGTCCAGCACAGGGCGCGGGCCAAGGGGTCGTCGAGGTCGCCCAGCGACGCGCGCACCGTCTGCTCGGACGCAGGGTCCAGGCGAACCTTCGCGTAGGTGAGGTCCTCGTCATTGACCAGGACCAGCTCTGGGACCGGCTGGCCCACGAGCTCCGGCACCTCGGTGAGTGCGCCGGTGACCTCGACGTCGGCCGACGCCGTGCGCACGAGGCGGCCCGCGGCGTCGTGCGCGTAGAGCCCCACCCGGAGCCGGTGGGGGCGCAGCGCCTCGCGCCCGGTCACGGGGTCCACAGCGGTCTGCCGGACGACCACGCGGGCCAGCGTGTCGCCGTCGTGCTCCGCCACCGGCTCCAGGACACTCAGCCCGGACGTCTGCAGCCACCGCTCCGCCCACTCGCGCAGCGAGCGGCCCGAGGCCTCCTCGAGGGCCGCGAGCAGGTCCGTCAGGCTCGTGTTCCCGTAGGCGTGCGCCCGGAAGTACGAGCGCGCCGCGTCGAAGAAGACGTCCTCGCCCACGTAGGCGACGAGCTGCTTGAGGACCGAGGCCCCCTTCGCGTAGGTGATGCCGTCGAAGTTCTGCTCGGCGGCCTCGAGGTCCGGGATGTCGGCGACGATGGGATGCGTGGTGGGCAGCTGGTCCTGGACGTACGCCCACGCCTTGCGCCGGTTCGCGAAGTTCACCCACGCCGTCCGCCAGTCGGTGGCCCGGTCCACGGCGAAGGTCCCCATGAAGTCCGCGAACGACTCCTTGAGCCAGAGGTCGTCCCACCAGCGCATCGTCACGAGGTCGCCGAACCACATGTGCGCCATCTCGTGCAGGAGCGTGTTCGCGCGGGCCTCGTACTGGGAATCGGCGGCGCGGGAGGTGAAGACGTACTGCTCGGTGAAGGTCACGAGGCCGGGGTTCTCCATTGCCCCGAGGTTGTACTCGGGGACGAACGCCTGCTCGTACTTGCCCCAGGGGTATCCCGGCGTGAAGACGGAATGGTAGAAGTCGAGGCCGCGCTTGGTCAGGTCGAAGACGCGGTCCGCGTCGAAGGTGGCTGCGAGCGACGCGCGGCAGTAGGCCGCGAGCGGGATGGTGAGCCGCTCGCCGTCGCGCGTCGTGCCCGTCCATTCGTCGGTCGCGCGGTGGTAGGGACCGGCGACGACGGCGGCGAGGTAGGTCGACATCCGCTCGGTGGGGGAGAAGTCCCAGCGCACGACGCCGGCGTCCCCGCCGGCCGCGCCGACTGCGGCGAGGGCGCCGTTCGCGCTCACGTGCCACCCCTCGGGGGCGAGGACCGTGAAGGCGATGGTCGCCTTGAGGTCGGGCTGCTCGAAGTTCACGAAGTACCTGCGGGCGTCGGCGGGCTCGCACTGGGTGTAGAGGTACGTCTTCCCGTCGGCGGGGTCGGTGAACCGGTGGAGGCCCTCGCCGGAGCGCGAGTAGCGGCCCAGCGCCGTCACCTCGAGCCGGTTCTCGGCCTCCAGACCCGCCAGCCGGAGCCGCGCGCTGTCGTACACCATGGCCTCGTCGAGGAGGCGCCCGTTGAGCCGGACCTCGGTCACCGCCTCGCCCAGGAAGTCCGCGAACGTCTCCGCCCCCGGTTCGGCGCTGAAGCGGATCACGCTCGTGGTGCCGAACGACGTCGCGGAGGGGTCCTCAGCATCGCTGACATCGAGCGTGACGTGGTACGAGTCGACCGAGATCACGCGGGCCCGGGCGGCGGCTTCCTCACGGCGCAGGTTCTGGGTGTGCACGCGGCCATTCAACCACGGTGCCCCGACACTCCACGGGCTCGGGGAGGGCCCCGTTATGCGTCAGCGGGGGATAGGTGAAAAGCTGTCCCCTATGTCGGATCTCTTCGAGGACTACTCCGTCGCCGCCGCCCGTACTGGCGCGTACGACGAGATGTTCGCCCCAGACCAGGTGGCGCGCCCCAGCTACCGCCAGCTCGCGGAGGCGCTGGACGGCCTGGACCTGACCGACGTGAGCTCCCGCGCCGACTCGATGGCGCGGACCTTCCTTGACCGGGGCGTCACGTTCGACTTCGCCGGGGAGGAGCGCCCGTTCCCCCTGGACATCGTGCCGCGGGTCATCTCCGCCGCGGAGTGGGCGGTGCTCGAGAAGGGGGTCGCGCAGCGGGTCAGGGCCCTCGAGGCGTTCCTCAACGACGTCTACTCCAAGATGGCCGTCGTGGCGGACGGCGTCGTGCCCCGCCGCCTCATCACCACGAGCCAGCACTTCCATCGCCAGGTCCACGGCTTCGAGCCGGCCGGCGGCGTGCGCGTGCACATCTCGGGCATCGACGTCGTGCGCGACGCCGCCGGGACGTTCCGCGTGCTCGAGGACAACGTGCGCGTGCCCTCCGGCGTGAGCTACGTCCTCGAGAACCGGCGCGCCATGGCGAAGGGCCTGCCCGAGGCGTTCAGCCAGCAGCCCATCCGCCCCGTCGAGGAGTACCCCCGCCGCCTCCTCTCGGCCCTCCGCAAGACCGCGCCCGCCGGCGTCGATGAGCCCACCGTCGTGGTGCTCACCCCGGGCGTCTTCAACTCGGCCTACTTCGAGCACACGCTCCTGGCCGGCCTCATGGGCGTCGAGCTGGTCGAGGGACGCGACCTCATCTGCCGCGGGAACCGGGTCTACATGCGCACGACGGCGGGCGAGCAGCGCGTCGACGTCATCTACAAGAGGATCGACGACGACTTCCTCGACCCCCTGCAGTTCCGCTCCGACTCCATGCTCGGCTGCCCCGGCCTGGTCAACGCGGCGCGTGCGGGCGGGGTGACGATCGCCAACGCCGTGGGCAACGGCGTCGCGGACGACAAGCTGGTCTACTCGTACGTCCCCGACCTGATCCGGTACTACCTCGGCGAGGATCCGATCGTGGCCAACGTGGACACGTACCGGCTCGAGGAGGACGAGGCGCGCGAGGAGGTCCTGGACCGGCTCGACGAGCTCGTGGTCAAGCCCGTCGACGGCTCCGGCGGCAAGGGCCTCGTGATCGGCCCCGACGCGACCCGCGAGGAGCTCGACACCCTCCGCCGCCGCGTCATCGCCGACCCGCGCGGCTGGATCGCCCAGCCGGTCCTGCAGCTCTCCACGGTTCCCACCCTGTCCGGGGACAAGTTCGGGCCCAGGCACGTGGACCTGCGCCCCTTCGCCCTCAACGACGGCGACGACGTGTGGGTCCTCCCCGGGGGCCTCACCCGGGTGGCGCTCAAGGAGGGCTCCCTCATCGTCAACTCGAGCCAGGGCGGCGGGTCCAAGGACACCTGGGTGCTCGCGCAGTCGGCCGACGTCCCGGTGGAGGCCGAGCCGCGCCATTCGATCAGCATCCGCGAGCGCACGAGCGTCTGGCCCGTCGAGAGCAATTGGCGCGACCGCCAGGCGGAGCAGCAGCAGCAGTGAGCGCGCCCGCCCAGGCGAGCCGTCGCCGTCGTCCGTCTGTCCCCCCAACGTCTGGAGGCCGACTTGCTCAGCCGCATCGCTGAATCCCTGTTCTGGATCGGCCGCTACGTGGAGCGTGCCGACGGGACCGCCCGCATCCTCGACGTGCACCTCGAGCGGCTCAACCACCTGCCGCCCTCTGAGCAGCACAGCGTCGCCCAGGAGCTGCTCGGCGTCATGGGCGCGCGCCCCGACAAGGAGGACTTCGGGCTCACCGAGCTGCTGCACGCGCTCGCGTACGACCGCTCGAACGCGACGTCGATCGCCGGGTCCCTCGGCGCCGCGCGCGAGAACGCGCGCCGGGCCCGCGAGACCGTGTCATCGAGCCTGTGGGAGTGCCTCAACACGACCTACTACGGGCTGAGCCAGCACCGCAAGGATGTCGTGGGCACGTACAGGTTCTGCAACTGGGTCCTCGAGCGCACCGCCATGGTGCGCGGCCTCGCGGACACGACGATGAGCCACGATGAGGGCTGGCTGTTCATGCTTCTGGGACGCTCCCTCGAGCGGGCGGACATGACCGCGCGCATGCTCTCCACCCGCGAGGTGCACACGGCGGGCATGTCGTGGGTGAACATGCTCCGCTGCGCGGGCGCGTACGAGTCCTTCCTCCGCACGCGCCGAGCGGCCTTCGACGAGCGGCGCGCGGCGGAGTTCCTGCTCATGGACCGGCTCTTCCCGCGGTCGATCGTGTACGCGCTCCGCGACGCCGACGAGGCGCTGGCCAAGCTCGACCCGTCCGACACGCGGGTGGGCTTCATCAACGACGCACGAAGGATCGTGGGGCAGGCCCGCACGTTCCTCGAGTTCCACCGGACGGACGACCTCATGGTCGAGCTCCCCGAGCACATGGAGCGGGTGCAGAAGGCGGTGGCCCAGACCTCCGACGCGGTCTCGCGCAAGTACTTCAACAAGGCCGACGAGCAGGCCTGGGTGGGAGAGGTTTCATGACCCGGCTGAGGATCCTGCACCGCACTGCGTACCGCTACAACCAGCGGGTCACGCTCTCGTACAACGAGGCGCGCATGACCCCCCTGACGGAGCCGCAGCAGGTGGTGCTCGAATCGCAGGTCAGGGTGGCGCCGTCGCAGGCGGCCATCAGCTCCTACAAGGACTACTGGGGCAGCCGGGTCACGGCCTTCGACATGCAGATTCCGCACGAGTACCTCGAGGTCGTCTCCTCGACCACCGTCGAGGTGCACCGGGTCGAGCGGGTCCCGGTGGAGGGCGACATCGTGTCGTGGGACCGGCTCCGCAGCGCCGAGGTCGAGAACCAGTTCAGCGACTGGCTGCCTCAGTCACGGCTTTCCGGCCCGGGGACCGAGGTGCTCGGCATTGTGCCCGGGCTCGTCGAGGGGCTCGACCCGAACCAGGCCGCCCACGCCGTGTTCGACTGGATGCGCGGCGAGATGCGGTATATGCCCGGCTCCACCGGTGTCACGACCGACGCCGAGCAGGCCTGGAACCAGCGCCAGGGAGTCTGCCAGGACCTGGCACACCTCGCCATCGGATCGCTGCGCAGCCTGGGCATCCCGGCCCGCTACATCTCGGGGTACCTCCACCCGCGGTCGACGGCGGGCATCGGCGAGGCGGTCGCGGGCCAGTCGCACGCGTGGCTCGAGTGGTGGGACGGCGAGTGGCGCTCATGGGACCCGACCAACCACAAGCCAGCGGGGGACTTCCATGTGACCGTGGCGCGCGGGCGAGACTACCGGGACGTGCCGCCGCTGAAGGGCATCCTGTCCGGCGGGGGTGGGTCGCACCTCGACGTCTCGGTGGAGATCACGCGCCTCGCCTGATTGCGGGGTCCCGTCCCGGGACGGGACCCCGCAACCGAGGGGGAGAGCTACATCACCAGGGGCTGGGCTTGTAGTCCTTCAGGAACACGCCGTAGAGGTCGGTGCCAGCCTCGCCCATGACGATCGGGTCGTACACGCGCGCCGCCCCGTCCACGAGGTCCAGCGGCGCGTGGAACCCTTCGTCGGCGAGCCGGACCTTCGTGTAGTGCGGCCGCTCGTCGGTGATCCACCCCGTGTCCACGGCCGTCATGAGGATGCGGTCAGTCTCGAACATCTCGCCGGCGCTCGTGCGGGTCATCATGTTCAGCGAGGCCTTCGCCATGTTCGTGTGCGGGTGCCCCGGGCCCTTGTACTTCCGCCCGAACTGCCCCTCCATCGCGGACACGTTGACCACGTACTTCCGCCTCGCGGTCGAGCGCCGCATGGCCTCCCGCAGCCGCGAGACGAGCAGGAACGGCGCCGTGACGTTGCAGAGCTGGACCTCGAGCATCTCGAGAGGATCCACCTGGTCCACGACCTGCGTCCACGAATTGATGGTGGCCAGGTCCGGCACGAGGCCGCCGGCGTCGATCGCCGTCCCAGCCTCGATCCGCTCCAGGGACGCAGAGCCGGTCGAGAGCGCGAGCGCCGTCACCGCGTCCCCGGCGAGCGCCGGATGCGCCGACACAGAGCTCGCGATCGAGAGTGGGTGCTTGTCGTGCGCATGCCCGAACGTCAGCAGCTCAGGGCCGCCGTTGCCCGGCAGCAGCGCGGCCGGAAGCGGCTCGGACTCCGCGTCCACGAGAGGGGCGTAGGCGTTCCCGGACCGCCGCACCGTCTGGGCGGCGTTGTTGATGATGATGTCGAGCGGGCCCTCGGCGTCGAGCGCGTCCGTGAGCGAGATGACCTGCGACGGGTCGCGCAGGTCGATGCCCACGATGGTGAGCCGGTCGAGCCACTCGGCCGAGTCCTCCATCGCGGCGAAGCGCCGCGCGGCGTCCTTCGGGAACCGCGTGGTGATGGTCGTGTGCGCGCCGTCGCGCAGGAGCCGCAGGGCGATGTACATGCCGATCTTGGCCCGCCCGCCGGTCAGGAGGGCCCGCCGTCCGGTGAGGTCCGTGCGCGCGTCCCTCTTGGCGTGGCTCATCGCCGCGCACTCGGGGCAGAGCTGGTGGTAGAACGCGTCGACCTGCGTGTAGTGCTGCTTGCAGATGTAGCAGGGGCGCGAGCGGATGAGATGGCCTGCGACGGCCCCGGTTGCAGAGGGCTTGAGCTTGTTGCCGCGGGTCTCGTCGTCGATCCGGTCCGGAGCGGCCGTGGCGGTCTGCGCAATGACGGCCTTGTCCGCTTCCGCGATCGCATCCCGCTTCTGGGTGCGGGTGAACCGCCGGTGGGCCTTGAACATCTTGCCCGTCGCTCGGCGCACCGCGACGTAGTCGGGGTGCTCCTCGTCGTACGTGTGGATCGTGCCGAGGACCTTGAGGGCCGCCTGGATCTCCTCAGGGGTCAGTTCGGCGGGCGTTTCGGGGGAGCTCATGGCTTCCAATTCTACCGGCGCGCACGACGGCGCGGGGCCGGGTACTCCCGGCCCCGCGCCATCCGCTGGTGCCCGGTGGGGTCAGCCTGCCGCGCCGTCCGCGGACGACGGCGAGCCGCCGCCGTCGTCAGCCGCTCCGCTGGGGTTCCGTGCCGCAGCGGCTGCATGGACCTCCTGGATCCGCTCCACCACCTCCGGGATATCGGCGGCGGCCTCCTCGAGGGCGGCAGGCACCTTGGCGGACCAGGCGGCGGCCAGCCTGCGCTCGTCCTCGGCGGGCTCCGGGACGATCTGGCCCTTGGAGAGCACGGTGATCCCGGACTCGGTGACCTCGAAGCCGCGCATCCTGTCGAGCTTCGCATCGACACCGATGGTGGCCCCGGCGGGAACGACGACGTTCTTGTCCAGGATCGCCCGGTGGATCACCGCCCCCGCGCCGACCTGCACGCAGTCCATGAGCACCGAGTCGAGGACGCGGGCCGCCGTGTTGACCCGCACGTCGTGGGACAGCACGGACCCCTCGACGACCGCGCCCGAGATGACCACGCCGCTGGCGACGATGGAGTCGAGCGCGGTCCCGACGGTCCCGCCCTCGCCGCGGACGAACTTCGCGGGCGGCGAGATGCTCTGCCGCGTGTAGATGGGCCACTCCGAGTTGTACAGGTTGAAGACCGGCAGCGGGGAGATGAGGTCCATGTGGGCGTCGTAGAACGAGTCGAGCGTGCCCACGTCGCGCCAGTAGGTGCGGTCGCGTTCGGTCGAGCCCGGGATCTCGTTCTTCGTGAAGTCGTAGACGCCGGCCTCCCCGCGGCCGACGAAGTAGGGCACGATGTCCCCGCCCATGTCGTGCTTCGTGTCGAGCCGCTCGGCGTCCCGCTTGAGCGCCTCGACCAGGGCGTCGGCGTCGAACACGTAGTTGCCCATCGAGGCGAGGAACGCGTCGGGGTCGTCCGGGAGACCAGGCGTGGTGGCGGGCTTCTCGACGAAGGCGGCGATCTTGGCGGGGTCGGCGTCGTCGGTCTCGATCACGCCGAACTGGTTCGCCATGTTCAGCGGCTGGCGGACCGCGGCGACGGTGGCCTTCGCCCCGGAGGCGATGTGAGCCTCGACCATCTGGTCGAAGTCCATGCGGTACACGTGGTCCGCGCCGACCACGACGACGATGTCGGGCTGGTCGTCGTGGATGAGGTTGAGGGACTGGTAGATGGCGTTGGCCGAGCCGAGGAACCAGCTCTTGCCGATGCGCTGCTGGGCGGGCACCGAGGCGACATAGTTCTGGAGGAGGGTCGAGAGGCGCCAGGTCTCGGAGATGTGCTTGTCGAGGCTGTGCGACTTGTACTGGGTCAGCACGACAATGCGCCGATAGCCCGAGTTGACCAAGTTGGACAGCGCGAAGTCGATGAGGCGGTATCCGCCAGCGAACGGCACCGCGGGCTTGGCCCGGTCCGCCGTCAGGGGCATCAGGCGCTTCCCTTCACCGCCCGCGAGGACGATCGCCAATACCTTTTTAGGTGCCACTGCGCAACCCCCGTTTTCCCGTCATTCCGCCTTGCAGGCGACTGCCCGTCCCGACCGGGACGGCGTCTCCTTCACACTAGATCACGTTCGGATGACGGACTACGTTGAAAACGTGCGAATCGACATTGTGACCAAGGAATTCCCCCCCGAGATCTACGGCGGCGCCGGGGTGCATGTGGCAGAGCTGAGCAGGGTCCTCGCGCGCGAGGTCGATCTGCACGTCCACGCGTTCGGGGCGCCGCGCGAGGCGCAGGTCAACGGCGCCACCGTGACCTCCTACCAGGTGCCCGAGCACCTGTCGGGGGCGAACGCGGCGCTGCAGACCCTGGGCATCGATGTCGGCATCGTGCCGGACGTGGCCGGCGCCGACCTCGTCCACTCCCACACGTGGTACGCCAACATGGCCGGGCACCTCGCCTCGCTCATGCACGGCATCCCGCACGTGCTCAGCGCCCACAGCCTCGAGCCGCTGAGGCCGTGGAAGGCCGAGCAGCTCGGCGGCGGCTACCGGCTCTCCTCATGGGTCGAGAAGACCGCCTATGAGGCGGCCAACGCCATCATCGCCGTCTCCCACGGCATGCGCGCGGACATCCTGCGCTGCTACCCAGAGGTGGACCCGGCGAAGGTCCAGGTGGTCCACAACGGCATCGACGTGTCGCTCTGGGGCCGCGACGAGGGCACAGAACACATTGCCGCCCTCGGCATCGACCCGGCGAAGCCCTCGGTCGTGTTCGTGGGCCGCAACACGCGCCAGAAGGGCGTCCCGTACCTCCTGCGCGCCGCGGCGAAGCTGCCGGCGGACGTGCAGCTCGTCCTGTGCCTCGGGGCCGCTGACACCCCCGAGCTCGCCGCGGAGACGGCGACCCTCATCGACGGGCTCAAGGCCGAGCGCGAGGGCGTCGTCGTGATCGAGCGCATGCTGCCCCGCGCCGAGCTCATCCAGGTGCTCAGCCATGCGACGGCGTTCGCCTGCCCGAGCATCTACGAGCCGCTCGGGATCGTGAACCTCGAGGCTATGGCCTGCGGCGCAGCGGTGGTCGCGACGGCGACGGGCGGCATCCCCGAGGTCGTCGACCACGGGACCACCGGCCTGCTGGTCCCCATCGAGCAGGTCACCGACGGCACCGGCACCCCGCTCGACCCGGAGAAGTTCGTCGCCGACTTCGCGGCAGCCCTCGAGCAGGTCGTCTCCGACCCCGCCCGCGCCCGCGAGATGGGCGAGGCCGGCCGCGTCCGGGCCGAGGCCAACTTCTCCTGGGAGACCATCGGCGCGAGCACCATCGAGGTCTACCGCAGCGTCTTCTAGATCTCTCCAACGCACGACGGCGGCGACGCACCCGAGCTGGGTGCGTCGCCGCCGTCCTCCGTCACCCCGTGCGGAATCAGCTGCGGCTGACGTTGACCTTCGTCGGCCCGGGCCCGGTCTCCGAGACGGTCGGGACGCGGACCTCGAGGACACCGTCGTGGTAGGAGGCGGTGATGTCCTCGCCCCGAGCCCCGCGCGGGAGCTCGAGGGTGCGTGCGAACGAGCCGTAGCGGAACTCGCTGCGGTAGCTGTTCTTGCTCTTGTTCTCGGCGTTCTCGTGGCGTTCGGCCTTGATCGAGAGGACGCCTTCCTGGACGGTGATGTCCACGTCCTTCTCAGGGTCGATGCCGGGAAGCTCCGCGCGCACGACGAGGGCGTCCGGCTCGCGGAACTCCTCAACGCGCAGCCACGCCGTCTCCCATTCGTCGACGAACCGCTTGAATGAATCCGGGATGCCGAAGCGGCGGAAGTCCGGCATCATGTCCCACGGTCCTCGGCGGCCCCATCCTTCGGCCATGCGTTCCTCCTGGAGTGCCCCCCGGCACCGGTGCGGCCGGGCTTGCCTTCAGGCTAGTCCGGCCGCACCGGTGGGGGAAGGGGCCCTACTTCCCGGCCTTCTTCTCCTTCACCGGCGCCGCACCCGAGGCGCGCAGCTCCGCGTAGTACGCCGCGGCCTCGGCCTGGCGGGCGGTCTCGACGCCGCTGGCGACGGTCGCGCGGATGTGGTCCTGGGTGTAGCCGAAGGCGTCGACGAGGTCGAGGGCGTGCGGCCGGAGCTTCGCCAGGAGCCGGTTGATGTACTCGCCGAGGGTGCGGCCGCGCTGCATGGAGAGTCGCCCGTTCATCAGGTGCCAGGCGAGGTGCTTCTCGATGAGGGTGAGGCCGAAGAGGTCGCGGAGCCAGGTCAGGACCTGCTTCGTGCCCGGGTGCTGGACCTTCTCGAGCGCGGCCGTGAACGCCTCCCACTGCAGGAGCTCGCCGTGGGCGCGGGCGGCCTCGATGAGCTCGTCCTGGTGGGCGTTGAAGCGCGCCGCGGCCTCGGCCTGGGGGAGGCGGTTGGCGCCGGCGAGGGCCTGGGCCGCTTGGGCGACCATCGCCTGGACGCGTTCTGCGAGCAGGAACTGCTGCATGTCCGGGTCCCGCAGCGCGAGTGCCGAGCGCTCGGCGCGTCCGGAATCCGCGACGAACTGGCCGACGGCTCCGAGGCCGGTCTTGTACGCCATGCCGCGGGCCTGCCCGAGCGCGAACTTCGCCAGCGCCCCGACGTTCATGGTGCGGAACTCCTTGGCGTAGTCGTTCAGGAGCCGCTTGGCCACGAGCTGCAGCAGCACGTTGTTGTCGCCTTCGAAGGTGACGTAGATGTCGAGGTCCGCGCGCAGGGACGCGAAGCGGTTCTCGATCATGAAGCCTGCCCCGCCGCACGCCTCGCGGCACTCCTGGAGCGTGTCGAGCGCATGCCAGGTGGAGAGCGACTTGAGCGCCGCCGCGAGGGTCTCGAGGTCCTGGCGGTCCTCGTCCGTGTCCTGCGCGCCGGAGAAGACGCCGTCGAACTTGGCCAGGAGCTCCTCGTGGGCGAAGCCCATCGCGTAGGTCGAGGCGAGCAGGGGGAGCAGCCGGCGCTGGTGCCGCTGGTAGTCCAGGAGCACCTCCTCGTGCGTGTCGGAGGAGGCGTTGAACTGGCGCCGTTCAGTCGCGTAGCGGATGGCGGCGGCGAGGCCGACCTTCGCCGCGGCGACGGCAGCGCCGTCGAGCGAGACGCGGCCCTGCACGAGCGTTCCGAGCATGGTGAAGAAGCGGCGTCCCGGGCTCGCGATCGGCGACGAGTAGGTGCCGTCCTCGGCCACGTCGCCATAGCGGTTGAGCAGGTTCGTCCGGGGGACCCTGACGTGGTCGAAGGCGAGCCGGCCGTTGTCGATCCCGTTGAGGCCGCCCTTGACGCCGTCGTCCTCGCTGCGGATCCCGGGGAGGCAGTCCTTGGTCTGCGGGTCGCGGATGGGGACGTAGAACGCGTGCACGCCGTGGTTGACGCCCTTGGTGATGAGCTGGGCGAACACGACGGCGGCGGTCCCGTCCTTCGCGGCGTTGCCGAGGTACTCCTTCCACGCCGCACGGAACGGGGTGTTGAGGACGAACTCGCCGGTGGTCTCGTCATAGGTCGCCGTGGTGGCGATGGATGCGACGTCGGAGCCGTGGCCGATCTCGGTCATGGCGAAGGCGCCGGGCACCGTCAGGTCCATGATGTCCGGCAGCCACCGCCGGTGGTGCTCGGCTGTCCCGAGGTGGAGCACGGCCGCGCCGAAGAGGCCCCACTGGACGCCGGACTTGATCTGCAGCGAGGGGTCGGCGGTGACGAGCTCCTCGAACCCGGCGATGTTGCCGCCGTGGTTGTCCTCGCCGCCGAGCTCCTTCGGGAAGGCCCGCTTGATGGCTCCCTCGTCGACGAGGATCTTGAGCTGGCCGAAGACGCGCTCGCGGTGCTCGGTATGGGTCAGGCCCTCGACCTTGTGCAGCTCGGGCCGGGCCGCGAGCTCCCGCGCGGTTCGGCGCACGTCGGCCCAGGTTCCCAGCAGGAGCTCGCCGAGGGCGGCGACGTCGACGGCGGGCGCCTCCTCGGTGTCGGCGACGTCTGGAAGGTCGGCACTGCTGCCGTCAGCGGCGACGGCAGCGGGGTCGGAGGGGCCGACACCGGTGGCGGAGAGCGAATCGGTGGACTGTGTCATGAGAGCTCCTTTGCGGGGGAGAGGGCGGGGGAGAGGGGTGCGGCCTGGGCGGCGATCCCGGCGAAGAGCCAGTCGGCGATCATCCCGGCCATGTCTTCGAGGGAGGGCTTGGCGGGGGAGTCGGGTGCGGTGAGCCAGCGCTCGCCGGCCGCGCGGACGAGCCCGATGGCCGCGGGGGGCCAGTAGTCGAGGGTGGCCTGGGTCCCGGGGGCGAGGTGGCGGCGCATGGGCGCCTCGATCATGGCGCCCACGGCGTCGAAGAACGTCCCGAACGCGGCTCCCGCCTCCTGCGCGGCCGCGTTCGTCCCTGCTGCAGCGGCGCCCGCTGGAACCCGGGTGACGAACTCGTAGACGTTCGGCGAGCGCACGGCCATGGCCAGGTATGCGCGCACCATGGCGCGGAGGCCCTCGTAGGGGGACTCCGCCGAGGCAGCGGCCTGGGCGATGCGCTCCTGCATCTGGGAGAGGACGAGCTCGCCCATGGCGGCGGCGAGCCCTGACTTGTCGCGGAAGTACCGGTAGAACACGGACTTCGAGGTGCTCGCCGCGGCAGCGATGTCCTCCATCGGGACGTCGGCCCCCAGCCGGTGGATCGCCTTGCGGGCGGAGCGGATGAGCTCGGCCCGGCGCTCTTCGCGGTGGTTCGCCCAACGGGCGGCGCGGCCGTCGACGGCGGGCGCGGCGCCTACGTCGTGCGCTGCGGCGCCCTCGGGAGGCGGTGTGGGGAAGTTCACGATACCCAGCGTATCAGGTACGCTAGGTATCGGTAATCAAGGTCACATCCACCGGAGGACGCCATGCCCACGACCCCGCGCCCGACTGCCCCCGCACCGACCGTCCGCAAGGCCGTCGTCGTCGGCGGCAACCGCATCCCCTTCGCCCGCGCGAACAGCGCCTACACCAAGGCCTCCAACCAGGACATGCTCACGGCCGCCCTCGACGGGCTCGTCGCCCGCTTCGGGCTCCAGGACGAGCGGATCGGCGAGGTCGCTGCGGGCGCGGTCCTCAAGCACCCCCGCAACTTCAACCTCACGCGCGAGGCGGTCCTCGGCTCCGCGCTCAGCCCCGAGACGCCGGCCTACGACGTGCAGCAGGCCTGCGCCACAGGCCTCGAGACGGTCCTGCAGCTCACCGACAAGATCAAGCTCGGCCGGATCGAGTCGGCCATCGCCGGTGGCGTCGACTCGGCCTCGGACGCGCCCATCGTGGTGAGCGAGAGCCTCCGCGACGCCATCCTCGAGCTCAACCGCGCCAAGACGCTCCAGCAGAAGCTCAAGGCTGTCTTCAGGCTGCGGCCCAAGGACCTTGTGCCGGACGCCCCCGGCACCGCCGAGCCGCGGACAGGCCTCTCGATGGGGGAGCACCAGGCGCTGACCACCAAGCAGTGGGGCATCTCGCGCGAGGCCCAGGACGAGCTCGCGCTCGCGTCCCACCGCAACCTCGCAGCCGCCTACGAGCGCGGCTTCTTCGACGACCTCGTGACCCCGTACCGGGGCCTCGCCAAGGACGGCAACCTCCGGCCGGACACGACGCCGGAGAAGATGGCCAAGCTCTCGCCGGTCTTCGGCAAGCACCTCGGCAGCGAGGCGACGATGACGGCCGGCAACTCGACGCCGCTCACCGACGGCGCCGCCGCCGTCCTGCTGGCCTCGGAGGACTGGGCCGCCGAGCGCGACCTGCCTGTCCTCGCCGAGGTGGTCGACGGCGAGGCCGCCGCAGTGGACTTCGTGCACGGCAAGGACGGGCTCCTCATGGCGCCCGCGTTCGCTGTTCCCCGTCTGCTGGGCCGGCTGGGGCTCACCCTGGAGGACATCGACTACTTCGAGATCCACGAGGCCTTCGCCGGGACCGTCCTCGCCACGCTGGCGGCGTGGGAGGACGAGGAGTTCGGCCGCGAGCGCCTCGGCCTCGACGGCGCGTTCGGCAAGGTGGACCGGGCCAAGCTCAACGTCAACGGCTCCTCCCTCGCTGCCGGACACCCGTTCGCGGCGACCGGCGGCCGGATCGTCGCCACGCTCGCGAAGCAGCTGCACGAGCGCACCCAGGCCGGCGACCTCGACCGGCCGGCGCGCGGCCTCATCTCCGTGTGCGCCGCGGGCGGGATGGGCGTCGTGGCCGTCCTCGAGGGACGCTGAGCGGATCCGGGGAACGAGGAGCAGACATGGCTGACAAGTACACCGACTTCGTCTCGCGCGGCTGGGGCCGCGACCTCGCCAAGCGGCTGGGCCTGCCGCAGCCCGTGACGCTCCGGCGGCACGAGCCCGGCGCGCCGCTCGTGCCGGGGCCCGTGCTCCTCATCGGCGCCGGTCCGGGCGCCGACGCGCTCGAGACCGCGCTCAAGGGCTGGGACGTCGAGGTCCTCCGTAACCTCGGCGAGACGCACGACGGCGGTGCGGCGGCGACGTCGTCCGGCGTGCCTGCCGCCGGGGCGGGGAAGGGCGGCGCTCGCCTGGGCGCGATTGTCCTGGCGCTCGACGGGATCGCCCGGCCGGAGGACCTCTCAGGGCTATTCCTCGCAGCGGGGCGCCCCCTGCGCTCCCTTGCCCCGAGCGGGCGGGTCGTGACGGTCTCGCGGCGCTCCTCCACTGCCGACGAGCCCGCTCTCGCGGCGGCGCGCTCCGGCGTCGAGGGAGCGCTGCGCTCGCTGGCACGGGAACTCCGCAACGGGGCGACCGGCAACGGGATCCTGCTGGCCGAGGGCGTTCCCGTCGATGCGCCGAGCGCGCTCGGAGCGCTGAGGTTCCTCCTGTCCGGACGGGCCGCCTACGTCGACGGGCAGTTCCTGACCGTCGGCACGGCCAAGGGCGAGCTCCCGTCCGATCCCGAGAAGCCGCTTGCAGGGAAGGTCGCTGTGGTGACCGGAGCGGCGCGGGGCATCGGCGCGGCGATCGCCCGGACGCTCGCGCGCGACGGCGCGAAGCTCGTCGTCGTCGACGTTCCGGCCGCCGGAGATGCGCTCGTAAAGGTCGCCAACGAGGTCCGGGGCACGGCGCTGCAGCTGGACATCACCAAACCGGACGCGGGGGAGCGGATCCTCGAGCACGCCCTGCACCGCCACGGCGGTCTCGACATCCTCGTGCACAACGCCGGCATCACGAGGGACAAGCTCCTGGCCAACATGGACGCGGCGAAGTGGGACGCGGTCATCGCGGTGAACCTCGCGGCCCAGCTGCGGATCAACGACGCGCTCCTCGCCTCGGGAAACCTCGGCGAGGGCTTCCGGATCGTCTCGGTCGCGTCGACGTCGGGCATTGCGGGGAACCGTGGGCAGACGAACTACGCGGCCTCCAAGGCCGGGGTCATGGGCATGGTCCGCTCCACGGCGGCGCGGCTCGCCGCGACGGGAGGGACCGCGAACGCGGTGGCGCCGGGATTCATAGAGACCGAGATGACGGCCCGGATTCCCCTCGGGATGCGCGAGGTCGGGCGCCGGATCAACTCGCTCCAGCAGGGGGGCCAGCCCGTGGACGTCGCGGAGGCAATAGGGTTCTTGGCCTCTGATGCGGCGGGAGGGGTCTCCGGTAACGTCCTGCGCGTGTGCGGTCAGTATTGGATGGGGCAGTGAGCGCGCCGGCGCGGGGGATCGAGACGGTCGAGCTTGCCGAGGTGCCGAGCCTCGCAAAGCTCTTCGCGGGAGCAGCCGCCGCGTCAGCGCGCCTGCTGATCGCCAAGCGCAACGGCACGAGGCGGCTGCCGCGCGCGAGGCACCGCGTCGCCGTCGTGCGTCCTGACCTGGCCAAGCTGACGGCATACCAGCACCTGCTCGGGGAGGCCGCACGCGACGTCGTGCCCGCGGGGTACCTGTTCACCCTCGCGTTCCCCGTGGCGATGAGCGTTCTGGCCCGCGAGGACTTCCCGCTCCCGCTGCTCGGCATGGTGCACGTGCGCAACCACATCGAGTACCGCGAGCCGGTGTCGTATGACGACGAGCTCGAGGTCGTGGCCTGGGCAGAGAACCTGGCCGGGCACCGGGCGGGGACCCTCGTGGACAGCGTGGTCGAGATCCGGCGGCCCGGGGGAGGCGAGCCCGTGTGGCGCGGGGTAGCCACTTCGATCGCGAAGGGCGTCTTCCTGCCCGGCGTCGACAAGCCCGCTGCCGCCCCGCCGCGGGAGGACTTCCGGCCCCCGCTGCCGACGGCGCTCTGGCAGCTCGGGTCTGAGACCGGCCGAGAGTATGCAGCGGTGTCTGGCGACTTCAACCCGATCCACCTCAGCTCCCTCTCCGCCCGGGCGCTGGGCATGCAGCGGTCGATCGCGCACGGGATGTACCTCGCCTCGCGCGCGCTCGCGGAGGTCGGAACGGCCAAGGGCGACGCGTTCGCGTGGGACATCAAGTTCGAGGCACCCGTGTTCCTGCCCGCTCGGGTGGCCGTGAACATCACAGACATCCCTGATGCCGAGGAGGTCTGGGAGCGGTCGGAGTTCGTCGGCTGGAACGCGAAGTCGGGCCGGCGGCACTTTGTGGGGTCGGTGTCCCGGCTCGAGTGAGCCCATCGGCTGACGCTCGACGGCGCCGCTCACCTTCGTGGTGGGCGGCGCCGTGACGCGGAGCCTGGCGTCGAGGATCTGCTCCCGGAGAGCGGCAGGCGTGTCAGCGGAGCACGCGGTACCGCAGGTGCGTGACACCCGGGGCGTCGATGACGCGTAGGAGCTCGAGCGGGTGGGGCGAGCCCAGCGTGCCGAACAGGGACCGGCCGGCTCCGAGCAGCAGGGGGACCTGGTGGATCTGGATCTCGTCCAGCACGCCTGCCTGCAGTGCGAGCTGCGCGGTCGTCGCTCCATGGACCATCACGTCGCGGT
The DNA here is from genome assembly GCF_002224485.1 of Sinomonas sp. R1AF57. Lineage (GTDB taxonomy): Bacteria > Actinomycetota > Actinomycetes > Actinomycetales > Micrococcaceae > Sinomonas > Sinomonas flava. Next base: position 1,661,860 of record NZ_CP022463.1, read on the forward strand.
CTCCGGCGGCGGCCTTGGCGCGTGCCATCGCCGCCTCGATGCCGTCGGTGGCGTAGCGGATCCTGGGGCCCTGGACGTCGTCGGCACCCGGTTCGGTGCGGGTGAGCACCTCGATGTGGACGCCGTTGTGGTGGTCGCCGCCCCAGCCGCGGGCGGCGTCGAACGTGCGCCGTCCCGACAGGACTGCGCCCGTGGCCAGCATCTCGTGGACCACGGGAAGGCTGGCCGCGCTGGTGCGGATGACTGGGACGCCGGCTCCGCCGCGTACTTCGTTGTCGCCATCGAACAGCCAGGCATGCAGTGCCTCACCGCCGGTGCCGAGGCCGTTCTCCGGCCCGTCATCGGGGCCCGTGATGAAGCCGTCCAGAGACATCGACATGTACAGCACGGAACGGGTCACCGGGTGGTCCTCCTCTTCATCCCGGCTCCATGGTTCGGCCCCTTCGACCGACCGGTCAAGGGGCCCATGGACAGTCCGTTCTCGGCCGCTCCTCACGTTCGCCGGGTCTTTCACCTACTCGCGGTCGATAGGGTTGGGGCGTGGTGGAGAGCGACGAGATCAACTGGCCAGGACTGGGCGACTCTCCAGACAGGGGCAGGCGCATTGCCGCGCTGCTGTTCGGGGCGCCCCTCTGGGTGCACCGGCGGGTTGACGCGATCAGCCTCGGTGCCACTGGCACCACTCGTCGCGCAATCTCCTTCGACTTCACGCTTCCCTCGGACGTGGCAGTGCCTGGGTCCGACGGGGGCATCCTGGTGCCGCTCGCCCTGATCGAGAAGGGCGCGCTTCGCCGGGTGTCGGCCACCGGCCCGGCCGACCACCCGATGCCCGTGCTCGGCCGTGACGACAACACGCAGCTCGCCGTCGAGATGCTGGTCCAGATCACGAGCCCCGGGATGCCCCGCCCGACCGAGGAGTCCGAGCAGATGCGGGACCTCATACACCGCGTCGTCGGGTTCAACCCCGCCGAGGCGTCCGCCGAGGCGAGGAGGGCAATCGAGGACGAGGTCGACGGGAACCTCATGCCCTGGAGCGGCATCGCCGACCCGGAGAGCAGGGCGGTGGTCGCGCGGATGGTGAAGGGGTTTCTGGACCAGTTCCTCCTCGTGGTCGAGGTCGAGGGAGACCTCGTCGGGAAGAGGACCGTGGTCAAGTTCTCCTATGACCGCAGCCTGCCGATCCCGGATCTCGGCAACAGGGTCGGCATCATCGAGTTCGACCTCCCCGACGCGGGCCTGGCGCACAGCCAGCATGTCGAGTTCAGTGCGCCGGCCGGTCTGGTCGTCCGCCGGCTCAGCGTGCAGGAGACGGCTGGCGACGAGTATGTCGCAGACCCTCGCGAGGACGTCCCCGCCAAGCCGCGGAGCACCGCCCATGTCGCGTTCGCGCCGTCGGAGACCTATTCGGGGGCGGAGGTGAGCGTCGAGCTCGTCCCGGCGGCTTCGGGCGTCTTCACCTTCACGGTCGTGGGCGTGCTGGTCGTGCTCCTGTTCGCCGTGGCGGTGGCCGCGGAGAAGTTCTTCAGCGCTCCGATCGTCTCGCCCCGCTTCACGGTGCCGTCACAGGCGGTCTCGCTGCTCCTCGTGGGGCCAGCCCTGTTCCTGTCGTGGATGGCGCGCGCTCCCGAACACCGAGCGCTGGCAGCCATGCTGCTTCCGCTTAGGCTGCTGCTCATCGCGTGTGCCGGAGTGCTGCTCACGGCTGGGATCGGCGTCGGGGTTCCGCTCGAGCCGTGGTGGTGGGACCTTCTCTGGCTCGTCGTCGTGGTCGTCGCGGTGGCGAACCTCATCGGGCTTGTCCTGTACCTCGTGAACGCGCGGCGGATGGCCAGGTCCCTGTGGAAACGGGCCCGCTCACAGTAGACTCGGGGCAGAGGGAGGTCGCCATGGCACTGAACCGCAAGAAGAGCAGCCGTCACGAATCACCGCGCCGGTCGGTCCTATCCGATGCCCGGATCGACCTCGGCGCCGGTTCGCTCATCGGCAAGAACAGCGGATTGAGCCGAGCCCAGGCTGACAAGGGCATGCAGACGATCCTCGCCCGTATCGGCGGCATGGGCGCGCAGCCGAGTGGAACCAAGGCTTCGAACCCCCGCGCGGCAGCATCGTGAGCTGACGCCGACGGGCGGAGAAGGCAGGGACCAGCCTGAGGCTGGTCCCTTTCGTTTGCTCAAGGCGGGCAAGGTTGGTCAAGCAGGCGCGCAGTGCTGGCTGGTGACACACGACGGCGTCACTCACCGCGGTGCAGCTCGTCACGTAAACGGTAGCGGCCGCAGCGTCCGCCGCGGACAGACTCCATTGGTCCTCCACAGGGTGGGCAGCACCGGCCAGTGCCGCTAGAATCGAATACATGTTCGAATTGTCCGGGAGTGTGAAGGTTCTCGACAGCGCTGCAGGCACTCGCCTGCAGCACGAGCCTGTCGACTTCTCCCGGGTCCTCGCGGCGGTGCTGGCAGAAGTCGGGGAGTCGGTGGCCCCGACAGCTTCGGAGATCGCGTCGTGGGCAACAGCGCTTGGTGCCGGTTCTGGGAGCGACGCTTCGCTGAGCGAGGCTGCGTTGATAGAGCAGATCGCCTCCCTTGAGCGGCTCACGGCAGCGGCTTCGGCGAGCCAAGCCCGCTGCAGCGTGCTCCTCGAGAAGCGCATCAGGGAGCGGCGCGCTGACGATGCGGCAGTGAGGTATGGAACCGAGGGCGACGCCGAGCGAGTGGGGATCGGTCCGCGCCCGGTGGACCCGGCCGTTGAGGCCGGCCATGCCGTCGCACTGGCCCGAGGCGAGTCGCCCTCCAAAGGCGGCCGTCTCCTCGGACTGGCCAAGGCGCTAGTCAACGAGATGCCGCACACGCTCAATGCGCTTGCCGCAGGCCGGATCAACGAGTGGCGGGCCACGCTCGTCGTCCGCGAGACGGCGTGCCTCGACCTCGAGGACAGGACCCGCGTCGATGAAGCAATGGTGCCGCTCTACGCCCAGGGAGGCGTTGGAGACCGGCAGCTCGCCGCCGAGGCGCGCAAGCACGCCCAGCGACTTGATCCGGCAGCGGCGGTCAAACGGTCTCGGCGGGCTATGGCCGAGCGACGCGTCACCCTGCGCCCAGCACCGGACTCTATGGCAATACTCTCGTGCCTTGTGCCTGCCGCGCAGGGGGTTGCCGCCTACAAGGCGCTGACTCTGGCCGCCGACTCGAGCCGCGTCGCGGGGGAGGGCGAGCACGAGCGCAGGACCCGCGATCAGATCATGGCCGACACGCTCATCGAGCGCGTGACCGGCCAGAAGCGCGCGGAAGACGTACGCATCGCAGTGAACGTCGTGATGGCGGATTCCGCGCTTGTCGCCGGTTCCGCCGAACCCGCGGTTCTCTCCGGATACGGCGTCCTTCCGGCCCAGATTGCGAGGGACCTCATCCTGAGCTCACTCGGCTCAGGGGCTGGGGCGGTCCTCCGGCGCCTCTATGTCGCACCCGCTGCCGGTTCCCTGACGGCGATGGACTCGCGCTCGCGGACCTTCCCGACAGGGCTCCGGGAGTTCATCGCATTGCGCGACCAGACGTGCCGGAACCCCTGGTGCGAGGCTCCGATCCGCCACTCTGACCACATCACTCCTTCCGCCCGGGGCGGCCCTACCTCCGCGGCAAACGGCCAAGGCCTGTGCGAACGGTGCAATCAGGCGAAAGAAGCGCCCGGATGGACCGAGGGCACCATCGCTGCCACCCGGCACACCGTCGCGGTCACGACGCCGACCGGCCACTGCTACACCTCGACCGCGCCTCCGCTGCCTGGAACCCGGGAGACCATCGGCCACCGCGTCGAGTTCCCCGGCGGAGAGTACGTCTTCCACACGGCGGCCTGATCCGTTCCCGCTTCCGGGGGATCGTGCGCCGTTGGGTATGCGCCGACGCGACGGCGCCGCCGCCCACAGCGAGAGGTGGGCGATGGCGCCGTCGTGCGTCGGAGCGGAAGGCGGTCCTATTCGTAGAGGGCGATGAAGCGGCCGACCACTCCGCCGGCGCGGAGCTTGTCGATCGCGTCGGGGATGTCGGCCTGGGTGATGAGGTTCATGGGCGGGTTCAGCTCGCCGGACTTCATGAGCTCGTAGATGCCCTCGAGGTCCTCACGGGTGCCGGACTTCGAGCCCTTGATCGTGAGCTGGTTGATGATGATCGGATAGGTGTTGATGGTCGCCTCGAGGCGTCCCATGCCCACCTGGACGAGCGTGCCGAACTCGCCGAGAGTCTCGATCGCGGCGGCGGTCGTGGTGCCGAAGCCGGCGTAGTCGACGATGAGATCGAGCTTCTTGTCCTTGAAGGCGTCGATCGAGTCGGCGACGTCCGCGAGCCCGATCTCGCCGGCCAGCTTCTGCGTCTCCGGGTTGATTTCCGCGCCGTAGACCTCCGCGCCCGAGAGCGCGGCGACGCGGGCGCCGATGTACCCGAGGCCGCCCAGGCCGATCACCCCGACCTTCATCCCCGCCTTCGCGCCGCCGACCGCCATGATCGCGTGGTAGGCGGTCAGGCCCGCGTCGGTGGCCATGGCGCCGAGGTCGAACGGCACCTCGTCCGGCAGCCGGACCAGATTGTCCGAGGTCGCCAGGAGCTTCGGGCCGAATCCGCCGTCCCACTTGCCGTAGCCCAGAGCGTCGCCGTCGCTCATGACGGGCGCGAGGCCGACGCGGTCGCCGACCTTCCACTGCTCCATCCCCTCGCCGACCTCGGTGATGACGCCGGCGTTCTCGTGGCCCATCGTGCGGGGGGGGTGCGGGAACAGGGGCATCCAGCCCGGATCGTCCAGTGCGGTCACATCGGAGTGGCAGACGCCCGCTGCCTTGACCTCGACGACCACCGTCCCGGGACCCGCGTGCGGCTCCGGAACCTCATTGAACTCGAGCGCCTTGTTCGTGCCGGTGAACTGCCACGCCTTCATGCCTCAGTCTCCTCTCAGTGCCATTGACACTTCCGGACACTACGCCCGGGAGGGGAGGACACGCCAAGGGCCGAGGACCCAAAACCAAAAGCACCCTCGGTCATCGGACCGAGGGCGCTCTATCTGTGCGCGGAGGGGGACTTGAACCCCCACGCCCTATTCGGGCACTAGCACCTCAAGCTAGCGCGTCTGCCATTCCGCCACCCGCGCAGGCGGCTTCCGAGGTCTCCAGATGGAGTGTTTCCGTCCCCGGCAGCGATATACAACCATACACCATCTCAGGGCCGCTGATGACCACGGCGCGGGGGCCCGGGGGGTCGCGGCGCTGGTCCGGAAAGCACGGAAGCCCCGGTCCGAAGACCGGGGCTTCCCAGTGTGCGCGGAGGGGGACTTGAACCCCCACGCCCTATTCGGGCACTAGCACCTCAAGCTAGCGCGTCTGCCATTCCGCCACCCGCGCAGGTGGGCGCCGAGAACCGAAAACATCGTGTGTTTCCCTCCCGGGCAGCGAGTAAGACTCTACACGAGATCGGGCATTTGCCGAAATCCGGGGGCGTTTCGCCACGGGTCTAGGCTGGGACCACCGGAGACGCTGAGGAGGACCCATGACTGACCGCCCCACCCAGAGCCCTGCCGTCGATTCGAACGCCGTAGCGGCCGAGGACGAGGTGGTGCAGATCTGCCAGGACCTCATCCGATTCGACACCTCGAACTACGGCGACGGCGCCGGGCCGGGCGAGCGGGCTGCTGCCGAGTACACCGCGGGCCTCCTGGCTGAGGTCGGGCTCGAGGCGGAGATCTTCGAGTCGGCACCGGGTCGGGCCTCCGTGGTTGCCCGCATCGAGGGGACCGACCCGGGCGCGGGCGCGCTGGTCGTCCACGGCCACCTCGACGTCGTCCCCGCCCAGAAGGAAGACTGGAGCGTCGACCCCTTTGCGGCCGAGCTCAAGGACGGCCTCGTGTGGGGCCGCGGCGCGGTGGACATGAAGGACATGGACGCCATGATCCTCTCGGTGGTCCGCGAGATGCAGCGCACCGGCACCCGGCCCAAGCGGGACCTCGTCATCGCGATGTTCGCCGACGAGGAGGCCGGGGGAGCCTACGGCGCGCGCTGGGCCGTGGACAACCGCCCCGAACTGTTCGACGGCGCCACCGAGGCGATCAGCGAGGTCGGCGGCTTCTCCGCCCAGATCGGCGGCAAACGCGCCTACCTCCTCCAGACGGCGGAGAAGGGCCTCGGGTGGCTGAGCCTCAAGGCCAGCGGCCGCGCCGGCCACGGATCGCAGGTCAACGATGACAACGCGGTGACCCGGCTTGCCCGCGCCGTGGCCAGGATCGGCGACTACACCTGGCCCATCGAGCTCACCGACACGACCCGCCGGTTCCTCGACGGCGTCTCCGAGCTCACCGGGGTCGAGTTCGACCCGGACAACCCGGAGATCCTCCTCAAGGAGCTCGGCACCGTGGCGAGGTTCGTCGGTGCCACCCTGCAGAACACCTCGAATCCCACCGTCCTCAAGGCCGGCTACAAGGACAACGTCGTCCCGGGGGCTGCCGAAGCCCGCATCGACACCCGTACCCTCCCGGGTCAGGACGAGCTCCTGCTTGCCAAGCTCAAGGAGCTCGCCGGCGAGGGCGTCGAGTTCAGCTACGTCCACCACGACGTCTCGCTCGAGACTCCCTTCGAGGGCCCGCTCGTCGAGGCGATGGTGGGCGCGCTCGAGGCCGAGGACCCGGACGCGGTCGTGCTCCCGTACACGCTCTCGGGCGGCACGGACAACAAGTCCCTCAGCCGCCTGGGCATCACCGGCTACGGCTTCGCCCCGCTCCAGCTTCCCTCGGACCTCGACTTCCCGGCGATGTTCCACGGCGTCGACGAGCGCGTCCCCGCCGAATCGCTCCGCTTCGGCGCCCGGGTCCTCCGCCGCCTGCTCACCACCTACTGAGACCCGCCAGAGGGAGAGAACCATGCCGCTGGACCCCGAGGCCGTCCTCCCCGACACCCTGCTGGAGGAGATCCGCTCGCGCGCGGCGGGCTACGACGAGCGCAACGAGTTCCCGCACGAGGACTTCGACGCCCTCGTCTTGGCCGGCTACCTCAAGGCGTTCGTCCCCGAGTCCGAGGGCGGGCTGGGAGCGGGCCTGGCCGACGTCGTGCGCCTCCAGCGTCGCCTCGCCGCCGCAGCGCCCGCCACGGCGCTTGCGGTCAACATGCACCTCGTGTGGACGGGCGTGGCCAAGGTCTTCGCCGACCGCGGCGACACGAGCCTTGACTTCGTCCTGCGCGAGGCCGCAGGCGGCGAGGTCTTCGCGTTCGGGATCTCGGAGGCCGGCAACGACTCCGTGCTCTTCGACGCCAACACCGTCGCCGAGCCCACGCACGACGGCGGGTACCTCCTCACGGGGACGAAGATCTTCACGTCCCTGGCCCCCGTGTGGACCCGCCTCGGCACCTTCGGCAAGGATGCGAGCGGCGACGAGCCCCGCCTCGTGTACGGGTTCGTGGACCGCGACGCCCCCGGCTGGCGCCATGTCGAGGACTGGGACACGCTCGGCATGCGTGCCAGCCAGTCCTATTCGACGGTCCTGGAGGGCGCTGTGCTCCGCCCCGAGCGCGTCATCCGGCGCATCCCCGTGGGTCCGAGCCCGGATCTGCTGATCTTCGCGATCTTCGCGTGCTTCGAGACGCTCCTGGCCGCGGTCTACACCGGCATCGCCGAGCGCGGGCTCGAACTCGCCGTCGCAGCCGCGCATCGCCGGAAGTCAGCCCGCAACGGCGGCCGGCCCTACGCGCAGGACCCGGACATCCGCTGGCAGGTGGCCGAGATGGGCCTCGCCGTCGACGCGATCCTGCCGCAGCTGGGCACAGTAGCGGCCGACGTCGACGCCCTCGTCGACAGGGGTCCGCGCTGGTTCCCGGCACTGAGCGGACTCAAGCACCGGGCCACCGAGACCGCCCGGACGGTGCTTGACGGCGCCATGAGGGTCGGGGGAGGAGCGGCCTACTTCAGGGGAAGCGAGCTCGAACGGCTCTACCGGGACGCGGCCGCAGGCGTGTACCACCCGTCCGACCCGGAGTCCGCGCACGCGAGCGTCGCCGCCGCGCTGCTGGGACCCCTCGAGGACTGACGCCGGCGCGGGGCCGACGCCCGCGGCCCGCCCTACGCGGTGCGCTCGACGAGCATGATCTTCCGGCGCAGCCAGTACTGGCGCCCGCCGCCCATGTAGAGGCGGCTGCGCTCGAGTTCCCATCGTCCGTACTCGGAGTGCTCGCGCACGCGCTGCCGGGCGTCCGCCACGGAATCCCCCGGCGCGACCGAGAGGACCAGGTACTCGTACTGCCTCCCCGCTCCCGCTGCGCGGTCGGGCGTGGTGGTGAGGATCCGTTCCTTCATGGCCCTCGCTTCCTCCTGCTGGGTCGACTGGGCGAACCTCGCGTCAGGTCCCCGGAAGGTCCCCGGACACGTCCCTAGGCACGCCCTCCCATTCAGACTACCGTGGCACCCATGAGCATTGACCCGCGCGTGGCCCTCGGTTCGCTGACGGCTGCATTGGAGGAGCACCTGGTGGCGGCGTCATCCCGCCGCGGCGACGACGACCCGGCGGTGGAGTCCGCCTTCTTCGCCATCGCCGACGCCTTCGAGGCCTACGCGGACGCGCTCTACGACGCCTACGGGGAAGACCTCCCCATCGACCTCCTCGACTCGGACGACGACGATGACGACGAGGATGAGGACGACGACGAGTCCACCGAGGAGGACGAGGACGCCGAGGAGGACGCCGCGCGCGAAGGTGGCGGCGCCTGACGGCCTCGCCGTGCGGCGGCACCGCCTGAGGGGCGAGGGAGCGGCGGCCCACTAGAGTGGCCCCGTGAATTACCTCGAAGCCGCCTTCCTCGGCCTCATCCAAGGGCTGACCGAGTTCCTCCCCATCTCCTCGAGCGCGCACCTGCGCATCGTGGGGGAGTTCCTGCCCAACGCGGAGGACCCCGGGGCGGCGTTCACCGCGATCACCCAGCTCGGCACCGAGACGGCCGTCATCATCTACTTCTGGCGGGACATCGTCCGCATCATCGGCGCCTGGTTCGCCTCCCTGACCGGCAGGATCCCGCGCAACGACCCCGATGCCCGCATGGGCTGGCTCGTGATCATCGGAAGCGTGCCGATCGTCATCCTCGGCCTGCTCTTCCAGGACCAGATCGAAACGGTGTTCCGGAGCCTTTGGCTGACGGCGACGACCCTCATCGTCTTCGGGCTCATCCTCGCGACGGCGGACGCCCTCGGCCGGCACGTGCGCACCCTGGACCGCCTCGGGACCCGCCACGGCGTGATCTACGGCTTCGCCCAGGCCCTCGCTCTCATCCCCGGCGTGTCCCGCTCGGGCGGCACCATCACCGCAGGCCTGTTCATGGGCTACACGCGGGAGGCCGCCGCGCGGTACTCGTTCCTGCTCGCGATCCCGGCTGTCTTCGGCTCGGGCCTGTACCAGCTTGCCAAGAGCCTCCGCGACGGCTTCGGCAGCGGTCCCTACGGCCTCGGTGAGACGGCCGTGGCCACCGTGATCGCCTTCGTCGTGGGGTTCGTCATCATCGGCTGGTTCATGCGCTACATCTCCTCGCGCTCGTACCGCCTGTTCGTCTGGTACCGGATCGGTCTCGGTGCCGCCCTGTACGTGCTCCTCGGTTTCGGTGTCATCTCGGCCGGGCACTAGGCTGGTGAGGTGAAAACTTGGAGGCAGACCCCCGTTCCACAGCTGCCCGGGACGAGCGGCTCGATCCGGCTGTTTGATTCCCGGCTACGGGACACGGTCGAGATCCCTGCCGCCCCGGAGCAGTCGTTCTACGTCTGCGGCATCACGCCCTACGACGCGACGCATCTCGGCCATGCCTCCACCTATGTGGCCTTCGACCTCCTCAACCGCGTGTGGCGCGACGCGGGAAGCACGGTTAAGTACGTGCAGAACACGACCGACGTCGACGACCCGCTCCTCGAGCGGGCCGACGCCACCGGCGTTGACTGGCGGACGCTCGCGCGCCAGCAGATCGCGCTGTTCCAGTCCGACATGGAAGCGCTGCATGTGCTCGCCCCCGACCACTACGTCGGCGCGGTCGAGTCGATCCCGTGGATCATTCCCGAGGTCGAGAAGCTCCTCGATGCGGGCCTCGCATACCAGCTCGCCGGAGCCGAAGGCGAGCCGGACGGCGACGTCTACTACGACGTCACCGAGGCCACCCGCCGTGCCGACTCGCCGGACGCCTGGAGGCTCGGCCACGTCTCGCACCTGACCGTCGCCGAGATGATCGAGGTCTTCGGCGACCGCGGCGGCGACCCCGAGCGGCCCGGCAAGCACAGCCCGCTCGATCCGATCCTCTGGCGCGAGGCGCGCCTCGGCGAGCCGCACTGGGACGGCGGCACGCTCGGCCCCGGCCGCCCCGGATGGCACATCGAGTGCACGGTGATCGCACGCAGGTTCCTCCCCGCCCCGTTCACGGTCCAGGGGGGCGGCTCCGACCTCGCGTTCCCGCACCACGAGATGGGGGCGGGCCACGCCTGGAGCATGGATCACGTGCCCCTCGCCCAGCACTTCGCACACACGGGCATGGTGGGCTACGAGGGCGAGAAGATGAGCAAGTCCCGCGGAAACCTCGTCCTGGTGTCGAAGCTGCGCGCCGCCGGCGTCGACCCCGCCGCGATCCGCCTCGCGATCCTTGCCCACCACTACCGCTCCGACTGGGAGTGGACCGACGAGCTGCTCGACGCCTCGGTGCGCCGGCTCGAGAACTGGCGCGGCGCCGTCGTGCGCGCCCTGCCCGGTTCCGCCGAACCGCTGCTGGCGGAGATCCGCGGTGCCCTCGCCGACGACCTGGACGCACCGCGCGCCCTCGCGGCCGTGGACAAGTGGGCCGACGACTGCGCGGCCAGCACCCCGGGCGGCGCGGAGACGGACGACGGCGCGCTGGTCAGCGCGGCGGTCGACGCGCTGCTCGGCGTGGCGCTCTAGCCGCGCCGGAGCGCGCTCAGCCGAGGTCGCGCCCGGGGCCTTCCTTGCCGCGGCGCTTGAGGTACCGCTCGAACTCCCGGGCGATCGACTCGCCCGTGGCCTCGGGGAGGTCCGCCGTGTCCTTGGCCTCTTCGAGCTGGTGGATGTAGGCGGCAACCTCGGGGTCCTCGGTCGCGAGCTCGTTGACGCCGCGCTCCCACGCCTCGGCGTCCTCGGCGAGCTCGTTCGTGTCGAGCGGGATCTGGAGCATCTCCTCGATCCGGTGGAGCAGGGCCAGCTGCGCCTTGGGGGACGGCGCCTGGGCGACATAGTGCGGCACGGCCGCCCACAGGGACACGGTCGGCGTGCCGTGGTGGTCCGCGGCGTCGGCGAACACGCCGACGATCCCCGTCGGTCCCTCGTACTGGGACGCCTCGAGGGAGAGCCGCTCGCGCAGCTCGTCGTTCTCGCTGGTCGCCGTCACCGGGATGGGCCGCGAGTGCGGGACGTCGGCCAGCAGCGCCCCGACCACCACGAGGTAGTCCACCTCGAGGTCCTCGACGTACTCCAGCAGCTCCTCGGTGAACGCGCGCCACCGGTACGAGGGCTCGGTGCCCTGCACGAACACCAGATCCACCGGGTGTCCCGGGACGCGGGCGGTCGAGACCTTCGTGGTGGGCCACTTGATCCGGCGCCGGCCCGAACCCGAGCGGCGCACGGTCGGGCGGGTGAACTGGAAGTCGTAGTAGTCGTCGGCCTCGGTCGCGCCCACCTTCTGGGCATCGAACTGCCGACGCAGGAACCTCAGCGCGTCGCTCGCGGCCTCGCCGGCGTCGTTCCAGCCCTCGAAGGCTGCGAGCATGACGGTCACGCGCTCGCCCTCGGCCGGGGGCGCGAAGAGGCCCGGGTGCGGGGCCGGTGCATCGGCGTCGAACTCGTTCATCGCACCAGACTAGCGCCAGCCGCCGGAGGGCCATCGGAAGCCACCGTAGACTGGTGCATATGCGTCTCCCTGCCGACAACTCCGCCGACAGCCCTGTGTCCAGCCAGCTCGCGCCGCTCCGTGCCGTCCTGTGGGACATGGACGGCACCCTCGTCGACACCGAGCCCTACTGGATCACGGCCGAGCGAGAGCTCGTCGAGCGGTTCGGCGGGAAGTGGAGCCATGAACAGGCCATGCGCCTTGTCGGCCAGGCGCTCCCGACGTCCGCCCGCCTCCTGCAGGACGGGGGCGTCCGGATGGACGTCCGCGAGATCATCGACACGCTCACCGGGCGGGTCGTCGAGCAGCTCGGCAGCGCCGTGCCCTGGCGCCCCGGTGCGCGCGAGCTCCTGACTGGGCTCCGAGAGGCCGGCGTAGCGTGCGCCCTGGTGACGATGTCCGAGGCGCCCATGGCGCACCGCATCGTCGACCACCTGCCCGAGGGAACCTTCTCGGCTGTCGTGACCGGCGACCTCGTCGCCAACGGCAAGCCCCACCCCGAGCCGTACCTGCGGGGGATCGAGCTCCTCGACGCCGAGCTCGGCGGCCTCGAGGCGGCCGAATGCGTGGCCATCGAGGACTCGACCCCCGGCGCGACCTCCGCGACCGCCGCGAACCTGGCCACCGTCGTCGTGCCGAACGCCCTCGCGGTTCCCGTGCACCTCGGCGTGGAGCACTGGGAGACCCTCGCGGACCGCACCCCGGCCGACCTCGCGAGGACCCTCCGGGCGGCCATCGAGGCGGCGTCCGTCGGAGACCCCGCGTGAGCGGCGGCCACGAGGCCGAGAACCGGCGCGAGGGGATTCCCCTCGGACGCATCGCGGGCGTTCCCATCGTCCTCGCCTACTCCTGGTTCCTCATCGCCGGATTCACGGTGGTGGCCTACGGGCCGACGCTGCAGTCGCGGCAGCCGCAACTCGGGGCGGCGGCCTACCTCGTAGCCTTCGCGTACGCCGTCCTGCTGCTCGCGTCGGTGCTGGTCCACGAACTCGCCCACGCCATCACCGCGCGGGCGTTCGGCTGGCCGAGCCAGAAGATCGTGCTCAACCTGTGGGGCGGCCACACGCAGTTCGAGTCCTTCACAGCATCTCCGGGGAAGTCGGTCGTCGTCGCCCTGGCCGGACCCGCCGCGAACTTCGTCCTCGCAGGCGTGGGATGGCTCGTGGTCACGACCGTGCACCTGACGGGTGTCGCCGACATCCTCGTGAACATCTTCCTGTGGGCCAACTTCCTCATCGCGGTCTTCAATGTCCTGCCCGGCCTGCCGCTCGACGGCGGCCGCATCGTGGAGAGCGCCGTGTGGAAGACCACCGGCTCCCAGGAGAAGGGCACCATCGCCGCTGGCTGGACCGGCCGGGCGATCGTGATCGGACTCGTGCTCTTCGCCGTCGTGGTGCCGATGGCAAGCGGCGCCTCGCCGGACCTGCCCTTCATGATGGTCACGCTCCTCGTCGCCATGTTCCTGTGGCAGGGAGCCTCGGCCTCGATCCGGCACGCGGGGTTCCGCACCCGCCTGCCCGCCGTGGTCGCCGGGCGTCTGGCTGTGCCCGCGGTCGGCGTGCCGAACTTCGCCACCGTCGAGCAGGCCCTGCAGGCCGGCGCCTCGGCGGGGACCGCCGTCGTGCTCTGCGCACCGGACGGGAAGCCCCAGGGCGTGGTCGACCCGAGCGCGGTCGCCCGCGTCCCCGAGACGGCATGGGCGACGACGCCGGTCACCGCCGTCGGCTACGCCCTGGCCCCGGGGGCGTACGTCCCTGACACCGCGGGCGGCCAGGAGCTCATCCAGTACCTCGCCAAGCTCTCGGGCACCGAGTACGCGGTGGTCGACGGGGCCGGGCGTGTCGTGGGGCTCCTGAACCAGCGCGACGTCGTCGCGGCCATCTCCGGCCGTCCCGCCCGCTAGTCCGGGCACCTCTGAGAAAGGACACCATGAGCCTGAGCACCCAGCACACCGCCGCGGAAGGACCCACGGGGGCGGCGCAGCGCCGCGGGCCGTTCCGTGTCGGCGAGCGCGTGCAGCTGACCGACGAGCGAGGGCGGATGAACACCATCACGCTGGCTGAGGGCGGCGCGTTCCACACCCACAAGGGATTCCTCAACCACTCCGAGATCATCGGCAGGCCCGACGGGTCCGTGGTGACGAACACGGCCGGGCACCAGTACCAGGCCCTGCGGCCGCTGCTGAGCGACTTCGTCCTCTCGATGCCGCGCGGCGCCGCTGTGGTCTATCCCAAGGACGCCGGGCAGATCGTGACCATGGCGGACATCTTCCCCGGCGCGCGCGTCGTCGAGGCGGGCGTCGGTTCCGGCGCGCTCTCCATCTCGCTCCTGCGGGCCGTGGGCGACGGCGGCTACCTCCACTCGTTCGAGCGGCGCCAGGAGTTCGCCGACATCGCACGCGGCAACGTCGAGACCATCTTCGGCGGCCCGCACCCCGCGTGGAGGATCTCCCTCGGCGACTTCCAGGACGAGGTGGTCAAGGCTGAGCAGCCCGGCAGCGTGGACCGCGTGGTGCTCGACATGCTTGCGCCCTGGGAGTGCCTCGACGCCGTGGCCACGGTCCTCGCGCCGGGAGGCGTCTGGATCAACTACGTGGCGACGGCCACCCAGCTGTCCCGGACCGCGGAGGCCATCCGGGCCGACGGCCGCTTCACCGAGCCCGACGCCTGGGAGTCCATGGTCCGCGGCTGGCACCTCGAGGGGCTCGCGGTGCGGCCCGAGCACCGCATGGTGGGCCACACCGGCTTCCTCCTCGTGACCCGTCGGCTCGCGGAGGGGGTCGAGCCCCTCGTGCGGAAGAAGCGGAACAAGGCCGAGTTCAGCGAGGAGGACCTCAACGCCTGGACCCCCGAGTCGGTGGGGGAGCGGCAGGTCTCCGACCGCAAGCTCCGGCGCGCCGCGAGGGACGCGAGGGCCGGATCTCCGGAAGCCTGACCACCCGCTGTCCACCATCCGGAAACCCTGATGTAACTCTTCGGTTCCAAGCGCCTCCCTGACGCAGCGCGAGCGGAAAGGCGCGCTAGTGTCGTTTCATGAGGGTGCATCCGGGCAGGTTCCGGGTGCAGGGTGGCCGCAAGCCAGCCGCCCGTGTCGAAGAGGATGTGAGACGCGATGGTGGACAACGAACAGGCCGGACCGGGCCGCGAGCCCGTCCCGCCGGCTGCACATGCCGAGCAGCTGAGCATCGCGGAACGGCAGATCAACGTGCTCCGCGACAAGCTCCGGGCGGTCGACCGGCAGCTGGCCGCAGCTACCGGGAACAACTCGCGCATGACCGAGATGCTCCAAGCGGCCAAGGCCGAGATCGTCCGGCTCAAGGCCGCGCTCGAGCACGAGGGCCAGCCGCCCTACAGCTTCGGCAGCATCGTCCAGCTCAACCGCAAGCGCCCGGCCGGGGGCGCCTCGACCGCGGTCACCGACGAGAGCGTCGACGTCGTCACTTCGGGCCGCAAGATGCGCGTGGGACTCAGCCCCCTCGTCTCCCTGAACGAGCTCAGCGTGGGGCAGGAAGTCCTCCTCAACGAGGCCTTCGAGGTCGTGGCGGGCCTCGGCTTCGAACGCTCCGGCGAACTCGTGACCATCAAGGAGCTCCTCGGCAACGACCGCGTCCTCGTGATCGGACGCGGCGACGAGGAGCGCGTCCTCCGGCTGGCGGGTCCGCTCCAGCTCGAGCGCCTGCGCGTCGGCGACGCCGTGGCGGTGGACAACCGCACCGGCTGCGCGATCGAGAAGGTGCCGCGCTCCGAGGTCGAGAACCTCGTGCTCGAAGAGGTGCCGGACATCAGCTACTCCGACATCGGGGGTCTCGCGTCGCAGATCGAGCAGATCCGCGACGCCGTGGAGCTCCCGTTCCTCCACCCGGACCTCTACCGTGAGCACGGGCTGAAGGCGCCCAAGGGCATCCTCCTGTACGGCCCTCCGGGCTGCGGAAAGACGCTCATCGCGAAGGCCGTCGCCAATTCCCTGGCGGTGCGGGCCTCGGAACGTCCTGGAGCGCAGGACGTCAAGAGCTACTTCCTGAACATCAAGGGGCCCGAGCTCCTCGACAAGTACGTTGGCGAGACGGAGCGGCACATCCGCCTCATCTTCTCCCGCGCCCGGGAGAAGGCCTCGGACGGCAGCCCGGTCGTGGTGTTCTTCGACGAGATGGACTCGCTGTTCCGCACCCGCGGCACGGGCGTGTCCTCCGACGTGGAGACGACCATCGTGCCCCAGCTGCTGAGCGAGATCGACGGCGTCGAAAGGCTCGACAACGTCATCGTCATCGGCGCGTCCAACCGCGAGGACATGATCGACCCCGCGATCCTGCGGCCCGGGCGGCTCGACGTGAAGATCAAGATCCACCGGCCGGATGCCGAGGCGGCGGCAGACATCTTCTCGAAGTACCTGACCGACGACCTGCCCATCCATGCCGAGGACCTCGCCGAGCACGGGGGCGACGCCAACGCCACGGTCGGGATGATGATCCAGCGCACCGTCGAGGCCATGTACGCGACGGACAAGTCGACCGAGTACCTCGAGGTCACCTACGCCAACGGGGACACGGAGATCCTGTACTTCAAGGACTTCAACTCCGGGGCGGTCATCCAGAACGTCGTGGACCGCGCGAAGAAGGCCGCGATCAAGGACCTCCTCACGACGGGTTCCAAGGGCCTGCGCATGGACCACCTGCTGCGGGCTGTGGCAGACGAGTTCCGTGAGCATGAGGACATGCCCAATACGACGAACCCTGACGACTGGGCACGGATCTCTGGCAAGAAGGGCGAACGGATCACGTACATCCGCACGATCGTCCAGGGCAAGGGCGGCAGCGAGCCCGGCCGGACCATCGAGACCACGCCGAGCACCGGCCAGTACCTGTAGGGAGCCGCATGAGCAGCGAGACCACTCCGGCCCTCCCCGCGGGGGGAGCCCTGCGGGTCATGGGCTCGGAGACGGAGTTCGGCATCCACGCGCCCAGCACTCCGGCCGCGAACGCGACCTACCTGTCCTCCCAGGTCATCGCGGCGTATGCGCGGCTGACCCGGCAGGCCAACGCGGCCGACTCGGGCACCCGCTGGGACTACACGGATGAGACGCCTCTGCGCGATGCGCGCGGGTTCACGGTGCCCCGGGCCGAGGCGACGCCCGACCAGCTCACCGACGCCGAGCCGATCCTCACCGCCGAGGCGGTTGCCCTGGCCCACGGCCCGGCGGAGATCGAGCTCGACGGCGACCAGGAGCCGGCGCTCATGAACCTCGTCCTCGGCAACGGGGCGAGGCTCTACGTCGACCACGCCCACCCCGAGTACTCGAGCCCGGAGGTGACCAACCCGAGGGACGCCCTCGTGTGGGACCTCGCGGGCGACGCCGTGGCCCTCGCGGCCGTGCGCGCGCTCGCCTCGGGCGGGGAGCGGGTTCCTCCCGTGAACCTGTACAAGAACAACACCGACGGGAAGGGCGCCTCGTACGGGTCCCACGAGAACTACCTCGTGCCCCGGTCTGTGCCCTTCGCGGACCTCGTCGCGGGCCTGACACCCTTCTTCGTCTCGCGCCAGCTCATCTGCGGCACAGGACGTGTGGGGCTCGGGCAGGACGGGACCGGACGCGGTTACCAGGTGTCCCAGCGAGCGGACTACTTCGAGGCTGAAGTCGGCCTCGAGACGACAATGCGCCGGCCCATCATCAACACCCGCGACGAGCCGCACGCCGTCGCGGACAAGTACCGGCGCCTCCACGTCATCGTCGGCGACGCGAACGTGAGCCATGTGGCGAACTACCTCAAATTCGGGACGACGGCCCTCGTACTCAGCCTCATCGAGGCGGGCCGCGCGCCGAAGATCGACGTGCACGAGCCGGTGGACGCCATGCACCGCCTCAGCCACGACACGTCCCTGACCGAGACCGTCCGGCTCATCGACGGGCGCCGCCTGACCGGCCTCGAACTCCAGTGGGCCTACTTCGAAGCGGCAGCGAAGCTGGCCGCGGACCAGGGCGTGGCCTCCGAGGAGGGCGGCGACGGTCACACTGCGGAAGTCCTCAGGCACTGGGAGCGGGCACTGACCGATCTTGGCGGCAACCAGGACGCCGCATCGCGGTACGTCGAATGGCTCGCCAAGCTCCGCGTCCTCGAGGGCTACCGGAACCGCGACGGCCTCGAATGGGGGGACGCCCGGCTCGGGCTCGTCGACATCCAGTGGTCGGATGTGCGGCCCGAACGCGGCATCGCCCTGAGGCTCGCCGCGCGCGGCTCCCTCGAGACGATGGCGGACGCCGCTGCCGTAGCTGCCGCCGTCGTCGAACCCCCCGTCGACACGCGCGCATGGTTCCGCGGCACGAGCATCAAGAGGTTCCCCCGCAGCGTCGTGAGCGCGAGCTGGGACTCCGTGGTGTTCGCCCCGCCCGGCAGCTACCGGCTCCAGAGGGTGCCCACGCGCGAGCCGCTGCGGGGAACGAAGGCCCTCACGCATCGGCTCTTCGACGAGCACGAGAGCATCGAGGACTTCCTCGCGGCGCTGCTCGGGGACCGCCGGACGTAGGGCGCTGACCCGGTCCGCGCCGCTCCGTGACACGCGCCGGAAAAGTGACAGTATAGGGAGCAGAAGGGGTCTTTCGGGACCGAGGCGCCGCCGCCCCGGCAGCGCCACAACGCAAGGAGGCGGCCATGGCCGGTCAGGAGCAGAAGAGCACGCAGCCGCGCGGCGAGGAAGAGGCTGTCGACACCGACGCGCCCGCACCCGCCGCTCCCGCTGGCGCGCAGGACACCGCGAGCACCCAGGGCGTGGATGACCTTCTGGACGAGATCGACAACGTCCTCGAGACCAACGCCGAAGAGTTCGTCCGCGGCTTCGTCCAGAAGGGCGGCCAGTAGGCCCCGGTATGAACGACTTCCTCGCTGAACGCGTTGTTGCAGGCGCGACCTCGTCATTCACCGAGCATCTGGCGGCAACAAGACCAGATCTCCTTCCATTCACCCGCAGCCTGCCCGTCGACGCCTCGGCGGTGGCCCCCCATGCCACCACGATCGTGGCGCTCGCGTTCGCCGGGGGAGTCCTGATGGGCGGTGACCGGCGTGCGACGATGGGCAACATCATCGCGAGCCGGCACATCGAGAAGGTCTTCCCCGCCGACCGGTTCTCAGTGCTCGGCATCGCGGGGACTGCCGGGATCGCCATCGACATCGCCCGCCTCTTCCAGGTCGAACTCGAGCACTACGAGAAGATCGAGGGCACGCTCCTGAGCCTTGAGGGCAAGGCCACCCGCCTCGGGGCGATGGTCCGCGGAAACCTCCCGCTCGCGCTTCAGGGCCTCGCCGCCGTCCCGCTCTTCGCCGGCTTCGACCTCGAGAGCGGTGTGGGGCGCCTCTTCTCCTACGACGTCACGGGCGGACGGTACGAGGAGATCGAGCACCACTCGGTGGGCTCCGGCTCGATGTTCGCCCGCGGCGCTCTCAAGAAGCTCTGGCGCCCCGGGCTGTCCGAGGAGGACGCCGTCCACGTGGCCGTCGAGTCGCTCTACGATGCGGCGGACGACGACTCCGCCACCGGCGGCCCCGACCCCGTCCGCCAGCTGTGGCCCGTGGTCTACACGGTGACGCGCTCGGGAAGCCGGCGTGTGAGCGAACGGGAGCTCGCGACCATCGCGGCAGACGTCATTGCCCAGCGGAGCACCGCAGGACGGGAGGCCTGACATGACCCAGCCGTTCTACGTCTCGCCCGAGCAGCTCATGAAGGACCGGGCAGACTTCGCCCGCAAGGGCATCGCCCGGGGACGCTCCGTCGTCGTCGTCAGCTGCCACGACGGCATAGCCCTCGTCGCCGAGAACCCGTCGCCGTCCCTGCACAAGATCGGCGAGATCTACGACAAGATCGCCTTCGCGGCAGTCGGCAAGTACAACGAGTTCGAGAGCCTGCGCCAGGCCGGCGTGCGGTACGCGGACGTCCGCGGGTACTCCTACGACCGCGAGGACGTCACCGGACGCGGGCTCGCGAGCGTGTACGCGCAGAGCCTCGGCGCCGTCTTCACGGCGGAGCAGAAGCCCTTCGAGGTCGAGCTCACCGTTGCCGAGGTCGGCAGCGACGTCGACCACGACCACCTCTTCAGGCTCACGTTCGACGGCTCGATTGCCGACGAGCGCCGCTTCGTCGTCATGGGCGGCGCCGCCGAGCGGGTCGCCGAGGCTGTGATCGACGGGTGGACCTCCGAGGCCTCCTTCGGGGAGGCGATCAGGCTCGCAGCCCGCGCGCTCCGCGAGGACCGCACCGAGCCGCTGGCCTTCGAGGTGGCGGTGCTGGACCGCGACTCCGAGACCGCCCGCGGCTCGCGGCGCGCCTTCCGCCGGGTCTTCCCGGACGAGCTGGCCGGGATCCTCGACGGCGACGACGCGCTCGGCGCGCCGGGACGGGCCTGAGCCGTGGACCGCAGGATCTACGGAGTCGAGACAGAGTTCGGGATCGCCTACTCGAGCCCCCAGGGCCGGCCGCTCGCGCCGGAGGAGGTGGCACGGTACCTGTTCCGCAAGGTCGTGAGCTGGGGCAGGTCCTCCAACGTCTTCCTCGGCAACGGTTCCCGGCTGTACCTCGACGTGGGCTCGCACCCGGAGTACGCCACCGCCGAGTGCGACGACGTCGCGCAGCTCATCGCGCACGACCGCGCCGGGGAGCGCATCCTGGTCGACCTGATCCAGGAGGCTGAGTCGCGGCTGGCCGAGGAGGGCTTCGACGGCCACGTCTACCTCTTCAAGAACAACACGGACACTGCCGGGAACTCCTACGGGAGCCACGAGAACTACCTCATCCCGCGGCGCACCGAGTTCTCGCGCCTCGCCGAGGTGCTCATCCCGTTCCTCGTCACCCGGCAGCTGCTGTGCGGCGCCGGCAAGGTCCTGCGCACCGCCCAGGGGCCTGTGTACGCGTTCTCCCAGCGCGCAGACCACATCTGGGAAGGCCTGTCGTCCGCCACCACCCGGTCTCGCCCGATTATCAACACCCGGGACGAGCCGCACGCCGACGCAGAGCACTACCGCAGGCTCCACGTGATTGTCGGGGACTCGACGATGTCCGAGACCACGACCATGATGAAGCTCGGCACCGTGGACCTCGTGCTCCGCATGATCGAGGCGGGCACCATCATGCGGGACATGCGCATGGAGAACCCCATCCGCAGCATCCGCGAGATCTCCCACGACGTCACCGGGGCAGCCCCGATCCGCCTCGCGAACGGGCAGCAGACCACGGCCCTCGCGATGCAGCGGACCTATCTGGAGAAGGCCCAGAAGTTCGTCGTCGAGAACGGGGCGCACACCCCGCACGTCGAGCGCATCCTCGGACTCTGGGAGCGCACGCTCGACGCGATCGAGAGCCAGGACACGCGGGGCATCGACACCGAAGTGGACTGGGCCATCAAGAAGAAGCTCATCGACCGGTACTGCGAGAGCCACGGCGTGGACCTCGACTCGGCGCGGGTCGCTCAGCTGGACCTGACCTACCACGACATCAGCCCGGACCGCGGGCTGTTCTTCCTCCTGCAGAGGCGTGGGGCCGCGGCGCGCGTGGTCGACGAGGCGGCGATCGCCAACGCGGTCCAGAACCCGCCCCAGTCAACGAGGGCCCGGCTGCGGGGCAGGTTCGTCAAGGCGGCGCAGGCCGCCGGCGTCGACTACACCGTCGACTGGGTCCACCTCAAGCTCAACGACAGGGCCCACCACACGATCCTCTGCAAGGACCCGTTCGCCAACGAGGACCCCCGGGTCGACGAGCTCCTGGACACGCTCAGGCCCTTCACAGGCTGAAACGGTAGGCTTGGACCGGCCATATCGGCCTGTCCGCCGCCACCGTGGCGTGGCGGGAACCCCCACAGGAAGTTGATCAGTGCGCCGAATCATCGCCCTGCTGCTGCCGCTTGCCCTGCTCGTGGCCGGCTGCGCGAGTACCCCGTCCGCCCCCACGCCGTCCAGCGCCGGGCAGGTCGCAGCCCTCGACTCGCTCAAGGTCACCCCCGGGGACAAGGCCCCGGCCGTGGACTTCGCCAAGCCGCTCGCCGTCAACGAGGAGACGATCAAGGTCGTCCAGCAGGGCGACGGCGACGCCGTCAAGGCGGGCCAGACGGTCGAGATCGGCTACGTGGCGCTCAGCGGCGCGGACGGGTCGGTGCTCGAGGACACGTTCTCCTCCGGGAACACGGAGAAGCTCGAGCTCTCAGACGAGCTCAAGTCCGGCAACGCAGCCGTGTACAACGGGTTCGTCGGGGCCAAGGTGGGCTCCTACCTCGCCTACGCGACCCCCGCCCAGGCGAGCCAGGCGCAGGCCGGGGCGTCGCCGTCGGCCTCCCCGTCCGCCGCGCCGTCGTCGACGCTGCTGGTCATCAAGGTCATCTCCGCGAAGGACACGCCCCAGCCGCTGTCCAAGCCCGAGGGCGACACGGTCACCGACCTCCCCGCCGGCCTCCCCAAGGTCACCCAGGACGACAAGGGCGTCCCGCAGATCGACGTCGCCGGCGCAGCGAAGCCGACCGCGCTCGTCTCGCAGGACCTCATCAAGGGCCACGGCGACACCGTCAAGGAGACCGACTCGATCGTCGCGAACTACGTCGGCGTGAACCTCTCCGACGGCACCAAGTTCGACTCCAGCTACGACCGCGGCCAGAGCGCGACCTTCAGCCTCCAGGGAGTCATCCAGGGCTGGACGAAGGGCCTCGCCGGCAAGACCGTCGGCTCCCGCGTGCTCCTCGTCATCCCGGCCGCCCTCGCCTATGGTGATCAGGGACAGGGCCAGGCCAAGGGTGACCTCGTGTTCGTCGTGGACATCCTGGGCATCAAGTAGCCTTCAGCGCATCACCCGACCCAGCACCTACACCAGGGAGGCACCATGTCCTTCGGACAGCGCCAGTACGACCGCCAGAAGCCCGAGATCGAGTTCCCGGAGGGCGACGTCCCGACCGAGCTCAAGATCGTCGACCTCATCGAGGGCGACGGCCGCGAGGCCACCGCGGGCGACACCGTCTCGACCCACTACGTGGGCGTCGCCTGGTCCACCGGCGAGGAGTTCGACTCGTCCTGGAACCGCGGCACCCCGCTCGACTTCCGCGTCGGCGTCGGCCAGGTCATCCAGGGCTGGGACCAGGGCCTCCTCGGGATGAAGGTCGGCGGACGCCGCCGCCTCGAGATCCCCTCCGAGCTCGCCTACGGCTCCCGTGGGGCCGGCGGCGCGATCAAGCCGAACGAGGCGCTCATCTTCGTCGTGGACCTCGTCGGCGTGCGCTGAGGCGCGGCACCGCACGACGGCGGGCGGCGGGCAGCGTGTGCTGCCCGCCGCCCGTTTCGCTATAGCCTGCTGAAGTGTCCGAAGCGAAGACATCACGCCTCCTGAACCTGCTCATCGCGCTGCTGCACACTGAGCTGGGCCTCTCGCGCGACCGCATCCTGCGCGACATCTACGGGTATGACCCTGCTTTCGGGGAGGAGCCGGACGATGAGGACCCCGAGAAGGTCGCCGTGCTGCGCAAGTTCGAACGGGACAAGAACGACCTGCGTGCGATGGGCGCCGTCATCCTCGAGGAACAGGGTTTCGAACGCTGGGACAGCACCGAGGAGGTCCCGAAGTACCGGATCGACCCGAAGGGCTTCCGCCTCCCTCCACAGCAGTTCACCGCCGAGGAGTCCACGTGGCTGGCCCTGGCGGCCCTCGCCTGCGACGACGCCGTGGCCGGCGCCGACGCGCAGCGAGCCCTGCGGCGCCTCGAGGCTGCCGGGGCGCTTCCCGAGACCCCTCCGTCGCAGGTGCAGCCTCGCGTCCGGCTCGATCCCCACTGGCTCGCCCTCACCGACGCCGCAGCGCGCGGAGCCGAGGTCACGTTCGACTACCACGCGACGAGCACGGGCGAGACGCGGCGCCGCCGCGTGCAGCCGTGGGGCCTGGGCCAGCGCTTCGGGCAGTGGTACCTCGCCGGGCTCGACGTCGACCGGGGCGGACAGCGGGTGTTCCGCCTCTCGCGCATCCGAGGCAACGTCGCCGTGGGGGAGCCGGGCGCGTTCGCCCCGCCCGAGGAGGGCGCGCTCCAGCGCGCCCTCGACGGCCTCGATGCCGTTCCCGAGCGCAGGGCGCGCCTCCGCATCGCCGAAGACCGGGCCCTCGAGCTGCGCCGGCACTGGGAGCCCCGCGGTCCCGGACCGGCCGGGTGGGACGTCGGGGACCTCGCGTACCGCGACGTGTCCTTCACGGCGGAACGGATCTCGGGCTTCGGCGACGCCGTCGTGGTCGAGGACCCGCCCGAACTCGCCGCAGAGGTCGTGGCGCGCCTGAGGGGCGCCCTCGACGCGCTCGGTTCCCGTGGCGCTGACGAGGTCGTCCAGATCAAGCCAACCCGGAAGATCACGAGCGGGCAGGAACGCCTTGAGCGGCTCATGGACCTCGTGCCCTTCCTCCTCGGCGGCCCCGTGACGGTGGAGGACATCGCGGAGCGCTTCGGCATGACGCAGCGGCAGGTCACCCAGGCGCTCGACCTGCTGCAGGAAGCCGGCCCCATCGACTCGGCGGGCTTCCAGAGCTACATCGAGATCCTCGTCGAGGACGGAGTCGTCACGGTCGCCAACGCGGACGAGCTGGCCCGGCCACGCCGTCTCAGCCCGGGGGAGGCGGTCGCGCTCCAGCTCGGGCTCAAGGCACTCCTGCCTCTGGCAGGACGCGAGGCGACCGACGCGCTGCTCCGCCTGGCGGACCGGGTGGGTGCGGTCGCCGTCGCCGGCGGGCAGGGCCTGCCCCAGGTGGACGTCCGCTCCGAGCCGCAGCGCAACGCAGAGCTCATCCCGCTCCTCTCATCCGCAGCCCGGGCAGGTGCAACGCTCCTGCTGAGGTACATCAACCCGACCAAGGATGAGGTGACTGAACGCCGCATCAACCCCCTCGGCCTCTTCTCGGACGGCGACCGCTGGTACGTCAACAGCTACTGCCATCGGGCGCAGGCACGGCGGGTCTTCCGCGTGGACCGGATCGAGTCGGTCGAGCCGGCCGAGCCCCTGCCGCTGCCCGACGGCTTCGAACCGGGCACAGGCTCCGTCTTCATGCGGGGTCCCGACGACGTCGAGGTGACCCTCCGGCTCGCCCCGCAGGCACGCTGGGTCGAGTCCAGC
Organism: Sinomonas sp. R1AF57; assembly: GCF_002224485.1. Taxonomy (GTDB): domain Bacteria; phylum Actinomycetota; class Actinomycetes; order Actinomycetales; family Micrococcaceae; genus Sinomonas; species Sinomonas flava. The sequence goes on from NZ_CP022463.1 coordinate 1,686,843, forward strand.
TACGAGACCGAGGACGGCCGGGATCTCGTCGACGGGAGCCGCCGTGTGCGCCTGCACGTCGCCGACCTGGCCTGGCTCCCCGCATTCCTCGCCCCGTTCGGAGGTGCCGCCGCCCTCGAGGGCCCCCCGGATGCGGTCGAAGCGGCGCGGGCCTGGCTGGTCAGCGCCCTCGCGCGGTACGGCGGTGCGACGCCGACCCGATAGTCTGGATCCCGTGCCGTGGTGGTCGTGGGTCCTCATCTGGGTGGCGCTGAGCGCGTGCACCGTCACGTTCCTCGTGCTCGCCGGGGTCTACCTCGTGCGCAAGAGCCTTGCCCTCATGCGCGACGCGAGCGCGGCGCTGGGCGAGATCGCGGAGCGGCCACCCGCGGCGGAGGGGCTCGCCCACGACGACGAGGCCTCGCCATCCCGCCGTGCGCCCGGCAGCGCCGTGTTCGCCGACCCGGACCTCATGCGCCGCGAGTACGAGGAGGGCCGCGAACTGCGCCGCCTCTCGCGCCGCGACAGGAGGGTTGCGCGCCGCCGCCGGCGGGGACAGCCGCAGTCGCTGCACGACCTCGGCCTCATCTAGACTTTAAGCAACGAAAGGATTCTTGTGGGACGCCTGTTTGAAAGCCCTTGGCCCATCCTCATCATCATCATCGTGGCGCTGCTCCTCTTCGCCGCTCCGAAGCTCCCGGGGATGGCCCGCAGCCTGGGCCAGTCGATGCGGATCCTCAAGTCCGAGGTCAAGGAGATGAAGAACGACGGCAAGCAGACGCCGGAGTCCTCCTCCGCGGCAAGTGAGCAGCCGGTCGAAGGCAAGGTCATTCCGCCGAAGGGCAATGACCAGGGCAACGGCTCAGCTCCGCGCGTCTGACGTGGCCTCTGCCAAGGGGCGGAAGGCCAATCCCGAAGGCCGGATGCCGCTGCTCGATCATCTCAAGGAGCTCAAGAACAGGCTGATCAAGTCCGCGATCGGTGTCCTCGTCGGCGCTGTCGCGGGCTGGTTCCTGTACGACCCGGTGCTCGAGGCGCTCCAGGAACCCGTCCGGAAGATCCAGGAGCACACCGGCGGCGTCTCCTCGGTCAACTTCAGCTCGATCGCGTCGCCGTTCGACTTCAAGCTCCAGCTCGCCATCCTTATCGGCGTCGTGATCTCCAGCCCGGTGTGGATCTACCAGGTGTGGGCCTTCGTCATGCCAGGCCTGACGAAGAAGGAGCGCCGCTACACGCTCGGCTACATGGCTGCCGGCGTGCCCCTCTTCCTCGCAGGCGTGTGGGTCGGCTGGCTCGTCACGCCGCAGGTTGTCCGCGCACTGACCCAGTTCACCCCCGAGGGCTTCTCGAACATCATCGACGGCCGCGACTACGTGGACTTCGTCACGCGCATGCTGCTCTTCCTGGGCCTGGCCTTCCTTGTCCCCGTGCTGCTGGTGGGCGTCAACGCCGCAGGCATCCTGCCCGGCAAGACCATCCTCAAGGCGTGGCGCGTGACCGTGTTCCTGGTCTTCGTCCTCGCGGCGATCGCCGCGCCGGGCGCGGACGCGCTGTCGATGTTCATGCTGGCCGGCCCTCTCCTCATCCTCTTCTTCGCCGCGATCGGCATCTGCATCCTGAACGACCGTCGCCGCGAGCGGCGCCAGCTCAAGCACCAGGAGGAGACCGACGCCATCGCGGACACCCCGACCTCCCGCGAGGACCTCGAGAAGTTCTGAGCTCCGGCAGGGGTCTAGGCTTGAGGCATGTCAGAGGCCGCCGAGAGCATGTCACCCGCCGAACGCTACGCGGCAGCGGCCCAGCGGAGGGCGTTCGCCAAGACGGAACTCGGAGCCTTCTCCGCGACAGTCGACTTCCCGCTCGACCCCTTCCAGAAGGATGCCTGCCGAGCTCTGGAGGCCGGGAAGGGGGTGCTCGTCGCCGCCCCGACGGGTGCCGGGAAGACCATCGTCGGCGAGTTCGCCGTCCATCTTGCCCTCCGGCAGGGCCTCAAGGCCTTCTACACGACGCCGATCAAGGCCCTCTCGAACCAGAAGTTCGCAGAGCTCGCCGCGGTCCATGGTGCAGAGAAGGTCGGCCTCCTGACCGGAGACACGACGATCAACGGCGAGGCGCCGGTCGTGGTGATGACCACCGAGGTGCTGCGCAACATGCTCTACGCAGACTCGGACACGCTCAGCGGACTGGGCTACGTGGTGATGGACGAGGTCCACTACCTTGCCGACCGCTTCCGCGGCGCCGTCTGGGAAGAGGTCATCATCCACCTCCCGCGCGACGTCCGGCTCGTCTCGCTGAGCGCCACCGTCTCCAACGCCGAGGAGTTCGGCGCCTGGCTCGACACCGTGCGGGGCGAGACAGAGATCATCGTCTCCGAGCACCGTCCGGTGCCGCTGTGGCAGCACGTCCTCGTGGGACGCGAGCTCGTGGACCTCTTCGCGACCCGGCAGTCCTTCGAGGACCTTGCCGACGCGCACGACCACGACCGCGAAGCGGGCGGCACCGAGGGCGCTGACGACGGCGAGCCACTGGCCCATGCCGACGCGGCGCCGTCGGGCGAGGCATCTGTCAACGAGCTGACCGCAGTCAACCCGGAGCTGGTCGAGCTCGGCCGGCGGGAGACCCAGCAGCTGTACCGCGGCCGCTTCGGCCACGGCGGGCGCGCCCGCAGGCGGGAGGAGCGCCAGCGCGGCGAGAAGCAGTCGGCGCGGCCGGGGCGTCCGGGCGAGGGCGGGCAGCTGCCGGGAACGCGGGCGAGCCGCCCTCAGATGGTCCAGTCCCTCGAACGCCGGGGGCTCCTCCCGGCCATCGACTTCATCTTCTCGCGGGCCGGCTGCGACGCGGCCGTCCAGCAGTGCCTCGACGCCGGCCTCGACCTGACGTCGCCCGAGGAGAAGGCCCAGATCACCACCGCCGTCGACGAGTCCGCGACGGACATCCCTCCGGCCGACCTCGCTGTCCTCGGGTTCTGGAGCTGGCGCGACGGCCTCCAGCGAGGCTTGGCAGCACACCACGCCGGGCTGCTGCCGACCTTCAAGGAGACCGTCGAGAAGCTCTTCGCCGCTGGACTGGTCAAGGTCGTGTTCGCGACGGAGACGCTCGCCCTCGGCATCAACATGCCCGCGCGCAGCGTCCTGATCGAGAAGCTCGAGAAGTTCAACGGCGAGGCCCACGTCGACATCACGGCGGGGGAGTACACCCAGCTGACGGGACGCGCGGGACGGCGCGGGATCGACGTCGAGGGCCACGCCGTGGTGCAGTGGCGGCCCGGCCTCGACCCGGCGGCGCTTGCCGGCCTGGCCTCGCGGCGCACCTACCCGCTCAACTCGAGCTTCCGGCCCACCTACAACATGAGCATCAACCTCGTCGCGCAGTTCGGCCGGGAGCGGGCCCGGAGCATCCTCGAGAGCTCGTTCGCCCAGTTCCAGGCGGACCGCTCGGTCGTGGGCCTCGCCCGGCAGGTGCGCAGCCGCGAGGAGTCCCTCGCGGGCTACGAGAAGGCCATGACGTGCCATCTGGGCGACTTCGCCGAGTACTCGCGGATCCGGCAGGAGCTTTCCGACGTGGAGAAATTCGCCTCCCGGGAGGCAGGGCGTGCCCGCCGCTCCATGACCGTGGACTCGCTCGCGCGGCTCGTCCCCGGCGACGTCGTGGAGATCGGCGAGGGACGCCTTTCCGGGAGTGCGGTGGTCCTCACCTCCGACACGAACGCGCGTGAGCCCCGCCCGCAGGTGCTCACATTCGACCGGAACGTCCGCCGGATCGGCCTGCATGACATCGACGGCCCGGTCGAGCCCGTCACGCGGATCCGCATCCCCAAGAGCTTCGACGCCAAGCGCCCGAAGGACCGCCGGGACCTCGCCGCCTCGCTGCGCCACGCCGTCGAACGCGCGCGGATCGATGGGACCGATGCCCGCACGGCCGGGCGGGGGAGGCGCTCTCGGCGGGACTTCGCCTTTGCGGGCGGCTACCAGGACACCGAGCGCCGGATCACCGAGCTGCGGCGGCAGCTCCGGTCCCATCCCTGCCACGGCTGCGCCGAGCGTGAGGACCATGCGCGATGGGCGGAACGCTGGTTCCGCCTGCGGCGGGAGACGGACCGCCTCGTGTCGCAGATCCAGGGCCGCACCAACACGATCGCCAAGACGTTCGACCGCGTGTGCGAGGTCCTCGAGTCGTACGGGTGCCTGGTGAAGGGCGACGCGGGCCTCGAGGTCTCGGCAGCCGGCCAGCAGCTGCGGCGGATCTATGGGGACAAGGACATGCTCACCGCACTCTCCCTGCGCGGGGGTGCGTTCGACGACGTGGACGCCGCCGAGATCGCGGCGCTGGCCAGCATCCTCGTCTACCAGGCCAAGCGTGAGGAACGCGGCCTGACCCCCAAGATGCCGAGCGTCTCGCTCGACGTCGCCGTCGACGTCGTGCTGCGCGAATGGTCCCAGCTCGAGGACGCCGAGGAGCAGCACAGCCTCCAGCGCACCGCGGAGCCCGACTTCGGCCTCGTCTGGCCGATCTACAAATGGGCACGCGGCCGGGACCTGCAGAACGTGCTCTCGGGCACGGACCTGGCCGCCGGCGACTTCGTGCGGTGGGTCCGCCAGGTCATCGACCTCCTCGACCAGCTCGCCGACGTCCCGGGCATCGAGCCTCGGCTGCGCCGACTGTGCAACGAGGCGATCGGCCTCCTGCGGCACGGCGTCGTCGCGTACTCGGCCGTCTCGGAGTAGGCCCAGCACGTACCCACACACCGGAAGCAGGAACACCACCATGTCCGATGAGCGCAGGCTCACCCTCTACCGCAACGGCTCCGTCTACTCCGCGGCCGACCCGTTCGCCTCCGCGATGCTCGTGGACGGGGGGACGGTCGCCTGGCTGGGCTCGGAGCAGGCCGCCACCTCCCTCCAGGACTCGACGATGGAGGTGGTCGACCTCGACGGCGCCCTCGTGGCGCCCGGGTTCGTCGACTCCCACGTCCACATCACCGACACCGGCCTGGCGCTCGGCTCCTTGGACCTCTCCGGCGTCCGATCGGCCCGCGAGCTGCTCGAAGCCGTGGCGGCGGCGCGTCGGGCCGGCGACCAGCGCGGCGTCGTCCGCGGCTACGGCTGGGACGAGTCCACGTGGTCCGATCCCGCGCTCCCCACCGCCGAGGAGCTCGCCCGCGCTGCGGGGGGCCCGGCGTTCCTCGCCCGGGTCGACGTCCACTCCGCCCTCGTGACGCCTGATCTCGTCGAGGCGGCCGGGATCGCCGGTGCCGGGAGCGCCGAGGGGCTCGACGGCGCCCTCGTCAGCCGCGACGCACTCCCCGCCGTCCGCGCGGCCGCGCGCCCTGCCGACGATGCGGAGGTGCGCTCCCTGCAGGACCGGGCCCTGGCCTATGCCGCCTCCCGGGGCTACGTGGGCCTCGTCGAGCAGGCCTCGCCGCGCCTGTCCGGCCTGCGGGACCTCCAGCTCCTGCTCGACCGCCAGGACGGCCACGACGGGCCCGCCCCGCAGGTCATGGCCTACTGGGGCCAGCTCGCGGGCTCTGCCGAGGAAGCCCGGGGCATCCTCGACGGCCTGGGAGTAGAGGTGCTGGGACTCGCGGGAGACCTCACCGTGGATGGCTCGATCGGCAGCCGAACGGCCCTCCTGGCCGAGGACTACAGTGACGCTCCGGGGAACCGTGGGGTCGGCTACCTCTCCGCCGACCAGATCGGCGACCACCTCGCGGCGTGCTCCGGGCTCGGCATCCAGGGCGGCTTCCACGTGATCGGCGACGGCGCCCTGCAGCTCGTGCTCGCCGGGCTCGGCATCGCCGCCGGCCGCGTCGGCGCCGCGAGCGTGCGCTCCGCCGGGCACCGCCTCGAGCACGTGGAGATGGCGTCCGAAGCGGACGCGGCCGCGCTCGCCGAGTATGCGGTCACCGTGAGCGCGCAGCCCCTCTTCGACGCGACGTGGGGGCATCCCGGCGGCCTGTACGAGGCGCGGCTGGGGGAGCGGAGAGCGGGGATGAATCCCTTCGCCCGGTTCTACTCCGCAGGGGTGCCGATCGCCTTCGGCTCGGATTCCCCCGTGTGCGCCCTCTCCCCCTGGGAGAGCGTGCGCGCGTGCCTCACCCACTCAGACCCCGCGCAGCGGATCTCCGCCCGGGCGGCCTTCATCGGCCACACGCGGGCCGCATGGCGCGCCGCACGGCACAGGAACCCCCTCATGGGCCAGCTGGTGCCCGGCGCGCCCGCGAGCTTCGCCGTGTGGGAGGCGGACGAGCTCATGGTGCAGGTCGCCGACGAGCGCGTCGCGGCCTGGAGCACCGACCCCAGGGCCCGCACCCCGCTGCTGCCCGCCCTTGACAGCGATCGCCTGCCGGAATGCCTCCAGACCGTCCACGAGGGCCGGGAGCTGTTCCGCGTCCCGGGCTTCGGACGGGTGGTTGACACAGCCCGGTGACCCCGTAGGATCGTTGTTCATCGGGTCTTTCAGGGCCCGCGGCTGGCCCGGTCCCGCCAGTGCTCTGTGGGGGACGAGGCACGAGGGCAGGCCTGTGCGTCCGTAGAAAACAGTCGGGGGACTGACCAGCTGCCAGCCCCGCGCACTGGCCCGAAGACGCGTGGGCCTGCCCGGGCCATCGCCGGGCCCTCTGGGTCATACCCCCTGCCGCGCTGGCTATAATGGGCACTTGTGCCCCCCGGGGCGCCTGCTTCTTCCAGCCCCCGAAAGGCCGACTGCGTGCGCATCCTGACGATCATCCCGACCTACAACGAGCTCGAGTCGCTTCCGAAGACGTTGGGCCGGCTCCGGTCGGCCGTCCCGGCCTCGGACGTTCTGGTGGCGGATGACAACAGCCCCGACGGGACGGGCGCACTCGCGGACACGATCGCAGCGGAGGACTCGCAGGTCCACGTCCTGCACCGCAAGGGCAAGGAGGGCCTCGGAGCCGCCTACATCGCCGGGTTCCGCTGGGCGCTCGAGCGGGGATACGACATCGTGGTGGAGATGGACGCCGACGGCTCCCACCAGCCCGAGCAGCTTCCCTCCCTCCTGAAGGCCGTGGACGACGGCGCCGACCTCGTGATCGGCTCCCGCTGGGTCGCGGGCGGCTCCGTGGTCAACTGGCCGTTCTACCGCCAGCTCATCTCCCGCACCGGAAGCACCTACGCCCGGCTCATGCTGGGGCTGAAGCTCCGGGACATCACCGCCGGCTACCGCGCGTTCCGGCGCACCACGCTCGAGAAGCTCGACTTCGACACCATCGAGTCCCGCGGCTACGGATTCCAGGTGGACCTCGCGAACCGGGTGGCGAAGATGGGCCTCAAGGTCGTGGAGGTCCCGGTGACCTTCGTCGAGCGCGAGCTCGGCTCCTCGAAGATGAGCGGGAACATCGTCGTCGAGGCCATGGTCAACGTCACCAGGTGGGGCCTGGCCGAGCGCTGGCGCCAGATCATGCGCCGCGGCCAGCGCTGACGGGCTGGGCCGAGCCACTCCAGCAGACACGGAGAGGGCGGGAACCATGCGGTTCCCGCCCTCTCCGTGTCTGCTCTGTCTGCCTGCAGCGCGTCAGCGTCTGCTGCGTCAGCCGACGCGCTCGCCCCGCCTGCTGCGGAGCAGCGTGAGCCGGTCGGCGAGGATCTGCTCGAGCTCGGGGATGGAACGGCGCTCGAGGAGCATGTCCCAGTGCGTGCGGACGGCCTTCTCGTTGGTGTCGGTCGGACGCTCCCCATCCACGAGGAAGGCTTCCTTGCCGGTCTTGGACGTCCAGACCGGCGGGATCTCTGCCTCGGAGGAGAACGTGACGAACACCTGCTCGCCGTCCTCGCAGCGGTACTCGACGCGCTGCCGCGGGGCAGGCTCGACGCCCGCCTCCGTCTCCATGGACTGTGCACCCAGGCGCATGCCGCGCAGGCTGCGGTCGCTCATGTCTTCTCCCTCACGTTCTGCCGGGCACGGCCTCCGCCCGACTCAGATCCCAACGTCTTCCGGGGCCGGCATGTTCCCAGCGGCCCGGCGGACGTTCCATTATAGGCGGCCGACGCCGGCGGGCCCGGCTACGGCTCGTCCGTGCCGCCGTCGCGCTCGTCGAGCTGGCGCGCCGCGTGGTGGCGCAGGATGCCCTCCGCCTCGGCGTCGAGCTCGGAGGGCTTCGAGGCTTCGGCGACGAAGGCGCGCGCGTCCTCCTCGAGGGACCCGGTCGACTCGATCCCGTCGGTCGGGCCCGCAGTCCCGTCGGTCGGTGCCGGTGCTGCCGCCTCCACCGGGGTGTACGAGGGCGCCGGCTCGCCCGCCGCCTCGTCCTCTCCGGTCCCGGTGGCCGGCCGGGCGACGTTCCCGAGCACGCTCCCGATTCCTTTGAGCGCGTCGCCGACCTCGCTCGGGATGATCCAGAGCTTGTTGGAGCCGCCCTCGGCGATCTTGGGCAGCGTCTGCAGGTATTGGTACGCGAGCAGCTTCTGGTCGGGGTTGCCGCGGTGGATCGCGTCGAAGACCTTCTGGATCGCCTGGGCCTCGCCGTCGGCCTTGAGCACGGCGGCCTTGGCCTGGCCCTCGGCCTTGAGGATCTGCGACTGCCGCTCGCCCTCTGCAGTGAGGATCGCGGACTGCTTGGTGCCTTCCGCTGTGAGGATGGCCGCGCGCCGGTCGCGCTCGGCACGCATCTGCTTCTCCATGGAGTCCTGGATCGAGTGGGGCGGATCGATCGCCTTGAGCTCGACCCTCGACACCCGCAGCCCCCAGCGGCCGGTGGCCTCGTCGAGGACCCCGCGGAGCTGGCCGTTGATCTGGTCGCGGGAGGTGAGTGCCTCTTCGAGGTTCAGGCCGCCCACTACGTTGCGGAGCGTCGTGATCGTCAGCTGCTCGACTGCCTGGATGTAGTTGGCGATCTCATACGTCGCTGCCCGCGGGTCGGTGACCTGGAAGTACACGACCGTGTCGATCGAGACGACGAGGTTGTCCGAGGTGATGACCGGCTGCGGCGGGAAGGACACGACCTGCTCGCGCAGGTCCAGCAGCGGCAGGAGCCGGTCGACGAAGGGGATGAGCAGGGTCAGCCCCGGGCTCAGCGTGCGCTGGTACTTGCCCAGACGCTCGACGACGCCGGCCCTCGCCTGCGGGATGATGCGCACCGCACGGACCAGGACGGTCAGGACGAACAGGATGACCGCCGCGACGACGACGAGGAGAAGGATGCTTCCGGCGTCCATGGTTCCCCCTTCGATGAGTAGGAGTGCCTAGCTTCGGTAGGGCGAGGTGGTCTCGCCCGGGGCCACGACGGCGGTGGCGCCGTCGATCGCGACGACCGTGACGACGTCGCCCGGGATGAACTCGCCGCGCTGGGCGCGCGCGGTCCAGACATCGCCGCCGATCTTGACGAGGCCGTGGCCCGAGTCGACGGCCTCGAGCACCGTCGCGGATGAGCCGACGAGCCGGTCGACGTTCGTGCGGACGTCCTCGATGCCCGGACGCATGTGCCGCATGGCCACGGGACGGACGAACGCGACCATCCCCACCGAGACGGCGGCGAACACAACGCCCTGGAGCCAGACCGGACCGCCGAGGAGCGCCGTCACGAGCCCGGCGAGGGCGCCACCGGAGAGCATGATGAAGACGAGGCTCAGGCTCAGCATCTCGATCCCGCCCAGGACGAGGGCCAGCACGAGCCACACCATCCATGCGTTCTGCTCGAACCAGTCCATTCCTGCCTCCCCGTGCAGTGCCTCTGCTCTCACAGTAGCCCAGTCCGGTGGCCCGTGCAGGGCCGGTGCAGAGGCCCTTTCCGAACCTGCTCAGACGGTGATCAGAGGGGCGTCTGCTGGCCCTGCGGACCGGCTCGTGGAGGCCGCGCGGAGCGCGGCCACGGCGTCGGCGAGCTCCTCCGGCGAAGCGGTGAAGGGCAGTCTGAGCCGGTGCTCGAACGCTCCGTCGAAGCCGAAGCGCGGGCCAGCGGTCAGGGCGACCCCGCGGGCGTGCGCGGCCACGACGAGCCGGGACGAGGACAGGGGCGAGCAGTCCGCCCAGACGGCCATCCCGCCGTCGGGCTGCGTGAACCGCCACTCTGGGAAGCCCTCCGCGAGGGCGCCCGTGAGGGTATCCAGTCCCGCCGCGAGACGGGTGCGCCGCTCCGCCACCAGGAGGTCCTCGCGGGCGAGCAGCTCGGCTGCGACGAGCTGCTCGAAGACAGGCGTGCCGAGGTCGAGGGCCGGGCGGGCCTGCGCGAGCCGTGCGAGGACGGAGCGCGGCGCCCTGATCCAGCCGATCCGGAGGCCGCCCCACGCGAGCTTGGACAGGCCGCCGAGGGTCACCGATGTCGGCGACCATGCGGCGAGCGGCGCGAGCGGGCCGCGCCGGATGTCGAGCAGGGCAGTCGTCTCGTCGGCCACGAGGAGGGTCCCGTGGCGTTCGGCGAGGCGCGCGAGCCGCTCCCGGCCCTCGGGCGCCAGGCTCGCGCCGGTGGGGTTCTGGAAGTCGGGCATGACGTAGGCCACGGTGGGCGACGCGGCGGCGAATGCCTCCTCCGCCGCCTCGAGGTCCCAGCCGCCCGGGCTGACCGGGATCCCCACGAGCCGTGCCTTGGCGGCGAGGAGCGTGTCCATGGCATGCGGGTAGGTCGGCTGTTCGACGGCGGCGCGGTCCCCCGGCGCCACGAGTGCCCGGGCGATCAGCGACAGCCCGTGCTGGACGCCGGTGGTGATGAGGACCTGCTCGGGGTCGGTGGCCGCGCCGCGACGCGTGAAGTGCTCGGCGACCGCGACGCGGAGGCGGGGGAGCCCGAGCAGCTCATACCCGGACCCACCGAGCTCGGCCCCGATCTGCGCTGCGGCACGCCCGTAGCACTCCTCCACGACTCCTGCAGCAGGCATGGCGGCCTTGGTGAGGTCCAGGATCCCGGAGGCGTCCGGGGCAGGCAGTGCAGGGCCGCCGGGGAGCACGACGTAGCTCCCCGAGCCGCGCACGCTGGTGAGGGCACCGAGGTCGCGGAGCCGTCCGTAGGCTGCCGCCACCGTGGTGCGGGACAGCCCGAGCGTGAGCGCAAGGTCCCGCTCGGCCGGCAGCCGCGTCCGGTCGGGCAGGCGACCGTCGACCGAGAGGAGGCGGAGCCGCTCGGCAAGCTCGGCATAGGCGGGGCCGCCGTGCCGCCACGAGCCCAGCAGGCGGGCGAGGCGGACCGATGTGATGGAGGCCATCAGTCCACGATAGATGAATTGGACCTTTGCGAGGAGGCCAATCGCCGGGCAGGATCGTCACCATGCACCGACCCAGCGCACTCGCCACGGCCTTCCTCACCAGCCCGCGCCTCGCCGTCCGGCTTGTCCGCCTCTACGCCGGGCTCGCAGGGTACGGGCTCGCGATCGCCCTCCTGCTGCGCTCGGGCCTCGGGGCATCCCCGTGGGACGTCCTCGGCCAGGGAATCGCGCTCGCAACCGGCATGAGCTTCGGCGTCGCGACCATCGCGATCAGCGCCGCGGTCCTGGTGCTGTGGGTGCCGCTGCGCGAGCGGCCCGGGTGGGGGACCCTCTCCAATGCGGCGCTCGTCGGGGTCTTCGCCGACCTCGGGCTCTCGTGGGTTCCGGCGGCCAGCGGGCTCGCGCTCCAGTCGCTCGCCTTCGCCGGCGGGCTGGCCCTGCTGGCGGCCGCTTCCGCGCTCTACCTCGGCGCAGGCCTGGGTGCGGGGCCCCGTGACGGGCTCATGACCGGGCTGGTCCGCCGGACGGGGTGGCCTGTGTGGGCAGTGCGATCGGGCATCGAGCTCAGTGTCGTCGCCCTGGGATGGCTGCTGGGCGGGACGGTGGGAGTGGGCACGGCCGTCTTCGCGTTCGGCATCGGCCCGCTCATCCAGGTCGCCGTACGCCTCTTCCGCGTGGACCTCGCCGGGCCCCGCACGACGGCGGTGCCCCGCCCCGAGCGGGTCAGCGGCGCCGCAGCACGCTGAGTTCCATGGCTGCCGTCGCGGCCACCGGCTCGTCCCCGAGGACGGCCAGCAGTTCCTCCCGCGAGTGGTGGTGCCCCGCAGGGCCCATGAGCGCCAGATCCACCGCCGCCTCGTGCGTGAGCGGCAGGGTGAAGGAAAGCCGCGTGCGCGAGACCGGCTCCCAGTGCTCGGAGGCCTCCCGTTCGAGCGCCTCGGCCTTGCCCTCGGGCACGTCCAGCATCGGCAGCCGGCCGCGCAGCTCGGCCAGGTGCCCTGGAAGAGGCGTCACGACGCACAGGAGCCCGCCCGTGCGCGTCACGCGGGCGAACTCGGGCAGGTTGCGGGGAGCGAAGACGTCCAAGACGGCGTCGACGCTCGCGTCGGCCAGCGGCAGGCGCCTCCAGAGGTCCCACACGACGGCGGCGACGCCCGGGATCTTCGCGGCGCGCCGGAGTGCGTGGGGGGAGAGGTCGAGCGCGACGGCGCGGGCACGCCGTCGTGCGTCTGCCCGGTGTGCGGCGAGCACCGCGGCGAGGTAGTAGCCGGTCCCCGCACCGGCATCGAGGATGGCGGCGTCGTCGGGCAGGGCCGCGCAGGCGTGCGCGAGGGCGTCGGCGGCGGGCGCGTAGTGGCCGGCTGCCAGGAAGCGATCGCGGGCCAGGACCATCTGGGCGGTGTCCGGGGTGAACCTGCTCCCGCGGCCCGTGAGGAAGTTGACGTAGCCCTGCCGCGCGGCGTCGTACCGGTGGCCTGACAGGCACACGAGCGACCTCGGGCGGCTCTCCCCGCCGTCCCACGCTGAGCCGCACTGGGGACAGAGAAGGAGGTCCTGGGCGTCCGAGAGCATGGTGCCCATCGTAGGCCCGCCGCTAGAAGCCGAGCTCCCGCGCGGCCCGCTCGGGGGTGGGGTGCGCCCAGCGGGCCGAGTACTCGCCGTTCGAGGACAGCGAGCGCAGCTCGGCCCTGTCAAGGTAGAGGGTGCCGTTGAGGTGGTCCGTCTCGTGCTGCATGATCCGCGCCTGCCAGCCCGAGAACTCGGCGGCCCGCGCCGCGCCGTCGGGGGCGGTCCAGCGCGCCTCGACCCGACGGGGGCGCCGCACCACGGCGGTATAGCCGCGCACCGACAGGCAGCCTTCGTAGAAGGCGTCGCGCTCGTCGCCGGACGGAACGCAGACCGGGTTCAGCACCGCGAAGAACGGCAGTGGCGCTCGCGATCTGGCCTGCGCGACCTCGTGGTCCACCGCCCACGAGTCCTCGACCACTGCGAGCCGGAGGGGCAGGCCGATCTGCGGCGCCGCCAGCCCGACGCCCGGTGCGGCATGCATGGTCCTGCGCATGATGTCCACGAGCGCGGCCAGGAGGGCGGCGTCGAACTGGCCGTCGAAGGGCAGCGCACGCGTGCGCAGGACCGGGTGCCCGGCCTGGACGATGGCCGGCAGGGACGCCGCGGCGACGATTTCCGCGGCCGCCTCCGCCAGCCGTCCGGGGGACCACGTGCTCGCGGGGGCGGCGTGCGGCGGGTGCAGGGTCATGGGCCGAAGCCTAGATCGCGGCAGATGCGGATGACCGCGTCGTACAGCTGCCCGCGGAGCGCGGGGGAGGCCGCGACTTTGACGACCCCCTCCTGCCCGGCGACGTCGAGGGCCAGCGGGATGAGCGTGCCCACCTTGTCCTCGGCGACGGCGTGGGGGTCGCAGCGGGCGGGCCGCACGACGATCGCCACACCGCTGCCCGGCACAAGGGGGACGTCGCGTGGCCAGGGCGCGCAGGAGTCCTCGGCCAGCAGCGTCGTGGACCCGACGGAGCGTAGGACGGCCGGCCCGAGGGTGCCCGGGGAGGACCCGGCCGCGCCGGCGCCGACAGCTGGTGGGCCCACCACAAGCTCCAGCGCGGCGGTGTCCGGGAAGGGGCCCGGCGCGAGCGCGTCCTCGAGGCCAAGCGTGACCGCCGCCCCGGCGCGGTCGGCGAAGCAGCGCTCGCCGTGCACCCGGGCGAGCACGCCGTGCTGGTCCTGGGCGGGCAGGAGTGCGGTGGTCCCGTCCGTGAGGGCCACTCTGAGCGCAGGTGATCCGCCTCCCTCTGCGCCACAGAGCGCGGGCCCGAGAGCGGCGGGCAGGCTCTTCGTCTGGCCGCCCGGGAGCACCGTGTTCCCGGTCCACACGGTTCCGGGCCCGAAGCGGGTATCGATGAGCTCCACCCGGGTGACGGTCGGGTCCGTTCCAGCGGCGGCCGTCAGCTGGAAGACGATCCCGCCACCGGCGTACTGGTCCCTGAACTGGTCCACCGCGGCGACCAGGGCCGCGGCTGGGCCAGTTCCCGTGGCCGCCGGCGCCTGTGCGGGGGACGTGCAGCCGGTCGCGGCGAGGACCACCGCACTCAGCGCAGCGAGCCTGGGCAGACGCATGCCTCCAGCGTATGGCCCTTAGCCCTCTGGGGACACGATGCGGAGGAAGTCCTCGGCCGTGCGGGAGAGCGGGACGGCGCCGGACCACACCGCGCGCAGAACCCGTCTGAGCCGCAGCCCTTCCACGGGGACCTCCGCGAGCCGGCCGCTGCGCAGCGCAAGCTGGACGGCGAGCCGGCTCACGACGCCGGGCCCGAGACCGGCCGCGACGCTCGCCGCGAGCGCCGCGTTGCTGCCCACCTCGAACCGAGGGCCCGAGCCGTGCGGAGCGAGAGCGCGGTCGGTCGTCTGGCGGGTCCCCGAGCCGGGCTCGCGGACCACGAGCCCAGCCGCCGCGACCTGCGCGGGCGAGGGGCCGCCGTCGTGCACCCACGGGTGGTCGGGGCGCACGACGACGACCAGTTCGTCCCGCCCGACGTCCAGGTAGCGGAAGCCGGTCTGGACGGTCGGACCCTCGACGAAGCCGAGGTCGGCCGCGCCGGTGCGGAGCCGGTCGAAGACCTCGTCGGAGTTGCCGACGTCGAGGGTCGGTGCGAGCCCCGGGAGGCGCTCCTGGGCGGCGGCGAGCCACGCCGGCATGAGGTGCTCCGCGACCGTCAGGGAGGCGCACAGGCGGAGCGCGCCGCGCTCGCGCTCGAGGGCACCGACGGCTCGGGCGACGTTCTCCGCCGCCTCGATCACCTCCGCGGCGAGCCCGGCGACCACCCGTCCGCGGTCGGTGAGGCCCGTCCCCCTCGGCGTGCGCGTGGCGAGGGCGAAGCCGGCAGACCGCTCCATCTGCTCGAGCAGCCGCGAGGCGTTGGGCTGCGCCATCCCGGTCTGCCGGGCGGCCGCGCCGATGCTCCCCTCCGACGCGATCGCCGCGAGCAGGCGGAAATGCCGAAGGTCCCAGTCCCGAACAGTCATATCACCAGCATATGGGTCCATTTGGAACCGGCGGCTACTGCGATCCCTGCTAGGACGGAACCATGGAAGGATGCCCTTGACCGAACGTGCTCCGCAGAGACTCCCGAAGGCCAGTGCCTCGTCCCTGCGCTCCGCCCTCCGCCGCTTCGCCCCAGGCGCCGGCGCCGCGCTCGCCGGGGCGGCCCTTGCGGCAGGCATGGCCGTGGTCCTGCCGGGCACCAGCGCGCTGCTGGTGGCGATCGCGCTCGGCGTCGTCGCCGCGAACGTGGGCCTGCTTCCCGGCTGGGCAGGGCCCGGCCTCGCGCTCGCGGCGCGCGTGCCCCTGCGCCTGGGCATCGTGCTCCTCGGCCTCCAGCTCTCCCTCCCGCAGCTGGCCGCCCTCGGTTGGGGAATCCCCGTGCTGGCAGCGGCGGTGGTCTCGACGGGGCTCTTCGCGACCCTGGCGATGGGCCGGCTCCTGCGCGTGCCGCCGCGCCAGGCACTCCTGATCGCGTGCGGGTTCTCCATCTGCGGAGCGGCCGCAGTGGCGGGCGTCGAATCCGTGGTGCAGGCCGACGAGGAGGAGACGGTCACGGCGGTGGCGCTGGTGGTCCTGTTCGGCACCCTCATGATCCCGGCCCTGCCGCTCGTCGCCGCCGCCCTGGGCCTGAGGGCGGAGGTCTCAGCGGTGTGGGCAGGAGCCAGCGTCCACGAGATCGCCCAGGTCGTGGCCGTGTCAGGCGCGCTCGGGGGCGGTGCCATCGGACTCGCTGTGACCGTCAAGCTGGCCCGGGTCCTGATGCTCGCCCCCGTCGCGGCGATCCTCGGGTGGCGGATGAGGCGTGATGGCGCCGCGGACGGCCGACGCCGGCCGCCCCTGGTCCCGCTCTTCGTCATCGGCTTCGTCGCTCTCGTGCTCGTGGGCAGCGTCGTGCAGGTGCCCGACGGGGTCCGTGCCGCGGCGCAGACGCTCCAGACGTTCCTGCTCGCGACGGCGATGTTCGCCCTGGGAGCCGGCGTCCGGATCCGTTCGCTCGCCCGGCGTGGCGGGCGTCCGCTCGCCCTCGCCCTCGGCTCGACGCTGGCTGTGGGGGCGGTCGGCCTCGCCGGTGCCTTGATCGTGGCCTAGGGGACGAGCCGGCCGGATCCAGATCCTCAGCTGGACCACAGCTGGAAGCGCACGGGTACATAGGCGCCGCTTCTAGCGTGGGGGCATGGTCAGGGTCAGTCGCCGCCACTTCCTTCAGGGCGCCGGACTCGCGGTTGTCGGTGCAGTGGCCGGAGCGGGCGCGGCCCGTTCCGGGGCCTTACCCCTTCCGGCGGGTGCCTCCGCCGCGACACCGGTGCACGCGCCGTCACCGTCGCCCCCGCCGCCGTCAAGCGGCGCGGCCGCCGGCCTCCCCGACCGGACCTTCACGAGCACCGCCCTCACGGCGCCCCACGTGAGCGTGTGGACCGACGCGGCGACAGCCCCGGGCCTCCTGTTCACCGGCCCCATGGGTCATGGCGCCAACGGACTCATCACGGACAGCAACGGCTCGCCGGTATGGATGGAGCCCACGGGGGCCGGTGTGACCGACCTGCGGGTCCAGACCTACCGCGGCTCGCCAGTCCTGACCTACTGGAGCGGCACCAGCGTGGGGGGACACGGCGAGGGCACCGGGATCATCCGTGACACCTCCTACGCCGTGGTCGCCCAGGTCTCGGCCGCCGATGGGCTCAAGGCGGACCTGCACGAGTTCACTCTCACCGGGGAGGGCACCGCGCTGCTGACGTCCTACCCCACCATTCGGGCCGACCTCAGCTCACTCGGCGGACCCGCAGCCGGGTTCATGTACGACTGCCGCGTGCAGGAGGTCGACGTCGCCACGGGGGACCTCGTCTTCGACTGGACGGCGTCGCAGCACATTGCGTTCGCAGAATCGTTCCTCAGACCGGGGGACGACCCCGCAGCGGACGGCCACTCACCGGATACGGCCTTCGACCCATTCCACATCAACTCCGTGGACCGCCGCCCGGACGGCTACCTCGTCTCTGCCCGGCACACCCACACCGCGTATCTCGTGGACCGTACGGGGAACGTCGTGTGGCGTCTCGGCGGACGCAGGAGCGACTTCGCCATTCCGGCCGAGGCCGCCTTCGCGTGGCAGCACGACGTCCGCCAACGGCCAGGCGGCATCATCAGCATGTTCGACAACCACTACAGGGACGGGTCCACCGGGATATCCCACGGACTCCTCCTCGCCGTCGACGAGTCCGCCCACACCGCGGCACTCGCGCTCGCCCTTGAGCACGGCGGCCATCGGGGCAACGCGATGGGCAACGTCCAGTTCCTCGACGACGGCCACTACCTCGTGGGCTGGGGCGCCGACCCTGCCGCCACCGAGTTCGCCGCGGACGGCACGGCGATCTCCGAGGCGACCGGAATCGGCAGCGGGTGCTACCGCGCCTACCGCCACGTCTGGTCGGCCACGCCCTCGACGTCGCCCGACATCGCGGTCGTGCCCGGTAACGGCTCGACCATGCAGGCGTTCGTGAGCTGGAACGGTGCCACCGAGGTGGCCGCCTGGAGGCTGCTCACCGGCCCGGATCCGGAGCGCCTTGTCGAGGCAGCGGTGGTGAAGAAGCGCGGCTTCGAGACGAACGCGGCAGTCGCAGCGGCGGCGTACCTTGCCGTCGAAGCCCTCGACGGCGAGGCCGGCCTCCTCGCGACGTCGGCCGTGATCGCAGCGTAGGGTAGGACCCGCAGAAGACACCGTCGGAAACGGAGGTGGGCGGTGGGCCGTCCGCGTCGAGACCACGCGCTCGGGGTCGCCTGCGTCCTCGGTGCCGCGGTCCTGTGGGGCACCACGGGGACTGCGTCGGCACTCGCGCCCGCGGTCACGCCCCTCGCGATCGGCGCGGCCTCCATGGGCTTCGGTGGGATCCTCCTTGCGGCCGCCTCCTCCAGGCAGATCTCGCGCCAGCGCCGAGAGCTCGCAGGCGCCAAGGGACTGATCGTGCTCGGCGGCGCTGCCGTGCTCGTGTACGCTCTCGCGTTCTACACCTCGATGCGTCTCGCTGGCGTGGCCGTCGGCACGGCGGTGTCCATCGGCGGCGCCCCCGTTGCGGCCGCCCTGCTCGAACGGATCGTGGACGGCCGGCGGCTCTCCGCCCGCTGGATCCTCGGCGCCGCCCTCGGCACTGCCGGCGCCACCGTCCTCTGCATCGCGAGAGGCGGCACCGTGGATGGCTCCTCGTCGGGTAGCGCGGCCCAGACGGCCGCCGGCGTGGCGCTCGGGGCGGTCGCGGCGGCCTCCTATGCCCTCTACTCGTTCACAAGCCATCGCCTCATCCACAGGGGCATCGCGTCCAGGGCGGCGGTCGGCGCGACGTTCGGCGTGGCGGCCATCGGGCTGCTCTCCGTCCTGGCGGTCACCGGCGGTGCGTTCCTCGACTCGTGGCGGCATCTCGCCGTAGGCGCCTACCTCGCGGTCGTCCCGATGTTCGCCGGCTACCTGCTGTTCGGCTGGGGACTCGCCCGGGTCGCGGCCAGCACTGCGACGACGGTCTCGCTCGCAGAGCCGATGATCGCCGCCGCCCTCGCCGTCCTCGTGGTGGGGGAGAGGCTGCCCCTCCTCGGCTGGGCGGGGATGGCCCTGATCGTCGCGTGCCTCGCCGTGCTCACGGTGCCGCTTCCCGCCGGAGCCCGCCCACGCCGTCGTGCGCTCCCCGAGCCGACAGAAGCCCGGGGGTAGCCGTGGACCCGATCGAGGCCCTCAAGGAGATCGCGTTCTGGCTCGAGCGCGACCTGGCGCCGAGCTTCAAGGTCAAGGCCTTCCGCCGCGCGGCCGAGGCGATCGGCCAGATGGCCCCCGACGACGTCGCCGCCCGCGCGCGCGACGGCCGGCTCCGGCGCGTGGCCGGGATCGGGGACCGGACGCTCGAGGTGATCCGCCAGGCGGTCGACGGCGACGTGCCCGAGTACCTGGCCGTGCTGCGCCAGCGGGCGGCGGCCGAGCCCGACGCCGGCGGCGGCCTCGCGACGCTCCTGCGCGGCGACCTGCACAGCCACAGCGACTTCTCCGACGGCGGGTCGCCCCCGGAGGAGATGGCCCATGCGGCGCAGTGGCTGGGTCGCGAGTACCTCGCCCTGACCGATCACTCGCCCAACCTCACGATCGCCAACGGACTGTCCGCCGAGCGGCTCGAGGGCCAGCTGGGCCTCGTCGAGGAGATCAACGCAGGCCTCGGAGACGGCCTGCGCCTCCTGACCGGCATCGAGGTGGACATCCTCGAGGACGGCTCCCTCGACCAGCGGCCTGACCTGCTCGCGCGTCTGGACGTCGTCGTCGCGAGCGTCCACTCCAAGCTGCGCTCCGAATCCGGACCGATGACCAGGCGCATGCTCGCGGCAATCGAGGACCCGCACACCGACGTCCTCGGACACTGCACCGGCCGGCTGGTCCAGGGGTCGCGGGGCACGCGGCCGGAGTCCGTGTTCGATGCCGCGCGCGTGTTCGCGGCGTGCGCGGAGAACGGCGTGGCCGTGGAGATCAACTCGCGGCCGGAGCGCCAGGACCCGCCGGACAGGCTCATCCAGGCGGCGCTCGACGCCGGCTGCCTCTTCTCGATCGACAGCGACGCCCACGCCCCCGGGCAGCTCGACTTCCCCAGACTCGGCGCCGCCCGCGCCGAGGCGAACGGCGTCCCGGCCGAGCGGATCGTCACGACGTGGCCGCTCGAGCGCCTCCTCGAGTGGACGGGCCGGCGCCGCGGGTGATGCTCCCCGGAACCGTTTGACGCTTGCGCGCCTCGGGTACGGGCTCCGGATGAGCCGTCCTGAGGAGGAAGCCATGCCGTTCACCCCCCGCACCGCCATCGTCACCGGAGCCGACTCCGGCATCGGCAAGGCGACCGCCGTTGCCCTCGCCGAGGCCGGCCTGGATGTCGGGATCACCTGGCACCGGGACCGGGACGGCGCGGAACAGACCGCCGGCGAGGTCCGCGCCCTGGGGCGGCGCGCCGCGGTCGCACGCCTGGACCTCACAGACCTCCCCGGCTGCGGCGACGTGGTGGACGGGCTCGCGGACGAGCTCGGCGGCCTCGACGTGTTCGTCAACAACGCCGGCACCGGCGCCAACGAGCCGTTCCTGGAAATGGACTACGAGCGCTGGCGGGGCATTGTGGCGACGGATCTGGACGGCGCCTTCGTGTGCCTGCAGCGCGCCGCCCGGCGGATGGTGGCCGCCGGGAACGGCGGCCGGCTGATCGCCGTCACGAGCGTCCACGAGCACCAGCCGCGTGTGGGGTCCTCGGCGTACGACGCGGCGAAGCACGGGCTCGGCGGCCTGGTCAAGACCATCGCGCTCGAGCTCGGCTCCCACGGGATCACCGCGAACTCCGTGGCGCCGGGCGAGATCGCGACGCCGATGACGGGCCAGGAGGACCAGGACCCCCGCGGCACCCACCGACCCGGCGTCCCCCTCGGCCGTCCCGGGGACGCGCGCGAGGTGGCAGCGGTCATCGCGTTCCTCGCCTCGCCGTCATCGGCCTACGTGACAGGGGCATCGTGGACGGTCGACGGCGGGATGCTGCAGATGGGGCCCCAGGCGGGCTCGCACCTGACCGATGACGAGTGGCGGAAGGGGTAGACCGGTCTGCATTCACCCTGTGGACTCGATCACACAATGGTCACAGCGCCGTACCGGTCTAGATAGGATGGTCCGAGCAGCTCAACGAGGAGCTGCCGGGGCCACCCTCCTGATCACAGAGAAAGCAACGACGCATGACCTTTGAATCTCACTCCGTGACCCTCAAGATCTGGGACCCTTCGACGGTCGACCACACGCTCGAAGAGGCCATCTCCCACGTCTCCGCCAAGGCCAACGCTCACCGCGACCACGTCAAGGTCACCCGCAGCGGCCCGGACGTCTTCACCGTCCACGTCGGCGACACGCTCGCCTGACCGGAAGCCACGGTCCATGAGGGCGCCGCTCCAGCACCGCTGGGGCGGCGCCCTTCTCGTGCTGCCGCCAGTGCGAACCTGTACGGACCAAAGCCACTTCCGCCGGCTCCCGCAGTCCACGATCGTGGGGTCATGGCAGGACCCGGTGGGGGAGCGGGGGCACGGGGCGCACGACGGCGCACGGTCGCCTCGCGCGCGCTGCTCGCCGCCATCGCGGTGGTACCCCTGGCCGCGGTCGGCCTCGCTGTCTTCGTGCTCTCGGGCCCCCGCGGCGGCCCGTCGGGAAGCCCGTCGAACGGCGGCCCCAGCCCGTCCGGCACGCCGTCGGCGTCGTTGGCCGACCTGCCGCCCGGGCCGCTGAACATCCTCGTGATGGGCAGCGATATCCGCGGGAACGCCCGGGACGCGGTGGCGAGCCAGGAGTCCGGCGGTGGCGTGGCAGACCAGCGGGCGGACATGATCATGCTCCTGCACGTCCAGGCCGACCACCGCCGGGTCTTCGGAATCTCGATCATGCGGGATTCCTGGGTCACCATCCCCGGGCACGGCCCGTCGAAGATCAATGCGAGCCTGTCCTGGGGCGGCCCGCCCCTCGTCGCGGAGACGGTCTCCTCCCTCCTGTCGGTCCGGATCGACCACTACGCCATGCTGGACTTCGAGGGCTTCAAGGCCATCACGGACGCACTCGGCGGGGTGGACGTGGACGTGCCGGTCCCGTTCACCGCGACGTTCGACACCCACCACACCTTCGGCCCGGGCATCAACCACTTGGACGGCCAGGCCGCCCTCGAATTCGTGCGCGAGCGCTACGCGTTCCCCGACGGCGACTACCAGCGGGTGCGCGACCAGCAGGCGTTCATCCGCGGACTCATCGCCCAGCTGGTCACCACCGGCCGGGTGGGCAGCCCCGCCGAGGCGGCCGCCGCCGTCGGGCTCGCCTCGCCGTACGTGACCGCGGACCCGGGACTGGACGCCGCTGGGCTCGCCGCCCTCGGGTACGGGCTGCGCGGCCTCGACCCGGCGTCGAGCACGTTCTTCACGCTGCCGACCGCGGGAACCGGCCTCTCCGACGACGGCCAGTCGATCGTGGTGCCCGACTACCCCGGCATCGCCGCGGTCGCGGAGGCGCTCGGGTCCGACACGCTCGCGCAGTACACCGTGGCCCACGGCCTCTCCTAGGACCCGCCCGGCGCTTCGCGCCTAGACTTGCGCCATGCCGCACGCTGCCGACAGCCACGACCTCATCCGCGTCCAGGGCGCCCGCGAGAACAACCTCAAGGACGTGACCCTCGAGCTGCCGAAGCGGCGGCTCACCGTGTTCACCGGCGTCTCGGGCTCGGGCAAGAGCTCCCTCGTGTTCGCCACGATCGCCGCCGAGTCACAGCGCATGATCAACGAGACGTACTCGACGTTCGTGCAGGGCTTCATGCCGACCATGGCCCGGCCCGACGTCGACGTGCTCGAGGGTCTCACGACGGCGATCATCGTCGACCAGGAGCGCATGGGTGCCAACATCCGCTCCACGGTCGGGACGGTGACGGACGCCAACGCGATGCTGCGGATGCTCTTCAGCCGGCTCGGGCAGCCGCACATCGGCTCCCCGCAGGCCTACTCGTTCAACGTGCCCTCCGTCAGCGGAGCGGGCGCCATCAAGACGGCGTCGGGGAAGACGGAGAAGCGCTCCTTCACCGTCACCGGCGGGATGTGCCCGAGGTGCGAGGGGACCGGCGCGGTGAGCGACTTCGACCTCACCGCGCTGTACGACGCGGAGAAGTCCCTGGCCGGGGGCGCCATCACCGTCCCGGGGTACAGCATGGACGGCTGGTACGGGCGCATCTTCGCCGGGTCTGGGTTCTTCGACATGGACAAGCCCGTCAAGAAATTCACCCAGCGGGAACTGCACGACCTGCTCCGCAGGGAGCCCACGAAGATCAAGGTCGAGGGCATCAACCTCACCTACGAGGGGCTCATCCCCAAGATCCAGAAGTCCATGCTCTCGAAGGACAAGGAGGCGATGCAGCCGCACATCCGCGCCTTCGTGGAGCGGGCCATCACCTTCCAGGCCTGCCCCGAGTGCGGGGGCACGAGGCTCGCCGAGCCGGCCCGGTCGTCGAAGATCCAGGGCCTGAGCATCGCCGACGTGTGCGCGATGCAGATCACCGACCTCGCCCGCTGGGTGAGGGAGCTCGACGAGCCGTCTGTCACCCCGCTCCTGAGGGGCCTGCAGCATCTCCTCGATTCGTTCACGGAGATCGGCCTCGGCTACCTCTCCCTGGACCGGCCGTCCGGGACGCTGTCCGGGGGAGAGGCGCAGCGCACGAAGATGATCCGGCACCTCGGCTCGTCGCTCACCGATGTCACGTATGTCTTCGACGAGCCGACGATCGGCCTGCACCCCCACGACATCCAGCGCATGAACGGCCTCCTCCTGCAGCTGCGGGACAAGGGGAACACGGTGCTCGTGGTCGAGCACAAGCCGGAGGCCATCGCCATCGCAGACCACGTCGTCGACCTCGGCCCTGGGGCGGGCACCGGGGGCGGGATGATCACCTTCGAGGGGACGGTCGAGGAGCTGCGGGGGAGCGGGACGCTCACGGGGCGCCACCTCGACGACCGCGCGAGGCTCAAGGACTCGGTGCGCCCGGCGAAGGGATCGCTCGAGGTGCGGGGAGCATCGACGCACAACCTCAAGGAGGTCGACGTCGACATCCCGCTGGGCGTGCTCACCGTCGTTACCGGCGTGGCCGGGTCCGGCAAGAGCTCGCTCATCCACGGCTCGGTAGCGCGGCGCGACGGCGTCGTGGCCATCGACCAGAGCGCCATCAAGGGCTCGCGTCGCAGCAACCCGGCCACCTACACCGGCCTGCTCGAGCCGATCCGCAAGGCGTTCGCGAAGGCCAACGGCGTCAAGCCCGCCCTGTTCAGTGCGAATTCCGAGGGCGCGTGCCCCGTGTGCAACGGCGCCGGCGTCATCTACACGGACCTCGGCTTCATGGACACCGTCTCGACTCCGTGCGAGGAGTGCGAAGGCAAGCGGTTCCAGCCGGCCGTGCTGGAGTTCACGCTCAATGGGCGGGACATCGCCGAGGTGCTCGCGATGTCCGTGGAGGACGCCGAGGGCTTCTTCTCCGCCGGCGACTCGGCGATCCCCGCCGCGCATAGGATCCTGGGCCGGATGGCCGACGTCGGGCTCGGGTACCTCTCGCTCGGCCAGCCCCTCACGACCCTGTCAGGCGGCGAGCGGCAGCGCCTCAAGCTCGCGACGCAGATGGGGGAGAAGGGCGGCATCTACGTCCTCGACGAGCCCACCACGGGCCTGCACCTGGCCGACGTCGAACAGCTCCTGGGGCTCCTGGACCGGCTCGTGGACTCTGGGAAGTCAGTGATCGTGATCGAGCACCACCAGGCCGTCATGGCCCACGCGGACTGGATCATCGACCTCGGGCCGGGCGCGGGGCACGACGGCGGGCGCGTCGTCTTCGAGGGCACGCCGGCCGAGCTCGTGGCCGGGCGGGGAACGCTGACCGGCGAGCACCTCGCGAAGTACGTCGGTGCGGTCTAGGTCGGTGCCGACCCACACGGGCGGCTGCAGATGATCCGCCGCCGTGCGGTGGTCTGCCTGGCGGCCTGCAGTGCGCTGCTGGCCGCCCTGGCCGCGTGCGACGTCGCGGACCGGCGGCCAGCAGCCCTCCGGTCCCGGCCGCGGGAGGTCAGTGGTCGGCTGGGGCCGGGGGAAGTCAACCTCGGTTCGCCGACCGGCCGGGAGACGGTCCTCTACGTGCCCAGCAGCGTGGCGCCGGACGCTCCAAGCCCGCTCATCGTCTCCCTCCACGGAGCCGGCAGCGATGCGCGCGACGGGGGCCTGTTCACGCAGCCGCTGGCAGATCAGCTGGGGGCGCTCATCCTTGCCCCGTCATCGCAGGGCAGGGTCTGGGACCGGAACTTCGGGACGGATCTCGCACTCATCGACGCCTCTCTCGCGGAGGCCTTCCGCCGAGCCCGCGTGGATCCCGCCCGCATCGCCATCGCAGGCTTCTCCGCGGGCGCCTCGTACGCCCTGGCCCTCGGCCTCGCCAACGGAGGCCTCTTCAGCAGGGTCATGGCCTTCTCGCCGGGGTCCGTGCCGGACGGAGGGCGGCAGGGGAAGCCGCGCGTGTTCATCACGCACGGGGTCGACGACGAACTCCTTCCCATCGACCGCGCCAGCCGACGGATCGTGCCCGCCCTGCGCAGCGAGGGGTACGACGTCGCCTATGACGAGTTCGACGGCGGCCATACTGTCCCGCCGGTGGAGTTGGCGCGGGCCGCTGACTGGTTGGGATGGTGACGTGCCAACGCCGAGCGTCGCCACGTCGCGACACCGCGTCGGCAGGGCGTAAAGGGCGATTCCCAAACTGGCAGCGAGACGTGTTGAAGGGGGACGAGTTAGGGCGTGGCGGTGGGGGCTGTTGATGGCAGTATCGGGCCATGACGTTCTTCGAGGGTCTGCCGGCTTCACCTGAACCTCGTCCTCGCCCGGCTCCGGCGCGGCCTGTGTGGGCGGGTCCTCCGGCCAATGAACTGCCGGTCGTTATCCATGTGGGGCAGTTCCTGCATCGCGGGCCGTCATTGGTGATGGGCGTCCGATCACTGGAGGTCTATTCCACTGGGTGCTGCATCGAGATTGCCTGGGTCCTTCGGCGGGATGGCATGTCCGAGCATGAGTGGGGCGAACTCGGCTCAAGGGGATTCCGGATGCCGATGGGCGGCCGCTGGTCCTCCGAGTCGGGTCTGCTCTTCGGGATCGAGTATGCCGATGGCCGCAAGGCGGTGATCGGCCATCCTCGCCCGGCCATGGTCGGAACCGAGCCTGCGGTCGCTGAACCGGTGCTGCTGCAGGCAGGCGGTGGAGGCGGAATGGGAACCGGCGACGAGTGGGTCAGCTCTTCGAGGCTGTGGCTGTGGCCGCTGCCCGAGCATGGCGATCTCCGTCTCGTGGCGAGGTGGAACGACGCGGGCATGCCCGAGACGTCGATTGTTCTGGACGGGAACAGGATCGTGGCTGCCCTGGACGGTGTTCAGCCGTTCTGAGGTGTGGCGCGCTTGCCTCGTCTCGTCGCGACGTACTGGCTGTAGGCAGCGGCAGAGTCGGTGGCGTGGCGTTCGATGGTGGCAGGTGAGTAGCCGAGCGTTTCGGCGATGATGGCCACGGGTGCGAGCCTGGTCAGCTCGTGGAGCGTGCCGAGTCGGGCGGCACGGGCCCTGAAGACAGCTCGGAGGCGCTGCCGCAGGTGCGCGGAGCTGATGTGCCGTCCGGGGGAGAGGCCGCGGAAGACCCAGTTGCTGTTCGGGTGTGCAGCGGTGAGGCCGTGCCCCGGGGCTGAGGCGAGCTCGCGCCAGGGCGCGTCGAGCGGGGCCGGGAGGGCGATCTCGATGCCGCCGAGGCGGACGTTGACGAGCTCGTCGGTGACGGCGACGTCGTCCCAGGTGAGGGCGGCGACGTGTTCGATCTGCTGGCCGAAGACGATGACGAGGATGGCGACGGCGCGGTCCCGTGGGGGCAGCAGGTCGCTGTGGAGGACCTGCTGGACGGCTTCCTCCTGCTGGGCGGCGCTGAGCCTGGGGCTGGTTCCCCTCTTGTGCGGGACCATCCTCAGCCCGGCCGGGGCTGTGTGGGTCTTGATGGCCCAGTTGAGGAATCGGTCGGCGATCTCCCGAGTGGTGGGGCCTTCTGCCTGCCATGCATCCAGGTGGGCCTGCTGGAGTTCGGCGAGACGGGTTCCCCTGTGGGTGAGCCAGTTCAGGAAGTCGATGGCTACGGTGACGCTCTGCTTGCTGCGCAGGAAAGTGCCGTGGCCGACTCCGTCCGCGTGGTTCATGCGGCGTTGGTGGTGCCAGCGGATGTAGCGGCGGACGAGCTCGCGGTTCTCCGGGTCGCCGACCCGTTCGAGGGCTTCCTTCGCCCAGTCGTCGTAGCGGGCGCGGAGTTCGTCGCGGCGTGGGAGGACGCCGTGTTCGACGAGCAGGCCCCGGACGTATTCCCTGGTGCGCGAGTCCGGCAGACCGTCGAAGGCCTCATGGGTGACCGAAGGGGCGACGGCGAGGCGGCGGAGGAACGCGCTGACGTGCTCCTGCCGGATCCAGGTCAGGCCGCTGTTGGCACGCTTCATCGACTTCAGCGCTGTCGCGAGCGGGACGAGCTCCGGGGCGACGGTCCCGCGTGTCGGGCGGGCGAGGAGGCCGTCGACCGTGTCGGCAAGGGTGCAGCTCCAGCAGCGGCCGCCGCTGTGGAGCTCGTCCTCGGCCCCGCAGGAGGTGCAGTCGACGTTGAGGCGGACCCCGGAGCAGGGCCGGCAGGCGGGTGCGCCGTCGACCAGTCCGGGCAGGATGCCTTCGTGGCCGCAGTCACAGGTTCCCCGGGTGCGCTTGGCCTGCTGGTAGCAGTAGCCGCAGACCCCTCCGTCGGGCCAGTTCGCGACGGTCTGGTGGTGCTGGCCGCAGCGGGAGCAGGGGACGGGCCAGCGGGTCGGGTCCTCGGCCTTGCGGGGCCTAGGCATCGTCCTCGGGTGGGATCAGGCGGATCCTGCGGGCGATGGGATCGCCGGGCTTGACCCCGATGTCCTCGGGCCTGCGCGGGGCGTTCGCCGTGGCGGCCGCGCGCATCTGGACGTAGGGCTCGAACAGGTCGTTGGGGGTGCACTCGAGGATGTCGCAGAGGGCGGCGAAGGTGTGCGCGGGGATCCGCTCGGGGGTTCCGGTGACGAGCCGGTGGACCTGGGCGTTGGAGAGGTTGATCCCCCGGGCCCTGAGCAGGGGGAGGAGCTCGGTGGTCTTCCAGAGGTTCCGCTGGGCCATGAGCTTTCGGAGGTTCCAGTGGTAGCCGATGCGGCGCTGTTCGCTCATGCTCAGTTCCTGCCTTCGTTCTCCGGGCTGCCGATCCTGGCCGCGATCATGCGCTGGATGGTCCTGTGCTTGAAGTCGGACGAGACGGAAGTGTAGAGCGCAGTGGTCGAGGAGTAGCTGTGGCCGACCTGCTGCTGGACGAACAGCGGGTCGTATCCGGCCTCGATCAGGTGCGTGACGTACGAGTGGCGCAGCGCGTGCAGGGACAGCTCCTCGGGCAGGCCGGCCAGCTTCCGGACGGACTGGAAGGACCGGTCGAAGTTCCGTACCGCTGCAGAGGCCGAGCGCTCCGACGGCCACAGGCTCTGGGAGCGGTCTGCGGTGGCAAACCTGCCTCGGCCCGCGGGGGAGAGCCAGAACCGGAGCAGGTCGACGACCCACTCGAACTCCGGGACGGTCAGCACGGTGCGGCGCCGCGGCCCGGAGCCCTTGGTTCCCTTGGCCCAGCGGACCTGGAGCGAGCCGAAGGCCCCGAACGCAGGGACATGGGGATTCGGGCCGAAGTCGACGTCCTCGAGCATCGCCAGCTCGCGGCGGCGCAGCCCGTAGGCGTAGGCGACCTTGAACGCGACCGAGTCCCGCATCGCCGGCAGCCAGCGCTTGGAGCCCTTGGCGAACTCGGTGTCCACGACGTCGTCGGCGGCATCGAAGAACGCCTGGAGCTCCGTCTTCGTGAACGCCCGCCGGCGCGGCGGCACGGCGTCGTCGGTGGTGTGCCTGGGTGAGTTCCACTCGAAGACGACCTGTGTCGGCACGTCCGCGAAGACCCGCTCGCACAGGGCTGCCCAGCCGTAGCGGGAGTCGGTCAGGTACGCGCAGAACGCCCGGATCGCACCCGCGTAGGAGCGCAGCGTCGACAGGCTCAGCGGCCCCGCGCCACCGCGCTGGTCGGACAGGAAATCGTCCACGTGATGGGCCGACCAGCGCCACGGGTACTCATTGGCATGGTCCCTGAAGCGCTCCACGGTCCGGCACGAGGACCTGATGAACGCCGTCGTCAGCCCGCGCGCGAGCATCTGCGCACGCCACCGGTCCAGCATCGCCTCGAACACCCGGTCCTCGGCACGCAGCAGCCCGACGTCCTGGTCCGTCAGGAAGTCTGGAATCCGTCCCGGCAGCAGCTCCACAGCCTGAACTGTACGCGAAAATCTCTCATCTAATGCGAGAAACCATTGCTGACCTGCGCCGACACAGCAGGCCGGCACCGACCCGGCCAGCTGCGGCACAAGGACGAACCACCGTCTGACCTGCGACAACGCCCCATGGCACGGTGGGACGAGTCCTCGCACCTGTTTCAACTCGTCCTACTCAAAGGGCCGATAATCCACATTATGTCAAGTAACGCGGACGGCGCCCCTCCTCCGGCACGGTGCCCTTCCTGCGCGCTGATCGCGCCGGCACGCCACCGCTGCTCTGCGCACCTGGCCCTCGCCCGCCAGCTTCGGCGCAACGCCGAAAACGGCGAGAGGTACCTCTACCCCTTTTTGGCCCTCTGGGATGCAGCGGCCGAGCGGCGCGCAGGTCAGTTATGTCAACTTGGGCCCTCCGCGCGCGATGTGAGAACTCACATGATCTCCCACTCGGGGCACCGTCCCCCCGCATAGGCGGCGCCGGGCCTTGCACCGCCGTCGCGCGCTGCCCTGCGCGCGGCTTGTGCTCGGAGCCGCCTGGGCCCACCCTCTGACCATGGACACCAGCACTGTGAGTCTGGGCCTCACGCTCGTGAGCGGCATCGCATGGACGGCGGTCTACGCAGAGGCGATCAGGATCGGCTTCGCCCAGCGCACCTACGCGATGCCGGTGGCAGCCCTCACCCTGAACATCGCCTGGGAATGGCTCTACGCGCTGGTAGGACTCTCGGAAGGCGGCGGCGTCCAGACTGTCGTGAACGTGGTCTGGGGCCTGGCCGACGCCCTGATCCTCGTCACCTTCCTCCGATTCGGGTACGCCGAGTTCGCCCCACTGCTCGGCCGCGCGGCCTTCTGGGCCGGCTCGATGGTCCTGCTGGGTGCGTCGGTGGCCGTGCAGCTGCTCTTCCGGGCCGAGTTCGGCGACCGCCTCGCCCCCGTCTACTCGGCGTTCCTGCAGAACCTGCTCATGTCCGGTCTCTTCATCGCGATGTTCCTCTCGCGCGGAGGGCCCCGGGGCCAGTCCCTCGTCATCGCAGTGGCCAAGTGGCTCGGCACGCTCGCGCCTACCCTCCAGTGGGGCCTCCTCTCCCCCTCGGGCTTCGTGCTCGGCGTCGGGCTGCTGTGTTCCGTCGTCGACCTCGCCTATATCGGCCTCCTGGCCGCGGCCAGACGCGCAGAACCCGCGCGCATCCCCGCGGAAGTCGCGGCACCATGAGGGCGGGCCAGGAATCATGGGAGTTCCGGGGCTCCCTCGGCTTCCCGACCCACGCTGCCCTGTACGTCCGCGACGCCCTCGGCCTGGACACGTCAGCGGACGACGTCGCACCGCCGGCGCTCGCCGCGGACGTCCCAGACCGCTCGGATCGCCTCGCACCCGTGGACCGCTCCGGCGCCGCTGCCGCCTGGCTGGGCGTGTGGCATGCGCTGGTCGATCGCCCCGACTCCCCCTTCGTCGCGCTCGAGTCCCTTAGGCGCGCTCCGTTCGTCGCCGCCGTCTGGGACGAGGCGGTGCTGTGGTCGAACGCGGCGCGGCGCGGAGCCGCCTCCGCCGATCCCACCGGTCCCATCCGCTGGGATATCGTCCAAGCAGTGGCGGCCGGAGTCGCCCGCGACCTGGGCGTCGGCCTGGAGCGGATGCGTGGGGGCGCGGAGTTCGTCCTGGTATGCGGTGACTGGTGGCGCGTGGCGCGGCCGGGACTCGTGGTGGCCTCCGTGCAGGCCGCCTCTGACCCGGCGTCGGCGACAGCGCTCCTGCGGGCCGCCTTCGTCTCTGCACTCGAGGGCTGAGACCCTCCGCGACGTGCGCACTGCACGGCACGCCCGGTGCGCGCTCAGCCGGACGAGCCCGCGAAGGCGCGCACCTCGATGGGCAGGCCCGTGATCTCGGCGAGCCGCCGCGCCCAGCCGAGGGCGGTGTCGAGGTCCGGCGCCTCGATGATGTCGAAGCCGCCGAGGTGTTCGGGGCCCTCGCTGTAGGGACCGCTGGTGACGTGCACTTCTCCCCCGGGCCCCGCCGTGACGACGGTGGCCGTGGACGCGTCGGTGAGCCCGCGGCCGAACACGAAGGCGCCAGCGGCCCTGAGCTCCTCCGTGAGTTCCCCGAGCCGCGCCATGACCGGAGCAAGGAACTCCGGTGGGGGCACCACGCCGTCGGGCTGGTACATGCCGATCATGTACTGGGCCATCCCATCCTCATTCCGCGTCCGCGGCCGACTCGAGGTCGGCGATGACGATCCTGCGCATCTGCAGCATCGCGGTCATGGCCCGGCGGGCCCGTCCCGGGTCAGGGTCCTTGAGCAGCTCGGTGAGCCGGTTCGGAACGATCTGCCATGAGAAGCCGAAGCGGTCCTTGAGCCACCCGCACTGGCTCTCGTGGCCGCCGTCGGCCGTCAGGGCGTTCCAGTAGTAGTCCACCTCCTCCTGGTCCCTGCAGTGGACCTGGATGGAGACAGCTTCGTCGAAGGTGAATTCGGGTCCCCCGTTGAGGGCGATGAAGGGTCGCCCGTCGAGCTCGAACGACACCGTCAGGACACTCCCGGCAGGCCTCGGTCCAGCCTCTCCGTAGTACTCGACATCAGTGATCCTGGAGTTGGGGAAGATCCGCGAGTAGTAGTCCGCCGCCTCCTTGGCCTGGTCGTCGAACCAGAGGCACGTGGTCATCGCTGGCATGGCACTCTCCTCTCCCCTGGGATTCTTCCCCTCCTCACGGCAAACCGAAAGGTTCTGGACAGGCGCACGACGCCGAGTGGCCGCCGCGCGCGCGTAGGCTGGGGGAATGCAGTCCTCCCCCGCCCAGAGCCGCCACGACGAGGCCGGTTTCGGCCGCCCTGCGAGCACCTCCACGCGCACAGCCGTCCTTGCCGCAGCCGCGGATCTCGCCGTCGTCCTCGGGTTCGCCGCAGTCGGCCGGGGCTTCCACAGCATCGAGAACCCGGTCGTCGGTGTGCTCGCTACGGCGTGGCCCTTCGTCGTCGGGCTCGCGGTGGCGTGGGGCGCCCTCCGGATCTGGCGCCGCCCCCTCCCCGTATGGCCGGCGGGCGTCGCGGCATGGCTCGGTGCGTATATCCTCGGCATGCTCCTGCGCGCCGCCACCGGTGGCGGGACAGCTCCGGCCTTCCTCCTCGTGGCGTTCGCCACGCTGGGAGCGTTCATCGTCGGCTGGAGGGCCGTCGTCTGGGGCATCGGGGCGGCCCTCCGGCGGTCCCGCCGTGGCGGCGGTGTCTCTGGCGGATAGGCTGGCCGGGAGAACACCGCCTACACGAACGGAGGACCATGATCACGGCATTCGTCTTCATCCAGACGGACACAGCGCAGATTCCGGAGGTGGCCGAGAAGATCTCCGCGATCCCGGGCATCAGCGAGGTGTACTCGGTCACGGGAGAGTGGGACCTCATTGCCATCGCCCGGGTCCGGGAGCACGAGCAGCTTGCTGATGTCGTTGCAGACAGGCTTTCGAAGGTCGACGGCGTCCGCGAGACGACCACGCACATCGCATTCCGCGCCTACTCCCGGCATGACCTCGAGGCGGCCTTCTCACTCGGGCTCTCCTGACGACGGCCGAGGGCCGGGCCGCATCGCCGCGGCCCGGCCCTCTGCTGCGCGCCACCGGCTCATGCCCGGGTGAAGTCCACCCATTTCTGGAGGGTCGTGGCGGCGGCACCCGAATCGATCGACTCCTCGGCGCGCTCCTTCGCCGCCGCGAGCCGTTCGAGGAGCGGACCGTCCGCGCTCGTGTCGTAGGACACGAGACCCGCGGCCGCGTTGAGCACGACGGCGTCCCGCACGGGACCGCGCTCGCCGGCCAGGACGCTGCGCACGACGGCGGCGTTGTGCGCAGCATCCCCCCCGCGGAGGTCGTCGAGGGCTGCGCGGGCAATGCCGAGGTCTGCCGGGTCGAGGACCGACTCGGACACCTCTCCGCCGCGGACCTCCCATACGCGGGACGTCGTGGTGATGGTGAGCTCATCGAGGCCGTCGTCGCCCCTGAACACGAGCCCGCGGCTCCCGCGCGCGGCGAGCACGCCGGCAATGAGCGGGGCCGTGCGCGGATCCGCTGCCCCCACCGCGGACGCCTGGACGTGCGCCGGGTTGGTCAGGGGGCCCAGGATGTTGAACGCCGTGGGGATGGCGAGCTCCTTCCGCGGCGTCGCCGTGTACCGGAACGACGGGTGGAAGACCTGCGCGAAGCAGAAGGTGATGCCGCACTCGTCGGCGCACTCGGCCACCCGGGCGACCCCCATGTCCAAGCGGACGCCGAGAGCCTCGAGGACGTCGGCGGAGCCCGACTTCGACGACGCCGCCCGGTTCCCGTGCTTGACCACCTTGGCACCTGCGCCGGCGATCACCAGGGCTGCCGTGCTCGAGATGTTCACGGTGTTCTGCTGATCGCCGCCCGTGCCCACGATGTCGAGCTTCTCGCCGCCGATCTCGATCGGAGTGGCGCGCTCGACCATGGCCTCGACGAGCCCGGCGAGCTCCTCGACCGTCTCCCCCTTGGACCTGAGCCCGACGAGGAACCCGGCGATCTGCACGTCCGACGCATTGCCGCCCATGATCGTGTCCATCGCCCACGCCGTCTCGGCCTGGGTCAGGTCATGGCGTGCCACGAGGGATCCGATGAGCGAACGCCACGTGGGCGGGGTCGAAGTGGCACCCGGGGTGCCGGCAGCGTCGGTAGTCACGCCCCTGATGGTATCGACCCACGCCAGCGAGGGTGCAAAGCATGACCCCGGCCACAGGGCTTCCGCCGCGGATCCCCGCGGATCCGCATGATTTCGAGGGTTTGTAGAAAAAGTTCCCGGAAGGGGCGGTTCGCGTTGGGCGAACCTGAGGTTTGTAGACATAATGTCCTTGTGACGACAGCGACTCATGCCCCGACAACCCCGGCACATCCCACGCTGAATCGCCCCAACATGGTCTCGGTCGGGACCGTGGTGTGGCTGTCCAGCGAGCTGATGTTCTTCGCCGGCCTCTTTGCCATGTACTTCTCCCTGCGCGCCGCCTCCGGCGAGCTGTGGGCGGAGGAGACGGCCAAGCTCAACTTCCCCTTCGCGCTGGTGAACACCATCGTCCTCGTGGCGAGCTCGTTCACCTGCCAGATGGGCGTCTTCGCCGCCGAGCGGCTCCAGCCCCGCCGCAGCGGCGGCGTCTTCGCGTTCGGACGCTGGGGCATGACCGAGTGGTTCCTGCTGACGTTCCTCATGGGCGCGTTCTTCGTTGCCGGCCAGGCCACCGAGTACACGATGCTCGTCTCCGAGCACGTCTCGCTCTCCTCGAACGCCTACGGCTCCGCGTTCTACATCACCACCGGCTTCCACGGCCTCCACGTGATCGGCGGCCTCGTCGCCTTCCTCTTCATCATCGGACGTGCGTTCGCAGCCAAGCGCTTCGGGCACTACGAGGCGACCTCGGCCATCGTCACGTCGTACTACTGGCACTTCGTGGACGTGGTGTGGATCGGCCTCTTCCTGGTCATCTACGTCCTCAAGTAGCACCCGGAGCACAGCAGCACATCTCGCACCCGCGCCCCCATGGCGGCGGCAGGAAACGGATAGGAACGATTTCGTGAAGGCACTCTCGCAGAAGCGGCGTCACCCGCTGGCAGTCCTAGCGCTGCTGGTCATGGGACTGCTGCTGACAGGCGGTCTCTACTACGTGGCCAACGCGGCCAATTCGGCGAAGGCGGAAACCACGTACTCGGCGTCGGACGTCAGCGAGGGCGAGAAGCTCTTCGTGGCAAACTGCGCCACATGCCACGGCATGGGCGCCTCCGGCACGGCCTCCGGGCCGTCCCTCGTGGGCGTCGGCGCCGCTGCCGTCGACTTCCAGGTCGGCACCGGCCGCATGCCCATGCAGATGCAGGGCCCGCAGGCCTACAAGAAGCCCGTGCAGTTCACCGAGGAGCAGACCAAGCAGCTCTCGGCCTACGTAGCCTCGCTCGGCGCCGGTCCGGCCCTCCCGGACGAATCCATGCTCGACAAGGGCGGCGACGCCACGCACGGCGGCGAGCTCTTCCGCGTCAACTGCGCCATGTGCCACAACGCCGCGGCAGCAGGCGGCGCTCTGACGCGCGGCAAGTTCGCCCCGTCGCTCGCGGGTGTGTCGGAGAAGCACATCTACGAGGCGATGGCCACGGGCCCGCAGAACATGCCGGTCTTCTCTGACGCGAACATCTCGCCGGAAGGCAAGCGCGACATCATCACCTTCCTCAAGACCATCGAGACCCAGGGCTCCCCCGGCGGCGCCGACCTCGGGTCCCTCGGCCCGGTCTCTGAGGGCCTGTTCGTGTGGGTCGCCGGCCTCGGCGTCATCATCGCCTTCACGATCTGGCTGACGTCGCGCACCTCCTGACGCGACAGCGCGCACCGCAATATGGGCCGCCCCCGTGGCGGCGAAGATTTGAACACCGTCCCCGCGACACATCGGGGGCCAGGAAGGATGAGGGGAAATATGGGCAACCATAGTGACGGCTCTCCCCAGCACGGGGGCGCCGTAGCTACGGCTGGTCAGACGGAGCAGAAGTTCGCGGACCCGGGTCTCCCGCCGCACCGCCTCCGTCTGGCTGACACCGACCCCAAGGCTGCGAAGCGCGCTGAGCGCCAGGTCACGGCGCTGTTCATCATCTCGGTGATCGGCACGATCGTGTTCCTCGTGGCGTACTTCGCCATCGATCTTGGGCACAACTCCGACATCGCGACCGTCCGCACGCAGAACATCCTGCTGGGCATCGGGACGGCCTTCGCGATGCTGGGCATCGGGACGGGCATCGTGCACTGGGCCAAGGCGCTCATGCCGGACCACGAGGTCTCCGAGGCCCGTCACCCCGTCCGCGAGGAAGACGACCGCGTCGCGGCCGTCAAGATCGTCGATGACATCATCGAGGAGACCGGCATCAAGCGCCGCCCCCTCATCCGCAACACCCTGATCGGTGCTGTGGCTCTGGCCCCGCTCCCCGCCCTCGCGGTGTTCGGTGACCTCGGCCCCAACGCCAACGACAAGCTGCGCCACACCATGTGGGCCCCCAAGGACGGCAAGAAGGTCCGCCTCACGCGTGATCCCGACGGAACGCCGATCAAGGCCTCCGACGTCACGATCGGCTCCGCCTTCCACGTCATCCCCGAGGGCCTGAATGACCTTGCCGAGGGCAAGCTCAACGAGAAGGCCAAGGCCGTCGTCCTGCTCATGCGTCTCAACCCGGCTGACCTGCACATCTCCGCCGGCCGCGAGAACTGGAGCTACAACGGCATCGTCGCCTACTCGAAGATCTGCACGCACGTCGGCTGCCCCGTGGCTCTCTACGAGCAGCAGACGCACCACCTCCTGTGCCCGTGCCACCAGTCGACCTTCGACCTCACGCACGAGTGCCAGGTGATCTTCGGCCCGGCCAGCCGTCCGCTGCCGCAGCTGCCGATCGAGGTGGACGCCGATGGCTATCTCGTGGCGTCGTCGGACTTCCACGAACCTGTTGGACCTAGCTACTGGGAGCGTGAGTACTCGTGAGCGGCGCTACCGCCTCCACCTACCAGCCGCCGACGAAGGTCGGCCGCATCGCCGACTTCGTCGACCAGCGGACCGGTGCTTCGGCCGCGGTCCGCGAATTCGGCCGGAAGGTCTTCCCCGACCACTGGTCGTTCATGTTCGGCGAGGTTGCCCTCTACAGCTTCGTCATCCTGCTGATGTCGGGAACCTTCCTGACCTTCTTCTTCGACCCGTCGATGGCGGAGACGCACTACGACGGCGCGTACGTGCCGCTGCGCGGCATGGAGATGTCCGTCGCGTATCAGTCCTCGCTGCATATCTCGTTCGAGGTGCGCGGCGGGCTGTTCATGCGCCAGGTGCACCACTGGGCCGCTCTGCTCTTCGTGGCTGCTATGGCCGTGCACATGCTGCGCGTGTTCTTCACGGGCGCATTCCGCAAGCCGCGCGAGATGAACTGGGTCATCGGCGGCGTGCTCCTCATCCTGGGCATGGCGGCCGGTTTCACCGGCTACTCCCTGCCGGATGACCTGCTTTCGGGCAACGGCCTGCGCATCATCGACGGCGTGATCAAGTCGATCCCGATCATCGGCACCTGGATCTCGTTCTTCCTGTTCGGCGGAGAGTTCCCGGGAACCGCGATCATCGGCCGCCTCTACGTGCTCCACATCCTGCTGGTGCCGGCAATGATCCTGCTGTTCGTCGCGCTGCACCTGCTCTTCGTGGTCGTCCACAAGCACACGCAGTACCCTGGCCCGGGTCGCAATGACGGCAACGTCGTCGGCTACCCGCTGGGCCCGGTCTACGCGGCGAAGGCCGGCGGCTTCTTCTTCATCGTGTTCGGCGTGATCGCCGCAATGGCTGCCTTCTTCACCATCAACCCGATCTGGAACTACGGCCCGTACGACCCCTCCCCGGTGTCCGCAGGCACGCAGCCCGACTGGTACATCGGATGGGTCGACGGCGCGCTTCGCCTGATGCCGGGCGTGCTCGGCTCGCTCGACGGCTACCGCCAGCACTTCGAGTTCGTGATCTTCGGGCAGACGCTGACGCTCAACGTCCTCCTCCCGGCCCTGGTGCCCGCGGGCATCGTCTTCACTGTCCTGTTCACGTACCCGTGGATCGAGCGGTGGATCACGAAGGACGAGCGCGAGCACCACGTTCTCGACCGCCCCCGCAACGCCCCCACGCGTACCGCGATCGGCATGGCCGGATTCACGTTCTACTGCGTCATGTGGGCCGCGGCCAGCTCGGACCTGATCGCGACGCATTTCCATGTCTCGCTCAATGACGTGACGTACTGGCTGCGCACGCTGTTCTTCCTCGGCCCGATCATCGCCTTCGTGGTGACGAAGCGTGTGGCCCTGGCGCTCCAGCGCAAGGACCGCGAGATCGCGCTGCACGGCCGGGAGACCGGACGCATCGTACGCCTCCCGCACGGCGAGTTCATCGAGGTCCACGCGCCGCTGGACGAGTACAAGCGCTACCGGCTGGTGGGCTTCGAGTCGCCCGAGGTGCTCCCCGCCCAGCCGAACGCCAAGGGCGTCGTCGATCGGAAGGAGCGCCGCCGCGCCAAACTCTCGCGGTGGTTCTTCGAGGACCGCGTCGCGCCGGCCACTCCGGCCGAGCTCGAGGCCGCCCATGCGCATGGGCACCACGAGGCCATCGAGCCCGCCGAAGAGGCGAAGAGCCTCGGTCGCCGCTAGGCGACAGAAACACCGTCACAGTCAGAGGGCCCCGCAGCAGCAGCTGCGGGGCCCTCTGACTTGTCTGCTGGGGTAGTGTGCGGGCGCGTGGTGAGAAGCCCTGACAGGCCACAGAAGGGGCGTCAGAGGCCCGTGAACCTCTTGGAGGAGTAGCTGCGGGGCGAGCGCGCCCCAGGCCGTTGGAGGGGCACCCAGAGCTTGTAGCGGTCGGCTCGGTAGTAGGAGACCGAGTAGTCCACGACGGACTTCGAGACGTAGGCATGCCGCTGGATCTTCAGCAGCGGCGCTCCCATGTCGACGTTCAGCAAGCGGGCCGTCGACGGCGAGGCAGCCGTCGCCTCGATGGTGTCCTCGCCCCACTCCATGACGAGTCCGTACTGCTCGCTCAGCACCTGGTACAGGGACGTGGGCGGCGGACCGTCGACGAAGCCGGGGACACGGCTGGCGACGATGTAGTTCTCGTCGACGCTCATGGGCTCCTTGTCCGCAAGCAGGAGGCGACGGAACCGCACGACCGGTGTGCCCTCGTCGACCTGCAGCTCACGGGCCAGGTACGCGGACGCACCGATCTGCTCGAAGCTCAGGACCCGCGCGTCGGGCACCATCCCGCGGCGCTGCATCTCCTCGCTGTACGAGGTCAGCTTCATCTGCAGGTCGAGCTTCGGGCGGCTGACGAACGTGCCGAGGCCGACGATCCTGTCGAGCACTCCCTCGGCCACGAGGGCGTCGATGGCCTGCCGCACCGTCATGCGCGCCACGCCGAAGCGCAGGGAGAGGTCTCGTTCCGAGGGCAGGGCGGCACCCGGAGCCAACCGGGTGCTGATGTGCGATCGGAGGATCTCACGGAGCTGGACATACATCGCCGTCTTGGAGGCGCGGTCCAGCTGGCCCTCAATGGCCTCTGCGTTGTCCACAGGACTCCTCATTTCTGGTTCCGTCTCCATCGTGCCACAGGGCCCGGAATCGGCGGGAACGCCGCCGGTGGTGAGGTCGCCCGCACAGTGCGCGCACGCAGACAAGGCCTGGGGCCGGCCTCCCGAAGGATGCCGGCCCCAGGCCTCGTCAGAGCGGTGTTGGTGAGCGGTGCTCAGTGGGCGTGGTCGCCGCGGCTGTACTCGAAGACCCAGCCGACCAGCGCCACGAGACCGAGCCCGGCGCCGATGAAGAGGATCCACCAGCCGACAGCCACGCCGAGGAACGCGATCGCGCACGCGGCACCGAGGACCAGCGGCCACCAGCTCCAGGGGCTGAAGTGCCCCTGCTCGCCGGCACCCTCGTGGATCTCGGCGTCCTCGCGGTCCTCGGGACGCATGCCGACGCGCTTCGCGGTCACTCCGAGGTAGCTGCCGATCATCCCGGCGAGACCGCCGAGGAGGAGCATGCCGAGGATGCCGACCCATTCGGTCCAGTTGACCAGCCACCCGTAGATGAGGGCCACCGGGACGAAGAAGAACACACCCGTGCCGAAGAGCCAGGATTCAATTTTCACTTGGTGCGGTCCTTCCGGTCGGCGGAGGTCACAGCTGCCGCGGCAGTTCCCGCGTGCTGGATCGCACCGGCCATCGAGAGCTCCGGGTGGTGCAGGTCCAGCGCGGGGCGCTCCGAGCGGATGCGCGGCAGGGACGTGAAGTTGTGGCGCGGCGGCGGGCACGAGGTGGCCCACTCGAGCGAGGCGCCGAAGCCCCACGGATCATCCACGGTGACCTTCTTGCCGCTGCGCGCCGTGATGTACACGTTCCAGAAGAACGGGATCAGCGAGGCGCCCAGGACGAACGAGGCGATCGTCGAGAACTGGTTCATCGCCGTGAAGTTGTCCTCGATCAGGTAGTCGGCGTAGCGACGGGGCATGCCCATGACGCCGAGCCAGTGCTGGATGAGGAACGTGCCGTGGAACCCGATGAGCAGGAGCCAAAAGTGGATCTTGCCGAGCCGCTCGTTGAGCATCTTGCCCGTCCACTTGGGCCACCAGAAGTAGAACCCTGCGAACATCGCGAACACCACCGTGCCGAACACGACGTAGTGGAAGTGGGCCACCACGAAGTAGGTGTCGGAGACGTGGAAGTCCAGCGGCGGGGAGGCCAGGATGATGCCGGTCAGGCCACCGAAGAGGAAGGTGATGAGGAAGCCGAGGCTCCACAGCATCGGGGTCTCGAACGTGATCGAACCGCGCCACATGGTGCCGATCCAGTTGAAGAACTTCACGCCGGTCGGAACGGCGATCAGCATCGTCATGAATGAGAAGAACGGCAGCAGGACGGCGCCCGTGACGTACATGTGGTGCGCCCACACCGTGACCGAGAGGGCGGCAATCGCAATGGTGGCGAACACGAGGCCCTTGTAGCCGAAGATCGGCTTGCGGCTGAAGACCGGGAAGATCTCGGAGACGATGCCGAAGAACGGCAGGGCGATGATGTACACCTCCGGGTGGCCGAAGAACCAGAACAGGTGCTGCCAGAGGACGGCACCGCCGTTCTCAGGATCGAAGATGTGCGCGCCGAACCGGCGGTCGGCGCCGAGGCCGAACAGGGCCGCCGCGAGCGGCGGGAACGCCATGAGGACCAGGATGCCGGTGATGAGCGTGTTCCAGGTGAAGATCGGCATGCGCCACATGGTCATGCCCGGAGCGCGCATGCAGATGATCGTGGTGATGAAGTTGACCGCGCCCATGATCGTGCCGAAGCCCGAAAGCGCGAGGCCGAAGACCCACAGGTCGCCTCCGACGCCCGGGGTGAACGTCGTGTTCGACAGCGGCGCGTAGGCGAACCAGCCGAACGAGGCGGCGCCCTGAGGGGTGATGAAGCCGGCGACCGCGATGGTGGAGCCGAAGAGGAAGAACCAGAAGGCCAGGGCGTTCAGACGCGGGAACGCCACGTCGGGGGCACCGATCTGGAGCGGCATGATGACATTCGCGAAGCCGGCGAAGAGCGGAGTGGCGAACATCAGCAGCATCACCGTGCCGTGCATGGTGAACAGCTGGTTGTACTGCTCCTTGGTCTGGAGGATCTGCATACCCGGCTCGAAGAGCTCAGCGCGGATGAGCAGGGCCATGACGCCACCGAGGCAGAAGAACACGAACGAGGCGATCAGGTACATGTACCCGATGGTCTTGTGGTCCGTGGAGGTGATCCAGTTGACGACGATGCGTCCCTTGGACTTCGGCACCAC
Source organism: Sinomonas sp. R1AF57 (assembly GCF_002224485.1). GTDB lineage: Bacteria > Actinomycetota > Actinomycetes > Actinomycetales > Micrococcaceae > Sinomonas > Sinomonas flava. The sequence goes on from NZ_CP022463.1 coordinate 1,728,295, forward strand.
CGGCGCGCTCAGGGCGCCGGCTGAAGGCGACTGTGTATAGGTAGCCATGGTCCCTTACTTCTCGTTCAGGTTCGGGTTGCGGTCGTACTTCTCATCCAGCAGGCCCTTGTCGAGGCCGGCCAGGTGTGACTGGAACTCCGCCTCGGAGACGACCTTCACGCGGAACAGCATCTCCGAATGATACTCACCGCAGAGCTCGGCACACTTGCCGTCGTAGGTGCCCTCCTTCTGCGGGGTGAAGTACATGGTGTTGGGCTTGCCGGGGATCATGTCGCGCTTCTGCAGGAACGCGGGCACCCAGAAGGAATGGATGACATCGCGCGAGGTGAGCTCGACGGTGACCGACTTGTTGACCGGCAGGTACAGCGTCGGCAGGCTGTCGAGGTTGTACGGCTGGCCGGTGAGGTGGGCCTGGACGCCGCCCTCGTGGACGTCCTCCTTGATGACGCCGCCCTGCTTGTAGTTGAAGTCCCAGGACCACTGCTTGCCGACCACATTGACGGTCACGTCGGGGTTCTGCTGCGGGGTGTCGACTGCGCGCTGGTCACGGTCGGTGAAGTAGAAGAACGTCACGATGAGGAACAGCGGGATCGCCGTGTAGAAGATCTCGAGCGGCAGGTTGTAGCTGATCTGGCGGGGGAAGCCGGTCGCGCCCTTGCGGCGGCGGTAGGCGACGACGCACCAGAGCATGAGGCCCCACGTGATGAGGCCGATCACCATGGCCGCGATCCACGAGTTCACCCAGAGGTCGGTCAGGATCCCCGTGTTGCTCGTGGTATCCCGCTCAGTGGGTAGCCAGCCACGCTGGACCTCGGATGAACATCCAGACAGTGCGAGCGCACCGGTCACGGCGACCGCCGAGACCGTGATGATGCGAGTGCGCTGGCTGCTGGTTCGGTTCTGCGACCTCACAGACGGCCCTTCCTCTTGGTGCTTCTCTCCGGTGACGGCGCGGCAGGCGAGCCAGCGCGCGCGAGACCGGGTGACATAGTTTTACTACTCGGTGTAGAGCTTACAACCATCCCCGGCGAATATCCCACATGTCCGGGACACGCGTCGGCCGTGCGCCCCGGAGGCCCTGAGGTCCCGGTGCGCACGGCCGAATGCATCGTGCGGAGTGCGGCGTCAGTGGAAGGAATCACCGCATGCGCACGAGCCCTGCGCATTGGGGTTGTCGATGGTGAAGCCCTGCTTCGAGATCGTGTCCTCGAAGTCGATGGTGGCGCCCGCGAGGTACGGCACGCTCATCTTGTCCACGACGACCTCGACGCCGTCGAAGTCTCGGACGGCATCGCCGTCGAGGAGGCGCTCGTCGAAGTAGAGCTGGTAGATGAGGCCCGAGCACCCGCCGGGCTGGACGGAGACGCGCAGTCGGAGGTCGGTGCGGCCTTCCTGCTCCAGGAGGCTGCGGACCTTGCCTGCGGCCACCTCGGTCAGGGTCACCTCGTGCGAGGCGAGGGCCTCGGAGGTCTCGTTGGTTGCAGTGCTCATTCCCTACCTTCTCTCGGTGCCACGGTGGCGGCGGGGCCGCCGGCGTCACGGGGCCTTCCATCCATGCTACGACTCCCCTCTCGCCGATCGCCAACCCTCTGGGCGCAGATCACACGGCGCGTCCGAGCCCTGCCAGGAGCAGCGCCTCAGCGGCGATGCACTTCTCGAAATCGCCCAGATGGAGGGACTCGTTGGCGCTGTGCGCGCGGGAATCCGGATCCTCGACGCCGGTGATGAGGACATCCGCCTCCGGGAAGACCTCCTTCAGGTCGGCGATGAAGGGGATGGATCCGCCCATGCCGGTGCGGACCGCGGGCACCCCCCACGCCGCGGCAAGCGCCCACAGCACGGTGCGCGCCGCTGCCGAGTCCGTGTCGGCGAGGTAGGCGCTCCCCTGCTCGCCCGGAGTGAATGTCACGCGCGCTCCAAAAGGCGCGTGGTGCTCGACGTGCCGCCGCAGGGCGTCCATCGCCGCCGCGGGGTCCTGGCCGGGCGCGAGGCGGAGGCTGAACTTCGCCCGGGCACGCGGCTGGATCGTGTTGGAGGCGACGGCGACGCTCGGGACGTCGATTCCGATGATGGACAGTGCGGGTCGGGCCCACAGGCGCGCCGCGACGCTCCCACTGCCGGCGAGACGGACGCCGTCCAGCACGCCGGCATCGCGGCGGTACTGGTCCTCGGGATAGTCGACATCCGGATCGTCCCCGGCGGCGAGGCCCGCCACCGCGACGTTCCCCTCCTCGTCGTGGAGGGTCGCGATGAGCCTGGCCAGGAGCGTGGGCGCGTCGAGGACGGGGCCGCCGAACACACCCGAGTGCACCGCGTGCTCGAGGACCGAGACCTCGAAGGTGCCGTCGACGAGTCCTCGGAGGCTCGTGGTGAGTGCCGGCTGCCCGACGGACCAGTTGCTCGAGTCCGCGACGACGATGACATCAGCGGCAAGCCGGTCGCGGTAGGTGTCCAGGAACGACCGGAAGCTCGGCGAGCCGGCCTCCTCCTCCCCCTCGATGAAGAGCGTGACCCCGACACCGCTGCGCTCGCCGAGGACCTCCTGGACCGCCCGGCATGCGCCGAGGTGCACGAGCAGGCCGGCCTTGTCGTCCGCGGCGCCCCGTCCGTAGAGCCTGTCGCCGCGCTCGGTGGCAATGAACGGCTCGGAGTCCCACAGTTCGAGGTCACCCGGGGGCTGGACATCGTGGTGGGCGTAGAGCAGGACGGTCGGCTGGCCTGGGTGCGCTGGGCGGCTGGCCACCACGGCCGGACCGCCCAGCGTTCCGTCCGCCAAGGGCGCACGGAGGATCTCGGCGTCCTCGAACCCGGCCGCGCGCACGAGGCGGAGCACCTCCTGGGCGCTGCGTTCCAGCTCTGCCGAAGGGAAAGCCGGCCATGCGATGCCGGGAACCGCGACAAGCGCGGACAGCTCGGCGACGGTTTCGCCGAAACGACGGGCGACGGCGTCGCGCAGCGCCGCGACTTCGTCTTCGGACAGGGGCGGCTCGATCGCATCTGAAGGCATGGCTTGACAGTACAAGGGGCGCCGTCCCCCATCAACGCTCCGCCCGGCCGGTATTCTAGGGAGGTGTTTGGACGCAAGAACGAGCCCGCCGCCGAGAGCCCCGGGCAGCCCGAAGAGGACCCCGCCCAGCCCCTGACGGGCAAAGGCACGCCGACCCCCCGTCGCAAAGACCAGGAGGCGGCCCGCAGGCGCCCCCTCGTCCCGACTGACAGGAAGGCCTCGAAAGCCGCCGAACGGCAGGCCGCCGCGGACGAGCGCGTCCGCGTGCGGCGCGCCCTCGAGACCGGGGACGAGCGCCACATGCCCTGGCGCGACCGCGGCCCGCAGAAGCGCTTCGCCCGCGACACGGTCGACGCAAGGTTCAACCTCGGCGAGTACCTCATGTTCGCCGCGCTCGCCTTCGTCGTCGCGTCCTTCATCATTCCCCAGGACAGCCAGATGCAGATCTACATCCTGAGCTCGTTCTGGGTCGTGTTCCTCCTCGTCTTCGCGGACACGTTCTGGCTGTCGCGCCAGCTCAAGAAGCGGCTCACCGCCAAGTTCGGCGCGGTCGAGCGCGGGACGGTCTGGTACGGGAGCATGCGGGCGCTCCAATTCCGTCCGCTCCGGCTGCCCAAGCCGCAGGTGAAGCGCGGGCAGTACCCCTCCTAGGCATCGCCCAACGCTGAGCGCACGACGGCGCGGCACCCACCCGGGTGCCGCGCCGTCGTCGTGCGTGGGGTGCCTCAGGCGCGGACCGCCGGGGCGCTGCGCCGGGCGAGGCCGCGGTTGACCTGTGCGGCCCAGAACGGGCCCTCGTAGAGGAACGCCGTGTAGCCCTGCACGAGGGTGGCCCCCGCGTCGAGGCGCTCGCGGACGTCGTCTGCGGTCTCGACCCCGCCGACCGCGACGAGTGCGAGCCGGTCCCCCACCGCGGCCTTGAGGCGCCTGAGCACCTCGAGCGAGCGTGCCTTGAGCGGCGCCCCCGAGAGGCCGCCCGCCCCGGCGGCCTCGACCGTCTCGGCAGGGCTGGCCAGGTTCTCACGCCCGATGGTCGTGTTGGTGGCGATGATCCCCTCGAGGCCCAGGTCCAGGGCGAGGCGCGCGACGTCGTCGACATCCTCATCGGAGAGGTCTGGGGCGATCTTGACCAGGAGGGGCACGCGCCGACCGGCGGCCCACTCGGATTCCTCGCGCACTGCCGCCAGCAGCGGGCGCAGGGACTCGGCGCTCTGCAGGAGCCGCAGGCCCGGGGTGTTGGGCGAGCTGACGTTCACCACCAGATAGTCCGCGAGGGGGGCGAGCTCGCGCGCGCTCGCGCGGTAGTCGTCCACCGCGTGCTCGAGCTCGACCGCCTTCGTCTTGCCGATGTTGACCCCGATCACCGGCCTCCGCGCGCCGTAGCGGGCCTCGAGCGCGGCGCGCGCGGCCGCGATCCGGGGCGCGACGGCAGCGGCGCCGTCGTTGTTGAACCCCATGCGGTTGATGACAGCGCGGTCCTCGATGAGGCGGAACAGGCGGGGCTTGGGGTTTCCCGGCTGCGCCTGGCCGGTGATCGTCCCCACCTCGATGTGGCCGAAGCCCAGCTCTGCGAGGGCCGCGATCCCCCGGCCCTCCTTGTCGAAGCCAGCCGCGAGGCCGAACGGCGACGGGAAGGAGACGCCGAAGGCCTCCGTGGCGAGCGAGGGCGCCGGCGCGGTGAACCGCTCGAGCACGCGGCCCAGGCCGCACGCGTGCACGGCACGGATCGCGCCGAAGCCGATCCGGTGCGCGCGCTCGGCGTCCATCCAGGAGAAGGCAGCACGGAAGAAGAGGGGGTAGAAGCGCATGGATCTAGTCTCCCACGGCGGGACCGGCCTACCCTCGGATCGAGGAGCCGCCGGAAGGAACACGATGCTCGACTGGACTGACGACTTCCTCGGCCCCGGCGTCGAGGCGGCGCCGCTCGGGCGGGGGCATCACGGCGACTCGGGCACCCTGATCCGGTTCGCCCCCCGCCGCCCGGCAGCCGGGAGCGCGCCCGACGCGAACGGCGTCGGCACCCACCCGCCCGGCGCGCTCCTGTACGTGCACGGCTGGAGCGACTACTTCTTCAACCAGGAGCTCATGCACTTCGCCACGGCCCGGGGCTATCGCTTCTACGCCCTCGACCTCCCCGAGCACGGGCGGAGCCTCACGGCGGGCGAGATGCCAGGCTTCGTGGGGTCGGCCGAACACTACCTCGAGAGCGTCGGCGCAGCAGTCGAGGCGGTGCGCCAGGACAGCGGCGCGCCCCCCGTGCTCATGGGGCACTCGACCGGTGGGCTTGCCGCGGCGCTCTACGCCCAGCGCCACGAGCAGCGGCTCGCCGGCGTCGTGCTCAGCAGCCCGTGGCTCGTGGCGCATGGCGGCGCTGCCACCGGCCGCCTCCTCGAGGCGGCGCTGCGCCCGGCCGCCATGAGGTGGCCGCGCGGGCGGCTGCCGCTGCCGGCACGGGGCTACTTCTGGCGGGCTGTGGCGAAGGAGGCGGGCGGCGAATGGGAGCTGCGGGAGGACCTCCGCCCCCGCAACGCCTTCCCGGTGCGGCTCGGGTGGCTCCACGGCGTGCTCGAGGGCCAGCGGATGCTGCGCACGGGGCCGCGCCTCCGCCTGCCCGTGCTCCTGCTCGCCTCAACCACCTCGGACACCGGGCTCGTCTGGCGCGAGCACATGCGGGAACGGGACGCAGTGCTGTCCATCGCGCCCATGCGGCGCGCCGCCGCGGGGCTCTGCGACGATCTCGACGAAGCGCTGGTCGAGGGCGGCCTCCACGATGTCCTGCTCTCCAGCGGTGCCGTGCGGGCGGAAGCGTACGCTCGGCTCGGGCGCTGGCTCGACGGGCTCCGGGCCCCGGCGGGAGCGACGCCGCCGCAGTCCTAGCCGACGGGTGCGCGGTCGACGGCGCCGCCGTAGCGCCGGTCGCGGCGGGCGTAGATCTCCACGGCCTCCCACAGGGTGCGGCGGTCCACGTCCGGCCAGAGAGTGTCGAGGAACACCATCTCGGCGTAGGCGGACTGCCACAGGAGGAAGTTGCTCAGCCGCTGCTCGCCGGAGCTGCGGAGGAAGAGGTCCACGTCCGGGAGGTCCGGCTCGTCGAGGTAGCGCTGGACGGTCTTCTCGGTCACCGAGCGGGCGCTGAGACGTCCGGCCTCGACCTCGCGCGCAATGGCCGCCACGGCGTCGGCGATCTCGGCCCGGCCACCGTAGTTCACGCACATCGTCAGGTGGCACACGGAGTTCCCACGCGTGTACGCCTCGGCCTCCTCGAGCTCCTTGATCACCGAGCCCCAGAGCTTCGGCCGCCGCCCGGCCCAGCGGATGCGGACACCCCATGAGTCCAGCGTGTTCCGCTGGCGCCGGAGCACGTCCTTGTTGAAGCCCATGAGGAAGCGCACCTCCTCCGGGGAGCGCTTCCAGTTCTCGGTGGAGAACGCGTACACGGACACGTACTCGATGCCGAGCTCGATGGCGCCGGCCATGACGTCAAGGAGCGCGGGCTCCCCCGCCTTGTGCCCTTCGATGCGCGGCAGGCCGCGCTGGTTGGCCCAGCGGCCATTGCCGTCCATGACAATCGCGACATGCCGTGGGACGAACTCGCGCGGGATGTCCGGCGCCTTCGCACCGCTCGGGTGCGGGTAGGGCGCGACCGGAGCGGTGCGTTCCGAGCGTGCTCGGCGGGGGACGGCGGGGCTCAAGGGATGGTCACCTTCGGGCTCGGGGGCGGGTGGGTTGCAACGGGTTCGCGCTCGACGGCGGCGCCTCGCCGTCAGGGGACTGTCGGCTCCCGTTCGACGAGCCGGAGCGCGCCGACGGCACGTTCGAGGTGCCACTGGGCGTAGGCCGCGACCAGTCCGGCCGCCTCGCGCCGCGCGCCCGGCTCGGAGGCGTCTGCCGTGGGCCAGTCGCCCGCGAGCAGCGCGGCGAGGAGCCGCACGGTGTCAGGGGCGGGGGCCGGGGAGCCGGGAGGGCGGCAGTCTGAGCAGACGATGCCGCCCAGGGCCGCGCTGAAGGCTCCGTGCGGGCCGGGTTCGCCGCACCGCGCACAGTCTGTGAAGCTCGGTGCCCAGCCGGCCGTGGCGAGCGCCCGCAGGAGGTACGAGTCGAGGATGAGCCCCGGCGCGTGGGCCCCCCTGCTCAGCGCGGCCAATGCACCGACCAGGAGCATGTACTGGGAGGCCGAGGCGTCCGAGTCGGAGGCGGTGAGGCGCTCGGCGATCTCCGCCATCGCGGCGGCCACCGTGTAGCGCGGGTAGTCCGCTGCGATCGTGGTGCCGTAGCTGGCCCGGGCGGCCGCCTGTCCGACGATGTCGAGGGAACGGCCGTGGACGAGCTGCAGGTCGGCGACCATGAACGGCTCGAGCCGGGCCCCGAAGCGGCTCCTGGTCCGCCGTGCACCGCGCGCGACGGCCCGGACCTGGCCATGCTGGCGGGTCAGGAACACGACGATCCTGTCGGCCTCGCCGAGCTTGTACGTGCGCAGCACGACGCCGTCGTCCCGGTAGCTCCGGGATGCGAACGTCGACTCGGCCATGGGTGCCATTCTCCCACGGCGAGGGCCTTGGAACGTGCGACGGCGGCGGGATGCACCCGCCGCCGTCGCACGCTGCGCAGGTGGCCGCTCAGGCAGCCTCGGCGTCCCGCAGGGCGCGGTTGACTGCGGAGACGACAGCCTTGAGCGAGGACATCGACGTGTTCGCGTCGATCCCCACGCCCCACAGCACGCGCTCGCCGACTGCGCACTCGACGTACGCTGCGGCCCGCGCGTTCCCGCCCTCGGACAGGGCGTGCTCGCTGTAGTCGAGGACGCGCACGTCGACGCCCTCCTGGGCGAAGATGTCCAGGAGCGCGGCGATCGGGCCGTTGCCGGTGCCCATGCGGCGGACCTGGGTGCCGTCGACGCGCAGCGTGGCGTGCAGCGTCATCGTCCCGTCCTCGGTCGTCTCGGTGTTGAACGAGACGACGCCGTACCGGCCCCACTGCTTCCCGCCGTCGACCGACGCTGCGGGCAGGTACTCGTCGCTGAAGATGTTCCACAGCTCCGCGGCACTCACCTCGCCGCCGACCGTGTCGGTGCGGCGCTGGATCACGCCGGAGAACTCGATCTGCGCGCGGCGCGGCAGGTCGAGGTGGTGCTCGTTCTTCAGGAGGTAGGCGACGCCGCCCTTGCCCGACTGCGAGTTGACGCGGATGACCGCCTCGTAGCTGCGGCCCAGGTCCTTCGGGTCGATGGGCAGGTAGGGCACCTGCCAGGGGAAGTCGCGCACATCCTTGCCCGCGGCCGCGGCGTCCCGCTCGAGGGCCTCGAAGCCCTTCTTGATGGCGTCCTGGTGCGAGCCGGAGAACGCGGTGAAGACCAGGTCCCCGCCGTAGGGCACTCGCTCGCCGACCGGCAGCTGGTTGCAGTACTCGACCGTCCGGCGGATCTCGTCGATGTCCGAGAAGTCGATCATCGGATCCACGCCCTGGACGAACATGTTCAGACCCAGGGTCACGAGGTCCACGTTGCCGGTGCGCTCGCCGTTGCCGAACAGGCACCCCTCGATGCGGTCGGCGCCCGCCATGTATCCGAGCTCGGCGGCGGCCACGCCCGTGCCGCGGTCGTTGTGCGGGTGCAGGGACAGGATGATGCCCTCCCGCGGGTGCAGGTTCCGGCTCATCCACTCGATCGAGTCGGCGTAGACGTTCGGCGTGGCCATCTCGACCGTCGCCGGGAGGTTGACGATCACCTGGTTGTCGGCGCTCGCCTCGAAGACCTCGGCGACCGCATTGCACACGCGGGCCGCGTACTCGAGCTCGGTGCCGGTGAACGACTCGGGCGAGTACTCGTACGTGATGTGCGTGTCGGGGATGGTCTCCTCGTACTTCTTGCACAGGAGCGCGCCCTGGACGGCGATGTCCAGGATCCCGTCCTCGTCCTGGTTGAACACGACGCGCCGCTGCAGGATCGACGTCGAGTTGTAGAGGTGCACGATCGCCTGCTTTGAGCCGGCCAGAGCCTCGTAGGTGCGCTCGATCAGGTGTTCCCGGGCCTGGGTGAGCACCTGGATCGTGACGTCGTCCGGGATGTGGTTGCCGTCGATGAGCTGGCGCACGAAGTCGAAGTCGGTCTGGGAGGCGGAGGGGAACCCGACCTCGATCTCCTTGTAGCCCATGTCGACGAGGAGCTTGAACATCTTGAGCTTGCGGGCGGGGCTCATGGGGTCGATGAGCGCCTGGTTGCCGTCCCGGAGGTCGACCGCGCACCAGCGCGGGGCCTTCTCGATCCGCTTGTCGGGCCACGTCCGGTCCGGCAGTTCAACGGTGATCTGCTCGTGGAACGGGAGGTAGCGGTGGACCGGCATGCCCGAGGGCTTCTGAGCGTTGCGCATGGTTTTACTGTAGGCCTTTCTTCGCTGCTGGGATCCACGGCGGCCGGGCACGTGAACACTCCGCGGCGGGGGCGGCCTGCGCTGGATCAGCGCTGCGCGATCACCCTCGGCGATCAGCGACGTGAGGCCCCGCCACGGCAGCTAAGAAGAAGCAGCGCGGTTGGCACATCGTCACCATAGCATCCCTAAGATGAAGCAACCCCATACAGGAGGCACGATGACAAGCCAAGCCGCGCCGTCCGGCGTCGACCGCCAGTACTTCGACGACACCGTCCGTCCTCAGGACGACCTCTACCGCCACGTCAACGGCGGATGGCTCCGCTCCACCGAGATCCCGGCGGACCGCGCCCTCGTGGGCACGTTCGTCCAGCTGCGCGACCTGTCCGAGGAGAACGTGCGCGCGCTCATCGAGGACCTCGCCTCCGCCGAGCACCCCGCGGGCTCGGACGAGGAGAAGATCGGCGCGTTCTACCGGTCCTTCATGGACGCCGACGCCGTCGAGCGGCTCGGCGCGCAGCCGCTCGCCCCCCTCCTGGCCGAGATCGACGCCGTCGAGGACATCTCCTCGCTCGTGGCGGCCTCCGCACGCCTCGGCCGCGGGGGCGCCGACGGCCTGCTCGGCTACTACGCGGCTCCCGATGCCGGCCAGCCCGACCGTGTGGTGCTCTACGTCTCCCAGAGCGGGCTCGGCCTCCCCGACGAGTCGTACTACCGGGACGAGAAGTTCGCCGCGATCGTCGAGGCCTACGAGGCATATCTGGCCGACATGTTCGCCCTCCTGGGCTCGGCCACCGCCGCCCAGGACGCGGCGGACGTGCTGGGCCTCGAGCGGCGGATCGCGGCCCTCCACTGGGACCGGGTCACACTGCGCGACCCGCAGAAGACGTACAACCTCCGGACCGAGGCCCAGGCCGTCGAGGCGTTCCCCCACTTCGCCCTCTGGGCCGAGGAGACCGGGGTGACGGCCGACGCGCGGGCCGAGCTCGTCGTCGGCAACCCCGAGTACCTCGCCGGGATCACCGCGCTGCTGGACGACGTCCCCCTGCGCACCTGGAGGCTCTGGCTCACCGGCCACCTCCTCGGCTCGACTGCGCCCTACCTGTCCTCTGCCTTCGTCGACCGGCACTTCGCCTTCTACGGCACCGTGCTGTCCGGGACACCGGAGAACAAGGAGCGCTGGAAGCGCGGTGTCGGGGCCGTCGAGGCCGGTCTCGGGATGGCGGTGGGCCGCCTGTACGTCGCCCGCCACTTCCCCGAGGAGCACAAGGAGTCGATGCGGGCCCTCGTGGACAACGTCGTCGAGGCCTATCGGCGCAGCATCTCAGTGCTGCCGTGGATGGGCGCCGAGACGCGCGAGCGCGCGCTCGCCAAGCTGGCAGCCTTCCGTCCCAAGATCGGCTACCCGGACGAGTGGATCGACTTCTCGCCGGTGGTGGTGGACGAGGCCGACCTGCTCGGCAACGTCCGCCGCGCCCACGCCGCGGAGCTGGACCGCCTGCTCGACGAGATCGGCAAGCCGGTGGACCGCGTCAAGTGGCTCATGACCCCGCAGACGGTCAACGCCTACTACCACCCGCTGATGAACGAGATCGTCTTCCCGGCCGCCATCCTCCAGGAGCCGTTCTTCCACCCCGAGGCGGACCCTGCGGTCAACTACGGCGGCATCGCGGCCGTGATCGGGCATGAGATCGGCCACGGGTTCGACGACCAGGGCTCCCAGTTCGACGGCGACGGCGCGCTGCGGAACTGGTGGTCCGACGAGGACCGGGCGGCCTTCGAAGCGCTCACGGGCAAGCTCGTGGAGCAGTTCGAGGTCCTCTCCCCCGCGGAGACCCCGGGCAGCACCGTCAACGGGCGGCTCACGCTCGGTGAGAACATCGGCGACCTCGGCGGCCTCGGCATCGCCTACAAGGCCTACCAGCTGAGCCTCGACGGGCAGGAGCCCCCGGTGATCGACGGCCTCACCGGTCCGCAGCGCTTCTTCGTCTCGTGGGCGACAGTCTGGCGCCAGGTGTGCCGCCCGGAGGAGACGCAGCGCCGCCTCTCGATCGACCCGCACTCGCCGAACGAATTCCGTACGAATGCGATCGTGAAGAACCTCGACGCCTTCCACGAGGCCTTCGACGTGGCCGACGGCGACGCGATGTGGCTGGACCCCGAGGAGCGCGTCACCATCTGGTGAGTGCTGCCCCGCCGCGGCGGACGCCAGGTGTCAGTGGCCGAAGGCCGCCTGGCACGTGGCGTCCGCCGCGGTCTGCGCCACGACGTTCTCCGGGACGGGGGCACTGTACTTCTCCCCGGCCGTGAAGTCCGAGCCGACGTAGAACTGGACGCCGTGGATGGCCGTGGAGGGCTGCACCTGGGCGGCCGGGAGCCCGAAGCGCGCGGCGATGTCTGTGGCGACGTCTTCGAATCCGGTGCTGTAGTAGACGACGGTGGTGGCACTGGGAGCGGCGGCGAACGTCTGCAGCTGGGCGAACCCGTCCGCTTTGAGGTAGCCGAGGATCTGCTGGGCCCGGCCTTGGACACCCGAGCCGTTGGCCACGCTGACCGGCTGGATCGCCTTGTTGTAGGCCGGAGGTGCGCTCGTCGGCGCCGCGCCGGTCTCCGTGGGCGCTGCGGACGCCGAGTCCGACGGCGACGCCGTCCCCTTGGGCGCCGTGAGGTCGCGGCCCTCGCGCATCGCCTGGAACAGCCCCTCGGCGTCGGGCTCCTTGATCTGGACCCGGTTCGGGTCGTTGACGTACGGCTCCCAGGGCACGGTCACGAACGCGACCTTGGACAGGTCAACGTCCTTGAGCCTGCTCCCGATGGTCAGGAGGGACTTCGGGTTCGCGAGCCCGCTGTCGACGGTGAGGTTGCGCGTGATCGTGTCCGCGATGGAGAGCATCTTCGGCACGTCGGTCAGCGTCCCGTCGGACTTCACCTTGCGGGCGAGCGAGGCGAGGAAGGCCTGCTGCGACTTGATCCGCGACAGGTCGCTCCCGTCCCCCACCCCGTGGCGGCTGCGCAGGAACGCGAGGGCCTGTTCGCCCTGGATCGTGTTCGTCCCGGCGTTCAGCTTCAGGCCTGAGGCCGGGTCGTCGACGGCGGCGTTGACGCACACCTGCACGCCGCCGATCGTGTTCGAAAGTTCTTTCACGGCATTGAAGTCCGCGAGCAGGAAATGGTCGACCGTGAGGCCGGTGATCTTGTTGATCGTATCCAGCAGGCAGCCCGGGCCGGCCTCGCTCATGGCGGAGTTGAGCTGGCCTGCGCTCTGGGCGGGGTACGTCTGCTTGGTCTTGGGATCCGTGCACGCAGGAATGGGGACCATGAGGTCCCGGGGGAAGCTCGTCATGGAGATCTGGCGGTTGTCCGCCGAGATGTCCATGAGGATCATGACGTCGGAGTTGCCGTAGCCGGCACTGTCCGCCTGGGAGCCGTATTCCTTGTTCGCGCCGTCGCGCGTGTCCGAGCCCATGATCAGGATCTGCAGGCGGTCGTTCGCGTCGCTTGACGCGTCGGCGGTGGCGCTGCCCGCCGAGAGCGGCGCCTGCTTGAGGTTCGACTGCAGCCTGAGCACCCAGTAGCCGGCGAACACGATGACCCCGAGCAGCACGAAGGCCGCAACGGCTGCCGTCACGCGGAGCCAGAGGCGTTTCTTTCCGGGGGTGCGGGCATGCCGCGGCGTGGGGGAACCGTCCCGACGCGCATGGTGCACGCCGCCGAGCCGCGGCGCGGCGTCATCAGCTCGTCGAGCCAAGGAGGGGGCCTTCCGTCAGGGTCCTGAGTCACTCCATATTACTCGGTAGCCCTGTACGGCCGCTGGGAGACGCGGCAGCAGCAGCGTCACAGTGTGGCCTACCCGAGTGGGGCCGTCTAGAAACCGAGCCTGCCCAGCTGCTTGGGATCCCTCTGCCAGTCCTTGGCGACCTTGACGTGGAGGTCCAGATAGATGCGCGTGCCGAGCAGCGCCTCGATCCCGCGCCGCGCGGCAGTCCCGACCTCGCGGAGCCGCGAGCCTCCCCGACCGATGATGATGGCCTTCTGCGACGGCCGCTCCACGAACAGGTTCACCCGGACGTCGAGCAGGGGGTTGTCCTCGCTGCGGCCCTCACGGGGCACGATCTCCTCGACCACGACGGCGAGCGAGTGCGGGAGCTCGTCGCGCACGCCCTCGAGCGCCGCCTCGCGGATGAGCTCCGCGACCATGACCGCCTCGGGCTCGTCCGTGAGCTCGCCGTCCGGGTACAGCGGTGGCGAGGAGGGCATGTGGCCGATGAGGACGTCTTCGACGGTCTTGACTTGGTAGCCGTCCTGGGCCGAGACCGGCACGAGGTCGCTCCAGCCCTCTCCGCCGACAACCTCCCGGCCCAGAGCCTCGACGTCGAGGAGCTGCTCGGCCAGTGCGGCACGGTCCACGAGATCGGCCTTCGTCACGAGCGCCACGATCGGCTTCCGGGGAACCCCTGCCAGCTGGTTCGCGATGTACCTGTCCCCGGGGCCGATCCGTTCGTTCGCCGGAATGCAGAACCCGATGGCGTCCACCTCCGAGAGGGTCTCGGCCACGAGGTCGTTCAGACGCTGGCCCAGGAGGGTGCGCGGCCGGTGCAGGCCCGGCGTGTCGACGAGGATCAGCTGGCCGTCGGAGCGGTGCACGATCCCGCGGATCGTGTGCCGCGTCGTCTGGGGCTTGGCCGAGGTGATGGCGACCTTCTGGCCGACGAGCGCATTGGTCAGGGTCGACTTGCCCGCGTTCGGCCGCCCGACCAGCACCGCGAATCCGGCCCGGTAGTCCGGCGCGGTGCCGTGTCCTGCGGAAGTCTCAGCCATGGTTGGTCCCTGCTTCTTCGTTCTCGTCGGTGGTGGTTGGTTCGTGCACTCGTTCTGCCAGGATGTGGCTCACCCGGTTCCGCCGGCCTTCAATGCGCTCGGCGGTGAGCTGCACCCCGTGGATCTCGGCGGAGCTCCCCACGATCGGGACCCGCCCGAGGGCCTTCGCCAGGAGGCCGCCCACGGTCTCGACCTCGTCGTCCTCGATGTCGAGGTCGAACAGCTCCCCGAGGTCATCGAGGCTCATCCGGGCGGCAACCCGGAACCGCCCGTCCCCGAGAGGGACTGATTCGGCCGCGTCGTCGTCGTACTCGTCGACGATCTCGCCCACGATCTCCTCGATGAGGTCCTCGAGGGTCACGAGGCCCGCGGTCCCGCCGTACTCGTCGACCACGATCGCAAGGTGGATCGACTCCCTCTGGAGTTCCTTGAGCAGCTCGTCCACCGGCTTGGACTCGGGGACGAATCGGGGTTCGCGGGCCAGGTCCTCGACGCGCCCGGCGGCCGCAGCCGGGTCCTGGTGCAGGCGCGCAGCGACATCCTTCAGGTAGAGGATGCCCACGACGTCGTCGAGGCTCTCGCGGAACACGGGCACGCGGGAGCATCCGGAGCGGAGGAAGAGGCTCATCGCCTGCGCGAAGGTGGAGCCGGCCTCGATCGAGATGATGTCGGTGCGCGGCACCATCACGGCTCGCACGAGCGTCTCCCCCAGCTCGAACACGGACTGGAGCAGCTCCGCCTGCTCCTCCTCGAAGTCCTCGGCATCGCTCGCACGCTCGACGAACTCGCGGAGCTCGGTCGAGCTGTAGGTGGCTTCCTCGCTGCCCGGATCGGTTCCGGTGGCCCGGCTCCCGAGGGAGACCAGCCAGCCCGGGACCGGCCCCAGCGCGATGCGCAGCCCGCTCACGAGGGGGGCCGAGGCGACCGCCACCGGCAGCGCGTGCTGGCGGCCGAGCTGGCGCGGCGAGACGCCGACGAGGAGGAACCCGACAAGCGCCATGACGGCGGTGGCGGCCAGGCCCGCCAGCCACACGTTGTCGAGCAGGCTGAAGGCGAGGACCGCCACCGCAACAGCCGCCGCAGTCTCGAACCAGATGCGCCAGAACCGCAGGGCGTGCAGGTGCGGGACGGGGTCCCCGAGGATCCTTGCGAGGGCGGCCGCCTGGCCCGCTTCGATCCGCTCCTCGGCGTCGTGCCGCGGGAGGAAGGCGAGCGCGGCCTCCGCGGCCGTGAGGAGCCCCGCGAGGGCTATGAAGACCAGCGCCAGGACAGAGAGGAGGACCGGGGTCACGCCACCGTCTCGCTCGGGGCAGGGCGGCCGAGGAACTCGGTGAGCAGCTCCCTCTGGAGCGTGAACATCTCGTCCCTTTCCTCCGGCTCCGCGTGGTCGAAGCCCAGGAGGTGCAGGATGCCGTGGGTGGCGAGGAGGAGCATCTCGTCGTCGGTCGAGTGCCCCCCGCGCTTCGCCTGCTGCGCGGCGACCTGGGGACAGATGGCGATGTCGCCCAGCATCCCCTGCGGGGTCTGGCGGCCGGGGGTCCCCGGGGTCAGCTCGTCCATCGGGACTGAGAGCACGTCGGTCGGCCCGGGCTCGTCCATGAGCTCGACGTGCAGGCGCTCCATCGCCTCCTCGTCCACGAGGAGGACCGAGAGCTCGGTCTGGGGATGGAGCCACAGGCGCTCGAACACGAAACGGGCCAGACGGACGAGTGCCTCCGCGTCGACGGCCACGCCGGACTCGTTGTTGACTTCGATGCTCACTGCTCCAGCTTAGTCGGCGTCGGACCGTCGGGCGCCTGCGCGCGGGCCCGGGCACGACGCCGCTCCTGCGCGGCGCGCTGCTCGTCGTCCCAGCGCCCGTACGCATCGACGATGTCGCTCACGAGCCGGTGCCGGACGACGTCGGACGCCTCGAGGACGGAGAAGCTGACGTCCTCGACGCCGGCCAGGATCTGCTGGACCACGCGCAGCCCGGAAGCCGTCCCCGACGGGAGGTCGACCTGCGTCACGTCCCCCGTGACCACCATCTTGGAGCCGAACCCGAGACGGGTCAGGAACATCTTCATCTGCTCCGGGGTCGTGTTCTGCGCCTCGTCGAGGATGATGAACGCGTCGTTGAGGGTACGGCCGCGCATGTACGCCAGCGGCGCGACCTCGATGGTCCCAGCAGCCATCAGCCGCGGGATGGACTCGGGGTCCATCATGTCGTGCAGCGCGTCGTACAGCGGGCGGAGGTAGGGGTCGATCTTGTCGCTCAGCGTACCCGGCAGGAAGCCCAGCCTCTCCCCCGCCTCGACCGCCGGCCGCGTGAGGATGATCCGGCTGACGTCCTTGTGCTGGAGTGCCTGGACGGCCTTGGCCATCGCCAGGTAGGTCTTGCCGGTGCCGGCGGGCCCGATGCCGAAGATGACCGTGTGCTCGTCGATCGCGTCGACGTAGTTCTTCTGGTTGGCCGTCTTCGGGCGGATCGTGCGGCCCCGGCTGGAGAGGATGTTGTGGGTGAGCACCTCAGACGGGCTCGACACCGTCTGGGTGCGCAGCATCGACACGAGCTGGGCCAGCGAGGCGGTGGTCACAGCCGTGCCCTGGCCGGCCATCGCGGAGACCTCCTCGAAGAGCCGACGGATATGCGGCACCTCCTCAGGAGGCCCGACGATCGTGAGCTCGTTGCCGCGCGCATGGAAGGAGACTGCTGGGAACTGCTCCTCGATGAAGCGCAGCGCTTCATCGTGCGGGCCGAGGATCTGGACCATCTCCTCGCTCGAGCCGAATCGGAGCACCTCAGTGCGTGCTGCCGGGGTCGTGTGCGGGAAGTCCGCTGTCACAGGCCGTCTCTCTCCTCGTCCGGGCCGAACCCTCGCGTCGGCCCTACGCCGGGCCGCTCGCGTGCCGCCCGTGGCGCCCATCCTACTGCCGCTGTGCCGTGCTGCGACCCGAAAGGAGCCGGAGGGCGCCAACGTCTCAATCGCGCATCACTTGGGACACGGGCGCGTCCACGGGGGCTTCCGCGCGCCGGTGCTGTGCCAAGCTGGAATGTGGCCCGGGCACCCCGACGGCGTCCCGGCGGCCCCGGACACAAGCGACGCCCTCGAGGCGGCGACGACCAGCGGAGGATGCATGGGACCCACGGCGCTGCGCGCGCGCTGCCGGCTGTGGCCGGCCGTGCCTGCGGTGCTCGCGGCTGCCGTGGTCTCGCTCGCAGGCTGCACGGCCGTCGGGTCGCCCCAGCCGAGCATCGCCGCCGGAGCCACGGCGAGCCAGGTTCCCGGCAACACCCAGCCCTCGGCACCCCTCGAGACATCCCAGACCTCGGCGAAGGCCCCGGTGTACTGGCTGGGGCGCGCCAAGGACGGCGTGTACCTGTACCGCGAGTTCCGGGACGCGGGCGGCCAGGACAATCCCATCGCGACCGCGCTGCGCATCATGATGTCCCAGAAGCCGCTCGACCCTGACTACTTCAGTCCCTGGCAGACGCCGAAGAAGCTCGCCGCGTCGGTTTCGGGCCGGAACGTGATCACCGTGGACGTGTCGGCGGACGCGTTCAACACCGGCGTCGACGAGCCGACAGCCCAGCTCGCGGTGCAGCAGCTCGTCTACACCGCGACAGCGGCCGCCGCGAGTGCCGGCCTCATCGACTCGGACCAGCCGATCTCGGTCATGCTCCTCGTCGATGGGCATACCTCCCAGCTCGCCTTCGAGCGGGTGCAGCTCGGCCAGCTCATGCAGCGCGACCCCTCGATGCTGGCCCCGGCCTGGATCATCGACCCGCAGGAAGGCGTGGGGCTCGACGGGCCGGTGAAGGTGTTCGGCAGGTCGACCCGAGCGGACCAGGAGCTCGGCTGGCAGGTGCTCCGCAGGGATTCGCCTGGCAAGTCCTCCGTCTACCTCAGCGGGACCGTGGTCCCGGGCACCCAGAGCTCGCGTCCCGGCGAGTTCACCTTCACCGTCAACCTGCCCCCGGGCGACTACGAGGTCCGCGTGCTGCCCAAGGAGGAGGCCTCGGCCGCTCCCAACACCGGCAACACCGCCTGGGATTCAAAGGACGTGCACGTCGGCGCCTGACCCATCGGCCCCTCCCCCGGCAACAGTCCGCAGCTGCGCACGCAGCCCTGTGCGGCTAGGAGTCGGCGCGGCCGTCCCGCGCCCGCCAGCGGCCGAGCCGGTCGCCAGCGAGGGCCAGCGCCGCCGGGCCCGCCGTGGACGAGCGCAGGACATGGGGACCGAGGAGCGCGAGCCGCGCGCCCGCGGCAGTGAACCGGGCCAGCTCGTCTGGGGTGATCCCGCCCTCGGGCCCGACGACGAAGAGCACCTCGCCCTCGTCACCGTCCTGGGCCGCAAGCGTCTCGAGGACCGCAGACAGCGGCTCGACCGCATCTTCGTGGAGGACGACGGCGAGCCTCGCCGAGGCGATCCGCTCGGCCAGCCGCGCGCCGTCGTGCGCCGCCTCGACGGCCGGCACCACGGCGCGGCGCGCCTGCTTGGCCGCCGCCACCACGACGGAGCGCCACTTGGCGAGGGCCTTCTCTCCGCGCTCGCCCTTCCACCGCACGATCGAGCGCTCAGCCTGCCACGGGATGACGGCGTCGACGCCGAGCTCCGTCGCGGCCTCGGCCGCGAGCTCGTCGCGGTCGCCCTTGGCGAGGGCCTGGACGAGCACGAACCGGAACGGCGGGCGCGGCTCACGGGCGATCCTCTCGACGCCCACGGTCAGCGTCTGGCCTTCCGCCCCGGCGACGGTGCCGACAGCCCGGACGCCTGCGCCGTCGGCAAGGTCGACCCCCTCGCCCCTGGCGAGACGCTTCGCCGCGACGGCGTGGCGGCCCTCAGGCCCTCCCACCTGGATGAGGTCCCCGGGCTGGATCCCGTCGAGCTCCCCGGCTGGGACGTAGAAGAGGGGCCGGGACATCTCTAGAGGTTGCCCAGCTTGTCGCGCAGCTTGGCGAAGACCCCGCCGCTGGCGACGAGCTTGCCGTCGCCGACGTGCTCGCCCCGCAGCTTCGCGAACTGGCGCAGGAGCTCCTCCTGCTCGGCGTCGAGCTTGGTCGGCGTCTCGACCCGGATGTGCACGAGCAGGTCGCCTCGGCCCGAGCCGCGGAGCCGGGCGACGCCCAGCCCGTGGAGGGTGACGACGTCACCGGACTGCGTGCCCGGGCGCAGGGTTATGGTCTGCTCGCCGTCGAAGGTCTCGAGGCTCAGCTCGGAGCCCAGAGCTGCAGCGGTCATCGGGACGCTGACGGTCGCGTTGAGCTGGTCGCCATCGCGCGTGAACGTCGAGTGCGAGGCCACGCGGATCTCGACGTACAGGTCTCCCGAGGGGCCGCCAGCTGTCCCCGCCTCGCCCTGGCCTGCAAGCTGGATGCGGGTACCGGTCGACACGCCCGCCGGGATCTTGACGGTGAGCGAGCGGCGGCTGCGCACGCGGCCTTCGCCGCCGCACTCGTTGCACGGGCTCGGGATCTCGGTGCCGAAGCCCTGGCAGGTGGGGCACGTGGCCAGCGTCATGACCTGGCCCAGGATCGAGCGGACGGGCCGCTGGATGTGGCCGCTGCCGCCGCACACGGTGCAGCGCACGGGTTCCGTGCCCGGCTCGCAGCACGAGCCGTCGCAGCGCTCGCAGGTCACGGCCGTGTCCACCTCGAGCTTCTTGTTGACCCCGAAGACAGCGTCCTTGAGCTCGATCCGCACCGCGATGAGGGCGTCCTGGCCGCGCCGCACCCGCGAAGCCGGGCCGGCCTGCGCGCCGCCCCCGCCGAAGAACGTCTCGAAGATGTCCTGGAACGCGAAGCCGGAGCCGTTGTAGGCGCCGCCGAAGCCGTTGTCGGTGCCGTTCTCATTGCCGGTGGTGTCGTAGACGCGCCGCTTCTGCGGGTCCGAGAGGACCTCGTAGGCGTGGGTCACCGCCTTGAACTGCTCTGAGGCCTCCTCGCCCGGGTTGATGTCCGGGTGGAGCCTGCGGGCCAGCTTCTTGTAGGCCTTCTTGATCTCCTCGGTGGTCGCGTCGGTCGGAACGCCGAGGGTTTCGTAATGGCTGCTCACGGTCTTCTTTCTCTAGCTTCCAGCGAGAATCTTGGAGAGGTACCGGGCGACGGCGCGGACCGCGGCCATGCTGGCCGGATAGTCCATGCGCGTCGGGCCGAGGATGCCCAGCTTGGGGCCGTCGTCCCCGCCGTACCCGGTGGCCACGACAGAGGTCTCGGCAAGGCCGTCGTAGGCGTTTTCGCGCCCGATGGTGACGGCGACTCCCCGGGAGTCATTCGCCATCTCGGACAGCAGGCGGAGCAGGACGACCTGCTCCTCGAGGGCTTCGAGCACCGGCGAGATGCTCTGGAGGAAGTCGCTGTTCGACCTGGCCAGATAGGCCGTGCCCGCCATGACCATGCGGTCTTCGCGGCTCGACTCGGCCAGGAGGGACAAGCCCCGCCCGAGCTCCGCCGCGAGCGACTGGTCCGCGGGAGGCAGTGACCCGACGACGCGGCCGAGGGCCTCGCCGAGTTTCACGACCGGGGCGCCGACCAGCCCCGCGAGGAGCTTCTCCCGCAGGGCCGCGAGCCGGTCGCGGTCCACCTCCTCGGAGACCGTGTGGACGCGCTGCTCCACGGTCCCGGTGTCCGCGATGAGCACGAGGAGGATCTGATGCGGTGCCATGAGCACCGCCTCCACGTGTCGCACCCGGGCCCGGCCGAGCTGGGGGTACTGCACGACGGCGACCTGGTTCGTCAGCTGTGACAGGAGGCGAACGGTGCGCTCGAGCACGTCGTCGAGGTCGTCGGCGCCGTCGAGGAGGCTCTGGATCGCGTGCTTCTCCGCCGGGGACAGGGGGCGCACGGCGGCGAGGTGGTCGACGAAGACGCGGTAGCCCTTGTCCGTCGGGACGCGTCCTGCGCTCGTGTGGGGAGCCGTGATGAGTCCGTCGTCCTCGAGTGCGGCCATGTCGTTGCGGATCGTGGCACTCGAGACGCCGAGCCTGTGGCGGTCGACGAGTGCCTTGGAGCCGACCGGCTCCCTGAAGTGCACATAGTCCTCCACGATGGCCCGCAGCACCTCGAGCTTGCGCGGCTCGCTCACATCCCACCTCCTGCTCGCATGGCCGGTTGCGTTAGCACTCTCTCAGAGCAAGTGCCAAGTCTATTATGCCCACGCGCCGTTCCGCACGGTCTGTGCCCCGCGCCACGCATGGATGAGCGCACCGTCCGAGCGGCGGGGCCGTAGGATCCGACGGGTGGACCGACTCTCCTATGACAGCTGGGGCCCTGCAGACCTGAGCACCCCCTCCCGACGCGAGCTGCCCACGGTCCCTGCCTCGGTCGGCCTCGTCCTCGAGGACGCCGAGAGCGGATGGGTGGGCGCCGTCACACGCATCGAGAAGTCCGGCGGGATGCACCTCATGACCCTCGAGGACCGGCGGGGCCGCTCACGGTCCTTCCAGCTGGGGTACGGCTTCCTCGTGGACGGCCGCCCCGTCCGGGTCGGGCCGCCGGCACCCCAGCGGACCGCGGCCCCGCCCGCCCGTACGGCCTCGGGCTCGGTCCGGGTCGAGGGCATGCGCGCACAGGTTGCCAAGGCCAGCCGCATCTGGGTCGAGGGCAAGCACGACGCCGAGCTCGTCGAGAAGGTCTGGGGAGACGACCTGCGCGTGGAGGGAATCGTCGTCGAGCCGCTGCACGGTGTGGACGACCTCGCCGCCGCCATCGCGGACTTCGGACCCGGCCCGGAACGCCGGCTGGGCATCCTCGTGGACCATCTGGTGGAGGGATCGAAGGAATCCAGGATCGCAGCGGAGGCCATGCGGAGCCCCGGGGCGGCAGGAAACGTCCTCATCGTCGGCCACCCGTACGTGGACGTGTGGCAGGCCATCAAGCCGTCCACGCTGGGGATCCCGGCCTGGCCGGCGGTACCGCGGGGCACCGATTGGAAGACCGGCATCCTTGCCGCCTTCGGCTGGGCCCGCAGCACACCCGAGGACTTCGGGCTCGCATGGCAGAAGCTGCTGGGCACCGTGCGCACCTACGCGGACCTCGAGCCCTCCCTGCTGGGACGCGTCGAAGAGGTGATCGACTTCCTGACCGCCTGAGCGCACAACCTTGGATATCCTTGGAATGCCCTCGGGCAGGCCGTCTGGTGCGGCCACCGCACGACGACACCAACAGGCAAGGACATCCAGTGGCCGAGTACCCGCAGGACCGACGCGACGGAGAGAGCGAATACCACGGCGCGCCAGCCCGTGCCATGCCGCTCACGGCGGCTGAGGACCGCCAGTGGGCGACGCTCGCTCACTTCGGCGGGATCCTCGGGTGCCTGCCGTCGCTGCTGATCTACCTGGTCTTCAGGGACCGGGGGCCCTTCACGGCCCAGGAGTCCAAGGAGGCGCTCAACTTCACGCTCCCGCCGACCGCCGCCGCCGTGGTCTGCAACATCCTGGCGCTCATCCCGGTGGTCGGCAACGTGTTCGCGGTCCTGGCGACGCTCGTGTGGATCGCGCTCACGGTCTTCTCCGTGATCGCCGGCATCCAGGTCAACCGCGGCCAGCCGTACCGCTACCGCTACAACCTCCGGCTCATCTCCTAGGAACCGCGGGCACGGAACGCCGGGGGCATGGCCTGGTTCAGGCGAGGAGCCGGCGCACCACGGCGTCGGCGAGCAGGCGCCCGCGAAGCGTGAGCACAAGCCGCCCGCGGAGGGCCGCTGCACCCTCGACGAGCCCCTCGGCGATCAGGCCCGCGACCTCGGAGCGGCCCTCCGGCCCGAGCTCCGCCACAGGCAGTCCTGAGGCGAGCCGGATCTGCAGGAGGACCCGCTCGACGTGGCGCGTCTCGTCGTCGAGCGTCTCCCGGCCGGCCGCAGGGGAGGTCCCCTCGCCCAGCCGCCCGGCGTAGGCGGTGGGATGCTTGACGTTCCACCAGCGGACTCCGCCGACGTGGGAGTGGGCTCCCGGGCCGATCCCCCACCAGTCGCCGCCGTTCCAGTAGGCGAGGTTGTGCCGGCAGGCGTACTGCACCGATCCAGCGTCTCCACGGGCCCAGTTGCTCACCTCGTACCAGCTGAAGCCGGCGGCGGCGAGCACGGCGTCGGCGAGCTCGTACTTCTCGGCGTGGTCGTCGTCGTCGACGTCGGGGACCTGGCCGCGGCGGATCTGCGCGGCGAGCTTCGTCCCCTCCTCGACGATGAGCGCATAGGCGCTCACGTGGTCGGGTTCGCAGGCAAGGGCCGCGTCGAGTGACGCGCGCCAGTCATCGAGGCTCTCCCCCGGCGTGCCGTAGATGAGGTCCAGGCTCACATCGAGGCCTGCCTCCCGCGCCCAGCGCACCGCCTCGGGCACGCGCGACGGCGTGTGGGTGCGGTCGAGGACCCGCAGCACGTGCGGGACGGCGGACTGCATCCCGAAGGACACCCGCGTGAAACCGGCCGCCGCGAGCGTCACGAGCGATTCCGGCGTGACCGAGTCCGGGTTGGCCTCGGTCGTCACCTCGGCGCCGGGCTCGAGGCCCCACTCCTCCACGGCCGCCGTGAGGATCGTGGCGAGGTCCTCCGCCGGCAGGAGCGTGGGCGTTCCTCCGCCGAAGAAGACGGTCGACAGGGGACGGCGCGGCACGCCGGAGGCGTCGAGGGCCGAGGCCGCGAAGCGCACCTCGGATGCCGCGGTAGCGGCGTACGCGTCCTGCGAGGCTCCGCCGCCGAGCTCCTTCGCCGTGTACGTGTTGAAGTCGCAGTACCCGCAGCGGACGGCGCAGAACGGGATGTGCGCGTAGAGCGAGAAGCCCCGCTCCCCGGCACCGGCCGCAGCCTGCGGCGGCAGGGCGCCGTCGGCCGGCGCGGGGTCCCCGAGCGGCAGTGTGCTGGGCACTTACTTCTTCGCTCGATCCTTCGAGTCTTTCGACTCGTCCGTGGTGAGCGCGGCGATGAAGGCCTCCTGCGGGACCTCCACGCGCCCGACCATCTTCATGCGCTTCTTGCCTTCCTTCTGCTTCTCGAGCAGCTTGCGCTTGCGGGTGATGTCGCCGCCGTAGCACTTGGCGAGGACGTCCTTCCGGATCGCCCTGATGTTCTCGCGGGCGATGATGCGCGAGCCGATCGCGGCCTGGATGGGGACCTCGAACTGCTGGCGCGGGATGAGCTCCCGGAGTTTCGCCGTCATCATCGTGCCGTACGAGTAGGCCTTGTCGCGGTGGGTGATGGCGCTGAAGGCGTCCACCTGCTCGCCCTGGAGGAGGATGTCGACCTTGACCAGGTCGGCGGCCTGCTCGCCGTCGGCCTTCCAGTCGAGCGACGCGTAGCCGCGGGTCTTGGACTTGAGCTGGTCGAAGAAGTCGAAGACGATCTCGGCGAGAGGGATCCAGTAGCGCAGCTCCACGCGGTCCTCGGACAGGTAGTCCATGGCCTTCATCTGGCCGCGGCGGCTCTGGCACAGCTCCATGATCGCGCCGACGAACTCGTTCGGGGCGAGGATCGTCGCGGAGACCATCGGCTCCCGCACCTCTTTGACCTTGCCGGTGGGGAACTCGCTCGGGTTCGTGACCGTGACGACCGACTTGTCCTCGAGCGTGACCTCGTAGATGACGTTGGGGGCGGTGGAGATCAGGTCGAGGTTGAACTCGCGCTCGAGGCGCTCCCGCACGATCTCGAGGTGCAGGAGGCCGAGGAAGCCGACGCGGAAGCCGAAGCCGAGCGCGGCCGAGGTCTCCGGCTCGTAGACGAGCGCGGCGTCGTTCAGCTTGAGCTTGTCCAGCGCGTCGCGCAGGTCCGGGTAGTCCGACCCATCGAGGGGGTACAGGCCCGAGAAGACCATCGGCTTGGGGTCCTGGTAGCCGCCGAGCGATTCCGCGGCGGGCTTGGACAGGTTGGTGATGGTGTCGCCGACCTTGGACTGGCGCACATCCTTCACGCCCGTGATGAGATAGCCGACCTCGCCCACGCCCAGACCCTTCGACGGGATGGGCTCCGGGGAGATCACGCCGATCTCGAGCAGCTCGTGGCTGGCCTTGGTGGACATCATCTGGATGCGCTCGCGCGGATTGAGCGAGCCGTCCACGACGCGGACGTAGGTCACGACGCCGCGGTACGTGTCGTACACCGAGTCGAAGATCATGGCCCGGGCGGGCGCCGTCGCATCGCCGACCGGTGCAGGGATGGACGCCACGATGCGGTCCAGGAGCCCCTCGACTCCGACGCCGGTCTTCCCCGACACCTTCAGCACGTCTGCCGGATCCCCGCCGATGAGGTTCGCGAGTTCCTCCGCGTACTTCTCGGGCTGGGCTGCGGGGAGGTCGATCTTGTTAAGGACCGGGATGATCGTGAGGTCGTTCTCCATCGCGAGGTAGAGGTTTGCCAGCGTCTGCGCCTCGATCCCCTGCGCCGCGTCGACCAGGAGGACCGCTCCCTCGCAGGCAGCGAGCGAGCGGGAAACCTCATACGTGAAGTCGACGTGCCCGGGCGTGTCGATCATGTTCAGCGCGTAGGCGGTGCCGTCGACCTCCCAGGGCATGCGCACGGCCTGGGACTTGATGGTGATGCCGCGCTCGCGCTCGATGTCCATACGGTCCAGATACTGGGCCTTCATGTCCCGGGGCTGGACGACGCCCGTGAACTGCAGCATGCGGTCGGCAAGGGTCGACTTGCCGTGGTCGATGTGCGCAATGATGCAGAAGTTGCGGATGATCGACGGATCCGTCGCGGCAGGCACCGGGGCGGTGCGGGCCATGGGAGACACTGTGAACGGTCCTCACTTCGGGCGGGGAGTTGCTCACTTCCCAGTGTCCCATAGGCTGTGCCTGTGCTGCGCAGCCTTCTCCACCGTGCCCTGTCCGCGGTCCGCGCCGTCGCCCGTGGCGGCAGCCCGACCGGCTATGCCGGCGACTTCACCGGGACGGCGACGGTCGACTACCGCCCCAGCGCCGATGGCGCGCCGGATCCCGGCGAGATCGTCTGGACGTGGGTGCCCTATGAGGAGGACCACGGACAGGGCAAGGACCGGCCGGTGCTCATCGTTGCCAAGCGGCGAGGACTGCTGCTTTCGCTCATGCTCACGAGCAGGGACCGCGTGCCCGGCGACGGCCGGGGTGGCGATCCAGACTATGTCGACATCGGGGCAGGCCGCTGGGATCCACTGCGGCGTCCCAGCGAGGTCCGGCTCGACCGCGTCCTGCAGATCGATCCCCGGACGGTGCGGCGCGAAGGAGCGATCCTGGACCGCGCCCGGTTCGACCGCGTCGCGGAGGGGCTGCGCCGCCGCGGCTGGCGTTGACCGGTGCTCGGCCGCCTGCCCGTCTGGTAGCATTGTCTGCTGTGTGTCCGTGCAGGTCGGCGGGCACTGAAGACCGGCTGCCATAGGCATCCCCACGCCGCTCAGTCGATGGCCGGTCTGAAGCCCTCTAGACCCGTGTTGGCATCAACAAGAGAGTTTTCATAAGTGGCAAACATCAAGTCCCAGAAGAAGCGCATTCTCACCAACGAGAAGGCGCGTCAGCGCAACGTGGCGGTCAAGTCCGAGCTGAAGACGGCCATCCGCGCCGTCAACACCGCCGTCTCGGCTGCCGACAAGGACACCGCCGTTGCTGCTCTGGCCCACGCGAGCAAGAAGCTCGACAAGGCCGTGAGCAAGGGCGTCATCCACAAGAACCAGGCGGCCAACCGCAAGTCGGGCATCGCCAAGAAGGTCGGCTCGCTCTGAGCTGAGGTTCGCTTCCGGCCGGGGGCCGGCATCCTGACGAAGGATGCCGGCCCCCGGCTTTTTCCGTATCCGAAAGACGGAGGCGGAAGCGGGCGTGGCCCGGCCAGCACCGCCCGCGCTCAGCGGGCCCGAGCGGCCGAGGCAACGATCCCGAGCGCCCGTTCGACGGCATAGGCCGGGTCCCGGGCGAGCCCCTTGACCTCGGCGTCGGCCTCGGCGATCGCCCTGATGGCTGTCGCGAGGCTCTGCGGCGTCCAGCCGCGGATGTCGCGCTGGGCCTGCTCGACGAGCCACGGCTGCATGCCGAGGTCGCGCGCGACGGCCTGGGCCGAGCCGCGCGCACCCGCAACGCGGGCGAGGGTGCGGAGCTTGGAGGCGATGGCCGCGACCATGGGAACGGGGTCGACGCCGGTCTCGAGCGCGTGCCGGAACGCCGACAGGGCCCTCGCCCGGTCGCCCGCGAGGGCGGCGTCTGCGACCTTGAAGGCTGTCGCCTCGACGCGGCCCCCGTAGTACTTCTCGACGGTCGCGACGTCGATGGCAGCCGAGGCATCCAGCGTCAGCTGGGCGCAGGCCGCGGCAAGCTCGGCGAGGCTGCTGCCCACTGCGGCAACGAGCGCCTCGATCGCATCGCGCTCGATCCTGCGCCCGGAGCCCTTGAACTCGGCCGCGACAAAGGATGCCTTGTCGCTGTCCTTCTTCAGGGGCTGGCAGTCGATGACAGGCGCTCCCGAGGCGCGGACGGCGTCGAGGAGCTTCTTCCCGCGGGTTCCGCCCGCGTGGCGCAGGACGAGGACGACGTCCTGGTCCGGTGAGGCGGCATACGCGAGGCCGTCTTTGAGGAACTCCTCCGACATCGACTCGAGCCCGTGCACCTCCACGAGCTTCCTCTCGCCGAAGAGCGAGGGCGAGGCAGCAAGCAGCAGCTCGCCCCCCGCGTAGGAACCGGCATCCAGTCTGGTCACCTCCAGATCGGGAGCGGCGGCCCGGGCGGTGGACCGGATGGCGTCCATGGCCCGCGCGGCGAGGTAGTCCTCCGGACCTGTCAGCAGGACGATCGGGGCGGGGGCGGCTTCACGCCAGCCGACGGTCCCCCCGCGGCCCGGGCCTGCGGCGGGCCCTCGTCCAGTTGGCCGTTGCGTTCGGGAGGCGGCCATCACCGCCGCCTCCGCGAGCTCGCTGTCGCCATGATCACTGCACCCGTCCTCGTCACCCGTCAACTCTGCCACGACCCGGCCGTAGACCCAATCCGAGGATTCCGGCCACGCGGCGGGCATGGGCCCACTGCACCAGGAGCAGCTCCACCGCCCACCGCACCAGTCCAGCTGCCCGCGCGCGTCCCGCGGGCACCATGAAAGCCCACAGCAGCAGGATGTTCAGCCCCGAGAACGCTGCCATCGCGGCCGCACCGGCGACGCCCTCCGGCCACGGCAGGGCTGCGCCCGGGACAGCGGCGAGCCCCGAGGCAATGAGGGCGAGCAGCTGGGCGGCGGCCCCGCCGACGGCGGCCGCTGCGACCGCCAGTGGCTGGGCAGCGCCCAGCGCCAGTGCCACCGTGCCAGCCACCGTGATCACCGGCACGAGCGGGGCGACCACGATGTTCGCGATCAGGGACAGGCTCAGGAACGCGGGCTGGATCAGGACCATGATCGGCCCGCACAGGAGCTGGGCCGAGAGCGGAACCGAGATCGACAGCGCCATCCACAGCGGCAGGCGCGCGGCCAGCACAGCGGAGAGCGGTGGCCCGAGCAGGACGATGCCGAGCGTGGCCATGACCGAGAGCAGGAATCCGAGGCTCGCCCCGAGCGGCGGGTCCGCGAGGACGAGGACGAGGACCGCCGCCGAGAGCGCCGAGCAACTGCGCCCCGCGCGCCCTGTGGCGAGCGCGACGAGCCCCACGGCGCCCATCACGGCCGCCCGGAGGACGCTCGGCTCCGGCCCGACCACGAGGGCGAAGGCGAGGAGGACTGCGGCGCACCCGGTCAGCGCGCCCCAGCGCGGCGCCCTCAGCGCCCGGAGGGTCAGGAGGGCGGCGCCGAGCAGGATCGTGAAGTTGGCACCGCTCACCGCCGTGAGGTGCCCGAGGCCGACCTCGCGCATCGCTGCCTCGAGCTCGGGCGGAAGCACGCTCGTGTCCCCGACGGTGATCCCGCTCAGGAGCCCTGCCGCCTCGGGCGACAGCCAGTCCGAGGAAGCGCGCAGGGCCGCCCGCGCCTCCGCAGCGGCACCGAGCGCTGGATCCGTGCCCAGGACTCGGGGGCGGTTGCTGATGCTCAGGAGCGCAGTCCCCGACGGCTCGCGGGCAGGTGTGACGGTTCCCGCCACACTCACCCGCTGCCCGGGACGGAGGCCTGAGAGGTCCTTGCCGCCTGCCAGCAGGATGCGAGCCGAGGAGGCGAATTCGACACCCTGCCCGGTGGCCCGCTCAAGGCGCGCGCCGGCGAGGAAGCGGTCTGCTGAACCGAACCGCGCGCCCTGCGCCTGCTGGCGCGGTTCCGCCGAGACCAGGACCACCGCCCTGGTCTGCCCTCCCACAGCCAGGAGCTCGCCTGCGGGGCCCGCACGCTCGGCCGCCGCGTGGGAGGCCGCCGCCGCAAGTCCCGCGGCCAGGGCGAGTGCTGCGCAGCCGGGCAGGACGAGGGCGCGGGCCGCCCGCCGCGCACCGAACAGCCCAGTCCCGGCGACGCCGGCGCCGAAGACGAGCAGGACGATGACGACGCACGCCATCCCTCCTCCCCACCCAGGGGCGCCGTCCAGATGATGTCCGAGGAAGGGTGCCGCCGCCGCGCCCGCCCAGGCCGAACCCCCCACCGGCACGAGCCTCAGGTCGCGGAACCGGCTCCTGGACTGCACAGGCGCCGGTTCGTCCGAGGACGCCCATAACCGGGCCGTCCACTCCCGGAGGCGGCCGACGCCGGCGGCGCGCTCGGCGGGCAGGTTCTGCGCTGCGACGCCTCGGGCCGCCGCAGTCCGGTAGCGATCCCACGCCGCGCTTCTCTCTGCCCCGCTCATCCGACGGTCACCAGGGGCAGGAGGGACTCGAGCATCTTGGGGCCCACTCCGTCCACCGCGTCGAGGTCCTCCGGCGAGCGGAAGCGGCCGTGGGCGGTCCGGTAGTCGATGATGCGCTGGGCGAGGACGGGGCCGACTCGCGGGAGCGTGCCGAGCTCCTGTGCGGTGGCCTGGTTGATGTTCACCTTCGCGGCAGGGGCGCTCGCGGCCCCGGAGCCTGTATGCGTGCCCGCTGCCGTGCCGGTTTCCGAGGCGGCCGCCGGGTCGGGTTCCTCGCCCAGGCGCGGCACGTGGAGCCGCGATCCGTCCTCGACGGGCGCTGCGAGATTGAGCCGGTGCACGTCGGCCTCCGGGAGCGCACCGCCGGCCGCCGCAATGGCCTCGTGGATCCGCGAGCCACCGGGCAGCCTGATCACGCCCGGTGATGCCACCGCGCCGGCCACGTGCACGACAAGATCGGAGCCCGTCGCCGCGGCCCCGGCGGTCGGCAGTCCCGGAGCCGTGCTGTCCGCGGGGACCGCGCCGCCGGCCTCCGCTGCCTCCGCCGTGCCCGAGCCGACAGCGTGGACGAAGGGTTCCGCCGTCCGGGAGCTCCACCACCAGGCGCCCCCGGCCGCCGCCCCGATCGCGCACAGCAGCACGACGAGGCGCGCCGAGAGGAGGAGGCGGCGCCGGGGAAGAGCGCCTTCGCTGTCCGCGGGCGGGATGTCGCGCTGCGGCGGGGCGTCCTCCGCGCCGCCCGTGGGAGGATCGGGGTCCATCGGCTCGAGGAGCCCGGGCGTGGCAGGCAGGGGGACCGGGAACAGCTCGTCCCAGCGGTGCCGGGCTCCGCCCCGCGCCGCCCGACGATCCCTCCCCGCCCGAGCCATGGCGCTACGGTTGCACGGTCGGCCCCCGGCGGCGTCCCTGCGGCCGCCTATGTGGACAGGCCCCCGCGAACAGGGGCTGTGGAGGACTAGTTGCCCCCGGCCGCGGGCGCCTCCGCCGGCAGGTCCTGCCCGCCCACCGCCGCCCGGGCGATGACCACGGCCAGGACCCCCAGCCCCGTGTGGGCGGCGAGGACGGCCGGCAGCGGCGACAGCACGACGTCGTCCGCCTCCTTCCCGACCGAGCGGGCGAGGGTCCGCGCGAACTCCTCGGCCTCGGGGCGGTTGCCGAAGTAGTGCACCGCGACCTCGGCGGGATCCAGGGCCGAGAAGGCGGACGCCGCGAGCTCCTGCAGCCGCTGGACGGCACGGGTCGCGGTGCGCACCCTCTCGAGGGGGACGATGAGGCCCTCGCGGAGGGTCAGGAGGGGCTTGATCGACAGCATCGTTCCCACGAGCGACGCAGCTGCGCCGATGCGTCCGCCCCTGCGCAGCTGCTCGAGGCTTGGGACGTAGAAGAGCACCTCCGATCCGCTGAGGCGGGCCATGGCGGCCGACTTCACCCCGTCGGCGTCGGCTCCCGCCTCAGCGGCACGGACTGCATCCCGGACGGCGAATCCGAGTGCCATGGCTGCGGAACGGGAATCGACGACCTCCACCGGGATGCCGACCCGCTGGGCGGCGAGCCGCGCGGCGTCGGCGGTGCCGGAGAGCTTCCCTGACAGGTGCAGCGACACGACGGCCTCGAATCCGGCGTCCTCGAACCCGCGGTACACCCGCTCGAACTGGCCCGGAGCGGGCCTCGAGGTGCGCACGGGCCGCCCGGCCGCGAGGGCGAGGCTGAGCGCGGTGTCTACGTCGGCCCCCTCCGTGAAGATCTCGTCCCCCGCCATCACGGGCAGGTCCACGACGGCGAAGCACCCGAGCTGGAGGAACGCGTCGGTCCACTCCGGCGGCAGCGCGGCCGCGGAGTCGGTGACGACTGCGACCCGCGGTGCCGGGGTCGGCGCCGGTGCGGGCCCGGGCCGCAGCCGTTCCCAGCGCCGCCTCAGCCAGCCGAGGGCGTCGGGCCCCTGTCCGTCAGCCACTCGGCGCCGCAGATCAGGCCGGGACGATGTTGACCAGCTTCGGCGCGCGCACGATCACCGTGCGGATGCCGCGGCCGTCCAGGATGCGCTCGACGTTCGGCGACGCGAGCGCGAGCTCCCGCAGCTCGTCCTCGGAGATCCCCGGTGCCACCTCGAGCCGGTCGCGCACCTTGCCCTGGACCTGCACGACGGCGGTGACGGTCTCCTCGACGGTCAGCGCCGGGTCGTGCTGGGGCCACGCGGCGTTCGCGACGGAGGGCTCGCGGCCGAGCGCGGCCCACAGGTCCTCCGCGGTGTACGGGGCGAAGAGGCTGAGCATGATCGCGATCGCCTCGACAGCCTCGCGCACGGCCGGATCCGCACCGCCGGGGCCCGAGTCGATGGCCTTGCGGGTCGCGTTGACCAGCTCCATGGCCTTGGCGACTACAACGTTGAACTTCCGCGACTCGAGCAGGTCTGTCGCCTCGGCGAGGGTCCGGTGTGTCACCGCGCGGAGCGCGCGGTCACCCGCGGCCGGATCGGTTCCGGGAGCGCTCGTGACGTCCTGGCCGAGCCGCCACGCACGGGCGAGGAACTTGGCGGAGCCCGACGGCGAGACGTCCGCCCAGTCGACGTCGTCCTCCGGCGGCGAGGCGAAGACCATGGTGAGGCGGACGGCGTCCACCCCGAACTGGTCGAGCTGCTCTCCGAGGTCGACGCCGTTACCGAGGGACTTGCTCATGGCCTTGCCGCCGTTGAGGACCTGGCCCTGGTTCATGAGCGCGGCGAAGGGCTCGTCGAACTCGATGAGTCCCATGTCCTTGATGACCTTGGTGAAGAACCGGCTGTACAGCAGGTGCAGGATCGCGTGCTCGACGCCGCCCACGTACTGGGCGACCGGCATCCAGTTCTTCGCGGCCTCGGGGTCGAACGGGCCCTCGGTGTACTGGGGCGAGAGGTACCGGAGGTAGTACCAGGACGAGTCGACGAACGTGTCCATCGTGTCCGTGTCCCGCTTGGCGGCCCCGCCGCAGGACGGGCACGTCACGTTCACCCAGCCCTCGGCGGCCGCGAGAGGGGACGTGCCCTTGGGCGCGAGCTGCTCGCCGCGGAGGTCGTCCGGCAGCCGGACCGGCAGCTGGTCGTCCGGGACAGGCACTTCACCGCATTCGGCACAGTGGATGATCGGGATCGGCGCGCCCCAGAAGCGCTGCCGGGACAGCAGCCAGTCCCGGAGGCGGTAGTTGACGGTGCCCTCGCCCGTGCCGGCGTCCTTCACGATCTCGATCGCCTTGGCGATGCCCTCGGCCTTGCTGAGGCCATCGAGGGGTCCCGAGTTGATGATCGTGCCTTCGCCGACGGTGGCCACTCCGGTGACCGCAGGGTCGTCCTCGCCGGTGTCGAGGACGGGCCGGACGGGCAGGTCGAAGGCCTTGGCGAAGTCGAGGTCGCGCTGGTCGTGGGCCGGCACCGCCATGATGGCGCCCGTGCCGTACTCGGCCAGGACGTAGTCCGCTGCCCACACGGGAAGCTTCTCGCCGCTGAGCGGATTCACGGCGTAGCGGCCCAGGAACACGCCGGTCTTCTCCCGGTCGGTGTTCTGCCGCTCGATCTCGGACAGGTTCTTCACGCGGTCCTGGTACTCGCCCAGAGCCTGGGCCTGTTCGGGCGCGACGAGGTCCCCGGCGAGCTCGGCGTCGGCGGCGACCACGAAGAAGGTCGCCCCGTAGAGCGTGTCGGGCCGGGTCGTGAAGACCGTGACCGTGCGCTCGGGACGGCTGTCCGTAGCCTCGACGGTGAAGTCGACGTGAGCCCCTTCAGAGCGGCCGATCCAGTTGCGCTGCATCGCCAGGACGCGCTCGGGCCAGTGGCCCTCGAGCTCGGCCATGTCGTCGAGCAGGCGGTCGGCATAGTCGGTGATCTTGAAGTACCACTGGTTCAGGGCCTTCTTGGTCACGGGGGTGCCGCAGCGCTCGCAGGCCCCGTTGACCACCTGCTCGTTGGCGAGCACGGTCTGGTCCTTCGGGCACCAGTTCACGGGATGGTTCTTGCGGTACGCGAGGCCGCGCTCGTAGAACCGCAGGAACAGCCACTGGGTCCAGCGGTAGTACTCGGGGTCCGAGGTGTGGAGGCGGCGGGACCAGTCCAGGCTCAGGCCGTACCGCTTGAACGAGGCCGCCTGGGTGTCGATGTTCGCATACGTCCACTCGGACGGGTGCGCGTTGCGCTTGATGGCCGCATTCTCAGCCGGCAGGCCGAAGGAGTCCCAGCCGATCGGGTGCAGGACGTCGTAGCCCTTGAGCCGCCAGTAGCGCGCCACGACGTCGCCCATGGCGAAGGCCTCGGCGTGGCCCATGTGGAGGTCGCCCGAGGGGTAGGGGAACATGTCGAGCACGTAGCGGCGCTCGCGGCTGCCGTCGTCCTTGGGCGTGAACACGCCCAGCCTGTCCCACACCGCCGGCCACTTGGCCTCCATCGCGGCGAAGCTGTACGTACTCTCCGACTGCTCCGCGACCCGCTCTTCGCTCACCGTGCTTCTCTCCACTTGTCGTCCACTTCCTGCACCGCTCGGCTCCACACACACAAAAGCCCCTCGCACGGAGGGGCGGCCGCTCGCTGTCCCGGAGGCCCCGGGGCGCAAGCGGCTAGCGAAGGAGGAGGATGCCACGCATGCGAATATGCTACCCCAGCACCTCCCCCGGGCCGGGCGCGCACGACGGCGAGCGCTCGCCGTCGTGCGCGGGTGCGGGCCTGCTGGACTACTTCACGTCCTCGTCGACCCAGTCCATCGACTTGGTGACGGCCTTCTTCCAGAGCCGCAGCTGGCGGTCTCGCTCCGCCGGATCCATCTGCGGGCTCCAGCGCTTGTCCTCGCCCCAGTTCGCGGCGCACTCGTCGAGGTCCTTCCAGAAGCCCACGGCGAGCCCGGCAGCGTAGGCCGCCCCGAGCGCCGTCGTCTCGATGACCTTGGGCCGCACCACGTCCACGCCGAGGATGTCCGCCTGGAACTGCATGAGCGCGTCGTTGGCGACCATGCCGCCGTCGACCTTGAGCTCCGACAGCGGCACGCCGGCGTCCGCGTTGACGGCGTCGAGCACCCCGCGGGTCTGGAACGCGGTCGCCTCCAGCGCGGCGCGCGCGATGTGGCCCTTGTTGGCGAACCGTGTGAGGCCGACGATGGTGCCGCGGGCGTCCGGGCGCCAGTAGGGCGCGAAGAGCCCCGAGAACGCAGGCACGATGTACACCCCGCCGTTGTCCTGGACGCTCCTGGCGAGGCTCTCGACCTCCGGTGCAGTGCGGATCATGCCCAGGTTGTCGCGCAGCCACTGCACGAGGGAGCCTGTCACGGCGATCGACCCCTCGAGCGCGTAGTGGGGGGCCGCGTCGCCGAGCCTGTAGCCGACGGTGGTGAGGAGGCCGTTCTTCGAATGGACGATCTCCTCACCCGTGTTGAAGATGAGGAAGCTGCCCGTGCCGTAGGTGCTCTTGGCCTCGCCGGCGGCGAACGCTGCCTGCCCGAACGTCGCGGCCTGCTGGTCGCCCAGGATGCCGGCGATGGGGACTTCGCGCAGCAGCTGGGAGCTGTGGACCGTCCCGTAGACCTCGGAGGAGGACTTGATCTCCGGCATCATGGACGCGGGCACCCCGAAGATGTCGAGGATCTCCTTGTCCCAGGAGAGCTTCTCGAGGTCCATGAAGAGGGTGCGGGAGGCGTTCGTGACATCTGTCGCGTGCACCCCGCCGTGCACGCCGCCCGTGAGGTTCCACAGCACCCAGGCGTCGGTGTTGCCGAAGAGGAGGTCTCCCCTCTCGGCACGCTCGCGGGCGCCGGCGACGTTGTCGAGGATCCACTTGATCTTCGTGCCGGAGAAGTACGTGGCGAGCGGGAGTCCCACGGTCGCCTTGAAGCGGTCGACGCCGCCCTCGGCCGCGAGCTCGTCGACGATGGCCTGCGTGCGGGTGTCCTGCCAGACGATGGCGTTGTAGACGGGCTTGCCCGTGTGCCTGTCCCAGACGACCGCGGTCTCGCGCTGGTTGGTGATGCCCACCGCAGCGATATCGTGCCGGGTGAGGTTGGCCTTGGAGAGGGCCTGCCCGATGACCTCGCGGGTGTTGTCCCAGATCTCGGTGGGATCGTGTTCGACCCAGCCGGCCTGGGGGAAGATCTGCTCGTGCTCGAGCTGGCCGGTGGAGACGATCGACCCGGAGTGGTCGAACACGATGGCCCGCGTGCTCGTGGTCCCCTGGTCGATCGAGATGACGTACTGCGGGGTGTCGGTCTGCTCAGACATTCATTGCTCCTTTGGATGAGGGTCTGACGTGGAGGGTGAGGGTGTTCCGGCTGCCTCAGGAGGCAATCGAGGTGAAGAGGTCGGGCACGGCGCGTGCGAAGAGGCCAGCGAGCGCGCCGCCGAGGAGGGGGCCGACGACGGGGATCCACGCGTACGCCCAGTCGCTGCTCCCCTTGCCGCGGATGGGCAGCACGGCATGGGCGATGCGCGGGCCGAGGTCGCGGGCAGGGTTGATCGCGTAGCCGGTCGGGCCGCCGAGGGAGGCTCCGATGCCGACGACCAGGAGGGCGACGGCGAGCGGCCCCAGGCCCGAGGGGGTGCCCCCGAAGGCGAGGATCACCTCGACCAGCACAAAGGTTCCGATCACCTCGCTGACGAGGTTCCAGCCGCTGCTGCGGACAGCCGGGACGGTGGAGAAGGTTCCGAGCTTGTTGGCGGGGTCGTCCTCATGGTCGAAGTGTGGCTTGTAGGCGAGCCAGCACACAACAGCCCCGAGGAATGCGCCGACCAGCTCCCCGGCGATGTAGGTGAGCGTCGAGGCGACGTCGACGGGGACGCCGGGCGCGTATTCGGACTTGCCGGTGAGCAGGAGGCCGAGGGTGACGGCTGGGTTGAGGTGGGCACCCGAGCGTGCGGCGACGTAGACACCGGCGAACACGGCGATGCCCCAGCCCCACGTGACCATGAGGAAGCCGCCGGCGTTGCCTTTGGTGCCCTTGAGCGCCACGTTGGCGACCACGCCGCAGCCGAGCAGCGTGAGCATGCCGGTGCCCAGGACTTCGGACAGGAAGACCAGTCCTAGAGACATCATTGACTCCTTGAGGTGGTGGTTCGGATGGGGTGTCCAGACAAGCCAGACAAGTCAGACAAGTCAGACAAGAAGGTGGGCGACATCGACCCGGTGCCGCTCCGCGAGCGTGGCGAGGGCGCGCTGGGCTTCGCGGCGGCTCTGCTGTGCGTCCCAGCCCAGCGGCCCTGCGAGGTGGGTGGCGACCTCCTCGACCAGCTCGGCGGTGACAAGACCGCGGAAGGCCAGGGACGTCCGGCGGATGAGGACGTCCTCGACGTGGGCGACCTGCTCGCGCTCCGCCATCCACAGCAGCTCGCGCGCGCTGAGCTCGCGCGTGCTGTGCAGGGCCTGGTCGGCACCGGCCCGGAGGAAGTCGATGACCTCAGCGGCCCGGGTTCCGTAGCGGGTCAGCAGGACGTCAGCCCGCGCACGGTCCAGCCCCCGTGCCATCTGGGCAGCGAGCCAGCGCTCGACCCCCTCCGGCGTGGACGGGTAGTCCCGGCCGCCACCGATCGGGAGGTCCTCGGTGGTGGTCCTGCGGGCGGTGCCGAGCAGGCCCATCACCTCGTCGGCGAGGTGCGCGGAGAGGGCCCGGAAGGTGGTCCACTTCCCGCCCACGAGGCTCAGCACAGGCTGGGTTCCGCCGGGCAGCTTCGACCGTTCGATGCGGTAGTCCCGCGAGACGAATCCCGGTGCCGTGTCGTCGTGGCGGGGCAGGGGGCGAACGCCGGAGAAGGTGTAGACGATGTCTGACCGGCCCACGGTGACCGCCGGGAACACGTGGCGGATGAGGTCGAAGAAGTAGTCGATCTCGGCGTCCGTGCAGGTCGGGTCGAGGTCTTCGCCGGCGTCGATGTCGGTGGTGCCGACGAGCACCCGATCGCCCATGGGGTAGATGAGCACGATCCGCCCGTCGCTGTGCTCGAAGAAGATCTCCCGGCCGGCGCAGGCGGCGATCAGTCCGGGGTGGTCCAGGACGATGTGCGAGCCCTTCGTCCCGCCCATGAAGCGCGTCGAGGCGCCGAAGGCGCTGTTGGTGCGGTCGACCCAGGCGCCGGTGGTGTTGACCACCACGTCGGCGGAGAACGGGAACTCCTCACCGGTCAGCTCGTCGCGGAGCAGGACCGCGCCGTCGGACACGCCCACCGCCGAGGTGTAGTTCGCGGCCCTCGCGTGCGGGCCGGCGGCGAGGCCGTCGCCGAGGACGTCCAGGGTGAGCCGCTCGGGGTTGTGCACCGAGGCGTCGAAGTAGGTCGCGGTGTACTTCACGTCGCCACGCAGGCCGGGAAGCTCGGCAAGGGCCCTCTTGCGCCCCAGGAAACGGTGCCGCGGGACTGCCCGTCCGCCCCGGGAGAAAGCGTCGTAGAGGCTCAGCCCGAGCTTGATCAGGACGGCGCCCCGGGCACGTGGCTTGCCAGAGCGATGCGTGAGGAACCGCAGGGGTGCATTGAGGACGCCCGAGAACACGGAGAAGACCGGGATGGTGGTCTCCAGCGGCTTCACGTAGTGGGGGGCGATGCGGAGCAGCCGGTTTCGTTCGACCACTGATTCCCGGACCAGGCGGAACTCGCCGTTCTCGAGGTAGCGGATGCCTCCGTGGATCATGTGGGACGACGCTCCGGAGGCGCCGTGGCAGTAGTCCGCGCGCTCGACGAGGGCGACGTCCACGCCCTGCAGCGCGAGGTCCCGGAAGGTCCCGACGCCGTTGATCCCGCCCCCGATGATGAGGACGCTCGCCCGCGGCGCGGCCTTGAGAGAAGCCCTCGCCGACGTCGGGGGGCGGGGGTTGGTGGTCTGCTCGTCCATGGTTGCCTTCCTTGGCTGTGGCGTGCTGTGGGGTATGCCATCTATGGTTTGAGGAGGTGCACGAAAAGATCAACAACTATGCACATACGTGCAGAAGAGGCTCAGATGGACCCGAACGAAAGCGGCTCCGCCGCCCCCGAGGCAGGCCCGCGCGCACAGAATCCCGTCACCCGCAAGCACCGGGACGCGCTGCTGGCCGCCCGGCTCTACTACCTCCAGGACCTGACCATGGAGGGAATCGCGCGCCAGCTGCGCACCTCGCGGTCCACCGTCTCGCGCCTGCTGGCCTTCGCCCGGGACGAGGGGCTGGTGCAGATCCAGATCCACAGTCCCATCGACTCTGCAGCCGAGCTCGAGACGGCCGTGTCGCGGCGGTTCGGGGTGCAGTCCCACGTGGTCCCCCAGGTCGACCACCTCACGGAGGCGGAGACACTGGACCGTGTGGCCATGTACGCCGCCAGGACGCTGACGCCCCTGGTCCAGTCCGGCGCTGTGATCGGCATTGCCTGGGGGTCGACGCTCAGCGCCATGAGCCGCCACCTCACGCGGCGGCCCACCCACGGGACGACGGTCGTCCAGCTCAACGGCGCTGCCAACACCCAGACGATGGGTCTGGGCTACGCGAGCGAGATCATGCGCCGTTTCGCCGACGCCTTCGACGCGGACGTCGAGGAGTTCCCGGTGCCGGCGTTCTTCGACCGGCCCGAGACCAAGGAGTGGATGTGGCGCGAGCGCAGCGTGCGGCGCGTGCTCGACGTCCAGGACCGCATGACGCTGGCCGTCTTCGGCATCGGGTCGGCGAAGGCCGACGTGCCCAGCCACGTGTACTCCGGCGGGTACCTCGACAGGGCCGACCTCGAGTCGCTCGAGGCCGAAGGAGTGGTGGGCGACGTCGCGACGGTGTTCTACCGGGCCGACGGCTCCTCGGAAGGGATCGACCTCAACCTCCGCGGCACAGGGCCAGACCTTGCGGGACTGCGTCGCGTGCCGCGCAGGCTGTGCATCGTCTCGGGCATCTCGAAGTCCGCGGCGCTCCGCGGCGCCCTCAACGCCCGCCTCGCAACGGACCTCATCGTCGACGAGCCCACCGCGCGGGACCTGCTTGCCGAGCAGGTCTGATGCCGCCGGCCGGTAGGGTGGTCGCATGACCGCCTCCCCCACGGCGCCCGACTTCCTCTCCGACCAGCTCGCCCTGCGGGAACGCCGCGTGCTGGTGCCTGCCGACGGCGCGGACACGGCCGTGTTCACCTACGAGCCCTCCCCTGCCGACGACGCCGCGCCCGCCATCCTCGCCGTCCACGGGTTCCGCGGCACCCACCACGGCCTGCTCCGGGTCGTCGACCAGCTTCCGGGCGTGCGGTTCGTCATGCCGGACCTTCCCGGGTTCGGGGAGTCCGGCGTCCTGCCGACGGGTGAACACTCCGTCGCGGGCTACGGACGGTGGCTCGGGTCGCTCGCCGACGAGCTCGGGCTCGGCCCCGAAACCGTACTCCTCGGCCACTCGTTCGGGTCGATCGTGGCGGCGCACTTCGCGGCCGCGCATCCCGGCCGCTTCCGCCGGCTCATCCTGGTGAACCCCATCTCGGCACCGGCGCTCGAGGGCCCTGCCGGCATCGCGAGCCGGCTTGCCGAGCTCTACTACTGGAGCGCGGCCAAGCTGCCCGAGAGCGCCGGAGCGGCGCTGCTGCGGAGCCCCGCGGTCGTGCGCGTGATGAGCGGGATCATGGCCAAGACGAAGGACCCCGACCTGCGCGCATTCATCCATGCCCAGCATCACGCGCACTTCAGCGAGTTCGCCAACCGGGCCTCGCTGCTCGAGTCGTTCAAGGCATCGATCTCGCACCATGCCGCGGAGACGGCGGACAGGCTGGACCTCCCCGTCCTGCTCATCGCCGGCGAGAAGGACGAGGTGGCCGACCTCGCGGACGTGCGCAGGTTCCACGAGCGCTGCGCGGACTCGCGCCTGACGGTGATCCCCGGCGTCGGGCATCTCATCCACTACGAGACGCCCGAGCCAGCGGCCGCGGCCATCGAGGAGTTCCTGGCGGAGGGAGGCGAATGAGGGTCCTCATCGATGCCCGCTTCACACGGACGGACCAGCACGACGGCATCAGCCGCTTCGGCTCGAGCCTGATCGAGGCGGTCGCGCGCAAGGCGGAGGTGGCCGTCCTCATCAACGACGACCGGCAGCTCGCCCTCCTCCCTGACGTTCCCCACGTCAAGGTCACGAGCCCGCTCTCCCCCGCGGAGCTGTTCATCGCCGCGCGTGTCAACGCGCTCGCGCCGGATGTCGTCTTCTGCCCGATGCAGACGATGGGGACCTGGGGGCGGCGGTACCCACTGATCCTGACGCTGCACGACCTCATCTACTACGAGCACCCCGAACCCCCGGGCTTCCTGCCTGCGCCGGTCCGCCTCCTCTGGCGGCTCTACCACAAGGCGTACTGGCCGCAGCGGCTCCTGCTCAACCGCGCCGACGTCGTCGCCACCGGGAGCCACACGACGCGCTGGCTCATGTCGGAGAAACGGCTCACGCGGCGGCCGGTGCGCATCGTCGGCAACGCGCCCCAGGGAGGGCGCACTCCCCGGCGCCCCGAGGACGGCGCGGACAGGACGCTGCTCTACATGGGCTCCTTCATGCCGTACAAGAACGTCGAGACGGTGGTGGCGGGGATGGCGGAGCTGGGCGACTACGAGCTTCATCTCCTCTCGCGCATCTCCCCCGCCCGCCGGGCAGAGCTCGAAGCGGCCGTCCCGCCCGGGGCCAGGGTCGTCTTCCACGGCGGCGTGAGCGAGTCGGAGTACGAGGCGCTGCTGCGCCGCACCACTGCGCTCGTGAGCCTCTCGCGCTCCGAGGGCTACGGCCTGCCCCTCGTGGAGGCCATGAGCCTCGGCACCCCGGTCATCGCGAGCGACATCCCGATCTTCCGCGAGGTGGGCGGCGCTGGAGCGTCCTTCGTCGATCCGGACTCCCCCGCGGAGTTTGCCCGGGCGGTCCGGGCCCTCGAGGCGCCGGGAGCGTGGGAGGCGGCATCGGCCGCAGCGCTCGCCCAGGCGGGAACGTTCAGCTGGGATGCCTCCGCGGACGCCCTGCTCGCAGCCGCCGAGGAGGCCGTCGCGGCGTTCGCCGCGCGCAGGCGGGGCTGAGGCGGCACCGGCGCTGACGGACGACGGCGCAGCCCCGCCGGACGTCTGCACCTCACCGGATCCGCGTCAGAGCACGTCGGGCGAGTCGACCCGCACCTGCACAGGGCCGGTCTCGCGGCGGGCGGCGAGCGACGTCCGCACGTGCCGCAGTCCGCGGGTGAGGGCCGCCCCGGACGCGATGGGGAAGAAGACCAGTGCCCTGACGGCGGCGGCCTGCTCGTGGGGTCCGGGCCCCTCGGGTTCCCTCTCGACCGGTCCGGCCACCCGGACCCCCGGGACGTCGAGAAGAGGCCGTGCCGCGGCGAGGAATGCCTCCACGTCGGGGGCCGCCCCGGTGAGCGCCGCGACGCGGACCGCCGGCGGCAGCCCGAGCTCGCGCCGGAGGTCGAGCTCGCGCGCGGCGAAGCCCGCAGGGTCCCACCGGACCAGCGCCGCGACCGCCTCGCTCTCGCCCGCGGTGATGACCACGCGCCCGCCGTCGCCGGCTGCCCGGACCAGGGCCGCGGCATTGAGCCACCGGCGCAGGGCCTCCTCGGGCGCGCGCAGGCTCTCGCGCCTCAACAGCGTCTCGCCGTCGAGGAGGACCGCTGCCGCGTATCCGGACGGCGCGACAGGCTCGGCGCCTACGGTGGCGACGACGAGGGCGGGCGCATCCGGCACCTCGGCCTTGACGGCGTCCCCGGACGAGGTGACCACGACGGCCCCGGGGAAGGCCCGCCCGAGCTCCTCGGCGGTCCGGAGGGCGCCCACAGCGGTGCGCCGCAGCCCGTGTCCGCCGCACACCCGGCACGTGAAGTCCCGCTCGGGCGTCGCGCACCAGCGGCACTCGACGGTCCGCTCGCGCCCGGCCGCTCGCTCGGCCAGAGGGCCGGCGCAGTGCCGGCAGCGCGCGGGTTCCCGGCAGCGCGTGCAGGCGAGCGACGGCGCGTAGCCGGCCCGAGCGACCTGGACGAGCACGGGGCCGTCTGCGAGGGCATCGCGGGCGAGCTGCCACGCAGCGTGCGGGAGCCGGGCTATCCGGGCGAGCGGGTCCCGCGCCGATTCGACGCTGTCGGCAGTGCTCGTCACGCGCGGCAGCGAGCGGCGCAGGACCGACCGCTCCGCGGCGATGCGCTGGAGCCATCCGGTGGCCGCGAGCCGCTCCGACTCGGCGCTGACCGTGTGGCCCGCGATGAGCACCGCGCAGCCGGTCTGCTCAGCGCGCAGGAGCAGGACCTCGCGGGTGTGGAAGTACGGCGCGCGGGGCTCGGCGTGGAGGTCGTCCCCGTCGTCCCAGCACACCACCAGCCCCAGGCTGGGAACGGGTGCGAACGCCGCGCCGCGCGTTCCGACGGCGACGTGGGCGCGTCCGGTGAGCAGCTCGAGGAAGCCCCGCGACCGTGTGCTCGGGCCGTCCTCGGCAGCGAGGCGGACGACGCGCTCGCCAGGCAGCGCAGCTTCCAGGGCGGCGTGGGCGCGCGCGAGGTCCCTGCGGTCGGGCACGACGACGAGGGCTCCCCGCCCGGACGACCTCGCCGCGGCGACCGCTCCGGCCACGAGCTGGGGCCACGCCGCGGGGCCGAAGCCATGCACCGCGGACAGCACCGCACGAGGGCTCCCCCCGGCGGCGAGGTGCCGCAGGAAGGCCGCGCCGTGGCGGAGCTCGGTCCAGCCAGCGGCCACCGACGCGTCGGTCACGTGACGGGACGGGTCCGGGTCCGACGGTCGCGTGCCCGCACGAGGCTCCCCAGCGGCGTCGTCCGCCTCATCCTGCCCCTCTCCCGCGGCGAGGTCGCGGGCGAACTGGGCCTCGACCTTCGCCGCCCGTGGGGGCACGGCGAAGCGCAGGACATCCCCGAGGGCGCCGGCCCAGCGCTCCGCCACGGCGGACGCAAGCTCGGCCACCTCGGGGGTGAGCACGGGGAGGGGCGAGAGGACCGCGGCGATCGGCGTGAGGCGGACGCCGGCGTCGGAGGTCTCACGGCGCTCGAGGATGAAGCCGACATGCTCCTGCCCCGCGACGCGGACCTTCACGCGCACGCCGGGGCGCGCCGCGTCGTGGAGCTCTTCGGTGACGAGGTAGTCGAACGGGCGGTCCAGCTGCGGCAGCGGCGACTCGACGCTCAC
Source organism: Sinomonas sp. R1AF57 (assembly GCF_002224485.1). Lineage (GTDB taxonomy): Bacteria > Actinomycetota > Actinomycetes > Actinomycetales > Micrococcaceae > Sinomonas > Sinomonas flava. Next base: position 1,772,232 of record NZ_CP022463.1, read on the forward strand.
CCGCGCGACGGGAAGCTCAGGGGCCGGTCGTGGAGCGGAAGGAGGCGGCGGGACAGCGGGGAAGCCGCTCAGGAGCGAGGGCTGGACCGGTTCGCGCTCGGGCACCGCTCGTTGCCCGGTGCTCACTCGCCGAAGAAGTCCCTGAGGTCCTGCACGCGGTCGAGGCGCTCCCACGTGAAGTCCGGCTCCTCGCGGCCGAAGTGGCCGTGCGCGGCGGTCTTGGCGTAGATCGGGCGCTTGAGGTCGAGCGCCTCGATGATGGCCCTCGGGCGGAGGTCGAACACCTCGTTGATGGCGGCGCTGATGCGCAGCGGGTCGACGCTCTCGGTGCCGAAGGTCTCGACGTAGATTCCGACGGGGCGTGCCTGCCCGATCGCGTAGGCGACCTGGACCTCGGCGCGGCGAGCCAGTCCGGCCGCAACGACGTTCTTGGCGACCCACCGCATGGCGTACGCGGCCGACCGGTCCACCTTCGAGGGGTCCTTGCCTGAGAAGGCGCCGCCGCCATGACGGGCGAATCCGCCGTACGTGTCCACGATGATCTTGCGTCCAGTGAGGCCCGCGTCCCCGACGGGACCGCCGATGATGAACGCACCGGCCGGGTTGAGGATGCTCCGCGTGTGGGCCGACTCGAGGTCGCTCATGGCAAGCACCGGCTTGATGACGTGGTCGGCGAGGTCCGCGCGCAGGGTGGACAGCTCGGTGCCCTCGGCGTGCTGGCTGGAGATGACGACCGTCTCGACGCTCACCGGCCGGTCGCCGTCGTACCCGACCGTGACCTGGGTCTTGCCGTCGGGGCGGAGGTAGGCGAGCTCGCCGCTCTTGCGGACCTCGGTGAGACGCTCCGAGAGCCGGTGGGCGAGCCAGATGGGGGTCGGCATGTAGGTCTCGGTCTCGTCCGAGGCGTAGCCGAACATGATGCCCTGGTCGCCGGCGCCCTGGAGGTCGTACTCGTCCTCGTCCGTGCCCTCGCGGGCCTCCAGCGAGGTGAAGACGCCCTCGAAGATGTCGGAGGACTGCTGGCCGATCGAGACCGAGACGCCGCAGCGCGCGCCGTCGAACCCGTTGGCCGAGGAGTCGTAGCCGATGCCGAGGATCGTGTTCCGCACGATCTGCGGGATCTCCACGTACGCATCCGTCGTGACCTCGCCCGCGACGTGCACGAGGCCCGTGGTCGCCATCGTCTCGACCGCGACCTTCGACTCCGGATCCGCAGCCAGGAGGGCGTCGAGGATCGCGTCGCTGATCTGGTCGCAGATCTTGTCGGGGTGTCCCTCCGTCACGGATTCGGAGGTGAAGAGGCGCAGGGCGGTGCTGTCAGACGAGTGTCCGACAGCGGCTTCGGGTGCGTGAGTCACTGGTCCACTCTACTGGGTGTCTGCTGGGCCTCGAGTTCGCGCGTCACGCGCCGTATGACGGCGGCGGCGACCTCGTCCTTCGACCCTTCGGCGTGCTCTGGCTCGCTTCCGTCGCGCGCGAGGATGGTCACGGAGTTCTCGTCGCGCCCGAACACCCGGTCCGTTCCGACCTCGTTCAGGACGAGCAGCTCGCAGCCCTTGCGCTCGAGCTTGTCGCGGGCATAGTCGAGGACGCTCGCGCCGGCGTCGCCGGTCTCGGCGGCGAAGCCGACGATGAGCTGCGGGCGCCCGGCCGCGTTGCGGCGCTGGACGAGCTCGGCGAGGATGTCGGGATTCCGGACGAGGGTGATGACGGGGTCTGCGGTGTCGTCGCGCTTCTTGATCTTGCTCACGTGCTGCTCGGCGGGGCGGAAGTCGGCCACGGCGGCAGCCATCACGATCACGTCCGCGTCCGGGGCGCGCTCCACCATGGCGTCCCGCAGCTCGAGCGCGGAGTCCGCGCGGACGACGTCGGCTCCCTCCGGGGGCGCGACGTCCAGATGGGCTGCGACGAACGTCACCTCTGCTCCCGCGGCGAGGGCCGCCCTGGCGAGGGCGACGCCCTGCTTCCCGGACGATCGGTTGCCGAGGAACCGCACCGGGTCGATCGGCTCGCGGGTTCCGCCGGCCGAGACCAGGACGCGGCGGCCGGCGAGCGGCCCGCTCCGGGTGGCGGCGGCGTCGTGCGCCTGAGCCGCGGGGAGGACGAGGCCCATCGCGGCGGCGAAGATGTCCTCCGGCTCGGGGAGCCGGCCGGGGCCGGTGTCGGGTCCGGTGAGCCTGCCGACGGCGGGGTCGAGGACGGTGACGCCGCGCTCGCGCAGGAGTGCCACGTTGGCCTGGGTGGCAGGGTGGCGCCACATCTCGGTGTGCATCGCGGGAGCGAGCAGGACGGGGCACCGGGCCATGAGGAGGGTGTTCGTCAGGAGGTCGTCTGCGTGGCCGCCCGCGGCGCGGGCCAGCAGGTCTGCCGTGGCGGGTGCGACGACGACGAGCTCGGCCTCGTGGCCGAGGCGGACGTGGTTGACGGTCTCGACGGCCTCGAAGACGTCGGTGCGCACCGGCTTCCCGGAGAGCGCCTCCCAGGTAGCCTTCCCGACGAACGCCAGGGCGGCCTCGGTCGGCACCGCGGTGACGTCATGCCCCGCCTCGGTGAAGAGGCGCAGGAGCAGGGCCGCCTTGTAGGCCGCGATCCCGCCCCCGATGCCCAGGACGATGCGCACTCAGCGCCCCCTCTCCCCTACTGGTCCTCGGACTCCACGGGCTGCTCGATCGGGTTCGCAACGAGGAGGCCGTCGTTGATCTCGCGGAGGGCGATCGAGAGCGGCTTCTCGTTGAGCTTGGTGTCCACGAGCGGGCCGACGTACTCGAAGAGGCCCTCGTGCAGCTGGGCGTAGTAGGCGTTGATCTGGCGTGCCCGCTTCGCGCCGAAGATCACGAGGCCGTACTTCGAGTCGGACTTCGTCAGGAGGTCGTCGATCGGGGGGTTGATGATGCCTTCGGGGTTCGAGGACATGATGGCTCCAATGCTCGTTGCGGGAGGGTGTGCTGGCGCTAGCGCGTCGTCTGGCGCGCGTGCGGGGTCAGTCCCATGAGGGACACAAGCTCGTCGGCCGCGCGCTTCACGTCGTCGTTGACGACCGTGACGTCGAATTCCGACTCGGCAGCGAGCTCTATTTTAGCCGTTTCGAGGCGGCGCTGCTGCTCCTCCGGGCTCTCGGTGCCGCGGCCGACCAGCCGGCGCACCATTTCGTCCCAGCTCGGAGGGGCGAGGAACACGAATCGGGCGTCCGGCATCGCGGCCTTCACCTGGCGGGCGCCCTGGAGGTCGATCTCGAGGAGGACGTGCTTCCCGGCGGCAATGGCCTCCTCGACGGTCCGGCGCAGGGTGCCGTAGCGGTTCCTGCCGTGGACCACCGCCCACTCGAGGAATGCGCCCTCCTCCACGAGCCTGTCGAACTCCTCGGGCGCGACGAAGAAGTAGTGGACGCCGTCCTGCTCCCCCTCGCGCGCAGGGCGCGTGGTGGCTGAGACGGACAGCCACACCTCGGGATACGTGTCGCGGATGTACGTCGACACGGTGCCCTTGCCGACCGCCGTCGGACCGGCCAGTACTGTGAGCCCGATGTCAGTGCCGCCCGGCATGCCGGCGGCTGGGGCGTGTGCCTGGTCCACTCTGTCCTCTCGATCGTGCTGCGGCGCCTGCGGGCTCCGCACGTCAGTTCGCTCCCAGAAAATCTACCAGCGCCCGGCGCTGGTGCGCCCCGAGGCCCCGGAGCCGGCGGCTCGGCGCGATGCCCAGCCCCTCGAGGATGGCGAGCGCGCGCACGGGGCCGACGCCGTGGAGCGACTCGAGCATGTCCGTCACCTTGAGCCGTGCGAGGGCTTCGTCGGTCTGGGCGCGCTCGAGCACCTCTCCCACCGTCGCCTCGCCCGACCGCAGCAGCGCCTTGGCCTCCGCCCGCGCGACCCGAGCCGCCACCGCCTTCTCGAGGGCGTCGCGCCGCTGGGCGGGGCTGAGCGGAATCAGGGCCACGGGCTCACCCTACGCTCAGCCGGCGAGCTCGGCGAGGGTGCGCTGGGCCCGCCCGCGCACCCCGGCGGCGGTGGGACCACCGGTGAGGATGTCCCTGCTCGAGGTGCCGAGGACCTGCCTGTAGGCCTTCCCGAAGGTCGTGCGCAGGTCGGCCGCGGTGGCGCCCTGGGCGCCGAGGCCGGGGGCGAGGATGGGGCCGGCCATCGCCGCGAGGTCGAGCCCCAGCGCCTCGACGGCACCTCCCACAGTCGCCCCGACGACGAGTCCGACCGAGCCGTGGCCCTCCGCGGAGCCGGCATAGCGCCGGTTCTCGGCGGCGGCGGCGTCGACGATGCGGCGCGCCACGGAGGCGTCCCCGCCGACGTGCTGCACGGAGGCGCCCTCGGGATTGGAGGTCAGGGCCAGCACGAAGACGCCGCGGCCGGTCTCGGCCGCAAGGTCGAGGGCCGGGCGCAGGGACTCGAAGCCGAGGTACGGGCTCAGCGTCACGGAGTCTGCCGCCAGTGGGGAGCCGTCCCGCAGCCACGCGTCCGCGTAGGCAGCCATCGTCGAGCCGATGTCCCCGCGCTTCGCGTCGGCGATCGTGAGCACGCCCGCGTCGCGGGCCGCGGCCAGGAGCTCCTCGAGCACCGCCAGGCCGGCCGAGCCTTGGCGCTCGTAGAGCGCGACCTGCGGCTTGAGCGCGGCGGCCACGTCGGCCACCGCCTCGAGCACGGTGAGGGAGAAGCGCCGCAGCCCGTCGGCGTCGTCCGCGAGCCCCCACGCTGCCAGGAGCGACGGGTGCGGGTCGACGCCGACGCACAGGGGGCCGCGCGCGGCCGTGGCCGCCGCGAGGCGCTCGCCGAACGGCGCACGCCCCGCGGCAGTCGCTCCTGCCGGAGCCTCAGACACCGGCGGTCTCCGGCACGTCCTGCGGCTCCCCGCGGAGGGCGGCCGCGTGCTCCTGGAGGCTCGTGACGCTCCACTCGAAGCTTCGCATCGCCTCGATCGCAAGGACCGCGAAGTTGAACTCCGCGACGGTGGTGATGCACGGCTTGCCGTTCGAGGTGGCGGCGGCGCGGATCTCGTAGCCGTCGCCGCGCGCGGCCCCGCCGGACGGCGTGTTGATCACCATGTCGATCTTGCCGTCGTTGATGAGGTCCACGATCGTGCCCTCGCCGCTGTCCTGCGCGCTGGCCGGAGCCGAGCCGTCGGTGACCTTGCGGACCACGGACGCCTGGATGCCGTTGCGGTTGAGGACCGCCGCGGTCCCGGAGGTGGAGACGATCTCGAAGCCGAGGTCGGCGAGCTTCTTGACGCCCAGGATCACCGAGCGCTTGTCCCGGTTGGCCACGGACACGAAGACCCGCCCCGAGGTCGGCAGGGAGCTGTTCGCCCCGGCCTGGCTCTTGGCAAAGGCCGTGTCGAAGTGCTTGTCGATGCCCATGACCTCGCCGGTCGAGCGCATCTCCGGGCCGAGGAGGCTGTCCACCACGGTGCCCTCCGGAGTGCGGAAGCGGCTGAACGGCAGGACCGCCTCCTTGACCGCCACCGGGGCGTCGGCGGGCAGCACCGCGCCGTCGCCGGTCTCGGGCAGCATGTGGTACGCGCTCCGCAGCTGCTTGATTGTGACTCCCGTGCCGATGAGTGCGGCGGCCTTGGCGAGCTGCACCCCCGTGGCCTTGGAGACGAACGGCACCGTGCGGGATGCGCGGGGGTTCGCCTCGAGCACGTACAGGACGTCGGAGGCGATCGCGAACTGGATGTTGATCAGCCCGCGGACCCCGACGCCCCGCGCGATCGCCTCGGTCGCGGCGCGCACCCGCTCGGCCACGTCCGTTCCGAGCGTGACCGGCGGCAGCACGCAGGCCGAGTCGCCCGAGTGGATGCCGGCCTCCTCGATGTGCTCCATGATGCCGCCGACGTAGAGGTCGGTGCCGTCGTAGAGGGCATCGACGTCGATCTCGACCGCGTCCTCGAGGAAGCGGTCGATCAGCACCGGGTGGTCCGGAGTGATCTCGGTGGCGTTGGCGATGTAGCGGGCCAGGTTCGGCTCGTCGTACACGATCTCCATGCCGCGGCCGCCCAGGACGTAGGACGGGCGGACGAGCACCGGGTAGCCGATCTCGTCGGCGATGCGCTTGGCCTCCTCGAAGGAGACGGCGGTGCCGTTCTTGGGGGCGATCAGGCCGGCGTCGTCGAGCACCTTCGCGAAGGCGCCGCGGTGCTCGGCGAGGTCGATCGCCTCCGGCGACGTGCCGAGGATCGGCACGCCGGCGTCGGCCAGCTGCTGGGCGAGCTTGAGCGGGGTCTGGCCGCCGAGCTGGACGAACACGCCCAGCACCCCGCCCGTGCGCTCCTCGGCCGCGATGACCTCGAGCACGTCCTCGAGCGTGAGCGGCTCGAAGTACAGGCGCGTGGAGATGTCGTAGTCCGTCGAGACGGTCTCCGGGTTGCAGTTGACCATGACAGTCTCGTAGCCGGCCTTGCGCAGTGCCATGGTGGCATGGACGCACGAGTAGTCGAACTCGATGCCCTGCCCGATCCGGTTGGGGCCGGAGCCGAGGATGACGATCGAGGGCTTCTTGTGCAGCTCGACCTCGTCCTCCTCGTCGTAGGACGAGTAGTGGTAGGGCGTGTAGGCCGCGAACTCGGCGGCGCAGGTGTCCACCGTCTTGTAGACCGGGCGGACGCCGAGCGCCTGGCGGACGCCGCGGACAACGGCCTCGGCCGAGTGCGTGAGGGCCGCGATCTGCTCGTCCGAGAAGCCGTGGCGCTTGGCGAGCCGCAGCACGTCCTCGGTCAGGGCCGGGGCGGCCTTGATCTCGGCAGCGACCTCGTTGAGCAGCTGCAGCTGGTCGAGGAACCACGGGTCGATGGCCGTCGCCTCGTGCAGCTCCTCGACGCTCCCACCGCCGAGCAGGGCGCGCTGGACCTGGGCGAGGCGCTGGGTGGTGGGGCGCTTGGCCTTCTCGACGAGCTCCGCGACCTCGTACTCGGGCACGGAGGAGAAGTCGAGCTGCGCGCCCCTCTGCTCGAGGGAGCGCAGCGCCTTCTGGAGCGCCTCGGTGAAGTTGCGCCCGAGGGCCATCGCCTCGCCGACGCTCTTCATCGTCGTCGTGAGCGTCGGGTCCGCGGCAGGGAACTTCTCGAACGCGAAGCGCGGGACCTTCACGACGACGTAGTCGAGCGTCGGCTCGAAGCTCGCCGGCGTCTTCTGCGTGATGTCGTTCGGGATCTCGTCGAGCGTGTAGCCGAGGGAGAGCTTCGTGGCGATCTTCGCGATCGCGAAGCCCGTGGCCTTCGACGCGAGCGCCGACGAACGGGAGACGCGCGGGTTCATCTCGATCACCACGACGCGCCCCGTCTTGGGGTCGACGGCGAACTGGATGTTGCACCCGCCGGTGTCGACGCCCACCTCGCGGATGACGGCGATCGCCACGTCGCGCAGCTTCTGGTACTCGCGGTCGGTGAGCGTCAGCGCCGGGGCGACGGTGATGGAGTCGCCGGTGTGCACGCCGACCGGGTCGAAGTTCTCGATCGAGCACACGACCACGACGTTGTCGTTCTTGTCCCGCATCATCTCGAGCTCGTACTCCTTCCAGCCGAGGATGCTCTCCTCGAGGAGCACCTCGGTGGTCGGGCTGTACTGCAGGCCCTGGCCGACGATCCGGCGCAGGTCCTCCTCGTTGTAGGCGAGGCCGGATCCCAGCCCGCCCATCGTGAAGGACGGGCGGACGACCATGGGGTAGCCAAGGTCCTCGGCAGCGGCGAAGGCCTCGTCCATCGTGTGCACGATGTGGCTCTTGGCGCTCTCGGCGCCGCACCGCTCGACGACGCCCTTGAACTTCTCGCGGTCCTCGCCCAGCTCGATCGCGGCGATGTTCGCGCCGATGAGCTCGACGTCGTACTTCGCGAGCACGCCGTTCTTGTCGAGCGCGATCGCGGTGTTGAGCGCGGTCTGACCACCCAGGGTCGGCAGGACGGCGTCGGGGCGCTCCTTGGCGATGATCTTCTCGACGACCTCGGGGGTGATCGGCTCGACGTAGGTCGCGTCGGCGAACTCGGGGTCCGTCATGATCGTCGCCGGGTTGGAGTTCACGAGGATGACGCGGAGGCCCTCCTCCTTGAGCACGCGCAGGGCCTGGGTGCCGGAGTAGTCGAACTCCGCGGCCTGGCCGATGACGATCGGGCCCGAGCCGATGACCAGGACGCTCTTGAGATCCGTACGCTTCGGCATTACTTGGCTTCCTCGGTCTCGGGGGTGGCGGTGGACTTCTTGGAGGACTCCATCAGCTCGATGAAGCGGTCGAACAGGTATGCGGCGTCGTGCGGGCCGGCGGCGGCCTCGGGGTGGTACTGGACCGAGAACGCGGGGATGTCGAGGCACGCGAGGCCCTCGACGACCTGGTCATTGAGGCTGATGTGGGAGACCTCGACGCGGCCGAAGCGCTCCTCCGGGGCGACGGTCGCGCCGTCGAGCGGCGCGTCCACCGCGAAGCCGTGGTTCTGGCTCGTGATCTCGACCTTGCCGGTCCGGCGATCCATGACGGGCTGGTTGATTCCACGGTGGCCGTAGCGCAGCTTGTACGTTCCGAAGCCGAGCGCGCGGCCTAGGATCTGGTTGCCGAAGCAGATGCCGAAGTAGGGCATCCTCTCGTCCAGGACCGACCGGAGCAGTCCCACCTGGGCATCTGCCGTGGCTGGGTCTCCGGGGCCGTTGGACATGAAGACGCCGTCGGGGTTGATGGCGCGCAGGTCCTCGATGGTGGCGGTGGCGGGGAGGACGTGGACCCGGACGCCACGCTCGGCGAAGCGGTGCGGCGTCATGGACTTGATGCCGAGGTCGATCGCGGCGATCGTGAAGCGCGGGTCTCCGTCCCAGCCGCGGTCGGCGGGCTCGACGACGTAGGCTTCGTCGATGCTCACCTCCTCGGCGAGGCGCGAGCCCTCCATGGGCGCGCTTCCGAGGACGTCGTCGAGGAGCTCCCGGTCGGAGCGCTGAGCGGCCTCGCCGGAGAAGATGCCGGCGCGCATCGTCTTGTGCTCGCGCAGGTGGCGCGTGATGGCGCGCGTGTCGACGCCCTGGATGCCGACGATGCCCTGGTCCTCGAGCTCCTCGTCGAGGCTGCGCTCGCTGCGCCAGTTCGAGGGTCGGCGCGCGGGGTCCCGCACGACGTACCCGGCAACCCAGATGCGGCGGGACTCCGCGTCCTCGCCGTTCACTCCGGTGTTCCCGATGTGCGGGGCCGTCTGCACGACGATCTGCCGCGCGTAGGACGGGTCGGTGATGGTCTCCTGGTAGCCGGTCATTCCGGTTGCGAAGACCGCCTCGCCGAGCGAGGTGCCCACCGCCCCGTAGCTGTGCCCGCGGAACATCTTCCCGTCCTCGAGCACCAGGACGGCCGGCTGCCGCTGCTTCGCCTTTTCAGTCACGATTCACTCTTTCCCTGACCCGCGCCGTCGCCCGGCGCGGAACCCATCAAATCCTCGATTGCTGCCACAAGGGCATTCTTCTCTTCGGCGTACCGGGGCCGGAAGCCCGTGTCCACCGGCTGCCCGCCGAGCTGCCAGCCCACGACGACGAGCCCGTCCTTCTCGACGAACTTCCCCGCCATCCCGGACTCGAGCCGGACATCCCGCAGATCCTCGGCCGGGACGAACAGGGGCGCCGCCCCCGACCGGTCGAAGACCAGGCCGGCGTCCGCCACCACGGCGTCGGCGGTGGTCCGCACGCCGAGGCCGTGCACCGCGATCCGGTCGAGCCAGTCCCCGGCGCTCGTCGTCACGACGTACTGGCCGGGGCAGCGGAGCCTCTCGGCGCCCGTGTCCTCAGGGACCGGCGCGGGGGCAGGCACGCCGCTCTGGCGTCGGAGACGTCCGCGCCAGCCGATCCACACGAGCGCGACGAGCACGACGGCGATGCCCAGCATGAGCAGGCCCGGGCCGAGTCGCTCCATCAACGGGCCTCGGCCGCGTGGTCCCCCACGAGCGCGGGGTGCGGCGTGTTGAGGGCGCCGTCGAGCACCGTCGCGTGGCCGCGGAAGAACGTGGCCACCACGCGGCCGGGGAGCTCGCGTCCGGCGAAGGGCGAGTTGCGGCCCTTGGTCGCCTGCACGGCAGGGTCCACGGTCCAGCGCGCGGCCGGGTCCACGAGCGTCACGTTCGCGGGCTCGCCCTCGGCAAGCGGCCGGCCCTGGTCCGCGAGCCCGCCGATCCGCGCCGGCACCTCGGACATCGCGCGGGCGACGCCGCGCCAGTCCAGGAGGCCCGTCTCCACCATGGAGTGCTGGACGACGGAGAGGGCCGTCTCGAGCCCCGTCATGCCCATCGCAGCCTGGGCCCACTCGCACTCCTTGTGCTCGCTCGGATGCGGCGCGTGGTCGGTGCCGACGACGTCGATCGTGCCGTCGGCGAGGGCCTGCCGGAGGGCCTCGACGTCGCTGGGCGTGCGCAGCGGCGGGTTGACCTTGTACACCGGGTCGTACGTGCGGACGAGCTCGTCCGTGAGCCAGAGGTGGTGAGGGGTCACCTCCGCCGTGACGCCGATGCCGCGGGCCTTGGCCCACCGGATGATCTCGACCGACCCGGCGGTGGAGACGTGGCAGACGTGCAGGCGCGACCCGACGTGCTGCGCGAGCAGGACGTCGCGGGCGATGATGCTCTCCTCCGCCACCGCGGGCCAGCCGGGCAGGCCGAGGACCGCGGACACGGCGCCCTCGTTCATCTGCGCGCCCGCGGTGAGGCGCGGCTCCTGCGCGTGCTGGGCCACGACGCCGTCGAACGCCTTGACATACTCGAGCGCGCGGCGCATCAGGACGGGGTCGTGCACGCACATGCCGTCGTCCGAGAACATCCGCACGTGCGCTGCCGACTCGGCCATCGCGCCGAGCTCGGCGAGCTGCTCCCCGGCGAGTCCCACGGTCACGGCGCCGACCGGACGGACGTCGACCCACCCGGCGCGCCGGCCGAGCGTCGCGACTTGTTCGACGACGCCGGCGGTGTCCGCGACCGGATTGGAGTTGGCCATCGCGTGCACGGCGGTGTAGCCGCCGAGAGCCGCTGCGCGGGACCCGGTCTCGACGGTCTCCGCATCCTCGCGGCCGGGCTCGCGGAGGTGGGTGTGGACGTCGACGAGGCCCGGGAGCGCGACGAGGCCGTCGGCGTCGACCACGGTGGCGCCCTCGGCGTCGAGGCCCGAGCCGATGCGGGCGATCCGCCCGTCGGCGATGAGCAGGTCGGCCCGCTGCCCGCCGTAGAGCGAGGCGCCCCGGACGAGGTACGTCTCTGAAGCGGTCATGAGGCAGTCTCCTTGGCGAGGTGTGCGGGCAGGGCCTGTCGTTCAGGCGTGGGCGGACCGTCCAGGCCCCCGGACATGAGCAGGTAGAGCACGGCCATGCGCACCGACACGCCGTTGGCCACCTGGGCCAGGACCTGTGACCGCTCCGAGTCGGCGGCGGTCGAGGAGATCTCCAGGCCGCGCACCATCGGGCCGGGGTGGAGGATGATCGTGTCCTTGAGCCCGAGCTCGTCCAGGCGGGCGAAGCGCTCGTCCCCGAGCCCCCAGCGCCGCGAGTACTCGCCGGTGGACGGGAAGTACGAGGCGTTCATGCGCTCTGCCTGGACGCGCAGCATCATGACCGCGTCGGGGCGCGAGGCGAGGGCAGTGTCGAGGTCGTAGGAGACCGCGCACGGCCACTGCTCGATGCCCACCGGCAGGAGCGTGGGGGGCGCCACGAGCGTCACGGAGGCGCCCAGGGCGGTCAGGAGCCACACGTTGGAGCGCGCGACGCGCGAGTGGAGGATGTCGCCGACGATGATGACCTTTGCTCCCGAGAGCGCGGTGCCGGTCGACGCGGTTCCCGCGAGCCGGGCCCAGTGGCGGCGGAGCGTGAACGCGTCCAGGAGTGCCTGGGTCGGGTGCTCGTGCGTTCCGTCGCCCGCGTTGACGACGGCGGCGCTGATCCAGTCCGTCGTCGCCAGACGGTGCGCGGCGCCGGAGGCGCTGTGACGGATCACCACGGCGTCCGCGCCGATCGCCTCGAGCGTCTGGGCGGTGTCCTTGAGCGACTCCCCCTTGGAGACGGACGAGCCGCGTGCGGCGAAGTTGATCACGTCCGCCGAGAGCCGCTTGGCCGCGGCTTCGAAGGAGATCCGCGTGCGGGTCGAGTCCTCGAAGAAGAGGTTGACCACGGTGCGGCCGCGCAGCGCGGGGAGCTTCTTGACCTCGCGGTCGTTGACGGCGCTCATCTCCTCGGCGGTGTCGAGGATGCGGATGGCGTCGTGGGCGGAGAGGTCCTTGGTGCTCAGGAGGTGCCTCACCGGGCCGCTCCCTCGCCGGCCGGGGCCTCGATCGAGACCAGGTCCTCGTCGTAGCCGCCCGCGGCGTCCACTTCGGTGAGGCGCACGCGGACCTTCTCGGCGCGCGACGTCGGGAGGTTCTTGCCCACGTGGTCGGCCCTGATCGGGAGTTCGCGGTGGCCGCGGTCCACGAGGACGGCAAGGCGCACCGAGCGGGGGCGCCCGAGGTCGGTGAGGGCGTCGAGTGCGGCCCTGATGGTGCGGCCCGAGTAAAGGACATCGTCGACGAGCACGACGACGCGGTCGTCGATGCCGCTCGCGGGGAGGATGGTCCGGGCGGGCGAACGCGTGGGCTGGCGTGCGAGGTCGTCCCGGAACATCGTGATGTCGAGCTGGCCGACGATCGCGGCCGCGTCGACGCTCGGGTCGGCGGTTGCGAGCTTGGCCGCAAGCCGGACGGCGAGGGGGTAGCCCCGCCGCGGGATGCCGAGGAGGACGAGCCCTTCAGGGCCCTTGTTGGCTTCGAGGATCTCGTGCGCGATGCGCGTGAGGGCGCGGTCGATGTCGCCCGCGCTCAGGACGATGCGCTCCGCCCCTGAAGAGAGGTCCTCGCCGCCGGATTTCTCTGCCTGGGATGATGCCACGGCAGACCCCTTTCCCCGCCTCGCAGGACGGAATTAAAAGGACAACGGTCGATCCACGCTACCACAGCGCCGGGGGGCCCTCGGGGCCCCTGTGGCTCCCGTCACCGGCACCCGGCGCAGGCAGGCTGCAGGGTCCTCACGCTCCCCGCGGGAGAGCGCGCCGGCGCTAGCCTTGAGCCATGACCAGGTACGACGCCGGCTGGCCGCCTGCCTTTCCCAGTCAGGCTCCCCAGCCGCCGCCCGCCCGCAGGGGCGCCGGGCTCCTCGCCCTCTTCGTCGCGGGCGGAGTGCTCGTGGTCGCGAGCCTCCTGCTCGTCGTCCCCTTCCTCCTGCGCTCGACCGGCAGCGCCGGGTTCGCGATCGGATTCGTCCTCTCGCTGTTCCCGCTCGCCGTCGTGCTCCTGGCGGTGTATGCCGTGGACCGGTGGGAACCGGAGCCGAAGCGCCTGCTCGCCTTCGCCCTGGCGTGGGGCGGGGCGGTCGCCGTGGCAGCGACGACCCTCGTCCAGCCCCTGTTCATGGCAGCGTTCGCCCCGCGGGGGGCCACCGAAGCCCGCACCATGGAGTTCCTCGCCACCGTCCAGGCCCCCATCGTCGAGGAGACGGCCAAGGGCGTCGGACTTCTCATCCTCATGCTCGTGGCGCGCAGGCACGTGGGCGGACCGGTGGACGGGATCGTCTACGGCATGACCGTGGGCGCGGGATTCGCCTTCACCGAGAACGTCCTGTACTTCGGGCGCCTCTATGACGACAGCTCGGGCTCCCCGGCGTCGCTCGCGGTCATCTTCACCCTTCGCGGGATCCTGTCGCCCTTCGCCCACGCGATGTTCACCGGTGCCATCGGCCTCGCGATGGGATTCGCCGCGCGGCGTTCCGGCCCTGGAGGGATTGCGGTGGCGTTCGTCGTGGGCCTCGTCCCCGCCATGCTCCTGCACAACGTGTGGAACGGCGCGGGCGAGGACTTCTTCATGCTCTATGCCCTCGTGCAGGTCCCGCTCTTCGCCGCGTCGGTGGCCGGCGTCTACGTCCTGAGGCGCGCCGAGGCGCGGATCACGTACGCCCGCCTGGTCGAGTATGCCCAGGCCGGCTGGTTCACCCCGCTCGAAGTCGAGATGCTCGCGACCCCCCGCGGCCGCTCCGCCGGCCTCCGGTGGGCCACGTCCGCAGGACGGCGTGCGCCGATGCAGGCGCTCATCCGCACGGCGACGCAGCTGGCCTCGAGGAGGCAGCGCGTCCTCAGCGGGCGGGACTTGGACGGCTACGAGGGCGCCGAGCGCGACCTCCTCGACCGCGTGGTCCGCCTGAGGGCCGAGATCACGGGCATCCCCCACGACCGCCCGCAGCTGTGAAGCTCAGGACGCCGCGTGCCGGGACCACGCAAGGAGGGGCCCCGCCAGCGGCGGGACCCCTCACTTCACGCGGACACCGGAGCTCAGGCCAGCAGGGTCGGCTTGAGCTGCTGCAGGCGCCCCAGAAGGCCGTTGACGAACTGCGGCGACTCGTCGGTGGACATCGTCCGGGCGAGGGCGACGGCCTCGCTCACGGCAACACCGTCCGGGACGTCGTCGTTGAAGAGCAGCTCCCACGCGCCGATCCGCAGGACGATCCGGTCGACGGCAGGCATCCGTTCGAGGGTCCAGCCCTGCGCGTACGTGCGCAGGATCTCGTCGATCTGCGCCTGCTTGGCCGTCACGCCGTCGACGATCTCGACCGTGTAGGGGTTGATGGTCTGCTCGGTCGAGTCGCGGCGCCGCTGGATGACCTCGGACGGCGTCACCGAGCGCTGCTCGGCTTCGAAGAGGATGTCGAGGGCCCGCGAACGGGCCTTTCCACGGGCGCTCACTAGTCGTTGACACGTCCCAGGTAGCTGCCGTCACGGGTGTCGACCTTGACCTTGGTCCCGGTCTCGAGGAAGAGCGGCACCTGGATCTCGTAGCCCGTCTCGACGGTCGCGGGCTTCGTGCCGGCGGAGGAGCGGTCCCCCTGGAGGCCCGGCTCGGTGTAGGTGATCTCGAGGACCACGCTCGGCGGGAGCTCGACGTAGAGCGGGGAGCCGTCGTGGAGGGCGATGAGGATCGTCTGGCTCTCCAGCATGAAGTTCGCCGCGTCGCCCACGGTCTCGCCCGGAACGGTGATCTGGTCGTAGGTGTCCGTGTCCATGAACACGAAGTCGGCGCCGTCCTTGTAGAGGTACTGGTAGTCGCGGCGGTCCACCGTGGCCGTGTCGATCTTGGTTCCGGCGTTGAACGTCTTGTCGACGACCTTGCCCGAGAGGACATTGCGCAGCTTGGTGCGCACGAACGCCCCGCCCTTGCCCGGCTTGACGTGCTGGAACTCGATGACGTTCCACAGCTGGCCGTCCAGGTTCAGTACGGTGCCGTTCTTGATGTCGTTGGTGGTTGCCACGAAAAGCCTCTCTGGTCTGCTGTGAGAAATCCGCAGACCATTCTACCCGTACGGGACGCCTCCGCCCCGACGCGGAGGCTCCGGAGCGTCAGGACTGGGCGCTGAGGACTTCGCGGACCCGCCCCAGGGCCACTGTCGAGGTGTAGATGAGGCTCGCGTCCGCCGAGGCGGCGACCCGCAGGTCGAGGGCTTTGGAGAAGGCGCTCTCGGCGGCGGAATACTTCCCGCGGGAGAACTGGATCTTCCCCAGATAGTGGTAGACCACCGCTTCCCGCGGCGTGCCCTTGACCTCGGCCAGCAGCTTCTGGGCGCGCTCGACCGCGCGGTCGTTGCGGTGGCCGGCACGCATGACGTCGAGCTCGAGGACCTTGAGTTTGAACGATTCGGGATCCTGGTAGCGGGCCTCCATGAGGATCTCGGCCGCCTCGTTCACGTGTCCGCGCGCCAGTTCAACCATCGCGTGGTCGGCCGGCTCTGCCGTGGCTGCCAACGCGGACTCGCAGCGCTCCTCGTCGACGATCTCAGGGGTCAGGGTGTCAGGGTTGAGGGCGATCCCGGGGAAGCCGGCGTCCGGCCATTCGCGGCGATCGAGCATCATGC
This sequence comes from Sinomonas sp. R1AF57, assembly GCF_002224485.1. GTDB lineage: Bacteria > Actinomycetota > Actinomycetes > Actinomycetales > Micrococcaceae > Sinomonas > Sinomonas flava. Next base: position 1,788,095 of record NZ_CP022463.1, read on the forward strand.
CGGGATTCCCTCCGCGATCTCCTGGTACGCGGCGAAGAGGAGCGATGTGTCCGGGACCTCGAGGATCCCGGGCTTCGCGACGTCGTCCAGGACGACGAAGCGCAGCAGGTCGCCGCGCGCCTTCTTGTCCCGGCGCATCCCGTCGAGGAGCGCCTGCCACCGGTCCGGCCTGTAGGAGGTGGGCAGCCCGAGGGACGTGAGGATGCTGCGGTGGCGGTCGGCGACCTCGTCCGAGAGCCGTCCCACGCTGCGGGAGAGCTCCGCGGCGAACATCATCCCGACGCTCACGGCGGCGCCGTGCCGCCACGAGTAGCGCTCCGCGAGCTCGATGGCGTGGCCGAGGGTATGGCCGTAGTTGAGGATCTCGCGCAGGCCGGACTCCTTGAGGTCCGCGGAGACGACCTTCGCCTTGACGGCGATGGCGCGCTCGATCAGCTCCCGCACGGTCGACGACGACGGGTCGGCCACGGCGGCCGGGTCGCGTTCGATGAGCTCGAGGATGGCGGGGTCGGCGATGAAGCCGCACTTCACGACCTCGGCCATGCCCGAGATGAGCTCGTTGCGGGGAAGCGTCGCGAGCGCGTCGAGGTCGGCGAGCACGGCGGCCGGCGGATGGAAGGCGCCGACGAGGTTCTTGCCCTCCGCCGTGTTGATCCCGGTCTTGCCGCCGACCGACGCGTCCACCATCGCGAGCAGGCTCGTGGGCAGGTGGACGACCCGGACGCCGCGGAGCCAGGTCGCGGCCACGAAGCCCGCGAGGTCGGTCACGGCTCCGCCGCCCACCGCGACGATCGCGTCCGACCGGGTGAAGTCGTTCTGTCCCAGGACCTGCCAGCAGAACGCCGCGACCTGGATGTGCTTGCCCTCCTCCGCGTCCGGGATCTCGGCGGTGACCGCCGTGAATCCATCGGCTGCGAGGGAGTCGCGCACGGCATCGCCGGTTGCCCGCAGGGCGCGGGGGTGGATGACGAGCACGCGGCGCACGCGCTCCCCGAGGATGGGCGCGAGCCGGTCGAGCAGGCCGTGGCCCACCACCACGTCGTAGTTCTCCGCGGGGGTGGCTCCCGTGACCTTGATGACTGCAGCGTCGCTGCTCATGCCTGGACTCCCTCGTCGATCCGGTGTGCCGCCGCCTGCGTGTGCGCGCCCGTGTCGCTCCCCGAGCAGATCCGTCGCGCGATGAGTTCCGCCACTTCCAGGGCCGTGCTCGTCCCCGTGTCCACCGTCAGCGACGCGAGCTGCTCGAAGACTGGCCTGCGCCGGTCCATGAGCGCCTTCCAGCTGCCTTCGGCATCCCCGTGGAGGAGGGGCCGGTCCGCGCTGCCGGCGAGCCGGGGGGCGACGTCGTCCCAAGAGGCGCGCAGGTAGACGCGATGGGCGTCCGTAAGCCGTGTGCGAGTCTCCTCACGCAGGACGGATCCGCCGCCGAGTGCGAGGACAAGGCCTTGGGAGTGGACTCCGGTGAGGGCACGCGCGATGGCCTCGGCCTCGGCGGCGCGGAACGCCTCCTCCCCGTGGGCGGCGAAGATCTCGGGGATCGGGCCGTGCTCGGCTACGACGAGCGCATCGGAGTCGAGGAACTCGGCCCCCACGAGCTCGGCGAGGGCGACGCCGACGGAGCTCTTCCCCGCGGCCATGGGACCGAAAAGGACTACCGGTCGGTCCAGCCGGCATGGAGCCGACGCGGTCATCCAACCACCGAGTCGAGGTTCGCGGGGATGGCGGCGACGTACGCTTCGAGGTTGCGCCGGGTCTCGGCGACCGAGTCGCCGCCGAACTTCTCGAGCACGGCCTGGGCCAGGACGAGCGCGACCATCGCCTCGGCGACGACGCCGGCGGCGGGGACGGCGCAGACGTCCGAACGCTGGTGGTGGGCCTTGGCCGCCTCCCCGGTGGAGACGTCGATCGTGCGCAGGGCGCGCGGCACCGTGGCGATGGGCTTCATGGCCGCGCGGACGCGCAGGACGTCGCCGATGCTCATGCCGCCCTCGATGCCACCGGCACGGTTGGTCGAGCGGACGATCTTGCCCGCGGCGTCCCGGACGATCTCGTCGTGGGCGGCGGAGCCGCGGCGGGCGGCCGTGCGGAAGCCGTCACCCACCTCGACGCCCTTGATGGCCTGGATGCCCATGAGCGCCCCGGCGAGGCGCGCGTCGAGCCGGCGGTCCCAGTGGACGTAGCTTCCGAGGCCCGGCGGGAGCCCATAGGCGAGGACCTCCACGACACCGCCGAGGGTCTCGCCCTCCTTGTGCGCGGCGTCCACCTCCGCGACCATCGCCTCCGAGGTGGCGGCGTGGAAGCAGCGCAGGGGGTCGGCGTCGAGCGCCTCGACATCCGCCGGCAGCGGCAGCGGAGCGTCCTCGGGGGCGGCCACTGAGGCGATCTGGGTGGTGTGGCTCACGAGCTCGATGCCGAGCTCGCGCAGGAACGCGGCGGCCGCGGTGCCGAGTGCGACCCGGGCAGCGGTCTCACGGGCTGACGCGCGCTCGAGGACCGGCCTGGCCTCGTCGAAGCCGTACTTCTGCATCCCGGTGAAGTCGGCGTGGCCCGGGCGGGGCCGGGTGAGCGGTGCGTTGCGCGCCTGTCCCTCGAGCTCGGCGGCATCGACGGGGTCGGCCGCCATGATCTGCTCCCACTTGGGCCACTCGGTGTTGGCCACCTGGATCGCGACGGGACCGCCCTGGGTCAGCCCGTGGCGCACACCGCCGACGATCGTCACCTCGTCGGCCTCGAACTTCATGCGGGCGCCGCGGCCGTAGCCGAGACGGCGGCGGGCGAGCGCCGCCTTGATGTCCTCGCTTGTCAGGCCGACGCCGGCCGGGAGGCCCTCGACGATTCCAACGAGTGCCGGGCCATGGGACTCACCGGCGGTCAACCAACGCAACATGTATTCCATCCTGCCACGCGCGCGCACTAGGCCGTGCGCCGCGGTACTCCCACTGAGTCGCACATCACATCTATGACGCGCGGTTCCCTCGCGTCCTCGCGGCTGGTGAACAGCACGATCTGCTCGACGGCCTGGTAGACGAGCATCTCGAGGCCGTGGAGCACGACCCCGCCGCGTTCGGCCCATGCCTGACCGAGCCTGCTGGGCCACGGATCGTAGGCGACGTCGAGGAGGACCCGGGGGGCGCCGTCGTGCGTGGCAGGCAGCCCTGCCAGCTCTGCGGCCAGCGAGTTGCCGGCGCGCGGGGGCAGCGTGCTCACGACGGCGTCTGCCGCTGCGAGGCGGGCCGCTCCCCCGTCGATCGGCGCGAGGGAGACCGCGAGGCCGAGCCGCTCGGCGAGGGCTGCGGCCTCGCCCGCGCGCGCCGCATCCCGGACGAGGAACCCGACGCGCTCGGCGCCGAGCTGCGAGAGCGCCGCGACGGCCGCGAGGGCGGTGTTGCCGGCCCCGACGACGACAGGACGGCTAACGCGCCCCAGGCCCGCATGGCGGAACGACTCGACGATCCCGGCGACATCCGTGTTGTGCCCGACGAGCACTGGATTGGCCTGGCCGTCCTCGACGACAACCGTGTTCAGGACGCCGAGCTCAGCAGCGAGGCCGTCCAGCCGGTCGACGAGTGGGACGAAGGCAGCCTTCAGGGGCATGGTCACCGAGAGCCCCCGCCAGCCGGGCTCGCTCCGCACGCGCGAGGCGAACGCAGGCAGCTGGGCCTCCGTGAGGTCGAAGGATCCGTACTCCATGTCGATGCCGAGGGCCGCGTAGGCGGCACCGTGCAGCGCCGGGGACTTCGAGTGGCCGATCGGATGCCCGAGCACCGCGGCGCGGCGGCGGGGGGAACCGGTCACTTGCACTTCCCCGCGTTCGCCTGGCACCACTGCTCGTACTGCTGCGCGTACCCGAGGTGCTCGGCGTACGTCTTGGAGAACTTGGTCTCCCCCGTGTCCAGGTTCACGGTCACCCAGTACAGGTAGTCGTTGGGCGTGGGCTTCGCCGCGGCCTGGATGGCCGTGGCTCCCGGCGAGCCGATCGGTCCCGGCGGCAGGCCAGCGTGCTGGTACGTGTTGTACGCGTTGCCCTGGTCCGCTTTCTCGGCCTCGCTGATGTGGTAGCTCTTCTTCCCGATCCCGTACGTGACGGTCGCGTCCGACTGGATGAGGCCGTTCGTCTCGGGGTTGGGCTTGAGCCTGTTGTAGATGGCGCCCGCGACGTTCCCGTAGTCGGCTCGGCCGCCCTCCGCCTGGACGATGCTGGCAACGGTGAGGACCTGGTACTGCTTCGCCGGGTCGGTCACCCCCGCCTGCTTGAGCTCGTCGAGGGTCGTGTTGACGAGCTTGGACAGGATGTCCTTCGCGGAGCTCCCCACCGGGAGCCGGTACTCGCCGGGGGCGAGGTATCCCTCGAGGTTCTTCGCCTGGGCCGGCAGGCCGAACTCGGACGGCTTGGCGTTGAGCGCGTCGAGGTCCTTGCGGTCCACCGAGGCCGCCTTGGCGATCTCGTCGAGGGACTCCGAGACGCGCAGTCCCGCGTTGAGGGCCAGGTAGATGACCTTCTCGCCCGAGGTTCCCGCCAGCACCTGGGCGGCGTCCGACGAGGGCATCTCCTTCTTGAAGGTGTAGTCGCCGGGATGGAGGCTGCCCCCGGTCGCAGCGAAGGCCTTGAGGAAGGTGTTCGCGTCGGCGACCACGCCCTGCTTCTCGAGGCTGTTCGCGACGGCGGCGGGCCCCGATCCGGGCTGGACCGTCACCGTGACCGAGCCTTCGCCCGGGCCGGGATAGTCGGTGACCTTCCCGATGCCGAGCACCGGGCTGAGGATCTGGACGACGACGAGGGAGGCGCCCACGAAGAGCGCGATCGCGAGCCCGAGCCCGACCACCAGCCGGAAGCGGCGGGACCGCTTCGAGGGCGCGGGCGCCACGACGGGCTCCCCGAAGACCGCGTGGTCCACCTCGTGGGGCTCGTCGTACGCGTGGTCGTGCCCATGGTCGTACGCGTGGTCGTGCCCATGGTCATGCACGGCCGTCTGGACCTCGTCCCCGTAGCCGGCGGGTGCCTGGACGTGCCATTCGTCGCGGCGGGAATCCTCGAGCGTGTCCGCGTGCCGGTGGCCGGCACCGGCGTGGCCGCGGGTGTAGCCCTGGGCGGCGAGCGGGAAGACGCTGCGCCGGTCCTGCTGGTCTGCCGAGCCGGTACGGGCACGGGTCTGCTCGTCGGGGGAGCTCACGCGGCTCACCGGGACGGTCGCGGGCGCCGACTCGGGGACGGCCGGGAAGAAGGCGGTGGGCGGCGGCAAGGCCGGTTCGGCGGAGCGGGCAGGTGTGGGCGCGGGGACCACGGGCTCCGGAACGACGGCCGGGGGGCCGGCGTCTGCCGCGGGGACGGGCGACGGCGGCGTGAACGCGAGCGCGCTGGGGCCGGACGACGGCGGGTACGCACCCCATCCCATGGCGGCGGAGGTGGGGCTCGTGCCGGATGAAGGCCGGGCCTGGGGTGCCTCGGGGCGGCTCGGACTCTCGGCGGGCGCTGCGGCCGAGAATGATCCGCGACGGCGGCCTTGGGGCGTCTGCCGGTCCCGATCGTGCGCGGGGGCAGCGGGCGAGGAGGCGGGCTGGACGGAGGAGGTGGGGAAGGCCCCGCTCAGCGCGGCCGCCGCCGCCGGCGAGGGCGTGGCGGTTGGCGCGGGAGGGGTCGGATCCGACGGCAGGCGCGGGAACGCCGAGGGCGGCGGCGCGTAGGCGCGCCGCTGGGGCGTGAGCATGCGCTGCTGCGCCTCCTGCCGGGCACGCTCGCGCTCGCGCAGCTCCCTGCGGGTCAAGGGCCGATCAGGCACGGCGGGGGTCGTGTTCTCCTGGGGGTCCATCCTTGCTAGCCTCTCATATCCGAGTCGTCGCCACGGATTTCCCCATTCCGCGGACTGCGGGCCATCACTGCAGTCCCCGCTTCGCCGCGCCCTCTGAGGAGGTCCAGCGCGTGCTGGAGGATGCCCACGGCGGCCACTTGGTCCACCACTCTACGATGCTCGCGCGAGTCGAGGCCAGCTGCGTGGAGGGTCCGGTGGGCCTCGACGGTCGAGAACCGTTCGTCCACCAGCCGGACCTCGCATCCGGCCCCGGCGTCGGCCAGCCGGTCCGCGAGCAGCTCTGCGACGCCGCGCGCGAGTGCCGCCGACGCGGTCTCCCCGCCTGCCAGGGTGCGCGGCAGGCCGACATAGACCTCGACGGCGCCGCGTTCGAGCACCTCACGCACGAGCACCTTGATGTCGCTGTTGCGCTTCGGATCCCGCGCGAGGGTCTTCAGCGGCGTCGGCAGGATGCCGTCGGCGTCGCATACCGCGACGCCGACGCGCACCGTGCCCACGTCGACTCCCAGGCGTACTCCGCGCCTGAATCCTTCCGACACCATGCCTTCAGCGGTGGCCATAGGCGCCCGCCCTCAGCGCTGCGCCACGGCTGCAGCGACGGCCGAGAGCGCCTCGACGATCTTGGACGGGTCGGTACCGCCGCCCTGGGCGATGTCGTCCTTGCCGCCGCCTCCGCCGCCGAGCACGCCGGCTGCGGCGCGCACCAGCGCACCGGCCTTGACGCCTTCCGCGCGGGCCTCCTCATTGGTGGCGACGAGGACCGCGGGCCGCCCCTTGGCGACGCCCGCCACGGCGACGGCGGCGGGCGAACCGCTGCCGAGCCGCGCCCGGAGGTCGAGCGCGAGGGCGCGCAGCTCGTCAGCGGAACCCAGCTCGCCGGCGTCGTGCGTGATGAGGCGAACACCGGCGACGTCCTTCGCAGAGCCCACCAGCGAGGCAGCCGCGGCCTGCAGCTTCTCCTTGCGGAGCCGCTCGAGCTCCTTCTCGGCCGCCTTGAGCTTCTCGAGGGTTGCAGAGACGCGCTCGGTGAGCTGGGCGGACGGCACCTTGAAGATCTCCGTCAGCTCCGAGACCAGCGCCCGCTCCGCGGCCTGGTGGCGGAACGCATCGAGGCCGACGAAGGCCTCCACGCGGCGGTTGCCCGAGCCGACGGACTGCTCCCCGAGCAGCGTGAGCGAGCCGATGAGCGCGGTCGTGTCGACGTGCGTGCCGCCGCAGAGCTCCATCGACCACGGGCCGTTGATCTCCACAACCCGCACGCGCGAGCCGTAGTTCTCGCCGAAGAGCGCCATTGCGCCTGCAGCCCTGGCCTCGGCGAGGGGCATCTCTGCGGTGTTCACCATGAAGTTGTCGCGGATCGCGAGGTTGGCGACCTCCTCGATCTCGCTCCGGGCCGCGCCCGAGAGCTGCTCGCTCCAGGCGAAGTCGAAGCGCAGGTACCCGGCCTTGTTGAAGGAGCCCCTCTGGACAGCCTCCGGGCCCAGGATCTGGCGCAGGGCCGCATGCACGAGGTGCGTCGCGGTGTGCGCCTGTTCGGCGCCGTGGCGCCGCTCGCGGTCGACGGTGGTGCGCACGACGGCGTCGGCGTTCAGCTCGCCTTCGCGCACGATGGCCTTGTGCACGCTCAGGCCCTTGATGGGCCGCTGGACATCGAGCACTTCGACGACGAAGCCGTCGCCCGTGATGAGGCCGGTGTCGGCCGCCTGGCCGCCGGCCTCGGCGTAGAACGGGGTCTCCTCGAGGATGATCTCGACTTCCTCGCCGCTGCCGGCGCGGTCGACCCGGGAGCCTGCGGCCACGAGGCCGCGGATGCGCGATTCGCCGTCGAGCTCGGTGTAGCCGGTGAAGACGGTGTCGCCGGCGCCATGGAGTTCCTGGAAGACGCTGAGGTCGGCGTGGCCGCTCTTCTTCTCCTTGGCGTCCTTGCGGGCGCGCTGGCGCTGGTCCTCCATCAGGGCGCGGAACCCGGCCTCGTCGACCGTGACTCCCGCTTCCTCGGCCATCTCGAGGGTGAGGTCGATCGGGAAGCCGTAGGTGTCGTGCAGCGTGAAGGCCTCCTCGCCCGAGAGCGGCGAGCCCTGGGCCTTGGAGAGCGTGACGGCCTCGTCGAGGCGGGCGGTGCCCGCGGCGATGGTCCGCAGGAACGCCTTCTCCTCGCCGTAGGCGATCCGGCTGATCCGGTCGAAGTCCTTCTCGACCTGGGGGTAGACGCCCTTCATCGCGTCCCGCGAGGCGGGGAGGAGATCGGGGAGGACGGGCTTCTCCACCCCGAGGAGGCGCATGGCCCGGACGGCCCGCCGGATGAGGCGGCGCAGGACGTACCCGCGCCCCTCGTTCGAAGGCGTGACGCCGTCGGCGATGAGCATCAGTGCACTGCGCACATGGTCGGCCACGACGCGCATGCGGACATCGTCGGCGTGGTGGGGGTCCTCGTCGGACTCCGCTGAGGTGTACTCCCTGCCCGAGAGCTCCGCGGCCTTGTCGATCACGGGGCGGACCTGGTCGGTCTCGTACATGTTCTCGACGCCCTGGAGGATCATCGCGAGGCGCTCCATGCCGAGGCCGGTGTCGATGTTCTTCTTGGGCAGCTCGCCCAGGACCGTGAAGTCGGTCTTCGAGCGCACGTCGTCGATCTGGTACTGCATGAACACGAGGTTCCAGATCTCGATGTAGCGGTTGTCGTCGGCCACGGGGCCGCCCTCGACCCCGTAGGCAGGGCCGCGGTCATAGTAGATCTCGGAGCAGGGGCCGGCGGGGCCGGCCTGGCCCGTGTGCCAGTAGTTGTCCTTCTTGCCCATCCGCTGGATGCGCTCGGCCGGGATGGAGGTGTGCTTGATCCAGAGGCTCGCGGCCTCATCGTCCTCCTCGTAGACCGTGACCCAGAGCTTCTCGGCAGGCAGCCCGTACCCGCCGTCGTCGACGCTCCTGGTCAGGAGGTCGAACGCGAACGTGATCGCGTCCTCCTTGAAGTAGTCGCCGAAGGAGAAGTTCCCGCACATCTGGAAGAACGTGCCGTGGCGGGCGGTCTTGCCGACCTCCTCGATGTCAGCCGTGCGGATGCACTTCTGCACACTGGTCGCCCGGCTGTAGGGCGGCTCATCGCGCGCGGTGAGGTACGGGATGAAGGGGACCATGCCCGCGACGGTGAACAGCAGGGACGGATCGCTGGAGACGAGCGACGCCGAGGGCACGGCCGTGTGCCCCTTGCTGACGAAGTAGTCGACCCAGCGCCGGGTGATCTCGTGCGACTTCATGTGCGTGTGCTTCAACCTTCCGCAAAGTTGCGGGCGCGGTGCGTCCGCGCCGAGCATGCGCCCCCTCCCCTGCGGGCGGGCGCCTCCATCAATTCTAGGCGTCCGGGCTAGGCCTCGAGCCCGAGCCCCTTGCGCAGCTCCGCCTCGCGCTCGCCCATGCCCGCCCTCACCTGGTCGGCGAAGTGGGCCACGCTGTCAGCGAGGGAGGCGACGGCACGGTTCAGGCCGCCGGGCGAGGCCAGCGAGCGGGCCTCGGTGATCTTCTGGTAGGCGATGACCCCAAGGGCCACGCCGACGCCGAGCCAGACAATGCGCTTCACGTGGTGGGTTCCTTCGTCTGCTTCTCAGCGGCTCCGCCGGCCGGACCGGCGGGCACCGCGCTGCGGCTGGGAGAGGGCGGAGCGGACGCCGTACGAGAACGCGGCGACCTTCACGAGCGGGGACCCGACAGTCGCGGCGACGAGCGATGACAGGGCAGAGACGTTGGCCGTCGTGTCGGACACGTTCTCCGCGATCACATCGACCCTCTTGAGCTCGCCGTGCGCCGTCGTGACGGTCGCGGTGACCTCGTCCATGAGCGGTGTGGCGCCGTCCGCGAGCGTGCGGATGGAACCGCGGAGCTCGTCCAGGACCCTCCCGAGCTTCAGGATCGGCACGGCCAGCAGCGCCACGAGGACGGCGAACACGCCTGCGGCGATGAGCCCAGCGATATCCCCTCCGGACACGGATTCCACCTCTTCTTCCTCCCCGATTTCCGCACCAGGTGCGGACCCTCTGGCTACCTTACACACGCAAGGAGCCCGCGGCGCGCGCCGCGGGCTCCTTGCGTGCACCCCGTCCGTCCCCTCTCGGGGGACGAAGCGGGATCAGCGGGCGTAGTACTCGACGACGAGCTGCTCTTCGCAGGTCACGGGGACCTCGGAGCGCTTCGGACGGCGCACGAGGCGGGCCTGGAGGGCCTCGAGCTTGACGTCGAGGTAGCCGGGAACGGCCGGGAGGACGTCGCGGTGGGCGCCGGCAGCGGCGACCTGGAACGGCGTCATCGTCTCGGAGCGCTCGTGGACGCCGATGAGCTGGCCCTCGGCGACGCGGAACGACGGACGGTCGACGCGCTTGCCGTCCACAGTGATGTGGCGGTGCACGACGAGCTGGCGGGCCTGGGCGATCGTGCGGGCAAAGCCGGCACGGAGCACGAGGGCGTCGAGACGCATCTCGAGGAGCTCGATGAGGTTCTCACCGGTGAGGCCCTTGGTGCGCTTGGCCTCCTCGAAGGCGCGGGTCATCTGCGCCTCGCGGATGCCGTACTGGGCGCGGAGGCGCTGCTTCTCGCGGAGGCGGACGGCGTAGTCCGAGTCCTGCTTCTTGCGGGCGCGGCCGTGCTCACCGGGGCCGTACGGGCGGCGCTCCATGTACTTGGCGGCCTTGGGGGTGAGGGCGAGGCCGAGAGAGCGCGAGAGGCGCGTCTGACGGCGGGCACGAGTGCTCGACACGTGTGTCCTTTCATACTGCCGCGGCGATGGAAATCCTGGCCTCCGGATGTGGAGAGCGTTGGCCCGCGACTGCCTCCTGCTGCCGACGGGACGTGCCACATCGAGGGGCGTCCCAGTCGTGCCAGACGAGCGTCAACTCTAGCACGGCCTAGGAGCCGCGGACGATTCCGCGCAGCCGGTCGACGCGGGCCTGCAGCTCGCGCTCCGCCCCGTTGCCCGTCGGGAGGTAGTAGTCCTTGCCGACCAGGTCGTCCGGCGGGTACTGCTGGCGCGCCACCGAGTGCGGGGCGTCGTGGGCATACGCGTAGCCCTTGCCGTGGCCCAGCCGCTGCGCGCCGGCGTAGTGCGCATCGCGCAGGTGGGGCGGAATGCCCGTGCCGAGCCCGGCGCGCACGTCCGCGATCGCGGCGTTGATGCCCATGTAGGCGGCGTTGGACTTCGGCGCGGTGGCAAGGTGCACCACGGCCTCTGCGAGCACGATCCGGCCTTCGGGCATCCCGATCAGCTGGACAGCCTGGGCGGCGGCGACCGCGGTCTGGAGTGCGCTCGGGTCGGCCATGCCGATGTCCTCGGCAGCCGAGATGATGATGCGCCGCGCGATGAAGCGCGGGTCCTCCCCGGCCTCGACCATGCGCGCGAGGTAATGCAGCGCGGCGTCCACGTCCGAGCCGCGGATCGACTTGATGAACGCGCTCACGACGTCATAGTGCATGTCGCCCGCGCGGTCATAGCGGACGGCGTGGGCATCGACGGCCTTCTCGGTGTGCGCGAGCTCGATGGTGACGGGCCCGTCCCCGCCCTCGCCGGCCTGGTTGAGCGCGACGGCGGCGGCGGCCTCGAGCGCGGTCAGGGCACGCCGGGCGTCCCCGCCGGCCAGCCGCACGAGGTGCTCGGCGGCGTCGTCCGCGAGCACGACGGCGCTGGCCAGCCCCCGCGGGTCCGTCACTGCGCGCTCGACGAGGTCCCGGATGTCCTCGTCCGTGAGCGGCTTGAGGGTGAGGAGCAGCGAGCGGGACAGCAGCGGGGAGACGACGCTGAACGACGGGTTCTCCGTGGTTGCCGCGACGAGCACGACCCACCGGTTCTCGACGCCCGGCAGGAGCGCGTCCTGCTGGGCCTTGGTGAACCGGTGGATCTCGTCGAGGAACAGGACCGTGGTGGTCCGGTGCAGGTCACGGGCGGTGAGCGCCTCGTCCATGACGCGCCGGACGTCCTTGACGCCGGCGGTGATGGCGGAGAGCTCGACGAACTTCCGGCCGGGTCCCCGGGCGATCACGTGGGCGAGCGTGGTCTTGCCGGTGCCCGGAGGGCCCCAGAGGATGACCGAGCTGGGGCCGGTCGGCCCCGAGCCCGCCGCGCCGGCGGCGAGCTGCCGCAGGGGAGAGCCCTCGCCGAGCAGATGCTGCTGGCCCACGACCTCGTCGACGCTGCGTGGCCGCATGCGCACCGCGAGCGGCCCGCGCTGCGCCTCGGCCGCCGCGCGGGCGGACGAGGGTTCCCCAGCGGCAGGCTCCGATCCGAACAAATCTTCCATCGCCCCTACGCTACCGCGTGGGACGAGGACGATTCACACAGCCCTGCCTCGCCTACGCCTCGGGCTTCTTCGGCTCGGGCTTGGCGTCGACGCCGGCCTCCTTGCGCTGCTCCGGGGTGATCGGAGCAGGGGCCGCGGTGAGCGGGTCGTAGCCGCCGCCGGTCTTCGGGAACGCGATGACCTCCCGGATCGACTCCACGCCCGCGAGCAGGGCGACGACACGGTCCCACCCGAAGGCGATGCCGCCGTGCGGCGGAGCGCCGTACTTGAACCCCTCGAGGAGGAAGCCGAACTTCTCCTGCGCCTCGTCCTGGTCGATGCCCATGACCTTGAACACGCGCTCCTGGACATCGCGGCGGTGGATACGGATTGACCCTCCGCCGATCTCGTTGCCGTTGCACACGATGTCGTAGGCGTAGGCGAGGGCCTCGCCGGGCTCCTCGTCGAAGGTGTCCATGAACTCGGGCTTGGGCGAGGTGAAGGCGTGGTGCACGGCCGTCCACGCCGAGTAGCCGAGGGCGACGTCGCCCGAGGCGGTCGCGTTCGCCGCAGGCTCGAACAGGGGCGCGTCCACAACCCACACGAACGCCCAGTCGTTGGGGTCGATGAGGCCGGTGCGGTGGCCGATCTCGACGCGCGCTGCGCCGAGAAGGGCGCGCGCGTCATCCTTGGCGCCCGCGGCGAAGAATATGCAGTCGCCCGGGTTCGCGCCGACGGCCGCGGCGAGGCCCGCGCGCTCGGCGTCGGTCAGGTTCTTCGCGACCGGCCCGGCGAGCTCGCCGTCCTCCTTGAACAGGACGTATGCGAGGCCCTTGGCGCCGCGCTGCTTGGCCCACTCCTGCCACGCGTCGAGCGTGCGGCGGGGCTGCGAGGCGCCGCCGGGCATGACCACCGCACCGACGTACGGTGCCTTGAACACGCCGAACGTCGTGTCCTTGAAGTACTCGGTAAGGTCCGTGAGCTCGAGCCCGAAGCGGAGGTCCGGCTTGTCGGAGCCGTACTTCGCCATGGCCTCGGCGTAGGTGATGCGCCGGATCGGAGTCGGGATCTCGACGTCGATGAGCTTCCACAGCGCGGACACGATCCGTTCGCCGAGCGCGATGATGTCGTCCTGCTCGACGAAGCTGGCCTCGATGTCCAGCTGCGTGAACTCCGGCTGCCGGTCGGCACGGAAGTCCTCGTCCCGGTAGCAGCGGGCGATCTGGAAGTACTTCTCGATCCCGCCCACCTGCAGGAGCTGCTTGAACAGCTGCGGGGACTGCGGGAGCGCGTACCACGAGCCCGGCGCGAGGCGCGCGGGCACGAGGAAGTCCCGGGCGCCCTCGGGGGTCGAGCGGGTCAGCGTCGGGGTCTCGACCTCGAGGAAGTCCTCGCCGTGCAGGAGCTCGCGGGCCACGCGGTTCGCCTCCGAGCGCAGGCGCATGGCGCGGGCCGGGCCTGGGCGGCGGAGGTCCAGGTAGCGGTGGCGCAGACGCGCCTCCTCGCCGACCTCGACGTGCTCGTCCACCTGGAACGGGAGCGGGTCGGCGGTGTTGAGGACCTCGACCTTCTCGGCGATGACCTCGATCTCACCGGTGGCGAGCTGCGGGTTCTCGTTGCCCTCAGGGCGGCGCTCGACCGTTCCGGTGACCTGCAGCACGAACTCGTTGCGCAGGCCGTGGAAGACCTCCTCCTCGCGGACCACAATCTGCGACACGCCCGTGGAGTCGCGGAGGTCCACGAAGGCCACCCCGCCGTGGTCGCGGCGGCGGGCTACCCAGCCCGCGAGGGTGACGGTCTGGCCAATGTGCTCGGGGCGCAGTGTCCCGAGGCCGTGTGTGCGCAGCAAAGGTCTTCCTTCACTAGGATCGACAGTGGTTCGCATCGAGTTTACCCGGAGGTCCCGTGCCGCCCGCCCCCCGCCTCGGCCGACGCCTTGGAACGCTTGACGCGACGGCGATCGGCCTCGGCTCGATGCTGGGGGCCGGTGTCTTCGCCGTCTTCGGCCCGGCGGCTGCGCTCGCGGGCCCGCTCCTGCTGCTCTCGCTTCTCCTCGCCGGCGCCGTCGCGTACGCGAATGCGGTCGCCTCGGCGGCGCTCGCGGCCAAGTACCCCTCGAGCGGTGGCACCTATGTCTACGGCCGGGAACGGCTCGGCCCCTGGGCGGGCTTCCTCGCCGGCTGGGGCTTCGTCACGGGCAAGAGCGCCTCGTGCGCGGCGATGGCCCTCACCTTCGCTCACTATGTCGCGCCCGAGCATGCGGTGCCCGTCGCGGTGGCCGCTGTGGTGGCGCTGACCGGGGTCAACCTGGCCGGGATCACGCGGACGGCCCTGGTCACGAAGGTGCTCCTCGCCGTCGTCCTCGCCGTCCTGGCCTTCGCCGCTGCGGCAGGGCTCGCGCTGCCTGCGCCCGGGCTGTCCGCCTCCGCGCACGACGGCGCGCCGCCCGGCCCCCTCGGCCCCGTCACCGCCGCCGGGGTGCTGTTCTTCGCCTTCGCCGGCTACGCGCGCATCGCGACGCTGGGCGAGGAGGTGAAGGACCCCTCCCGCACCATCCCCCGCGCGATCTTGGGGGCACTCGCCGGCGCCTTCGCCATCTATGCCGGCCTCGCGCTCGTCCTCTCGGCGCGCCTCGGGCCCCGGCTCGCGGAGGCAGCGGCCCCGGTCCACGATCTGGTCGCGGGGGCGGGACCCGCTGCGGGCGGGATCGTCCAGGCCGGGGCGGCTGCGGCGTGCCTCGGGGCGCTGCTGGCGCTCATCGCGGGGGTGGGCCGCACCTCGCTCGCCATGGCGCGCGAGGGGGACCTGCCCGGGGCGCTCGCACGCATCGCCGGGTCGCACAGGGTCCCGTGGGCGGCGGAGCTCGCGGTGTGCGCCGCCGTCGTGCTCCTCGTGGTGGGCGGGAACGTCCTGACCGTGATCGGCTTCTCGAGCTTCGGCGTGCTCGTCTACTACGCCGTGGCGAACGCCGCGGCGTTCACGCTTCCCCGTCCCGAGCGGCCGTGGTACTCGCCCCGCTGGCTCAACGCCGCCGGCGCCGTGGCGTGCCTCGCCCTGGCGTTCACGCTGCCGTTGACCTCGGCCCTCGTCATGGCCGGAGTGCTCGCGGCGGGCGTGGCCGGACGCGCCGTCGTGCTCGCCGCACGACGGCGCCGGGCCGGCTGAGGCGCGCGCCTCGCCGGCGCCTAACGGCCGGCGGGGAGGACCTGCGGCACGAGGTCCGGGGCAGGGGGCATCCAATTCGCCGGATCTGCCTCGACCTGCTCGCCGGAGCGGATGTCCTTGACCTCGTGGCGGCCGTCCGCGTGGGAGAACCAGACGAACGGGATCCCACGGCGGTCCGCGTACTTGATCTGCTTGCCGAACTTCTCGGCCTTCGCCGCGACCTCCACCGGGATGCCCCTGCTGCGCAGCTGCGCGGCAACGCGCTGCGCGTCGGTCCACGAGTCGTCGTCGACGAGCGTGACCAGCACCGCCGTGGGGACCGAGCGGCTCGCGGCCGCGAGGTCCTGGCTCAGGATGCGGGATACGAGGCGCGTGACGCCGATCGAGAGGCCCACGCCGGGGAACTTGCGGTTCCCCTTGGTCGCCAGCGCGTCGTAGCGGCCGCCGGAGCAGATCGAGCCGAGCTGCTCGTGGCCCACCAGGACCGTCTCGTACACGGTGCCCGTGTAGTAGTCGAGGCCGCGGGCGATGCTCAGGTCCGCGACCACCTTGCCCGGGGCCACGGCGGACGCGGCGGCGATGACCTGCTCGAGCTCGGCGAGGCCCTCGTCCAGGAGCTCGTCCTGCACCCCGAGCGCCCGCACCTGGTCCACGAACGAGGTGTCCTCGGTGCGGATCGACGCGAGCTCGAGGGCGGCCTTGGCCTGCTCGGGTGTGGCGCGCAGCTCCTGCTGGAGGAGCTCGGCGACCTTCTCTGGGCCGACCTTCTCGAGCTTGTCGATGCTCCGCAGGACGCCGGCCGTGTCGGCGAGGCCGATCCCCCGGTAGAACCCCTCGGCCAGCTTGCGGTTGTTCACCCGCAGCCTGAACGGCGGGATCGGGAGCGCCGAGAGGGCCTCCGCGATGACGAGCGCGAGCTCGACGTCGTAGCGGAACGGCAGCTCGCCGTCGCCCACCACGTCGATGTCAGCCTGCGTGAACTCGCGGGCGCGCCCCTCCTGGGGCCGCTCGCCGCGCCACACCTTCTGGATCTGGTAGCGACGGAACGGGAACGCGAGGTACCCGGCGTTCTCCACGACATAGCGCGCGAAGGGGACAGTGAGGTCGAAGTGGAGCGCGAGGGCATTCGAATCGTCCTTCGACGCCGAGTCCTCGTCGTCCTGCAGGCGGGAGAGCCCGTAGACCTCCTTGTCGATCTCGCCCTTGCGGAGGAGCTGGCCCACCGTCTCCACGGCGCGGGTCTCGATCGAGGCGAAGCCGTGCAGTTCGAAGGTGCGCCGGAGCGTGTCGAGCACATGGAGCTCCACGAGCCTCTCCTGCGGAAGCCACTCGGGGAATCCGGACAGCGAGGCGGTACGTGCCATGGGTGAAGAACTCCTTGTGCGTAGACTGACTGCTGCACAAGTTTATGCGCCTCTCATCCACCCAGAAGCGCCAGAGCGTAGGAGGAGACGTCGGTGGCCAAGCGGAACGTGCGTGAGGACCGCCGTCGCGTCCGGCTCATGGAGGCGAAGGCGCAGCTGCGCCGGGAGAAGGAGCGGCGTCGCCGGCGCGACAACACCATGGCGGCCGCAGTGGCCGCAGGGGCCATCGTGCTCGCCGCCGTGCTCCAGGGGACGGTCTTCGCCTCCAATCCCACCGCGGCGGACTATGCCGCTGTGCAGGCCGGGCTCAACCAGGCCTCGGCCAGCCCCTCCCCCAGCGCGAGTAACGGGCCGCAGATCCCCTCGCCCGAGACCGCCGCGGGGAAGACGTTCACCGGGGACCTCGTGCTCAACGGCAAGACGCTCGGGGTCGAGCTCGACGGGACGAAGGCGCCGCAGGCAGCGGCGGTGTTCTCCTCGCTCGCCCAGGCGGGCACCCTCAACGGGCGCTCGTGCGCGCGGCTGACCACGGGCGCGCAGTTCGCGCTCCTGCAGTGCGGGCAAGTGGCCGAGGGCCAGCCCCAGCCGGACTACACGTGGGGGCCGCTCGAGAACACCCCCGCGGACGCGATGTACCCGGCGGGGACCATCGCCGTCGCGAGGACGGCGAACAATGCGTACGGCAACGGGCAGCAGTTCTTCATTGTGTACCGGGACACCACGATCCCTGCGGACAGTGCGGGCGGGTACACCGTCGTCGGCAAGGTCACCTCGGGCCTCGACGCCGTCCAGGCCATCGCGGCCGGCGGTGTCACGACCGGCGAGGACGGGGCCCCGGTGACACCTGTCACGATAGACTCGTTCACGGTGAAGTGACGTGGCGGCCCGTGCCTACTGCTGTGCCGGCAGTGCCACCTGAAATGCAACCTCTAAGCGAAAGAGTTCTAGCGGTGACCGAAAGTCAGAAATCCGACGACACCGCGGCCCCTTCGGCCGCTCCCGTTCCCTCCCCCGCTGCCTTCGCGGCGAAGCCGAGGCCGGCTTCGCCCGCGGTCGTGGCGCCCCAGGCGCCGACCCCGGCACCGGCACCGCCGGTGTCGCTCACGGAGGCCGCGAAGTGGGGCCGCGTCGAGGGTGACGGCCACGTCTTCCTCACTGTCGACGGCGAAGAGCACCCGGTGGGCCAGTACCCGGGGGTCTCCCCTGAAGAAGCCCTTGCCTATTTCGCGCGGAAGTTCGAGGACGTCGTCGCGCAGATCTCGCTGCTGGAGCAGCGCGTGAGCTCCCATGCTTCGGTTGCGGACGTCCGCAAGGCCGTCACGCACCTGCGCGAGCAGCTCACGGAGCGGGCCATGGTCGGCGACGTGCGCTCCGCCGAGGGCCGCCTCGACGCGCTCGAAGCCTCCCTCGCCGACGCCGAGGCCCAGGAGAAGGCCGCCCACGAGACCGCCCGCGCAGAGGAACTCGCCCGCCGCGAGGCCATCGTCTCCGAGGCCGAGCAGATCAGCGGGCAGGACCCGGAGCGCACGCAGTGGAAGTCCAGCGGCGCCCGCATGAACGAGCTGTTCGAGGAGTGGAAGACCTCCCAGAAGTCCGGGCTCCGTCTGGGCAGGGCCACCGAGGATGCCCTCTGGAAGCGCTTCCGCGCCGCGCGCACCCAGTTCGACCGCCACCGCCGCGCCTACTTCTCGCAGCTGGACAGCCTCAACGCGCAGGCCAAGTCCGTCAAGGAGCGCCTGATCGCCGAGGCCGAGTCGCTGCAGACATCCACCGAGTGGGGATGGGCCGCGGGAGAGTACCGCCGCCTCATGGACGAGTGGAAGGCCGCGCCGCGGGCGAGCCGCAAGGACGACGACGCCCTCTGGCTGCGTTTCCGGGCGGCGCAGAACGTCTTCTTCGAGGCCCGCCAGGCAGCGAACGAGGCTGTGGACCGCGAGTACTCGGCCAACCTGAAGGTCAAGGAGCAGCTGCTGGCGGAGGCCCAGCAGCTCCTGCCCATCACCGACCTCGCGACCGCCAAGAAGGCGCTCCAGTCCATCCGTGACCGCTGGGAGGAGGCCGGCCGCGTTCCCCGGGCAGACATGGGCCGTGTCGAGGCCGGCCTGCGCAAGGTCGAGGACGCCATCGCCCACGCGGACCAGGAGAACTGGCGCCGGACGGACCCCGAGACCAAGGCGCGCACTGATTCTGCCCTCACGCAGCTCGAGTCGTCGATCGCCGCCCTCGAGGGCGAGCTCGCCGACGCCGAGAAGTCCGGCGACGCACGTGCCGCCTCCAAGGCCCGCGAGGCCCTGGACGCCCGCCGCGCCTGGCTCGAGACCCTGCAGCGGTCCGCGGGCGAGCTCGGCTGAGCCCCGACGTTCCGCCTCCGGGAGGGGGCCCGCAGCAAGCCGCTGCGGGCCCCCTCCCGCTTTATCCACAGGGGCAGCGGACGGGATGCGCGGTTCGCGCGCACGTGAGCATGATGTCCCCATGCCTACCCCGCTCCATCCCGCACCGGCGCCAGACGCCGATCCGCCGGTCCTTGTCGCCGGCGGCCCGTTCACCGCAGTCGAGCTCCAGGCGATGGAGCACGACGGCGTGCTCCGCCGCCTGATCGCCGACGCGTACGTGCCGGTCCAGTGCAGGGAAGTTCCGGAGCTCCGGGCTCGCGGTCTCTCCTCGATCCTCGCGCCGCGCCTTGTCCACCGGACGGTGGTCGGCCGCCTGACGGCCGCGTGGGTCTACGGCTGCGCGGGGACGCCGGACATGCCGGTCCTCCTCGTCGACGGTTCCCGACGCATGTCCACCCTGCGTGCTGCTCATCGGCTGCTCGTCCACGAGGTGCACTTCGGGCCCTTCGACATTGTCGAGCTGGCCGGGGTGAGGGTCACGAGCCCGCTGCGCACCGCCGTCGACCTCGCCATCCACTCCGAGGACGGCGTGTCCGTCCCGGTGCTCCGCAGGATGCTCGCCCAGCCGCGGCTCGGCCTCACGGTCGGTCTCGTGGCGCGCGGGCTCGATGCACTCCCACGGCAGCCGCACCTGGCGCGGGCGCGCCGCGTCATCGCCCGGGTGGCGGGAGCGCCGGCGTCGTGAATCCCCTCAGGTGCGCCGGCGGTTGCCGGTCGTGCGGTACACGTCGAAGACCCCGTCGATCCGCCGCACGGCGCTCAGCACGTGGCTGAGGTACTTCGGGTCGCCCATCTCGAACGCGAAGCGCGAGACGGCCAGACGGTCGGTGGACGTGTGCACGTGCGCGGAGAGGATGTTCACGTGGTTGTCGGAGAGCACACGGGTCACGTCCGAGAGGAGGCTCTTGCGGTCGAGGGCCTCGACCTGGATCTCGACGAGGAACACGCTCGACTGCGTCGGCGCCCACTCGACGTCCACCATCCTGTCCGGCTCCGACCGCAGCGTCGCGATGTTCGTGCAGTCAGTGCGGTGGACGGAAACGCCGGAACCGCGGGTGACGAAGCCGACGATGGGGTCCGGCGGCACGGGGGTGCAGCACCGCGCGAGCTTGACCCAGACGTCCCCGACACCCTTCACGATCACGCCGGAGTTCGAGTACTTGGGCGGGATGCTGCCCTTGGTCGGGGCGATCGTCTCCGCGATGTCCTCGGCCGCGCCCGCGGCGCCGCCGAGGCTGTCGACGAGCTTCTCCACGACCGACTGGGCGGAGGCGTGGCCGTCGCCGATCCCTGCGTAGAGCCCGGCGATGTCCTGGTAGCGGAACTCCTGGGCGACGGCGAGGAGGGCGTCGTGGCTCAGGAGGCGCTGGAGCGGGAGGTTCTGCTTGCGCATCGCGCGCGTGAGCAGCTCCTTGCCCTTGTCGATGGCCTCCTCACGCCGCTCCTTGGTGAACCACTGCCGGATCTTGTTGCGCGCGCGGGCGCTCTTGACGAAGTGCTGCCAGTCCTGGCTCGGACCGGCCCCCTCCGCCTTCGACGTGAAGATCTCCACCCAGTCGCCGTGGTTCAGCTCGCTGTTGAGCGGCACCAGCTTCCCGTTGACGCGGGCGCCGATGGTGCGGTGGCCGACCTCCGTGTGGACGGCGTAGGCGAAGTCGACCGGGGTCGATCCGGCCGGGAGGGCCATGACCTCGCCCTTCGGCGTGAAGACGAAGACTTCCTTGGCGTTGATCTCGAAGCGGAGCGAGTCGAGGAACTCCCCCGGGTCGGAGGTCTCCTGCTGCCAGTCCACGAGCGAGCGCAGCCAGCCCATCTCGGAGGCCTTGCCGCTGGGAGTATGGCTCTGCCCGTTCGGCTGGTTCTTGTACTTCCAGTGCGCGGCGACGCCGTACTCCGCGCGGCGGTGCATCTCATGGGTGCGGATCTGGATCTCGACCGGCTTCCCGCTCGGCCCGATGACCGTCGTGTGGAGCGACTGGTACATGTTGAACTTCGGCATCGCGATGTAGTCCTTGAACCTGCCCGGAAGCGGGTTCCACCTCGCGTGGAGCGTGCCCAGGGCGGCGTAGCAGTCGCGTACCGAGTCCACGAGCACGCGCACGCCCATGAGGTCGTTGATGTCGTCGAACTCCTTCTGCCGGACGATCATCTTCTGGTAGATGGAGTAGTAGTGCTTCGGGCGCCCGGTGATCTCGGCCTTGATCCGCGCGGAGCGCAGGTCCTCGGCGATCTGCGCGCGGATCACCGACAGCTGCTTCTCGCGCTCCGGGGTGCGTGCCCCCACCATCCGCACGATCTCCTCGTACACCTTCGGGTAGAGGGCCGCGAAGGAGAGGTCCTCGAGCTCCCACTTGATCGTGTTCATGCCGAGCCTGTGCGCGAGGGGCGCGAAGATCTCGAGCGTTTCGCGCGCCTTCCGCGCCGACGACTCCGGGGAAACGAAGCGCCAGGTGCGGGCGTTGTGCAGGCGGTCCGCGAGCTTGATCACGAGGACCCTGATGTCCTTGGCCATCGCCACGACCATCTTGCGCACGGTCTCCGACTGGGCCGCGTCACCGAACTGGACCTTGTCCAGCTTCGTGACTCCGTCGACCAGCATGGCGACCTCGGGGCCGAAGTCACGCCTGAGGTCGTCGAGGGTGTAGGGGGTGTCCTCGACCGTGTCGTGCAGCAGCGCGGCCGCAAGGGTCGTGCCTGTCATGCCGAGCTCGGCGAGGATGGTGGCGACGGCGACGGGGTGGGTGATGTAGGGGTCGCCGCTCTTGCGCTTCTGCCCCTGGTGGCTGCGCTCGGCAACCTCGTAGGCCCGCCGGATGAGGTCGAAGTCCTCCCGGGGGTTGTTGGCCCGGACGGTCCGCAGGAGGGGCTCGAGGATCGGCGAATGGGCGTTCGGGCCTCGCCCGGTGAGCCGGGCGAGGCGCGAGAACGTCCAGTCGCGGCGGCCCAGCGTGGGCCGCTCGAGGAGGCTGTTGCCCCCGGCCGGCGCATCGGCGAGGGCCGCCGCCACAGGGTCGGCGGCGGCCGGCGACGTCGTGTCGGGCGTGCCGCTGTCTGCGGCGCCGGGCGCCGCGGGCTGAGCTGGCGTCGGACGCTCTACCACTGGCGGCACCTCCACACTTCTCGTCGGGATTCCCTCAGTGTATGCCTCGTCGAACCGCTCAGACGCCCGCGTTCGCTGTGGACCGACGCGACCGCACCCGGTCCGCCTGCTTCACGAGCTCGGGCTCGCGCTCACGCAGCCACGCATACATGGGAGCCGCAATGAAGATCGTCGCCGCGGTGCCGATGAGGATGCCGACGAACAGGGCGAGCGAGAGGTCCCTGAGGGTGCCGGCACCGAGGAGGCCCGCACCGATGAACAGGATCGCCGCGACGGGAAGGACCGCGACCATCATCGTGTTGATCGACCGCACCAGCGTCTGGTTCACCGCGAGGTTGACCTCCTCCGCGAAGGTCCGCCGGGTCGACGCCGTGATGTCCGCGGTGTTCTCCCGGATCTTGTCGAACACCACGACGGTGTCATACAGCGAGTAGCTCAGGATCGTGAGGAAGCCGATGATCGCCGAGGGGGTGACCTCGAAGCCGCTGGCCGCGTAGACGCCGCCGGTGACCACCATGGTGACGAGCATCCCGGTGAGCGCCGAGAGCGACATCTTCCATGTCCGGAAGTACAGCGCCATGAGGACGGCGGCGAGGAGAACGAAGACCACGAACCCGATCATCGCCTGCTGGGTCACGTCAGCGCCCCAGGTCGGGCCGACGAACGACGACGTGACCTTGTCCGCCCCGACGCCGTACGCCTGCGCGAGCTTGTCCTTGACCTGGATGGTCTGGTCGTCGGTGAGGCGCTCGGTCTGGACGCGCATCGTGCCCGGGGCGATGTTGCTGGCCCGTGGAGCGCTGTCGGCGGCCACCGACGTCACTGCCGCCTCGCCGAGGTGGGCATCGGTCGTGGACACCTGGGACACGCGGAACTCGCTGCCCCCGCGGAACTCGATGCCGAGGTTGAATCCGCCGGCGAGGACGGGGATGAGGATCGAGGCGAGCACCAGGATCCCCGCGACCCCGAACCAGATCTTCTTGTTCTGGACGAACCCGTAGGAGCGCTTGCCCGTGTAGAGCTCGTTGCCGAACCGTGCGAAGAAGTTGGACATCAGTTCTCCTCCTCGGAACGCCCGTCGGCGCGGCTGGCGCGTCCCGCCGGCGACGAGACCCGTGCCCGCTCCGCCTCGGCCGCGCGCCGTTCTGCGATGGTCATGCGCCGCCCGGCCTCGCGGGCAGCAGCCGCGTTCTTCGGCCTGAGGTTCGCCTTAGCCGCCTCCGACGCCTCGCGCAGGCGCCCCGCTCCCCGGTACAGCGGGACCGCGCCGAGCCGCTCGGGATCGAGGCCGGAGAACCGGTGGCCCTCGCCGAAGAACCTGGTCCGCGCGAGGACCTGGAGCATCGGGTGGGTGAACATGAACACGACGAGGAGGTCGGCGATCGCCGTGAGGCCGAGCGTGAACGCGAAGCCGCGCACGTTGCCCACCGCCACGAAGTAGAGCACCACGGCCGCGAGGAGGTTCACGGCCTTGGACGCGAGCACGGTCCGCTTGGCACGCTTCCAGCCGTTCTCAACGGCGGAGACCAGACCGCGGCCCTCGCGGAGTTCGTCGCGGATGCGCTCGAAGTACACGATGAAGGAGTCCGCCGTCTGGCCGATCGCGACGATGAGGCCCGCGACGCCGGCCAGGGAGAGCCGGTAGTTCTCCGTCCAGCCGAGGATCGCGATCGCGAGGTAGGTCAGGACCCCGGCGACAACGAGCGAGGCAATCGTGACGAAGCCGAGCGCCCGGTACTGGAAGAGCGAGTAGATGACGACGAGCAGGAGGCCGATTCCGCCGGCCAGCAGGCCCATCTCGAGCTGCTGGCTGCCCAGGGTGGCCGAGATCTGCTCTTCGCTCTGGATCTCGAAGCTGATCGGCAGCGCCCCGTAGCGGAGCTGGTCGGAAAGGGTCTTGGCGGTTGCCTCGGTGAAGTTGCCGGTGATCTGCGGACGACCGTCCGTGATCACGGCGAGGGAGCGCGGCGCCGAGATGACCTTGTCGTCCAGCACGATCGCGAACTGTGCCTTCGGATCGTTCTGGTTCGCCACGTAGAACCCGTTGAGGCGCTGCGTCACGGCCTTGAACTTCTCGGTACCGGAGTCGTTGAACTGGATGTTGACGGCCCACTCGTTGGTCACGGCGCCCTGCCGGCCCTGCTGCAGCTGGAACGAGGAACCGGCGATCTCGGTGCCGAGGACCTCGACGGGGCCGAGGATGTACTTCACCGCGCCGGCGCCGCTCCCAGCGGTCTCGCACGTGACGAGCGGCTTGGAGGGATCGGAGCGCTGGGTGGTCTCCGGCAGTGCCCCGGTGCAGTCGAGGGCCTCGAACTGCTGGTAGACGTCGGCGGTGATCCAGTTGGTGTCGCTCGCGTTGGCCGGTGCGGCCGTCGGCTTCGGGAGCTGGTCCGCGGGAGTGCGCTGCTCTGCAGGCACCGCGGCAGGGTTGCCGGCCACGAGGACGGGACGGAAGTTCATGTCGGCCGAGGCCTGGATGAGCTGGCGGGTCTCAGCAGACGGGGTGCCCGGCAGGCTCACGACGACGTTGCGGCCCGACTGGGTGCTGATCTCCGCCTCGGAGACGCCGGAGCCGTCGACGCGCTGGCGGATGATCTCGACAGCCTGGTTGAGCTGCTCCTGGTTGATCTGGGAGCCACCGGCGACCTTCGGCGCGAGGATCATCTGGGTGCCGCCCTCAAGGTCGAGCGCGAGCTTCGGCGCCCAGGAGGCCTGGCCGGCGATCGTGCCACCGGCGAGGATGCCGGCGAGGGCCAGCAGGAGGACGACGAGCGAGAGGAGTGTCTTCAGTCCCGGCCGCGTGCGGGATCGTGCCATGGTGGTCCTTCGGGTGAGGGAGCGTGCGCGCCATCAGCGCCTGGAGCGCCTGACGCCGCGCAGCCCGGGATTGCGGGCCGGGCGGCGCGTCAGGGACTACTTGTCGTTCTTGCCCTCATCGTTGAGGCGCCTGATCGTCTCTTCGGGAGTCTCATTCAGCTGCGACTGCGTGCCCGCCGCGGGGGTCTCACGCTTGTCGAGCCCAAGGGTCCCGCCAGCAGGAGCCGCGTCACCGGGCTCCTCGGAGAGCGCAGCGTCGGCGGCCGGAGCGACCGGCTCGACGATCTTCGTGACCGCCTGGCGGTGCACGGTGGCCTCGTTGCCGGGGCTGAGCTCGAGAACCACCTTGTTCTCGGCCTCGTCGATGGAGATGATCGTGCCGTAGAGGCCGAAGCTCGTCATGACCTCGACGCCCGGGCCGAACTTGGACTGCATCTGCGCCTGCTGCTGCTGCGCCTTCTTGTTCCGACGGAACATCGTGAAGATGAAGAAGGCGAAGACAGCCAGCAGGAGGATGGTCATAAAGTCCATGGAAGGTCCAATCTTTTTCGTCGGCGCGGACACCGGCCACCGGGCGGGCCCGGGCACAGCGTAGCGGCCCCCGGCAAGGCGGGAGCGTGTATTCAGTCTAAGCGCACACGCGCAGCGCGCCGCTCACTCCTCCAACGATTCATCGGGCTCATCCGAGCCCAGACCGAAGAGGGTTGCGCTCTCGGCGAACGGAGCTGACGCCGGCACAGGGAGCCCGAGGTGCTCGTAGGCCAGCGGGGTCGCGACGCGACCGCGCGGCGTGCGCCCCATCAGGCCCTCCCGCACGAGGTAGGGCTCGGCAACGGTCTCGACCGTCTCCGGCTCCTCCCCCACCGCGATCGCAAGGGTCGAGAGCCCGACGGGGCCCCCGCCGAACTTCGTCGCGAGCGCCGTCAGGACGTTCCTGTCGAGGCGGTCCAGCCCCTTCGCATCCACCTCGTACATGTCCAGGGCAGCACCGGCAGCCCGCGCATCGATCTGGTCGATCTGGTGCACGAGCGCCCAGTCGCGCACCCTGCGCAGAAGCCGGTTCGCGATGCGCGGCGTCCCCCGCGACCGACCGGCCACCTCGGTGAACCCCGCTGAGGTGACCCTCAGGTCCAGCAGGCCCGCCGAGCGCCGCAGCACGAGCTCGAGCTCCTCGACGGAGTAGAACTCGAGGTGGCCCGTGAACCCGAAGCGGTCCCGCAGGGGCCCGGGCAGGAGGCCCGCGCGCGTCGTCGCACCCACGAGCGTGAACGGCGGCAGGTCGAGCGGGATCGCGGTCGCGCCGGCGCCCTTGCCGACCACGATGTCGACGCGGAAGTCCTCCATGGCCATGTACAGCATCTCCTCGGCAGGCCGGGACATGCGGTGGATCTCGTCGAGGAACAGGACCTCGCCCTCCGACAGGGACGAGAGGATGGCCGCGAGGTCCCCCGCGTGCTGGATCGCTGGGCCCGAGGAGATGCGCAGCGGCGCGTTCATTTCGCCCGCGATGATCATGGCGAGCGTGGTCTTCCCGAGCCCCGGCGGCCCTGAGAGCAGCACGTGGTCGGCAGTGCGGCCGCGCAGCCGGCTCGCCTCGAGCACCAGCGAGAGCTGGCGGCGCACCCGCGCCTGCCCCACGAACTCGTCGAGGAACTTGGGCCGGAGAGCGGCCTCGATGACGCGTTCCTCGGGCTCCTCCTGGCTCGCGACGAGCGACGGTTCAGCCACGCGACCCCGCCTTCACGCCCCGGGTCCCCTGGCCCAGCCAGCGCAGGGTCGCACGGAGGATCTCCGGCACGCTTCCCGTCTCGGCCACGTCGGGCTGGTCCGCCATGGCCTTGTCGATGCTGGATGCCGCGTCCTTCTCGCTCCAGCCCAGCGACGACATCGCCTCGATGACCTGGGGCTTCCACCCGGCGCCGTCGGTGGCCGCGGCCGGCGCAGGCGCATCCCCGCTGCCGAGCGGCACGAGCTTGCCCTTGAGCTCGAGCACGAGCCGCGCGCCGACCTTCGGGCCGATCCCCGGAACCTTCGTGAACGCCTTCGCGTCCTCGGAATGGGCTGCCACCCGGACTGCCTCGGGACTGTGCACCGCCAGCACCGCCAGCGCGAGGCGGGGCCCGACCCCGGAGACACCCAGGAGCACCTCGAAGACCTCGCGCTCCTCGGGCGCTGCGAAGCCGAAGAGCGTCATCGAATCCTCGCGGACCACAAGCGACGTGTGCACGACAGCCTCATCGCCCACCCGGAGCCCCGCGAGGGTCTGCGGCGTGGCCCAGAAGGACATACCGGCCCCGTTGACATCGATCACGCCTGACGACAGGCCCACATGCGCCACCGGACCGCGGAGGAAGCTGATCACCGGGACTCCTTGCCTGTCACCCACAAACCGAACATATCTACGAGAACTCTAGCGGCCGACGGCGCCCAGTCCCCTCATCTGCTGCGGCGCGCCTTCGCTTCGGCCCGCACCGTCCGCCACCCGGATTCCCCTCGCCTCATCGGCCGCGGCGCGCCTTCGCTTCGGCCCGCACCGTCCGCCACCCGGATTCCCCTCGCCTCATCGGCCGCGGCGCGCCTTCGCTTCGGCTTCTTGCCATAGCCTCTGCGCCGGTGTCAGCGCCGTCGCCGTCATCGCCGTCGTGCGCCCGGCCGCCGACGGCGAGCCCGGAGCGCTTCCCCTCCACGCGTGGGCCAGGGCCAGCGCGAGGGCGTCGGCGGCGTCGGCGGGGCGCGGCGCCGTCTCGAGCCGCAGGATCTTCATCACCATCCTGGTCACGGCGGCCTTGTCGGCGCGCCCGCTCCCGGTCACGGCGGCCTTGACCTCGGACGGCGTGTGGAGCGCCACCGGGATGCCGCGCTTCGCTGCGGCGGCGATCACGATGCCGGACGCCTGCGCGACTCCCATCACGGTGCTCACGTTCATCTGCGAGAACACGCGCTCGACGGCGACCACCTCCGGTTCGAAGCGGTCGAGCCAGTCCTCCACAGCCTGGGCGATGGCGAGGAGCCGCGCGTCGAGGGGCTCCTGCGCCGTCGTCCCGACCACGGTGACGCCGACCAGCGTGGCCCGGCGGTCGCGCTCGACGTCGACGACCCCGATACCGCAGCGCGTGAGGCCCGGGTCCACGCCCAGCACGCGCAGGGCAGACCCGGGCCTCACGGGAGCTGCGGCTCCATCAGAAGGCGCCACAGCTAGTCGTTCTCGAGCTCCGCCATGACGTCCTCGCTCATGTCAGCGTTCGTGTACACGTTCTGCACATCGTCGAGGTCTTCGAGCGCGTCGACGAGGCGGACGAACTTCCGGGCGCCGTCGGCGTCGAGCTGGACCTCCATCGAGGGCACGAACTCGGCCTCGTCGGTGTCGTACTCGATCCCGGCCTCGGCCAGAGCATCGCGGATCGCCTGGAGGTCAGCGGGCTCCGAATAGACCACCCAGTTCTCGCCGCCGTCCTTGACCTCCTCCGCCCCCGCATCGAGGACGGCCATGAGCACGTCGTCTTCCGAGAGTCCGTTCTTCGGCAGGCTCACGACGCCCTTGCGGTTGAAGAGGTAGTTGACCGAGCCCTGGTCGGCCATGCTGCCGCCGTTGCGGGTGACCGCGAGGCGCACGTCGGCCGCGGCGCGGTTCCGGTTCTCGGTGAGGCACTCGATCAGGAGCGCAGAACCCTGGGGGCCGCGGGCCTCGTACATGATCTCGGTGTAGTCGATCGCCTCGCCGGTCAGGCCGGCGCCGCGCTTGATGGCGCGGTCGATGTTGTCGTTCGGGACCGAGTTCTTCTTCGCCTTGCTGACCGCGAGCTCGAGGTTCGGGTTGCCCGAGAGGTCCGGGCCGCCAAGCCTCGCGGCAACCTCGATGGTCTTGATGTACTTGGCGAACGCCTTGGCACGCTTGGCGTCGATGACCGCCTTCTTGTGCTTGGTGGTCGCCCATTTGGAGTGGCCGGACATGCCTACGCTTCTCCTCTGATCATGCGGATGAAAAGTTCATGGATCCGTGTCTCGCCCGTCACCTCGGGATGGAACGATGTGGCGAGCAGCCGTCCAGAACGCACTGCGACAATTCTAGACCTGCCCCCGAGCGCGGCCGTGTGCGACGCGTGCGCGGGATCCACCTCGGCGAGCACCTCGACATCGGGCCCCACCCGCTCGACCCAGGGTCCCCTGATGAAGACGGCGTGGACCGGGCCCCCCGACTGGTCGACCTCCTTGAAGTCCAAGTCCGTCTCGAACGACTCGCGCTGGCGCCCGAAGGCATTGCGGCGGACGGTGATGTCGAGTCCGCCGAACGTCTCCTGCGGCTTCCCGGAGAGGTCCGCCGTGGGGTCCGCGATCTCGTCTGCAAGCAGGATCATCCCAGCGCACGAGCCGTAGACCGGGAAGCCCTCCCGGATTTTGGCGCGCAGGGGGTCGGTGAGACCGAAGGCCCGGGCGAGCTTGTCGATCGTCGTCGACTCCCCGCCGGGGATCACGAGCCCGTCGAGGTCGTCCAGTTCTTCAGGCCGCCTGACCTTCACGGCGCGGGCGCCCACGTGCGTCAGTGCCGCGAGATGCTCGCGGACGTCCCCCTGGAGGGCGAGCACGCCGACAAGGGGCGCGTTTCCGGTGCGCTCGGACGGAGGGGGCGGAACGAGAGAAGTCACCGGGACAGTCTAGTCAGCCCGCCGTCACCGCGAGTGGCCCGCCCCCGAGTGCGCAGGCCGCCGGTAGCATGGAGCCCAGACCCCGACGGACAACAGATGAGGACAGCACTATGTGCGGAATCGCCGGATACTTCGGCGCCGGGCTCGACGAATCGCTCCTGAAGGAGATGAACTCCTGCATCCTGCACCGGGGGCCCGACGGCGAGGGGTACTTCGCCGACGGGAAGGTCGGCCTGGCGCACCGCCGGCTCGCCATCGTCGACATCGCCCACGGCCAGGAGCCGATGGTCAGCGCGGACGAGGAGACGGTTCTCGTCTACAACGGCGAGGTCTACAACTACCGGGAGCTGCGGGGCGAGCTCGAGGCGCTCGGCCGCACCTTCCGCACCGCCTCCGACACGGAAGTCGTGCTCCAGGCTTATGAGCAGTGGGGCACGGAAGCGTTCGACCGCTTCAACGGCATGTTCGGCCTCGCCATCTTCGACCGACGCCGCAACCAGCTCGTCCTGGCGCGCGACCACTTCGGCATCAAGCCCCTCTACTGGGCCAACGCCGGCACCGAGTCCGAGCCGCAGCTGCTCTTCGCCTCCGAGATCCGCCCCATCCTCGCCACGGACCTCATCGAGGCCAAGCCCAATGAGCGGATCCTCTACCGGTACCTCCAGTACCGGATCCACGACGACACCGCGGAGACCTTCTTCGAGGGGGTCAACAAGCTCCTGCCCGGCGAGATGATGACGGTCGACCTCGGCACCGGACGCTTTCGCATCTCCTCGTACACACGGCTCCGCGAGGAGCTCGAGGAGCTCGCCAAGGTCGGCACGCCGTACACGCCCGAGGTCGTCGACGAGTACCGCCGCCGGTTCACGGAGGCGATCCGCATCCGCCTCAACTCGGAGGTCCCCGTGGGCAGCGCCCTCTCGGGGGGCCTGGACTCGTCCGCCGTCGTGGTGACGATCAACCGCCTCATGCAGGAGAACGCCGAGGGTCTCGAGGCCGTCGGCGCGAAGCAGAACACCTTCAGCGCGGTCTTCCCGAACGCGATCAACGACGAGGAGAAGTACGCCGACGCGGCCATCAACGTCTGCAGCGGCAACATCGCGGCTCACAAGATCAAGCCGACCCCCGAAGGATTCGACGCCGACCTCGTCGACTTTGTGCGCACCATGGAGGAGCCGATCATCTCCTCGGGCCCCTACGCGCAGTACTGCGTGATGAAGGAGGCCAGCAAGCATGTGACCGTGCTCCTCGATGGCCAGGGCGCCGACGAGATGATGGCCGGCTACATCCCCTACTACTTCGCCTACCTGCGCCAGCTCAAGGCCAAGGGCGACTACGCCACGCTCGCCAAGGAGACGGCGTCGAGCCTCGACATCTTCTACCGGCTCGGCCGGTTCCGCCTCCAGGGCAAAGTCAGCGGCAAGAAGACCGTCAGCATGGGCTCGCTCCTGAAGAAGGCATGGACCAAGCAGTTCGCGGGCGAGACCTTCGGGAACATCCCGGCGAACCTCAAGCTCCGCCTCATCGACGACCTCTTCGCCAAGTCCCTGCCCTCGCTCCTGCGCTACGAGGACAAGAACACGATGCGCTTCTCGCTCGAGGGCCGCGTGCCGTTCCTCGACAAGGAGGTCGTGAAGTACCTCTTCTCGCTCTCGGACGAGGCGATCATCAAGGAAGGCTGGAACAAGCGGGTCCTGCGCGACGCCACCCGCGGGCTGCTCCCCGAGCTCATCAGCAACCGGCGCAACAAGATCGGCTTCACCACCCCCGAGGCGGAGTGGTTCACGCTCATGAAGGAGCGCCTCTACAAGATCTTCATGTCCAACTCGTTCTACTCGCGCCCTTACTGGGACCGCGAGCAGGTCCTGACGGCCTTCGAGGAGTACCTCGACGGCAAGAACGACGCGGACACGATGATCTTCTGGCGCCTGCTGAACGTCGAGCTCTGGCTGCGCGAGTTCATCGACAAGGACGAGGCCCCCGCGGACGTCAAGGCCAACAAGAGCGACTACGAGGCAAACCCGGGCAAGGAGCTCGACATCGCCTCGAACGGCTCCGTGTTCCGGCGCTACCCGCTGCAGACCGACGTCTTCGCGAAGGACACCGATCTCGCCGCCGGCGTCACCTCCTACGTCAAGCGCTTCTTCGACGGGCTGCCGGACGCGCCCGCCGAGGCGCGGACCGCCGTCGAGGGCAAGAAGTGGTACCTCCTCGTGAGCGAGAAGATCGTCGCGATCACCCAGGGCCGCTCGTTCCCCGTCTGGGAGATCAAGGTGACTCCTGCGGCGCGCGTGCTCTCCAAATTCGTGACGCGCACCCCGGCCGGGATCGGCCTCGGCAGCCCGTGGTCGATGCAGATCGCGATCAACGAGGTCGGCCTGCCGCTCATCGCGAAGGCCGCCGCCGCCTCGGTCGTCGGGAAGCTGCAGGGCAAGAGCGGCGTCTTCTACGACGTGGTGGGCCACAACATCAACGCGATCGACGGCGCGACCCCGTACAGCCTCGGCGCGGCCAGCAACTCGGTGAAGCTCGCACCCAAGGACCCCGACGGCGTCGCCCGCGCCCTCAGCGCGGCGGTGAGGGCGGCGCTCCCGGCCGAGGCGGCGGCGTCGTTCGGCGGCAGCGCGGTCATGGACGCGAACGACCTCGGCGTCGTCGTCATGGGCCACGACACCGATCTGCCGAAGGAGACCATCGCCGGGATGTTCAAGGACAACCCCCAGGGGCAGGGCTCCCAGGCCACGCCGATGTCCCTCGTCTTCGCGCAGGACTGAACGCACCTTGGTTAACCCGCTCCGCTCGCCCAGCCCGCTGCCCTACGGGCTCCCGCCGTTCGCCGTCCTCCGCGAGGAGGACTACGCGGAGGCCGTCCGGGCCGGCCTCGCCGAGCATCTGGCCGAGATCGAGGCGATCACCGGCTCGGACGAGGCGGCGGACTTCGAGAACACCGCTGTGGCGATGGAGCGTGCGGGAACCCTGCTCAACCGGGCGGTCTCGGCGTTCATGACCCTTGTGTCCTCCCACGGCACCGAGGGCATCCGCGCTCTCGAGACGGAGCTCATGCCCGAGCTCACGGCGCACGAGGACGCGGTGTACCTCAACCGGGCGCTCCACGAGCGTTTCGCGGCCATCCCCACGGAGGGCCTCGACGAGGAGTCCGCGCGCCTCGTGTCCGAATGGCTCGCCGCGTTCCGGCGTGCGGGCATCGCGCTCGACGACGCCGGGCAGGCCCGCCTCCGCGCGATCAACGCCGAGCTCTCGCGGCTCGGCACGGAGTATGGCCAGCGGGTGGCCAGGGGCATCAACGACGCCGCCGTCCTGGTGGTGGACGAGTCTGAACTCGCCGGCATGCCCGAGGACGACAGGGCCTCCGCCGCTGAGGCGGCCCGAGCAGCCGGGCACGAGTCCGGCTGGCTCCTGACCCTCATCCAGCCCACGGGCCAGCCGCATCTCGCGGTCCTCGAGGACCGCGGGCTCAGGCGCCGCATCTTCGAGGCGTCTGTGGCGCGCGGGAGCTCTGGCGGCGCGACGGACGTCCTCGGGCTCGTCACGGACATGGCCCGCCTGCGCGCCGAGAAGGCGGCCCTGCTGGGCTTCGCGGACTTCGCGGAGCTTGCAGTGGACGATCAGACCGCGCCCTCCATCGCCGCGGTCAGGGACATGCTTGCCCAGCTCGCGCCGGCCGCGGTGCGGAACGCTGCGGCGGAGGCCGAGGTCCTCGCCCGGGCGGCCGGCCATGAGCTCGCGCCCTGGGACTGGGAGTTCTACTCGGCGAAGGTGCGCCGCGAGAAGTTCGCGGTGGACGAGCAGGCGCTGCGGCCCTACCTCGAGCTCGACCGGGTCCTCGAGGATGGCGCCTTCTACGCCGCGGGCCAGCTGTTCGGCCTGACGTTCCGCGAACGCGACGACCTCGTCGGCTACCACGAGGACGTGAGGGTCTGGGAGGTGCTCGACACCGACGGGACTGGGCTGGGCCTCTTCCTCGGGGACTACTTCGCCCGTCCCACCAAGCGCGGCGGCGCGTGGATGAACTCGCTCGTCGAGCAGTCCCGCCTCCTCGGCCTCCGCCCCGTGGTGGTCAACAACCTCAACGTCCCCAAGCCCGCTCCGGGCGAGCCGGCCCTCCTGACGCTCGACGAGCTGCGCACCGTGTTCCATGAGTTCGGGCATGCCCTGCATGGGCTGCTGTCCGACGTCGCGTACCCGCGGTTCTCGGGGACGAACGTTCCCCGCGACTTCGTCGAGTATCCCTCGCAGGTGAACGAGATGTGGATGTTCGCGCCCGAGGTGGTGCGGAACTACGCGCGGCACCATGCCACGGGAGAGCTGCTGGGCGCCGCAGTGCTCGAGCGCCTCGATGCCGCCCGCCTCTGGGGCGAGGGATTCGCCACGACCGAATACCTCGGAGCCGCGCTGCTCGACCTCGCGTGGCACAGCCTGCGCGCTGGCGACGAGCCCGGCGATCCCGCGGCGTTCGAGGCGAAGGCGCTCGCCGATGCGGGCGTCGCGGTGCCTCTCGTGCCGCCCCGGTACCGCACCGGCTACTTCCAGCACATCTTCGCCGGCGGGTGGTACGCCGCCGGCTACTGGTCGTACATCTGGAGCGAGGTGCTCGACGCGGACACGGTCGAGTGGTTCAGGCAGAACGGCGGACTCACGCGCGCCAACGGCGACGCGTTCCGCCGCGAGCTGCTCTCCCGCGGCAACTCCCGCGACCCCCTGGCATCCTTCCGTGCTCTCCGCGGCCGGGACGCCGACATCGGCCCGCTCCTCGCCCGGCGCGGCCTCGCCTGAACCGGGCACCGGGCGGAACACGGCCCTTCGCCCCTGCCCGCGCACGCGCACCTGCGCGACAGTGGAGGGGACACGCGAGGAGGACCAGATGCACGTGTTCAAGGACAGGTCCGAGGCCGGCCGTGAACTTGCCCGCGCGCTCACACGCTTCCGCGGGCCGGGGACAGTCGTCCTCGGGCTCCCCCGCGGCGGCGTCCCGGTGGCCTTCGAGGTCGCTGTGGCCCTAGACGCCCCTCTGGACGTGATCGTGGTCCGCAAGCTCGGCGTACCTTTCCAGCCTGAGCTCGCGATGGGGGCGGTCGGCGAGAACGGCGTCCGTGTCCTCGACGACCGGGTACGCTCGCTGTCCGGGGTGACCGAGCGCGAACTCGCGCTGGTGGAGGCGCGGGAACGCGAAGTCCTCGAGAAGCGCGTCGCCCAGATCCGGGCCGTCCGCCCGCCCGAGGACCTCCACGGGAAGACAGCCGTCATCGTCGACGACGGCATCGCCACCGGCTCGACCGCCCGGGTCGCCTGCCGGGTCGCCCGCGCGCTCGGCGCCGAGCACGTCATCCTCGCCGTGCCGGTGGGCCCGAAGGACACCGTCGGGGACCTCCCGGAGGCCGACGACGTGGTCTGCCTGACGACTCCGTCTCCGTTCCGGGCGGTGGGGCGCTTCTACAACGACTTCTCCGCGACGGAGGACGACGAGGTCCTCCACCTCCTCGATGCGGCCGCGCGGCGCCCGGCCGCGGTGTCCCCGCAGAAGGATTCCGCACCGGTGCACGAGGACGTGCTCATCCCGCTCGACGGGGTCACCGTCCAGGGCAGCCTCCACCTCCCGGCCACCGGCGGCGTCGTCGTGTTCGCCCATGGAAGCGGCAGCAGCCGGCACAGCCCGCGGAACCGGGCCGTGGCCCGCGTCCTCCAGAACGCCGGACTCGGCACCCTCCTGCTCGACCTCCTGTCCCCGGACGAGGAGCTGGAGCGCCGGGCTGTCTTCGACATCGGGCTCCTGGCCTCCCGCCTCACGGCAGCGACCGACTGGCTGCGCTCGGAGCGCGCCGGGTCCAGGACCGTCGGGTATTTCGGGGCCAGCACCGGCGCGGCAGCCGCCCTGTGGGCAGCGGCGGAGCCGGACTCCGGCATCTCGGCCGTGGTCTCGCGCGGCGGCCGCCCGGACCTCGCGATCGGGCGCCTCGGCGATGTGCAGGCGCCCACGCTCCTGATCGTCGGCGGGGCGGACCACCAGGTCCTCGAGCTCAACCGCGAGGCGGCCCGGCACCTCAGGTGCCCGCACCGGCTCGAGGTCGTCCCGCGCGCTACCCACCTCTTCGAGGAGCCTGGCACGCTCGACGCCGTGGCGCGCCTCGCCCGGGACTGGTTCGCCGAGCACCTGGCCTGACGGTGTGCGGCCGGTGGCAACGCAATGCGGGGTCCCTGGCGTCTGCCAGGGACCCCGCAATCGAGCACCCGAGACCTCTACCGAGAGAGGCCAGAGCCTCAAGGCTGCCGTTTGGGCGTTGAGCGCCTGCTACCAGCCGCGCTCGGCGAGGCGGTGAGGTGCCGGGATGTCGTCGACGTTGATGCCCACCATGGCCTCGCCCAGGCCGCGGGAGACCTTGGCGATCATGTCCGGGTCGTCGAAGAAGGTCGTGGCCTTCACGACGGCGGCCGCGCGCTGGGCCGGGTTGCCGGACTTGAAGATGCCGGACCCGACGAACACGCCGTCGGCGCCGAGCTGCATCATCATCGCCGCGTCCGCCGGGGTCGCGATGCCGCCGGCGGTGAAGAGCACCACCGGGAGCTTGCCGGTCTCGGCGATCTCGCGCACGAGC
The DNA here is from genome assembly GCF_002224485.1 of Sinomonas sp. R1AF57. GTDB lineage: Bacteria > Actinomycetota > Actinomycetes > Actinomycetales > Micrococcaceae > Sinomonas > Sinomonas flava. Next base: position 1,824,255 of record NZ_CP022463.1, read on the forward strand.
TCGTACGGGGCCTGCAGCTCCTTCGCCGCGACGTAGAGCTCGTCCTCGGGCATCGAGGACAGGCGCTTGATCTCGGCCCGGATCTTGCGCATGTGGGTGGTCGCGTTCGAGACGTCGCCGGTGCCGGCCTCGCCCTTGGAACGGATCATTGCCGCGCCCTCGTTGATGCGGCGCAGCGCCTCGCCGAGGTTGGTCGCACCGCACACGAACGGGACGGTGAAGGCCCACTTGTCGATGTGGTTCTCGTAGTCGGCCGGGGTGAGGACCTCGGACTCGTCGATGTAGTCGACCCCGAGGGACTGCAGGACCTGGGCCTCGACGAAGTGGCCGATGCGGGCCTTGGCCATGACCGGGATGGAGACCGCGTTGACGATCGAGTCGATCATGTCCGGGTCCGACATGCGGGACACGCCGCCCTGGGCGCGGATGTCAGCAGGGACGCGCTCGAGCGCCATGACCGCCACGGCCCCGGCGTCCTCGGCGATCTTCGCCTGCTCGACGTTGACGACGTCCATGATGACGCCGCCCTTGAGCATCTCGGCCATGCCACGCTTGACCCGGCTGCTGCCGGTCGTGGGTGCCGAGGCGTTTGCTTCAGTAGACACGTACTCGTCTTTCTTGTCGCGCGAAAAAGCTTGGATACGTCTGGTGGGACACCCCAGTCTATCGCCCGTCAGGCGGGCGCGTCCCCAGTGGCGGCCTGAACCCGGACGGTCGCGATCCGCTGCCCCACGGTGACCGCGCTGGCGACGGCGAGGACCCCCAGGGCCCAGGCCAGGACCACGGTCGGCAGCCCCAGCCCGCACAGTCCCGTGACGACCAGCGTGAGGACGAGGCGCTCGGCCCGCTCGGCGATGCCCACGTTCGCGTCGAAGCCGAGGGACTCCGCCTTCGCACGGGCGTAGGAGACGAGGTTCCCGAGGGCAAGGCACACGACGGCGAGGACGCCGACGGCGGGGCTCCCGCCCGCTCCGAAGAACCAGAACGCGATTCCTGCGAAGACGGCACCGTCCTGGACGCGGTCCAGGGTCGAGTCGAGGAAGCTCCCCCACCGGCCGGTGCGGCGCGTCAGCCTGGCCATGATGCCGTCGAGGACATCCGAGAAGATGAACACCGTGATCGCGATCGTGCCCCAGAAGAGCTCGCCGAGCGGATAGAGCACGAGGGCCGAGGCCGTCACCCCGAGCGTGCCCACGGCGGTCACGGCGTCCGGGGACACGCCCAGGCGCAGGAGGAATGCCGCGAGCGGCGTGAAGAGCCGTGTGAAGAGCGCCCGCGCGTGCCTATTGAGCACCCGTGTCCGTCCCCGGCCCGCGCCCGGCCAGCCGCTCGCCGTCGTCCTCCCCCGTCCCCGGCCCGCGCCCGGCCAGCCGCTCGCCGTCGTCCTCCCCCGTCCCCGCCACGGTGGGCCAGGCCTCCGCGATGACCTCCCGGGTCTCCCCGAGAGTCTGGGTGATCTGCTTGGTCTGGGCGATGATCGGCAGGAAGTTGCCGTCGCCTCCCCAGCGGGGCACGACGTGCTGGTGGAGGTGCGCGGCGATGCCCGCCCCGCCGGCGTCGCCCTGGTTGATGCCGAGGTTGAAGCCGTGCGGTCCGGCCACCTTGCGGATCACGCGCATCGCGGTCTGGGTGATCTCCGCCATCTCAGCCGTCTCCTCGGCGGTGATGTCGGTGTAGTCGGCCACGTGGCGGTACGGGCACACGAGGACATGGCCGGGGTTGTACGGGTACAGGTTCAGGATGGCGAAGCACGTGCGGCCGCGGTGGACGATGAGGGCCTCCTCGTCGGTCCGGCCGGGCGCAGCGCAGAACGGGCACTCCTTGTCCTTGTACTGGCCCTGGCCGCCCTTGATGTAGGCCATGCGGTGCGGCGTCCACAGACGCCCGAAGGCGTCGGGCGTGCCCGGGAGCTCGAAGTCGTCGGTCACCTCGCTGTCCTGCGGCGCGGGGCCCGCAGGAGCGCTCTGCGCGCCGGTGGGGTCCGCCATGTCAGCGCGCCCTCGTGCGCACGGCCTCGACGATGCGCTTGACCGCCTCGTCCACGGGCACGCCGTTGTCCTGGCTGCCGTCCCGGAAGCGGAACGAGACCGCTCCGGCCTCGGCGTCCTCTCCGCCGGCGATCAGCACGAACGGCACCTTCTCCTTGCTCGCCGTGCGGATCTTCTTCGGGAACCTGTCGCTCGAGGCGTCCACCTCGGCGCGGATGCCCTCCTTCTTCAGGCGCGCGACGACGTCGAACATGTAGTCGTTGAACGCCTCGGCGACCGGGATCGCGACGACCTGCACCGGGGCGAGCCACGCGGGGAACGCCCCCGCGTAGTGCTCGGTGAGGACCCCGAGGAAGCGCTCGATCGAGCCGAACTTCGCCGCGTGGATCATGACCGGCTCCTGGCGCGTGCCGTCGGCGGCCTGGTACTCGAGGCCGAAGCGGGCCGGCTGGTTGAAGTCGTACTGCACCGTGGACATCTGCCAGGTGCGGCCGATCGCGTCCCGCGCCTGCACCGAGATCTTGGGGCCGTAGTAGGCCGCCCCGCCCGGGTCCGGGACGAGCTCGAGACCGGTCTCGCGGGCCACCCGCTCCAGGACGGCGGTGGCCTCCTCCCACTGCTCGTCGGTGCCGATGAACTTGTCCGACTCGGGGTCACGGGTGGAGAGCTCGAGGTAGAAGTCGTCCAGGCCGAAGTCGCGCAGGAGGGACAGGATGAAGTCCAGCAGGTGCTTGACCTCGGCCGGCGCCTGTTCCTTCGTGACGTACGAGTGCGAGTCGTCCTGGGCGAAGCCCCGCACGCGGGTCAGGCCGTGCACCACGCCCGACTTCTCGTACCGGTACACGTGGCCGAACTCGAAGAGGCGCATCGGGAGCTCGCGGTAGGAACGGCCGCGCGAACGGTAGATGAGGTTGTGCATCGGGCAGTTCATGGCCTTGAGGCGGTAGTCCTGGCCCGGCTTGGTGATGTTGCCCTCGTCGTCGCGCTCCTCGTCGACGTGGAGCGGCGGGAACATCGTGTCCGCGTAGTACGGGAGGTGGCCCGAGGTGTGGAACAGGCCGTCCTTGGAGATGTGCGGCGTCCCGACGTACTGGAAGCCCTCCTCAATGTGGCGGCGGCGGACGTAGTCCTCCATCTCGCGCTTGATGATGCCGCCCTTGGGGTGGAACACGGGAAGGCCCGAGCCGAGCTCGTCCGGGAAAGAGAACAGGTCCAGCTCGGCGCCGAGCTTGCGATGGTCGCGGCGCTCGGCCTCGGCGATGCGGTCCTGGTACTCCTTGAGGGCTTCCTTGGTAGGCCACGCCGTGCCGTAGATGCGCTGCAGCTGCTTGTTCTTCTCGGAGCCGAGCCAGTAGGCCGCGGCCGAGCGGGTGAGCGCGAACGCGTTGGAGATGAGCTTCGTGTTGGGCAGGTGCGGGCCGCGGCACAGGTCGCACCAGACGACCTCGCCGCTCTTGCGGTCCACGTTGTCGTAGATCGTGATCTCGCCGGCGCCGACCTCGACGTTCGCGCCCTCCTTGGCCGCGGCCTCGTGCGTCTTCGACGTGTCGTCCTTGGCGCCGAGGATGATGAGCTTGTACGGCTCGTTCGCCATGGCGGCGCCGGCCTCGACCTCGGTGACGACGCGGCGCTTGAAGAGCTGGTTCTGGTTGACGATCTTGAGCATCATCTTCTCGAGGGCGCGCAGGTCCTCGGGGGTGAAGGGCTCGTCGACGTCGAAGTCGAAGTAGAAGCCGTCCTTGATGTACGGGCCGATGCCCAGCTTCGCGTCGGGCCGCAGCTGCTGGACCGCCTGGGCCATGACGTGGGCGGTCGAGTGGCGCAGGACGTTCAGGCCGTCCTGGCTCGCGATGTCGACGCCCTCGACGGCGGCGCCGGCCGGCACGGGCTGGTCGAGGTCCTTCAGCACGCCGTCGACGCGCATGACGACGATCTCACGGCGCCCCTCGAAGAGGCCGGTCCCCGTGGCGCCCTCCGCGACGGTGCGCTCCTCGCCGTCGACGGTGATGGTGATCTGCTGGGCATCTGACACGGGGGTCTCCTCTTCATCTGTGGGCTTCATAGCTTGTGGCGTACGGGGACCACAGCCAGCCACCGACAAGCCTATCGGACGCCGGGCACGCCGGGCGGCTCAGGCCAGCTCGAGGGCGAGCTGGCCCGTCACCGGCGGCGTGGTCCTGCCCGACGGCGTGGACACGAGTTCGGCGAGGTGCGCGACGACGTCGGCGTGGGTGCCCGCGCTCGCCGCCGCCCGGTGCAGGGCATCGAGGGCGCCGGCATCGGCGAGACGGCGGAGGGCCGACGGCGAGAGGCGCGCGCGCTCCCGCACCTCGGCGATCGACGCGTACGGCTGGCCGGCGACGAGCCGGCCCACGTCGCCCCGGGACAGACCCGGCACGCTCCCAAGCGGGAGCCGGACCCCGAGCCGACCCTCTTCCGGCCCCGCGGCGACCCGCTCGACGCGGTGGCCGGCCCCGCTCAGGGCCACGTCGACGGGCAGGAGCGGGATGCCGAGGTTCTCTGCCTCGGCGCGGAGGTCGCGCTGGGAGCGGGGGTCACGGCAGTGCTCGAGCCTGGCGGCGAGGAAGGCCTCGGGATGGTGCTCCTCGAGCCAGCGGGCCTGGTCGTCGGCAGCCGTCCCCGCCGCCTCCGGGCCCAGGCCGGCGCCGCCCATCCGCCGGGCGTCGGCATCCGCGTACGCCACGATGTCCAGCAGCGCCGATCCACGCAGGCCCACAGGGCCCAGTCCCAGGAAGGCTAGGTCCTCGGGCGCGAACTGGGCCGCCGGCAGACCCAGACGGCTGGGCTGCACCGGCACGCGGCCCAGGAGCCCGGCGTCACCGAGGACGATGCCGACGGGATCCGCCGGGACAGGGCCCTGCGCCGGCCGGGCGGCGGGGAGCAGCTCGGGCTGCCCGCACGCGGGCGGCGCCGGTGCCGCCGCGGTCGTGGCTGGAGCGCCATGGGGCGCAGCCGCCAGCACGGCGCGGTCCGGGCCGAAGCGCGCGACGACGCGCCGGAAGACCCGCTCGACCTGCGCGGCCTCGACGTCGAACCCGTGCCCGGGGAGGCCGGAACCGGCGTCCCACGGCGCGAACCGGACGTCCAGCTCCCGGAGGGTCTGGGCGACATCGTCGGCGACCGCTGCGGCGGCCCCGATCGCTCCCCAGCCGAGGTCCGGCCCGGGGTCGAGCCGGCAGCGGCCGGCGATGCTCTCGGTGTTGGACAGGAGGTTCCCCAGGTCCGCGGGACCCAGTCCTGCCGCAGTGATGATCCGCCGCGCGGCCTCGTGCATGAGCCCCGCGGGCTTGAGCCACGACGCTCCCACCCCTTCGTCCCCCGGGACCGCGGCGCGGGCGGCGTTGGTCAGGACGGCGGGGATCCCGTGCTCGGCGGCCAGGCGGAGCATCCGCACGGTGCCCCCGGCGATCGGAGCCTCCGCCTCGCCGTCCGCTGGGGCCACGAGTTCGACGGCGGCCACCCCCGGCGGCAGCGCCTCCAGCCATTCGCGGAACAGGGTGCGTGGACGGAGGAACCGGGGTCCGTGCATCGCGCGCCCCACATCCGAGTCCGGCCCGATCAGGACCGTCAGGACGGGACGGCCGCTGCGCCGGTCGAGGCAGCGCGCGGCGAGCTCGGACCGCAGCACACCGACCGGCACCGTCCCCTTCGGCTTCCGGCCGGTGTGGGCATGGGCATCGGACACGAGCCGGCACAGTGCCGCCCAGCCCGCCCCGCCGTTGCCGCCGCGGGCCAGCACGACGACCCGTCCCGCCACTCCCGCGCCTCCCCGCCCGGGCACGGACGCGCCGTCGTGCGCCGGATCCTCGGCGAGCACGGCGAGGTCGACGCCGACGATGGCTCCCAGCCCGTGTCCGAGGCACGCCCGCACATGCCGGAGGGCGCCATAGAGCCCGTCACGGTCGGTGACCGCGAGCGCGGCTGCTCCGTCCGCGGCGGCCGCCTCGGCGAAGTCCTCGGGCCACGAGGTCCCGTGGCCGGGACTGAAGGCGCCGGCGGCATGGAGATGGGTGAACGGGGCCATCGGGATCCTGACAGGGTCCTTCCTCGCATCAGCCTCAATCGAAGGTATCTTCGAACCAGCCCAGTCTAGCCCGACCCCGACGGGCATCAACCCGGCGCGGGTCCTGCAGGGCGGGCAATAATGGCCTCATGTGCGGCAGATACGTGATGGCCCAGTCCGTGGGCGACCTCGTGGCGGAGTTCGACGTCGACGAGACCTACGTCGAGACGGTCGAGCCCTCGTACAACATCGCCCCCACCGACCCCGTGCCGATCGTCCTGGACCGCCGCGACAGGGAGACCGGCGGCACGTCGCGGAAGCTCGTCCCGGCCCGGTGGGGCCTCGTGCCGCCCTGGTCCAAGGACACCAAGGGGGCCGCGAGGCTCATCAACGCCCGCCGCGAGACCGTGACCGAGAAGCCCTCGTTCCGCAAGGCGGCCGCGTCGAAGCGGGCGCTCGTGCCGGCGAACGGCTACTACGAGTGGGAGAAGCGGGCGGCGCAGGAGGCTGCCGGCAAGGCCGGGAAGGTCGAGAAGATCCCCACGTACCTCCACGCGGCCGACGGCGGCCTGCTTGCCTTCGCGGCCCTGTTCGAGAACTGGCCAGACCCGACGCTGCCCCCGGACCACCCCGAGCGGTGGCTCCGGACCTGCACGATCCTCACCGGCCCGGCGTCGGACACGCTCGGCTACATCCACGACCGGACCCCGGTGATCGTCCCCCGCGGGATGTGGGACGACTGGCTCAACCCGGAGACGACCCGCGAGGAGGACGTCCGGGCGCTCATCGACTCGATGCCCGAGCCCCACCTGACGCCGCGGATCGTCGGCACCATGGTCAACAGCGTCAGGAACAACGGGCCAGAGCTCATCGAGCCCGTGGGCTGAGGCTCGGAATACGCTGCGGCTGCGCGCCGTTGACACCTTTCGGATCCACCTACCCCTCCAGGAGCACACCTATGGACACCTTCACCCCCACCGACGGCACGATCACGATGTTCTCCACCACCTGGTGCGGCTACTGCAACCGGCTGAAGAAGCAGCTCGACGCCCAGGGCATCGGCTACACCGAGGTGAACATCGAGGAGGTCGAGGGGACGGCCGAGCTCGTCGAGCAGATCAACGGCGGCAACCGGACCGTTCCGACCGTGATCTTCCCCGACGGCTCCGCGGCGACGAACCCCTCCGCGGCCCAGGTGAAGGCCAAGCTCGGAGTCTGAGGCCCGGCGCTGCAGCGCCCGACGGCCGGCCCCTCCCCCACGAAGGCGCCGGCCGTCGGCGTCTCAGCCGAGCGCGCCGTGCTCCCGGTACATCGACAGCAGGGCCTGCTCGACCTCGCCGACGCCCAGGCCCGGGACGAGGTCGTCGAGGGCGCCCGCGGTCGCCGGGTCGAACGGGAGCTCCAGCGCGCGGTACACGTCGGTGAGGACCGAGCGGACGGGAGCGGCATGGGAGACGACGAACACCGAGGAGAACAGCCACGCACCGGAGACCACGCGCTGGGCGGTGCCGACCAGCTTGAGCCGGCTGCCCGGCACCGTGCCCGGGGCGGGAACGCCGTGGACGCTGAACTCGCCCGGGCAGTACTCACCGGGGATCTCGCCCACGCGCGCGTCCACGCCGAGGCCGCGCAGGACTTCGGCATAGACCTCGCCGAAGACCTCGAAGCGGCGGCGGTGATGGACCATGGCCTCGCGGGCCGGCTCGATGTGGTCCACGATGAGCGTGCCCTCGTGGTAGGCGGCCGCGCGGCCCCCGGCCTTCCGCACCACCGGCTCGAAGCCGTGCGCGAGGCTCGCCGCACGGGCCGCCTCGAAGCCCGGCAACCTCGTGTCCCGCTGGCCGAACGCCATCGTGGGGCGCGGCCGGTACAGCCGGAGGGTGCCGCCCCTCACGCCCCGCTTGACCTCGTCGAGGAGCTCCGCGGCCCGGGACAGCTCCGCGGCGGCGTGCACGTCGCCAGCTGCCGCGTCACCAGCCTCACTGTCCGGCAGGCCGCTGCCCATGATGACGTCGAGGGTGACGTCTTCCCCCTCGTTCCAGACCGCCACGCTCAGCTCCGGCGGAGCGTGAGGATCTGCTCGGCCCGGCCGAACGGGCCGTCCACGTCATGGAGCACGGAGGAGGTCAGGCCGATCCCGTCCGCGCCGAAGGAGACCGCGTTGTCGATGCCGAGCCACTCGCCGTGGGGCAGCCGGTAGAGGTGGATCTGCAGGTCCACATTGGGGAAGACCCAGCTCCCCGGCCCCGGCGGAACGCGCGTGGCGATGCCGTTGGCGGTGTCTACCAGGCCCATGAGGCGAGCCCAGTCGGGCGTCTCCACGCCTCCGACGAGCGGGTGCGCCGTGCGGATCCAGACCGTCCCGCGCCCCGAGCGGTGGTGCGGGGCCTGGTACATCTCGAGCGAGCGGATGTAGCCACCCGGCCACTCGGTGGCCCCGTCCCAGCGCTCGCACTCCTGGCGCGGGGTGATCGGGGCGTCCTCGACGGCGGCGACCTCGGAGCTGTCCGACGTCACGAGGCGCCACGCGCTGGCCCGGATCGCGACGCGCCCGTTCGCGGTGAGCTCGGCCTCGACCAGCTCGATCGTCCTGCCGGGACGGACCGTGCGGGTCGTGACCTCGAACTCGCCGGCGTGGATGAGTCCCAGGATCTCGTAGCCGATCCTGGCAATGCGCATGTCCGGGCGGGGCTCGTGGAGCGCGAGGCAGTGGGCGATGATGCCCGACGCCGGCGCCATGTGCTGCTCGTGGGGGTTCCAGGCGCCCTGCGCGTGGATGGTCGAGCGGAACCTGCCGCCGCCGAGGTCCTCGTAGTAGAAGTCACCGTCGGCAAGCTCGGGGAGCTCCTGCTGACTCCACCCAGACTGTGCCGATGCCTGCTGCGTCACGTCCCGCTCCTCTCCTGGTCCGCCCCTCCTCGGGCGACCCCGTCCACACTAGCCGCCCCGCCGCCGTCGTGCGTCGCCGCGCCCTTGCGGGCCCGTCTCAGCAGGGCCACGCGCACGACGGCGACGAGCACCGCCGCGGCGACGATCACCCACAGCCACGGGGAGGCCGAGGCGTGCTCGAACCAGAGGTCGAACGCGGCGAGCCCGACCGTCGCGTAGAGGAACGCCCAGACCACGGACCCGACAGCCGTCGCCGGGATGTAGTAGCGCAGGTGCATCCGCCCGAGGCCGGCGGCCAGGTTCACCGCCGTCTGGAGCCCGACGGTGAGGAACGTCAGCACGATCGCGAACGGGCCCCAGCGGTCCAGGAGCTTCTGCGCGCGGGCGATCCTGCGGGCCGAGGCCGGCCGCTCGAGCCTCTCGGCGATCCGGGCGCTGCGCGCGGCCCCCGCCGCGATCCCGCGGCCGAGCCAGTAGGTGGCGTTCGTCCGGGCGAGGACGATCACGAAGAGGACGGCCCAGGCGACCCCGAAGGGCAGCGAGAGGATCTGGTCCACGCACACCCCCCTGAACTGATTACGGCAGGAACTACTGCCCTAATCATTCAGCTTAGTCCACCCGTCGCCGGGACTAATCCGCGCCTCTGCGCGGTTCTACGCCACCATGAGCATCTCTCGCGCCGACGTCGGCCTCCGTTCCGAGCGCGGCCCCATCCTGGCGGCCCTGATGCTGACCACCGGGCTCGTGGCGATCGACGCGACGATCGTGGCGACCGCCGTTCCCTCGATCGTGGCGGACGTCGGCGGGTTCTCCTCGTTCCCCTGGCTCTTCTCGGCGTACATGCTCGCCCAGGCCGTCTCCGTGCCGGTGTACGCGAAGCTCGCGGACACGCTGGGCCGCAAGCCGGTGGTCCTCGCCGGCATCGGACTGTTCCTGGCCGGGTCCGTGCTGTGCGGGATCGCGGGCTCCATGGGGGCGCTCATCGCGTTCCGGGTCATCCAGGGCCTCGGCGCCGGCGCGGTCCAGCCGATGTCGATCACCATCGCCGGGGACATCTACACGGTCGCCGAGCGGGCGAAGGTGCAGGGATACCTCGCGAGCGTGTGGGCCGTCTCCTCGGTGGTGGGGCCGACGCTCGGCGGGGTCTTCGCCCAGCTCGGCATCTGGCGCGGGATCTTCCTCGTCAACATCCCGCTCTGCGTGCTCGCCGGGTGGATGCTCGCACGCACGTTCCATGAGTCGGTCCCGCGCTCGCGGCACCGGATCGACTACCTCGGCTCGGCGCTCCTGACCGTCTCCATGACACTGCTCATCCTCGGCGCGCTCGAGGGCGGCCAGGCGTGGGCGTGGGACTCACCGCTGAGCATCGGCGCGTTCGCGGCCGGCGGGCTGCTGTTCGCAGCCTTCCTGGCGGCCGAGCGGCGGGCCGCCGAGCCGGTGCTCCCGCTCTGGGTGGTCTCCCGGAGGCTCCTGCTGACCACCACGCTCGTGTCCTTCGGCGTGGGGGCGATCATCCTGGGGCTCACCTCGTACGTGCCGACCTTCCTCGAGGGGGCCCTGTCCGCGTCGCCTGTGGTGGCCGGACTCGCGCTCGCGGCGCTCACCATCGGGTGGCCGATCAGCGCGTCGCAGTCAGGCAGGCTCTACCTGCGCATCGGCTTCCGGCGGACGGCGGTCATCGGCGCCGTCACAGCGGTCGCCGGAACGGCCGTCCTGGCCGCGACGGCCCTCACGCCGAATGTGTTCCTCGTCGCCGCGAGCTGCTTCGTCACCGGCCTGGGCATGGGCCTCGTCGCCTCCCCGACCCTCATCGCCGCCCAGGCGAGCGTCGACTGGAACGAGCGCGGCGTGGTCACCGGCACCAACCTCTTTGCCCGTTCGATCGGCAGCGCGCTCGGCGTGGCCATGTTCGGAGCGGTCGCCAACGCGGTCTACGCGCGGGGGGCGGCCGACCACGCGGCCGCCGTCGTCCCCGCCTCCGCCGCGGTGTTCCTCTCGGTCCTGGTAGCAGCGCTCCTCGCCGTGGTCGCCGTCCTCGCCATGCCGCGGGACCGGGGGCGTCCGACGGCGGCCGGCGCAGCGGTCGGGGACCAGTCCGAGAGCGGGGGGCGGGACTGAGTCAGGCCTCCGGCTGGCCGTCTGTCCGCGACCGGACGCCCCGGACGATGCGGGCGAGGTCGAGACTGACCGAAGCCGCCGACGCGACCGGCGCGTCGCGCACGGCAGCGCCGTGGACGGCGACGGCGAGCGCATCGATCGCCTCCTGCGCGCTGTCGAGGTGGCCGTCGACGTCGTCCGACTCCCCCCACGTCCGCAGCACGGTGCCCGTCGCGGCGAGCGCGTCGGCGAGCTCGTTCGCTAGATCGGGTGGCACCGAGGCGACGGCGTTCTCGTCCCAGATGACGCTCGCCAGCACGTCGGTGATGTCCTCCACCTGGAAGGTGGCCCGTTCCACGGTGCGCAGGTCCGCGAGGTCCGCCGAAAGGTCCCGTCGGTGGCGTCTACGGCGCGGATTCGCTCGCGCGCTCAGGTCGGCGCGGTCGACGGCGGCGCGGACCTCGGCGGCGGTCTGCGCGAGGATGCCCTCGCGTTCGGCCCAGTCCTGGTGGCTCGGCGGCCACGGCTCGGTCATGGCCGCCGCCATGTCCTCGAGCTGCCCGGCCAGCGCGTGCCGCAGCCGCCTGAAGGCGGGGGTGACGGCCCGATAGTGCAGTGGCGGCAGGATGAACCAGTTCACGGCGAAGCCGATGGCCACGCCGGCCGCCATCTGGAGGAGGTAACCGAGAGAGAACTCGTCCCGGCCATTGACGCCGATCACCAGCACGAACAGTGCGGCCATGGGGACCCAGTCCGCAGCGGACCCCATCCGGGGAAGCCCGCCCACGAGGACGCCGGTGCCGACCACGAGGGCGACCGCGAGCGCCGTCGGGCCCGAGAACGTGCCGACGGCGATCGCGACCCCGATGCCGAGCGTGAGCCCCAGCAGGCTCTGGAGTCCCCTCTGGAAGGAGTCGGCGACGGTCGGGTACATGCTCACCAGGGCGCCGAGCGGGGCGTAGTACGGATAGTTCGCGGCTGGTCCGGGCATGTACTGGGCCACGATCCAGGCGAGGCCGGCGGCAAAGGCGCTCTTCGCCGCGAGCAGGAGCCGCTCGCGGGAGGCGGCCTGGCGGACGCCTGCACGGAGGGCCGTCGCCCGCCATGCAAGGGTCCGCCTGGGCGCCGGGGAATCAGGGCGTGGCATGGGGGGCATGGGTCAAGCCTTCCACCTGCCCGCGGGGAGCGTCGAGTCGGCCGGGTTCCGTGTGCACCCTCGACAGCCGGGGGCGGCGCTGTTAGACAGAGGCCCTGAGTGGCGCTGACCTCCAGGAGCACGCATGCGCATCACAGACACGTCCGACCTCTGGTGGAAGACCGGGGTCATCTACTGCGTCGACGTCGAGACGTTCTTCGATTCCGACGGCGACGGAATCGGCGACCTCGCCGGACTCGCCCAGCGCGTCGACTACCTCGCCGAACTCGGGGTGACCTGCCTGTGGCTCATGCCCTTCTACCCCACCCCAGGCCGGGACGACGGGTACGACATCACTGACTTCTATGGTGTCGACCACCGGCTCGGCCACCACGGGGACCTCGTCGAACTCATCAGGACCGCCCGCGACAGGGGGATGCGCGTCATCGCGGACCTGGTGGTCAACCACACCTCGGACCGCCACCCGTGGTTCAAGTCGGCGCGATCGTCGAAGGACAGCCCCTACCGGGACTTCTACGTCTGGCGTTCCGACCCGCCCCCGGACACCTCCCGGGAGGTGGTGTTCCCGGACCAGGAGCAGTCCATCTGGACGCTGGATGACAAGACCGGCGAGTGGTACCTGCACCACTTCTACAGGCACCAGCCGGACCTGAACGTCGCGAACCCGCAGGTCCGGGACGAGATCGCCAAGGCGATCGGGTTCTGGCTCGAGGTCGGACTGAGCGGTTTCCGTGTCGACGCGGTGCCCTACTTCCTCTCGATGCTCGGCGTCGACAGCAAGGAACTGGCCGAGTTCGCCAACCCGCACGAGTACCTGCGGGCGCTGGCAAAGTTCATGGGACGCCGCTGCGGCGACGCGGTGCTCCTCGGGGAGGTGAACCTGCCGTACAAGGAGCAGCTCGAGTACTTCGGCGGAGCCGAGGGCGGGGAGCTGACCATGATGTTCGACTTCATCCTCATGCAGAACACGTACCTCGCCATGGCCCGTCAGGACGCGCGGCCGCTGGCCCGGGCCCTCAAGGACCGCCCGCAGACGACGCCCGACTGCCAGTGGGCCACCTTCGTCAGGAACCACGACGAGCTCACGCTGGACAAGCTCAGCGACAGCGAGCGCCAGGAGGTCTTCGACGCGTTCGGGCCGGACCCGTCGATGCAGGTCTACGGCCGGGGGCTGAAGCGGCGCGTCCCTCCCATGATGGACGGGGACCCGCGCCGGATCCGGCTCATGTACTCGCTCCTGTTCACCCTCCCCGGCACACCAGTGCTGTACTACGGCGAGGAGATCGGGATGGGCGAGAACCTCGAGGCCGAAGGCAGGATGGCGGTGCGCACTCCGATGCAGTGGACGGCGGACGCCAGTGCGGGCTTCTCGACGGCGCCCCCGCACCGCCTGGTCGCCCGGGTCACGGGAGGCGGGTACGGGCCGGAGCATGTGAACGTTGCCGGGCAGCGGCGCGACGAGGGATCGCTCCTGAGGTTCATCACGCTCCTGACCCAGCGGTACCGCGAGTGCCCCGAGCTGGGCTGGGGCCACTATGAGGTCCTCTCGCACCGCACGCCCTCAGTCCTCGCGCACCGGTGCACGTGGGACGACGCGAGCATGCTCGCCGTGCACAACCTGTCGTCGGAAGCTGTGACGGTTTCCCTCGTGCTCGGCGACCCGCCGCTCGGGCCCTCCGGTGAAACGGATCAGGGGTGGCGCGGCGTCGTGCTCGTAGACCTCCTCCCCTCGGGCGACTATCCCGAAGACGGCATCCCCGTGGCGGACGACGGCGCGGTGACAGTGCCGCTCGCGGGCTACGGCTACGCGTGGCTGCGGATCCAGCACCCGGCGCAGCGGCGCCTGATCTGACCCCGGCCGGTTGACGCAGGTTCCGCGTCAGGGCAGCTGCGCGAGCCGGTCACGGGCCCGCTGGACCGCCCGGCGCCCCTGCTCCGCGAGCCGGGAGGCGAGCCGCCGGGCGCGGTCTGCGTGGGCGCCCTCGCGCTCGGCAGCGGCGAAATCCTCCTCGAGCTCATCGATGCGGCGGTGGAGCCTGTCCAGCTCGTCCGCGATCTCGTTCCGTCGAACGGCGGCCGCGTCAGCCTGCGCCTGCGCATCGGCCAGCTCGGCCTCGGCCTCCTCGAGGCCCTGCTCCGCGTCGGCGAGGTCCGACTCTGCCTGATCCCGCACGCGGCGCCTTGACTCCTCGGCTTCGCGCTGTTCGGCTTCCCGCTGCGCTGTCTCCTGCTGCGCTCTTTCCCGCGCCCGCGCTTCGGCGTCGACGTTGGCCCGCCGCGTCGGTGGCGTCTCGGTGCCCTCTGGCTCGCCGCCGCGGGCGGGGCGATGCGGGGCTGGACGTTGCTGGGCGGCCGCCGGGGCGGCGGGCTCGGGCAGCGCGCCGGGGACGGCAACGGCACCGGCGAGGTCAACCGGTTCGAGGCCGCTGCCCGTCAGCGTCCGCACCAGCAGGCCGCTCCGTACGGCCTCCGCCGCCTGGGGGTCTGCCATCGCCGCATGAAGCGTCTGTTCCATCTCCTCCGCGGCGGCGTCGGAGACCTTCACCCCGAGCTCGCCGGCCGCTTCCCTGCCGTCGCGCACGACTGCGGCGAGGAGCCTCGAGCGCTCACGGCCCAGCGCGCGCATGGCGGCCGAGTCGAGGTCCGCCTGCGCCTCGCGCAGCGACGCCCCGAGGTCGAGGACCTGGCCCAACTCCTCGCGCCGGCGCCGCGCCAGAACGTTCACCGCCCACGCCGCCGTCGACGGCTTGGGCAGCTTCGCGATCTGCTTGGCGAGGAGGGGCTGGCCCTCGGAGCGCGCCCGCTTGGCCCGGGCGTTCCGCGCTCCGGTGAACTCGACAAGCGGCAGGGCGTACAGTTCGACGGCGACGTCGGCCAGGTCCATGGGAGGCATCATAGGGTCAGCGCGCCCATGGACCCGGCCTTTGTCACGAGGGGACTACGGAGTCGACGTGGAGCTCGGCTTCGACGTCGCGGTCGCGCTCGACGTGCCGGGCTCGCCGCCCATGCTGCTGGAGCTGCTGCTCGAGCTGGTGCTCGGGGAACTCGTCGAGGACGAGCTGCTCGAGCTGCTGCCCGAGGACGACGACGAGGACGTCGACGTGGATCCGGTCGAGGACGAGTCGGCCTTCTTCAGGACGTCGTTCACAAGGCCCTCCAGCTCCTTGCGCTCCTGGTCAGCAAGATTCGACCCGCTCTTGGTCGCGACCACCAGCAGGCGGCCCTTGGCGCCGGAGATCTGCATGAGCATGTCCTCATTCTTGCCGTCACGGGTGCTGACGGTGCCGAACGTCTCCGTCGCGTCGGTCTTCGCGTCGAGCTTCTTGCTCGAGACGCTGACCTTGTTGGTGAGGACCTGGACGCTGAAGTTCGCGCACTTGTCCATCTTGCCCTCGATGTCCTTGAGCACCTGGACCGCATCGGGGCCGTCGGAGCCCGACTGCGCGGACACCGTCCGGGGCTGCTTGCTGTCCGAGATGGCCACGGCCACCGACCCGCTGTCCACGCTCGTCTTGAGGCCCGCGGTCGCGATGGACTTGCAGTCCGACGGGTCCACGGTGGCGGTGTTCAGGAGGAGGTCGCCGATGCTCTTGCCCTGGGCGACCTGGTCCTGGGAGTACAGCTTGAGTTCGTTGCCGTCGCCGTCCTTGAGGCCCGAGATCATGCTGCGCAGCTCGTTCTCGCTGTACACCTTGTCCGTCTTGGAGGGGCTGGCCGAGGACGAGGACGCTCCGCCTCCCCCGCCTCCGCCGGTGCATGCCGCCAGCGCGACCGCGGCGGTCGCAGCAAGTCCAGCCGAGCCGAGTTTCCTGATGTCCATGGTGTCTCCTCCGGTTGCCGTCTTGGTGATGCCGGAGCACTACCCCGACGTCGAGACCGTGACACCAAGCGCCCCACGGGCAGCGCAGCGCCGCAGATCCGCGTCTTCCTTCTTGACCGCCGAGGCAGCTCGGCCGAGAGTTGCGCTGTGAGACGTGAGGCCATCAGGGAGTACCTGGCCAGCGCCCTGTGGGCGATGCCGACCGCCGCCGTCATCCTCGCCCTCATCGCGGGAGCCGGGGTGTCGTCGATCCGGATCGACCCGGCCTCTCCTCTGGCCGTCCTCGTGTTCCAGGGCACGTCCGACGACGCGCGGAGCCTCCTCATCAGCATTGCGAGCACGATCGTCACGGTCATCGCCCTCGTCCTGGGCCTCACCATCGTCGCCCTCCAGCTCGCGTCGACGCAGTTCAGCCCCCGGCTGCTGCGCAGCTTCCTCCGGGACATTCCCAACCAGCTGACGCTCAGCGTCTTCGTCGC
The DNA here is from genome assembly GCF_002224485.1 of Sinomonas sp. R1AF57. Taxonomy (GTDB): domain Bacteria; phylum Actinomycetota; class Actinomycetes; order Actinomycetales; family Micrococcaceae; genus Sinomonas; species Sinomonas flava. The sequence goes on from NZ_CP022463.1 coordinate 1,840,708, forward strand.
GACCTTCGCGTACAGCACCGCGGGCCTCTACACCGTCGGCGTCGCCAGCGGCCAGCGCATCGAGGACTTCCCGCGCATCGCTGTGAGCGGGGCGCTGCTCCTGCTGTTCGTGAGCATGGTCATGCTCGTCTTCTTCGTGCATCATCTCGCTCACTCGATCCAGATAGACCAGGTGATGAAGGGCGTCGAGAGAGGGACCCTGAGAGTGCTCGAGCGGTCGTTCGCCGAGGGAGACCCTGATCTCCGGGTGCCGGAGCCGCCGCGCGGTGCGGTGGCGCTTCCGGCACCGGGGTCGGGGTATGTCCAGGCGTTCCACGTCGAGGCCTTCGTCGCAGCCTTGTCGAGGCGCCGCCTCACGGCCCGGATCGTTCCCGTGGTGGGCCGCCATGTGGTTGCGGGCACGCCCATCGTGTGGGTATGGGAGGACGACGGCGCGCGTCCACCGCTGCAGGAGGCGATCGCCGAGCTGCGGAGGGCGCTGCCGACGATGGTGCGCGTGGGCTACGAACGGACCCTCGAGCAGGACGTCGCCTTCGGTATCCGACAGCTCGCGGATATCGCCTCCAAGGCGCTCTCGCCCGCCGTCAACGACCCCTACACGGCCAACCAGGCCGTCGACCACTTGGCCACGATCCTGGCGGCCCTCACGGAGCGGCAGCATGGCCCGCGAGCAGCGAGGGACGCCCGCGGCGTCGTCAGGCTCTACGTGCCTGCGAGGGATTTCGGCTACCTTCTGGAGCTCGCCCTGGGGCAGGTGCGCCGCTATGGGGCGAACGAGCCGCGCGTCGTGAGGGCCCTCCTGCGGGTCTGCAGTGACCTCGCAGGGCTCGGGGACGAGTCGCATCGGGCCGTGGTCCGGCGCTATGTCGAGACCCTTCTGGACGATGTGCGCCGGATGGTCCCCCAACCAGCCGACCGCGAGCCCCTGCTCGCGGAGGGAGCAGCCTTGCTGGCGTCCCTCCCCTAGGGCCGTCGACGACAAAGCCGCCGGCCTGCGGGGAGCAGTTCCCAGCAGGCCGGCGGCTCATCACGCAATCTCAGAAGTCCCAGTCCTCGTCTTCGGTGTTCACGGCCTTGCCGATCACGTAGCTCGATCCCGAGCCGGAGAAGAAGTCGTGGTTCTCATCCGCATTGGGGCTCAAGGCCGAGAGGATGGCGGGGTTCACGTCCGTCACCGACGAGGGGAACATGGCCTCGTAGCCGAGGTTCATGAGGGCCTTGTTGGCGTTGTAGTGGAGGAACTTCTTGACGTCCTCTGACAGGCCCACCGGGTCGTAGAGGTCGTGCGTGTACTGGACCTCGTTCTCGTACAGCTCGAAGAGCAGCTCGAAGGTGTAGTCCTTGATCTCCTGGCGCTTCTCCTCGGAGACCTGCTCGAGCCCCTTCTGGAACTTGTAGCCGATGTAGTACCCGTGCACCGCCTCGTCACGGATGATGAGGCGGATGAGGTCGGCGGTGTTCGTGAGCTTGGCCCGCGAGGACCAGTACATGGGCAGGTAGAAGCCCGAGTAGAAGAGGAAGCTCTCGAGCAGGGTCGAGGCGACCTTGCGCTTGAGCGGCTCGTCGCCCCGGTAGTAGTCCATGACGATGTGCGCCTTGCGCTGGAGGTTCTCGTTCTCGACGCTCCAGCGGAACGCGTCGTCGATCTCCTTGGTCGAGCACAGAGTGGAGAAGATCGACGAGTAGCTCTTCGCGTGGACCGACTCCATGAACGCGATGTTCGTGTACACGGCCTCCTCGTGCGGCGTGACCGCATCGGGGATGAGCGAGACGGCGCCCACGGTGCCCTGAATCGTGTCGAGCAGCGTGAGGCCCGTGAACACGCGCATCGTGAGCTGCTGCTCCTGCGGGGTCAGGGTGGCCCACGACGGGACGTCGTTGGAGAGCGGCACCTTCTCCGGCAGCCAGAAGTTGTTCACGAGGCGGTTCCACACCTCGACGTCCTTCTCGTCCTGGATCCGGTTCCAGTTGATCGCCTGGACGTGGTCGAGGAGCTTGAGCTTCTCGGGTGTCATCGCTGGTCCTTTCCCGCGAACTGAGGGGTAGCCGTTCCTAGAGCATGCAGCTGACGCAACCCTCCACCTCCGTGCCCTCGAGCGCGAGCTGGCGGATGCGGATGTAGTACAGCGTCTTGATGCCCTTGCGCCACGCATAGATCTGGGCCTTGTTGATGTCACGCGTCGTCGCGGTGTCCTTGAAGAACAGCGTGAGCGAGAGGCCCTGGTCGACGTGCTGCGTGGCGGCAGCGTAGGTGTCGATGATCTTCTCGTAGCCGATCTCGTAGGCGTCCTGGTAGTAGTCCAGGTTCTCGTTCGTCAGGTACGGGGCCGGGTAGTAGACGCGGCCGATCTTGCCTTCCTTGCGGATCTCCACCTTGGAGGCGACGGGGTGGATCGACGAGGTCGAGTTGTTGATGTAGCTGATCGAGCCGGTCGGCGGAACCGCCTGAAGGTTCTGGTTGTAGATGCCGTGCTCCATGACCTCGGCCTTGAGCGCGCGCCAGTCGTCCTGGGTGGGGATGTGGACGTTGGCGAACAGCTCCTTGACCTTCTCGGTCTGGGGCACCCACTCCTGCTCGGTGTACTTGTCGAAGAACTCGCCCGAGGCGTACTTCGAGTTCTCGAAGCCCCCGAACGCCTGCCCGTGCTCCTTCGCGAGGAGGTTCGAGGCACGCAGGGCGTGGAACAGCACCGTGTAGAAGTAGATGTTCGTGAAGTCCAGGCCCTCCTCGGATCCGTAGTGGACCCGCTCGCGGGCAAGGTAGCCGTGGAGGTTCATCTGGCCGAGGCCGATCGCGTGGGACTTCGCGTTGCCCTCGGCGACCGACGGCACCGACTGGATGTAGCTCATGTCGGACACGGCCGACAGCGCGCGGATGGCGGTCTCGATCGAGAGGCCGAAGTCCCCGGAGTCCATCGTCTTGGCGATGTTCATCGATCCGAGGTTGCACGAGATGTCCTTGCCGACCGCGGCATAGGTCAGGTCCTCGTTGTACTCGCTCGGGGTGGAGACCTGGAGGATCTCCGAGCACAGGTTGCTCATCGTGACCTTGCCCGCGATGGGGTTGGCCCGGTTCACCGTGTCCTCGAACATGATGTACGGGTAGCCCGACTCGAACTGGATCTCGGCGAGGGTCTGGAAGAACTCGCGCGCGTTGATCTTCGTCTTCTTGATCCGGGCGTCGTCGACCATCTCGTAGTACTTCTCGGTCACCGAGACGTCGGAGAACGGCACCCCGTAGACGCGCTCGACGTCGTACGGCGAGAAGAGGTACATGTCCTCGTTCTTCTTGGCGAGCTCGAACGTGATGTCCGGGATCACGACGCCGAGCGAGAGGGTCTTGATGCGGATCTTCTCGTCCGCGTTCTCGCGCTTGGTGTCGAGGAAGCGGTAGATGTCGGGGTGGTGCGCGTGCAGGTAGACCGCGCCCGCTCCCTGACGCGCGCCCAGCTGGTTCGCGTACGAGAAGGAGTCCTCGAGGAGCTTCATCACGGGGATGACGCCCGAGGACTGGTTCTCGATCTGCTTGATGGGGGCGCCGTGCTCGCGGATGTTCGTGAGCGAGAGCGCCACCCCGCCGCCGCGCTTGGAGAGCTGGAGGGCGGAGTTGATGCCGCGCGCGATCGACTCCATGTTGTCCTCGATGCGCAGGAGGAAGCAGGAGACGAGCTCGCCGCGCTGCTTCTTGCCCGCGTTGAGGAACGTCGGGGTCGCCGGCTGGAAGCGGCCGGCGATGATCTCGTCCACAAGCTGTGTCGCGAGCTTCTCGTCACCGCGCGCAAGGTGCAGGGCGACCATGCAGACCCGGTCCTCGTAGCGCTCGAGGTAGCGCTTCCCGTCGAAGGTCTTGAGCGTGTAGGACGTGTAGAACTTGAACGCGCCGAGGAACGTCTCGAACCGGAACTTCTTCTTGTACGCGCGGCTGAAGAGGTCGCGGATGAAGTTCATCGTGTACTGGTCGAGCGTCTCGCGCTCGTAGTAGTCCTTCTTGACCAGGTAGTCGAGCTTCTCGTCGAGGTCGTGGAAGAACACCGTGTTGGTGTTGACGTGGTCCAGGAAGTACTGGCGCGCCGCGTACCGGTCGGCGTCGAACTGGATCTTCCCGTCCTCGCCGTACAGGTTCAGCATCGCGTTGAGCTCGTGGTAGCCCAGGCCCTTGTACTTGGCGGGCAGTTCCTTGGGGTCCACCGCGGCTACTGCGGCGTCTGCGACAGTCGTGTCCAAAATGCGTCCAATCCCTTGGTGACTCGGTCCACGTCCTCGGACGTGCCCATGAGCTCGAATCGGTAGAGGTGGGGAACATGGCACTTGACGGCGACGATGTCGCCCGCAGCGCAGTAGTTGTCCCCGAAGTTCGTGTTGCCCGCGCTGATGACGCCTCGGATGAGGCCCCTGTTCTGCGGATCGTTGAGGAATCTGATGACCTGCTTCGGGACCGAGCCCGCTCCCCCGGTCCCGCCGTACGTGGGCACGACGAGCACGAACGGCTCGGTGGCGCGCAGCGGGCGTTCGTTGGCATGGAGCGGGATCCGCTCGGCATCCAGACCGAGCTTGCCCACGAACCGGTGGGTGTTGCCGGAAGCAGAGGAGAAGTAGATCAGGCGGCTCGCCACGAGGCGGGGCCCGGAATCCGAGCCCGTCGCCCCGACGCTGGCCGTGTCCACGATGACCTGGGAGGCCATCTCAAGCACCCCCTGGAAGCGAAGCGGATGACGGCGGCTCAGGCCACCGACGCGGAGGCGCTGCCCTGGGCGAGGGCAGCGATCTTGTCCGGGCGGAACCCGGACCAGTGGTCACCGTCGGCGACGACGACCGGGGCCTGCATGTAGCCCATGGCCTTGAGGCGCGCGAGGGCCTCAGGGTCCTGGGTGACGTCAACGCTCTGGTAGGCGATGCCCTTCTTGTCGAGGGCGCGGTAGGTAGCGTTGCACTGCACGCACGCCGGCTTCGTGTAGACCGTGACGTTCATGGTTCCTTTACCCCTTACGCGAAAGCTCTGCCCGGCCGAGGCGTCCTCTCCGCCGCTGCCGCACCGACGGCTGCCCCTCATCCTGATGGCCGCCCCGGTGCCCTCGATACTACATGTAGTGCACGGCGCCGCTGCGGACCCCAAGATGTTGTCTTACAAGTATGTCATTCTTCGGGCCGTGAGTCCACAGAATCCACACACTTAATGCACCGGGAAGACCCGCGTATTCCCGCGGTTCAGGGCCCGTCGTCCACACCCTGTGGACGCGGCGAACGCACAGCGCGCTGTGTTGGCGTGTCGTTAATCTCTCGGCGTGTCGTACGCTGGAGCGGCCCACAGGAAGGGAGCGAGCGTGGTCAACCCGGTCCATCTCCAGACCCTCCTGGAGGTCGTCCGCCTCGGAAGCTTCGCCTCAGCCGCCTCCCAGCTCGGGTACACGCCGTCGGCCGTGTCCCAGCAGATGGCAGCGCTCGAGCGGGAGACCGGCGTCGAGCTCTTCCACCGCACGGCCCGCAGCATCGTCCCCACCGAGGCCGCCCTCGTCATGACCCGGCACGCCGCCAAGGTCCTCACGGACATCGACGCGCTGCGCGCCGCCACGGCCCGCGCCGCAGAGGCAGCCGGGCGGGAGCTCCGCCTCGGCATCTTCCCGAGCCTGGCGACCTATGTCCTGCCCTCGGTCCTGCGCAGCGAACGCTGGCGGCGGCTCGGCCTCGACCTCCACGTGTCGGTCGCGGAGCCGGGCCAGACCATCCGGGGACTGCACGACCGCGGCGACCTCGACGTCGTCCTCGTCTACCAGGTCGGGCAGAGCGGGCTGGCGTGGCCGCACACCATGGACCGGCTCTGGGTGGGCGACGACCCGTTCCGCGTGGTCCTGCCGGAGTCCTGGGGCATCGCCGAAGGGGTGCAGGTCAGCGCAGACCAGCTCGGCGACATGCCCTGGATCGTCCACCATCCGGGGACGAGCGATGCGACCGTGATCGACCGCCTCTTCGCCAGCTGCGGGCTCCAGCCCCGCGTCGTGGCCTACAGCGACGACTTCAACGCGAGCCTCGGCCTCTCCTCCGCGGGGCTCGGCGCGGCGCTCGTGCCCGAGCTGGCCCTGCAGTCGCGGCCCGGCGGGGTGGTCGTGGTCGACGTGCCGGAGATCAGGCTCGCCCGGACGATCTTCGGGCTGCGCCCCGGTGGGGCCGCCGACCCGCAGGCACGGATCTTCCTCGACCTCGTCGCCGAAGCGCTCACCGGCCTGGTGCGGCACGCATGAGGGCGCCGGGAGGTGGGCGGGCCCGGGGCCGCGCCTTCGTGGGCGTCTCCGGCTGGCGCTACGCACGCTGGCGCGGCGACTTCTACCCCACTGGGCTCAGGCAGCGGGACGAGCTCGCCTACATCGCCGGACGCATGCCCTCGGCCGAGATCAACGGCTCGTTCTACTCCCTCCAGCGGCCCTCCTCGTACACCGCCTGGCGCGACGCGACCCCCGGGGACTTCGTGTTCGCCGTCAAGGGCGGCCGCTACATCACCCACCTCCTGAAGCTGCAGAAGGCGGAGACCGCGCTGGCGAACTTCTTCGCCTCCGGGGTCCTGGCGCTCGGGGGGAAGATGGGCCCGTTCCTGTGGCAGCTGCCGGAGCGCCTCGCGTTCGACGCCGAGCGCCTGGCCGGGTTCTTCGACCTCCTCCCGCGCACGGTCGCCGAGGCGGCCGAACTCGCCAGGCGGCACGACGAGAAGGTCCCCGAGGACCGGGCCTTCACCGAGGCCCTGGCCGACGGACCGCTGCGGCATGCCCTCGAGCCGCGCCACGAGAGCTTCGGTTCGGAGGCCGCAAGGAGCCTGCTCGAGCAGGCCGGGATTGCGACCGTGGTGGCGGACTCGGCCGGCCGCTTCCCCCAGTTCCGGCACCCGGGCGCCGACTTCCGGTACGTCCGGCTGCACGGCGAGACCGCGCTCTACCACGGCGGGTACTCCGCCGCGTCCCTCGACGCGTGGGCCCGCGAGGCCCGGGGATGGATGGACGACGGCTTGGACGTCTACGTCTACTTCGACAACGACGCCGACGGGCGGGCGCCGCACGACGCCGTCGCCCTCCTCGAGCGCCTGGCGTGACGCTGGCCCCATCGGGGGTCCGGGACTATCGTGATGCCATGGAGGCAGTCAGCCAGCATTTCGGCCCCGTAGTCCTCTCCACGTCAGGCAGCCGGGCCGTGCCGGGAACGTTCAGCGTCGAGGGCGCGCACGTGCCGCTCGAGCTGACGATCTCCGACCACGACCACCTCGACGAAGCGGCCGTGCACAAGGTCGACTACCGCCTCCGCTTCCTCCCCGAGCTGATCGACTCGGTCCGCGAGCGCATCACCCAGGAGCTCGACGACGACGAGAGCGCCGCGAGCCAGTTCCGCCACTTCCACTGCCAGAACCTCGGCAACGGCTCGGTGAAGAAGGTCTTCGGCGTCGAGGACCCGGCCGAGCTGACGCCCGAGGTCTTCGTCCGGGCGCTGCGCCTCGCGCGGGTCGGGATCTACCCGGGCCAGCCCGAGCGCTACTTCGTCCTGAACCTCACGCTCGGCGAGGGCTTCACGGACGAGATGCTGGTGGCCGCCGCCGATGCGGACGGCGTGGTGGACGACGAGATCCTCTGGGACTGACCGGCGGCCGCTGCGCCGCGCCCAGCGGACGCCCGAGGGGCCCCGGTTCGAGGACGAACCGGGGCCCCTCGCGGTGCTGGCAGCCGCTGCCTCAGACCTTCGCGAGCGCCGCGCGTGCCACCTTGGCGGCCTCGACGAGGTTCCGCAGGGACGCCTCGGTCTCCGCGTAGCCGCGGGTCTTGAGGCCGCAGTCCGGGTTGACCCAGAGCTGGCGCGCCGGGACATGCTTGACCGCGGTCTCGAGCAGCTCCTCGACCTCGGCCTGGCTCGGGACGCGCGGCGAGTGGATGTCGTACACGCCCGGTCCGACGCCGCGGCCGAACCCGTGCGCCTCGAGGTCGTTGACGACCTCCATGCGGGAGCGGGCCGCCTCGATCGAGGTCACGTCGGCGTCGAGGCCGTCGATCGCATCGATGATGACGCCGAACTCCGAGTAGCACAGGTGGGTGTGGACCTGGGTCGCGTCCCGGGCGCCCGCCGTCGCGAGCCGGAATGACTTCACGGACCAGTCAAGGTACGCGGGCTGGTCGGCACGGCGCAGCGGGAGCAGCTCGCGCAGGGCAGGCTCGTCCACCTGGATGATCTTGATCCCGGCGTCCTCGAGGTCGGTGATCTCGTCGCGCAGGGCGAGGGCCACCTGGTTGGCGGTCTCGGCGAGCGGCTGGTCGTCGCGGACGAAGGACCACGCGAGGATGGTCACGGGGCCGGTGAGCATGCCCTTGAGCGGCTTCTCGGTGAGCGACTGAGCGTAGGCCGCCCACGGGACGGTGATCGGTGCGCCGGTGGAGGCATCGCCCCACAGGATCGAGGGTCCAGCCGCGCGCGAGACGTCGCCCCACAGGATGGACGGGCGGGTGCAGCGCGAGCCGTAGGACTGCACCCAGCCGTGGACGGTGACGTCGAAGCCGTCGAGGTTCTCGGCGAAGTACTGGACCATGTCGTTGCGCTCGGGCTCGCCGTGCACGAGGACGTCGAAGCCGAGCTCCTCCTGCAGGTCGACGACGCGCTTGATCTCGTCCTTCATGAGTCGCTCGTACTCGGCCGCGTCGATCGCGCCCCGGTTCAGGCGGGCGCGAGCCCCACGGACCTCCGCGGTCTGCGGGAAGGAGCCGATCGTCGTCGTCGGCAGGGGCGGCAGGTTCAGGACGGCGTCCTGCGCGGCGGCGCGCACGGCATAGTCCGAGCGGGAGAAATCGGCCGCGGTGAGGGCCGCGGTGCGCTCGCGGACCTCGGGGCGGCGCACGCCCGGTGCCTGGGCGCGGGAGGCGATCACGCGGGTCGCCTCGTCGAGGGCGGCCTGCGCCGAGGCCGGGTCTGCCAGGTAGGCCGCGAGCGTGGCGACCTCGCGCACCTTCTGGTCGGCGAACGCGAGCCAGCTGCGCAGCGCGTCGTCCAGCTGGGTCTCCTCCTCGACGTCGTGCGGGACGTGGAAGGTCGAGGTCGAGGTCGAGACCGCGACGGCGAATCCGTGCTCGGCGCCGGCCGCCCGGAGGGCGTCGAGCTTCGCCGCCGAGGCCGCGAGGTCGTTGCGCCAGACGTTATGGCCGTCCACGACACCGGCGACGAGCGTCTTGCCGGCGAAGCCGGCCAGCTCGGCGTCGGACGGGAGCGCACCCTTGAAGAGGTCCAGCGCCACAGCCTCGACACCGGTGGCCGCGACGGCCGAAGACTGGGCACCGAGGCCACCGTACGGGGCGGACAGGAGGATCTGCGGACGGGCGGCGGGGGCGGTCAGTGCGGCGTAGGCGCGCTCGACGGCGTCGCTCACCTCGAGCGCGGGGGTGTCGAGGTCTGCCACGAGCGCCGGCTCGTCGAGCTGGACCCACTCGGCGCCGGCGGCGGCGAGCTTCTCCAGGAGCTGCGCGTACACGGGGAGGATGTCCTCGAGGCGGGACAGCGGCGCGAAGTCGGCCGGAGCGTCGTCGGAGGCCTTGGACAGGAGCAGGAACGTGACGGGGCCGACGAGGTAGGGGCGGGTCACAATCCCTTGGGCCTTGGCGAAGGCGAAGTCCTCGACCACGCGCTCTGAGGAGAGCGAGAAGGACGTCTCGGGGCCGATCTCCGGGACGAGGTAGTGGTAGTTCGAGTCGAACCACTTCGTCATCTCGAGAGGCTGCTGCTCCGCGTTCCCACGGGCCAGCGTGAAGTAGGCATCGAGGCCGAGGGTCCCATCGGCGTCGTGCAGCGCCCCGAAGCGGGCGGGCACCGCGCCGAGCGCGACCGCGGTGTCGAGCACCTGGTCGTAGAAGGAGAAGGTGCCGGGGACCGAGGAGCGCTCGGTGAGGCCGAGCCCGGCGAGCCGGGCCAGCGTCGCGGCCTGGATCTGCTCGGCGGCGGCGTGCAGCTCGGCGGCGGTGGAGGCGCCGGCCCAGTAGGCCTCGACGGCCTTCTTCAGCTCGCGCCGGCGGCCGATGCGGGGGTAGCCGAGGATGGTCGCCGACGGGAAGGAGGGCGCGGCGGAGGAAGGGTTCTGTGCAGTCATGGGAAGTCCTTGTGTTCAGGCGAAGCGTGCGGAAGGGACGGAATCAGTGCGCGGCCCGGCGCCGGGCAGCCAGGGAGGGCCGGCTGGGACGCGGGAGGCTGAGCCTCGCGAGGACCTCGAGCGAGGCCTCGTGCTCGTTGAAGGTGTAGAGGTGGAGGCCCGGGGCGCCTGCCTCGAGCGCGGCCTCGGCGAGCGCGACGCTCGCCTCGATGCCGATGCCGCGCGCGGCAGCCTCGTCGTCGCCCGCGGAGCGGAGGCGGTCGACGAGCGACGCGTCGGGGAGCACCCCGGACAGGCTCGCGAGCTTCTCGATCCGACGGACGCTCGTGAGCGGCATGATGCCGGGGATGACCGGGATCGTCACGCCCGCCCGGCGCGCCCGGTGCAGGAGCGAGGCGTACTGGTCCGTGTGGAAGAAGACCTGCGTGATCGCGAAGTCGGCACCCGAACGCTGCTTGGCCAGGAGCACCTCGATGTCGTGGGCCTCGCTCGGCGATTCAGGGTGCTTGGTGGGGTAGGCGGCCACACCGATCGCGACCTTGCCGGCGGCGAACTGCGCGGAGCGCCGCAGCTCGACCCGTCGGATGAGCTCGATGAGGTCCTGGGCGTACCGCAGCGCGCCCTGAGGCAGCACGCCGTCGCGGGGCGTGTCCCCGCGCAGGGCGAGGATGCCGCGGACGCCGCGGTCGAGGAGCTCGTTGACCACGGTGCTCAGCTCGGCTGGGCTGCCGCCGACGCAGGTGAGGTGCGCGAGCGGCCGCAGGGTCGTCTCGAGCTGCAGGCGGTCGACGAGGTCCAGCGCAGTGTCGTGGTTCGAGCCGCTCACCCCGTACGTGACCGAGACGTAGTCCGGGTCGGTGGCCTCGAGCTCGCGGATGGTCTTCCACAGGGTCTCGGAAGCGGCCGGGCTCCTGGGCGGGAACAGCTCGTAGGAGAGGGCCACAGGGGCTGGTGCGGCGATGGATGTGGGGGCGTCGATCAGGGTTGGTGGAGACATTTGCGTCCTTTGGCGGTCCAGTCCGTCCCTGCGCAGCGGCATGCGCGTTGCAGGGCAGAGGTGTCTTCAGGAACGCAGGGTGCACTGCCCGTGGGGCGCCGCCGCGGCTGGCGCCCGGCATGGAGGGCAGTTTCCCTGCGGCAAATGTCAGGCCCACACGGGGGCACCCACATCCCCGGGACCGGGGATCGCTGACACGTTGCAGAGGCAACTTGGTTACGAGCCTAGGAAGCGGAGCCGGTGCGCTTCAAGGAGATTCCGCAATGTGTCAGACCGTGACGGCGTGTGACGCCGGGCTCACCACGGGCGGTCGACGGGCGCAGCCGGCGGGTTCTGCAGGTAGTCCCGCCGCTGGTCCCCCTCGGAGCGCTCCTGCTGGCCCGCCTCCGAGGAGCGCTCGAGCGCGTCCACCCGACCGTCCTGGGCCTGCTGCTCCGGGGTGCGGGGCGGTGCGGCACTGGGCTGGGACTGCGGCGGCGTCCCCTGCCCCGGCTGCTGGCTCTGGTTCCCGCTGGCCTGCTCCTCGGCGCGCTTGCGCTCGAGGCGGTCGCGTGCCTCGCCGAGCCGGTCTCCCTGCTGCTGCTGGTTCTGTGGGCTGTCAGGTTCGAAGCAGCCCTCGGGGGCCTGCTTGATGACCGTCGCGGCGTCGGCATACAGCCGGTCGGCCGACACCGCGTCCCCGCCGTCGCGCGCGGCGTCCCCGAGCTTCTCCGTGGCCAGGACGAGGTTCACGCGGATCGTGCATTCGTCGTCGCTGCCGGTGCGGCGCAGGGCCTCCTCGAACGCGGAGCGCGCCCCGGCGAAGTCCCCGGCGAGGACGAGGGCATCGCCGCGCGCGAAGTGGGACTTGTGGGTCTCGACGACATCGGCCGTGCCCATCCAGTCAGCGGCCCCGGAGACGCCTGAGCCGTCCTTCGCGTCGTAGGCCCAGATCGCCTGCTGCGCGGCGGCGGACATCGTCAGGAGCTTGGCCGCGACCACGAGGGCGAGGAGCACGAAGGGGAATCCCCAGGAGAGCAGGCGCGCGCGTCGGCGGAGCCGGGCGGCCCGGGCCCCGTCGGTCTCGCGGGGCTGCGCTCCCCCGGGTCCGCTCCGTTCGGGGGCCGGGGCCTTCCGTCTCCGGTCCAGGAGTGTCATGGCTTCTCCCTCCGCCGCGGCCTGAGCTCTGCGAGCGCTGCGCCCGATCGGACCACTTCGGCCAGGACGAGGGCGAACCCCGCGAGGGCGAAGGCCCAGTACAGCTCGAAGCGGCCGAACAGGCCGGATTCCTCGCTCGCCTTGAGCGCACCCGGCTGCGCCTCGACGAGCGCGGCGTCCACCGCATCCCCGGGCGCCCGGTGCACGTACGGGACGCCCAGCTGGCCCGCGATGCCGCGCAGCGCGCCCTCGTCGATCCTGCTGAGCGCGTCGGCCCCCGTGGTGGGGTCCTTGATGTAGCCGGTGTTCTCGCTCTCGCGCGGCGAGTTCTCCAGCATCCGGCCGCCGGACTCCGTCCCGTAGCCCAGGACGGCGCCGCCGCTGATGAGGCTGCGGTCGATCCCGAAGGGGGCCGCGGGCTGCGGGCTCGTCTGCTCGCCGTCCCCGAGGTAGAACACGATGCGCGCCCGCTCGGGCGAGTCGTGGGCTGAGGCCTCGAGGCGGGCCTTGAGCACGTCCGCTCCGGCGGAGATGCTCGAGCCCTTCGAGTACAGGTAGTAGGCCGGGCGCATGACGTCGGCCGTCGCCTCGAGCGCGGCGGTGTCGGTGGTGAGGGGCATCCGGACCGCACCCTTCGTGTCGAACGTGAGGACGGCGAACTTGGCGCCTGCGAGCCGGTCGGCGATCGCCTCCATGTCCGCCCGCACGCCGTCGAGGCGCGGCCTGCCGCCGTAGTCCTCGGCGGAGGCGCTCGTGGTGAGGTCCACGACGAAGAACACGTTGAGGTCGTTGACGGCGCCCTGCGCCTCGGCCCCGGGGATGCCGGGGCGCCAGGCGGCAGCAACGAGGCACACGGCGAGGACGCTGCGCAGCACCCACGGGGTCCGCGGGCGGCCGGACCGGACGGCCCGGAACGCTGCCCAGCCCACGAGGCCGAGGATGATCAGGCTCAGGGCCAGGGCCGCCCACCACGGCACGACGGGGAGCACGGTCATGAGCGGACCCTCCAGAGCCCGAGCGCGAGGACGGCGCCGGAGGCGAGGGCGATGCCGAGGGGCACGTCGGGGTGGTCCGCGACCAGGCCCTGGGCGGAGCCGCGGGTCGCGGTGGCCTCGCTCGCCTGGATCTGTCCGATGATGGTGCGCGCCGCCGTCGCGCTGCGGAGGGGGAAGTAGGCGCCCCCGGTCGACTCGGCGGAGTCGCGCAGCTCGCGTGCCTCCGTCTCGGCGATCCCGCCGCCGAAGTCCGCGGGATTGAGCGCGAAGACGCGCACGGCCTTCTCCTTCGCGAGGTCGGTGGCCTGCGCGAGCGTGAAGATCGGCTTGCCGGCGAGGTAGTTGTCCGTGGAGAAGATCACCGAACGGGAGCGCTTCTCGGTGGCCAGCTTCGGGAAGTCCTGGACGCACGAGGCCAGGCCGTCGCCGATGAGGGAGGTCCCGCGCCCCTGCCACGTCCCCTCGAAGAAGGCCGGGTCGGAGCTGCGCCGGTCGAAGGCGGCGCGGGCGCGCTGGAGCTGCTCCTCGATGTACGAGTAGTCGTCGGTGAGCGGGAAGACCTGCACGCCGCTGCCGTCGAAGATCGTCATGCCGATCCGTTCCCCGCGGAAATCCCTGACCATGCCGGCGAACACGTCCACGATGGCCGAGTCGGCGCGGCTCATGGACCCCGAGGTGTCGAGGCACAGGATGATGTCCCGGCTGCGCTCCTCGGGCCGCTGCGAGGACGTCAGCACCGGGCGGGCGGCAGCGAAGAGGAGCGCGCCCGCGAGGACCAGGGCGGCGAGGACGACGGCGGCAAGCCAGAAGCGCTGCCTCCTCACCAGGCGCTGGTAGCTGGTCAGGGAGGCGAGCCGGTCGCCGTGGGCGACCGGAACGGCGTCGTGCGTGCCACGGCGGCGCAGCGCGACCACGACGGCGCCCACGATCGCGAGCGCCCCGGGGACCAGGAGCCAGGCGGCCATCAGCTCCATTGGCCCACCACCGTCCGCGCGGCCTCGATCGAGGCCCGGGCGTCCGCCTCGCCGTCCCGCGAGAACTCGCCGGGGTAGAAGTGCTCGACGGCGGCGGCGACTGCGGGCGTGGACTGTTCGCGGAGCTCGTCCAGGGTCATGCGGGAGGCCCGGACCCCGGTGACCTCCTGCACGAAGCCGCGCACGATCCGGGACATCTCCTGGGCGGCGGTCCGGGGGCCGATCTCCCCGAGGTCGAGGAGGGCGGCGACCTGGTCGATCTCCCCGAGGTACTTGCGCCGCAGGCCCACGGGCGCGTGGAAGCGCGGAATCGGGACGTCGCGGCCGAGCCGCGGCGCGCGCGTGCTCGAGACCGCGTACCACACCCACGCGAGGGCGGCGGCGACGAGGGCGAGTCCGAGGAAGAGCCAGAACCCGGAGTAGCCCAGCGGCCCGTAGAAGCCCGGATCAGCGCCCACGGCGGTGCCTCTCGAGCAGCCGGAAGATCGCCGGCAGGACCCCGTCGACCGAGTCGACGTGGCCCTCGACGATTCCCAGACGGGTCAGGAGCGCCTCGCGGCGGGCGTTCCGCTCCTCCACGAGCCGGCGGTACTCGGCCAGGACGTCCCCGGCGTCGGCCAGCAGGCTCAGGAGCACTCCCCCGTCCGCCACGTCGTAGCTGCGGCGGGGTGCGTCCGGCCCCGCGAGCTCGGCGTCCCGGACCGTGAGCCACAGGATCTCGTGCTGCGCGGCGAGGCGCCTGATGAGGGCCTCGTCCTCGTCGTCGAGGGCGGCCTCGTCCGCGACGACGACGAGCAGGGTCCGCTGCGCCACCGTCTTTGCGACGTGGGCGAGCTGCGCTGTCAGGTCGCTGCGGCCCCCGTCGGGCGCGACCGCTCCGTCGACCCGGCGCAG
Source organism: Sinomonas sp. R1AF57 (assembly GCF_002224485.1). Taxonomy (GTDB): domain Bacteria; phylum Actinomycetota; class Actinomycetes; order Actinomycetales; family Micrococcaceae; genus Sinomonas; species Sinomonas flava. The sequence goes on from NZ_CP022463.1 coordinate 1,855,801, forward strand.
GAGGACTTCGAGGTGGGCCTCCCCGCCGCGCGGCGGAAGGCTCGAGGAGGATTCCGCGTCTCCCGAGACGAGCGCGATGTGGTCGCCGTGCCGGTGGGCCAGGTAGCCCAGCACCCCCAGCGCCATGACGGCGACGTCCTTCTTCGCGTCCCCGCCGCGGGAGACGGCGGCCATGTTGCGGCCTGTGTCGGCGACGAGGAGGACGGTCTGCCGCCGCACGGCGGCGTAGCGCTTGACGAGCGGCGACCCGTAGCGCGCCGAGGCCTTCCAGTCGATGTCGCGCACCTCGTCCCCGGCGGTGTAGGCCCGCAGGTCGTCGAAGTCGAGGCTCCTGCCGCGGAACACCGAGCCGTACTCGCCGTCTAGCATGGTCCGGGCCCTGCGGTGGGCCACGATGAACATGCGCGACTTGACCTTTGCGACGAGGCTCGTGGTCATGGCGTTCCTAGGGGGTCTGGACAGCGGCGATGATCGCGTCCACGACGGTCTCGACGGGGACCTGCTCGGCGACAGCCTCGAAGCCGAGGATGATGCGGTGCCGCAGGACCCGGTGCGCGAGGGACTTGACGTCCTCCGGCACCACGTAGTCCCGGCCCGCGAGCAGCGCCGCGGCGCGCGCGGCGGCGCTGAAGGCGATCGAGGCCCGCGGGCTCGCCCCGAACTCGATGAACCGCGCGAGCCGGGGCTCGATGTAGGTCTCGGCGTGCCGGGTCACGTAGGCGAGGCCGACGATGTAGCGGGTGATGGCCGGGTCAAGGTACACCCGCCGTGCGGCGTCCTGGAGGGCGCGCACGTCCTCGAGCGTGGCCGCGGGCGCGACAGCCCGTCCCGGGGCGTAGACCCCGCGGTCCATCCGGTGCAGGACCTCGGCCTCCTGCTCGGGGCTCGGGTAGTCCAGGACGTCCTTGAGCATGAACCGGTCCATCTGGGCCTCGGGCAGACGGTAGGTGCCCTCGTGCTCGATCGGGTTCTGGGTTGCCAGGACGAGGAAGGGCTCGGGGAGGCGGTGGACTTGGCCGCCGATACTGGTCTGCCGCTCCTGCATCGCCTCGAGCATGGCGCTCTGGGTCTTCGCGCTCGAGCGGTTGATCTCGTCGAGCAGCACGATGTTCGCGTGGACGGGTCCGAGCTGGGTCGTGAAGCTCGCGTCCCGGGCGTCGTAGACCTGCGTTCCGACGATGTCGCTGGGCAGGAGGTCCGGGGTGCACTGGATCCGGCTGAAGGATGCCTGCACGGACTCGGCGAGGGTGGCCGCAGCGGTGGTCTTGGCGAGGCCGGGGACGGATTCGAGGAGGACGTGGCCGCCGGTGAGCAGGCCGATGAGCAGGGTCTCCCGCAGCCGTTCCTGCCCCACCACCTTGGCCTCGAACTGGGCCGTCACGGCGGCGATCACCTCGGCAGAGCGCGCGAGCTCATGCGCGGCGAGCGGCGCGTTCGCCTCGGCGGTGTCGGCAGAAGTCGGCACAGATTCCCCCTCGAGTGCACGGTGGGAGGGCCCGTGCGCGGAGCTCGCGGCCCTCGTGTGTTCCATGCTACCCGCCCAGCAGGAGGCGCTCAGCGCGCGGGGCGAGGGCCCGCTCGAGGACGAGGCACGCGGCGCCGACCGCACCGACGTCGTCGCCGAGGCCGGTCCCCATCAGCTCCACGCGGTAGATCCCCCGCGTGGCGAGGAGCTCGTTGACCATGTCGGGCATGACGGAGAGGCAGAAGTCCGCGACCGGTTCCCAGAACGGGCCGCCGAACACCATGCGCTCGACGTCGAGCATGTTGCCCACCACCGCCGCCGCCCATGCGAGGTTACGTGCGGCGGCACGGAGGATCTCCACGGCCCGCTCGTCCCCGGCGTTGACGAGCTCGCACAGTCGGGCGAAGGCCTTCTGGAAGTCGGGTGCCGTGGGGTCCTGCGGGAGCGGCGGCAGGACCCCCGCGTCGATGGCCTCGCCGACGATGCGGACGGGTTCGAGCACGGTCGCGATCGTCCCGCGCATGCCGCAGCCGTCGAAGCAGGGGGGACCGTCGGGGTCCACGATGATGTGCCCGATCTCGCCGACATTGCCGGAACTGCCGCGGTAGATCTCGCCGTTGAGGGCCAGGCCGCAGCCCAGGCCCGTGCCGAGGTAGAAGAAGGCGAACGTCTCGGACCCACCGGGGCCCCCGGCCCAGATCTCGGCGACCGCTGCGCTCGTGACGTCCTTGTCCATGGTCGTCTCGATGCCAGTGGCCTCCTGGACCATCTCCTGGAGCGGGACGTCGACCCAGCCGCGCAGGAGCGGCGGCCCGACGACGGCTCCGCGGTCAAGGTCGATGGGGCCGGGGGCGGCGACCCCGATGCCGCCGACGAGCGCGCGTGGCACGCCCGAGGTGGTGATGAGCCGCCCGACGCACTCCGCGATCGCCTCGACGATCTCCTCGGGCTCGTGCGAGCGGGGCGTCAGGAAGGTCTCCTTGGCGACGATGGCACCGACGAGGTCGAGGAGGACGAGCGTGATGATGCTCGGGTCCAGGTGGACCCCGACGGCATACATGCCCTGGGGGTTGAGCCGCAGGATGGTCCGCGGCTTCCCCGGGCCGCTGCCCTCCTTGCCTGCCTCGAAGATGAGGCCCTGGTCGAGGAGGCGGCGGGAGATGTTCGAGATGGTCTGCGGCGAGAGCCCCACGATCTGGGCGAGTTCCACACGGCTGAGCCCTGACTCCGAGCGGCGGATGGCATCGACGATCACCGTGAGGTTGAAGTCCCCCATCCGCGGCAGGTTCGTCCCCCGGCGGGCAGCGGGCTGACGTGGCTCCGTCACTGGGTCCTCTCTGCAGTTCAGGGCGTGTCTAGAAGTACGTTACCCCGTGCGGCACACAGGAGGGCACAAGGACTCTGGCGTGCGCTCAGCCGCGCCGCATGGATCTGGTGACCGTGAACTTCCTGTTCCGCCCCATGACCTCAGTGGGTCCGACCTGCGCCTGCAGCGCGCGGCGGTAGTCCAGATGGGTGTTGAAGACGCACCAGAGCTCGCCGCCGGGCCGCAGCAGCCTGGCGGCGGCCGCGATGAGCTTGAGTCCCGCCCCCGCGTGGACGCTGGCACCGAGGTGGAAGGGCGGGTTGAGGAGCACGACGTCGGCGCTCGCCTCGCCCAGCTGCGCCGCGGCGTCGTCGTGCTCGACGGCGACCCTGCCGGCGAGCGCGTTGGCCTCCATCGTCGCGCGCGCGGAGCGGACGGCCGCCGCGGACCTGTCGGTGGCCACCACCTCGGCGGACGGGTGACGGAGCGCGTAGGCCGCCGCGAGCGCCCCGGTGCCGCAGCCGAGGTCGACCGCCCGCCCCGATGGCATGCGGTCCACGAAGCCGAGGAGGAAGCGCGTGCCGATGTCGATCCGTGGCCCCGCGAACGCGGCGCCGTGCGCGCAGACGGTGAGGCCCACGTCGTCGTGCGCCGCGCAGACCGGGAAGGGCGGCCGGTCGGGAACGGTCAGGGGCCCCGACGCGGTGAGGAGCCGGGACTTCTGCGCGGCGAGGCCTGCGGAGACCTCGCCGAAATGACTGCGGAGCATGTCGTTCATGGCCAGGCTCATGTGCTTGATCCGCCCGCCGGCGATGAACGTGACGTCCGGCGCCGACCAGCGGGCGACGGCGTCGGCCACCTCGTCGAGCTCGGCGAGGCCGCGGGGAAGCTGGGCGAGGACGAGCCGTGCGCCAGCCAGCAGCGACGGGCCGAGTTCGCAGGGCACGAAGGTCCCGGAGAGCCTGAGCGCGTCGGCGTTGCGGGCGAGGGCTGCGCGGCCGGTCACGAGGTCCTGGTGGACGCGCAGGCCGCGCAGGCCCGCGGCGGCGAGCTGGAGGGTCAGCGCGCCGTACGCGTCCCCCACCACGGCGACGTCACCGCCGGCGAGCCCCCGTGCGGCCGCCTCGCCGAGCCCGCGCGTTGCGAGGAGCCTGTCCGTCGCGTCGTAGGCCTGGAGGTTCTCCGCTTCGACGTCGGGGAAGCGCCGGAGCGCCTCGAAGGGGAAGGGCGCCGGGGCGGGGTGGTCGTGCACCCGTCCACCCTATCGGCGGGCGAGCCACCTGAGCGCGGCGGAGGCGGCCCGGTAGCCGCCCATGCCGTGGGTTCCGGCACCGGGCGGGGTCGAGGCGGAGCAGAGGTAAACGCCCGGCGCGCCGGTGGCGTAGGGGTCCGGCGTGAGGCGTGGGCGGGCGAGGAGCTGCAGCCCGGTGTTGGCGCCGGCGCCGATGTCGCCGCCCACGTAGTTCGCGTTGTGGGCCTCGAGGGCGGCTGGCCCGCGGACCGCTGTGGCCCGGACCGTGCGCCGGAAGCCCGGTGCGAAGCGCTCGATCTGGCCGACGAGGGCCTCGGTGGCGTCGCCGGCGAAGGCGTGCGGCACGTGTGCGTAGGCCCACACGGGGTGGACGCCGTCCCTCGATCTTCCCGGATCGGCGAGGTACTGCTGGCCGACGAGCACGAAGGGGCGCGCGGGCATGCGGCCGCGGGCCGTCGCGGCCTCCGCCTCGGCGATCTCCTCGAGCGTCCCCCCGACATGGACTGTTCCGGCCCGCCGGGCGAGCTCGGACGCCCAGGGGATGCCGCCCTCCACGGCGAAGTCCACCCTGTAGGCGGCGGGGCCGTGGCGGAAGCGGCGGTAGCTGGCGGCGACGCGCGGCGGAAGGCGGTCTCCCAGGATCCTCGCGGCAGCGGACGGGGTGACGTCGAGCAGGACCACGTCGGCGCCGTCGAGCTCGCGGACGTCCTCGACCCGCCGGCCCGTCTCGATGGAGCCGCCGAAGCGGGCGAGCCGGGCGGCCAGGGCCGCCGTGATCGCGCCGGAGCCGCCCTCGGCCACGGGCCACCCCACCGTGTGGGCCGCTGCGGCGAGGACGATCGCGACCGAGCTCGTGAACGGGGAGTCGAGCGGCGCGAAGGCGTGCGCCGCGATCCCGCCGAACAGCGCACGGGCCTCGTCGGTCCGCCAGCGGCGAGCCGACAGGGTGGCGGGGAGGACCGCGTCGAGGCCGAACCGCGCGAGCGCGAACGGGTGCCGGGGGACGGCGACGAGGGGGCCCAGGATGTCCTCGACGAGGGTGCCGAAGCTGCGGGCGGCACGGCCGATCAGCCTGTCCCAGGCGGGACCGTCGGGCCCGAGGCCGGAGGCGGTGCGCGCCTCGTCCCGCCAGAGGGCTGCCGCGCGGCCGCCGTCCAGCGGGTGGACGAGCTGGACGTCGGGCTCCCGCCACCGCAGGCCGTGCTCCTCGAGCCCGAGGCCCGAGAGGTAGGGCGAGGCCGCGGCGAACGGGTGGAACGCGGAGCACTCGTCGACGAGGAGGCCCGGCAGGTCCTCGACCGACGAGCGGCATCCTCCCCCGATGGTGGGCTCGGCCTCGAGCACACGCACGTCCAGTCCGTGCATGGCAAGGTGCACGGCCCCTGCGAGCCCATTGGGCCCGCTCCCGACCACGACAGCGCTGCTCACCCCTCCATCCTCGCACCAGCACCAGCGCCACTGGCGTGGGGCGCGGCCCTGGACCATGATTCCGGCATGGGCAGGACCGAGGCGCGGCGCACGACGGCGCGCGCCCGCCTGCCCTCGTGGGTCCCAGTCGCGCCGTGGGTCGCTGACTACCGGATCGCGTGGCTGCGCAGCGATGCCGTGGCGGGGGCGGCCCTGTTCGGGCTGCTCATCCCCTCGGGCATGGCGTATGCGCAGGCCGCCGGGCTCCCGCCGGCTACCGGTCTGTACGCGACGATCGTGCCGATGATCGTGTACGCGGCCATCGGGCCGAGCCGCGTGCTCGTGCTCGCACCGGATTCGTCCCTGGCTCCGCTCATCGCCGCGGCCGTGCTGCCCCTTGCTGCGGGCAGCGAGGCACGCGCCGTCGCGCTCGCCGGCCTGCTCGCGATCCTCATGGGGCTGGTCATGGCCGCGGGAGCCGCGCTGCGGCTCGGTGCCGTCACGCACCTGCTCTCTCGGCCCATCCGGCTCGGCTACCTCGGCGGCCTCGCCCTCGTCGTGGTGGCCTCCCAGCTGCCCGTGCTCCTCGGCGTGGAGGCCCAGGGGGACACGCCCTGGCAGAAGCTGGCCGCCACGGCGGGGGTCCTCGGCGAGACGAACCTCGTCGCCCTCGCCCTCGGCGGCGGCGCCCTGGCCCTCATCGGAGCCGTGCGGGCCTTCGGGTGGAAGCTCGCGGGCGTGCTCCCCGCCGTCGTGCTCTCGGCACTGGTCACGTGGGCGGCCGGCCTCGGGGAGCGTGTCCACGTTGCCGGCGCACTCCCCCGCGGGCTGCCAGCGCCCGCGCTCGGCGGGATCACCCTCGCTGACGCGGTGGCGCTGCTGCTGCCCGCGGCGGGCATAGCCCTCATGGCGTTCGCGGACACGGGCGTGCTCTCGCAGAGCCTGGCCCGGCAGCAGGGCCAGTCCGTGTCCGGCAACCGCGAGATGGCCGCGGTGGGGATCGCCAACGCATCCGCGGGGCTGTTCGGCGGGTTCCCGATCTCCGGCAGCGGGTCCCGGACCCCGGTGGCCGTGGCGGCGGGGGCCAGGAGCCAGCTTGCAGGGGTCTTCGCCTCGCTGCTCGTCGTGGCCTTCATGCTCGCCGCCCCGGAGGCCACCGCGTACCTGCCCACGGCGACCCTCGCCGCCGTCGTGATCGCCGCGGTCATAGGGCTCGTCGACGGGCCGGCGATCGTCCGGCTCGCGCGGATGAGCCTGACGGAGACGGCGCTCATGGCCGCCGCGTTCGTGGGCGTGACGACGCTGGGCGTGCTTCCCGGGATCCTCGTCGCGGTGGGCCTGGCCCTGCTCGAGTTCGTGCGGCGGGCCTGGTCGCCGTACCGTGCCGAGCTCGGGGACCTCCAGGACGTGCCGGGCTATCACGACCTCTCGCGCCACCCGGAGGGCGTCCGCGTGCCGGGCCTCGTGATCGCCCGCTTCGATGCGCCGCTGTTCTTCGCCAACGGCGCGGTCTTCACCGGGTTCGTGCGCTCCCTCGTCGAACGGGCCGACCGCGACATCCGGCATGTCGTCATTGCGGCCGAGCCGATCACGGGGATCGACACCACGGCGCTCGACGAGCTCGTGGACCTCGACGAGTGGCTCGACGGGCACGGGATCGAGCTGGTGTTCGCCGAGCTCAAGGGACCGGTCAAGGACCGGCTCCTGAAGTTCGGCACGCGGGCGCGCTTCGGGCCCGGCCACTTCTACCCGACGGTGAGCGCCGCCGTCCGCGCCCTCCGCGCGGACCGTGGGGACCGCGCGGACCCTGAGGAGCGGAACCATGACGATGGGCGCGACGAGGGCGACGGTCGCAGCCAGGGCCGCGCGTCCGACGCCGGCGGCGAGCCGCCGGGGGACGGCTCGCCTTCCCGCAGTGGTCCTCCTAGGGGGTGATGGCCGTGAAGACGGCGTCGGTCCTGTTGGCGGTCGAACGGGCAATACACGTGGCTTTCGTTCGCGGACGCTGCCCCACCCGCCGCGGATGAGGTGAACCAGTAGTGGTCGACCGCCTTGGCCTAAGCCCGCGGGGCGTGCTCCCTGACGAATGCGGCCGTGGGCTCGGCCAGGGAGGCGCCGATGGCGTAGGGGGTCCGTTTCGCGCCCTTGACGGCGAAGGAATGGTCCCCGCCCTCCTGCCAGGCGAGCGTCGCCGTCGGCAGCTTCGAGACCACGCCCTGAAGCAGATCGGCGGACGCGAGGGTGTCGCGCGTCCCCTGGAGGAACAGCATCGGCAGCCTGAGCGCGTAGAGGTGCTCGTCGCGGAGCCTCTCCGGCTTGCCCGCGGGATGCAGCGGGTAGCCGAGGAACACGAGGCCGGCCGGCTCGATGATCCCCTCGGCGGCAGCCATGGATGCCATGCGGCCTCCGAACGACTTGCCTGCCGCCCACAGCGGCTCCCCTGCCGAACGCCGTCGCGCCTCGTCCATCACGGCCGCCCACACCGGGATCGCCTTCGGCGCCCGGTCGGGCACCTTCTTGCCGGCTTCCATGTAGGCGAAGTTGAAGCGGAGCGTCGCGACGCCCACCTCGTTGAGCGCGTCGCAGTAGCCCACCATGAAGGGGTGGTCCATGCCTGCACCGGCGCCGTGGGCCACGAGGACCGTCGCGTCCGTCCCATCGGGCCGGGAGAAGACCGCGGAGACATCGCCCGACGGGGTGGGGAGGGTGATCCGGGTGCCGTGCTCGCGCGTCATACGACCATCATGCCCGCCCCGGCCGGGCGGCCGGGACGCCTAGAGTGTGGTCATGGCAGAGACGTCCGGCACCGGCCTCCCCCGCATCCTGGCCGACACGAGCGTGCTGGCCCAGACGCACGACGCCGCGGCGTCGGGTGCCGTCTTCCGGCTCACCATGGATCCGCGCGACCTCGACGCGAACGTGATCGCCCTCCCGGCGGGCGGAACCATCGAGGACCACGTCGGGCCGGACCTGGACGTCCTCCTGCACATCGTCTCGGGCGGCGGAGTCCTCTCCACCGACGGTGGCGACGTCCGGCTATCCCCGGGGAAGCTCGTGTGGCTGCCGCGTCGGTCGCGGAGGGCGTTCGCCGCGGGACCGGACGGGCTCAGCTACCTCTCCGTCCACGGGCGCAAGCCCGGGCTGGGGCTCTCGCAGCGTCCCGGGCCCTAGGGCGCCCCCGGCGGCAGGGGCGGGCCGGCCCGGAGCGCTGTTCGAGCGTGCGGTTCCGGTGCGGTGTTCAGGCGCTGAGGTTGTCGATCATCGCCTCGAGGGCACGCAGGGTCCGCTCGTACTCGCCGTCGTCGAGCCCCTTGACCGTGGCGTCCCGGAGCCCCTCGACCGACTCCCTGGCCGTGCGCAGCTCCGCCCGGCCGGCGTCCGTGAGACGGTAGACGCCGGCCTTCTCGGCCACCAGGCCGCCGCTGAGCAGCGGTTCGAGGTAGCGCTCGGAGGTCTCCCCGGCAGCGGTGTTCAGGAACGGGGCAATGGCCTCGTCGAGCTGCCCGAGCGTTTCCTCCCCCTCCGCGAGGACGTTGAGGAGCTGCCACTGGCGCCGGCTCAGCCGATGCCGCTCGAGGGCCTCCTCGAAGCGCTCCTCGAGGAGCCTGTCGAGGGTCCTGAGCAGGTAGCCCAGCGGCTTCTGGGGGTCGGTCATGGCTTCCTCCCGGGTCGTCGGCACCACTATGCCGCCGGCGCCGGGCGATGCCTAGGGCCTTCAGTCCACAGCTGCCCCGGTCTCATGGCGTACTTCCCTGCCCATCGCCTTGACGGTCTGGGCGAGGCTCGAGGCGGCTGCGGCGTCCCCGTCCAGGACTGCGGACGTCAGGTCTTCCACAAGGTCGATGTACTCGAGGAGCTTCACGGCACGTTCCCTCTCGGAGGCGAGCGGATCATCGGATCGTTCTGGCCAGGCCTGGGCAGCGCCAGTCTAGGGAGGCCGGGCGACGACGAGGTGAATGCCAGCGGTACACCGAGCGCACAGGCGCGAGCGGGAATGCAGAAAGGGCCGCCCTTCCGGACGGCCCTTTCATTTGGGTGGAGGTAAGGGGATTCGAACCCCTGACCTTCTGCATGCCATGCAGACGCGCTACCAACTGCGCCATACCCCCGTGGAGCTGAGGGGACTCGAACCCCTGACCCCCTGCATGCCATGCAGGTGCGCTACCAGCTGCGCCACAGCCCCGCGAGTCGCATTCCAAACGGTGTGGAGGAGACCGATGATCACCGCTCCCCGTCCGGAGCAACTCGAATATCTTAGAACGATTCGGCCCGTGCGCACAAATCGATGGGCCGGGTTTCGACTCCGCTCAACCGCCGTGGGCTCAGCCCTCCTCGACGGTCACAGGCACCGGCAGGGTGCCCGCATTGTGCTCGCCGAGGCGCCACCGAGGCGTCCCGTCGTCGTGCGGGCGCCGCTCCTCGAGGATGGACCATGAACAGTTCGACAGGCCCGAGAGAGCGCCCCACAGTCCGTGCGGGAGGCCGAGGAGGTGCGCGAGGCCCACGCGGATCGCTCCGCCGTGGCTCACGACGACGAGTGTCCCGTCCGCGGGCACGCCGGCCAGGGCGCGGTCCACCGCCCGGTGCACGCGTGCGGCGACGTCGAGACGGGTCTCGGCACCGCCAGCGGGGAGGTGGACATCGCCCTCTTCCCAGCGGTGCAGGCCCTCCGGATCCATCGTCCGAATGACGTCGAAGGTGTGGCCCTGCCACACGCCGGCATTCGTCTCGCGCAGGCCCGAATCCACGGCCACCGGCAGTCCCGTGAGCGAGGCGAGCGCGTCCGCCGTCGTGCGTGCCCGTTCGAGGTCCGAGGCGACGATGCCGCTCGGCTGGAGGGACGCGAGGCGTCGCGCGGCCGCAACAGCCTGACGCTGCCCTTCGTCGTTCAGCGGGATGTCAGTCTGGCCCTGGAAGCGGCCGGCGGCGTTCCAGTCGGTGCGGCCGTGGCGCCAGAAGACGATGCGGCGTCCGACGGCGCGGAAGTGGTCAGGCTTCACCGGCTCAGCCCGCGGCGGGCGCGGCCGCTCCCGAGCCGTCCAGGCCGAGGTCCAGGACCGGGCAGTCCTTCCAGAGCCGCTCGAGCGCGTAGAAGGCGCGGTCTTCGGCGTGCATGACGTGGACCACCACGTCCCCGAAGTCGAGGAGCACCCAGCGCCCCTCGGAGCGGCCCTCGCGGCGCACGGGGCGCCGGTCCAGCTGCTCGATGAGCTCGTCCTCGATGTTGTCCACCACCGCGTTCACCTGACGCTCGGTCTCGGCGGACGCGATGACGAAGATATCCGTGATGGCGAGCCGTTCGCTCACGTCCACGGCGACGATGTTCTCCGCCAGCTTGTCGGCGGCGGCATGGGCTGCCGTGCGGGCCAGCTCGATGGCCGAGTCTGTTGCGCTCACTCTTCTCCTTGGAGGCTTGGTCGCGGGCAGCTAGCTGCTGCCCAGCACGATGATGACGATGGCGACGATGAGGGCCAGGATGCCCACGGCGCCGATGCCCAGCAGGATGAGCCGCTCGCGCTCCGCTCGGCGTGCCCCGGACTGCGCGGCATCGAGCGGAGTGAGGCCGTGGGCGCTGCGGGCCGAGACGGGTGCGCCCTCCGGAAGCTCCGCCGGGGCCCGCCGTTCGGCCGGCCGCCTCTGCTGGCGGTCCGTCTGGCCGGTGGTGATGGGCACGTGCGTGGTCGTCGGGGGCTTCATGACGGGGTGCGGGACCCCGGGCACGTTGACGAACTCGAGCGGCGTCACCATCGCGAGGTTGTCCGTCGCGGTGGGCGTTGGCGCCTTCCGCGCGGGAGCGGCGGTCTCCCGCCGGCTCTCCTCGGCCAGACGCTGCTTGGCCTGGGCACGACGGTTCAGGATGGCGGCACGTTCGGCCATCCTGACCTGCTCTGCGAGCACCTCCGGGTCGACGTCGGTGCCGTCGCCCCCGCGCTGGCCCTCGAGCATTGCGGCCTGGTTCTTCGCCTGCTCCTTGAGCAGCTCGCGCGCCGCGGCGATCTGCTCGTGGCTGAGCTTGCGGAAGGACCCGGTCTCGGGGCCCAGCGCGGGCGTGACGGTGAGCCCCTGCGGGACGATTCCCTGCATCGCCGTGGGCGGCGCGGGGTCGACGCCCGGGACCGGGAACCTCGCTTGGGGCTGGGCCTGGGGCTGGGCAGGCGACACCGCCGGCTGCGGAGCTCCCGAGCCCGCGAGGCGTCCGCGGGCCGTCTCGCTCTCGGAGGCATCGGGCGCCTCGGAAGACGCCTCCCGCGGGGTGACCCGGGGCACCTTGCCGGTCTCCCGCTCCCGCAGCGCCCGGCGCGAGGGATAGGGGCTGGACGAGCCCTGGACTGCCTGCTCCTTCTCCGCGAGCTCACGGAGCTTGCGCTGCGCCGCCCGATCGCGGGCCCTCGCCTGCGAACTGCGCTCGGGTCCGCCCTGTCGGACGCTGTCAGCCGGCACGTCCAGCGCGCGGCGGGCACGCACAGCGGCCGTCCGGTCCGTGAGCGGCTCCGACGGCTGAGCAGAGGGCTGGGTCCCTTCTCCGAAGGGCCGCGCCTGCGCCTCCGCGGCAGCATGGGCGGCCGCAACTCCCGCTGCGTGCGCCCGCGCAGCCTCGGCCTGCGCCGCGGCCTTGGCGCGGGCCTCGGCCTCGGCCTGGGCTGGAGTGAGCCGCGGCTCCTGCCCGGTCGCTGCAAGTCCAGCCTGCGCGAGACGCCGCTCGCGCCGGCTCGTGATGGGCTTCTCCTCGTTGCTCATGGCTGTCACCGCGCAGCTGGCGCTGCGTCTCCTGCCTCTCCGTGCTTCTCTTCTGCCGCGTCCCCGTCCGGGCCGTCCCGGTACAGGCCGTACTTGGCGATGTACTGCACGACTCCGTCGGGCACGAGGTACCACACCGGTTCGGCGACGGCGACGCGGGCTCGGCAGTCCGTCGACGAAATGGCCATGGCGGGCACCTCGAGCAGGCTCACGTCCTTGCGCCCCAGGTTGTGGAGCTCATGGCCCGGCCTCGTCACGCCGACGAAGTGTGCCAGCTCCCACAGCTCGTCGACGTCCTTCCACGAGACGATCTGTGCCATCGCGTCCGCGCCCGTGATGAAGTACAGGTCGGCCTCGGGGCGCAGGCGCCTCAGGTCGCGCAGGGTGTCGATCGTGTAGGTGGGCCCGGGACGGTCGATGTCCACCCGGCTGACCGTGAAGCGCGGGTTCGAGGCCGTCGCGATCACCGTCATGAGGTAGCGGTGCTCGGGCGTGCTGACGCGGCGCTTGGACTTCTGCCACGGCTCACCGGTCGGCACGAACACAACCTCGTCGAGGTTGAACTTGGACGCGACCTCGCTCGCGGCCACGAGGTGGCCGTGGTGGATCGGGTCGAAGGTGCCGCCCATGACTCCCAGGCGGACTCGACGTCCGCTCCCGCGCTGTCCTGACGGCGCCACAGCCTCTGCCGGGGCCAACGCCAGAGGGCTCAGTGGCCCTGGCCGCGGTCGTGCTTGTTCGGGTGCTGGCGGTGCGGGTCCGCGTGCTCCTCGATCGCCGAGTGACGGCGGCCCAGGTTCGAGTACGACATCGTCACGAACATGAGCACGACGAAGATCGCGAACAGCGTGACGCCGATCACCCACGGCTCGGCGATGAGCGGAGCCTTCTCCTCGTGCCCACCGGCCTGGCCGGACGCGATGACTGCGGTGCTGATCAGCGTTGCCAGCATGGTCTCCCCTTCAGAGTCGTTCTCACGGCGTCCGCAGGGCCGGGGACCGTGCGGCCCCCGGCCTCGCGGCGCCTGTTGCTGAAGATCATCCTACCCCGCGGCTCAGGCGCGAACCTGCCCCTCGCCCTGCACGATCCACTTCGTGGTCGTGAGCTCGGTCAGGCCCATCGGGCCGCGCGCGTGGAGCTTCTGCGTGGAGATGCCCACCTCCGCTCCGAGGCCCAGCTCGCCGCCGTCGGTGAAGCGGGTCGACGCGTTGACGATCACCGCCGCGGAGTCGATCTCGGCGATGAACCGCTCGGCGTTGCGGAGGTCGTTCGTGATGATCGCCTCGGTGTGGCCGGTGCTCCAGCGGCGGATGTGCTCGAGGGCGTCGTCGATCGAGTCGACCGTGGCCACGGCGAGGTCGAGGTCCATGTACTCGGTGGCCCAGTCGTGGTCGGTCGCGGCCTCTGCGCTCACGCCCTCCGGGAGTGCGGCCATCGTGCGGCCGTCGACGTGCAGCCGGACGCCCTTCTCGGCGAGCGCCCGGGCGACGGCGGGCAGCACCGTCGAGTCGCGGTGGACGAGCACCGTCTCCACGGTGTTGCACACGCTGGGGCGCTGCGTCTTGGCGTTGAGGAGGATCTCCACTGCCATCTCCTCGTCGGCAGACGCGTCGACGAAGATGTGGACGTTGCCCTCGCCGGTCTCGATGACGGGGACGGTCGAATTGAGCACGACGCTCTGGATCAGCTCCCGGCCGCCGCGCGGAATGAGGACGTCCACGCGGCCACGGGCGCGCATGAGGACATTCGCGCCCTCGCGCCCGTACGCGTCGACGCTCTGCACAGCGTCGGCGGGAAGCCCGACCGAGTCGAGCGTGTCGCGGAGGATCGTGACAAGGGCGCTGTTGGTGTGGGCGGCCGCACTCCCGCCCCTGAGGATCACGGCGTTGCCGCTCTTGAGCGCGAGCCCGGCGATGTCCACGGTCACGTTGGGGCGGGCCTCGTAGATGGCGGCCACGACGCCCATCGGGACGTTCACCTGGCGCATCCGCAGGCCGTTGGGCAGCGTCTGGCCCCGGACCACGGTGCCGACGGGGTCGGGCAGGCCCGCGAGGTTCTCGAGTGCGGCGACGAGCCCGTCGATGCGCTGGGGGGTGAGCGCGAGCCTGTCGAGCAGGGCCTTCGACGTGCCGCCGGCGCGCCCGGCCTCGAGGTCCTTCGCGTTGGCCGCGAGGATGGCGTCCTCGTTCTCCTTCAGGGCCGCACCGATCGCGCGCAGCGCGCGGTCCTTCCAGGCCCGGTTGGCGCGTCCGATGGTCCGCGACGCCCGGCGTGCGCGGTCGCCTATGGCGAACACCGCCGACTCGACGTCCGCTGGCGAGAGCCTCGGCTGCTCGGAGGCCGCGGGTGATGCTGCGGCGCTCGCCTGCTCGGCGGGGACGGTCTCGTGGGCGGTGTCAGTCATGGATCAAGTCTACCGAGCCTGCCCGCCGCGCGAGGCGCTCTGCGTCACACCAGCACGAGGTCGTCCACGTGCACGAGGACGCGCTCGTACTCGGGCCCGAGCTCCCGCCCGAGGTCCTTCGTGGAGCGCCCGAGCATGGCCGGCATCTCGCCGGCGGAGAAGTTCACGAGTCCGCGGGCCACCACGGTCCCCGCGGAGTCGGCCAGTTCCACCGGGTCGCCCGCCTCGAAGTCTCCCGCGACGGACGTCACCCCGGCGGGCAGCAGCGACCGGTGGCGGTCCCGCACGGCGCGGACGGCGCCGTCGTCCAGCACGAGGGTTCCCCGGGTCGCGGCGAGGTGGGCCAGCCAGAGGAGCCGCACCGGCTTCCGGCGGCCGTTGACGCTGAACCAGGTGCCCACGTCCTCGCCCGCGAGCGCCCGTCCGGCGGCGGCGGTCGAGGTCACCAGCGCGGGGATGCCCGACCCTGCGGCGATGGCGGCGGCCTCGACCTTCGTGGCCATGCCGCCCGTCCCCACACCGGCCTTGCCGGCGCTCCCGATCCGCACGCCCTCGAGGTCATGGGAACCGCGCACATGCTCGATCCGCTCCCCGCCCTCGGATGGAGGCCCGGTGTAGACGGCGTCGACGTCCGAGAGCAGCACGAGCGCGTCCGCGTGGACGAGGTGCGCCACGAGGGCCGCGAGGCGGTCGTTGTCGCCGAAGCGGATCTCGTGCGTCGCGACGGTGTCGTTCTCGTTGACCACGGGCACGACGCCGAGGTGCAGGAGCTTCTCGAGCGCGCGGTGCGCGTTGGCGTACTGGGTGCGGCGGACGAGGTCGTCCGCGGTGAGCAGGACCTGGCTCACCGTGACGCCGTGCGCGCCGAAGGCCTGGGTGTAGCGGGCCATGAGGAGGCCCTGGCCCACGCTCGCGGCTGCCTGCTGGGTCGCCAGGTCCTTCGGGCGCCGCTCGAGCCCGAGGGGCGCGAGGCCCGCGGCGATGGCTCCCGAGGACACGAGCACGATCTCCGCACCGGCGTTGGCGCGGTCGGCGAGCGTGTCGACCAGGGCCGCGAGCGCGCGCTCGGAGATCCCGCCCCGGATGGTCGTGAGCGAGGAGGAGCCGACCTTCACCACGATCCGCTGCGCCTGGGGCAGCCATTCGCGCCCGCGCACGAGCGGCTCAGCGGTCATCGTCATCGGCCCACTCCCCCTCGTCGGCCTGCTCCCGCGCCGCGTCGCGCTGCGAGGCACGACGCCGCGTGGACTCGGTCCAGATCCCGGCGCGCCGCTCGGCCTCGAGCTCCTCGCGCGCCGCGGCCTTGGCGGCCTTGCGGTCCTCGTACTCCTCGCGCTTCTGGGCGCGGGTGGGCCGCTCCCAGTCGGCGAAGCGGATGTCCGTTCCGCGCGGCCCGGTGAGGACCTCGGCCCCGGTCATCATGGTCGGCTCCCAGTCGAACACGACGGCGTCGTCCTCGCCGATCACCACCGTGTCGCCGGGCTTCGCCCCGACCTTGAACAGCTGGTCCTCGACACCGAGGCGGTTGAGCCGGTCGGCAAGGTAGCCGATGGCCTCCTCGTTCGTGAAGTCGGTCTGCTTGACCCACTTCTCGGGCTTGTCGCCGAGCACGCGGAACAGCGGCTCGAGGTTGCGCTCCTCGCGCCGGATCGTGAACCCGGCCTCGTTGACGGCCCGTGGACGCAGGACGGCGGGAGCCACCTTGGGCGGGGCGGTCGCGACGGCGTCGCGGGCGGCCTGGACGATCTCGGCCATCGCGAAGCCGAGGGCCCGGAGCCCGGCGTGGGATGTCGCCGAGACCTCGAACACCCGGTAGCCGCGCCGCTCGAGCTCGGGCCGGACCATCTCCGCCATGTCCTTCCCGTCGGGAAGATCGGTCTTGTTCAGCGCCACGAGCTTGGGGCGCTGGTTGAGGGGGACCACCTCGCCGTCGACCCCGGCGTAGCTCATGTCCACGGCGTACTTCTCGAGCTCGCGCTCGATCACGTCGAGGTCGTCGATGGGGTTCCGCTCCGCCTCGAGGCTCCCGCAGTCCAGGACGTGGACGATGGCCGCGCAGCGCTCGACGTGGCGGAGGAAGTCATGTCCCAGGCCGCGGCCCTCGCTTGCGCCTTCGATGAGCCCGGGGACGTCGGCGATGGTGAAGCGCACGTCGCCGGCCTGCACCACGCCGAGGTTCGGCACGAGGGTCGTGAAGGGGTAGTCGGCGATCTTCGGGCGCGCCGCGGACATCGCGGCGATGAGGCTCGACTTGCCCGCCGAGGGGTACCCCACGAGCGCGATGTCGGCAATGGACTTGAGCTCGAGGACGATGTCGCGGGTGTCCCCCGGGATGCCGAGGAGGGCGAATCCGGGCGCCTTGCGCTTGGCGGAGGCGAGCGCGGCGTTGCCGAGGCCGCCCTGGCCGCCGGCGGCAGCGACGAACTCGGCCCCTTCCCCGACGAGGTCCGCGAGGACCTTGCCATCGGGCGACTTCACGACCGTGCCGTCCGGCACCGACAGGACGAGCGTCTCGCCCTGGTGGCCGACCCGCCAGTCGCCCATGCCCGGGCCGCCGTTCTGGGCGTGCCGGTGCGGCGAGTGGTGGTAGTCCAGGAGGGTCGTGGTCTGGTGGCTCACGCGCAGCACGACGTCGCCGCCGTTCCCGCCGTTGCCACCGTCGGGCCCGCCGAGCGGTTTGAACTTCTCGCGCTTGACAGAGACGCAGCCGTGCCCGCCGTTCCCGCCCGAGACATGCAGGACCACGCGGTCCACGAAGCTGGCCACTTCATTCTCCTTAGCTGTTCGGGTCTGACCCGATTCTAGTGTTCGCTGCCGCCGGGCCCCAGAAGGACCCCGGACGCAGCAAAGGGTGGAGCGGGCCGAAGGCCCACTCCACCCTGATGCTCACCTGTGCGCCCGAAGGCGCAGGCCGCGTGCGCGGCCTTCGCGTCTGTGCCTGCTAGGCAGCGACGATGTCGACGACGCGACGGCCACGGCGGGTGCCGAACTGGACCGCGCCGGCCGTGAGTGCGAAGAGGGTGTCGTCCTTGCCGCGGCCCACGCCGTTGCCGGGGTGGAAGTGCGTGCCGCGCTGGCGGACGAGGATCTCGCCGGCGTTGACGGACTGGCCGCCGAAGCGCTTCACGCCGAGGCGCTGGGCGTTCGAGTCGCGGCCGTTGCGGGTGGAGCTTGCGCCCTTCTTATGTGCCATGAGCTGTGCCTCCCTGGGAGAATCGTGTCAGGTCTGGGTGAACCGGTGAGGGTTCAGGCGTTGATGCCGGTGATCTTGACCTTGGTCAGCTCCTGGCGGTGGCCCTGGCGCTTCTTGTACCCGGTCTTGTTCTTGTACTTCTGGATGATGATCTTCGGGCCGCGGAGGTCCTCGAGGACCTCGGCGGTGACCGTCACGTTGGCCAGCTCGGCCGCTGCGGAGGTGACCTTGTCACCGTCGACCACGAGCAGGGCGGGCAGCTCGACGGTGCTGCCGGCCTCGCCGGCCACGCGGTTGAGGGTCACGAAGTCTCCGACAGAGACCTTCTCCTGGCGGCCGCCGGCGCGGACAATCGCGTACACCACTTGGGAACTCACTTCTCTCGACGATATTTCTAAAGCTCTTTGCGCGCAGCGCCCGGGTCCCACACCGAAGCATGGTCCGTCAGGCGCTCTTGCTGTGCTTCTGCCGTGAGTCCGCGAGGGGAATCCCTGGGATGACACCCAAGTGACGGCGCAAGCACCGAGGATCAAGGATACGCCAGTCCTCCGCCCGGTCGCAAATGCGCCGGGGCCAGCCGCTCAGGCCGGAAAGCACGCAGGGTCCAGTCTAGCCCATCCCGAGCCCGGCACGGACTCACGCGAAGCGGCGCGGCGCGTCGAAGAACTCGCGCTCGTAGACCGCTGAGGAGGTGAAGGCCGTGCGCATCGCCTCCCGCTCGACGGCGGAGGCCCGGCGGCCCGCCGCGTCCGTGAAGGAGATGGCCCGCCGTGTCGCCTCCGCGAACCGTTCGTCTGCGTAGGTGCCGATCCACTGGGCGTACGGGTGGGATTCCCTGTCCTCGCGGGCCGCGTGGCGCGCATGGAGCGCGGCGCCCACCTCGGCGTAGATCCAGTAGCAGGGAAGGGCCGCTGCCGCGAGCACGCCGTAGGAGCCGGACGCCGACGCAGCGAGCAGGTGGTCCACGTACGCCTTCGTCACCGGGCCGGGGACCGCGCCGCCGGTGCCCCGGCCGCCGCCGGAGGACGCGGCGTCGTGCGCGACGTGGCGGCTGAGCCAGGTCCTGTGCAGCTCCGCCTCGACCTCGAGGCACACGCGTGCCCCTTCCGCCCAGAAGGCCTGCTCGGCCTCGGACGGCGCCAGCGCGCTCGCCCGGGCCAGGACCCGCGAGTAGCCGTTCAGGTACAGCGCGTCCTGGGAGAGGTAGTAGGCGAAGTGCTCCTCGGAGAGGCTGCCCTCGTCGAGCTGCGCGACGAACGGCAGGGCATCGATCTCGGCGCGGACCTTGGCCGTGGACTCCCACAGCGAGTCGGCGAACTCGCCGGGCGCCAGGGGGACCGCGGCGCGCGCGTGGTGGAAGTGGTGGATGGGCCCGTGCCCCGAGCCGACCTCGAGCTCGTCGGAGGCCTCGAGGGCGCCGCGGAGCCACTCCTTGACCACGGCGAGCGAGCTCGCCCAGTCGCCCGTGCGGGCCTGGACGGTCGCGATCGCCGAGGACAGCGAGCAGCCCGTCCCGTGCGTGTTGCGGGTCGGCACGCGCTCGCCAGGGATCTCGGCGACGACCGGCGACCCCACGGCCCGGGCGTCCACGAGGGCATCGGGGCACTCCGCGCCGTCGAGGTGGCCGCCCTTGACCAGGACGGCTGCGCCTGTGCGCTCGGACAGCCTCCGGCCCTGCTCGAGGGCCTCACCCCACGTCGCGGCCACCGGCTCGGCCAGCAGCGCGGCCAGCTCGGGCAGGTTGGGCGTGACCAGGTGCGCGCGGGTGAGCAGGTCGCGGAGTGCGTCCTCGGCGTCGGCCTCCAGCAGCCGGTCGCCGCTCGTGGCGACCATGACCGGATCGAGCACGACGACGCCCGGCCTGGTGGCGTCGAGCCACTCGCGCACCGTACCGATCACCGCGGTGTCGGCGAGCATGCCGACCTTCACGGCGTCGACCGCGATGTCGTCGGCAATTGCCTCAAGCTGCGCCACGAGGAACTCCGCCGGCGGGGTATGCACCGCGGTGACGCCCCGGGTGTTCTGCGCGGTGAGCGCGGTGATGGCGCTCATCCCGTACCCGCCCATGGCAGCGATGCTCTTGAGGTCGGCCTGGATGCCGGCCCCTCCCGAGGGGTCGGAGCCGGCGATGCTGAGGACCCGGGGGACGCGGGCCACGCTCACAGCTCCGACGCCGGGACGCCGACGCCCAGGATGAGGGGCTCGTCGCCGGACCCGGATGACGCCGTGGCCGACTTCGCCGCGGCCTTGGCCGAGCTCGTCTGCCCGCCGACCGCGCCCTCCGCCGCGTCGACGCGCGTGACTTCGGCCGATCCCTGGCCGCTCCGCGCGCCGCGGCTGCGGCGGCGTCGGCCGGTCTTCTCCTCGCCCGCGGGGGCGTGGCGCTCCCCCGTGAGCTGGTCGAAGGCGTGGGTCAGCGCGTCGAGGCTCAGTGCCGGAGCCGGGGCCGGTGGCACCGGCACGCTCTCGCCGTGGGGCAGTTCGATCCGCTCGCCACCGATCGTCAGCACGGCGGGGGCCAGCTCCGCCGCAGCCGAGGCGGCCGCCGGTGTCTCCGACGTGTGGACGTGCTCGACAGCTGGGGCGACGGGCGACACCACCGGCTCCGGGGCCTCGGCCTGCCGGGCGTCCTCCCGGGCCGGGGCCGCGCCGGCAGGCCCGGCCTCGTGGGCCGGCGCCGGGGCCTCGGTTCCCGAGCCCCTCGAGGCGGCCACCTCGTCGTCGTGCACGTGTGCAGCGTGGGCGGCGGCGGCGACCGCGGCGAGTGCCGCGCGGGTTGCCTCGGCGCGGGCCTTCCGTTCGGCGTCGTCCGCCGGCGGCGCGGCTGCGGGTGCCGGGAGCGGCTGAGGCTGGACCTCGCCGTTCTGGGCACCTCCGCGGCGGCGGCGCTTGCGGCCGCCTGCCGCGCCGCTCTCCGTGCGGACCGGCTGCTGCTCGGCAGCGGGGACCGCGGGACGGGCTCCCCCGCGCTCGACCGGCTCGTCGTGGGTGATGACGCCGCGGCCGGCGCACACCTCGCAGGTCTCGCCGAAGACCTCGAGCAGGCCCGTGCCCATGCGCTTGCGGGTCATCTGGACCAGCCCCAGAGAGGTCACTTCTGCGACCTGGTGCTTTGTCCGGTCGCGGCCGAGGCACTCGACCAGGCGCCGGAGCACGAGGTCCCTGTTCGACTCCAGCACCATGTCGATGAAGTCGATGACGATGATGCCGCCCACGTCGCGCAGGCGCAGCTGCCGGACGACCTCCTCCGCGGCCTCGAGGTTGTTCTTGGTGACGGTCTCCTCGAGATTGCCGCCGGAGCCCGTGAACTTGCCCGTGTTGACGTCGATGACCGTCATGGCCTCGGTGCGGTCGATCACGAGGGAGCCGCCGGAGGGCAGGAAGACCTTCCGGTCGAGGGCCTTGTGGATCTGCTCGTCGATGCGCCACTGGGCGAAGATGTCCTCGTCGCCCTCGTACTTCTCGAGGCGGCCCAGGAGATCCGGCGCCACATAGGTCACATAGGCCTCGATGGTGTCCCACGCCTCTTCGCCGCTCACAATGAGCTTCGAGAAGTCCTCGTTGAACACGTCCCGGACCACCTTGATGGTCAGGTCCGGCTCACCGTAGAGCAGCTCAGGCGCGAGCACCTTGGTCGAGGCCGCCTGGGTCTGGATCGACTCCCACTGGGCGCGCAGCCTGTTGATGTCGTGGGTGAGCTCCTCCTCGCTCGCACCCTCGGCTGCGGTGCGCACGATCACGCCCGCGTCCTCGGGGAGGCGGTCCTTGAGGATCTTCTTGAGGCGGGTGCGCTCGACGTCGGGCAGCTTCCGCGAGATGCCCGTCATCGACCCGCCCGGCACGTAGACGAGGTAGCGGCCGGGGAGCGAGATCTGGCTCGTCAGGCGCGCGCCCTTGTGGCCCACCGGGTCCTTCGTGACCTGCACGAGCACAGAGTCGCCGGACTTGAGGGCGTTCTCGATCCGGCGCGGGGCACCATCGAGGCCCGCCGCGTCCCAGTTGACCTCGCCGGCGTACAGCACGGCGTTGCGGCCGCGGCCGATGTCGACGAACGCCGCCTCCATGGACGGCAGGACGTTCTGGACCTTGCCGAGGTACACGTTGCCGATGAGCGAGTCCTGCTGCGTCTTGGAGACGAAGTGCTCCGCGAGCACCCCGTCCTCGAGGACGGCGATCTGGATGCGGTCCTCCTTCTGCCGGACGACCATCTGGCGGTCCACGGATTCGCGCCGCGCCAGGAACTCAGCCTCGGTGATCACATGGCGCCGGCGGCCCGACTCGCGCGACTCCCTGCGGCGCTGCTTCTTCGCCTCGAGGCGCGTCGAGCCCTTGACGGTCGCCACGCGGTTCCCCGCTGACTCCGACGGCGTGCGCGGAGCGCGCACCCGGGTGATGGTCCCGGGCGGGTCGTCGTCGAGGCCGCCCTCGAGCTCAAGGTCGGCCTCTCCCCTGCGGCGGCGACGACGGCGGCGCGAGGTGACCTCTTCGCCGTCCGCCTCGGCTGCCTCCGAGTCGCCGTCGCCTTCGTCACCGGCCGACTCGGCATCCTCGCCGCCCGTCCGTGTGCGGGCGCGGCGGCCGCGGTTGCGGCGTCGGCGGCGGCTGCCCGCGCCGGCCTCCTCGTCCTCGTCCTCTTCGGCTTCCTCCTCCGGCTCCGGCTCCGGCCGGACGATTGCGCTGAGATCGGGTGCCTGGAAGATCATCGAGGTCGGCGAGAGCGCCGAGCTGAAGAGCCCGGTGAAGCCGGAGGCCTGCTCCTCGTCGTCCACCCCGTGCTCCTGGGATGCCGCCGCCTCCGGGGCGGCCGCGGTCTCCGCGCTCACCGCTTCCGGCTGGGCGGGCGAGAAGCTCTCGGCCGCGGGCTGGTTCGCCGCGGCCATCGGGGCGGACGCGGTCTCCAGAGCGGCAGGCGCCGCCGGAGCGGTCTCCCTAACCACCGTCTCAGTGCGGCCGGCCGCTTCCTCCGCGGGGGCGGTCTGCGTGGGGTCGGTCTGCGTGGGGTCGGTCTGCGCGGCGGCGGAGCCGCCTGCCGCCGAGCGGGACACCGTCGCGCGGCGGCGCGCACGGACCGAGCTCTTCGCCCGCGGCGCCGAGGCGCCTGGGTCCGCCTGGGCCGTCTCCGGCTCGCTGGCATCCGGCGCCGCCGGCGTCGCCGCGGCGGACTGTGAATCGGCCTTGGCCGCAGCCGCCCGGGCAGAGGTGCGCCGCCGCGAGCGCGACGGCACCTCTGCGGGGGCCTCCTGCTGTACGGGCGCAGCAGCCGTCGCAGACGGTGCCGCCTCCTCGCTGGGGGCTGCCGGGCCGTCGGACGGGGCGCTCTGCCCGGCCCCGGCGGTATGTTCCTTGGTGGGTTCCTCGGCTGCCGGGCCTTCTGCCTTGCGGCGGCTCCGCGTCGCCCGCTTCGGCTTGGCGGGCGCCTCCTCGGCAGTGCCCGTGTCCCCCTCGTCGGGACGGGCGTTCTCGGCGGCCCGACGCCGCGTGCTGCGGCGGGGCTTGTCCTGTTCCACCTCGGCGGGGGACGTTTCAGGAGCCGTTTCGCCGGCCTGCTGTTCGATATCCATCTGTGCGTACTCCAAAGCCGCCCCGGGCAACCCCCACATACGGCACCCGTGGCGGCGCCACGAGCCGGCACCCGCGGGCGCCGACGAAAGTCAGTCCGTTGCCCGTGCGACTCGGTCGCGCGGGCCGGTGCCGCGTGCAACCCGCCTCCCGTGAGGGCCGGCCAGGTGCCGCTCCTGCCCAGAGCCCCGCGGGGGATCTGTGGATCCCGGAGGGGCGTGCATGGGCCGGCGGTCTTCTCGCTGTACACCGGACCGGCCACTGCATGTGGGGCAGTGCCCGGCCACAGGCATTGTCTCACACACCGGCGAGCCGGTGACGGACCTTCGGCCCAGCTTCCCACCAGACCGCGCGCCTACAATCGAGGCATCCGCCCAGGAAGGACCTCCTGAATGACACCCCATACCGACACGGGCCGCGCGCAGACCGTGCCCCGCAGCAGCGATGCGGACTCCCCCGCCAGCACCGGCGCTGCCGACGTCCCCACGATGGCCAGGCGCGTCCCGTTCGCGTGGCTCGTGCTCGTCACGAGCGTCGGTGGCTGGATCGCCTCGGGCATGCTCGTGCTCGAGAAGATCGAGAAGCTCCGGGACCCCGGACACGTGACGGTCTGCGACGTCAACCCGTGGATCTCGTGTGGCGAGGTGATGGACACGTGGCAGAGCCAGGCGTTCGGCTTCCCCAACATGTTCATCGGCATCGTGGCGTTCGCGGTCACGCTCACGACGGCGATGGGCCTCCTCGCCGGCGCCACCTTCAGCCGCTGGTACTGGATCGGCCTCCAGGTCGGCGTGACGCTCGGCTTCGCCTTCGTCGTGTGGCTCTGGAGCCAGGCGCTCTACGCGATCGGCATCCTCTGCCCGCTGTGCATGGTCGTGTGGTCCATGATGATCCCCCTGTTCGTGTGGACCACAGTCCGCAACCTCGTCCACGGCGTGATCCCCGCTCCCCCGGCGCTCGCGCGCGGTCTCGCGGACTGGGGATGGATCATCGTCGCCGTCCTCTACGTCGGTGTGATCGCCTCGATTTTCTTCCGCTTCATCCACATGTTCATCCCGTCCACGATGTAGCGCGCCCCGCACCGGGGACGACGGCGGCCGGTGACTTCCGCGCGGAAGTCACCGGCCGCCGTCGTGCGCCGGAACGGGCCGGTCAGGCGCCGAACCAGATGCCGATCTCGCGCTCGGCCGATTCCGGCGAGTCCGAGCCGTGGACCAGGTTCTGCTGGACCTTCAGGCCCCAGTCGCGGCCGAAGTCGCCGCGGATCGTGCCGGGGGCGGCGGCCGTCGGATCCGTCGCACCGGCGAGGGCGCGGAAGCCCTCGATGACGCGGTGGCCCTCGAACACCGCGGCCACCACGGGCCCGGACGCCATGAACTCGAGGAGCGGCTCGTAGAACGGCTTACCCTCGTGCTCGGCGTAGTGCTGGGCGAGGAGCTCACGGCTGGCGGTGAGCTGCGCGAGCTGGGCCAGCCGGTAGCCCTTGGCCTCGATGCGGGCGAGGATCGTGCCGGTGAGGCCGCGGGACACGCCGTCCGGCTTGACGAGGACGAGGGTGCGTTCGGTAGTCACAGAATCTCCTGGGGGTAAGGCAAGGGGGTCCGGGGCAAGTCTACTTTTCCCGGCCCAGCTACTTCTCCTGCTCGGGATGCTGGCGCTCCCATTCGGCCTGGGCCCTGTCCCTCTCGACGTTCTCCCGGTCCAGCTTCGCCCCGGTGCGCAGGGCGTACCACCAGGTGAGGGCCACGATGGCGCCGACGAAGAACATCATGGGCTCGAGGAAGCCGAGTGCGATGAGCACGAGCTGCAGGAGCCAACCCAGGCCGCGTCCCCAGGGCTTGGAGACGACGGCGCAGGCCAGGATGAAGACGGCCATGAGTCCGAACCCGCCGCCCAGCACGAGTCCCGCACCCAGCTCACGGCCCCGCAGCCCGAACAGGACGAGCGTGGCGAAGAACGTCACGAATGCCTCCATGAGGAGGATCACGGACGCGAACATCACCCGCACCGAACGGCGCTTCTTCGGCATGCCGGGCCGCCACTCGCGCTGGGCCCTCGTCAGCCGGGCCATCATCCCTGGTCCTTCCCGAGCAGGGTGCGGGCTTCGCCGACCACGGTGATGGACCCGGTGATCAGGACTCCACCGCCGAAGTCTCCCACCGCGTCGGCGCGCTCGACGGCGTACTCGATCGCGTCGTCGAGCTTCTCCGCGACGTGCACGGCCTCCTCGGCGTAGCCGAGGTCGAGGGCGATCTCGCTCAGTTCCTCAGCCGGGATCGCCCGGGGCGAGGCCGACTGCGTGAAGCAGAATTCGACCGGGACGTCGGCGAACTCGGCCTGCAGCGTGCGCAGGATCTCCTCGGCGTCCTTCTCCCGCAGGACCCCGAGGACGATCACGAGCGTCGAGAAGTCGAAGGCCTCCTTGAGGGCCCGCGCGCTCACCCGGATGCCGTCCGGGTTGTGCGCGGCGTCGACCACGATGGTCGGGGACGTGCGCACCACCTCGAGCCGTCCGGGCGAGGAGACCTCGGCGAAGCCCTCGCGCAGGACGTCGGCGTCCAGCTCCCGCTCTCCGCCGCCGAGGAACGCCTCGAGCGCCGCCACGGCGACCGCGGCGTTCTGCGCCTGGTGCTCCCCGTGCAGCGGGACCGCGAGGTCCGTGTAGCGGCCGGCGAGCCCCTGGACGGTCACGACCTGGCCTCCGACCGCCACAGCCCGGGACTCGACCCCGAACTCGACGCCCTCGAAGCGGAACGGCACACCCACCTCGCGCGCCTTGTCGAGGAGCACCTGCGCGGCGTCGACCGGCTGGGCAGCGCTCACGAGGAAGCCGCCGGGCTTGATGATCCCGGCCTTCTCGCGCGCGATGTCCTCGGTCGTGTCCCCGAGGAGGTCCGTGTGGTCCAGGGAGATCGGCGTCACGACCGAGACCGCGCCGTCGCCGACGTTGGTCGCGTCGGTGATCCCGCCGAGGCCGACCTCGATCACCGCGACGTCCACCGGTTCGTCGGCGAACACCGCGAACCCGAGGATGGTCACGCACTCGAAGTAGGTCAGGCGCGGCTGCCCGGCGGCGACGAGCTCGGCGTCGACGATGGCCAGGTACGGGGAGATCTCGTTCCAGATCCGCACGAAGGTGGCGTCCTGCACGGGCGCGCCGTCGACGCTGATCCGCTCGGTCACGCTGGACAGATGGGGGCTCGTGTACCGGCCGGTGCGGAGGCCATGGGCGCGGAGCCCGGCCTCGATCATGCGTGCCGTGGACGTCTTCCCGTTGGTGCCCGTCACGTGGATGATCGGGAAGGCCCTGTTGGGCTCTCCCAGGACGTCCATGGCGCGGAACAGCGGTGCGAGCCGGGGCTCCATCTTGTTCTCGGGGGCGCGGGAGAGGAGTTCGGCGTAGACCTCCTCGACGGTGGACAGCTCGCTGAGCGGGGAGCTCACTGGGCGCCCTCCCCCGCCGAAGCCTGCTCCGCGTCGACGCGCTCGACGACGGCCGTCGGGTCGACGTCGGCGGTGAGCAGCTCGAGGTCGACCGTGAGCGTCTCAGCCTTGAGCAGGTCGGAATGCGCCATGGCGGCCTCGATCACGGCATGGCGCGCCGTGACGCTCGTGCGGATCCTGTCGGTCACCTCCAGGTCGGCCTCCTTGCGCGCCTGCTGGACGGTCCGGACGAGGTCGCGGGCGAGTCCTTCAGCCGCGAGCTCGGGCGTGACCTCGGTGTCGAGGACCACGAATCCGCCTCCGGGAAGCATCGCCACGGAGGCGTGCTCGCCGGCCTTCGCCGGATCGACCACCGTCTCCAGGGTGTACTCGGCCGGTTCGAGCGCGAGGCCGCCGGCGGTCACGGTTCCGTCCTCGGCCACGGACCAGTCGCCCGACTTGGAGCCCTTGATGGCCTGCTGGACCTCCTTCCCGAGGCGTGGGCCGGCCGCGCGGGCGTTCACCACGAGCTTGCGCTCGATCCCGAACTCCTCCTCGCTGGCCTCGGCGGCGTCGAGCAGGCGGACCGACTTGAGGTTGAGCTCGTCGGCGATCACCGCCTCGCTGCCGGCCAGCGCCGCTGCCGCGGGCACGACGACGGTGAGCTCCTTGAGCGGCAGGCGCACCCGGAGCTTCGCGGCCTTGCGCAGGGACGATCCGGCGGAGCACACGGCCTGGGTGCGGTCCATCGTCTCCACGAGGGCCTGGTCGTCGGCGAAGAGCGCCGGGTCGGGCCAGTCGGTGAGGTGCACCGAGCGGCCGCCGGTCAGGCCCCGCCAGATCTCCTCGCTGACCAGCGGCAGGAGCGGCGCGGCCACGCGGCACACTGCCTCGAGCGCTGTGTACAGGGCGTCGAACGCATCGGCGTCCTCATCGAAGAACCGCTGCCTGGACCGGCGCACGTACCAGTTGGTCATCATGTCGAGGTAGCCGCGCAGGTCGTCGCAAGCGCTCGAGATGTCGTACGCGTCGAGGTGTTCCTGCATGCTGCCCACGAGCCGGCCGGTCTCGGCCATGAGGTAGCGGTCCAGAGGATCGCTGTAGCCCCCGTACCGCAGCGTCGCGTCGTAGCCGGCGCGAGCGCCGCCGTCGTGCTCTGCTGGCGCGGTGCCCGTCGACGCGTTCGCGTAGAGCGTGAAGAAGCTGTACACGTTCCACAGCGGCAGGATGACCTGGCGGACGCCGTCGCGGATGCCCTGCTCAGTGACGATGAGATTCCCGCCGCGCAGGATGGGGCTGGACATGAGGAACCAGCGCATCGCGTCGGAGCCGTCGCGGTCCAGCACCTCGGAGACGTCCGGGTAGTTGCGCAGGCTCTTGGACATCTTCTGCCCATCCGAGCCCAGCACGATCCCGTGGCTGATGACGTTGCGGAACGCCGGCCGGTCGAACAGGGCGGTGGCAAGGATGTGCAGCGTGTAGAACCAGCCGCGGGTCTGGCCGATGTACTCGACGATGAAGTCGCCCGGGTTGTGCGTGGCGAACCACTCCCGGTTCTCGTGCGGGTAGTGCACCTGGGCGTACGGCATCGAACCGGAGTCGAACCACACGTCCAGCACGTCCGGGACGCGGCGCATGGTGGACTGGCCGTCCTCCGGCGTGCGCGGATCGTCCGGATTGGGGCGGGTGAGCTCGTCGATGAACGGGCGGTGCAGGTCCGGCTGCCCGTCGTGGTTGAGCGGAAGCCTGCCGAAGTCCGCCTCGATCTCCGCGAGCGAGCCGTACACGTCGGTGCGCGGATACGCGGGGTCGTCGGAGACCCACACGGGGATCGGCGAGCCCCAGTAGCGGTTGCGGCTGATCGACCAGTCACGCGCGTTCTCGAGCCACTTGCCGAACTGGCCGTGCTTGACGTTGGCCGGGATCCAGTTGATCTGCTCGTTGAGCTCGAGCATGCGGTCCTTGATCTTGGTGACCTCGACGAACCAGCTCGATACCGCACGGTAGATCAGGGGGTTGCGGCAGCGCCAGCAGTGCGGGTAGCTGTGAACGTAGCTCGCCTGCTTGACGAGGCGTCCCTGCTCGCGCAGCACCCGCGTGATGGGCTTGTTGGCCTCGAAGACCTGCAGGCCCGCGATCTCGGCCAGCGGCGCCTGCCCGTTGACAGGGGAGGCGAACATGGGCAGGAACTTGGCGCCCTCGTCCACCGAGAGGATCACGGGGATCCCCGCCGCCTCGCAGACCTTCTGGTCGTCCTCGCCGTACGCGGGGGCCTGGTGCACGACGCCGGTGCCGTCGGTCGTGGTCACGTAGTCCGCGACGAGGATCTGCCAGGCGTTCTCGGTGCCCCACGTCTCCGTGTCCGTGTAGTAGTCCCACAGCGGCTCGTAGCGGATCCCGGCGAGCTCGGAGCCGAGGACGGTGCGCTCGACGGCGTCGGCCGCTGCCGCGCCGTCCCCGTACCCGAGGTCCTTGGCGTAGGAGCCGAGGAGGTCCTCGGCGAGGAGGAAGCGCCACCCGGGGCCGAACTCCGACACGCCCGACTTCACCCCGTCGGGGCCGAGAGGCACGACGGCGTAGCGCACCTCGGGCCCGACGGCGAGGGCGAGGTTCGTGGGGAGCGTCCAGGGCGTTGTGGTCCAGGCGAGGGCGAGGACGCCGGCAAGCTCCTGCGAGAGCGCGGACTCCCCCGCCTTCAGCGGGAAGGTGACGGTGACGGTCTGGTCCTGACGGTCCTTGTAGACGTCGTCGTCCATCCGCAGCTCGTGGTTGGAGAGGGGGGTCTCATCCTTCCAGCAGTACGGCAGGACCCGGTAGCCGTTGTAGGTGAGGCCCTTGTCGTAGAGCGTCTTGAACGCCCAGATGACGCTCTCCATGTACTCGACGTTGAGGGTCTTGTAGTCGTTCTCGAAGTCCACCCAGCGGGCCTGGCGCTTGACGTACGCCTCCCACTCGTGGGTGTACTTCAGGACCGAGGCGCGGCACGCGTCGTTGAACTTGTCGATCCCCATCGTCTCGATGTGGGCCTTGTCGCTCATTCCGAGCTGCTTCATGGCCTCGAGCTCTGCGGGCAGGCCGTGCGTGTCCCAGCCGAAGCGGCGCTCGACGCGGCGGCCGCGCTGCGTCTGGTAGCGCGCCACGAGGTCCTTGGCGTAGCCGGTCAGAAGGTGCCCGTAGTGCGGGAGCCCGTTGGCGAACGGCGGGCCGTCGTAGAAGACGAACTCGTTGGAGCCGTTCCTGCCCGCGTCGCGGTTGTCGACGGAGGCCTGGAAGGTCCCGTCATGCTCCCAGTAGGAAAGGACGCGCTCCTCGAGTTCGGGGAAGCGCACGGACGTGCTCGACGCCTGCGCGGCGTCCGCTGCTGTGCTGGCCTTGGGGTACACGCTCACTCGGATCCTGGCTCGCTTGATGCTGCTGGACGGGAGGACGGCGTTCGCCCGGATCGGCCGGACGGCACCGCGGTACCACCTCACTTGCCCGCGGCCGCATGCGGCCGGGGCCCCTCATTCACGGCTGTGACGGGCCTGCCCGTCCGGTTCTACTGGGCTCTGCCGCTGCGCGGCGCGCCGTTCTTCCGGAAGCTCGCCGGTGATGGCCGGGTCAACGCTTTGTGTCAAGTCTACGCACGGCGCGCATTTCCTGTCGAAGAGCTTTTTGTCCACCGTCTGGAATAACCGCCGTCGCAGGCGGATACTGACGGCATCATCGACCGAGGTGCACTTGAGGAGGATCCCGTGACCACCGTGGCGCAGCACCGAACAGCCCCTCTGGCGGACCGCGTCCGGGCCGCCTTCCAGCGGCTCAGGCTGAAGCACCCTCCGGGCGGAAGGACCGATCGCCGGGATGCGCTCCCGGCCGCGCGAGGGCCTTCGCCCGCCGCCGCAGCTTCGAGCCGTGGACTCCGTCTCGTCATTGCGCAGTCCGGATGCCCGGTCCGCCTGGCGCGGGGCGCCACCGACGCCGCAGTCCGGGCCGTCAGCGAGGGCATTGCGCAGGTCGCCGAGCAGGCCGACGCCGCGGTCCCCCTCCGTCTGGAGCTGCGGTGGTCCCCCAGGGGGCTCGACCTCCGCCTCGTCAACGCCCCGGGTGAGACGGGCTTCCAGCAGCTGCTCGCACTGGGCCGGGGCGTGCAGGACGTCGAGACGCGGCTCCTCGGAGAGGGCTGCGGCGCCCGTGCCGGAATGAGCCCCGACGGCTTCGCGATCGAGGTGCACTTCCCCGCGTTCAGCCGCGCCGGATGAGCTTGTGTGCCGCGGCCTGGGCGACGGGACGCACGACGATCTCGTCGAGGTTGACGTGGTGCGGCACGCTGACGGCATACCGGACGATGTCGGCGATGTCCTCCGACGTCAGCGGTTCCTCCACGCCCGCGTACACCTTCTCCGCGGCCTCTGCGTCGCCGCCCAGGCGCCGCAGCGAGAACTCCTCCGTCTTCACGAGGCCGGGAAGCACCTCGATGACGCGCACGTTGTGCTCGGCCTCCTCGAGCCGCAGCGCCCGGGTCATCCCGCGCTCTGCGAACTTGGCGGCGTTGTACCCGCCACCGCCCTCGTAGGCGACGAGTCCCGCCACCGACGTCAGGTTCAGGACCGTCCCGTGCCCCGTGGCCCGCAGCATCGGCAGGAAGGCACGTGTGATCTTCATGGTGCCCACCACGTTGACCCTGAGCATCCACTCCCAGTCCTCGGTCTTCGACTCGGCGACCCAGTCCGTGCCCCTCGCGCCGCCGGCGATGTTGACCAGGGTGTCGATGCCGCCGCCGGCCTCGACCTCCCCGAGGAGGCGGGCGACGTCGTCGTCCTCGGCAATGTCGGCGGCCACCGCGACGGCCCCTGTCTCGGCGGCGAGACGCTCGAGCCGCTCTGCGCGGCGGGCGACCGCATACACGCGCCAGCCGTCCGCGGCGAGTGCCCTCACAGTGGCCTCGCCGATGCCTGTGCTGGCTCCAGTGACGACGGCGGAGCGCTGCTGATGGGTCGTGTTCATGGGCGCAGGGTTGGTCATGCCCCCAACCTACAGCGACTCCTCGCCCAGGAGCCCGAGCAGGACGACCGCCTGATTGTGCTCAGTGTCCTTCGCCGAGTAGGCGAGCTCCACGTCGTCGTGCGCCCGGGCCTCCTCGACGAGCCGCGCGTAGGCCTCGGACCCGGCGAGCTCGTCGCGGTAGCGCCGGGCGAACTCCTCGAACCGCTCGGGATCGTGGTTGAACCACTTCCGCAGCTCGGTCGAGGGGCCCACCTCCCTGAGCCAGAGGTCGACGGCCGCGTCCTCCTTGCTCAGTCCGCGGGGCCAGACGCGGTCGACCAGGATGCGGTGCGCGCCGGCGGCGGGTGGCTCGTAGACACGGCGGATGCTGATGCTGCCCATGGCGCCATGCTAGGCACCGCAGCGCCCATGGGAAGCCCCGCGCAAAACATGGAAGAATCAAGGACATGCCTGAAGCAGACACCACGGGTACAGACACGCCCGCTACGCAGCCCACGGCGGCCGCCGCCGCTACCGTCCCGGACAAGCCGGCCCTCGAGGGACTCGAGGCGAAGTTCAGCGAGCGCTGGGTCGCCGAGGGAACCTACCGGTTCGACCCTGCGACGACGCGCGAGGCGGTCTACTCGATCGACACTCCCCCGCCCACCGCCTCGGGTTCGCTGCACGTCGGCCACATGTTCTCCTTCACGCAGACCGACCTGCTCGCGCGCTACCAGCGCATGACCGGCAAGAACGTCTTCTACCCGATGGGCTGGGACGACAACGGCCTGCCCACCGAGAGGCGCGTCCAGAACTACTTCGGCGTGCGCTGCGATCCGGCCGTCCCGTACGACGCCGACTACCGTCCGCCCGCCCAGCCCGCCAAGAACCAGCGCGACTTCGACGTGGTCTCCCGCCGGAACTTCATCGAGCTCTGTGAGGAGCTCGCGGTCGAGGACGAGAAGGTCTTCGAGCACCTCTTCAAGACTCTCGGCCTCTCGGTCGACTGGGACATGACGTACCGCACGATCGACGGCACCTCCCGCGCCGTCTCCCAGCGGGCCTTCCTGAAGAACTTCGCGGACGGCGACGCCTACCTCGCTGAGGCCCCCACCCTCTGGGATGTCACGTTCCGCACCGCTGTCGCCCAGGCGGAGCTCGAGGACCGCGAGGTTCCCGGCGCCTACTACCGCTACGCCTTCACGACGCACGACGGCGCCCCCGTCCATATCGAGACGACCCGCCCCGAGCTCCTGGCCGCGTGTGCTGCCCTCGTGGCGCACCCGGACGACGAGCGGTACCAGCACCTGTTCGGCACCACGGTCACCTCCCCCCTGTTCGGAGTCGAGGTCGAGGTCAGGGCGCACCCGCTGGCGAAGCCGGACAAGGGCTCCGGAATCGCCATGGTCTGCACCTTCGGCGACCTCACCGACGTCACCTGGTGGCGCGAGCTGGACCTCCCCACGAGGGCGATCATCGGACGCGACGGGCGCATCCAGGCGGAGACGCCCGAGTGGATCACGACCGACGAGGGCACTGCGGCCTACGCGGAGATCGCGGGCAAGACGGCGTTCTCGGCCAAGGAGGCCGTGGTGAGCATGCTGTCCGCGCGCGGTCTGCTCGACGGCGAGCCGAAGAAGATCCTCCACCCGGTCAACTTCTACGAGAAGGGCGACAAGCCGCTCGAAGTCGTGACCTCGCGACAGTGGTACATCCGCAACGGCGGCCGCGACGAGAACCGCCGCGCGACCTTCATCCAGCGCGGCCGCGAGCTGGAGTGGCACCCCGGCTTCATGCGCTCGCGCTACGAGAACTGGGTCGAGGGCCTCAACGGCGACTGGCTCGTCTCCCGCCAGCGCTTCTTCGGGGTGCCCATCCCCGTCTGGTATCCGCTGGACGCCGACGGCAATCCGGACTACGCCCACCCGATCGTCCCCGACGACTCCGCCCTGCCCGTCGACCCGGTCGCCGAGCCTGCCCCGGGCTACGACGAGTCGCAGCGCGATGCGCCCGGCGGCTTCACCGGCGACCCGGACGTCCTGGACACCTGGGCGACGTCCTCCCTCACCCCCCAGATCGTGGGGCGGTGGAGCCACGACGACGAGTTCTTCGCCAACGTCTTCCCGTTCGACCTCCGGCCGCAGGCCCACGAGATCATCCGCACCTGGCTCTTCTCGACCGTGGTCCGGGGCGAGGAGCTCCACGGCACCGTCCCGTGGAAGCACGCGGCGATCTCGGGGTGGGTCCTGGACCCCGACCGGAAGAAGATGTCCAAGTCGAAGGGCAACGTCGTCGTGCCGACCGACATCCTCGAGGAGTACGGCGCCGACGCAGTCCGCTACTGGGCGGCCTCGGCGAGGCTCGGCGCGGACACCGCATACGAGGTCGCCCAGATGAAGATCGGACGCCGGCTCGCGATCAAGATCCTCAACGCGTCCAAGTTCGTCCTGGGCCTCGGTGCGACCGAGGCGGATGTGCTCTCCGACGGCCAGGACCCGGTCCTGGTCAACGCACTGGACCGGGCGCTGCTCGCGCAGCTGGCCGACGTGGTCGAGCAGGCCGGCACGGCGTTCGCGGCCTACGACCCGGCCCGCGCACTCCAGCTCACCGAATCGTTCTTCTGGCAGTTCACCGACGACTACGTCGAGCTCATCAAGGACCGTGCCTACGGCGCCCAGGGCGAGGAGCAGAAGGCTTCGGTCCTCGCTGCGCTGGCGACCACGCTCGACGCGATCCTGCGGCTCTTCGCACCGATCCTCCCGTTCGCCACCGACGAGGTGTGGAGCTGGTGGCGTCCGGGCTCCGTGCACCGCGCCGCGTGGCCCGCCCCGCTGCCCGTCGCCGATGGGGACACCGGGATGCTGCCCACGGTCGGCCAGGCGCTCTCCGGCATCCGGAAGGCGAAGTCCGAGGCCAAGGTGAAGCAACGCACGGAGGTGCTCTCCGCCGTCGTGTCTGCCCCCGCCGAGCTCTTGGCCCAGCTGCAGGCCGGGCTCGGGGACCTTCAGGCGGCGGCGAACGCGCGCTCCATCGAGCTGCGGGACGGAGCTGACGCCCTCGTGGTGAGCGACGTCGAACTGGCGCCGACGGAGGCCTAGTCCGGCCCCCCGCGCAGGTCCGTCCGGGCAAAGGGGAAGCCCCATCAGCGTTCATCGCGTTGGTGGGGCTTCGACTTTGTCGGCTGCTCGGTGACGTTCTCGCAGTCTGGTGGACTCCTCGGCGTCCAGGTCGTGCCGACCCGTCACTGGCGGCCAGTCGTTGACTTTGCCTGAGGCTGCGTCAGGGCGACTGTCACTGAACCTTCGGTGTCCACGTCCTCATCCTTGCGGATCAGGTACTAACGATTGTGATCCTGGCCACAGGTGGAATCAAGGCCTCCGGGCGAACTACAGGAGAGTAGTTCCGGGGGCTCAGTCGACCTTGGGCCGCTCGGTGCGGGTGCGCTTGAGCTCGAAGAAATGCGGGAACGAGGCGAGCCCGACGGCGGCGTCCCAGAGCTTCCCGGCCTCTTCCCCGCGCGGCACGCGCGTGATCACGGGACCGAAGAAGGCAGTCCCGTTGATGGCCACGATCGGGGTGCCGACGTCCTGGCCGACGAGGTCGATACCCTTCCTGTGGCTTGCGCGCAGCTGCGGGTCATACTCGTCGGAGTCGGCGTACTCGGCGAGCTCGGGTGGAAGCCCCACCTCGTCGAGCGCACGCCGGATCACCTCGGAACGGTCGGTGACGTTCTCCTGGTGGATGAGCGTGCCCATCGCGTCATAGAGCGGCTTGATGTGCTCGGCTCCATGGAGTTCGGAGGCAGCGACGATGACCCGCACCGGCCCCCAGTTCTCGTCCATGGAGCGCTGGTAGTCGTGCTCGAGCTCGCGGCCCTCGTTGAGGACGGAGAGGCTCATCACGTGCCACTCGGTCTGGATTGTGCGGACCTTCTCGACCTCGCCGATCCAGCGGGACGTGGCCCACGCGAAGGGGCACGCGGGGTCGAACCAGAAGTCGGCCCTCTGCTGGGCGGTGGCGTCAGTGGACACGGATCAGCTCCTCGGTCGCACGACAGCAGCCGGCAGCAACACTGCCGCTGCGGTCTTCGGTCAGGGTCAGGGCGATGCCGCCGTCAGGCGGACTTGTTGCGCCGCTTGGCCGCGACGCTGTGGGGAATGAGGGTCGGTTCGGCTTTGCCCAGGACCACGGCACGGTCGATCACGACGCCGCCGACGTCGTCGCGGCTCGGGAGGTCGAACATGACGGGCAGCAGGACCTCCTCCATGATCGCGCGCAGGCCACGGGCACCCGTGCCCCTCTCGAGGGCGAGGTCGGCGATGGCCTCCAGGGCATCCCGTTCGAAGTGCAGTTCCACCCCGTCGAGGTGGAACATCTTCTCGTACTGCTTCACGAGGGCGTTGCGGGGCTCCGTCAGGATCTGCATGAGCGCCGCCCGGTCGAGGTTCTCGACCGTGGTGATGACGGGCAGGCGCCCGATGAACTCCGGAATGAGCCCGAACTTCAGCAGGTCCTCCGGCATGACGTCCGCGTAGGAACTCTCATGCTTCGTGATGGAACTGAGAGGAGCGCCGAAGCCGATGCCCTTCTTGCCCGCACGCTGTCCGATGATCTCCTCGAGGCCCGCGAAGGCGCCGGCCACGATGAAGAGCACGTTGGTCGTGTCGATCTGGATGAACTCCTGATGGGGGTGCTTTCGGCCACCCTGCGGCGGGACCGAGGCCACCGTGCCCTCGAGGATCTTCAGTAGCGCCTGCTGGACGCCCTCGCCGGAGACGTCGCGGGTGATCGAGGGGTTCTCGCTCTTGCGGGAGATCTTGTCGATCTCGTCGATGTAGATGATCCCCTGCTCGGCCTTCTTGACGTCGTAGTCGGCGGCCTGGATGAGCTTGAGGAGGATGTTCTCGACGTCCTCGCCCACGTAGCCCGCCTCAGTCAGCGCCGTCGCGTCGGCGACGGCGAAGGGGACGTTGAGCCGGCGAGCGAGGGTCTGGGCGAGGTACGTCTTGCCGCAGCCGGTCGGGCCGATGAGGAGGATGTTCGACTTGGCGATCTCGACGTCGTCGTGCGTGTGCGCCTCGGTGAGGGACGAGCCCTTCGCCGCGTGCCCGGACTGGATGCGCTTGTAGTGGTTGTAGACGGCCACCGCAAGCGCGCGCTTGGCCGGCTCCTGGCCGATCACGTACTCCTGCAGGAAGTCGAAGATCTCCCTGGGCTTGGGCAGCTCGAACGAGCCGAGGTCCGAGACCTCAGCGAGCTCCTCCTCGATGATCTCGTTGCAGAGCTCGATGCACTCGTCGCAGATGTAGACGCCGGGGCCGGCAATGAGCTTCCGCACCTGCTTCTGGCTCTTGCCGCAGAAGGAGCACTTCAGCAGGTCTGCGCTCTCGCCAATGCGCGCCATTCGTCAATTCCCTTCGAAAGAAGCTTCTGACCATCCCACTGTAGGCCACCGCACCGTCACTCGTGGGACACCACGGCGCCGGTGTCCGGGCTGTTACCCGGACACCGGCGCCAGCACACCCGGTACGTGGGTCAGCGGGTGATCGCGCTCGACCGGATCTTTCGGGATTCGAGCACCTCGTCGACGAGGCCGTAGTCCTTCGCCTCGGCAGCCGTCAGGAACAGGTCGCGCTCGATGTCCCGGCTGATGTCGTCGGGGGTCTTGTTCGAGTGCTTGGCCCACGTGTGCTCGAGCCACTCGCGCATGCGCAGCACCTCACGGGCCTGGATCTCGAGGTCGGTGGCCTGGCCGCCGGACCCGCCCGCGAGCGAGGGCTGGTGGATCATGACCGTCGAGTTCGGCAGGGCCAGGCGCTTGCCCGGCGTGCCGGCGGCGAGGATCACCGCCGCCGCGGACGCGGCCATGCCCAGGCACACCGTCTGGATCTCGGGACGGATGAACTGCATCGTGTCGTAGATCGCGGTCATGGCCGTGAACGAGCCGCCGGGGGAATTGATGTACATCGTGATGTCCCGGTCGGGGTCGTTCGCCTCGAGCACGAGCAGCTGCGCCATGATATCGTCAGCGCTCGCATCGTCGACCTGGACGCCCATGAAGATGATGCGGTCCTCGAACAGCTTCGTGTACGGGTCCTGGCGCTTGAAGCCGTACGGCGTGCGCTCCTCGAACTGCGGGAGGACATAGCGGCTGGTCGGAAGGCTCGCCGGGTTGACGCCCATGCTGAAATTCATTGCTTGCTCCTTGTTCCTCAGCGCCGTCTACTTGTCCGTCCCGCCGCCGCCGGACACGTGCCCGGCTCGCGCGGCGATCTTGTCGAAGAAGCCGTACTCGAGGGCTTCCTGCGCCGTGAACCACTTGTCACGGTCGTTGTCCTTGAGGATCTGCTCGACGGGCTGGCCCGTCTGCTCCGCCGTCAGCTCCGCCATGACCTGCTTCATGTGCAGGATCAGCTCAGCCTGGATCTTGATGTCCGAGGCCGTGCCCCCGATGCCGCCGGACGGCTGGTGCATGAGGATGCGCGCGTGCGGGGTCGCGTAGCGCTTGCCCTTGGTGCCCGAGGAGAGGAGGAACTGCCCCATGGAGGCGGCGAGTCCGGTGGCGACGGTGACGACGTCGTTCGGGATGAACTGCATCGTGTCGTAGATGGCCATGCCCGCGGTCACCGAGCCGCCGGGCGAGTTGATGTAGAGGTAGATGTCCTTGGCCGGATCCTCCGCCGACAGGAGGAGGAGCTGGGAGCAGATGGCGTTGGCGTTGTCGTCGCGGACCTCCGACCCAAGCCAGATGATCCGCTCCTTGAGGAGCCGCTGGTAGATGTAGTCCTGACCGTTCCCCTCGGTCGGCCCTGCCATGCTCGGCGTCTTCTCCTGCTGGTGCATGGTGCGATACCTCTCGATCTGGTGCACATGGGCTGTTGCTGCTACAGGGACACTAGCCTTTTTCCACGGCCGATTGTTCCGCATCCGGCCCCTGTTCGCTTCCAGCGCATGGGGCCGCGCAATCCGCGGGAGAACGGCGAAGGCCGCCGTCCGTTCCCCTGTCCGGGGAACCGACGGCGGCCTTCGAAGCGCTCGGTCAGAACTTGGCGGCTGCGGGGTCGTCGCTCGGGACGATCTCGGCCTCGGCGCTCTCGTCGGCCTGCGGCACGTCCTCGCCGGCCGGCTTGACGAACTCGGAGAGGTCGACGGCGTTGCCCTCCGAGTCGGTGACCTCGGCCTTGCCGAGGACGGCGGCGAGCGCCTTGCGGCGGCGGACCTCGCCGACCATCATCGGGACCTGGCCCGACTGGTCCATGATCTGGGCGAACTGGTTCGGGTCCATGCCGTACTGGCTGGCCGTCGTCACGAGGTACTCGATGAGCTCGGACTGGGAGACGCCGATCTCCTCCTTGTCCGCGATCGCGTCGAGGATGACCTCGTTCTTGAAGGCACGCTCCGTGTTGGCCTTGACCTCGGCGCGGTGCTCCTCGGTGTCGTGGTCCTCGCCGGCGGCGTGGCCGCCGTTCTCCGGGTTGAAGTGCGCCTCGACCTGCTCGGCGAGAACGCCCTCGGGGACGGGGACCTCGACGAGCTCGACGAGCTTGTCCAGGACCTTGTCGCGGGCCTCGACGCCCTGCGAGACGACCTTGGACTGCGCCGCCTGCTTGGCGAGGTCCTCGCGGAGTTCGGCGATCGTGTCGAACTCGGAGGCGAGCTGCGCGAAGTCGTCGTCGGCCTCGGGGAGCTCGCGCTCCTTCACGGCCGTGACCTTGACGGTCACAGATGCGTCCTGGCCCGCGTGCTCGCCACCGGCGAGCTTGGTCTCGAAGACCGTCTCCTCATCGGCCGAGAGGCCGGTGACCGCCTCGTCGAGGCCCTCGAGCATGGTGCCGGAACCGACCTGGTAGGACAGGCCGGACGCGGTGTCGACCTCCTCGCCGTCGACCTTCGCCGTGAGGTCGATCGTGAGGAAGTCGTCGGCCTCGGCCGGACGGTCGACGGCCTTGAGCGTGCCGAAGCGGCCGCGCAGCTCGTCGAGGGCCTTCTCAACGTCCTCGTCGCCCGCCTCGGCCGCAGCGACGTCGACCTTGAGGCCGGCGTAGTCAGGAAGCTCGATCTCGGGGCGCACGTCCACCTCGACGGAGAACTTGAGCTCGCCCTCGGTGGCGGCGGGGTCGGGAACCTCGGTGATCTCGACCTCGGGGCGGGACAGCGGGCGGATGCCGGTCTCGGCGACGGCCTGCTGGTACCAGTCGTTCAGGCCCTCGTTGATGGCCGTCTCGAGGACGTAGCCGCGGCCGACGCGCTGGTCGATGAGGCGAGCGGGGACCTTGCCCTTGCGGAAGCCCGGCACCTGGATCTGCTCGGCGACGGCCTTGTAGGCGGCATCGATGTTCGGCTTCAGCTCGTCGAGGGCCACCTCGACGTTGAGCTTGACCCGCGTGGGGCTGAGGTTCTCGGCAGCGCTCTTCACAGCGTGGCTCTCCTGGATGGTCGGATGATGGGTGCCGCCCTCGGGCGAAATGCCTCAGGACGCGACTGTCGGGGTGACAGGATTTGAACCTGCGACTTCCTGCTCCCAAAGCAGGCGCTCTAGCCAAGCTGAGCTACACCCCGGTCTAGTGCACAGACCACGATACAGGGCCGCGACAAGCCAATGCACATCAGGCCCCGGGCACGGAAACGGCCCCTCCGGCGTCGGAAGGGCCCTGGGCGCCAACGAGGGGGCGACGGGAATCGAACCCGCGTATCCAGTTTGGAAGACTGGCGCTCTACCATTGAGCTACGCCCCCGGGGCCCTCCAACTAAAGCGAACGCGAGCCGAGCGTGTCAAATCCCGCCCAGCCCCGGGCGCCCTATGTCAGGGGGAAGCATGGACCAGCCCGACCACCCGCACGCCCGGCCCGCCTTCAGGGGCATCCTCAGGAGAGGGGCCGCGGCCTACGCCGTCCTGGCCTGCGCCGTGCTGCTCCTCCTGGGCGTCCCCGCCCAGCATGCCCACGCAGACGATCCCGGCGCCGCGATCAGCACGCGGGCCTCGCAGCTGGGCCTGGGTTCCGCGACCGGCGGGCTGGTCTGCGGGCTCAGGGACGGCGGCTGCTACCAGTGGTACGGGACGGTCGGGATCCTGTGGTCCCCGGCGTCGGGCGCGCAGCCGAGCTCCCCCGGCGCCATCCGCCAGGCCTGGGTCGCCCAAGGGTACGAGAACGGTCGTCTGGGCTACCCGACCTCGGCCGAGACCTGCGGTCTGGCCGCTGGCGGATGCCGCCAGACCTATCAGGGCGGGACGCTGTACTGGACGGCGTCGACCGGCGCGAACGCGGCCACCCCGGGGGCGATTCTCCAGGCCTGGACTGCGCAGGGCAGCGAGAACGGGCGCCTCGGCTACCCGGTGGGAGGCGAGGTGTGCGGGCTCCGCGACGGCGGCTGCTACCAGATGTTCGCGGGCGGGGGCATCCTGTGGTCCCCGGCATCCGGGGCGTACGCCAGCACGCCCGGAGCCATCCGGCAGGCGTGGGTCGCCCAGGGCTACGAGAACGGGCGTCTCGGCTACCCCACATCGGGGGAATCGTGCGGCCTCCGGGACGCCGGCTGCGTCCAGTCCTTCCAGGGCGGCGCCCTGTACTGGACCGCAGCCTCCGGGGCCCAGCCGATGACACCGGGGGCAATCCGCCAGGCCTGGGCGGCCATGGGCAGCGAGGGCGGCGTCCTCGGCTACCCGCTCGGCCCCGAAGTGTGCGGGATGCGAGACGGCGGGTGCGGGCAGGTCTTCCAGGGCGGCTCGGTCTACTGGTCCCCCTCCACGGGAGCGCAGCCGAGCCTGCCGGGGGCAATCCGCTGGGCCTGGGGCACGCGCGGCTACGAGGCCGGCCCCCTCGGCTACCCGGTCGGGCCGGAGATCTGCCAGTCGGGATCGTGCCGGCAGAACTTCCAGCGCGGCTTCGCGACCTGGAGCGCCCAGGACGGCGCGCGGCTCGCGATCACCGCGCTCGACACGATCGTCGTGAACAAGAAGCGCCCGCTCTCCCCCATCGACTATGTCCCCGCGCCCCTCGAGACCGTCGGCTCGACGGCGATGCAGTCCGAGGCGGCCGCATGGGCCCGCTCGCTGCTCGCCGACGCGAGAGCCGCCGGGATCGGCATGACGACGGTGAGCGGGTACCGGGACTACTGGTCGCAGGCGTCGCTCTACAACAGCTACGTCGCGCAGTACGGCCAGGCCCAGGCGGACCTGATCTCGGCCCGGCCCGGGTACAGCGAGCACCAGAGCGGGCTCGCGCTCGACATCGGCGACTCGAGCGGGGCGTGCGGGCTGCAGGCGTGCTTCGAGAACACGGGCTCCGGTTCGTGGGCGA
Organism: Sinomonas sp. R1AF57; assembly: GCF_002224485.1. Taxonomy (GTDB): domain Bacteria; phylum Actinomycetota; class Actinomycetes; order Actinomycetales; family Micrococcaceae; genus Sinomonas; species Sinomonas flava. The sequence continues at coordinate 1,897,811 of NZ_CP022463.1, forward strand.
GGGACAACGCCTGGCGGTACGGGTTCATCGTCCGCTACCCGCAGGGCTACACGTGGGCCACCGGCTACGACTACGAGCCGTGGCATCTCCGCTACGTGGGGCGGGCCGCAGCCTCAGCGATGCGCTTCAACGGAATCCCGACACTCGAGGAGTTCTACGCCCTGCCGGCGGCCCCGGGCTACTGAGCGCTCACCGCTGGCAGGAAGGGCACCAGTACAGCTTCCGGCCCGCCTCGGCAGCCACGACCACCGACCCGCCGCACTCCCGGCACGGCTGCCCCTGCCGCCGGTACACGTAGTGGGCGTCCTGCGGCGCCGGGAGTTCCGCGGGCCCGTCCGGCCAGTGCGACGGATCGGTGGTGACGATCCTCCCGTCGCGGACGCCCTCCGCCATGGCCTCGGCCGCGTCCTCCCAGAGCGCGATGGCCCGTTCGCGGCCGAGGCCGCTGCCAGGCAGGGCCGGGTCCAGCCTTGCCCGGAAGAGGAGCTCGGCCCGGTACACGTTGCCGATCCCCGAGACCACTTCCTGGTCCATGAGCAGGCGCGAGAGGGGCGTGCGGACCGGGCGCCGTCGTCCGCGAGCTCCCGCTCCCCGACGCGGCGGGGCGCGCCGATGCTCGAGGCTCCGCGGAATGTCTCGTCGCCGCCGAAGTCCCAGGCACCGTAGAGGCCCAGATGGACCCTCAGGACGAGGCCGCCCTCGAACGCGAGGAAGAGCTGCTTGCCGTGGGCGCGGGCGGAGAGGAGCGACCGCCCGTCGAGGAGAGCGGCGCCGTCGGCGAACCGTCCCTGCGGGCTCGACACCGCGAGCCGCTGCCCCGCGAACACGTCGTCGAACTGCCGGGCGAGGCGGTGGACGGAATGGCCTTCGGGCACGGCAGCCGCTTCTACTCGACGATCTCGCCGGTGGTCTCGTACGTGGCGATCTTGCCGATGCGGCGCACGTGGCGCTCGTCGTTGCTGAACGGTTCCGTGAGGAAGGCCTCGATGATCGCGGTCGCCTCCTCGAGGGAATGCTGCCGTCCGCCGACCGCGACCACGTTCGCGTCATTGTGCTCGCGGGCCAGACGGGCGGTGTCGAGGTTCCAGGCGAGCGCGGCGCGCACGCCGCGGACCTTGTTCGCGGCGATCTGCTCCCCGTTGCCCGACCCGCCGAGGACGATCCCGAGCGCCTGGGTCCCGGCCTCCTGGTCGGCGACCACAGCGCGCGCGGCGTTGATGCAGAACGAGGGGTAGTCGTCGAGCGGGTCGTACTCGCGGGGACCGTGGTCGACCACCTCGTAGCCCTGACCGCTCAGGTGCGCGACCAGATGGGCCGACAGCTCCATCCCGGCATGGTCGGTGGCAATGTGGACGCGCGGCTTCGGCACGGCGTTCCTCTCTCTCGACATCAGGGCCCCGGGCCAGATCAGGCCGAGGTCCAGACTACGCTCCGGAGCCGGCGCGCAGCACGTCGACGACGCGGCGGGCAGTGTCCCCGTCCCGGCCGGAGAAGACGACCTGCCGGCCGTCGTCGAGGACTGCCTCCACGGCTTCGCCGCTGGCCACGAGGACCGAGACCGCCTGCCCCTTCCGCCGGTAGCCCCATCCGCCGAACCGGCGAGCCGCAACGGTCTCGAAGCTCGCCCGCAGCACGCTCGCGGTCCGGAACCTGAGGACGGGGACCATTCCGGCGAGGAAGACCCCCACTCCTTCCGGGCTCACGGAGACCCGCGTCACGAGCGAGCAGGCCGCCAGGAGTGCGCCCACCGTCAGGACCAGCGAGATCCACGGCGAGACCACGAGGAGCAGGAGCGAGACCGAGACGCCGATGATCCCGAGCATGACGAACACGGACGAGCGCGCGTGGGCCCAATAGGTGAAGGTCAGCCGGACGCGTTCCGGCTCGAGCGCGTCGAGGAGCGCCGCCTCGTCGCGGGGGCTCCACTGCTCGTCCGGCTTGAAGGTGAAGAACATGACGACGGCGAACGCCAGGGTGGCACCCGAGCCCATCGCGAGGACGACCGGGTCCGGATGCGAGTCCCGCGCGTCATCGAGCCCGACTTGGCCGAGCAGGCCGGCGGCGAGGACGGTAGCAAGGAACATCGACATCCCGATGCCGCCGGCCATGAAGACCCGCCGCGCGATGGGCGGCCGCCGCGTGAAGGCGGCCTGGCTGCACAGGAGGGCGCCGAGGATGGCGATGAGCCCCGCCCCGCCGGCCAGGTATCCCGCAAAGGCCGTGAAGGCCGTCCCTCCGTCCGCGTTCCACAGCCAGGCGACGGGCTCCGGGACCCGTCCACGGAACGTGAAGGCCGCGAGGGCGAATCCGCCGCCGAGGAGGATGGGGTAGCCGATCGCGAAGCGGAGCGCCTTGCGGTCGACCCTCTGCCCCGATTCCCCTGCCATGCGCTCAACGCTACTCCACCGGCGCGTCACAGAATCGTGCGTATGGGATGCTGGCTTGCGGCGGGACAACTCGAAAGAATAGTTTCAGAGTGAGCCATGCCACATTTCGGCGCTCGGCAGAGGACGGCAGTGCCCGCCGGCACCGCAGCACAGACGTTTGGAGGCACGATGCCAGGGACGAACCTCACCCGATCCGAAGCACAGGAACGTGCGAAGGCCATCCGGCGGGTGGAGTCCTACCACGTCGAGCTGGACCTGACCCGCGGCGATCGGGTCTTCGGCTCGCGCACCACGGTGCGCTTCGCCGCTCAGGAGGGCTTGTCGTCGTTCATCGACGCGATCACGGAGACGGTGCGCTCGGTGACGCTCAACGGCGAGGCGCTCGACGTGGCCCGCGTCAGCGACGGCGTCCGCATCCAGCTGCCCTCGCTCAGGGGCGAGAACGAGCTGGTCGTCGACGCCGACGCACTCTACATGAACACGGGCGAGGGCCTGCACCGCTTCGTCGATCCGGCCGACGGCGAGGTCTACCTGTACACGCAGTTCGAGGTCCCCGACTCCCGCCGGGTCTTCGCCGTCTTCGAGCAGCCCGACCTCAAGGCCGCCTTCCGCTTCACGGTCACCGCGCCATCGCGTTGGACGGTCGTGTCCAACTCCCCCACGCCGCAGCCGCAGCCTGCCGGCGCCCCGGAGGCCGCAGTCTGGGACTTCCCCCCGACCGGCCGCATCTCGAGCTACATCACCGCCCTGATCGCGGGCCCCTACGAGAGCGTGCACGACGAGCTCGTCAATTCCGCCGGCAGGACGATCCCGCTCGGGGTCTTCGCGCGCAGGTCGCTCATGGAGTACCTCGACGCGGAGAACATCTTCTCCCTGACCAAGGCCGGATTCGAGTTCTACGAGCGGGAATTCGGGTGCAAGTACCCGTTCGAGAAGTACGACCAGCTCTTCGTCCCTGAGTTCAACGCCGGCGCGATGGAGAACGCCGGGGCAGTCACGATCCTCGAGAGCTACGTCTTCCGCTCGAAGCCGACGCAGGCCACAGTCGAGCGCCGCGCCATCACCGTCCTGCACGAGCTCGCGCACATGTGGTTCGGCGACCTCGTGACGATGCGCTGGTGGGACGACCTGTGGCTCAACGAGTCCTTCGCCGAGTTCATGTCCCACCTCGCCGCCGCCGAGGCGACTGACTTCCGCCATGCGTGGACCACCTTCGCGTCCGTGGAGAAGTCCTGGGCCTACCGCCAGGACCAGCTCCCCACGACGCACCCCATCTTCGCCGACATCACCGACCTCGCAGACGTGGAGGTCAACTTCGACGGCATCACGTACGCCAAGGGAGCCTCCGTCCTCAAGCAGCTGGTCGCGTGGGTGGGGCAGGAGAAGTTCATGGAGGGCGTGCGCCGCTACTTCGCGAAGCACGCGTGGGGCAACACTGTCCTCGCGGACCTCATGGCGGAGCTCGAGGCGGCCAGCGGACGCGACCTCACCGCCTGGGGCCAGGCGTGGCTGGAGACCGCTGGCGTGAACACGCTCTCCCCCGAGATCGAGACGGACGACGACGGCCGCATCCTGCGCTTCGCCGTGAGCCAGAGCGCTGTGGCCGAGTACCCGACCATCCGCCCGCACCGCCTCGCGATCGGCTTCTACGAGCACGACGGCGCCGGCTCGCTCGTGCGGACCCACCGCACCGAACTCGACGTCGAGGGCGAGCTGACCGAGGTGCCCGACCTCGCAGGGCTGCGCCGTCCCGCCCTCGTGCTCCTGAACGACGACGACCTCGCCTTCGCGAAGGTGCGCCTGGACGCGGTCTCCCTGGTGACCGCCACTGCGGGCCTCAAGGACATCACCGAGAGCCTCCCGCGGGCCCTGGTCTGGGGCTCAGCCTGGGACGGCGCGCGGGACGGCGAGAGCCCGGCGCGCGGGTACGTCGACCTCGTCCTGTCCAACATCGGCTCCGAATCCGACGCGTCAGTGGTGCAGACGCTCCTGCGGCAGCTCACCACGACGCTCGACTTCTACGTCGCTCCCGAGGCCCGGTCCGAGACGAAGGGCGCGACGGCTGCGCGCCTCTGGGACCTGACACGCGAGGCGGCTGCCGGTTCGGACTCCCAGCTGCAGTTCGCCAAGGCCTTCTCCGGGCTCGCGGCAGCGCCCGAGCACCTCGAGGCGGTCGCCGGGCTGCTCGACGGCTCGGTCGAGGTGCCGGGCCTCGAGGTCGACCAGGACCTTCGGTGGGAGTTCATCGCCTCCCTGGCAGCAGGAGGAGCCATCGGGCAGGAACGGATCGACGAGGAGCTTGCCCGGGACAACACCTCCACCGGGCAGTGTGCAGCGGCCCTCGCGATGGCGGCTCGGCCCACCCGCGAGGCCAAGGAGGAGACGTGGGAGGCGGTCGTCGTGCGCGGAGACCTCTCGAACGCGATGCAGCAGGCCGCGATCAACGGCTTCGTGCGCGCGCACGACGCCGGCCTGCTCGCCCCGTTCACGGAGCGCTACTTCGAGGCCGTCCCCGGCATCGTCGCCGAGCGGACGCACGCGCTCGCCCAGCAGATCGTCGTCGGCCTCTACCCGGCGCGGCAGACCACGCCGGAGACGCTCGAGCGGACGGACGCGTTCCTGGCCTCCCTGCGCGACGACCAGGCAGCCCTGCGCCGCATGATGCTCGAGAACCGCGACGGCGTCGCGCGGGCGCTGCGCGCGCAGGCCGCGGACCGGTAGCCTGACCGCCATGGCAATCGGGGACCACCACTACACCGTCGCCGTGACGTGGACGGGCAACCGCGGTCCGGGGACCTCCGGCTACCGCGAGTATGGCCGGGAACACGACATCGCGCTTCCGGGCCTGCCCGTGCTGCCCGGGTCGGCTGACCCGACATTCCGGGGCGACCGCGACAGGTACAACCCCGAGCAGCTGCTCCTGACAGCGCTCGCCCAGTGCCACATGCTCTCGTACCTGCACGTGGCGGTGACCCACGGGGTCACCGTGGTCTCGTACGAGGACAGTGCCGAGGGAACGATGCACCTCAACCGGGACGGCAGCGGCGAGTTCACCTCGGTCGTCCTCCATCCCCGGGTGGGCCTGGCCGACGAGTCGCAGCGGGCACTCGCGGACCGTCTCCACGAGGAGGCACACGACGTGTGCTTCATTGCGCGTTCGGTGAACTTCCCTGTGAGGCATCTCCCCGAAGTGCCGTGACGGCCACGGGCCACGGCCGGGGCCCGATAGGGTAGACGGGTCCGATGCACCCCATCCCCAGGAGGCTCCTGCCTGTGTCCGAGGACATCGATACCGCTGTCGCGGCCTTCAACGAGAAGCTCATTGAAGTGGGCTTGGCCGTGGGCGCCGGGCTCATCGTGTGGCTCGTGGCGACGTTCGTCATCCGCCAGATCGTCAAGCGCATCCTCGCGGGGCCGCAGCTGGCCGAGCACCGCCTGTTCCGGTGGGCGGCGCCCGCGCTGCGGGCCCTGGACTCGGAGCGCCGCGCCCAGCGGGCCGCGACGATCGGCTCGCTCCTGAACAGCACGGTCGCGGCCATCATCTCCACCATCGTGGGGATGTATGTGCTCCGGGCCCTCGGCGTGGACCTCGCCCCGCTGCTGACGAGCGTCGGGATCCTCGGTGTGGCCATCGGCTTCGGCGCGCAGCAGCTCATCCGCGACTTCCTCGCGGGGATCTTCATCACCCTCGAGGACCAGTTCGGGATCGGGGACGTCATCGAGACCGGTGCCGGCGAGGTGGTGGGCACCGTGGAGTCCGTGGGCCTGCGCATCACGAGGGTGCGGGCCGACGACGGAACAATCTGGTACCTGCGCAACGGCGAGATCCTCCGCGTGGGGAACCGGTCGCAGGGAACCTACGTCCCCGTGGCCGCGAACGGCCACAGCACGGACGACAATGGTGAGAAGGGCGAGCGGACCGGCAGTACCGCCCAGGACAGCAACGGAGGCCAGCGTTCGGGTGAGTGAGATGACGACTCCGGGAGTCCCCGGGGAGGGACGTCCGGACCTTCTGCGGGGCGGTGTCCCCGCGGCGAGCTTCTTCGACCAGATCGGCGGCCACGAGACCTTCGTCAGGCTCGTGGACGTGTTCTACCAGGGCGTGGCGGAGGACCCGGTCCTGCGGCCGATGTACCCCGAGGAGGACCTGGAACCCGCCAAGCGGCGCCTGACGATGTTCCTCGAGCAGTACTGGGGCGGTCCGGGCACCTACAGTGCGGAGCGGGGACACCCGCGCCTGCGGATGCGGCACATGCCGTACAAGGTGAACCCGGAGGCACGGGACCGCTGGCTCGCGCACATGCGCACCGGCGTGGACGCCCTCGGGCTGCCGCCGCTCCAGGAGGCCACGCTGTGGGACTACCTCGAGCGCGCCGCACACTCCCTCGTGAACTCCTTCGAGGACTGAGCCCGCCCGTCCACGCGAGGGCGCCCCGCGCAGGCCAGGCAGCTTCCCCGCCGGCGCGGCGCCTTCACATCCCGAGCAGCGACGGCCGGCGGCACAGCACGTGTCCGCGGTGGGAGGAGAGCCTGACCCAGGGGCCGGATTCGAACAGGTCCAGCGGTTCTCCCGCTGCCGCGAACCCGAGCGTGTGTGCCGCGAAGGCGGCGCCCGCAGGCACACCGGGGGTTCCCTCCAGGTCCCTCCCCCACACCGCAGCCCGCACGCCGTGGACCACTGCGGAGCCGGGACGGTCGGGGACGGCACCGGCCACCTCGGCGATGCCCGCTGCCGCCGCCGCTGCGATCTGCTGGCCGTCGAGACGCCTTAGCGGCCGCCAGGGGCCGCGCGGCGGGCTCACCGCGGCCCAGGGGGCGCGGATGTGCGACGACGGGACGTCGAGCAGCGTCGCATCCTCGCCGAGTCGCGCGAACCGGTCGAAGACCGAGGCGATCGCCACGGTGGCGTCCAGCTCCGCCGGCCGGGCGAGCGCGACCGTGCGCAGGCCCAGCACTGTCGGAGTCGCCTCGCCGAGGACGCGGGGGCTCAGGACGCACACGTAGACGGCGAGTACTCCGCCCACAGCCTGGAAGCGCACGGCGCCATCCTCCACGGCCCTAGCACGCGCCAGGAAGGTGCGCAGGTCGGCCACAGCACGCGGGTCGCCGAAGTCGAGGGCGGTCTGGATGTCGGCGGCGCTCATGCACCCTCCCCCTTCGCGGCCACAGCTGCCGGCAGGGGCGGCCGGCGCCTGAACGGCACGGGCGGCCCGGCGAACTCGTCGAACTCGGCACGCAGAGCGGCGGGCAGCCGGACGGGACGGCCGGTGGAGCGGCTCACGAGGACCATCGAGGTCGAGCAGTAGGCATACAGGTCAGGGCCGTCCGGCTCCCGGACGGTGTACCCGAGGTCGAAGCTCGAGCCGCCCACGCGAGTCACCCACAGGTCCACGGCGACCGGCTCGCGCCGGTACATGAGCGGCGCCATGTACTCGATCTCGTGCCTTCCGACCAGCGTGAAGTTCTCCTCGGTGACGAGTTCAGCCATCGTGGATGCTCCCGCCGCGGGTACCCGCAGCGGCTCACGGAGCCAGTGGACCCGAGCGTCCTCGAGGAACTGGAGGAAGCGCACGTTGTTCACGTGCCCGTAGGAGTCGACGTCGCCGAAGCGCAGCTGGAGAGGGAACCGGTAGACCGAGGACATGCTCCCATCTTCGCACCCGACGCCCCGCGGACCTCCTTGGCCGCCGCCGCCCGCGCCGTCTAGTGTCATGGGCATGACCAGCCCCGCGCACCGAGCCGGCAGCACCGGCGCCCTCCTGACCCTTCTGGACCTCGACGACCTCGGGGGCGCCCGGACGGACAAGGACGTCTTCGTCGGACCTAGCGAGCGGCAGCCGCGGCACCGCGTCTTCGGCGGCCAGGTGCTCGCCCAGAGCCTCATCGCCGCGTCACGCACGGTGGCTGATGGGCGCCCGGTCCACTCGATCCACGCCTACTTCCTGCGCCCGGGGGATGCGGACAAGCCGATCACCTTCGGGGTCGAGCGGCTTCGCGACGGGAGGTCGTTCTCGGCACGGCAGGTCCACGCGTACCAGGACGGCGTCCCGATCCTGTCCATGATCGCGTCGTTCCAGATCGAGGCCGACGGGGTCGAGCACCAGTCTGCGATGCCGGAGGGCATCCCGGACCCCGAGACGCTGCCGAGCACCGCCGACCTCCTCGGCGAGATCGACCACCCGGTGGCGCAGTACTGGGCCTTCGACCGGCCCTTCGACATCCGCCACGTCGACCCGGCCATGTACGTCTCGGCGGCCGGCCCCCACGTTGCACGCAACGCCGTGTGGATGAAGACCTTCGACGCCATGCCGGACGACGACGGCCTGCACCGCGCCGCCCTCGCCTACGCGAGCGACTACACCCTGCTCGAACCCGTGCTGCGGCGGCACGGACTCTCCTGGATCACACCCGGGATGAGCGTCGCAAGCCTCGACCACGCCATGTGGTGGCACCGGCCCGTCCGGGTCGACGACTGGCTCCTGTACGTCCAGGAGGCTCCCAGCGCTCAAGGCGCCCGGGGCCTCGGTGCCGGGAAGATCTTCGACCGCCGCGGCGTGCATGTCGCGAGCGTCGCCCAGGAGGGGATGATCCGCCTGCCCTATCTCGACGGACCCGCCTAACCCACGCACGACGGCGGAAGGCCGGCTCCGCGTGGAGCCGGCCTTCCGCCGTGGCAGACAGGGCGCCGCTAGTCGCGCGTGAGCTTGCGGTGGGTCACGCGATGGGGCTTGGCGGCGTCGGGACCGAGCCGCTCGACCTTGTTCTGCTCGTAGGACTCGAAGTTGCCCTCGAACCAGTACCAGTTGGCCTCGTTCTCCTCAGTCCCCTCGTACGCGAGGATGTGCGTCGCGACGCGGTCGAGGAACCAGCGGTCGTGGGACACGACCACAGCGCAGCCCGGGAACTCGAGGAGAGCGTTCTCCAGGCTCGAGAGCGTCTCGACATCGAGGTCGTTGGTCGGCTCGTCGAGGAGCAGGAGGTTGCCGCCCTGCTTGAGCGTGAGCGCGAGGTTGAGCCGGTTGCGCTCACCGCCGGAGAGCACGCCTGCCTTCTTCTGCTGGTCCGGCCCCTTGAAGCCGAACGCGGAGACGTAGGCACGCGAGGGCATCTCGACCTGCCCGACCTGGATGTGGTCGAGGCCATCGGAGACGACCTCCCAGAGGGTCTTGTTGGGGTCGATGCCGCCGCGGCTCTGGTCCACGTAGGAGATCTTGACCGAGTCGCCGATCTTGAGATCGCCCGCGTCAAGCGGCTCGAGCCCGACGAGGGTCTTGAACAGGGTGGTCTTGCCCACGCCGTTGGGCCCGATGACGCCGACGATGCCGTTGCGCGGCAGGGAGAAGGAGAGCCCGTCGATGAGCGTGCGGTCCCCGAAGCCCTTCTTCAGGTCCTTCGCCTCCACGACGAGCTGGCCGAGGCGCGGGCCCGGCGGGATCTGGATCTCCTCGAAGTCGAGCTTGCGCGTGCGCTCGGCCTCCGCGGCCATCTCCTCGTACCGCGCGAGGCGGGCCTTCGACTTCGTCTGGCGTCCCTTGGCGTTCGACCTGACCCAGTCCAGTTCCTCTGCGAGCCGTTTGGCGAGCTTCGCATCCTTCTTGCCCTGGACCTCGAGGCGGGCGCGCTTCTTCTCGAGGTAGGTCGAGTAGTTCCCCTCGTACGGGTACAGGCGCCCGCGGTCGACCTCGCAGATCCACTCTGCGACGTGGTCGAGGAAGTAACGGTCGTGGGTCACGGCGAGAACCGCGCCCGGGTAGGTCGAGAGGTGCTGCTCGAGCCAGAGCACGCTCTCCGCGTCGAGGTGGTTGGTAGGCTCATCGAGGAGCAGGAGGTCGGGCTTCTGCAGGAGCAGCTTGCAGAGGGCCACGCGGCGGCGCTCACCACCCGAGAGCACCCGGACGTCGGCATCGCCCGGAGGGCAGCGCAGGGCGTCCATTGCCTGCTCGAGCTGCGAGTCGAGATCCCAGGCGTCGGCGGCGTCGATGGCTTCCAGGAGCTTGCCCATCTCCTCGAGGAGCGCGTCGTAGTCCGCGTCGGGGTTCGCCATCTCTTCGGAGATCTCGTTGAAGCGCTGGATCTTGGCGTAGATCTCCCCCACGCCTTCCTGCACGTTGCCGAGCACCGTCTTCTCCTCGTTCAGAGGAGGCTCCTGGAGCAGGATGCCGACCGAGTAGCCCGGGGAAAGCCGTGCCTCCCCGTTCGAGGGTGTGTCGAGTCCGGCCATGATCTTGAGGATCGTCGACTTGCCGGCACCGTTCGGCCCCACGACGCCGATCTTGGCCCCGGGGAAGAACGACATGCTCACGTCGTCGAGGATGACCTTGTCGCCCACTGCCTTCCGGGCCTTGGTCATGGTGTAGATGAATTCCGCCATGGCCTTAAATCTAGTGGGTGTGGCTGGCGATCACACATCCGCCGGGGCGGGGAGGCCTCTGCGGCCCCTCCGCCGCCGGCGGGAGCTCAGGCCGAGAGCAGCCGCTGTTCCGGTCCGAGCTCGTCGCTCGGGCGGTCTTCCAGGGCCGGAACGTCGCCGGCCTCGAGCTCCGGGTAGTCAGGGACGTCCCCGAACGGCGGCTCGTCAGGGTCGAAAGGCACCTCGGGAAGCTCCCCGGTGGCGGGGTCCACCGGCCCGACGCCCTCGATGTGGGCCAGCGGGATGGAGGACGTGCGCCCCGCCGGCTCGTCGCGGCGCCGGTTCCAGACAGCAATGCCGAGGGCGAGGTCGTGCCCGACCGAGCTGGCCATGAGGTCGACGTCCTTCGAATAGGTTCCATCTGCCCTCTGCCAGGTCGCGACCCGGATCTTCCCCATCACGATGACCCGCTGTCCCTTCCGGACGCTTTCCGCCACGTTCTGGGCGAAGGCACCGAAGCAGACGACGGTGTACCAGCTCGTGTGGGTGTCGACCCACGCGCCTCGCTCGCGGTCGAAATGGCCCTCGCTCACCGAGAGCCTGAAGCGGGTGTAGAACGTGTTGGCCTTCGTGAATCCCTTTGTCGGGTCGGTGCCGACCCAGCCTCGCAGCGTGACGGTGTTGCTCATAGCCAAGACCTCCGATCCGTGGCCGTCCCCGGCTGGGAGGCCTGCCTCCACCCTGTCCGCGGGGATTCTGAAGCACGAGGATCGGGGGCGCGTATGTGGACGACACGCCGAGGCGCGCTTCTGTGGAGGAGAAGAGGGCTGCTGATGCCTGCGGCACGGGCCGGTGCGCTGCCGCGGGGCGCGGCCGGGATAGACTTTCACAGCCGGCCCCAGTAGCTCAGAGGATAGAGCAGGAGCCTTCTAATCTCTTGGTCGGGGGTTCGATTCCCTCCTGGGGCGCCCGCGAAGGGCCCGACGCCGTCAGGCGCCGGGCCCTTCCTGTCTGCGTCGGCCGCAACGGCCGCCTGTGGACCGCGGAGGCCCGCGGAGGCCCGCGGATCCTACGGGAATACGCGGGCGAGGAGGGAGCGACCGCTGGGCCTGAAGAGCTTGCGCGTCTTCGGGTCGATGAAGATGAGGTACAGCGCGAAGAGCAGAGCGATGAGTGCCGCGGTGTTGCGCGCGATCGCCAGCGCCAGCTGGTTGTCGCCTTCCTGCAGGTAGGGGAAGACGTCGAGCTGGTCCGAGATCCCGTAGATCATGAAGAACGAGACGATGAAGTACAGCGTCTTCACCTGCCAGTCGTCGCGGATGCCGGTCACCGCGAAGAACGGGATGAGCCACACGATGTACCACGCCTGGATCATGGGCGACAGGAGCACCACGGCAGCGAAGGCCAGGGTCATGCGCCGCACCAGGCGGTCGTGCGTGCCGCGGAGGAGCTGCCAGGCGACGATGCCGAGCGCCACGACCTTGCCGAGGTTGAACACGACGCGGTCGACGTCGAGCCACCCGAGCCCCACTGAAGCGGTGAGCGTGGACACCATCATGCCGATCATCCCCACTGGCGCGTACCAGATCGACACGCTGCCGGGGGCCGCGAGCCCGCTGATCCAGCCGAAGCCGAACCCGTTGGGCAGGCTCATGGCATACAGGAGCCCCAGCGAGAGCGCCCCGGTGACCAGGAGATAGAGCACTTTCCGCGGCCAGGAGGCTCTCCGGCCCGCCCACATGAGCGCGAGGAACGGCAGGAGCAGCGCGGTGATGGGCTTGACCGAGACGGAGAGCGTCACGAGCACGATGCCGAGGAGCGGGCGGTGGACAGCGACGTAGTACACGCCCGCCACCGCGAGGCCCACCATGAGGGCGTCGTTGTGGACCGCGGCGATGAAGTTGGTCACGAAGAGGGGGTTGGCGACCGTCAGCCACAGGGCCCGGTGCGGGTTGATCCCGTGCAGTGAGGCGAGCTTCGGAACGTACACCGCCACGAGGGCGACACCCACGAGCGAGACGAGGCGGAACAGGAACACGCTCGCCTCGGGCTGCACATTGGTCACCCACACGACGAACTGCTCGATCCAGAGGTACAGCTGCCCGTACGGCGTCGGCGCCTCGCTCCACATCTTGTCGGCGCCGAGCTGGTAGTAGTTCGACAGGGCCGAGATGCCCACCTCATACGGGTTGAGTCCCTCGTGCATCAGGCGACCTTGGCCGATGTAGGAGTAGACGTCGCGGCTGAACAGCGGCACCGTGAACAGCATCGGGCCGCCCCAGAGTGCGAAGGCGGCGAGGGTGGCCTTGCGCGCCCGGCTCCCCCAGACCCTCACCGACTGCCCGAGCCTCAGCCAGGAGCGCACGAGCAGCATCCCGCCGAACGCCAGCAGCACGATACTGATCACGACACCGAGGATCTCGGTGCGCATCCAGATGAAGAGCGTGTAGCGGCGCAGCTCGGACGCGGGAGCGAGCCAGCCGACTCCGAAGGAGCCGATCATCACGGCGAGGGAGCCCGCGAGTCCGGACAGCAGCGGCCATTTCGGATCGGCCATCTCAGGGCCCTCACCGTCCATGCCCGATCGGGCCAGGGGCTGGGAGGGCAGAGACATCGCGCGTCCGTTCTTCGACAGGTGGGCTCATGGTCCGGAGCCCGCACCGGGGCAGTTGGCCTGCGCACGCGCAGGCGCGGCGGCCGTTTCATCGTAGCATCGGGGCCGCGCACGACGGCGGGCTGCGGCGCATCGGACGGTAGTCTGGGCGGGTGCCCATCACCAATGAACATATTGTCTGGATCGACTGCGAGATGACGGGCCTTGATCCCGTCGCCGATGCCCTCATCGAGGTCGCCGTGCTCGTCACGGACTCGGAGCTGAACATTCTCGGCGATGGCGTCGACGTCGTGATCAAGCCCACGGAGTCCGCGCTTGCGGGCATGAGTGACTTCGTCCGCCGGATGCACACGGACTCCAAGCTGATCGACGCCCTGCCGCACGGCCTGACGCTCGAGGAGGCCGAGGCGAAGGTGATGGAGTACATCCGGGCGTGGGTGCCCGAGCCCAACAGGGCGCAGCTCGGCGGGAACTCCGTGGGCACCGATCGGCTCTTCCTCGCCCGCGACATGCCGCAGGTGGTCGACCACCTCCACTACCGCGTCATCGATGTCTCGACGATCAAGGAACTGGCCCGGCGCTGGTACCCGAGGGCCTACTTCCAGTCGCCCGCGAAGACGGGCAACCACCGGGCCCTGGGCGACATCCGGGACTCGATCGATGAGCTCCGCTTCTACCGGGAAGCCGTCTTCGTCCCCGCTCCCGGCCCGGAGAGCGCCGCCGCCCAGGCGATCGCCCAGCGCATCGTCGCGGGTCGGCCGCAAGCCGGCACAGCGTGACCTCCACAGCGGAAAAAAGTTCGTCGGCGAGTGCTGATTTGGTCATGACCACTCCAAACAGCAGGTAGACTATTTCTCGTTGCTTTCGCCGGGCAGAACGCCCCGGAAGCCACCACGGTGGGTATAGCTCAGTTGGCAGAGCGTCTGGTTGTGGTCCAGAAGGTCGCGGGTTCAAGCCCCGTTACTCACCCCGAAGAGGCCGGTTCGCCGGCTAGCCACGAGGCCGTCTGGGATCCGTCCCGGCGGCCTCGTGTGCGTTCCGAGAGAGGAGTCCCGCGTGACCGTCCATCCCATCACCGTCTGGGGCGAGCCCGTGCTCCACCGACGGGCCGCCGAGGTCACCGAGTTCGACGACGCGCTGCGGACCCTCATCGAGGACATGCACGAGACGAATGACGCCGCGCACGGCGTGGGTCTGGCGGCACCCCAGATCGGGGTCGGGCTGAGGATCTTCGTCTACAAGTTCGCCAACGACGACGGCGTCCCGCCCCGCGGCGTCGTCGTGAACCCACGCCTCACCCTCGGGAAGGTCTCGGGCGCGGTCCCCGACCCTGAGGACGACGAAGAGGGCTGCCTGTCCTTCCCCGGCGAGGGATACCCGCTCCAGAGGGCGGAGTGGGCGAAGGTCGAGGGCTTCGACGGAGACGGCCGTCCCGTCGAGTTCGTGGCCACCGGCTGGTTCGCACGCGTGATGCAGCACGAGTACGACCACCTCGACGGCAGACTCTACGTGGATCGGCTCATCGAGCGGTACGCGAAGAAGGCCCGTCGTGCCGCGCGCAAGCACGGCTGGGGAGTCCCCGGGCTCACGTGGATGCCGGGCGTCGACCCCGACCCGTTCGGCCATGACGACCATGATCACGACGGCCACGACCACGAGCACGGGCACGAGGACAGCCATGATGGCCCCGTGGAGGGTGGGCACACCCACGTCTGATTCCGCGCCTGGCTGAGCACGACGAAGGGCGCCGCACCTGTGTGCGGCGCCCTTCGTCGTCGTGCGTGCCCTGGTGCCCTTCGGCGGCAGGGGCCCTACTGCTCGCGGATCACGCGCTGGAGGTCCTCATCCGCCACCCGCTGGAGTTCCTCCAGCTGGGCGACGCGTTCCGGGGTGACTTCCCCGGACGCGAGGCGCGCCCTGGCGTGGTCCACGAGCAGTCTGGCCTGCTTGGCGTTGGCTCTGGCGACGTCGAGCGCGTGCTCGAGCGTGCTCTCATGCTCCGTTGCTTCCATAGGTGCATCTTGCCCCCGTGGCGGGCGGAGAAGCCAGAGACCGTGCCGATTGCTACCGAGTTGTTGCCAACACCGCGTCGTCCGTCACCGGCTGGACGGGAAAGGAAGGCGCGTTCACGCCCGCCATCTCCTCGAGGACGCGGACCACCTGGCAGGAGTAGCCGAACTCGTTGTCGTACCAGACGTACAGGACGAGGTTCTTGCCGGTCGAGATCGTGGCGAGGCCGTCGACGATGCCGGCGCGGCGGGAGCCGACGAAGTCGGTGGAGACGACCTCGGGCGAGTCGATGTAGTCGATCTGCTTGCGCAGGTCCGAGTGCAGGGACATCTCGCGGAGGTAGGCGTTGACCTCGTCCTTGGTCGCCTCGTGCTCGAGGTTGAGGTTGAGCACGGCCATCGACACATCCGGGGTGGGGACGCGGATCGCGTTGCCCGTGAGCTTGCCGGCAAGCTCGGGGAGCGCCTTCGCGACGGCCTTCGCAGCGCCGGTCTCGGTGATCACCATGTTGAGGCCGGCGGCACGGCCGCGGCGGTTGCCCTTGTGGAAGTTGTCGATGAGGTTCTGGTCGTTCGTGAACGAGTGGACCGTCTCGACGTGGCCGTGCACGACACCGTACTTGTCGTTGACGGCCTTGAGCACCGGGGTGATCGCGTTCGTGGTGCAGGAGGCCGCGGTGACGATCTTGTCCTCGGCCGAGATCGCACCGTGGTTGATGCCGTGGACGATGTTCGGCAGCGAGCCCTTGCCCGGCGCAGTGAGGAGCACCCGGGCCACGCCCTTGCTCTGCAGGTGCTGGGACAGGCCCTCCTCGTCACGCCACCGGCCGGTGTTGTCCACGACGATGGCGTTGTCGATGCCGTACTGGGTGTAGTCCACCGAGGCGGGGCTGTCCGAGTAGATGACCTGGATGAGCGTGCCGTTGGCGAGGATGGTGTTGTTCTCCTCGTCGACCGTGATCGTGCCCTCGAAGGCACCGTGCACCGAGTCGCGGCGCAGGAGGCTCGCACGCTTGACGAGGTCCTTGTCGGAACCCTTGCGGACCACGATGGCCCGGAGGCGGAGGCCGTGGCCGCCGCCGGCGTGCTCGATGAGGATACGGGCCACGAGGCGGCCGATGCGGCCGAAGCCGTAGAGCACGACGTCGGTGCTGGTGCGCGGGTCGGCGCCGCGCTTGCCGACGATCTCGGCGAGTTCAGCGCGGAGGAACTCCTCGAGCCCAAGGGTCTGGCCCTCGGCGCGGAACTTCTCGTTGAGGCGGGCGAGGTCGATCGAGGCGGCACCCAGCTCCAGGGAGTCGAGCGCCCTGAGGATGGGCAGCGTCTCCTCGAGGCTGAGTTCCTCGCTGTCGATCTGGCGGGCCCAGCGGTGCGCCTTGAGCAGGCCGACCACGGACTGGTTGATGAGGCTCCGGCCGTGGACCGAGGTGACCACGTTGTTCTGGCGGTAGAGGCGGCCGATGATCGGGATCATCTCCTCAGCGGCCGCTTCGCGTCCGATCCAGGTGCCGAGTGCGGATTCCGTCGTTGTGCTCACAAGGTGCCTTTCTCTGTTCGCGCACTCCCTCGTGCGCATGCCCCCGGGCAGGGTGGCCCGAGGTCATGGAAGAGCCGGGCCTGCGATCGCAGAGCCCGGCTCGAGAACTTCTACGTTCGCTTTCCAGTGTACGTGGGGGGATCGGGGGGCGCCGCCCGGGCGCCTGTGAAGTCACTCACAGGCTCTCGTTTTCGGGGCTTCAGGGTCCTTGAGAGTCAGGATCCTGTGAGGGTGAGGACAGGCCGGCCTGTGAGCCGGGTTCTGTCTCCGCGCCGGGTTGCCCTGGCGCGGGAGGCGACCATCCATCTAGGACCGCCGTTGCCGGCGGCCTCGAGCGGCCTACCCGGGCGCTCGGGCGGGCAGCCCTGGTCACGCGCCCTGTCTGGCCTTGCTCCGGGTGGGGTTTACCGAGCCTCCCCGGTCACCCGGGGAGCTGGTGGTCTCTTACACCACCGTTTCACCCTTACCGCCGTCGCTGCGCCTGCGGCACGGCGACGGTGGCGGTCTGCTTTCTGTGGCACTGGCCTGCGGGTTGCCCCGAGTGGGCGTTACCCACCACCCTGCCCTGTGGAGCCCGGACTTTCCTCGCGGCGGCCCCGATGGAGCCGCCCCGCGGTCGCCCGGCCGACCTGTCCTCGACCGTCAAGTCTAGCTGCACTGGCCTGCCCCTGACGGCAGCGACGGTAGGATTCGGCGGGTGCTCATCCTCCTTCCGCCCTCCGAGGGCAAGACGCCCGCGCCGCCGGGTCCCGCCGTCGACCTCTCCGCGCTGAGCTTCCCCGCGCTCGAGGTGGCGCGGAAGGAGGTCATCGAGGCACTCACGGAGGTGAGCGGCCGCGACGACGCGCTCGAAGCCCTCGGCGTGGGCGCCTCGCTCGCGCACGACGTCGAGCGGAACCTCCGGCTCCTGACCGAACCGGCGGCGCCGGCGCACCTCGTGTACTCCGGGGTCCTGTACGAGGCCTTGGGGTACCGCTCCCTCACCCCAGCCCAGCGTCGCCGCGCCGACGAGTGGATCGTCGTCGTGTCGGCCCTGTGGGGGGCGGTGGGCTTCGCCGACGCCGTTCCCGCGTACCGGCTGTCGATGTCTACCGCACTGCCGGGGCTGGGCCGCCTCGCCGCGTTCTGGAAGCCGCGGCTTGCAGAGGCGCTTGCCGCTCGGGCGGCGGACGGGCTTGTCGTCGACTGCCGGTCGAGCACCTACGCCGCGGCCTACGCTCCCCCACCGGCGTCAACGGTGAGCGTGGATGTCTTCCGCGAGCGCGATGGGAAGCGCAGCGTGGTGAGCCATTTCGCCAAGCACCATCGGGGGGAGTTCGTCCGCCACCTGCTCAGGCGCCGCGGGACCGCGCCGGCCACGCCCGAGGCGCTGCTCGCCGTCGCCCGCGAAGGCTGGGAGGCCGAGCTTGTGACGGCGACCGCGCGGAAGCCGAGCTCCCTCGCCCTCATCCTGCGGGACTGATCCTTCCGCCCTAGCTCCACTCCGGCGAGCGGACGAGGATGCACCCCGAGTCCGGGCAGAAGACGATCTCGTCTTCTGCTGCGGAGCGGATGGCGGCCAGGTCCCCGGGGCTCAGTGCCATGCCCGAGCCCTCGGACGTCCCGTGGAACAGCCTGGCCGCGCCCACGCCGCGCTTGGCGAGGGTCTTCTCGTAGACGTCCAGGAGCCCGGCGTCGATCCCGCGGGCGAAGTCCGAGCGCTGCTGTGCCACTGCGGAGCGCTCCCGGGCGATGGCTCCGAGCTGCTCGTCGAGCTCGTCCCGCAGGTCCTGGCTTGACGCCTGCGCATGCCCGAGGGCCTCCGCAGCTTCGCCCTGGGCCGCGCGGAGTTCGTCGAGCTTCTCCAGAACCTCGAGCTCGGTGTCCTCGAGGTCGCTCTGCCGCGCGCTGAGGCCGGCGATGTCCTTCCGGAGGGCCTCGAGGTCCTTCGAGAGGCCGCCCGCGTATAGGCGCGACTCGTCGCGGGCGATCCTGGTGGACACCTCCGCGACCTTCGCCTCGACGGCAGCGAGCTCTGCCTCGGCGCCGGCCACGAGGGCATCCGCTGACCGCGCCGCCTCCGCAGCCTGCTCAAGGGCCGTCTTCGCCGGCCCGAGGCGGGGATCGGCCTCGAGGGCGCGGCGGCGCACGTCCAGGGAATGGAGCTTCGCGTCGAGGGCGGCCAGGTCCAAGAGCCTGAGCTGTTCGGCGGCGGGAGCCTTGGGCATCGTCTTCCTCCTCGGTCGCGCCGGAGCGCTCTCGACGGCGCTGCCGCGCAGCGCCTGTGTGGCCTGCGACTCTATCCTTCGCTCGGGGTCAGGATGAAGTCCCACGGGTCGGTGTTGATGGTGGAGACTCGGATGTCCACGGTGTGGCCCTGGTCCTTGAGCACGTTGTCGAGCGCGGCCGCCGCAGCGGGGAGCCACAGCCACTCGCTCGCGAAGTGGCTGACGTCCACGAGATAGGGGCGTCCGTCCGCGGACGACTCGCGGGCCTCGGAAGCCGGATGATGGCGCAGGTCGGCGGTGACGTAGACGTCCGCCCCTGACTCGCGCACCGCGTCGAACAGGCTGTCTCCAGCGCCGCCGCAGACCGCCACGCGGCGCACGAGGCCGTCGCGGTCTCCCGAGACCCGCACACCCCCCGCCACCGCTGGCAGGACGCCGAAGAGCCGTCCGGCGAGGTCGCCCAGGCTCGTGATCTCCGGGAGGTCCCCGACCCGCCCGATCCCTTCTTCGGGGAGGCCGTTCGCGGCCTTGGTGAGGGGTTCGACCGGGTCGAGCCCGAGGGCGTCGGCGAGCACGTCCGAGACTCCGCCGACGGCCGAGTCGCCGTTGGTGTGCACCGTCAGCAGCGCGATGCCCGACTCGATGAGGCGGTGGACGGCGCGTCCCTTGGGGGTGTTCGCGGCGACGCTCGTGACCCCGCGCAGCAGGAGGGGGTGGTGGGCGATGACGAGGTCCGCCTCCCAGGCCGCGGCCTCTTCGATCACCTCGAGCACGGGATCGACCGAGAACAGGATCCTTCGCACGGGCTGGGACGGGCGACCCGTGACGAGGCCGACGGCGTCCCACTCCTCCGAGAGAGACTCGGGCCACAGTTCCTCGACGGCCACGAGCACGTCGGCCAGAGAGGGCCCGGACGCCCCCTCGGGCGCATTCCGATGGCTCTCTCGGGCCTCCTCGTCCTGCATTGCTGACGGGTCCTTCTCGGTCTGCGGGGCTGGGCCGGTCTGCTCTGACACGAGGGGCGGTCCTCTCTCGGGAATCTTCCGCGGGCTGCGGACATTGTAGGCAGCATGAAGACCTTCATTCTGGGCGGAGGCTGCTTCTGGTGCCTCGATGCGGTCTACCAGAAGACCAAGGGTGTCAGCTCCGTCGTCTCCGGCTACATCGGGGGCCACTTCCCCGATCCGGACTACTACAGCGTCTGCAGCGGCATGACGGGGCACGCCGAGGTCGTCGCGGTGACCTTCGACGAGGAGGTGATCCCGCAGGACGTCGTCCTCGACATGTTCTTCGCGCTCCACGATCCCACCACACTCAACCGCCAGGGCTACGACGTGGGGACGCAGTACCGCTCGTCGATGTTCTACCTGACCGAAGAGGAACGGGCGCTCTTCGAGACGGCGATCGAGCGTAACCAGGAGCTCTGGAACGCGCCGATCGTCACCGAGGTGACCCGTGCGAGCACCTTCTACCCTGCGGAGGAGTTCCACCAGGACTACTACGCGAAGAACCCGGATGCCGGTTACTGCCACGTGATCATCAATCCCAAGCTCGCCAAGGCCCGCAAATATTACTCGGCATGGCTCATTGCCTAGCCGGGCCCGGAGGCGGCTGACTAGGCTGAAGCCGCAGTCGGGCCCCCCGGCCTCCTTGCCACGCCCACATTCATCAGGAAGCAAAGGACTCATGGCACGCATCTATGACGACGTCACGCAGCTGGTCGGCAACACCCCGCTGGTCCGCCTGAACCGGCTGACGGAGGGCCTTGAGGCCCAGGTCGCCGTCAAGCTCGAGTTCTACAACCCCGCCAACAGCGTCAAGGACCGCATCGGCGTCGCGATCGTCGAGGCCGCCGAGAAGGCCGGCGCACTCAAGCCGGGCGGCACGATCGTGGAAGGCACCTCCGGGAACACGGGCATCGCGCTGGCCCTCGTCGGGGCCGCCCGGGGCTACAAGGTCATCCTGACGATGCCGGAGACCATGTCGACCGAGCGCCGAGTCCTCCTGCGGGCCTACGGGGCCGAGATCGTCCTCACGCCAGGCTCGGACGGCATGCGCGGAGCTGTCGAGAAGGCCCAGGAGATCGTGGCGAACACCGAGAACTCCATCTGGGCCCAGCAGTTCGCCAACCCGGCCAACCCCGCCGTCCACCGTGCCACGACTGCGGAGGAGATCTGGAAGGACACGGACGGAGAAGTGGACATCTTCGTCAGCGGCATCGGCACCGGCGGCACCATCACCGGCGTCGGCCAGGTCCTCAAGGAGCGCAAGCCGGGCGTGCAGATCGTCGCCGTCGAGCCCAAGGACTCCGCGATCCTCAACGGCGGCCCCGCGGGTCCACACAAGATCCAGGGCCTCGGCGCGAACTTCGTGCCCGAGATCCTCGACACCAACGTGTACGATGAGGTGCTCGACGCCACCCTCGAGGACTCGGTGTCCACCGCCCGCGCGCTGGCCGCCCAGGAGGGCATCCTCGGCGGCATCTCCTCTGGAGCGATCGTCTGGGGAGCGCTCGAACTCGCGAAGCGGCCGGAGAACAAGGGCAAGCTCATTGTCGCCGTCGTGTGCGACTTCGGCGAGCGGTACATCTCCACGGTCCTGTACGACGACATCCGGGGCTAGGAGCGCTGGCTCCGGCCACGGCAGAAGGAAATCTGTGTCTCTGATCAAACGCACCGTTGCACGGCTCCGGGAGGACCTGGCGGCGGCAGCAGCGCATGACCCCGCGGCCCGGGGCAACGTCGAGAACTTCCTCGCGTACTCCGGCCTGCATGCGATCTGGATCCACCGCCTCACGCACGCCATGTGGCAGCGCGAGGACCTGCGCTTCGCCGCGCGCCTCATCTCCCAGGCCGGGAGATTCCTCACCGGCATCGAGATCCACCCCGGGGCGACGATCGGGCGACGGTTCTTCATCGACCACGGGATGGGCGTCGTGATCGGCGAGACGGCGGAGATCGGCGACGATGTGTTCCTCTACCACGGAGTGACCCTCGGCGGCCGGTCCCTCGCCAAGGTCAAGCGGCACCCCACCATCGGCGACGGCGTGACGATCGGCGCCGGGGCGAAGGTGCTCGGCCCGATCACCATCGGCGCCGGAAGCGCCGTGGGCGCCAACGCCGTGGTGGTCAAGGACGCTCCGCCGAACTCGATCGTGACAGGCGTGCCGGCCACGTGGCGCCACCGCGACGCCGCCAAGGAGACCACGCCGGCCGTGGA
The DNA here is from genome assembly GCF_002224485.1 of Sinomonas sp. R1AF57. Taxonomy (GTDB): domain Bacteria; phylum Actinomycetota; class Actinomycetes; order Actinomycetales; family Micrococcaceae; genus Sinomonas; species Sinomonas flava. The sequence goes on from NZ_CP022463.1 coordinate 1,920,134, forward strand.
CCCCGCGGAGTACTACTACATCTGAGCAGCACGGTCTGGCCGCCTCCCGGCCTGGCCGCTCAGTCCCGGAGTGCGTACGACGGCGCCCCCGCCACCCTAGGCGGGCGGCGCCGTCGTGCGCTGCGGGTGCAGCAGCGAGAAGGGCGCCCCTGCCAGCGGCAGGGGCGCCCTTCGGGTGTGTGCGCTGGTTCAGTGGGTGTCGACTGCCGAGATCTCCGAGCGGTCCTCACCCCAGAGGGTGTGGAATGTCCCCTCGGTGTCCACGCGCTGGTACGTGTGGGCGCCGAAGAGGTCGCGCTGGCCCTGGATGACGGCAGCGGGGAGGCGCTTGCGGCGGAGGGCGTCGTAGTACGCGAGCGAGGACGAGAAGACCGGCACGGGGATGCCGAGCTGGACCGCGGTGGACACCACGCGGCGCCAGGCGGGGACGGCCGCGGCGATGGACTCGGCGAAGGCCGGGGCGAACAGCAGGTTGGCAGGCTTGCTGTCCCCCTTGTAGGCGGCCGTGATGTCCTTCAGGAGAGCGGCGCGGATGATGCAGCCGGCACGCCAGAGCGAGGCGATCTCGTCGAGCCTGAGATCCCAGCCGTATTCCTTCGCGGCGCTGCCGAGCATGTCCAGGCCCTGGGCGTAGGAGACGAGCTTGGAGGCGTAGAGCGCCTGGCGGACGTCCTCGACGAACCCGTCCGGAACCTCGACGCTGGCCTCGTGGCCGGCGAGCGTCTCCTGGGCGATGGCCCGCTGCTCAGCCTGGGACGAGATTCCGCGGGCGAACACGGATTCGGCGATGCCGGAGACCGGGGAGCCGAGGTCAAGGGCCGACTGCACGGTCCAGCGGCCGGTGCCCTTCTGGCCGGCGGCGTCGACGACGACGTCGACGAACGGCTTGCCCGTCTTCGCGTCGACGTGCGCGAGGACCTCGGCAGTGATCTCGATCAGGAAGGAGGACAGCTCGCCCTTGTTCCACTCCTCGAAGATCTCCGACTGCTCGGCGGGCTCGAGGCCTGCCGCGCTGCGCAGCAGGTCGTAGGCCTCGCCGATGACCTGCATGTCCGCGTACTCGATGCCGTTGTGGACCATCTTGACGAAGTGGCCAGCACCGTCCGTGCCGACCCACGCGCAGCACGGCTCGCCGTCGGCCTTCGCCGAGATCTTCTCGAGCATGGGGCCGAGGGCCTCGTAGGACTTCTTGGAGCCGCCCGGCATGATGGACGGGCCGTTGAGCGCGCCCTCCTCGCCTCCGGAAACACCGACACCCACGAAGTGGAGGCCCTTCTCGGCCAGGGCAGCCTCGCGACGGCGCGTGTCGGCGAAGTGCGAGTTGCCCGCGTCGATGACAATGTCGCCCTCCTCAAGGAGCGGGACGAGCTGGTCCACGACGGCGTCGACCGGCGCACCGGCCTTGACCATGATCAGCACGCGACGCGGCTTCTCGAGCGAGTCGACGAGCTCCTGGAGGGTCTCCGTGCGCACGAAGTCGCCCTCGTCGCCGTGCTTGGCGAGCAGGGCATCCGTCTTCTCGACGGACCGGTTGTGGAGCGCCACGGTGTACCCGTTGCGCGCGAGGTTACGGGCAAGGTTCGCGCCCATCACCGCAAGGCCGGTGACGCCGATCTGTGCAGACATGTACTCTCCGTCTCTTCGTGGGATTCCGCATCCAAGGCTAGTTGACGCCCTTTCCGGGGATCACTGTTTGACATCTTATTTCGGCGCGCCTCACTTTTGGCACACGTTTGCCACAGTTGCCGTCGCCACGAAGGGACGGGCAGGAAGATTTTCATCACGAGTGTTTGGACTTTGGCGTTCTTGACCGTATGCTCGTGTCAGAGCCTCCCGTCGCGGCGAACCCCCCAATGGCCGCGGCGGGAGGCTTCTTCCATGCGCGGAGCATCCCGCCGCGCCGAAAGGCGCGGACCTCAGAGGACGTGGTTGTGGGTCCTACCGGGATCGAACCGATGACATCCACGGTGTAAGCGTGGCGCTCTACCAGCTGAGCTAAAGACCCTGACGACGGCGACGCCATCGGGCGCGCCGGGGCACCACTGTACCGCAGCAGATCGGGGGCCGGAAAACGTCCGTCTCCGCCACCGCGCGTCAGCGGGATCCGCGTCAGCCCGAGATCGCGGCGAGTGCCGAGCGGTAGCCGTCGAGGTCGCGGGCCTTCCCGCGCGGATTGACCACCCGGTAGCGAACCACCCCGTCGGCGTCGAGGATGAAGGTGCCCCGCAGGGCCATGCCGTCCCTCTCGTCGAAGACGCCGAAGCGGCGGGCCACGGCCCCATGGGGCCAGAAGTCTGCCAGAAGCGGGAAATCGTATCCCTCCGCCTGGGCGTAGGCCCGCTGCGTGAACTTGCTGTCCACGGAAACGGCGAGGACTTGCGCCCCCGCCGCGGCGAAGATCTCCCTGTTGTCGCGCAGCTCACCGAGTTCCCCGGTGCAGATGCCGGAAAAGGCGAAGGGGAAGAACACCACGACCACGGGACGCCCCCGCAGGGATTCCAGGTGGACGGGCTCGCCGAACTGATTGGGGAGCTCGAAGTCCGGAGCGCTCTCGCCGATCTGGGGACCCGGCATGGACGGCAGCGCCGTCACTGCTTCTTCCTGACCAGGCGCGTCGCGCTCCAGTCCTTCGACACGCCCACCGACGAGGTCGAGTGCAGGCCGGCCGTCGGCGCAGCCTCCTGGACCTCGACCGGGCGCACATGGCCATCACGTCCCTGCTTCGGGATGAGAAGCCAGACGACGCCGGATTCCTCGAGAGTGGTCTGGGCGTCCATGAGCATGTCGACGAGATCGCCGTCGTCCTCCCGCCACCACACGATGACACCGTCGACCACGTCGTGGTCGTCCTCGTCGAGGAGGTCCGAGCCGGTTGCCTCCTCGATCGCCTCACGCAGGCCGAAGTCAACGTCCTCGTCGTAGCCGAACTCCTGGATCAGGTCCCCGTCTTTGAAACCCAATCGCGCCGCCACATTGCTGTCTGCGGCGGTGTCCGTCTCGCCCACGTCGTCCTCCTCCTTCTTCATGTCTTCCTGGCCCTCGCCCGCGGCGGGACCTCGGCGCAGGAACCCCGGGCGCAACCTGACCGGCCCGGGACACCTCCACCGTATGTACAAGCCAACACCGTTTGCCCCGCCGCTTCAAGCGCGCACCGCCCAAGAGGCCGCCGCTGCGGGCGCCGTCGGGCCCGCGGGGACGCTGGAGCACGGCAATCGCAATACAGCCGGGGGCGGCGGCGCCCGCTACGCATCGCCACCGCACCGCGACTAGAGTGGCCCGTGGGTGTGGCACGGCCTGGATGACCCCGGCCCCAGCAGCACTCGAGCACCAACGCCCCGAACGCACGGGGCACAGCGACGACACCGCCCGCCGCCCGGCTGCCACCAGCTCCGGTCTCCGGGCTCGAAGAGAGGTTTGGACGTGTCTGTAGGAGAAGAGACCTCGCACATCCTCAGCGGCCTGACGAATCAGCTGCCCGACCGAGACCCCGACGAGACGGCGGAGTGGATCGAATCGCTCGATTCGCTCATCGAGGAGCGCGGCACCGCGCGGGCGCAGTACATCATGCGCAGCCTCCTGCAGCGTGCCGGGTCCCAGAGCGTGGGTGTGCCGATGGTCACCACGACGGACTTCGTCAACACGATTCCCGCGGACCAGGAGCCCGAGTTCCCCGGCAATGAGGAGTTCGAGCGCCGCTACCGCGCCTACATGCGGTGGAACGCCGCGATCATGGTGCACCGGGCGCAGCGTCCCGGCATCGGCGTGGGCGGGCACATCTCCACCTATGCGGGCGCGGCGACCCTCTACGAGGTCGGGTTCAACCACTTCTTCCGGGGCAAGGACCACCCCGGCGGCGGCGACCAGGTCTTCTTCCAGGGGCACGCCTCCCCCGGCATGTACGCCCGGGCCTTCATGGAGGGGCGCCTGTCCGAGGAGGACCTCGACGGCTTCCGCCAGGAGAAGTCCCGCGAGGGCCACGCCCTCTCCTCCTACCCGCACCCCCGC